>NZ_JAGSYB010000001.1:2750944-4126416 GCF_025685415.1 Terriglobus aquaticus
AAACGTTTTTTCTTGCGATGTTGCGGCTGAAACTTTTTGGTGAGGATGCTCGTAGCGACGCGGTTTTTGGGTAGGGCCGAACGGCGGACGGCGGCTTCTGCGAGGCCTTACCGTTGCGGCTCCGGCAGCTTAGGCACGGCACCCCAACTAAAGGCGCGCAGCTTCCTCTTCCAACTTCGGACCTGAATTTTTCGGCGCGCAGGAAAGGCCGCCGGGCGGCATTCGGCGCGACCCTGCGCGGTGGTGAGGTGCTCTAGCGGAGCAGGCGCATGCTGAGGCGGAAGAGCTGCTCGAAATCGTTGTGGAGGGTGAGGCTGGTCGCCTCGGGGGAGTTGAGGGCGGACTCCACGGCCTTTTGCGCGGCAGGGCGGCTGTAGCCGAGATTGACCAGCGCGGAAAGCACGTCGTCGGCCGCGGGAGTGAGTGCGGGCGCGGCGGCTTGGGTAGGTGCCGGCGTCGCGAAGCCGTCGAGCTTGTCTTTCAACTCCAGCACGATACGTTCCGCGGTCTTCTTGCCAATGCCCGGAATGCGAACGAGTTCGGCGTGACTGCTGGAGCGGATGGCCGCGGCCAAGGCGTCGGCGCGGATGCCGGAGAGCAGTGTGATCGCGAGCTTGGGGCCGACGCCGGAGATGGTGATGAGCTTCTCAAAGAGAAGCTGCTCCGAGGGGTCGAGAAAGCCGAACAGGGCGATCGAGTCTTCGCGCACTTCCGTGTGGATGTGAAGAGCGACGGGGCTCCCCTGCTCCGGGAGCGCGGTGTAGCACTGCACGGAGGTGGTGACGGCATAGCCGACGCCGCCGCATTCGACCACAGAGCGGTTCGGCGTCTTGGAAAGTAAGGTGCCGCGGAGGTGAGCGATCATGATGAGTTCGAAGGCGGAGCGGACGTGGCCGAGCTATGCGCGGCGGCGGTACAGGATCTGGAACTGGTATCCCGGGTTGGGCGGATACAGAGCGTGCACGGCGCAAAGACGGGCGGCGAGAGCCGGCGGCGCAAGCAGGGGGTACTCGCGCTCGCGGAGATCGGCGTAGTCGAAGTCGAGAAAGATGCTGAGCAGATATATCGCGACCGCGTCGGCAAAGGCGGCGTTGCGGTAATCGCGGCGCGCCTGTTCCGCTGCTGCGGGTGTTGGCGGCGGAGCCGAGGGCCGGGGTGCCGGCCGGGTACGCGAGGGAGTGTCCGCGGTGTCGGGCTGTGGGCCGAAGGCGGCGACTCGGTGCTCCCAGGCGTCGATGGAGGTTTCCCCGCGGACGCCGGCGGCGGTCTGTTCGGCGAGCAAGTCGCCGAAAGAGGCGGGCATGCTGGCGATATCGACCAGGTCGTGCGCGATGTTGATGAAGAACTCAAAGGCGAGCGCAAAGCTGTCGTTGTGCAGAAGCGCGGAAAGGAAGACGAGGTCTTCGCCGCGGATCTCCGCATTGCGATGGCAGATGGCGCGTTCCACGAGTTCGGGCGTGGCGTGAAGTGCGACCAGGGTGGGGTCGTTGCTTTGGAAGGCGGCGTCTGCGGCGTCGTTGCCGCGGAGGCGAGCCCCCGAAAGAGCCAGCGGGACAAATACGTAGGTGGTTCGGGTGAGCGCGGCCGCCAGGCTGGCCGGAACAGCATTCACGAGTCGGAGCAGAGCTTCTTCGGAGACGTGAGTCGCGGCGGGCTTACCTGAACCTACGCCGTCCCCCAGAAAGGCATAGCGAAGGCCATTGCTCGCGGTGCGAGGCCGCATCTGGCTTCCTGCGGCTTCGGCGGAAAGCAGCTCTGATTCGAGGACGTTGGCCACCAAGGCGTATTCTAAATGCAGCCATGGCACAGCCTGACCGCACCTTTGCTCCGGGATACACGAACTACACGGGACCTCGCCTGTTTGGGGCACCTGTGGGCGATCTGAGTGCGTTTCAGACGGTGTTGGCCACGCTGGCGATCGGAGCGGCAAGCTTCTTTGCGGCGACGTTCTTCGGAATCCTGGGCGTGTCGGTGCTGAGCATTGCGCGGCACCGGATGCTGGACTACAGCATTGCGTATAAGTTCGTGGGTCTGCCGGTGGGCGTGCTGATGCTGTTTGGGGCGGGGCTGTACCTGGGGTCGATCCTGATCCGCCGGGTGACACGCGAAGGCCGCTAGGCCGGCTTCACGCCCGGTGCAGATCGGGCGCAAACGGTTGCGCCGCAGGTTTTCGGAAAAATTGTTCAAGAAATGCGGCGGCTTTCTGTTGTAATCAACAGAGTTTGGACCCTATGACCGTGCCGCCACACTCAACTGGAAGTCCCAACAAAGGAAATGGCGGAGCGGTGTCGCTGCGCACACTGTCAGCGCACCTGGGCCTGTCGATGGCCGCGATCTCGCGCGTGCTGAGCGGATCGCCGGCTGCGCGTTCGATTCCGCCGGCAACGCAGGAACGCATCTTTGCCGCGGCCCGCGAGTTGAACTACCGGCCAAACCTGCTGGCGCGCTCGCTGCGGCGGGGCCAGTCGACCAGCGTTGGCGTGCTGATTCCCGACATCTCAGAGGGCTACTCGGCCCACGTGCTGGCGGGCATCGAAGAGACGCTGTCGGCCGCCGGGTACACGCTGGTGATGATCACGCACCACTATCGCGAAGAGGTGCTGGCGAAGTCAGAACGCATCTTTGCCGAGCGCGCAGTGGATGCGGTGATCCTGGTGGGAACGAACCTGCACGTGTATGGCACCACCCCGACGGTCACGGTGTCGTGCCCGGATTCGCACCCCGGTGTGACCAACATTGTGCTGGACCACGATCGCGCGGCCGAACTGGCGCTGCGCCACCTGTATAGCCTGGGGCATCGCAACCTGGCGGTGATCAAGGGGTACAAGAAGAGTTCGGACACCGAGCGGCGCTGGCAGTCGATTGAGCGCGCCGCCGCCATGCTGGGCATGACCCTGCCCGAGGAGCGCGTGGTGCAACTGGACGACGAGCAGCAGACCAACGAGCCGGGATATCGCGCGATGAAGAAGCTGATGCACCAGAGCCGGGAGTTCTCGGCGGTGTTCGCCTTCAACGATGTTGCTGCGATCGGCGCCATCGACGCGATGCGCGATGCAGGCCTGGACGTTCCGGAAGACGTTTCCGTGATGGGCTTTGACGACGTTGCGTTTGCGCGAGTGCACCGGCCGTCACTGACCACGGTGCGGCAGCCGCTGCACCGCATGGGTGTGCTGGCCGCCAACGCGGTGCTGGAGAAGCTGAGCCAGCCGGGCGAGAAGCAGACCGATGAGGTCGAGGTGGTGGTAGAACCGGAGCTGATTGTGCGGGCAACGACGCGCGCGGCGACCGTGTGCGCGGCGGCTGAGGCGGCTTAGGCGCTCGGCACTGCCGTGTCGCCCGGATTGATTCTGCTGCCGATTCTTCGATCCTGCCGAGGTGAGTCCCAGGGATCGCGAAACCTGTTTCAATTACATCGCACGTTCCGGATGGTGCAGTTCTGTGGGCCTGCCTAAGGTTGGGTCATGCACAAGACGATCGATCCAACGATTCTCTACTTTGGAACTCCGGTAGCGCTGATCAGCACGGTGAACGAGGATGGCTCGGCCAACCTGGCTCCGATGTCGTCGGTCTGGTGGCTGGGGTGGAGCTGCATGCTTGGCCTGGGGCAGATGAGCCAGACGGCGCAGAACCTGATGCGCACGCGCGAGTGCGTTGTGAACCTGCCGAGTTCGACGATGGCCGGCGCGGTGGACCGGCTGGCGATGACTACGGGCAAAAATCCAGTGCCAGACAAGAAGCTGGCGTGGGGATATCGCTACGAAGCGGACAAGTTCGCGCGAGCGGGCCTGACGGCGGTGCCGTCGGTGACCGTGGCATCGCCGCGCGTTGTGGAATGCCCGGTCCAGATGGAGGGCGTGATCCACGAGCGCCACGCCTTCGGAAAGAACGTGTCGGCGTGTGCGTTTGAAGTACACATTCAGAAGCTGCATGTGGATGAGAGTCTGCTGGAAGCCGGGAGTGACCGGCACATTGACCCGGTGCGATGGCGACCGCTGCTGATGAGCTTCTGCCGGTTCTTTGAAGTAGGAGCAGAGGTGCAGCCGTCCACATTGGCCGAGTCGGGCTTTATGCAGTCAGCGCGGTCGCTGGTGGCAGCAACGGCCAAGACAAGCGCCGCTCCGTTGGGAACGGAAGGAGCGTCAGCATGAGTGCGCGCGAGATGCGATCGGAAGAGGAAGAGCGGTGGGCGGCGGTGGTGGCGCGCGACCGGTCGAGGGAAAGCGCGTTTGTTTATGGCGTGCTGTCGACCGGCGTGTACTGCCGGCCGGGGTGTTCGTCGCGGCTGCCGAAGCGCGAGAATGTGCGGTTCTATGATTCGACTGCTGCCGCAGCAGCGGACGGACTGCGCGCCTGCAAGCGCTGCCTGCCGGACGGGCGCGATGCGCGGGCCGTGGAGGGAACGATCCGGCGGCTGTGCCGGTACATGGAAGCGCGCTTGCAATCGCACCCGGAGGACGCGCTGCAGCTGGCGGACCTGGCGGCGCGGGCGCAGTTGAGCCCGGCACACCTGCAGCGCACGTTCCGGGCAGTGGTCGGAGTGAGCCCGAAGCAGTACGTGGACGGTTTGCGCATGGAGCGGTTCAAGCGGTCGCTACAAGGCGGAGAGAGCAACGTGACGGATGCAATTTTCGATGCAGGGTACGGATCGATTAGCCGGGTGTATGAGCGCGCGGAGACGCAGATGGGGATGACGCCGATGGAGTTTCGCGAAGGTGGCGCTGGCGTTGCGGTGACGTACGCGGCCTTTGAGACAGCGATGGGGCTGGCGCTGGTGGGCGCGACGGACCGCGGCCTGTGTTTTCTGCAGTTTGGCGAGAGCGAGGCGGAGCTGGTGGAGCGGCTGCGGGAGCAGTATCCGCGAGCGGTGATTGCGGCGATGGAGCCGCGCTCGTCTGCGGGTTTTGCGGGATGGATCGCTGCGCTGAACGGCTATCTGGAAGGCCGGGCGCCCGACCTGCGGCTGCCTGTCCACGTGCGGGCCACGGCGTTCCAACGAATGGTCTGGGAGTACCTGCAACGCATGCCGGCGGGAACGACGCAGAGCTACCGCGAGGTGGCGGAGGCGCTTGGGCGTCCGACGGCAGCGCGCGCAGTGGCCCGGGCCTGCGCTTCCAACGTGGTCGCGTTGGCGATTCCCTGCCATCGCGTGGTGCGTGGGACGGGCGAGGTGAGCGGCTATCGGTGGGGCGTGGAACGGAAAAGGCGGCTGCTGGAGATGGAGCGGGGCAATGTAGCCGGGCGGACCGACGCGTGATGCCGGCGTAAAAGCGTGAGATGGAGCAGGGTGCTCCACCTCACGCTTCGATGTTTCGACAACTATTTGACTTTGGCGAAGCTCGCTTCGGCGGTGTTGAGTTGATCGGGCGTGGGCGCGCCGGAGGTAAGCAGGATGCGGTAGCGGAAGGTCGCGGTGCCGCCCTGTGGAACGGTGAAGTTGTGCTCGGGCGCTTTGGGGTCGAAGATGTGGTCGCCGAGCGGGTTGGCAGCGAACAGGCCGTAGCCTCGGGCGTGCCAGTAGGTCGGAAAGCCCGGGTTAGCCGGGTTGTCGAGGATGGCGATGGTCTCGGTCTTGCCTTCGGGGCTGGTGCCGGTGAGTTCACACCAGGCGCCGCGGGTGGACCAGACCTTATCGCCGGTGATGCCCTCGGAGGTGCGATAGATGCCGGTCTGGCCACTGGTGTCGCCGGCATCGACCTTGGTCGGGCGGCCTTGGGCGTCGTTGTACGTGCCGCCCTTTTCCGTAGGTGATTCGAGGAAGTGGGCGACGCGGATGCCGAGCAGGCCTTCCTTGTCGTCGTGGAAGGTGACGGGCCGGAGCGCGGTGAGGGTGCTGATGCGGTCGATGGTGCGGGTGTTTCCTTCCGCGCGGAAGATGTAGGTGGTGCGTTCCTTCAGCTGGTCGGTACCGGTGCCGTCGGTCCAGGTGGTTTCGGTGACGATCTCGCCCTGTTTGCCGGATTTAGTCGAGACGATGCGGCCCTGGTGGACGGTGCCCATCTTCGGCTTCTGCGCAGCGGGGATGGCACCGGAGTTGTTCCAGAAGTCGAAGCCATTCACGTTGCCGTAGTTGAACCAGAGGCCAGCGTGGTGCGGGTGATCGACGCGCTCGCCGGGGCGAGGCTCCAGAGGAAAGCCGCGCGTGACGGTAGTGCCGTCGGGAGCGATCAAGGGATAGAGCACCGGCTTCTCAAGCGATGTGGGCCAAATGTAGCTGGTGAAGGGCTTGCCGTCGGCGGTGACGTCGATGCGGCGATCGGCTTCGTGAACGGTGACCTGGATCTGGGCTTGCATAGTGGCGGCAAGTAGAAGTGAGGAGGCGAGCAGCATCCCATGCTTCACGCGGAAAGAGCGCGAAGCATGGGGCACGGAAGTGTCTTGCCGCCTTGAGCTATGCGACATGCTTGCCTCCGGCGACGACCTGCTGCGTCTTGTCGTCGAAGGTGACCTTGGCGCCGGTCTGCATGGCGGCGATGCACATGCAGAGCGCGACGGAGTGGGAGTAGCCTGCGTCGACCGAGGCGTTGGGCGTCTTGCGGTTGCGAACGCACTCCATCCAGTTGCGCATGTTTGCGCTGGTCTGCGGGTCGGCGCCGGTGTTGGCGTCGTTGGAGACCTTCTCCGCTTCGCCGAGCTGGAAGTCCTTGAGCAGGCGCGGCTGCATGTGCATCTCGCCCGCGGCGCGCGCGGTGAGGCCACCGTCGGAGGAGACAAGCTGCTTGTCCATGTCGAGCGATCCACCGACGGAACGGTAGATCTCCTTAACGCCGCCGGCCGAGTTGGTCTGGCGCGAGGAGTAGATGACCTGGAAGCCCTTGTTCGGATCGTCCAGCGGGCCGTAGTCGAAGACGGCGGTGAGGGTGTCCCAGTTGCGGCGGCCGTCGTGCCAGGCGTAGATGCCGCCGTTGGCCACGACCGAGCGCGGATGCGGGTAGCCGGTGAACCAGTGCACAGTGTCGATCTGGTGCACGAGCCACTGGTCGGGGATGCCGGACGAGTAGGGCCAGAAGAGGCGAAACTCGAGGTACTTGCGAGCGTCGAACGGCTCAAACGGCTCGTGGATCAGGTAGCGCTTCCAGTCGGTGTCCTCCTCCTTGAGAAGTGGCACGACATCGGGGCGACGCCAGCGCCCAGGCTGGTTCACGTTCCACGTCATTTCGACGTTGACGATGTCGCCGAACTCGCCGGACTTGATGTATTCGTAGGCGCGCTGGTACGAGGGCGTGGAGCGGCGCTGCGTGCCGACCTGCACGATCTGTTTAGAGTTGTGCACGGCGTCGCGGATCATGCGGGCATCGGCCATGGTGTGTGCCGTGGGCTTTTCCACGTAGGCGTCGCGTCCGGCCTTGACGGCCTCTGTGCCGTGGTAGGCGTGCTGAAAGTCGGCGGTGGCGATGAGCACGGCGTCGATGTCTTTGCGCGCGTAGAGCTCGTCGTTGTTGCGGACGGCTTCAACCTTACCGCCACCCTTTTTCTCGACGTAGGCGATGCCGTCGTCGCGGCGCTTGTTCCAAAGATCGGAGATGCAGACGAACTCGAAGTTCATCTGCTTCGAGTGCTGCAGAAACGCGGGAATGAGGGCCTGCTTCATGCGGTCGCCGCAGCCGACGATGCCGGTGCGCACGCGATCGTTGGCGCCGACGATGCCGGCGTAGCTGCGTGCATTCCAGGCGGTGGCGGCGGCCGTGGCGAGGCCGGCGTTCTTCAAAAAGGTGCGGCGGGTAGTGTCGCTCATGGCGCGAGGCTCCGTTGTTCAGTGAGACAGATGAGACAGCTCGGGGTACTGCGGGCCCCATGCCCTCGCGTGATACGCGAGGGCATGGGGTCTGCAGCATTGAGTGCGGTTAGAAGGTGAAGCGGCCGGCGAGTTGGAAGATACGCGGGTCGGCAGCACCGGTTGCGTAGCCGAATGTGGAGGAGCTTGGCGTGGCCGAGGTAAAGGCGTTCAGGTTTGGGTGATTGAGCACGTTGAAGCTTTCCAGGCGGATCTGAAGGCGGAGGCGCTCATACACGTTGAAGTTGCGGCTAACCGAAAGGTCGACGTCGTAGAAGTTAGGCGTGCGCAGGAAGTTCCTGGGCAGATTGCCGTAGGTGCCGGTCGCCGGAGCGGCAAAGGCAGCCCGGTTGAAGTAGAAGCGGTTGCCGGTGGTCGTGGCGCGACTGGTCACCTTGGTGCCGGTCAGCAGGGGGACGCCCGGGACCAGGTTCGGACGGTCGTTGGCCTGACCGGTCAGCGAGATGTCAGAGCCGTAGGTGACGTTGATGGGTGTGCCGCTGGTCATGCGGACGAGCGGAGCGATCTGCCAGCCGTTCGCCAGACCGGCGGCAAAGCCGTGCAGGCTGGAGAACTTGCTCTCGGTAATAAAGGTGATGTTGGCGATGTGGCGAACGTCGTAGCCGCAAACGCCATAGTCTGCGCGCGGATTGGAGCTGTTCTGCAGGGTCGAACTGGCGATATCGCCCTGGTTGTCGACCAGGTCCATGCACTTGGACCAGGTGTAGTTGCCAAGGAAGTTGAAGTTACCGGAGCGGTGCTGGATGGTGAAGATGCCGCCGTTGTAGTTCGAGATTCCGTGGTCGTCGATGATGGTGAACGTGGGGCTGTAGAGCAGCCCCTGCGACGGATTGATGCGCGACAGAGCCGTGCGTGCGTTGGTGTTGCCGCTGCCGGTGTTCGAGCAGGGCGAGCCAGCGGCAGGCAGGTTGCTGCCGGACAGCGGACCGCAGGATCCGGCGACGCCCGTCGACACGCCGGGGATATACGTGGCGTGGTACGGGTAGGTGCCCATGTACTGGTGAATGTTGCGGTTGCCGAGATAGTTGGCAGAGAAGTTCCAGCCGCGGCCGAACTCCTGCTGCAACGACGCGGTCCACTGGTAAATCACCGGCGTGCGCGCGTCGGGCTTCATGACCACGTACTGCCCGGTGGTCGGGAAGGTAGCCGTGGCGTTCGGCGGGAAGATGCCGGGGAACGGATCGGTGCCGTTCTGATACACGGACCACGGATTGCTGAACGGGATGTTGCCCGTCAGATCGATTTCGTTCGTGTAGGGCGGATTGGTGGTTTGGCGCTGGCTCAGGTACAGCGGCGGCGTGTCATACATGATGGCGCCGCCGACGCGGACGACCGTGGTGGGATGCGCCTGGTACGCCAAGCCAACACGCGGCGAGAAGTTATTCAGCCGGTTGTTCACCATAGCCTTGCTGATGCCCGTGTCGCCGGGGAACAGAGTGCCCGCCGGAGCGTTGGGGAAGCGCGCGGAGTGGGTGTTGCTGACGAATGCGTTGTAGTCGAAGGTGCTGCCCCGGCCGTAGCGGTCGGCGGCGAAGAGCATGGGCTCGTAGCGCAGACCGTAGGTCAGGGTCAACTTGTCCTGCACGTGCCAGGTGTCCTGCCCGTAGCCGGAGATGATGTTCTGCCGGAAGGCGGTCTGCTGCGAACGGCTCTGGCCGAAGCTCTGCATCCGCCCGGTAAGGAAGTCGATCATGCCTTCGCCGACGTTCCGATTGTTGACGCCGGAGAGTTGGCCGTTGAAGGTGTACTGACCATTCTGCAAGTAGCCGGCGTTGGTGTTGTCAGCCGCGCGGATGTACTCGGCGCCGAAGGCAAAGGAGTGCTTGCCGTGCTGGTAGTCCACGTCGTCCGAAAAGTCTTCGGAATTGGAGTTGAAGAAGCCGGGCGAGCAGGTGCCGCAACCCGCGGACGGGCCGTTGGTGACGCTCATGCGGAAGTCGGCCGGAACGTAGACGTAGAGGTTGACGCCGACATTGGTCGCGTTGATGCCGCCGGATGTCGGCCCACGGTTGTCACGGCGACGTGCCCAGGTGGCGTGCGCGGTGTTCACCACGTTGGGGGAGATGTTGAAGATGTCTCCGATGGTGGCAGTCTGCACGCGCTCATCGTTGCCGGCAGTGGTGGTCAGCAATAGGTTGGTGGGCGAGTAGTAGTTTGGCTGTTTGTAGTTGGCGATGAAGTAGCGCGTGAAGAAGGTGTGGCGCTGCGAGATGTTCCAGTCGACGCGGCCGATGTACTGGTCTTCCTGGTTGTTCGCGGGCAGAGCCACGCTGACCAGACCGAATGGATCCTCCTGCGCCAGCGGAAGCATCTTGATTACGTTGAGAGACTGCTGCGAATACGTGGTCGGATCGACGCGGCGATAGCCAGCGGTGCCCGGGGTGGTGTTGATGCGGGCGCCGGTGGCCGGGTTCACCAGGTTGGAGCCGTCTGCAGCATTCTTGCCACACGATCCTCCCATCTGGCTGAAGTCGCCGGATAACTCGGCTGGCGTGGGCAAGCAGTAGGTGGTGGCGTTCGACACCTGCCGGTTGCGAGTACCCTGGTAACCACCGAAGAAGAACAGCTTGTCCTTGATGACGTGGCCGCCAAAGGTGCCGCCAAACTGGCTGCGCTTGAGCGTGTCCCGGATGGGCGCGCCAGTGGCCGTGTTGACCGAGAAGAAATTGGTCGCATTGATGATGTTGTTGCGCAGGAACTCAAACGCCGAGCCGTGCCAGTCGTTGGTGCCGGAGACGGTGACGGCGTTGATCAGAGCGCCAGGGTGAACGCCGTTGCGGGCGGGCAGCGAGTTGGATTCGACCGAAAACTCACGCAGCGCGTCGGGGAACGGGAACGGCAGGTTGGTGTTCGTGAAGTTATCGGTGTGGTAGCCGCCGTCCAGAACGTAGTTGTTGTAGTTGCCCTGTCCGCCTGCGATAGAGATGACGGTGGAGTTGGCGTAGTTCTTCGAGGTCTGGATGTCGTTGGCGGGCGGGGTAACGGCACCGCCGGTAATGAGAGCAAGCTGCGTGGCCTGGCGGCCATTCAGCGGAAGCTCGTTGATGCGGGTCTGATCGACCACCTGCTTGTAGTTCACGGTCTCGGTTTCGAGAGCGGCAACGCCGGCCTGCACCTCGACGACCTGCGACTCGGAACCGACGCTAAGTGTGGCGTCCACGGTCGCAGCGTTGCCGACTTCAAGCACGCCGCGCTGCTGGAAACCGGTGAAGCCGGGCGCGGAAACCTTGATGGTGTAATTGCCCACGGGAACGTTGGGAATGGAGTAATCGCCCGAGCCACCACTCTTGACGGTGCGCTGCGCGCCGGTTTCAGTGTTGGTATAGACGACTTCGGCGTTGGGGACGGCGGCGCCGGTAGCGTCCTTTACCGTTCCCTGAACACTGGCGGTACCGGCTGCCTGGGCGCGCAGAGGTGCGGGTGCGAGCAGAGCCGCGGCGCCAAACGCGGTGGCGGCCGCGAGTACGGCCGCCGGGGCGGCGGAAACGCAGACATAGGCCAGCAACGTGCGGTGTGCCCGGCGGTAAGACTTGGTAGACATGGCCTCTAGCTCCTGAAGGTGCGAAGTCCGCCAGACGTGCGGCGAGTTTCGCGGCGAAACGTTTTTGTCTTTCTGAGACCGCGAAAAAGTACGAGGACTGCACTAACGTTGTCAAGCCCGCGCAGGGCTCAGGATCCGCGTGCTGCGGGACAAACGTTGCCCTGCCGCGGCCGTGGTGCCCGGTTGGCTACACTGGAAGCTATGCCCACCATCAAAGCGGTTCGCGGAACGCGCGACCTTCTGCCGCCCGAAACAGCACTGTGGAACCGCGTGGAGACCGTCGCCCGTGACGTGTTCCGGCGTTACGGATTCGGTGAGATCCGCACGCCCGTGCTGGAGGCCACCGAGCTGTTTGCGCGCGGTGTTGGTGAAGAAACGGACATCGTTTCCAAGGAGATGTACACGTGGGAGGACCGCGCCCGCGCCGCCAGTGAAAAGGCGCAAAGCCTGACGTTGCGGCCTGAGAACACGGCCGGCGTTGTGCGCGCCTATATCGAGCACAAGCTCGGCGATACGGGTCAGTTGCAGAAGCTGTACTACATCGGTCCACAGTTCCGGCGGGAGCGTCCGCAGAAGGGCCGCTACCGGCAGTTCTTCCAGATCGGCGCAGAGGTAATCGGGCCGGCTACGGCGGGTTCGGAATCGCCGCTGCGCGATGCCGAGGTGCTGGAAATGTTGGCGGCGCTGCTGGACGCGCTGGACATTCCGAGGGCTTCTGCTGAAAACGATTTTCGCGGCTGGCGGCTGCAGTTGAACAGCGTGGGATCGAGCACGGACCGGCCGCGCTATCTGACCGCACTGCGCGAGGCGCTGCAGCCGGTGAAGAACCAGATGTGCCCCGACAACCAGAGGCGCGCGGAGACGAATCCGCTGCGCGTTCTGGACTCGAAAGACGAGCAGGACCAGGACATCATCAACGCACTGCCCAAGATTGCGGACTTCCTGGATGCAGAGTCGACAGCGCACTTTGCCGCCGTCCGCGAGGCGCTGGACGCGTGCGGCGTGCCGTACACGGTGAATCCGCGGCTGGTACGGGGGCTGGACTATTACACGCGCACCACGTTCGAGTTCACGGTAGACCTGGGCTTGGGAACGCAGAACGCCCTGCTGGGCGGCGGCCGGTATGACGGCCTGAGCGAGATGCTGGGCGGCCCGCGCGCGCCCGGTATCGGCTTTGCGATCGGCGAAGATCGCCTGATTCTCACGCTGCAGGCTCTGGCCGAGGCGCGCGCTTCCAGTCCTGGCGAGATGGTGGCCGCGTCGAAGCTGGACGCCTACGTGGCTCCCTTGAGTGCGGGCCAGAACGCGGCGGCGCTGCGGCTGGCGCAGCAGTTGCGCGCGGCAGGGTTGAGCGCCGAGGTGGGCGATGGAACGTTTCGACTGAAGAAGTCGTTTGAGGCGGCCGAACGTGTGGCGCGCGCCATCGTGATCGTGGGTGAGGACGAGGTGACGCAGCACGTAGCGACGGTGAAGACGTTTGCCACGGGAGAGCAGCGCAAGGTGGCGTTTGCGGAGCTAGCAGCTGTGCTGCGGGTCTAAGCACGAGCCCCGCAGGCCAGGAGTATCGCGTTCCAGACAAGCAGGCAACGCGCGCACTTCGGTATAGGCCGAGATGGTGGTACGTCACTCCAGCGGAACCTGAGCGGTGCAGGCATCCAACGTCACTGCGAGGTGGTGGCGTGGCGATTGGGTTCGACCTGGAGCGATTTGTGGAGGCGCAGCGCGGGGCGTATGAGCAGGCTTTGCGCGAGATGGAGGCCGGTGCGAAGCGGAGCCACTGGATGTGGTTCATCTTCCCGCAGGTGCGCGGGCTGGGATCGAGCAGCATGGCGCAGCGGTATGCGATTGCCGGCCGCGACGAAGCAGCGGCGTACCTGCAGCATCCTGTGCTGGGAGGGCGGCTGCGCGAGATTACGGCCGCGGTCAACCGGATCAAAGGCAGATCGCTGGACGAGGTGTTCGGGTACCCGGACGACCTGAAGTTTCACTCGAGCATGACGCTGTTTGCGGAGGCGGAAGGCACGGACGGCATTGTGTTCGCGCAGGCGCTGCAGACGTGGTTCGGTGGCCGGCGCGACGAGGCGACGCTGCGAATGCTGGGAAGCCGGCGAAACGAATAGGAGCGCGGTCGCCACTCCGTTCAAGAGACTCACCGGAGCGAGATGACGCCGATCAGGGATGCGGTGTGCTTTGTGAGCTTTCCGAAGGCGGCGCGGAAGAACTCGACGCTGGGGGTGCTGCCGCTGCTCCCTCCGACGGCTTTGGTCCGGATGGAGCAGCGGGCGTGGCCCCCTCCGCAGAAGGCGCTTGCGATGCTGCGGGTGCCTGAGGCGCTGTTGGCGCTTGAGGGGCTGCTGGTGCTGCTGGACCTTGCGGTGCCTGAGGCACTTGCGGGACTGATGACGCGGCCGAACCGGAGTTGGGAGCGGGTGCGGACGCGGGCTGCGGCAGCGGTGTAGGCAGCTTGACGGCGGCGACGCTGCCGGGATCGTCGCGGAGCTTCAGGTAAAGCGTGCTGCCGTCGGCCGGTCTGGGAACGGTGAAGCTTGGGTCCGAGAAGCCCGTGGGGACTTCGGCCGGTTGCTGGAAGTCCTGCGTTCCGCTGAAGGATTGCACGAGGAAGAGCCTGCTTCCCTGCACCGTGCAGCGGTATAGCGTCGACGTGCCGGTTGGAGCCGGAGCGTCGCTGGCATACTGCTGCGGAACGGGCATGCCGTTGGTGTGAGCGATGGGCGAGCACTGAATGCCGGTGATTTGTGGCACGCGCACTAGCGTCCCCAGCGGAGACCAGTCACCGGGCGTGCCGTCGGCCGCGATGGGTCGCATCTGCAGCTTGCCAAAGGCGGAGTCGCCGAAGGCCTCCTGCGGGTTGAGCGTGGCGATGGCGGTGTGCTCGTCCTGCAGCATGAGCGAGCTGTCATGACCGGAGCTGCCGCCGGAGTTCCCGCCAAGCGAGAGATCGGTGTGGGCACCGCCGGAGGCGGTCGCGACCTCCACCTTTTGCGAACGATCGAAAGGCTTTTCAGTTTGCAGGACAAAGGTGAGCTTGCCCTGCAGCGGAATCTCGTCCTTGCCGGTGAGCGTGATGGGGAGGGCCCCCTGCTGCGACGCGGCTTCGGACTTCATGCTGAGCAGCTTGAGTGTGGGGCGGGCGGCTTGTGCGTCGACTTTGACGGGCAGCGTGCGGCCGTCTTTCAGCTTTGCGGTCGCCTCTTCGCCGTCCTTGGGCGAGACGCCCGATTTGGCGGCGAGGTGAAGGGTGCTGGGATCGTCGCCGTTGCCGGTCGGGGTGAACTCGACCTTGTCGATGACGACGGAAGCCACGTTGGCGACGCCGTCGCCGGTGAGCACGGCCTGCGTGTCGCCGGCATGGATGCGCACGGTGGCGAGCTTGATGGCGCCGTTGTACGCGACGAGCGGGACCTTGTCCGGGTCGGCCTTGCCGAACTGCTTGACCAGCAGCGAGTAATCGCCGGGTTTGGCTTCCTTGAGCGGGACGGTCACGTCGAGCGTGTTTTTGGATTTGTCGTCGTTGCCGTCGGCGGCCTTGAAGCTGACGTCCTGCTTATGGTCACCGGGGCCGACGAGCGCGATGTGTTCGACGCAACCCACGGCATCGCCCTGGAGCTGGAGCTTCTTGTCCTGGCCGGCAATGGCTTCGGTATCGCCGACGACTTTGAAAGTGCCGCTGTCGGTCTGCTGCAGCTTGAGCGTGGGGCCCTGGAAAGTGTCGAAGCCCCAGTTGCCATGGACGGTGCCGCTGATGATCTTGTCGCCGGTGGTCACCGGCTTTGGATCGTTCGCTTGCGCGACGAGACCGCCTTGAAAGGCGTCGGGCTTCAGCGGGATGTCGGTCGCGCCGGAGCTGCGGTCCAGGTGCAGAGAAAGATTGCTAGCAAAGCCGGTGGAGAACAAGAGCGGAGCGCCGGTCACGGGCAGGGCCATGTTCGGTTGCAGCAGGCATGCAACCTGGTTGGGCGTTTGCGCGCGCAACTGCGGCGGAATGTTCTTCTGCACAGCGGGCAGGCCGACGACGATTACGGTCTTCGGCTTGTTGAACGACGGCGGCGTGTTCAGCTTCAGGTTCAGGGTCTCGCCCTCTGGAAAGGTGAGGCCGGGAATGTACTGGTAGTCGGGGCTGCTGCGCAGGTTGCCGACGAGGCGCACCACATCGACGATGGCGCCAACGTAGGCCGAATAGGCACCGCCGCCGACGGCCTGGGTGTAGGAAGCCTGATTCACCAGGTCGCCTGCGCCGTTGTTCGAGAGTGCCTGCGCCAGGTTCTGACCCTGCGTGTCGCCCAGGATGACCGGCGCGCTGGCCTGGGTGAGGCAGCCCACCTGTTGGTTCACGGGCTGCTTGAAGCAGTCGTCCTTCACCTTGAGGCCGAGCGCGGCGGCGAGCTTGGTGGAGCGGTCCTGAATGGCCTTCGCGTCGTCCGGGTTCACCGTTTTCATGGCGGCCAGGTAGCGTTCGATGCGCTGCTGCTCAAAGGACGCCTCGTTAAGGTCGGCATCCGCGCGGATGAACTGGCCGGGCTTCTGCTTCACGGTGGAGCGCAGCGAATTGAAGTCTCCGCCGGTCTCAGGAGCAAGGAAGAGCAGGGCCTGTTGCGCACCTTCCGGCACGGTGACAAAGGTGCCTTCGCGCGCTTTCTTGTCCCAGGTTTCGACCTTGGTGAACCAGTTGTCGGGCGGTTCGTTGGTAGTGCCGCGCAGAAAGGCGACCACGAGCAGGAGGTGGTTGGACTGATCGGCGGGCAGGTCCGCGTGGATCCAGAGCTTGTCACCACTTTGCAGGTTGGGCACCTGGCCGATGGGCAGGGTTTTGCCGTTGCGGGTGACGCGCACGCTGACCTTGGGTCCGGTCAGGTTGAAGGGCGCGGGATCGTCTGCGTGCGCCAGCGGGGCAGCGAGGCAAAGAGCGGCAAGGCAGAGGGCCAAACGGAAGCAGGAGCGTGCGAACGGGCGCGCAAACGTCATGCTCTGTAGGACGCCGGCAGAGACAGGGATGTTGCGGAACGAAGGTGGTATGGCGTTGTCGCCGGCGGAACGGTTTGGCCGTTCCGCCGGGCCGTGAGGTCGTCCTGTGAGCGCTCCCAGCCCTTTAGGCGAAGACGACGCACATAGGGCGCGGCGCGGGGTACTGGTGCACCGGTGCGGAAAGTTTGCCGGTGGCGCGGTCGCGCGCGAGCACGGTCAGATCCTTGCTTTCCTGGTGCGAGATGACCATCCAGCGATCGGTGGGGTCGAGCGTGATGTGGCGGCAGTTCCGGCCGCCGCTGCTGGCGAACTCGAGAGGTTTGAGCGACGCGGGGTTCTTTGCATCGGTGGCGAAGACAGCAATCGTATGGTCGGCGACGCGGTTGCCGCAGTAGACGTTGCGGCCGTCGCGCGAGACAGCAACCTCGCCGACAAAGGCCGTGTTGGGCGTGAAGCCCTGTGGCAGCGTGGAGTACGACGCGAGCGGCGTGAGCGTGCGGGCGTGCGCGTTCCAGCGGAGGACGTCCACGTTGGAGGTGAGTTCGTCGGTGCTGTAGATCAGATCGCCTTTGGGCGAGAAGGCGATGTGGCGCGGACCGGAGCCGGGCTTGGCCGACCAGAACGGCGTCTGTGCCGGACGGATGACGGAGGTAGCGGGGTCGAGTTCGTAGACGAAGATGCGATCGAGGCCTAGGTCGTTCACGAGCACGGAACGGCCGTCGGGCGTGACCTGGGCGGAGTGGGTGTGCGGCGCTTCCTGCCGGCCCTTGTAGGGACCGCTGCCGTGGTACTGCTCGTGCGACACGGCTTTCTCGAGCGAGCCGTCGGCGGCCACATGGAACGACGTGACACTGCCGCCGCCGTAGTTGGCGACAACCACCGTGCGACCGTCGGGCGAGACGGAAAGGTGGGTGGGGCCGGAGCCGCCGGTCTCAAGCTGGTTCAGCTTGCGGAGCTTGCGTGAGCCTGGTTCAACGGCGAACGCGGTCACGGGGGCGTTGGGCGAGTCGATCTCGCTGACCGCGTAGAGGAAGGTCGATCCGCCGCGGCGGGAGAGCGCAAGAAAGGTGGGGCTGGCGAGCTCGGCAGCAAGCTCCAGCGGACCGATGGTGCCGTCGGTGGCGTTCCAGTCCGCAACGTGAATGCCGACGCCCGACTCGGTCCCGATGGTGCCGATGTAGATGCGGCTGGAGGTCGCCGTGGCGGCAGGCAAGGCGCGCAGGAAGCGCGGAGCAGCCAGCGCTGCGCCGCCTGCTAGGCCGGAAGCGAGAAGGGCACGGCGGGAAACAACGGACATGAAGACCTCACGGGAAGGATCCCTACCAGCATCGCATGGGCCGCGGGCAGGTCTCGCGCACGGGCCTTCGCGTGGCTCTTGCGCTAGCCGGCGGCCTGGGCGGCGCCTGGCTTGGGTCGGGAGAGCAGGAAGGCCAGCGGAGCGCAGCAGAAGGCGACAAAGGCGAGATATCGGAAATCGTCGACGTAGGCCGCGATCTGGGACTGCGCGTCGAGGCCGCGGCTGATCAGGTCGTAGGCGCGCTGCATGGCCAGGTGCGGCCCCGCGTGCATGCTCATGCGCTGGCTGTAGCTGTTGTAGGCGCGTTGGAAGTACGGGTTCGCCGGCGTGAACGAATGCAGGAGGCTGAAGCGATAGGTCTGCGCATGACGCTGCGCGATGGTGTTCATCCAGCTAATGCCGACGCTGCCGCCGATGTTGCGGAGGAAATTGAAGATGCCGCTGCCGTTCTGCACCTCGTCCTTGGGCAGGGTGCCCAGCGCGAGCTGGCCCAGCGGGACGAAGCACATGGAGATGGCCGCGCCTGAGACGACAATGGGCCAGAAGAGCGACCACGGCGAGATGTCGAGCGTGAAGCCGCTGAGCCACATGCCAGAACCGCCCAGGATGGCGAAACCGAGCGCCACAAACCAGCGCGGATCCAGCTTAGAGACAGTGGCGCCGACCACGATGGCGGACACCATGGCGCCCAGGCCGCGCGGACTGACCACCAGGCCTGACTTGGTGGCGCTGTAGCCGAGCAGCGTCTGGTAGAAGACCGGCAGCACCGTCGTGATGGCGTACAGCACCAGCCCCAGCAGAAAGATGAGCAGGCAACTGAGGCCGAGGTTGCGGTTGCGCAGCGATCGGAGGTTGACCAGAGGCTTGTCGGCCGTGAACTCGCGGACAAGGAACAGGATGAACGTGACGATCATCACGCCAAATGCGACGCGGATCTTCATGTCGCCGAACCAGTCGTCTTCCTGGCCCTTGTCGAGGATGTACTGGAGGCAGCCGACCCACAGCGCAAGCGAGCCAAGGCCCAGGCCGTCCAGTTTGCCGGGCTTGGCATGCTTGATGTAGTCCGGGTCTTCGAGCGTTCGGCTCTGCAGAAACATGGCGAGCAAGCCAATGGGCACGTTGATGTAAAAGGCCCATCGCCAGGAGACGGCGTCCGTGAGGTAGCCGCCCAGCGCAGGGCCGATGACTGGCGCGACGACGACGCCGAGGGCGTAGAGGCCAAGCGCCTGCCCCTGCTTCTGCGGCGGAAAGCTCTCGACCAGGATGGCCTGCGCGAGTGGCTGCAGAGCACCGCCGCCGATGCCCTGCAGGGCGCGTGCCGCAAGGATGAACGGCAGCGTGGGAGCGATGCCGCATAGAAACGAGGCCAGCGTAAAGATGCCGACCGAAGCGATGAGGTAGTTCTTGCGGCCGAACTTCTCGCTGAGCCATCCCGAGGCAGGAAGGAAGACGGCGTTCGCGACCAGGTAGACGGTGAGCACCCATTCCGCCTCGTCGTTGGTGGACGCGGTGGAGCCCGCGATGTACGGCACGGCCACCGAGGCGATGGAGGTGTCCATCACCTCCATGAACGTGGCGATCATCACCGCAATGGCGATGAACCACGGGTTCACCTTGGGCTTCTGCGCTCCGGTGGACGGCACTAGAGGTCTCCAGTCATTAGCGCAAGAGGACTTTCGGTTCCACGCTCATGCCGGGCGCGAGGCGATCTGCGTCTTTTTGGCCGGGCTTGAAGCGGATGCGGACGGGCAGGCGCTGCACGACCTTGACGTAGTTGCCAGTCGCATTCTCAGGTGGCAAGAGGCTGTAGATGGCGCCGGTGCCGCCGGGCAGGTCTTCGATGTAGCCGTCGAACGTTTCACCCAGCGCGTCGACGGCGATGCGAACGCTCTGTCCTTTGCGCATCTTGCGGATCTGCGTCTCCTTGAAGTTGGCCGTGACCCATATGTCGTTGGTCTGGGTAAGCGCGAACATCTCCTGGCCGGCGGTGACGCGCGAGGCGACCTGCACCTGCTTGTCGCCGATGATGCCGTCTTCGGGAGCGTAGATGCGCGTGTACTCCAGGTTCAGCTCGGCCTGGTCCGCCTGCGCCTTATTGCTCTGTGCCTGGGCAATGCGCTGCTGGAGGGTTTGCTGCTGGATCTCGACCTGGCGCGGCAGATTTTCACGGTCGCGTCGTGCCTGCGCGCGGGCCTGGCCGAGTTGAGCTTCGCTTTGCTGCACGGTGCGCTTTGCGGCCTCGGCCTGCTGGCGGCGAGCTGCAACCTGAGCGGCCTGCGCGTCGCGCTGGGTCAGGCGCTGATCGTACTGCTCGTAGCTGACCTCGTCTTTGGCCACCAGCTTGCGGTAGCGAATCTCTTCGCGCTCGGCGTTGGCCTGGTTGGCCTCGGCCTCGTGCAGGTTGGCGACACTGGCAAGGTACTGCTCTTCGTTTTGGCGGACCTGCGCTTCGGTGCGGACGACGTTCAGGTCAGACTCGATGGCCTGCTCGCGCTGCTGCGTGCTGGTGACGGGCACCTGCGGCTGCTGCGCGCGGATGGCGGCCTGTGCCTGGTTGTACGCGGCGTCGGCCTGTTCTTTGGACACCTGGTAATCGCGCGGGTCCAGCTGCAGCAGCAGTTGGCCCTTCTTTACGCGGTAGGTGTTTTCCACGTAAACGTTGGCGACGGTGCCGTTGATGCGCGTTGCGATCGGGTCGGTGTGGCCGTCGACAAAGGCGTCGTCGGTATTCTCATACCCGGCCAGGTACCACAGCAGAAATGCCGTGATGAGCAGGAGCGGGATGGCGATGAGTACGCCGAGAAAGGTGTAGCGGGCGCGCTTGCGGCGCTGGTCTTGTATGTCGACGCGCTTCTTCTTCGGCTCTTCGGCGTCATCGTCCCCGCCGCCTTCGCCACCACCACCTTTGTCGCCGCCGCCACCCTTGTCGCCGCCGTCTTTGCCTCCGCCTCCCTGACCACCCTGCTGGCCGCCACCGTTCTTCTTCAGTTCATCCAGCTCCGCGCGCAGGCGTGCCTGTTCGTCGTAGAGCATGCGCACGACTAGGCCGGGGTCAGCGCTGGCCTGGGCCGGTGCGCCCTGCGGCGGCTCCGACGGATCGGTTGCGTGCGCGGGCAGAAGGTGTTCCTCGGGTGGCGAGGGCAAGAGGTGCTCAGGCGAATTGTTGCGATCGTCGGGCATGGGCTATTTCCGAAGCAGTTGCGGCAGCGTCTCTTCCGCAGCGCCCATGGCGCGGGCGAGCGAGAGCTTGGCCAGGTTGTGTTCGTAGAGGGCGGTGATCTGTTCGTCGTCGGCCTGCACCACGGCCTGTTCCGCCTGGACGACTTCAACGGTGTCGGTGACGCCGGCCACGAAGCGGTCGACTGACTGCGTCAGCGATTCGTGTGCGAGCACCCGGTTGCGCTCGGCCAGCTTTACCTGCGATTCCGCCGCGTTGAGTTGAATGAAGGCCTGCCGCACGTCCTGATCGACCTGAGCGCGGGCGTCTTCGTACTCGGCGCGGCGCTGGGTGCGGGCGGCGTCGGCCTGCTTCTCATCGCCGGCGATGCGGCCGCCGTTGTAGACCGGAATGGTCACGATGCCCTGCACCGTGTACACGCCGAGCGATGTTTGCGTGGGCGCAACGCCGGCTATGCCTGCGTCGGCTCGGATGGCGACGCTGGGCAGGCGTTCGGAGCGGGCTGCTTTCACGCCGGCCTCGGCCGCGCGCATGCTAGCGGCCGCGGCGACCAGGTCCTGCCGGTGCGTCATCGCGCGCTCGAGTGCGGTGTCCAAGTTGAAGCCGGTGAGCGGCTGGAAGCCGTAGACGTCGGTGGCGACGAACTTCTGGCCGATGGGCAGACCGATGATGCGGGCCAGTCGCAGGCTCTGCGTGTCGAGGTCCGCCTGGAGGCTGATGCTGCGCTGCTCCTCGGTTTCGAGCTGAACCTCGGCACGCGTGGCGTCCAGCTTGGCGGCCAGGCCGGCGTCGTACTGGTCGCGGGCGCGATTGAAGACGGACTTTGCGTACTCCACCTGGGCGTTGCTGGCGTCGAGCCGGGCGCGCGTGGCGGTCAGTTGCAGATACGTCCCGCCCGCGGCCAGCACGATCAGGTCACGCGCATTGCGAGCGTTGGCTACGGTGCTCTTGACCTGCTCGGTCGCGCCGTGGAACTGGTGGATGCTGACCAGGTCCAGCACCGACTGCTGCAGTAGACCGCGCAGGTCGTCGTAGTTGAAGACAACCGACGGCGGAACCAGGCTGGTCTTCAGGCCGGCGGTGCGCAGGTTTTCCTTAGAGAAGACTTCGGCCGCGCCGATGTTGATGTTGGGCAAGAGGGCGCTGCGAGCGGCCAGGCGCTGACCCTCGGCCTGCTGCACACCGGCGTCCTGCGAAAGCCGGCCCAGGTTGTTGCGGAGACCCATTTTCAGGGCGGCATCCAGCGTGAGCGGAAGCGTGTCGGGAGCGAGGGTGCCGTCTGGCCGGCTGCCGGCGTACGGTCCCTGCACGGTCACGGTGGTGTTCAGCGTGTCCACGCTGCCGGGCGTGCCTGCGGGTGTGGTCTGCTGCAGTACCGTGACGGGGTTGGCGGGTTCGGCTCGGCCCGACAGCGGCACCGGCTGGGGGCGCGTGGGACCGGTAATCTGCTGGGTCGGAGTTTGCGCACGCGCCGCATTGCCCAGGAGGCCGGCGGCGAGCAGCGGCAGGCACACACGGACAAGCGATGGGGCTGCCGCCACTCTCCGGGCGCTGCTGTTCTGCCGGGCTTGCTTCAAAAACACACTCCTGCTGGGCGCCGCCGGTGGCAGCACATCTCTATGCGAACCGGGCTGGTTCGCGGTCTACACGACGAGAGCTCTGCAAGCGGAAACGCGCGCAGGTCAGGCCGGTGCGTTCTGCTCTGAAAAACTTTGAGGGTTGGATGCAGGAAACTGGTAGAAGGCTCCTTCCTGGGCGGCGGGAGCGGTGGGCGCTGGCCGAATTTGCCCTGGGTGACGCAGTCAATCTGCCCGGCAGATGCGGTTTTGTTTTATCCTCGGCGTATTCTGCCGGAACCCTCCAAACGCATGTTTTTCTTACAGAAGCGTGACTCCCCGCGATACGCCGTAACCCTGGCGGTCGTTCTGGCGGCGTGTCTGCCGGCGCTTTCGCGTGCGCAGGCGACGGCTACGCCCTCCAGCGAGCCGGAGGTTCTGCAAACGCCGGCGGGCATCACGGAAGTGGGAGTTCTGACCGGCGCGGAGTACCGCATCGACGTTCCGGCCAACTGGAATCACGGGCTGGTGGTCTTCTACCACGGCTACTCGGAGCGGCCGTTCCGCTATCGCCTGGATGGATCGATTGGTTTGCAGGCCGAACCCATGCTGCGACGCGGCTACGCGGTCATTCAGAGCGGATACTCGCAGACTGGATGGGCGCTGCAGGTGGCGTATCCGGAGACGGAGATTCTGCGCAAGTATTTCGTGAAGAAGTACGGCCAGCCCCGCGAGACCTTTGCCGCGGGCGGCAGCATGGGTGGAGCGCTGGTGATGGTGACCATGGAGCTGAACTCCAGGAACACCTATGCCGGCGGTCTGAACCTGTGCGGCGCAGTAGGCCCCAGCTATGTCCACCTGAACCGGCGCTTCGCCTGGCGCGCCGCCTTCGATTACTACTTTCCCGGCATCATGCCGCCGCTGGTTCCGGTGCCCGTGAACTTCGAGGAGTCCGAAGCGCTTCGGCAAAAGGTGTTGACCGCCATGCGCGCCAACCCGGCCGGTGCCAGCGCCATGCGCAACCTGACCGGCTTGCACTCCGACGTGGAGGTGGCGCGCGCTGTGGGCTACTACACCTACGTGGTCGGCGACATGCAGCGCAAATCCGGCGGCAATCCGTTTGACAATCGCAACTACCTGTACACGGGCACCAGCAACGATTCCAAGACGGACTATGCCCTGAACGATGGCGTAAAGCGGTACTCTGCGGACTTCAAGGCGCGCGCCTACCTGCTGTCGCACTACTCGCCTTCGGGGCGGCTCACGCATCCGATGCTGGCGCTGCACACCATCTACGACCCGCTGATCCCCGCCACAACGCTCTCGCTGTACGACGCGCAGGTGGCGGAGGCGGGGTACTCGCAAAATCTGGTGCAGCAGTATGTCGACCGCGAAGGGCACTGCACGTTCTCGGGCGAAGAGGTAGGCCGCGCCTTCGACGAACTGCTGCGGTGGGTGCACACGGGGGCAGCGCCACAGCCCGGTCTGCTGAAGTAACGCCGTTCACCGCCACGGTTCGCATCTAACTCCCTGGAACGCGGGATTATCACGCCTGCGGAGGGAGATCGATGCGGATTGTAAAGACGATGGTTGCTGTTGCGCTGACCGCTGTACTCGTGACCGGGTGCAACAAGAAGAAAGATGAAAGCGGCAACCTGAAGACCGCCATCAACGACTTCTACGATGCGCACCCCGAGTGCCTGTTCGCTACGGAAAAGAAGTTCCCAGTGCAGGCGGATACCAAGAACAGCAGCGACACCGCACCTTGGGATGCGCTGGTGGACCAGGGGCTGCTGACTCGCACGACCGCGGAAAAGACAAAGCTCATAGTGCTGTCGAAGTCGGTAAACAATTACGACCTGAGCGACAAGGGCCGTGGCACGTGGAAGGCTGATCCGAACCAGCCGGGCTACGGCAACTTCTGCTACGGCAAGCGCGTGGTCGAAACCGTGGTGAGCCACACACCCGTTGCCGGAACGCAGCCCGGCGTGAGCACGGTGGTGAACTACACCTACACAATCGGCAACGTAGCCGACTGGGCACGTGCGGCCGTGGTGCAGACCGCGTACCCCGACGTGAAGGCGAAGCTGGCCAGCGCAAACAACGCACAGGACACGCTGGTGCTGACGAACAACGGATGGCAGGTGCAGTCCAGCGGAACGTCAAGCCGGTCGAATCCGAAGACCGCCGCGGACGGCAGCATCGTTCAGTAGTACTGGTGGCAAAACAAGAAAAGGCCGGGCAAACGCCCGGCCTTTTCTTGTGCGTTGCAATTACATGCCCGGCGGCGGTGGAGGAGCGGAGATCTTGAACTCGTGCGGCGGTGTGGCTCTCATCAAGTTGGTGACGAAGTAGTCCCAGCGGCGACGCATCATGTAGAGACTCATGTCGCCGTAGCCATGGTGCGCGTGCGGGAAGATGACCAGGTCGTAGTCCTTGTTCGCCTTCTCCAGCGCATCGACGACCAGCAACGTGTTGCTGACCGGCACGTTGTCGTCCATCAGGCCGTGGGCCAGCATCAGCTTGCCCGTCAGGTTCTTGGCATACTGCGCGTTGGCCTGCGAATCGTAGTTCGTGGTGCCGTCGGCGTTCTTGTGCACGAGGCCGACCCACTTCTCGTCCCAGTCGTCCTCGTAGTTGCGGTTCTCATGATTACCGCTTTCGGAGATGCCGACCTTGATAAAACCCGGGTAGCGGAACATCATCGCGGCCGTGGCGTTGCCGCCACCGGAGTGGCCCCACATACCGGTTCGCTCCATGTCGATCCACGGATAGCGCGTGGCCAGTTCCTTCATGCCGCTGATCTGGTCGGGGATGGCGTTGATGCCGATGTCGTTCAGGTACGTATCGTGGAACGACTTGGAGCGCTGCGGATTGCCCATGCCCTCGATCTCCACGACGGCAAAGCCAAGCTGCGCAAGCGCGTTGGAATCACCACGCGACGGCAGAAATGAGTGCGAACCGAACGATCCACCCTGAGGCCCTGGATAGATGTAGTTGATGACCGGGTACTTCTGCGAGGGATCGAGATGCGCAGGCTTGAAGAGCAGGCCATACACCTGCGTCTTGCCGTCGTGCGCGGTCACGTGAAAGGTTTCCGGCGCGATCCAACCCGCGGCCACGAGGCGTGACAGGTCACCGTGCGCCAGTTCCTCAATCACCTTGCCCTCGCGATCGCGCAGAACGGCGACCGGCGCGGAGTGCGGCGTGGAGTACACATCGACGATGTAGCGGCCGTCCTTGGAGACTGTCGCCTGGTGATCGGCGTCTTCGGGCGAGAGCAGCTTCAGGTTCTTGCCGTCCAGGTTGGTGCTGTAGATCTTGCGATAGTACGGATCTTCACCGGGCTCGCGGCCAAGGCCGAGCAGTAGCATGTCGCCGGTCTTCTGGTCGAGCTGCAGGATGTCGTACACGTTCCAGTCGCCATGGGTCACACGGTGCTTCAGCTTGCCCGTGGTGGCGTCGTACAGATAGAGGTTGCCCCAGTTGTCGCGCTGCGAAAACCAAAGGAACTCGTTGCGATCGGAAAGGTAGCGCCAGTTCACGGACTGGTAGCCACTCTCGAAGAACGTGGCCGCGTGCTCTGAGAACACATCGCGCACCTTGCCTGTGGCCACGTCAGCGATTCGCACCGTCTCGTCCTTGTGGTCGCGCGAGGTAGAGACAAACGCCAGCGTCTTCGCGTCGGTTGCCCATTGCACATCGTCCCAACCGCCGGAGCAGCTCACGTCGTCGCAGATCGTCGAGCGGTGCTGGTCGGGCGGCATCTGCAGCCGCGTCACCTTGGGCGTGTCTACATCGATGATCACGCGCTCGATCATCGTCACGTGCTCGTCACCTACCAGCGGATATTTCCACGCGTCCAGCTTGGGGTGCCCCACGTTGGTGCTGACGGTGTACATCTCGCCGGTCTGGCGCTGGTCCTGCTGGAAGGTGGCAATCTTCTTCGAATCCGGCGACCACAACACAACAGCGCGGTCGGAGTGGGTCCAGCCGGCGTTGTCGGTGGCGTAGCCGAAGTCCTTCACGCCGTCGGTGGTCAGTTGGGTTTCCGCGTTGGTCGCGGTGTCGCGCACCCACAGGTTCCAATCACGAATGAACGCGGCTTTCTTGCCGTCGGGCGAAAGCACGGCTGCGGGAGCGCTGCGGCGCCCCGAGCGGGTCAGGCCGGTGGAGCCGGGCAGTTCCGTGGTGCAGGTATAGGTGGTCAGGTCGCACTTGAACGAGCGCTGCTGCACGCTGAGGCGCGCGGTCTTGTCGTCATCCGAGATGTTGAAGGCGTCCGGCACATACTTGCCTGCCTCCACCTTGACCCCGGCGGCCTGCAGCGCCGTGGCCATGCGGGCAGCGTCGAATGCTTCGCGGCGCGTACCCTTCGCGGCGTCACCCAGCATTACGGTCGTGTTGCCGCCGGTGGTCTCCAGGTACCAGAAGCGGTCGTGATCCAGGAACTGCGCGCCACGCACGGCGTGATCGACCAGCGGCGTGGTGGCCCACACCAACTGGCTCGCGGCGCGGGTGTAATCGGCGTCGGTGTAGACGCGGCCGGTTTGTGCATGAACGGCTGCAACAGCGAAGGCAGCGGGCACAGCAAGGCTGCACACGAGGCGGGCGAGGCGGAACAGCGGCATCGGTTGTGGGATCCTCTGGAGATTCGATGGTATCGCAGCCCTGAAGCAGGGAGAACGATCTAGCGCCCCGCCTGCCGCAGCTTCCACAAGACCTGTCGCAGCATGCCCATCCAGACCGTGGTGTCGGCGGAGGTGAGACCGAGGCGTCGCACCAGTTCGCGGGTTTCGTTCGCGCCCATGTTGCCGGGGAAGCGGCGATCGTACTCGGCGGCGGTCAAGGTTTCGCGCAGCAGAGATTCGAAGCGGTCCAGATCGTCCGCGGTCGCGGCTGCGGCGGGCTCCGGCAGGTTGCGCTGCGCGGGTGCGTCGCGGTGCAGCTCATACAAGCACACCGCCACCGCCTGGCCCAGGTTCATCGACACACCACCGCGCGCCATGGGAATGGTGAGCAAGCGATGGCAATGGCTTAGTTCGTCGTTGGACAGGCCGGTCTTTTCCGAGCCGAAGAGGATCGCGGTGCGGCCCGGGTTCTGCCGCACGTGGGAGGGTGCGTCGCGCAGGACGTCTACAGGGTGGTGGAGATCGCGGTCACCGAGCGCGGTAGTGCCATAGACCAGCGTGCAGTCCGCAATCGCTTCGGCGACGCTGCTGAACGCCTGCGCCGACGCCAGAACAGGTGCGGCGTCGATCGCGCTGCGGGCCGCTTCGAGAGGCTGCAGATAGTCGCCCACCACGCGCAGATCCTTCACGCCGAAGTTGCTCATGGCGCGCGCGGCGGCACCCACGTTCAGCGGATTGCGCGCCCTTACCAAAACCACCGCGAGTGACGAGGACGGGAGATCCGGATCCATGACGCGATGCTAACCCGGGGGCCTTTCCTGCTTCGATGCAGCGCGGGAAGCATCCAAACAAGCCGAAGCGCCGCGACGGCGTGCCGCCGCGAAAGGAAGCCGTATGAAGTTGACACAACTGAGTTCCACCGTGACGCAGCTCACGATCCTTGGCTTTTCCAACGTGTACCTTCTGCGCGAGAGCGACGGCTTCACCGTAATCGACACGTCGCTGGGTGGCCAGGCCAAGGGCATCGTGGAAGCGGCACAGCAGCAGAACACGCCAATCAAGCGCATCCTGCTGACGCACGCGCACGGCGACCACATCGGATCGCTGGACAAGCTGCACGACCTGCTGGGGCGCGTGGATGTTGCAATCAGCGAGCGCGAGGCTCCGCTGCTGCACAAAGACCTGACGCTGCGCCCGGGCGAGCCGCCGCAGAAGCCGAAAGGATCGCTGCCGGGGGCGAAGACGCGGCCTACGCACACGCTGACCGACGGCGAGTTGTTTGGCTCGTTGCGCTGCATCAGCACGCCCGGCCACACGCCGGGCCACATGAGTTTTCTGGACGAACGCGACGGCACACTCTTCGCCGGCGACGCGCTGGTAGGCATCGGAAACCGCCTGAGCCTGGTAACCGCGCCGCCGTGGTGGTTTCCTTTGCCGAAGATGGCGACGTGGGATGTACCTACGGCGGATCGCTCCGCACAAAGGCTGCTCGGAGTGAGCCCGCGCCTGGTGTGCACGGGCCATGGCGCGGCCATTCCGAACGGCACGGAAGCACTGCGCGAAGCCCTTCGGCGCAAGGGCTTGCACGAGTCGAGATAAGCAGGAAACCCGGCCGGCGGTTTAGGATGTGCCTACTTCACCCTCCCCCAGAGAGCAGGAGTTTGCAATGCCTAGCCTTTCCCGAATCCCTGCGCGGCTGCGTTCTACGGCAGTCGCATGTGCGTTCCTTTGCGGATCGCTCGCCAGCGTAGCGCAAGTTGTTCCCGTCCCCTCTACGCCCGTGGTGGGCTCATCCAACCCGGCCACGGCTGAGCCTCCGGTCACGCGTCCCACCACCACGCCCTGCACTGTAACGCTGTACGACAACCTGGAGTTCAACGACTACAGCGCCAAGCCGATCAGCTTCGCACCTCCGGCGGACTGCAAAGGACCATGGGCCAAGGTAGTGCTCTCGGTCGATTTCACCGTCACCAAGGGCCGGCAGTACGACCGCACCGCATCGCTATACCTGGGCAACGCCAACATCTTCTACGGCACCACCGCCGAACCGCGCAGCACGCTCAGTCCGTCGTGGCACGTGGAACGCGATGTGACCGACCTGTCGGCGATCTTCCAGACCACGCAGACCGGCCAGGCGATCGTCTACAACATCTTCAACTCCACCTATAACGGCGACATCTTCGGCACGGCGAAGCTGCAGTTCTACCCTGCCGATGCGCTGAACCCCGCGCCGACCGTGCCGGGAGCCGTGATTCCGGTGAGCGGCGTGAACAGCCCGTACGAACTAGACACCACCGCCAGCCAGTTGACCACCTCCGTCACTGCGCCGCGCAACACAGTGAAGGCGTACCTGGACGTAATCGCACAAAGCCAGTCGGCGGACGAGTTCTGGTACCTCTGCGTTCCGAACGACCTGGCCAACGAGCTTGAGAGCTGCCCCAGCACCGCCTTCCGCGAAACCGAGATCACCATCGACGGCAAGCCTGCCGGCGTGGCCCCGGTGTATCCGTGGATTTACACCGGCGGCATCGACCCGTACCTGTGGGAGCCGATCGTGGGCGTGCAGACGCTGAACTTCAAGCCTTATCGCGTGGACCTGACCCCGTTTGCCGGCGTTCTGAGCGACGGCCAGCAGCACACCGTAGGCGTAAGCGTGTACAACGCCAGCAGCTACTTCCTGGCCACGGCGAATCTGCTGCTGTACACCGATCCGAACCGGCGCACCACGGGCGGCGGCTTGCTGGAAGACACGCTGGACGAGGCACCGACCCCGCAGATTACGAACAACCTCGCAACCGACGCTTCTGGCCTGGTGAAGGGTTCGGTCACTGTCGACTCCAAGCGCAACTTCCGGATCAAGGGATACGTGGAAACGTCCGCGGGCCGCGTTGTGACCACCGTGCAGCAGACGGTCCACTTCAACAGCACGCAGAATTTCGCTGTGAGCAACAACGATCAGCAGAATGCGATGCAGACCAGCACGGTGGACAGCAAGACGGTTCGGCAGGTGGGTGGCACGCGCGAGGAAACAACCAAGCGCATCTCCTTCCCACTCATCCTCGACTACTCCTACATCGTGAACCCGGATGGCACCTCTTCCCAGACCGTCATTTCCAACCAGAAGGACGTGGAGACAGAAACGCGTGCTGTGAACGGCTTGGAGGTGTACTCCAGCGGCAGCGCAGAACAGGTGCACTCGACCGATACATTGAGCATCTCTGCGGCTAACGCGATCACCGCGGCAAACGGTTCCAGCAAGGCGAGCTACCAGAGCTCGAACTCGTTGGGCGAGTGCTACAGCCGCGTGATCACCGCAGCCAATCGCGTACTGACCTCGGTCAAAGACGGCGACGGCTGCTCAACTGAGAAGTAGTGTCTTCTACGCTTCATCTACAAAGAGGGGAGCCTTCGGGCTTCCCTCCTTTCTTCGCTCAGGCTAGCTGCGCCAATGCAGCTCTACCGGTTCGCGCAGCGGGTGTTCGCCCTGCCCGGTCAGCCGCCGCTGCTTCAGCGCGAAATACCACTTGGCCGGCTTGTCCGCGTCATCGATCAGCATCATCGCGGGACGGAAGCGCAGGCCCTCCGCCTGCTGGATCATCGTCTCCTGGTCCTGCCGCACGAAGCGCGCGCCGAAGAACTTCGCGATCTGTGGCACCAGCGGAACGTTGTAGAAGACGTTCCAGCAGGCGACCACGTCGATGCGGCACGACGACGGCGTGACCGGTGTAATGGTCGTGAGCGAAGCAAACCACTTGCCGTTCTCCCCGTGCCCGGCGCGGATCACTTCGTAGCGGCGGTTGGGCAGCGTGAAGTCGATGGTGGTCTCGATTTTTTCGCCGTAGACGCCCAGCAGCTTATACGGCGCGGAGTTCGCGGAAGGCGCGTGCGAACTCATGCGAAAGCCGTCCGGTAGGGGTTCGAATCGCTTGGTCTTCTCGTGAATGCTGGCCGCGGAGCGCCACCACCAGGCGCGATGCACGAACGGGCCATGCGCCGGGTCCATGAGCCCGATGATGCCGTGGTCCACATTGCAGGGCAGGTCGGCGGAGAGGTGCGCAGTTCGGAACTGCGCGGAGAACTTCGGCACCTGCGGCAAGGGCGGCAGCGCCGTCTCTGCCGTGATGCGGCCCATGCCAGCTTCGGGGACGTAGACCCAGGCGAAGCCGTCGGCCTCGCGGCAGGGAAAGGCGCCGGCGTAGATCTTGGTGGGCTGCAGCGTGTCGATCTGCGTAAGAGACGGAATCTCGGTGCACTGGCCGCTGCAGGGCTCGAACTTCCAGCCGTGATACCGGCACTGCACGGTGTCGCCGTCGAACCAGCCGGCGGAGAGCGGGATGCCGCGGTGGGGGCACAGGTCGCGCATGGCGAACAGAGCACCGTCGCGCTTGCGGCCAACGACCAGCGGAATGCCGAGCAGCAGCGTAGTGGTCATGCTGCCGGGACGCAACTCGCTCGTGCGCACGGCGGGGTACCACTCGCCGAAGATCAGGTCCGTGGCGGGCTGGTTCCCTGCTTCCGGTTTGTCGTTGCGCAGTCGCATGCGGCCCCTTCAGGATACGGCTGCGGATGGCGGGTTGCGGCGCCGCGTACGATGAAGCTGCAATGCACGGCATTCCGCAGCGGCCACGCAAAACGCTCCACATCCTCGGCTGGCTCTGGTTTGCCTTCTACTGCACCTTTGCGCTGATCAGCCCGCCGCTGCTGGACGACGCCGACTCCGTGCACGCCGAGGTGGCGCGCGAGATGATCGTGCGGCACGACTACGTGACGCTGTACGCCAACGGCATCCGCTACCTGGAGAAGGCTCCGCTGCTGTACTGGAGCATGGCGGCCAGCATGCGGCTGCTGCGTGTGCACAATGAAACTGCGCGCCTGCCGCTGGCGCTGTACACGCTGGCACTCTTGCTGCTGGTCGAACGCTTTGCCCGCGAGGCCTTCCGCTCCGCTCGCGCCGGGCTGTACGCGGGCATGATCCTCTTGTCCAGCTTCGGCCTGTTCATCTTCACGCGCATCCTCATTCCGGATGCGATGGTGTGCCTCTGGTACGTGCTGGCGCTGTGGGCCTTCTGGCGCATGGAGGCCTACGCTCCGGAGCAGCGCGTACCCTGGCAACCCGCAGCAATCTTGGGAACGGCCTGTGCGCTGAACGTGTTGACCAAGGGCCTGATCGGCTTGGTCTTCCCGGTGGGCACCATCGCGCTTTACCTCGCGATGACACGCGGCAAAGCTATGGGTCGCCGCATCGCGCAACTGCGTCCGCTGTTCACCATCGTCGTCTTCTTCGTCATCGCGGCACCTTGGCACATTGCGATTGCACGCGCGAACCCGAGCGAAGGCGATCCGCAAGGCCTGCACCATACCGGCCGCCTCCTGCCGTGGTTCTGGCGCGGTTGGAGCGTGCCCGAGCCCACGTGGGGGCACGTGCACGGATGGACGTGGTTCTACTTCATGAACGAGCACGTGCTGCGCTACCTTAACCTGCGCGTGCCACGCGACTACGACACCGTGCCGCTGGTGCTGTTCTGGGGCCTGCTGCTGGTGTGGCTCATGCCGTGGAGCGCCTTTCTGCCGCAGGCGCTCGCCTCGATTCCGGTGGACAAGGTGCTCTTTCGAGCGCGCCTGGGCATGCAAGACCGCATCATGCTGCTGGTTGGCACCGCCGCGCTGCTGCCGCTGGTCTTTTTCTCATTCTCCACCCGACAGGAGTACTACGTTCTGCCCTCGCTGCCGTTCCTCGCGATGCTGCTGGGCCGTTGGCTCGAACGCGAGACGGTAGAAGCCGAGACCAACGTCGCGCCCACGCCACTGCACAACGTGGCGATGCGTTCCACTGTCGTGCTGCTCACATTCGGATCCCTCGCGGCTCTTGCGTGCGCTTACTTTCTGCTGCATACGAGCGCGCCGATCGGCCCCGTCGATCTTGCGACGTTGCTGAAGCAGAACCCTGGCGATTACGCCCTTTCCTTCGGCCACTTTCTGGACCTGAACGCGCGCGCCATGGCGATGTTTCGCTTGCCGCTCGGCATTGCCGGAGCCGCATTATTTGGCGGAGCGTTCGCTGCATGGTGGGCCAGGCGCGAGTGGAATCCGCACGCCGCCAACATGCTGTTGCTAAGCGGCGCCATGGCGTTCCTGCTGGCCGCACACGTGGGGCTCACCACGTTCTCGCCTGTGCTCACCAGCTTTCGCCTGTCGCAGGCCATTTCGCGGCAGATTAGGCCCGGCGAAATCATCATCCTGAACGATGAGTACGAAGCGGGGTCGTCGCTCGGCTTCTACCTGCGCCGATCCGACATCCACATCCTGCATGGGCATTCCGCGAACCTTTGGTACGGCAGCTTCTTCACCGACGCACCGAACATCTGGGAAGACGACCTGACCTTGCGCGCCCGGTGGCTGACCACGCAACGCATCTATCTGTGGACCGAGCCGGACAAGATGCCGAACCTGCCGGTGAAGCCATATCTGGTCGCGGAAAGCGGCGGCAAGATGATCGTGAGCAATCAGCCGAATCGCTGACTTCCGACAGCGCTGCTGTGGCAGGAACTTCGTGAGCGACGCAGCCCAAGCGGGAAGCCAGCAGGGATAACGGAACCGTACAATCGCACGCATGAGTCTCTCCGCGTTGCCGCTCACGCGCCGCAGCTTTCTGCGCACTTCGGCCCTGGCCACCGCTGTACTGCACCTGCCCGGACATGCCTTCGCTGCGCCGCCCAGCACGACCGTGCATACGCCGCTTGGCAACCTGCGCGGCACCGTGGAGAACAACATCCGCGTCTTCCGTGGCATACCCTTTGCGGAGCCGCCGGTTGGTGAGCGCCGCTTCCGCGCTCCCGTGGCCAAGGGTTCGTGGACCGGCGTGCGCGACGCGACCGAGTTCGCCGCGGAAGCCTGGCAAACCATGACGCCGGACATCAACAAGAGTGAAGACTGTCTCTACCTGAACATCTGGGCACCGGAGCGCGTCGACCGGCCGCTGCCCGTCTTCGTGTACATCCACGGCGGCGGCTTCACCGGCGGGCGTTCGTTCGATCCGCTGACCAACGGCACCGCCTTTGCTCAGGACGGCATCGTCCTGGTGACGGTGGCGTACCGCCTTGGCGTCTTTGGCTTCCTGGACGTGAGCCCGCTGCTTGGCCCCACCTACGCAGCCTCCGCCAACAACGGTGTTCGCGACCTGATGCAGGCGCTGCGCTGGGTGCAGCAGAACATCAGAGCCTTTGGCGGCGATCCGTCGCACGTGACCATCGGCGGCCAGTCCGCCGGCGCCAAGCTGTCGGACATCCTGATGGGCGTGCCCGCAGCCAGGTCGCTGTTCCACCAGGTCATCTCAGAGAGCGGCGGGGCGGAGCGCGTGCAGAGTCTTGCTAACGCCACAGCCGTCGCGCAGGGCTTCCTGAAGTCGTGGCAGCAGACCGGCGGCGGCGATGTAGCGTCGCTCAAGACCGCCGATCCGGCCAAGCTGATCTCCGCGCAACAGCAGTTCATTGAAGAGTGGCCGCAGCACTTTCCGCTGCGCTGCGAGATCGACGGCACCGTGCTGCCGCAGAAGCCGATTGAAGCAATCCGCAACGGCAGCAGTAAGGGCAAACGTCTGCTGCTAGGTACGAATCGCGATGAGAGCGCCAGCTTCGTCGGCCCGCACCCGACCAAGGACGCGCTCGCAGCCGACCTGGGCAACGTGCCGGTCGAGACCTTCGCGAAGATTTATCCGGAGTACGAAGAGATTTATCCCGACTGGACCAAGGAGCAGCGCCGCATTCGGTCGCTGACGGCGGAAGAATACTGGGTTCCAAGCATGCGCGTGGCCGAAGCGCACGCGCTGAACGGCGGCGAAACGTACGTCTATCGCACCGATTTTGTGGAGACCAGTGGACGCCTGAAGGGCGACGCCTATCACGGCATCGAGATGCCGGAGGTGTGGGGCACCTGGCGCAAGGACGTGGAAAACGCTGCTGCCGAACAGAAGCTTGCAGCCGAACTGCACACCGCCTGGGTTCACTTCATAAAGGGTGACGCGCCGTTTGCCGAAGGTCTGCCGAACTGGCCCCGATGGACGCCCGGCAATCGCGAAACCATGTTGTTGAGCGACAACAGCAAAGTGGAAACCAAGCCGCAGGAAGCCGAGCTGCGGCTTTGGGATGGAGTGCTGTAGCCGCTAAGGCTGTACGCGCTCCATCACGCCCTTTCGCAGGCGGAAGCGCTCGCCGCGCCACACCACCTCGTCGCCCGCGTACGTCCACGCCCACAGCAGCAGGGCGAAGCAGTCGCGCACGGGGATCAGCAGAATGTCGCGCAAGACCTGGCCATCGCGCAGCAGGCCCACGCCTCCGCACAGCGCAACCAAGATGCGCAGGAAGAGCACCAGCGAGAACAGCGAGATGCTGGGCAACGACGCTCCCGTTGCGATCACCGTTGCGATCGCCCACGGCACCGCGTGCAGCGTGACCGTGCCAAAGAATTGTGCGGGCCGCGCATCGCGCACGGTACGCCCCCAGCGGAGCTGGTGCTCGGCAAATCCGCGAAAGCTGTAGCGCGGAACGGAGGTGGCGACCACCTCGCGCATCAGGCGAACGGTGCGGCCGCTTTGGTACACGCGAGCGCCAAGTTCGTAGTCATCGGCAACATGATCGCGCAGCATCTGGAACCCGCCGATGCTGTCCAGCGTTTCGCGGCGCAGCGCCAGCGTTCCGCCCAGGCCGAAGCGCACGCCGCGCTCCAGCATGCGTGCCGAGAGGATGCCCGGCAGGAACTCCGTGCTGATGCCAAGCGCCTCCAGCTTCGACCAGATGCTGCCGCGCTCCGCCACTTGCGCGAAGTACGTCGCAGTCACCAGGCCGACGTTCGGCTCGGCCAGGTGCGCGGCGATGCGCTCCAGATAGTGCGGGCCAACGCGGATGTCCGCATCGTTGATGACGAGGACCTCGCCCAGCGCGTGCGGCACCATCTGCTCCAACGTGCTCACCTTGCCGTTCAATCCCAGCCGCTCCGGGCACGGGATCACGCGGACGGTCGATCCCGGGAACTCCTGCATCAGCTTTGCCGCCATCTGTTCCAGCGGCTCACCCGTCTCACTCGCGCCCAGCAGCAGTTCATAGCGGCCGCCGTACTGCTGCTGGCAATGGCTCGCAAAGCTGCGATACAGCCCCGGGTCGCTGCCCTTCACCGGTTTCAGAATGGAGACGGTCGGCGGCGCCGTGGCCAACGGCGGGTCGGTGACCTGCGCAAAGCTGCGCATGGCAACCAGCGCCAGCAGCAGGTAGAAGATGCCGGAGAACGTAAGCAGCAGCGTAATCAGCGGAATGACAAACACTGCTTTGAGAATAGATGGTACGAAGCACGAGCAGTTGACGGCGCCTTCTACATCACTCAGATTCGATTGGAGCAGTGTCATCCTGAGCGGAGCGAAGGATCTGCTTTCTGTTAGCCTCGGCACTCCAGTCGTATGGGGCTGCCTGCTTGCCCCACTCAGCACTCAAGTCGTCCCAAGTCGGATTCTCTGCCTCGATCAGCGCAACTTTGCGAGCGCGCGTCCAGCCCTTGATCTTCTTCTCGTAGGCGATTGCGTCTTCCACGTAGGGAAATCGCAGGTACCAGACGAGGCGGTTACAACGATACTTGCTGGTAAAGCCTTTGAAGGTACCGTTGCGGTGCTGGACGACGCGGCCCTCGATGTGGCTGGTCACACCGATTTACAAGGTGCGGCTGATGCTTGCCACGATGTAGACGTAGTAGAGGCGGTCCTTCACGCGAGCATTCTAGCGGCTGCGAACGAAAGGAGATCCTTCGCTTCGCTCAGGATGACACTGATCATCTTTAAGGGCGCAGATCTAGAGAGTCGCGAGGCTCCGGTCAGAAGAAAATATCTCCCGGTAAGCGATCTCGTAGCCTTTGCGCTGGTGCCTTGCAGTCAACGCGCCCGCGATGTCGTCGCCCTTCACGGTCTCCGTCTTTGGGTCCCAGTGAATGTGGTGGTCGGTCTTCATCGCCATCCAGTGCAGGAGGCACGTAGTGCAGGCACGGTGGCCGATCTCCGCAGTCGCGATGTTGGTCTTGCGGCTCTTCACGCAGTCCAGCCAATTGCCATGGTGGTCGTCGGCCGTGTAGGCGTGCCACTCGTTCGGCCCGATCACGGAGTCGACCACCTTCGGATTCGAAGCGCGCAGCGGAACGATGGGCACCGGCTTGGCAGAGCCACCGGAGTTGGCGGTGGCGGCAGGGGTGTTTGCGCCCGTGGGCGTGGCTGCGGCGGTAGGCGTGGTCATGCCGTCGCGGCAGACGAAGATCCAGCCGTCGGTGCCGATCCACTTGATGCCGTTCTCGTACGCGCCGGAGATCGTCATCTTCACGCCGTTCTCGTACAGGCCATAGGTCTTGAACGGCCCGTGCACGTCCCACAAGCCTGACTTCGGAAACTCCGCCTGTCCCCAGACTTCGATCGGTCCGGTCAGTTCCGTATTCATGCCCCAGTGCGCCGTGTCTACGTGGTGCGCGCCCCAGCCGGTGATCATGCCGGCGCCAAACTGCTCCATGCGCAGCCAGCCCGGCCGGTCGAAGCCCTGGACGGGCATCACCCGATCGACGGTGTAGGGCACCTCCGGCGTGGAGCCGAGCCACGCGTCATAATTGAAGTCCGCCGGCACCGGCATGGGTTGCGGATTGCCGCCCGCTGGGTCGCCGGGCAATCCAATCTCCACTTCCTTCACCGTGCCGATACGGCCGTTGCGCACAAGCTCTACAGCGCGCGCAAACTGCTTCCACGAACGCTGTTGCGATCCGATCTGTACGATCTGGCTCGACGCTGCGGCGTGGTTCGCCATGATGCGGCCCTCCGCGATTGTCAGCGAGGCAGGCTTCTGCAGGTACACGTCCTTCTTCGCCTTGATCGCCGCCACCGCAAGCCGCGCATGCTGGTGATCCGGCGTAGAGATCAGCACCGCGTCGATGTCCTTCTGCGCCAGCAGCTCGCGATAGTCGGCATACCCGCGCGTGCCGGTGTAGTTCCCACCCAGCTTCTTGGCATAGGTCTCGTCGACCAGTTGCTGCGCCAGCTTCACGCGATTGGCGCTCAGGTCGCACACCGCCACGATGCGGTTGTCGCGCCCCGCCACGCCCGTGTATTGCCACACGCCCGGCATGTCGTGCCCGCGCGAGATGCGGCCCACACCGATCGCGCCGATGTTGATGCGATTGGACGGCGCCGTCGCACCAAACACGGATGCGGGAACGATAGTGGGAAAGCCGGCCGCAGCGGCAGTGGCGGCTGCGGTCTTCAGAAAGCTGCGGCGGTCGATCATGATGAGGTTCTCCGTGGAGCAGAGTTCGGAGGGAGCTTCGAATCAGGTGGCAAAGACGCGCATCCGCGCCTCGCCCGTTGCGGCGCACTGCCAATCAGGCAGGCGTGTTCTCTTTCGGAAAGGGCTCGTTCGTCAGGCCCGGCTTGTCTTCCCAATCCACGTGCGAGCGGCGCGCATTCATCTGCGCCCGGATCACCAGTTCGGCCGCCAGGAGGCATTGCGCCTGGTCCTGCGCGGTGTGTGTCCGGTTCACAATGTCGGCAACGAACTGCGGCCCAAACGGCAGCGGCATGTTGTTGCAATCGATGTAGCGGGCTTCTTTCTGATCGACCAGGAACAGGTTGTTGCCCTGCTTGGCAACGGCCACGTTGGTGTACTTGCGAACCTCGATGTAGCCCTCGGTACCCAGGATGAAGAGCCGGCCGTCACCCCACGTGCCAAGGCCGTACGGCGTGAACCAGTCCAGCCGCACATAGCCGAAGCCGTTGTTGCCGTGCAGCATCATGTCGCCGAAATCCTGAAAGGCGGGGAACTTCGGGTGCCGCACATTTGCAAGCTGCGAGGCCACGACCTCTGCCTTGGTAGAGCCGGTATAGAACAGGAACTGGTCCACCTGGTGCGATCCGATGTCGATCAGGATGCCGCCGTACTGCTCTGGCTTCCAGAACCACTCGGGCCGGCCGCCCAGGCCTGAACCCATGTCGCCACCGGGCTTTTGATTCACCTGGTGCGGCGCAATGTTGATGGTCTGGATCACCTTGCCTATGGCACCCTGCTGCACCAGTTCGCCGGCGTGCACGGCGGCCTTCACCTCCAGCCGTTCGGAGTACATGATGGCGTAGATCTTGCCGGTGGCTGCAATGGTCCGGCGCACCTCGGCAAGCTGCGCCAGGTTGGTAATGCCCGGCTTGTCGGAAAGGAAGTCCTTGCCGGCCTTCATGGCGCGCACGCCGATGCCGGCACGCTCGTTCGCCACCTGCGAGCTCAGGATCAGCTTGATCGAGGGGTCGTTGATCACCTCGTCCTGCGTCGCCACAAACTTCACGTCGGGGTAGCGCTTCTTCATCGCTGCGACGAGGTCGGGCTCCATGCCCCACGCCACGGTGAACTTGCCGCCACCACGCTTGATCGCCTCGATCATGCCGTACACGTGGTTGTGGCTTATGCCGCACACGCCGAAGTTGATCGAGTGCGCCGGGGCGGGTTCCGCCTGCGGCGCCAGCGCCTCATGCCGGACGGGGCCGGCGTAGGAGTCCAACGCTCCGGGCATGGCAAACGCAGGCATGGCGGTGGCCACGCCCGCCGCCGAAAGGGCCTGCAGGAAATTGCGCCGGGGCAGAGACTTGGTCGACATCAGAAGCGGTTCTCCAGGAGCGGTGGGGATTAGGTTCGGCTGCCGAACTTTGACAAGCTACCCGCAGGCAGCGGCCGATGCAACCGCACTCTACTCGCCCGGGAACGGAACTGGCAAGTCCCTCGAAGAAAGGCCGTCGGCGATATCCGGGATGCCTCGCGGCCTGCTGTCTCCCACACCGCCATTGGCGACCCATAAAGTTTTGTAGTACGAATTATCTCGGTTTTCGTGACAGAGCAGGTCGCTGCCTGGGCAGCCGTTCAGGCGCACGAGCCGGAGGTTTCTCTTTTTGAACGACGGAAAACAAAAGAACGGTTGTGCCGTGGTCCTGGGCGGCACCTCGGGCCTGGGCGAGGCCATTGCAGTGGGTCTGGCGCAGTCCGGCCTGCACGTAGTGGCCAGTTCGCGCAGCCAGGATGGAGTGGATCGCACCGCCGACAGCATCGAAGCGGCCGGCGTCCGTACCCTCCGCGCCACAGCCGACGTGGCGGACCGCGCATCGCTGCTACATCTGCGCGAACAGGTCCTCGCGGAATTCGGCGAGGTGCGGGTTCTAGTGAACGCCGCCGGCATGACGAAACGCGAGCCAACTCTCGATGTCGCGGAAGAAACCTGGAACCGCATCCTCGATGTGAACCTGACCGGCACCCTGCGCGGCTGCCAGGTCTTCGGCGAGTCCATGCTCGAGAACGCGGAAAAGAACGGCATCCGCGGCCGCATCATCAACATCGCCTCGCTCTCTACCTTCGTCGCGTTTACAGAGGTCACCGCCTACTGCTGCAGCAAGGCCGCGGTGGGCGCACTCACCCGCTCGCTGGCGGTGGAGTGGTCGCCCCGCGGCGTCCTTGTGAACGCGATCGCACCCGGCGTCTTCCCCACTGCACTGAACAGCAAAATCATCGACAGCCCGCGCGGGCAGGAGCTGAAGTTGCGCACGCCCATGGCCCGCTTTGGCCGCGCGGAAGAACTGGTGAGCACCGCCGTGTACCTCTCCAGCGAAGACACTACGTACACCACCGGCCAGATCGTCACCGTGGATGGCGGCATGTTGAGCAGCGGGGTGAACCAGTAATGCCGGGTGGTGGAACGCGCGGCAACGGCGGAGGCATGTCGAGCAAGCGTTCGTTGCCGGCAGGCAAGCGGCGCTTCGATCTTCACTCCGAAGATCCGGCGTCTAGTGAACTGGCACGCGACATCAATCGCGACATCATCCTGGAACTGCTACGACGTCGTCAGCCCATTGCCCGTGTCGACCTTGCACGCCTCAGCGGCCTGCAGCGCTCGACCGTCTCACTCATCGTGGAGCAGTTGCTGCGGGAGCGCTGGATCGTGGAAGGCGCCACGGTGCGCACCGCGCGGGGACGCCGTCCCACCATGCTCAGCCTGAACGCAGACCTGGTCATGCTGGTGGCAGACATCAGGCCCAGCCATGCCGTCTGTGCCGTGGTCGATCTGAACGGCCACTTCCTCGCGCGGCAAAGTGTACCGGTTGCCAGCGACCCGGAGATCGGCGTGCAGCGCATCGCCGAAACGCTGGAGCGCATGCGCGATGAGTTCGCGCGCAAGAGCTTCGAGGGCGTGGGCATCAGCGTGCCGGGCCGCGTGCATCCTGAAACGCAGCGCCTCCTGTGGGCGCCCAACCTGCGCTGGCACGACTTCGACATCCACGCCGTTCTGGAAGAGCGCCTGGGCCTGCAAGTGGAGATGGATAACGCCGCCAACGCTTGCATGCTGAGCGAGCTGTGGTTCGGCCGCATGGACAAGTTCCGCAATGCCGTCCTGGTCACCATCAGCGAAGGCGTGGGCGCGGCGGTGTTGGCCAACGGTCAGTTGCTTATGGGCAAGGACGGCATGGCCGGTGAGTTCGGCCACATTCTGGTCGACCCCAACGGGCCGCAGTGCAACTGCGGCGAGCGCGGCTGCTGGGAGATGTTTGCCAGCACGCGTGCGGTGCTGCGCCACTATAACGACCGCGCGCCCGAGCAGCCCGCACTGACCTTTACCCACCTGATCAGCCTGGCCGACCAGGGTGATACGAACGCCCTGGAAGCGCTGGAGGAACAGGCGCGCTGGGTGGCACGCGGCCTGCGCATGATCACCGCCGCGCTCAGCCCGGAGACGATCCTGTTTGCCGGCGACATCTCCGCCTGCTGGGAACGCAGCGGCCCCATGGTCGAACGCGCCCTGTCGCAACGCATGCTCGTTGGCACGCCGCCAACGTTGCTCGCCATAGGCGATGGCGAAATGGCACGCCTGCGCGGTGCGGCGGCGCTGGTTCTGCAGCGGCACTCCGACTATCACCGCTCCACGGCCACGGCGCAGCGCGCGCCCGAGCGCGAAGCGGTCGCGCAGGCGTGATGGCCGCAGTTCTGCAAGAGAGTTTCGCGTCTCGGCAGCACCGTAACCTTGGCTTTATCGCCCGCGCCCTGCTGTGCCTTGCGTGCCTTGCCGGCGTCGCTCCGCTCCACGCGGAGACCGGCGCCCAGGCGTGGTTGCGCTACGCTCCGCCGCCAGACCCGCCGCGCTATCGCGACATGCCGCACGAGATTGTGCGACTGGGTCACGCGCCCGAAGAGCAGGCCGCGGCCGAAGAGCTGGAGACCGGGCTTGGCCGCATGATCGCGGGCGCACCCGAAACTCTGCCCGCCTTCCATCGCGACATCGACGCTATCGTGCTCGGCACAGCCGACGAGATGCGCCGCTCGGAATCGATGCAACGCCACCTGCACGGCTACCAGCCCGTGCCGCTCGCGCCCGATGCCTTCCGCATCACGCATGTTCGCAACCGCGCTCGCCAGTGCTGGGTCATCCAGGGCGGATCGCCTCGCGGCGTGCTCTACGGCGCCTTCCGCCTGCTGCAATGGATCGCGCAGGATCGCCAGCTTCCCACCGACACCACGGAGACACCCGCATCAACCATCCGCTGGGTCGATGAATGGGACAACCTGGACGGCTCCGTCGAGCGTGGCTACGCAGGACCATCGATCTTCTTCGACCATGGTCACGTGCGCGGTGACCTGTCGCGCGTACACGACTACGCACGCATGCTGGCCAGCGTCGGCATCAACGGCATCACGGTCAACAACGTGAACAGCGACCTGCGCACGCTGCAGCCGGAGATGCTCGAGGAGTTCGCGCGCATTGCGGATTCGCTACGGCCGTATGGTATCCGCATGGCGCTCAGCGTCGATCTGTCCTCTCCGCAGGTGGTTGGCGGTCTGCCTACGTTCGACCCCGTCGATCCTCGCGTGATCGCGTGGTGGCAGGCGAAGGTGGACGAGATCTATAAGCTCATCCCCGACTTTGCGGGCTTCACCGTCAAGGCCGATTCCGAGGGCCGCCCCGGACCGCACCAGTACGGCCGCTCGCCTCTGGATGCAGCGAACGCGCTCGCAAAGCCGCTGCAGGCGCACGGCGGTGTGGTGCTCTACCGCGGCTTCGTCTACAACAACCATCTCGACTTCCACGACCTGAAGGCCGACCGCGCGCGCGCCGGATACGACAACTTCCGCGCGTACGACGGCAAGTTCCTGCCCAACGTCATCATCCAGGTAAAGCACGGCCCCATTGACTTCCAGGTGCGTGAACCCGTGTCGCCACTGATCGCCACGCTGCGCCACACGCCGCAAGCGATGGAAGTGCAGATCACCCAGGAATACCTGGGCCAGCAGCGGCACATGGTCTACATCGCGCCCATGTGGTCGTGGGTGCTCGACACCGACATGCGCGTGGACAACCAGCCCTCGCCCGTTCGCGACATCATCACCGGCAAGACCTTCTATCAGGCGCAGGGCGGCATGGTCGGCGTGGCCAACGTGGGCATGGAAACGAACTGGCTGCACCACCCCATGGCGCTCGCGAACCTGTACAGCTTTGGCCGTCTCGCATGGAACCCGACGCTCACACCGGAATCAACCCTGGACGAGTGGACGCGCATGACGTGGTCCAACGACGGCCGCGTCTACGAACCGATCGAGCAGATGAACCTGGCAAGCTGGCACGCCTACGAGCAATACACCGGCCCGCTCGGCCTGGGCACGCTGACCGACATCCTCGGCACGCACTTCGGTCCGGGCCCTGAAAGCGCGGACGGCAACGGCTGGGGCCAGTGGATTCGCGCCGTGCCCGGTCCGCACGGCGGGATCGGCATGGACCGCACCGTCGCCACGGGCACCGGCTACATCGGCCAGTACCCGCCGGAGCTCGCCGCCAAATACGAGTCGCTAAAGACCTGCCCCGACGACCTCCTGCTCTTCATGCACCACGTGCCGTGGACGTACAAGCTGCGCGGTGACGACCCCGGCGACAAGACCACGCCTTCTGCGAAAGGTGCTCCGACCGCCAACGATGCCGACGACGAGAGTGAGGCTAAGACCAGCACCAAAACGGTGATCCAGCACATCTACGACGCGCACTACGCCGGCGCCGCCACCGCCGCAGCCTTCGTCGACCAGTGGGAGAGCGTGAAAAGCCTCATCGATGAACCTCGTTACAACGAGGTGCACGCGTTGCTCGTCTTCCAGGCGCGCCACGCGGAGATCTGGCGCGACGCCATCAACGACTGGTTCGCGCGCGAAAGCGGCGTGCCCGATGCGCTGGGCTTCGTCGGCCACCACACCGGCCGCGAAGAGGCCGAGTCGCTGCCCGGCACCGGCTTCCACACCGTAGACGTTTCAAGCTGGGAAACCGCCAGTGGCGGCAAGGCAGCGGTGTGCAACGCCGCACCCTGCGAACTGCACACCACCTTCCGCGGCGCTGCGAACCCGTACCGCATCCAGGTCGGCTACTTCGACCGCCATCCCGGCGCGGCGCAGTACCGCCTGCTGGTCAACGGCACCGAAGTCGCAAACTGGACCGCTGACGACATGCTGCCGCCCGACCGCCCTGACGACCGCCTGAACGGCCACACCGCAACGCGCTTCGTCGCCGAAGGCATCCGCCTCAAACCCGGCGACACCATCTCACTCGAAGCCACACCCGACGACAAAGACTTGCCCGCCGTCGACTTCCTCGAAATCACCCGCGACCCGCGGTGGAACTGAATACCGATTCCTGTACAACATGCACTGGAGTGATCTATGGCAAAAACCAAGTTTTTGGATGAAGCGCTAGACGGGCTTTACGCGAGATTAAATGAGGTCGGCGGCGACCCGCTCGAGCTACCCTCAGTGCTGCGGCCTCCAATACTGCTGATGACAATGCAAGCGAAGATCGACAACGGCGGCATTCGTTATCCCATGGAAGGCGACTTTCCGTTCACTCCGCCCTACTCTGTCTTTGCAGATGCTTACCGCGCCATCGGAGCGAACGACGCGGCGGATCGCTTCGACGAAGCAGTCGCTATGTTTCCGTTTGAGCATCCTGAGCGCGAGGCAGACAAGCGTGAGGAGTTCATGAGCAGCCTTGATGACGATCATAGGTTTTTCCAGCTTGGGAATGCCCTCTGCGGAGACGAAAGCATCTGGCGCTTGCTGGACGAGTATGTGAAGGAGCACGCCGAAGCCTTTGGGCTCCGCGACCAAAAGGTTTAGGCAAGCGCACGCTGATTGGGCGCCCGCACCGCCTTCAACTCACGGCTTGAGAGGACTCGCATGAAGATCACCAACGCTCGCCTCATCGTCTGCTCGCCCGATCGCAACTTCGTCACGCTCAAGATCGAAACCGACGAGGGCATCTACGGTTTGGGCGACGCCACGCTGAACGGCCGCGAGCTTGCCGTCGCCGCGTATCTGGAAGAGCACGTGATCCCGTGCCTCATCGGCCGCGACCCGTCGCAGATCGAAGACATCTGGCAGTACCTGTACCGCGGTGCGTACTGGCGGCGCGGCCCCGTCACCATGTCCGCCATTGCGGCGGTCGACGTCGCGCTGTGGGACATCAAGGGCAAGGCGCTCAACACGCCCGTCTACAACCTCCTCGGCGGCAAGAGCCGCGAAGGCGTGCTGGTCTACACGCACGCCAACGGCAGCAACATTGACGACGCCGTCGCCTCGGTTGAGCACCACATCGGCGAAGGCTATCTCGCCGTCCGCGCGCAGAGCGGCGTGCCGGGCGTGGCCTCGAGCTACGGCGTGCCGAAAGGCGGCAAGCCCTATGAGCCTGCGGAGCGCGGCCTGCCCGGCGAGAGCCTCTGGTCCACCGAGCGCTACCTGAACTTCGCGCCCAAGCTCTTCGAAGCGGTGCGCAAGTCCGTCGGCGAAGACATTCACCTTCTGCACGACGTGCACCACCGCCTCACACCCATCGAGGCCGCACGCCTCGGCAAATCACTGGAGCCCTACCACCTGTTCTGGATGGAAGATCCCACGCCCGCCGAGAACCAGGAAGCCTTCCGCCTCATCCGCGAGCACACCGTCACGCCCATCGCGACGGGCGAGGTCTTCAACAGCTTCTGGGACGCGCACGACTTGATCCGCCACCAGTGGATCGACTACATCCGCATGACGATCGTGCATGGCGGCGGCATCACCGCACTCAAAAAGGCCGCGGACTTTGCCGCTGTGTACCAGGTACGTACCGGCTTCCACGGCGCCACCGACCTGTCGCCCGTGACCATGGCGGCCGCGCTGCACTTCGGCCTCGCCATCCACAACTTCGGTATCCAGGAACACATGCACCACACCGCGCTGACCGACCAGGTGTTCCCGCACCACTACAAATTCGAAGCCGGTTACATGCACCCCGGCGACGCGCCGGGTCTCGGTGTGGACATCGACGAAGCGCTTGCGGCGAAGCACCCATACCAGCGCGCCTACCTGCCCATCGCCCGCAAACTGGACGGCACCCTTACCGATTGGTAAGCGACCCTCACCGACTGGTAAGCACAGCGAGGACCGGAAGCAGACACACACGGCCGGTGCTACAGTTTCGCTATGCCCGGCCCGGCCATTCCGCGCGTTGCAACCTGCCAGATGGCGGTGCGCCGTGCGCGGATGAGCATAATCTTCACGGTTGTCGGCCTGGTCTGGCTGGTCGCGTCACTGGCCTACTCCGGCCGGCTCACGCCGCGCACCCTGACGAGCTGCAGCATGGTGGGCGCCACCGCGCTGATTGTGTCCCTGGCCCTGCTGCGGCGCGCTCCCCGGTTGCCGCGCGAGCCCATGACGCGCGAGCAGCAGGCACGCATCCGCCGCATCGTCATTGCAATCAACATTCTGGAATGGGTTGCGGTCGCCACCGCCTGTGCTGTGCTCATGCTGGTGCACCTGCCGGAGTACATCCCCACTGCGGCGGGCATTATCGTCGGTCTGTATCTCTATCCCATCGCGGGTGCTTTGCGCGCTCCGCTGCACACCGCCACCGCCACATTGCTGCTCGGTTGGAACTGCGTCGCTCTGGCGACGCTATCGCGCTGGCGCCAGGTCAGCGTGGGCGCCGCTGGAACAGGTGGCATTCTGCTGGCCAGCTCGGCCGTGACGCTCGCGTGGGCACTGTGGCGCACGCGCAATGCTGCACCCCTGCCAACGGTTGCGGCCGCGGACATGCTGGCGCCCTGAACGCTCCTTTGGCTGACGCCTAGGGCAGCTTCTGAATCTGGGCGTTTGCGGGCATCTTCGGCAGTTGGAACTGGTTATCTTCCAGCGCTTGGTTGGTGCTCAGCTTTTTGATCGTCAGCCGCAGCCGGAGCTGGTCGATCGGCCGCTGGATCGTGATCACCGACGGAAACAACTGGTCACCGAACTTCTGGTAGTTGTCATAGTTCGCGATCGTGACCTTTTGGCCTTTTTCGTCGTAAATGTCCTGCTGGTACGGCATTAGCGTCGCGCGGCTGATGTGAATCACGCGTCGCGATGTGAGCTCCTGCGAACCGGTCACCTGGTGATAAATCCCAAGGTCGTACTCTGGAACGTCGAACACAGCTTTTTGCGTCGGATCGGGCTGGTAGATCCGTTCGTCCGATGTCCGTGAGACCAGGTCATCGCCGTCCGCCCCGCGGATCAGCAGCGAGTCGAAGAAGACACCGGGCCGCAGGTTTTCGATCGGATTGGCAGACGGCGTGGAGACCGCGTTGGACCCGGTGATCGCACGATTCCGAGGCGGAATCTGGACCGTGAACGTCTTCCCGTCCGTGACCATGTCGACCGCCTGGATGTGACCCACCGGCGTAAACAGCAGCACGCGCAGATCGCCCGGTTTACGCAGCAGCAGGTACCCGGGGAAGGCTGCGTAATCCACGACCTTGCCCTCTTTGCCCCCGCCCGTCGAGACGGAGATGTCGATGGACGCGTTCATGGACTTAATCTGGTTGAAGCGGTCATCGGTCTGCTTCAGCAGATCGGTCAGCGTCGCGTCCAGCACGGTCGAGGGCGCATGGGTCTGCATGACCGAGCGGGTACTGCGGAAGCAGCCAGCAAGCGGCAGCAGAAGAGCGGACAAGACGACTGCGCTCGATCGGATTCGAGACAAATTTGGCAAAGCTCAAGTATATCGGTCGCAGAAGTGGCAACCGCACCATTGGATGGCCTCGACCCCGTTCACGATGCTGAAAGACGACACCGGTTAGCCCCGGAGCAGCGATCCGGCTTACCCGGACGCGTCGTCAGGGCTGCGCCGGCACTGCCGCTCGATAGCTTTGTACCTGCTGCGCGTGCTCCGCCAGGGTCTGCGAAAACTGCGTGTGACCGGTACGGTCCGCCACGAAGTACAGGTTGTCCGTCACTTCCGGATGCATCGCCGCCCGCAGCGCCGCAGCGCCTGGAGAACAGATCGGCCCCGGTGGCAGGCCCTTGTGCGCGTAGGTGTTGTATGGCGAGTCAAACTGCAGATCGCTGCGGTAAATCGTTCCCCGCCAGCGGCCTGACAGCATGGCCGCATAGATCACCGTCGGATCGGTTTGCAGCGGCATGCCCTGCCGCAGCCGGTTCACAAACACGCCGGCGGCCATGGTGCGCTCGTTGTCGAAGTGCACTTCCTTTTCCACCAGCGACGCCAGCGTCACCACATCCGCCGCTGGACGGCACTCCCCCGTGCAACTTGCCGCAGCAGGCTGCAGTCCCAGCCTGGCGGCCTGCACGTTGAAACGCTTCACCATGGCCTGCAGCATCTGTACCGGGGTAGTCGTGTGGCTGAACAGGTAGGTGTCGGGATAGAGATACCCCTCCAGCGACGTGGCATGCGGAGACCATTGCGCGATCAGTTGCGTATTCTGCTTTGCCGCAGTCAGGAAGTCCGCGCCGGAGGCCAGCTTTGCTGCCTCGACCGCGCGCGCTATGTCGAACAGGTTGTACCCCTCGGGAATCGTCAGCGCCCGCGTGTACACGTCACCCTGCGCAATGCGGCGATACACCTCTGCGGCGCTGGCCGGGTCGGCAAAGCGGTACTCGCCTGCCTTTAGCCGCCCGTGCTTCCATGCCCGCAGGAGCAGAAACGCATAGCGCGACCGGATGACGCCGTGCTGCTCCAGGGTCGTCGCCATGGTCTGCGCCGAGGTGCCGGGCGGCAGCTCCACAAAAGTTTCCTGCGACGGCGCAACCGGCAGAAATACCAGGCCCGCGGCAGCACCGGCAACCAGCACACACAGCAAGAAAAGCACGGCGACGAACTTCACACCCACTAATCTCTCACGAGATCGCCGCCTTTTTGCGGGCGCTGCGCGACGGCTCGGCTGGCGCCGCTTCGGGGTGCTCGCGCGCAAGTTCGCCTACGCCGCCACCGCATCGCGCAACGCATCCACCTCGTACAGGTAGTCGTGCGCCGGCAATTGCTCCAGCACCTCGCGCAACTCGCCCAGCAGCGGACGGCTCGCACGCCCCCGCCGCAGCGCGTGCATCAGCGAGCACAAGCGCTCCTCATGCTGCTGCACCACCTGCATGGTGTGCAGCAGCGAATTCAGCCCGTGCGCCAGCACCTGGGCGTCCACGGCGGTCGCAACCGCTGGAGTTCCACGGCCGGCAGACCGCCCGGCAGCACCAGGCGTCCGCTTCGGCGCAGCCGCTTTTGCCGAGACGGCCCTTTTCGAAGCTGTCCGTCCCGCGGATGCACTCTTCCCAGATAAGCTCTTCTTTGCCGCATTTCCAGGCACGGCCTTCGAGCCGCTCGACCGCCCTGCGGCCTTCCGTCCCGTTGTTGCCTTCTTCGCTACTGTCTTCGCCATAGGTTGACTCTCTTGTAAATAGGATGCGGGTTGCACCAGAAGAAGTGCATCGCTGCTTCCGCCCCGCTGCTAGACTGCGCCCATGCTTCGATCTGCTGCGGCTCTGCTTTGCCTTGCTACCGCCTCCGCCTGCCTCGCCCAGACCACCACTACGGCGCTCAACCCAACACTGCAGCAGCAGATCGAGACCATCACGCAGGAGCCCGCCGTCGTCCGCGCCCATTGGGGCGTGTCCGTCACCACGCTGAGCGGCGCGCCCATCGCCACGCTGAACGATGGCCAGTTCTTCCAGCCCGCCAGCAACACCAAGCTGTTCACTACCGCCACTGTTTCCGCCCTGGTGCCGTTGGACACGCGCCTGCACACGCGCTTGCTCGCCGTGGGTACCGGCCTCCGCGACGGCGTTCTGCAGGGTGACCTGATCCTGCGGGGTGGTGGCGATGCTAACTTCTCTGGCCGGCCTGTTCCGTACCGGCCGCTCAAGCCCGGCGAAAAGGAACCGCCACGCCCGGAACTCCGCTACATCGACGAACTCGCAGACCGTATCCAGCAGCAGGGTATTCGCAGCATCCAGGGCGACATCCGCGGCGACGACAGCCTGCTGGCCTACCAGCCCTACCCACCGGACTGGTCGCTGGATGACATGGTCTGGTACTACGGCGCGCCGATCACCAGCCTGATGATCGCGGATAACTCCATCGACATCACCGTCACACCCGGCAAACAGCAGCCCGGGCAGCCCACGTACGACACGCCGTCGATCCATCTGAATCCCGACCTGTCCTACTACGAATTCGACACACACGACCTGAAAACCGTACCGGGCGCGCCCACCCGCATCGACTTCGATCGCATGCCGGGCAGCCGCGTGCTGCACCTGCGCGGCACCATCGCGCCCGACGCAGCCCCTTCCACGGAGAGCATCAGCATTGACGATCCCGCCGAGTACGCCGCCCTTGCCCTGAAGCGCGCGCTGGAACAGCGGGGCATCACCGTCACCGGCCAGGCGGTCGCGAAGCACGGTCCGCTCGCCGGCTTACAGCGCGACGACCTGGTAGAGGCCAGCATCGCGGGCAAGACAACCTCCACCAGCCCTCTACGGCCCGCCGTGACCGTGCCCGACGCCGGCGGAAACACGCCCATGTTTGGCTCCGCCGAATGCACGCGTCTGCAAGCCGCGGGCAGCGTCGCCTGCGTCGTCGCCGACCACGTAGGACTTCCGTTGGCCGACGACATCGTTGTGACCAACAAGGTCTCGCAGAATCAACATGCCGATCTTCTGCTGCGCATGCTGCCGCTGGAGTTGAACCAGGGCGCAGCAACGACCGCCAACGGCGCCATGCTCGAGCGGCGCTTCCTGACCGAGCAGGCCGACATCGACCCGCGAGACTTCTACTTCAACGACGGCTCCGGCATGTCCGGCCACAACATCGTCACGCCACGAGCCATCACGCAGCTGCTGCGTTACGCCAGCACGCAGCCCTGGGGAGCGCAGTGGAAGGCATCGCTTCCCGTCGGTGGAGTCGATGGCTCACTGCGTTCGCGCTTCCCGAACGAGCCACTGAAGAACCACGTCTTCGCGAAAACCGGAACGCTCGGCGAAGTGCACGCGCTGAGCGGCTACCTGGACTGCAGAAGCGGACAGACCGTCGTGTTCAGCCTGATGGTCAACACCCACACCCCGCTGAACAACGACGATCTGAAAGCGATGGACCGCATCGTAGCCTCCATCGCCGCGGCGGAGTAGCGCTCGCCGGCTACTTCACGCGCTCCAGCACCACCGCGGTCGAGTCGTAATCGCCAACCATGCTCAACGCCACTCCCGAGCCCATCAGCACCGCTCCGCTCACCGTCGCGTCGCCGTGGTACTTCGCCGCATCCAGCGCGCGCACACGATACATCGCCTTCGCGTCCAGCCCCAGCAGGCGCACCGGAGGATAGGCCACGCCCAGCCGCTGCGAGTGCAGGTACGCCATCAGCACGGCCTGCGATCCGTCGCGCGACACATACTCCACCTGCGTCGCGTCACGATCGGTGGGCGGAGCCAGCCGATAGAGATCGCCCTGCTGCACGGTGTTGCGGATGCTCTTGTAGAACGCGGTCAGCTTCGCCCCCAACGCCATGTCGTCGTCGCTGAATTTGTTCAGGTTGTTGCCTATGCCCAGCGCGCCCTGCATGGCCACGAGGAAGCGGTACTGCAGCGGAACGAAGCGGCGATCGTAGTTCGGTACATCCGTCGTCCACGCCGCCATGACCTGCGGCGTGTAGGCCTGCGTAAAGCCGTACTGAATGTCCAAGCGGTCCAGCGCGTCGGTGTTATCGCTGGTCCACACCTCATCCGTGCGCTCCAGAATGCCCAGGTCGACACGGCCGCCGCCAGACGCGCATGACTCAATCTCCAGCTTCGGATGCTTCGCGCGCAGCCGGTCAATCACGTCGTACAGGTTGCGCACGTACTGCACGTAGATCGCTTTCTCGGCATCCGGATTGCGATGCGCGGCACTCGACCCGGGCGCACCTTCCCATCCCGCCTCGGTCCAGTTGCGGTTGTAATCCCACTTCAGGTACGCAATGTCGTTCTCGCTGACCAGCTTGTCGAGCCAGTTGAACATCCACTCCTTCACGTCCGGCCGCGCCAGGTTCAGCACCAATTGGTTGCGCGCCTCGGTGTGCTGCCGGTCGGGAAACTGCATCGCCCACTCGGGATGCGCGCGGTACAGGTCGCTGTTCGGGTTCACCATCTCCGGCTCCACCCAGATGCCGAAGTCCATGCCCAGTGAATGCACGTGATCGATCAGCGGCTTCAGCCCGTGCGGAAACTTCTGCGGGTTCACCGTCCAGTCGCCCAGGCCGCGGTGGTCGTCGTTGCGCTGCCCGAACCAGCCGTCATCCACCACGAAGCGCTCCACGCCCAGCTTCGCCGCTTTGTCCGCCAGCGCGATCTGCATCTGGTCGGTGAAGGTCATCTCCGTCGCTTCCCAACTGTTGAACAGGATCTTGCGTGGCGGAGGTGGCTGCCGGGTTGCGGATCGGTGTGGCAGAATCTCATCCGTTTGGAACCGGTGCAGCACGCGTGACGCCTCGCCGTGTCCACCATCCGTGTAGCCCGCGTAAAACTTGGGCGTCTCCAGCGACTCACCCGGCTGCAACTGGTAGCCGAAGTCGAAGGGGTTGTAGCCACCTGTCACCTTCACCATGTGCAGGCTGGTATCGTCCACGGCGATGCGCCACGATCCGCTGTAGCCCAGCTCGCCAAACCACACCGGCCCCGCAGTCTCGGTCGTCTCGTCCGTGCGGCCGAACGCAAACCAGGGATTCGCGCGTTGCGAGGTCGATCCTTTGCGGCTCTCCAGCACGCGCTCTCCCGCCTGCACGCGTTCCTCGTGCAGTTGGAACTCGCCGGCCCACATGCCGGTGAGCCATCGCATGCTGTAGCTCGATTTGTCCGTTTCCGGATACGCCGGCAGCGTCCACGTTGCGCTGGCCGCCTGTTCGATCTGCACCGGCGCCTTGCCCGAATTCTCAATGCGCGACCAGCGCGCGATCACACCCTCAGGGAACGCCTTGTAATACAGGTGCACGCGCACAGGCTGCGCGGTGTCCTTCAGCACAATCTCAAGCTGGTCGGCCGAAGTCTTCGCCGACTCATACTTCAGGATCAGCGTGCGGTCGCCGTTGGGCGAATCGGCCTTCAGCGCCGACTCGGTGAACAGCCCCTCACCCCACGCCGGGTATTCCAGCGGCGTGGTGCCAATGGGAGGATCGACCGACGCACGCTCCGGGTGCATCTTCGCCGCGGGCAGCGTCGCGTCCGCGGGCAGGTGCGGCCCCCAGTACATCGACTGCAGCATGCCCTGGTCGTTCACACCAACGGCGTACGTCATGCGGCCCGCGTCCAGAAACCACTCGTGGCCGGCCGCGTTCTCATGCACCGCAACCTGCGCGTGCACGGCCAGCGGAGCCAGGGCAGACAGGAGAACGACAGGCACAACCGCCGCACATAAACGTATACAAGACATGCCAAAAACTGTAACGCGCCGAAGGGATCTCCGGCGCGTCGACTTCAGCGGAACTCTGTTTAGCGCAAGCCACCGGCAGCGACGACAACCTCGCCCGTGATCCACGCCGAGTCGTCCGAGGCGAAGAACGTGGCAGCGCGGCCGATGTCGCTTGGCTGTCCCACGCGGCCCAGCGGCGTCTGTGGCGTCAGCGTTTCAAAGAACTCGGTGAAGCCTGCAGCACCCTCGGTGACCACCGGCCCGGGGTTCAGGCTGTTCACGCGAATCTTCTTGGGCCCCAGTTCCTTGCTCAGCGCAACCGTGATCGAATCTACCGCGCCCTTGGTCGCCGAGTACACCGCGGCATTCGCTGAGGCATTGCGGCCCACCAGCGAACCAATGTTGATGATCGATCCACCCGTCTCCGGAAACAGCGGCACGACGGCCTGCGTGGTCAGCAGCAGACCCAGCACGTTGGTGTCAAAAATGCGATGGAAGAGTTCGGGCGTAGTCTGCTCCAGCGGCGCAAACTGGTAAACCCCGGCGTTGTTGACCAGCACATCCACCCGGCCGCCAAATGCCGCTTTCGTGCCCTCGACCAGCTTCGCGATCTCTTCCGGCTTCGACACGTTCGCACCCACGGCAACCGCCTTGCCGCCGGCATCGGTGATGCGCTTCACCACCTTGTCGGCGCCGTCCTTGGACGAAGCGTAGTTCACCACCACGCTCGCGCCCTCGCGGCCCAGTTCCTCTGCGATGCTCGCACCAATTCCCTTTGACGCGCCGGTCACGATCGCGATCTTGCCATTCAGCTTGCCCATAACCTGTTCCTCCTGGCGGGACTGCGACTCCGCGTCGCGTCTCCTGCACACCTGAACAGATGGGTGGTTCCGAGGCAGCGATTCAAACATTCTTTTGAATGTTTGAATATGGGAAGTTAGCGGCACTCTGGCCGGGATCAGCGTTAGACGCGCTTCTTTTTGCATCGGTGAAGCGGGGTGTCGCATCGCCCGTTACGAACCTACGCAGCGGCAGGCTGACTTTAGGCGGAGGGAAGGTATTGCTTCGCCAATGCTGTGAACGCCGACACCTGCTCCCGCTGCCAGGCCTCGTCGCGCCCCAGCTCCTTTGCGAGCAATCCCGCCACCTTCGGAGCAATCGCGATGGCCGCCCGGGCATTCAGCAAGAGGGCTCGAGTACGCCGCGCCAGCGCATCGTCCACCGTGCGGCTCATCTCCTCACGCGCGGCCCACACAATCTCCGCCGCAAGATACGGCAGTTCCGGGTGCAGTCGCTCGGCCAGATCCGGTGAACCAGCAGCCAGCGAGCGAATCGCGTCGGCGTCCGCACCGTACACGCTCAGGTCATCGCTCTCGGCCACACCCTCGCGCCATCCGTGGATCTTCAGGTCCGCCGTCTTGCACGCCACGTCGGGCAACTTGCCCAGCGTGGCCGCATGATTCACCGTGTCCTCTGCCATGTGACGATACGTCGTCCACTTGCCGCCGACGATCGTCAGCAGACCGCTGCCATCGATGTGAATCGTGTGGTCGCGCGACAGCGCACTCGTCTTCGACGAATCGCTGCCCGCCGCCTTCACCAGCGGCCGAATGCCCACATAGATGGAGAGAACATCGCTTCGCGAAGGCTTGCGGCTCAAGTACTCGCCCGCCGTGCCCAGCACAAACTCGATCTCTTCTTCCAGCGGCTTCGGCTCATAGCTCGGCGCATCGATCGGCGTATCCGTCGTTCCGACCACCGTGTGCCCGTGCCACGGAATTGCAAACATCACGCGGCCGTCGCTGGTGCGCGGCACCATGATCGCGTTGTTGCCACGCAGAAAGCTCTTCTCCAACACCAGGTGAATGCCCTGTGACGGAGACACCATGCCCTCCGCGCCCGGCTCGGCCATGCGCCGCACTTCGTCCGTGAAAATGCCGGTCGCGTTCACTACGCACTTCGCATTCACTGTGACGCGCTCGCCGGTCTCACGGTCTTCCAGTTCCACGCCGTTCACAAAGCCATCGCCATCGCGCTGCAGTCCCACTGCCGCGCAGTAGTTCAGCACCGTCGCGCCGTGGTCGGCCGCGGTCATTACCAGGTGCATCAGCAACCGCGTGTCGTCGAACTGCCCATCGTGATACACCACGCCACCGCGCAGGCCCTCCTGCTCAATCGTCGGCAGCCGTTTCAGCGTCTCTTCGCGGCTCAGAATCTTCGACCGGCCAAAGGAATACTTCACCGCCAGCAGGTCATAGATCTTCATGCCAATGCCGTAGAACGGAGCCTCCCACCATGAGTAGTTCGGGACCACAAACTCCAGGTCATGCACCAGGTGGGGAGCGTTCTGCCGCAACAGGCCCCGCTCCTTCAGCGCCTCCATCACCAGGCTCACGTTGCCCTGCTCCAGGTAGCGCACGCCGCCGTGTACCAGCTTGGTCGACCGCGACGACGTGCCTTTCCCGAAGTCCTCGCGCTCCACCAGCAACGTCGCATAGCCGCGCAACGCCGCGTCCACCGCCACACCGGCGCCGGTGGCCCCGCCGCCAATCACTACCACGTCCCACGGCTCCGCACCGCGCTCCCGCACCGCCCGCACCATCGTGTCGCGATTCATCTCAAGCCCTCTTCCTGTCTGATGCCGTCAGCACAACACGGCCTATGCCGCCGCGTTCCAGCCCTTCGCGCGCTCGACAGCCTTCTGCCAGCGCGCGTACAGCTTGTCCGTGCTTTGCCTATCACGCGGCTCAAAGCGGGTTCCCGGCACCTGTTCCTGCTGAATCGACTCCAGCCCACCCCACACCCCGGTCGCGATGCCCGCCAGGTACGCCGCACCCATGGCGGTCGTCTCCAGGCATGCGGGACGCACAACCGGCACCTGCAACAGGTCCGCCTGGAACTGCATCAGCGTATCGTTGGCCGTGGCGCCGCCATCCACGCGCAGCTCCTTCAGCGGAGCGGGCGTGTCCGCATCCATCGCTTTCAACACGTCGGCCACCTGCAGCGCGATGCTCTCCAGCGCGGCGCGCGCAACGTGCCCGGCCGTGGTGCCACGGCCCATGCCCAGCAGTGTGCCCGTCGCGTACGGGTCCCAGTGCGGCGCGCCCAGCCCCGTGAATGCAGGCACAAACACCACGCCACCGCTGTCTGGCACGCTGCAGGCCAGCGCTTCCACATCGCTGCTCTTTTGAATCAGCCCCAGACCGTCGCGCAGCCATTGCACCACCGCGCCACCAATGAACACCGAGCCTTCCAGCGCATACTCGGGCTTGCGTTCCAGCGAACACGTCAGCGTGGTCAGCAGCCGCTGCTCACTCAGCCGGAACGCGTCGCCGATGTGCTGCAGCAGAAAACATCCCGTACCGTAAGTGTTCTTCGCATCGCCTGGCCGCGTGCACATTTGTCCAAACAGCGCACTCTGCTGATCGCCCGCGATGCCGGCAATCTCAATGCCCTCCAGGCCGAGCGTAGTACTCACCGGCCCCAGCGCTTCGCTCGACCACACCACCTCCGGCATCATCGACCGCGGCACGCGCAACAGCCGCAGCAGCTCGTCGTCCCAGCGGTCTTCCACGATGTTGTAGAGCAGCGTGCGCGAAGCATTCGTGCGATCCGTCACATGCCGCTTGCCGCTCGTCAGGTTCCAGATCAGCCAGCTATCGATGGTGCCAAAGGCCAGCTCGCCGCGCTCCGCCTTCTCCCGCGCGCCAGCAACGTTGTCCAGGATCCACGCCACCTTGGTACCGCTGAAGTACGGGTCCAGCCGCAGACCGCTGCGCCGCCGCACCTCGTCTTCTGCACCGTCGCGGGTCAACTGCTCGCACTGCGCTGCGGTCCGTCGGTCCTGCCACACAATCGCGTTGTACACCGGCTTGCCCGTCGCGCGCTCCCACACCACGGCCGTCTCGCGCTGGTTGGTGATGCCGAGCGCGGCCACATCGCGCGGCCGAATACCCGCACGCCCCAGCACCTCCACCGCCGCGCTCAATTGGCTGGTCAGGATCTCAAACGGGTCGTGCTCTACCCAGCCCTGCGTGCCCGTGGGACCGCCGCGCGACGCCTCGGGAAAGATCTGCCGAAACTCATGCTGTGCCGTTCCCCGAATCGCTCCGGCCTTGTCAAACAGAATCGCCCGCGAGCTCGTCGTTCCTTGGTCCAGCGCCAACACAAGTTCAGCCATGCATCTCTCCCATTTACCGGCGCCGCCACCCGGCGCCGATTGCCGCCCCAACATACCACCGCGCTTGCCACCGCCGCCACAGCAGGCAAAGGCGCCCAACAACGCATCGCTCGGCCCTTAGTCGCTTGCCGCCACACTGCAGCCCCTGTACTTTCTTGAAAGATGGCCGTCGATTCTGCGCCAGCCCACACATCACGGCAGGCGTCGTTCCAGGCACAGCCGAACCGCCGCGACCATGCGCAGCGCTTCTACCGGCCAGAGCTGGACGCAGTTCGCTTCGTAGCCTTTCTGCTCGTCTTCCTGCACCACACTTCATCGCAGTTTGTGTGGCGTTCTCCGCTCATCCAGGTCACGGGTCTGGGTCTCTGCCTCTTCTTCGCGCTCAGCGCATACCTCATCACGACCCTGCTGCTGCGGGAAAAGGCGCAAACCGGAACCGTCTCGTTGCGTGACTTCTACATCCGACGCATCCTGCGCATCTGGCCGCTCTACTTTCTCGGCCTCGCGGTCGGTCTCCTGCTCGATTGGCGGTACGGCTTTTTCCCAACCGACCGGTCCTGGTACATCGCGGCGGCTCTGCTTGTCGGCAACTTCGCCGTGTACATGCCAAGCTTCGTCCTGCCACTATGGAGCATCTCGCTGGAGGAGCAGTTCTATCTGCTTTGGCCAGGTCTGACCAGACGCCTGAGTCACACCGGTCTGCTGATCGCCTGCCTCGCGCTCACCATCTGCTCGTGGATCGCGACCGGCATCTACGGCCATCTGCATGCGGACACCGCGAACCGCGTATGGTTCAGCAGCCTGGTCCAGATGCAGATGTTCACCGCAGGCGCGTTGCTGGCGCTGCGGCATGACCGGCAGGGCTGCCTGCTCCAGAACCGCGCCTTGCGCATCGTCGCGCTGCTGCTCACACCCTGCATCTGGCTTGCGGCGATCCGGTTCGGCGGCATCAAGGGTGGCTATGCTCCCGGAGCCCTCCAACTCATCGTGGGGTATGCGGCGGTCGCGCTCACCTGCGCCCTGATCCTCGATGCGCTCACCGCCGCACCACCGCGCATCCCGGCTTTTCTTGCTTACCTTGGCCGCATCTCCTTCGGCCTGTACGTCTTCCACTCCCCTGTCTTTCTGCTTGGAAAGCGCTACCTGCCGCTCCACCGGCCATGGACACTGCTGCCCGCGGAGCTCTGCCTCACCATCGCAGCCGCGGCGCTCTCCTACCGCTTCTTCGAAACGCCGTTTCTCCGCCTGAAACAGCGGTTTGAGATCGTGCGTTCGCGGCCGATCAACGCCTGAGCGCACCTTCGCAACGCGCCTCCTCTAAAATTGGAGGTGCTATGAGCGAGCACCCCACCGATCTGCCGCCGGTCGACCTATCCAAGCCGCCTGCGGACAACATCGTCCGCGTCACCTTTCAGCCTGAAAACAAGACGGTTGAGTTCCCCTTCGGCACCCTGCCCTACGACGGCCACGGCCGTCCCATGAGCTTTCTGGACGTCGCCGAAAACTACGGCATCTTCCTCGACCACGCCTGCGGCGGCGTTTGCGCCTGCACCACCTGCCACGTCTACGTGAAGCAGGGCGAGCCCGGCCTTTCCGAACCGGAAGATGACGAGCTCGACCGCGTCGATCTTGCCGCTGGTCCGCAGACCAACTCGCGCCTTGGCTGCCAGGCAGTCATCGAAAAGCCCGGCACCTACGTGGTCGAGATCCCCGCCTGGAACCGCAACTACGTGCAGGAAGGCAAGCCCGCTGCGATCATCGCGGACGCGACGCCGGCACCGCCCGTCACCTCGCCCGCAGCGGTAGCGGCAAAGGAGTAGCCATGCCACGCGAAATCACCTGGACCGACTTCGAAGAGATCGGCATCCAGTTGCAGGAGAAGTACCCGGAGATCGACCCGCTCACGGTGCGCTTCACCGACCTGCACAAGTACGTCACAGCGCTGCCCGGCTTTGTCGGCGATCCGGCCAAGTCCACCGAGGGCCAGCTCGAAGGCATCCAGATGGCCTGGCACGAAGAGTACGAAGACGCCAAGTAAAGTGAAGCGGGTGCCGCGAACAGTGTCGCTGCCCCCGCTTCTCTACTTTTTGGCAGGATCCGCTTTTTCGCACGACTCTACTGCCCGCGGCTGCTCGTTCTCAAAAGTCGTGACGTTGCATTCATTGAACATCGAGCAGTAGCACGCCGAGCCATGCAGGTAGAAGCGATCCTTTTCGAGCTTGTTCCAACTCGCCATCGCCGATGAGTCCTCTGCCGGCTTCGGCCAGTTGAATACGGACCGGTCCTCGCCACTGCGCATCAGCGTTCCGCCAATCTGCTGCGACGTGAAGGCGGCCGTAGGATCGACCTGGCGCACCCGCTCGTAAAAGTTCTTCGAGTAGCTGTTCCCCTGATCGTCCACCAGGTGGAACCAGGCGATGCGCGCCGGCCCCGTGCCCACATTACTCAGCTTCATTTCGATGGCTGGCTTTCCGCCTACCAGGTTTGAGGAATCCAGCATCAACAGCGGCGTCGACTGCGCGCTGACCAGCCGCCGGTTCTCCTCCACCAGCGCATGCATCGACTTCTCGGACTGCAGCGACGTCAGCAGCGACGCCACCGAGATGCACAGCACCGCGATCGGCACCACCAGGTCAAACCACGGCAACCCGGTCTTGTGTGCATGATGATGCGGTGCTTCCGGCGCTTCAACCATCGTGTGTTCGAACCTCCAAACGTACCTCCAGAACAAACGAAAAGCTCCGGCATGTCCAGCCATACAAGAAATAGTGGACGACCGCTCCTCTTTCAAGACTCCGTGAACACGCCCCGACGCTCCGCCCGGAAGCCCTGCGGAGCAATCTCCTAAAGGGCGCGAGACGCAGGCCAAAGGCGGAGTTTTTGGTTTGGCTCTGTGGAATAATCCGCTAACACCATGACCAGCCCTGCGCCTTTGAAGACGTCCGCTACGGATGCACCTCCTGCTGCGCCACAACGGGATTCCACAATCGCCGTCCGGTTTGCATTTGCGGGGATTCTGTTGTGGACGCTTACCCTGGCTCTGGTCTGGTCACATCAGCGGCTCATGTGGAACGACGAGTTCCTCTCGTTCTACACAGATAGCCTGCCCACCGCGCAGCAGGTGATCCACGTGCAGCGCTACACGCCGATCTCACTCGATCCGCCTACCTACCACCTGCTCAGCCACTTCAGCATGAAGCTGCTCGGCCCGGGCCCGATCGCTCTGCGCATGCCAGCGCTCGCGGGGTTCCTGCTGCTGCAAGTAAGCCTCTTTGCGTTGCTTCGGCGGGTAAGCACAGCGCGTGCTGCCTTATTTGGCATGGCGCTTCCGGTGCTCACCGCCAGCTTCCGCTTCGCGGTGGAGGGTCGCCCCTATGCCTGGCTCCTTGGCCTCTATGCGCTAGCGCTGTTCTGCTGGCTTTCTGCCGCTGGTAGGCCTGGGTACACCTCTTCGCTCGCTCGCAGGCTTTCACTGGTGGGCCTGTTTTGCGCAATTGCTCTTGCCATTACAAGCCACTACTTCGGACTTCTTATTCTGGTTCCTCTGTTGCCGGCAGAGCTGATCCGCACCGTGCGACGCCGCACCGTGGACTGGCCCATGATTGCGACGATGGCAGCGGGTGCATCCGCCCTCGCGCTCGTCATGTTCTTCAAGCAGGGCCTTGTACCTTACCGCCAGCATTACTACATCAACTTCGTCAGTCTCCACGCCATCTCTCGTGGATACCGGGACCTCTTCCTTCAGGACGGTCGCGCGAGCAACGCAATGCAGCGCCTGTTCGCATTGGCTATGCTGGCCGCGGCGCTGTGGATCGCATTCCGTCTTCGTGGCAAGCGAAGTGAACTGAGCAAGGCCACCTCTGCAATGCTTGGCTTCGGGATAGCTTTGATTGCACTGGCCATGCTGCCAATCTTTGGTTACCTGGTGGGACGCTTCGTGACACACACCATGGAGGTCCGCTACGTCGTCGCTTCGCTCATCCCCTTCATCATTGCCCTGGCAGTCGCATCGGGCAAGCCGTTCCGCAGCCGCCCCGTATTTCTGCTCGCTATGAGCGTGACTGTCTTCCTGGCTACAGCGTCTGTCTACTCTCGAATTCGGAACGAACGGGACCATGCGGCTACCGTACGCGCCCGCCTGCAGCCCTCTGCCTCAGTGATCGCTAGGTTGCGGTCGAACCCGGCCGAACACCTTTACGTGCAAAGCACTGGTGAGCTCTTCCTGGATGCGTATTACGCCCCTACCCAGGTCCCAGCTGACCGGCTCGCAGTTATTTACGACAGGCCCGCAGAAGTCTCAATCTTGGGCAACGACACCGACGCCGTTACCGCCGAAAACGCCAGCCACTTTCTCCCGTTTGCCACTGTTCGATACCAGGACTTCAAAGCACAACCTATGCCGTTGCTGGTCAACAAGGAAACCTCAGGCATGGACTGGATAGGCAAAGACCTGAACCTTCAACATGTCCCTGAATACGTCGTCGGCGATGCCTTGGCCAGCCACATCGTTCAGGTCGACTTCAGAAACGTTCCGAACGCAGCGGCAGCCGTTCGCTAGGTGAGTAACACCTGCCGTCCAGGTCGCTCCAGCCGGTAGTACGGATGCATGGCCTGCTGCGGTCCCCACGGCTCATGGTGCGTGTACATGAAGCCCAGCCGGCCCACCAGCGCGCGGGAGTGCTCGTTCCGCGGCCCGTGCCCGGCCACCAGCGCCCCAGCATCCGTGTTCTGCCACGCCCACGCAATCACTGCGCGCGCAGCCTCTTCGCCATACCCCCCGCTCCAGAACGCCCGAGCCAGGTGAACGCCAACCTCCAGCACACCTTTCTGATCGTGGAACGGCCGCAGCCCTGAACACCCGGCATGCGCCCCGGTCGACAGACCGAAGATCGGCCAGTACTGAAAGCCGAGCGTCTGCTGGTTCTGCATCTCCGCCCGCAACCGAGCCTCGGCAGCCGCGACCGACATCGGGCCGCCCATGTGCCCCATCACCTCGGCATCCGTCCACAATGCAACCGCCAGAGGAAGGTCCGCCTCAGACCACGTGCGAAAGCCAAGCCGATCCGTACGAAGAAAGTAGCTCAAACCCGAACCCGCTGACTTGCTGACGCGCTAACTTGCTTACTTGCTGCCTTCCTGCGCAACACCACATCCGGCAGCTTCGCCCCCGTCACCCGCAGCACCGCGAAGCACACACCCGCCCACACAATTGTTCCGGCAATCACATTTACCAGCGCCAGCGCTCGCCCGTGCGCAGCCGGCAGCACGCTCATCGCAACCAGCGTCGCTAGGCATCCCAGAAATGCGGCGAGCAGCGACTTTCCAAGCTCCGCGCCGTCCAGCTCGGCGATGCTCACCATCCGCTTCTTGTGCAGCAATACGGCCAGCGACCCGGTGTGCAGCAGCATGCCCGCGTCCGCCGCCCACACCAAACCTTCCGCTCCCACCGTCTTGTACAGCGCACCGTACACCGGGATCGAGACCAGCGTGACCACGGTACCACTTACCATCGGCGTAAAGGTGTCGCCCGCCGCGTAAAAGGCGCGCGCATACAGGTTCTGGCTCGTCCACAGAAACAGGCTCAGCGTGTACACCACAAAATAGCGAGTGGTGATGGCCGAGTCCGACGCCGTAAAGCGGCCGCCACGCAGCACCAACTGCACAATCAACGGCGCCAGGCCGATCATCCATCCGCCGACCAGCAGACTCACCGCGATCATGCGCGACACGCTCTTGTCCACCGCCGCGCTGAACGCTGCAATGTCCTTCTTCTGCCACAGCGATGCAAAGAACGGCAGCGACGCCGTACCCGCCGCAGGCCCCAAGACATTCATCGGCGCCGTAAACAACAGCCTTGCAAAATTCAGCCGCGACAGGTCGAACTTATCGCCCGAGATGAAGTAGTTCCGAATCCAGCTATCCGTTGTCGTCAGGCTCTGCCCCAGCATCAGTGGCAGGTTCAGCAGAAACCATTCCCGCAGCGCAGGATGCCTCAGGTCCCACTCAGGCGTCCATCGCAGACCCGTGCGGTGCGCGCCCACGTAGTTCATCAGCAGAGGTCCCGCAAATGCTCCGGCTGCCGCGCCAACTGCCAGCGAGTCCACGCCCATGCGGCTGTGCAGTAGCACCGCTCCTAGCAGGATGCCGCCGCTATAGATGACCGGCTGCAGCGCCTGGTACACAAAGATGCGCCGCACCAGCAGCCGCGATCCAAGCACACCACCCGCGAAGAAGAACAGCGGGTTGCACAGCAGAATGCGCGTCAGGTGCACGCACTTGGCGAACAGATCGGGCTGCTCGCGAAACTTCGGAAATGCATACCGGATGTACGCGGGTGCAAAGACTTCGCCCAGCAGCACGGCGATCAGTAGCACCGCAGCCACCACGTTCAGGATGTTGCACAGCGCGCGATCCGCCTCTGCTTGTTCCCCCCGCTCCCGATACCGGCTCAACACACTGATCAGCGCGCTTGAGGCCGCTCCGCCGATGAGGAGATACAGGATCGTGTCCGGCAACTGAAACGCCGCGGTGTAGGCCGCGGTATCCGTTCCCGTGCCGAAGTACCTGGCCACCAGCGTGTTCCGCAACAGGCTAAATATGCCGCTCAGCAGGCTCGATCCCATAAGCAGCAGCGACGCCGAAAACGCGCTGCTCGCCCCGCCAAAGCCCAGCCGCGTGCGCCACCCGCGCTCCGCCGCGGCACTGCCGCCGCTAGTGGGCACCACCGTAGCGCCCTGCCCCGCAACCGCAATCTCCGGCGCATCGTTAGGGTTCGCAATCGACGCCGGTGTCGGATTCCCTGAGGTGTTGTCGGGCAGGCTCAAACTTCTCTGATTCTACTGACGCAAACACGAAGGGCGTCCCCCTGCAGGACACCCTCGTGGCACTGCTCCTCTCCAGCCACTTACTTCTGCGTCGAAGCCTGCGCCGCCGCGTGCGCGCTCACACCCGCGGTCTGCCGCACGGCAGCATCCACTACGGCGTACAGCAACTGGTCCGGATCGCGCCGCGCGCTGGCCTTGATCAGGTTGCCCATCTTCTGTCCTGCGGCTTCGGTGTCCGGCAGCGTCACGCCACGCTTCTGCGCGCTCATCTCCGCCATGCCCTTCACCACGTCGAAGAACTTGTCTTCGTTGCGGCCCGAATCCACCCACGCTTCATGCACCGTCTTAGTCAGCATCTCCGGTGCCACGGTCGCCGCGCCTGCGCTGTTGTTCGCGGTCACGCTTGGTGCCGGCCGCCCTGCCTGCGCACGCATCCCCAGCGGAGCCGCCACCAGCATCGCCGCCATCACCACCACACTCGTAATCTGCTTCATCCCTGTGCTCCTGACGTTTCGCAAAAACAATCTGCTGTGACCCGCTGCCTAGTACCGGCGATATCCGTTGCCGTACCCGTAATCGCGATAGTCGCGGTACTCGTCCCGGTGCCTGCGATCTGCATTCGCCTTGCCCAGCAGAGCTCCACCGCCGGCACCAACGCCGCCGCCGATCAGCGCACCCTTCAGGCCGCCACCCAGCAGGCCACCAATCAGCGCACCCGCGCCACCACCGATCAGCGCACCCTTGCCAGGCCCAATCCCGCCGTGGTGCCGGTTGTAGTAGTCGCGGTCATAGCGATCGTCATAGGGCCGCGTATTCCGGTAGCCGTTGTAATAGCCGCCACCGTGGTCGTAGCGCTGCGCCTGCACCGCCGGTGCCACGGAACCAGCCAGCAGCGCCGAACCCAACACAATGCCTGCAATTCTTCGCATCTGAGAACCTGCTTCCCAGGCCGCCACCGCTCTCGCGTCAACCAGCCTCTCTGAGACGGATGCCCGCATCCCACCTCGCGTTTGATCGACTGCTCGCGTTTCTGCAGAAGTCCTCTACCTGCCGCGAACCGCTCCGCTCGAAGCAACCTACCAACGCAAAAGGCCGGGCACATTGCCCGGCCTCTCTGCGAACGTCACACCTTAGTAGCCGCGATACCCATATCCACGATTGCTGTAGCCATAGCCGTTGTACCCACCATTCCAGCTATTGCCATAGCCATAGTTGCCGTAGCCGCGATGAGCATTCTGGTTCGCCGCGCCGGCCACCGCACCCACACCGGCGCCAGCCGCGCCACCGATCAGCGCACCTTTGCCACCGCCCAGGATGCCGCCCAGCACCAGACCCGCGGCGCCACCGATCAGCGCTCCCTTGCCCGGCCCAACGCCGTGGTGACGGTCGTAGTCATACCGCAGGTCGTTGTGGTTGTAGTTTCGATCGTTGTTGTAGAAGTGATCGCCCTCGTAGCTCTGGCGATAGTCCGGCGCATAGCCACGGTTGTCGTATCCGCCCCGCCACTGCGCCTCCGCCGGCACACCGGCAACCACCGGCAGCGCCATACCCGCCACCAGAACACCACCCAGCACCTTTGTCTTCAGCACAGTTCCAAAGCGGTTCATCGTACCCTCGCTCGCCTCCGGATCGCCTCGGCGCCTATCGCCGTCGTCGTCCCTCTGCACAGTCAGTACAAACACCGGCCCTGCAGATAGTCGCGTGTACTCTGGATTTCCTCGCAGGCAGAAACAGAAGGGCGAGGCCGCAGCCTCGCCCTTCTCACACCAGCAACTCAGGTCGTCTGAGTGACCCCGACTTAGTGACCCTGGTTCGCTCGGATGAAGTTCGCCGTCGTGTCGTGCAGTTCCTTCGCCGCATCCGGATTCACATAGACCATGTGCCCTGTCTGGAACCAGTGGTACGCAATGTTCGACTGCAGCTTTGCCGGCATCGGCAGGTGCTTCATCTCATACGTTGCGCCAAAGAACGTGGTGCCCAGGTCGTAGTACCCGCCCATCAGCAGCACGTGCATACGCGGGCTGCGCTCCATCGCGACAGCCAGGTCAGGCATCACGTTCAGCGAGCCTTCCCAACCGCCGCCAATGGGCGAGTGGTGCCCCATGTTCCAGTGGAAGCCCGGTTCGCGCGCGCTCGGCTTATAGGTCAGGTCCGCGCCAAACTTCAAGTCGTTGTGCGCGTACTGGTTCATGTTGTTCACAAACGCCGGTCCCGTCGCACTCATAAATGGATCGTCGTCCGCCTCAGAGGCCAGCGGATCCAGCTTCGGCCCGCTGTACCGCGTGTCCAGCCGCCCCGCGTTGTCTGACGCATCGGTCAACAACAATCCGCTGAACTGCCCGCCGCTCAGACGCAGGTTCGCCTTCACCCACGTCGCCGCGGGAATGCCCGTGTACCCGGCCAGCTTCGTCGCAATCGCCTGCTTCCTGTCCGCGCTCAGGTCCGCGCCCTGGTGCAGCGCCGCGGCATAATCGTTCAGCGCAAACTGCTCCACCTCAGGCAACAGGGCATCCAGACCGCCCCCGGCCTGAATCTTGTGATGAAACAGCGCTGTCGCCGCAAACGAAGGCAGGCTCAGGAAGTACGCCTCATCCGTTCCCGGATTTCCCTCCGGCCCATCCGCCGAGATGCTGAAGTTCAGAATCTGCGACAGCAGGATCACGCCGTTCAGGTCCACGTCGCCCAGCATGTTCGCCAGCACCGCCGACCGTGTCGTTCCATAGCTTTCGCCAAAGATGTACCGCGGCGATCCCCAGCGGTCGTGCTTGCTCAACCACTTCTTGATGAACCGCGCAAACGCCCGCCCATCCTCGTCCACACCGTAGAAGGCCTTCATCGCATCTTTGCCGTGTACGCGCGAGTAGCCCGCGCCGGGCGCATCGATGAACACCAGGTCGCTCGCGTCCAGGAGGCTGTTCGGGTTGTCCGCCATGCGGTACGGGCCGCCCACCGGGTGCTCCAGGTCACCCAGCACAATGTGCTTCGGCCCGAACGCGCCCAGGTGCAGGTACATCGTCGGCGATCCGGGTCCACCGTTATAGATGAAGATGACAGGCCGCGTCGCCGTGTCCTTCACATCGCTGCGAAAGTACGCCGTGTAGAACATCTGCGCCGTCGGCTGCCGGTCTTCCGGCTTCGGGGCCTCTTCCACACCGGCATCGCTGGTCAGCTTGCCGTTCCACTGCAGGGTCGCGTCCTGCGCATCGCTCGCGCCCACGGTGATGGTGCCCGCCACAGCGCGATACGGAATGCGCGCGCCGCCGACCGTCACCGATCCCTCGGTCACCGAATCCGCAGGCACCATCGCTGGCGGCAGCACCGGCTTGGCGGCCGCCGGCTCCGTGGTCGTGACCGTTGTCATCTTTTGCGGCGCAGCCTGTTGCGCCAACGCGGTCCCAACTCCCAACACACCAGCACACGACAACACCGCCACCATCGCCAACCGCATTCAGACCGACCTCAACTCAGGGGAATATGCCAATCATCGCACGCACGCAGCCGCGGCATCTCCCGCCCGCAACGGTGCTCTGCGCCTAGCCGCGATAGGCCCGCTTCGCGACTCAGCGAAGCACGAGCTGTCTGCTACCCTTCGGCTATCCCGTCTTCAGGAGCCACCCCCATGCGCACGCATCGCGCCGCTGCCTTGATTGCGTCTCTCGCAACCATTGCCACGTTTGCCACGGCAGCCCACGCGCAGCGTCCGGGCCCGCTCACTGCAGAGCAGCGCCAGCACCGCGAAGACGTCGAGAAGCAACTGGAAGACGCCGCCATCATCGATCGCAAGGTCATGGTCCCCATGCGCGACGGTATTCGCGTCCAGGCCGACGTCTACCGTCCCAAGGACACGTCGAAGAAGTACCCGATCATCTTCAGCCGCACGCCCTACAACTTCAACTTCTGGGACGTGCGCAACGGCACCTACCGCGACATGTCGCAGGAACTCGACGCGGTGAAGCGCGGCTACGTGCTCATCGAGATGAACGAGCGCGGCCACTTCTTCTCCGAAGGCAACTACGACATCCTCGGCGCTCCGCTCTCTGACGCCGACGACCAATTCAACTGGATGGGCTCGCAGCCCTGGTCCAACGGCAAGATCGGCCTGATCGGCTGCTCTTCGACCGCGGAGTGGCAGCTCGCCGCCGCCTCCCTCAACAACAAGAACCTGACCACGATCATCCCGCAAAGCTTCGGCGCGGGCGTCGGCAAGGTGGGCCCGTACAACGAGCAGGGCAACTGGTATCGCGGTGGCGCCGTGCAGATGCTCTTCATCGACTGGATCGCCGACGAGCAGAACCAAATCCGTCCCATGTTCCCGAAAGACAGCACGCAGGCCGACCTGATCGCCGGCGCCAAGCGCTTTGACCTCGCGCCCGCCCCCGTCACCACCGACTGGGCCCAAGCCTTCCTGCACCTGCCCGAGCAGGACATCATCAAGGCCGTCGGCGGTCCCGCCGGCATCTTCGCCGACGCAATGCCCGTGCCGACCGGCGGCCGCATGATCCAGCGAACGCCCAACGACCCGGCCTGGCGCAAGGGCGGCCTTTGGCAGTCCGACACCATGCCCATCCACGTGCCGGGCTTCTGGTTCATGACCTGGTACGACGTCTCGATCGGCCCGAACCTCGCCGCCTACAACTTCGTTCGCAACGACAAGTCCAACCCCTTCCGCGACGACCAGTACGCCGTGATCGCGCCCACGCTGCACTGCGGGTACAAGCGCGCCACCGAACACACCGTCGTGGGTGAGCGCGACATGGGCGACGCCCGACTCGATTACGACGCGCTCACCTACGCTTGGTTCGACCACTTCCTCAAGGGCGACGACAACGGTTTCCTGGCCAAGCAGCCCAAGGTGCAGTACTACACCATGGGCATCAACAAGTGGCAGACCAGCGACGTATGGCCGCCCGCCGGGGCCAAGCCTGTCACGCTGCGGCTTGAGAGCAACGGCAAGGCCAACAGCCTGAACGGCGATGGCTGGCTCGCGAATACGACGCACGATTCCCTGCTGCAGTTCGCCCGCCATGACGCCACCAAGGACCCCAACGCCGCAGACCCCAAGCACCCCGGCCATGAAACCGAGCACCACCTCTACGGCTCCGTTCGTCGCGCCGACAAGCTCGAACTGGCGAAGGACATGCCCGACACCTTCACCTACGACCCCATGCACCCCACGCCCAGCTATGGCGGCAACGTCTGCTGCGCGTCCAACACGATCCCCGGCAACGGTGGCGCGCTCGATCAGCGCAAGATGGAGCTGCGCGACGACATCCTCGTCTACACCAGCGAGCCGCTGCAGCAAGGCATCGAGGTCAGCGGCCCCGTCACCGTCACCTACTACGTATCGACCGACGTGAAGGACACCGACGTCACCGCCAAGCTGATCGACGTCCTGCCCGACGGCACCGCATACAACCTTGACGAAACCATTCAGCGCCTGCGCTACCGCAACGGCGACAGCAAGGTAGAGCTGATGGAAAACGGCAAGGTCTACAAGGTCACGCTCACGCCCATGAACACCAGCAACTACTTTGCCGCGGGCCATCGCATCCGGCTTGAAGTTGCGGGCGCGAACTTCCCACGCTTCGACCGCAACCTGAACACTGGCGGCAACAACTACGACGAGACCACCTCCGTCGTGGCCCACACCAGCATCCATCACTCGCCGCAGTACCCCAGCAGCATCATGCTCACCGTTGTGCCCGCGCACTAGCCGCGGCTCCGCTCTGCCGGGGGCTGCCGCGCTACCCAAAACGGCCAGGTGGCGAGCCGCCGCGCCGTGCACGGGCGTGCTCGCATGTCAAGTTGCCCCGGGTTCCACCGAACGATCTACCACAAAGGTCGCACGCTTCTTAGGCCTAAAGTTGCTCGCGCGACCCCGCGTAGTGCGGCACACTGTTTCCACAGCCGAAGCAAAACGCTTCGCTGCGATGCACCACTTTGGAACTTCGGCGGTCGAGGCGACTCACCGCTTTCCAGTTCTGTTTCGAGCCTTGGAGAAGAACCGTGAACGCCCTAGCTTCACCAGCACACTCGCGTCCATCCAGCGCGGAACAGAACGATGACCTGCTGCTCCTCTGCAGCCAAACCCTTCTGAGCGGCATCGCCAGCAGCATCCTTGTCCTCCGCACCTCCGGTCACATCGCGTTTGCCAACAAGGCAGCCGAAGCCATGATCGGCCGGTCCAGCGCCGAACTTGCAGGTCTGCACCTCTCCGCGCTGTTTATGGAAGAGGCCGAGACCCGGCAACCCTCTCCTGAGAGCGAATCGACAACCAGGCGCGGCCGCCTCGTCGTTCCGGGCAGGGTCGATCTCCCTGTACGGATCAATGTGCGATCCCTGGACGGCGGAACCGGCAACCTGCAAGGCAGTGTTGTCACCGTGGAAGACATGTCGGACCTGCTGCAGATGGATGAGTTCGTCAAGCAGATGCTGCGCTGCGACCCGCTCACCGGCCTGCCCAGGGAAGAGACCCTGGCCGAAGCCATGGAAGCGGCGCTGATGCAGTTGCATACTGCCGGCCGCTCCTTTGCCTTGCTGGAACTCAATCTCGACCAGTTCCGCCGCATCAAGGAATCGCTGGGCAACGACGCCGCCTCGGGCGCTCTCCGCGAAGTCGCCACCCGCCTTTCGAAGGCCGTCCACAAGGGCGACGTCGTCTCCCGCAACACCGCAGACGCCTTCACCATTCTGCTGACCAACTGCAGCTCAGAGCAGGAGGCCCTCGACCGCGCCCACATCGTGCTCGAAGCCTGCCGCCAGCCCTTTCGCTTTGGCCCGTACAGCACCAGCGTCACAGCCAGTATCGGCATGAGCTACTCGCGGCCCGGTACTGTATCCACCAGCGGATTCGCCACCGAGGCCGAGTTGGCCCTGCGCCGCTGCAAAGCCATGGGCGGCAATCGCGTCGTCTCCTTCGAGCCCAGCATGGCCGACTGGCACTCCCACGCGGTCCAGATGGAATCGCAGATGCAAACCGCCCTGGCCAACGAAGAGTTCTACGTCGTGTACCAGCCGCAGGTGTGCTGCCAGACCGGCCGACTGATTGGCGTTGAATCGCTCTTGCGCTGGAAAAGCCCCACCAGCGGCCTCATCATGCCGGGCACCTTTATTCCTGCCGCCGAGGAAAGCGGGCTCATCGTCCAACTGGGCGAATGGTGCCTCCGCGCAGCCGCCAAAGAGGTCGCTGGCCTCCAGCAACAACTCGGTTATCCCGTCCGCCTCGCGGTCAATGTCTCGCCCAAGCAGATCTACTCGCCCGGCTTCAAAGACATGGTTCGCCGCACCCTTGAGGAAAGCGGTCTGAGCCCTGAAACGCTGGAGCTGGAGATTACCGAAAGCCTGCTCGTCAGCCACGAGGAAGAAGCCGTCAAGGCCATCAACAGCCTTCAGGAACTCGGCATCTCCCTCGCCATGGACGATTTCGGCATGGGCTTCTCCAATCTCAGTTACATCAACCGATTCAAGATCGATCGACTCAAGATCGACCGCTCCTTCATCAGCCGCTGCCCGGAAGATCACAACAGCCGCATGATCACCACCTCGCTCGTCTTCCTTGCCAAGTCTCTCGGCATGGAAGTCGTCGCGGAAGGCGTGGAAACCGAGGATCAGGCTGCGCTGCTGGCTCAGCTCCAGTGCGACCTGGCACAAGGCTACCTCTATTCGCGGCCCACCACTGCGGCTGAGATCTGCAGCATGGCGACCGCCCTACTCGCCAACGCATCGGCCCCCCGTCCCGTCGCGACCAAGTCTGGCGAACGGCGCATCATCGAGGCAGTCGCTGCCTCCGTGGCACAGGTTCCAGATCCGGTGACCACGACATTGGCTTCACAGGCCGAAAGCCACGTCCTAACTCTCGGGACTCGCGCTTCGCTCTCCGGCGAAGCCCAGAGCGAGCCCGCGGAAACAGCGGCAGTTCAGGTCGCCGCCGCAGCAGCACATCCAGCGAACGGTGAGGAGACCGCGCCCGCCCCGTCCCGCGAACTGCAGGCTAGCTTCACCGCACACACTATCCTGGTACCGCCCGACGAACGCCCGGTGGAACCCTCTGTGGACTCCACGATGCGAAGCTCCCTTTCCAGCGAACGCCGCAAGCAGCAGCGCACCGCAGAAGTCTCCCTGGAGCCGCGCGAACCCCTCTGCCGTCCGTCGCGCCCGAAGCGCATTCCCGGGGCCATGCGCATCCGCTGGACCGCGGTCCCGGACAGCGAACCGGCCTGACATCCGCTTCGCGTCGCCGCACTATCGGCCCATCTAACTAAGCCCGCAATGAGGCGCTGACCGTCAAGCACGCGGCGCAGCAGCGGACCTGGCGGCCTCTCGTCCTGCCAGGCAGGAGCTACGCAGCGCGAGCTACGACCCGTGCCCGCTTCCGCGCGCGCGCGCGCGATTTCTTCTTCTCTGCTTCCATTTGGATCGCGTGCGCATCCGCAATCGCCCGGATCAATCCCGGATAGCGCGCATCGATTTCGGCACAGCGCGACGTATTCCGCATCTCGGTTCCCTTGCGTTCGCCGCGAATCAGCCCAGCCTCGCGCAAAATCCGCATGTGCTGCGACAGCGTTGACTTGGGGATCGGCCGGTCCACGCCACTCGCCAGCACCGTGCAGCTATGGGCGCACTCCGCGGCCACAATCTCAGAGAACAGTGCCACCCGCACCGGGTCCGCCAGCGCATGCAGAATCGCCTCCACCGGCACATCTTCAATCGCGGGATGAATCAGCGGCTTCATTGGTTCGGCTCTCTACACAGTAGTAGATGCTGCAGACCGGTTTTCCATCCACAACCGGCTCGCAACGTACATCAACCCGCTTCCTGCCTTCGCCGTCCCTGCTCCCCCGCCACCCGGGCTTGTTTGCTGTCAACCAGACCCATCGCCCGCGTCCGTTCACCCATAGTTCATAATTCCTGAACTTTTGAATCCTGCTTCATCGCCGCGCAGTCTCATCCTGCAGAACACAGGCGGCAACCAGGCCGTCCTAAAGGAGAAACAATCCATGGGCAAGCTCGATGGAAAAGTAGCCGTCATCACGGCAGGCACCAGCGGCATGGCACTCGCCACCGCCAAGCTCTTCGTTCAGGAAGGCGCCCACGTCTTCATCACCGGCCGCCGCAAAGACGTGCTCGACGACGCCGTCAAGCAGATCCAGCAGGTCGGCCCCAGCATCACCGGCATCCAGGGCGACGCCTCCAAACTCGAAGACCTCGACACACTCTTCGAAACCGTGAAGCGCGAGAAAGGCAAGATCGACATCCTCTTCGCCAGCGCCGGCCGTGGCGAGTTCGCCTCCATCGATCAGGTCACCGAACAGCACTTCGACGAGACCTTCGACCTCAACGTCCGCGGCACCCTCTTCACCGTGCAAAAGGCGCTCAAGCTCTTCAACGACGGCGGCAGCATCATCCTCAACGGCTCCATCGCCGGCAGCAAGGGCTCCGCCGCGTTCGGCGTCTACTCCGCCAGCAAAGCCGCAGTCCGCTCCTTCGCTCGCACCTGGGTCGCCGAACTCAAGGATCGCCAGATCCGCGTCAACGTCATCAGCCCCGGACCCATCGACACCCCCATCCTCGCCCCGCTCCCCAAGGAAGCCGTAGAGGGCTTCATCGCACAGGTCCCGCTTGGCCGAATCGGCAAACCAGAAGAGATCGCCACCACCGCCCTCTTCCTCGCCTCATCCGATTCCAGCTACATCAACGGCGTCGAACTCTTCGTCGACGGCGGCCTCGTCTCGGTCTAATCCGCGGACGACAAATTCTAGTAGAGCAGCTGCTGGTGTGTCAGCCCGGCAGAGCTAATAAGCATGTGCGGGGTACAGGGCGAGCAACTCGCGAATCGAGTTAGCGCCCTGTGCCACGCCGCTACCGATCGTACCGTCACTCAAGACGATCACCGCGGACGGCGTGCCCCACGCGTGGTACTGATCGGCCACTTCCTGGCCCTGCTGTAGCAAGACCATAGCTGGATCCAGCACGGACGCCTTCTCGTAGTTTTCCTCGACCGTCCCTTCGCTCACGATTACCACCCGCAACCCTGCCGGATTCTCGACCATCCACGAAGCTGCCTCTGCCACCAGTGCAAGACACGGTCCGCATTGTGGGTTCATGAAGAGCAATAGGATCGCGTGCGATCCCTCCAGCAGCGACCCCAGCGATACGGCATCGCCCATCAGGTTTGGCAGCGAGAACGTGGGCGCCAGCGAGCCGATACCGGGTGCGCCACCATGACCCTGCGGTTCCGCGGCGTCCTGCGTTCCCTGCATCATCAGGCTCTCCACTCTTTCCAGCCGCAGCAGCAGCCGGCCTTGCTGCCGCAACATCAAGGCAAACAGACTCAACTGCACCACCAACACAGCCAGGATTAGGGCGACCGCTACGCTGAGCGGTGCATGCCGCCGCCCGAACAGATCCGTCCATGCAGAGAAGACTCGCGAAGAACCGGCGACGCCGAGCATGGCTGCATCCAGCATCAGCGCAACGTTGCGAACGATGGTGCGTGGCCCGATGGGCGCCGAATGCACCTGGCCGAAGCAATTGCAAGAAGGTCGCTTGCCTCGGGACAAATTGCGAACAATGGCCACGAGAAACAGACAGAGCAGGACGCAAGCAGCCGCTGCACCGGCGCGCATTGTGAAAGGCACCGCAAGCGAAGCCGCCACAAGCAACTCCGCAATGGGCAGAACGATCGCCAGAGGAGTCCCGAAGCGGTCAGGGACACCAAAGTCCTGCAGGGTCTGGCGGGTCCCCGCCCTGTCGCGCAGCTTCGCCGCTCCGGCAATCAGAAACGTCGCAACCAACACGGTCTGCAACACAAAAAACAGGTATGGCATGGTTTCACCTCGCATCAGTGAATCGGATTTGGATTGACGTTGGTGCAAACGTAGCTACCATTCACCCGATTGCAGTAACTCTGTCCAATGCCACAACACACACCGCCACAGCATGTAGGCGAAGTTAGCGAGCAGCAGGTGCCGATCGTGTGTCCATTCGGGCCCATGGACTGGCAGGCATACTGGCTGATCCTCCCCAGGAGTGTTGGGCAGCCAAAGCAGGATCCGTTGCTGCACACTTGCCCGGGCGCGCAACACGTGTTGCCACAGACTCGCTTCGGATCGGGGCAGCACACATTGTTCACGCAGGTTCCCGCGCAACACTGGCCGTTGCAGCACGGGTTAAACGGCGGGCAGCATTTGTTGTTGCAGATGTGGCTGGGATCGGGACAATACACTCCGTTCTTGCAGTCCTGGGGCGCCGCGCAAACTCCGCCGCAACAGATCTGCCCGGCCGTGCAACACTCTTTCCCGCAGTTCACCAATCCTGTCGGGCAGCCACAGCTGCCGTCGGGCGAACAGCTTGAAACGTTCGCGCCGCAGCACACGTTGTTGCACACCACCATGTTCTGTGGGCAGCACAGATCGCCACGGAAGCAGTTGTCGTGTCGTCCGCAGCAGGTAAACACACCACCACACGGCACCGGGCAGCATCCGCCACCGGGCAACTGGCACGTTCCCCAACACGCCAGCCAAATCACGTTGTACGCTGCTATCGCCGTCGCCCATGCCACCGGGCCGCCTATCCATACCTTCCAATCGTTGATCCCCGATTTATCCGCCGCCAGGTCGCCGCAATTGTTCCAGCAGTTATCGCAATCCGGAGCGTTGTAGGTTCCGCCAGGCACATACCAGCCATCGCCCGGATCGTTCGGTCCGCCCTGACCCGGCTTGTAGGCCATCACGCTGCGTTGGCCACCCGCTGCCACACCGGGTCCAGTAACTGCTGCCGGACGGTTGACGGTGGTGGTGAGACGGGAGGCTGTTGCCGGAAGATTGTGGCACTTGCGCAAACCCTGGCTCGCCTGGGACGCCAACGCAGTGACAATCGGCTGCAATCCCGCATCAAGGATCAGGGCCGGGGCGGGATTCCGGTCCAGAAATGCGACTCCCGTTGCCGTGCCGCGGTTGTCCATAACCGCGCTTACAGCCCTGTTATCGATAACTCCCGTAACCTGTCCTGGCCTCATCTGCAGAGTCGCGTTTGCAATACCGCGCGCACCTGCGCCGTAGGCGATGGTCGCAGTTCCGGTGTGATCCTCTGAGGTGGTCACGGTGGAATCCACCAGCGTTTGGCCACCTCGGTGTGCCACGATCCGGGTGGTCACCACACGTGCGACCGCGTCATACGTCAGGGTCTGCTCAAGATCCACGCCAGACTGGCTTACGATCAGGCCTTGTGTCATCACATTGCCACTGCGCTGCCGCTGACATTGCCCGGTCAGCGTCATCGGCAATCTGTTTACCGGTGTTGCCAGGCGAAGGCGCTGGTTCGCCCCAGGCTGCGCGGCCAGTCTCCCCAACGCAGATTGCGAGCCCCATAGCGCCGCCGTCGACGCAGCGCCCTGCACGAACTTCCGCCGCGCAGGACTCGTCGGAGCCGAATGTCCCGCCATGCGCAGACAAACTTTGTCGAACCAATTCATCATGGCAGCGATCTTCCGTTCCACTTAGCGCGGCGACATAGTAAAAACGCGACATCACTGCAAATCTTTTCCGGGAGCACGCAGCCTTGCTCCTCAACCTGCAGTAACTCATCGCAACCTACTCAGCCAGGATCGGCGATGACCTACTTACTTACAGGACGAGCAGGATGCGCACGGTTCTTTCCTCCACGCCCCGGTCAGAGTTGCTTCCCTTCGTGCGTGCCTATGCACAGCGCGAGCTCCGTCTCGAGCCCGACATCGAGCAGCCCGTTGTCGCTACCCTCGAACAGGTTCTGCAATTCGAATTCGCCGATCCACTTGCCATTCACTACGCGGACGGCAATCTTCAATATCCCGGAAGGATCACTCTTGTCGGCGCGCACACGTTCCCACGCGCGTCCATCCTCTTTCGAGGCAGCATCGAATCATTCGGTGTTTTCTTTCAGCCGCTCGGCTTGTGGCAACTCTTTCAGATCCCGAATCGAGCGATGAGCAATCAGGCTTATGACGGGGTTGCATGCCTCGGTCCTGGTGTCCGCAGTTTGTGGGAAGCGATGGCCGAAGACGGAACGTTTCTGGGACGAGTGCGCCTCGTTGAGGAATACCTTTACAGCCGTCTTAGCCGTTGTGAGCCGCATACGTCTGCCATGGCAGCCGCAGCCTACATATTTCGGCACAAGGGCGTTCTGCACATCGGCGAAGTTGCCGGCCGTTCCGCATTGAGTCTGCGGCAATTTGAGCGCAGGTTTGTCGAAGATATTGGTGTTCATCCCAAACTCTTCGCCCGCATCGTTCGTTTTCAAAGTGCGCTTGATACCAAGCTGCGTTTCCCCGCTCGTCCGTGGATACAAATCGCGCACCGATTCGGCTATCACGATCACATGCACATGGTGCACGACTTCCGCTCGCTCAGTGGCTTCTCGCCAACAGCTGTTCTGGCCAGCATCGGCGATGGCAGGCCGTCTGCCCTGCAGGCCTCCGACCATCTCCTGCTTGGATAGGCCACTTAGACCTTGCGGCTTTGGCAACCGCATCTTCGTTCGCGAAAAAGGAGGAGAACTCCTTACGGCTCAAGGTGAACCGGCACACCCCAACCACCTCGCCGGCGGCTTTTGGAGGCCTCGCAATTTATACTGAAAGATGAATGGCAGACGATCAGAACGCACTCCCTTTGGGCCCGAACAACCCCGATTCGAACGACCAGACCGGCGACACCACCGCCCGTAGCGACTCCGGCACGGGCGGCAACACCCCGCCTTCTGGCGGCGGCAGCATGGGTCCCGGCGCGCTCCATCTCTTCCCCATCAACATCGAGGAGGAGATGCGCCGGTCGTATCTCGACTACTCGATGTCGGTCATCATCGGCCGCGCCCTGCCCGACGTCCGTGACGGCCTGAAGCCCGTGCACCGCCGCATCCTGTACGCCATGCAGGAGATGGGCCTCCAAGCCAACAAGAAGTACACCAAGTGCGCCAAGGTCGTGGGCCACGCTATGGGCAACTACCACCCCCACGGCGACTCCGCCATTTACGACGCCATGGTGCGCCTCGCCCAGCCCTTCAGCATGCGCTACCCGCTGGTCGACGGCCAGGGCAACTTCGGCTCAGTGGACGGCGACCCACCTGCCGCCATGCGTTACACCGAGTCGCGCATGACCAAGATCGCCGGCGAAATGCTTGCCGACATCGACATGGACACCGTCGACTTCACCCCGAACTACGACGAGTCCACCTTGGAGCCCACCGTCCTCCCGGCGCGCTTCCCAAACCTCATCGTCAACGGCTCGTCCGGCATCGCCGTCGGCATGGCGACCAACATCCCGCCGCACAACCTGACCGAGATCATCAACGCCGCCATCACCCTGGTGAACGACCCGCACGCCGGCCTCGACCAGGTCCTCGAGCATGTGCAGGGTCCCGACTTCCCGACCGGCGGCTTCATCTTCGGCAAGCGCAACATCCGCGAGAGCTACCGCACCGGCCGCGGCCGCTTCCTCATGCGCGCCAAGTGCAACACCGAAGAGCTGAAGGGCGGCCGCGAGTCGATCATCGTCTCCGAGATCCCCTACCAGGTCAACAAGAACAACCTCATCAAGCGCATCGCCGAGCTCGTCACCGACAAGGTCATCGACGACATCTCCGACGTGCGCGACGAGTCCGACCGCGAAGGCATGCGCATCGTCATCGAGCTGAAGCGCGGCGCCCAGCCGGAAATCGTGCTCAACCAGCTCTACAAGAATACCCAGATGCAGGAAAGCTTCAGCATGATCTTCCTGGCCGTGCACAACGGCCAGCCGCGCGAGCTGCCCCTGCCCGACGCCATCCGCGCCTTCATCGACCACCGCATCGACGTCGTTCGCCGCCGCACCGCCTTCCTGCTCGGCAAGGCGCGCGAGCGCGAGCACATCTTGCTCGGCTACCAGATCGCGCTCGACCACCTCGACCAGGTCATCCGCACCATTCGCAACAGCGGCAGCCGCGCCGAGGCCCGCGAAAACCTCTTCCAGTTCTTCAGCGGCAAGACCATCAACCTGCGCGGTACCGAGCTCGCCGGCGTCACGCTCGACCCCAACAAGTACGGCGTTGACTCCGCTCTGCTGCCCGCCGCACCCGCAGGCTCAGCGCTCGCCGGCTCGCTCATCCTCAGCTACCGCCAGATCGACGCCATCCTCGAGCTGCAGCTCTACCGCCTCACCCAGCTCTCCATTGACGAGCTGCTCAACGAACTCGCCCGCGTCCGCGAGTCCATCGCCGAGTACGAGTCCATCCTCGCCAGCGAAAAGAAGCTGCGCCGCGTCATCGTCAAGGAGCTCGAAGAGGTCCGCGACAAGTACGGCGACGTCCGCCGCACCCAAATCGTCGATGAGACCGCCGAGCTCGGCCTCGAAGACCTCATCGCCGACGAGCAGGTCGCCGTCACCGTCTCCCACACCGGCTATCTCAAGCGCACGCCCATCTCCACCTACCGGCAGCAGCGCCGCGGCGGCACCGGCCGGCTCGGCATGAAGACGCGCGAAGAAGATTTCGTCGCCTCCCTCATCGTCGACTCCACCCACAGCTTCCTTCTCTTCTTCACCAACACCGGCCGCGTCTTCTGGCTCAAAATCTACGAGATCCCCGACGTCGGCGCCGCCGGCAAGGGCAAGCACATGGCATCGCTGCTCGCCCTGCAGCCCGGCGAAAAGATCGTCAGCTACCTCGCCGTCCGCAACCTCAAGGAAGAGGGCAAGTACGTCTTCTTCGCCACCCGCGAAGGCATCGTCAAGAAGACCCCGCTCACTGACTTCTCCAACGTCATGGCCCGCGGCATCATTGCCATCAACATCGACAAGGACGACGAACTCATCGCCGTCCGCGTCACCTCCGGCGACGACGTCGTCTTCCTCGCCACCCGCGACGGCATGGCCATCCGCTTCGAAGAAAAGTACGACCCCGAAAAGTCCGGCGGCCTGCGTCCCATGGGTCGCAACGCCGGCGGCAACAAGGGCATCACCCTACGCAAAAACGACTACGTCATCGGCGTCGCCGTCACCCCGTCTGAGGCGTCCCGCAACCGCAAGCGCCTCGAACTTGCCGCCAAGATCGACGCCGAGCACCCACCCAAACCCGGCAAGCCGTCCATGACCGAGCAGGTCCAGGCCGCCATCGACGAGATGAACCGCGCCAAGGGCAACGTCCCCCTCGAACTCCAGGGTGACAGCTCCGAAAAGGTCGTCGAAGCCGCCCTGCCCGAAGCCGAAGTCGAAAAGATGGAAAAGCTCGACAAGCAGCTCGGCCTCACCGCCTGCCTCATCCTCACCGTCTCTGAAAACGGCTTCGGCAAGCGCACCGACGTCGACGCCTACCGCCTACAGTCCCGCGGCGGCAAGGGCGTCATCAACATGCGCACCACGCCCAAGATCGGCCAGGTCTCCACCATCCAGCTCGTCGACGAAACCACCGAACTCATGGTCATCAGCCAATTCGGCAAAATCATCCGCATCGACACCAAAACCATCCGCGCCGCCGGCCGCGCCACCATGGGCGTCAAACTCCTCGACCTCGACGACGCCGACAAGGTAGCCGCCGCCGTCACCATCCCCAACGAAGAAAAGAACGAAGACGAAAAGCCACTTATTCAGTAGCCCTCGATTGCAACGAAACACGACTCAACAAAGAAGGCCAGCCGCCAAGGCTGGCCTTCCTGCCTAGGAACCTCTCGTCTGGGGTACTGTCGTATACCGCGAGACTCCAGCGCCACCCAAGCTGGAGTCAAGTATCGGGGAAAATCTCGGTCGAGAAAAGCAGCATCTGCTCACTTGCTTTTGTCCTCAATCCTGATCGCGCCGGCGCTAAGCAAGAAGTCTGCGCTGTTGTCGAAGTCCCTGCATTGACGCGTTGGATCTGCGTCATCGCCTTGCGGAATGAATAGCACTAGACCTTGGCGGGCGCGGGTAAGAAGAACACGATAGGCATTTCTTCTGAACATCTCGCGGTCTCGATTTGTGATCAACTGCCATTTGGATTTTGCCGGCATGAAGTTTCGGGTATTCCATCGTTGTCCGTCCCAAATAAAATCGCCGCCCCAACACACTCCGACCCAATCGAGCTCGAGCCCCTGAACTTCGAACTCCGTCGCAAAAACCTCGCACTGATAGCTCGATCGAACATCGCCTCTCGGAGAGAGATACCAATGTTCCCACGGATATTCACTATGGAACGCTGAGTCCGGCTCTAGACCTTCGGCTCGAAGCCGGGCTGCCTTTGACGAGCCAACTAACCCGCAACGTGAACTGCCGATCGCTTCTCTTTTTAGTACTGCACGTGTCTTGTTGAGTGAACGCGTCAGCAACAGCGGGAAACGCTTACTTATGTCGAGCTTTGCTGCCCGAGGAGCGTCTCCGTCGAGAACAGCATTGACCCACTCCGCAAGGTCCTCTGCGCGAAGGCTACGATTTGAAGTACGGAGGTGTAGCAGAGGCTCCTCACGCACTTCGAGCAGCCCGGTTTCTTGGGTGAAAAGCTTCCGCCCTGCTGTTGAGCGGCCTCCGTTGAGCACTTCCGGAGATGCATATACGGTCCACTTCTTTCCCGAGGCGATCAGCGCTCTACCCCATTCCTCCAAACCGGCTTCACCGGTGTTGATTTCCTGTCCGCCACCCACAAGCGCTAGGACAAAGGCCCAGTCGTCATGGCGTTCCATCACCTCAAGAATCATGCTAGGTTCGGATTTCGGTCGCTTGAACTTCTTCATATTCTGTTCTATGTTCCAAGCGCGTTGAGCTTCATCAAAGATCACTACCCGATTGGAAGGGGCACGCTGATCTTCAGCTTCGATATAAGTTCGCGCAAATAGGTGAATATTCTCTATCAGAGTCTTCGCTTGAATGCCGGCATCTGAAGCCAGAACGCCGTCATGGATTCCCTGTCGTCGAAAGTTCTCCTGGAGCACCTTCACAAGCGGCCCATTGCCGCTCATGAAGTGGATAGCACTCTCACTCGCATCCCCGAGGTGTGCAAGGCTCAATCCCACAAGCGTTTTACCCGATCCCGGAACGCCGGTGAGAAAGCAGATACTGTGCTGACTAAGCTGACGAGATTCTTCGATCCGCCACTGGATAGCATGCCTTACCGCCCCGATCTCGTGTTCCGATGCTTCACTCTTAGCGATGTCTTCGATCTTCAGGCCCGTGCGCAACTGACGAGCGGCTTCGATGATTGTAGGAGTGGGAGAGTACGCGCTCGTAGACCATTCAACTCCGCTTAGTTGCGCTGCATGCCTATCTTCCTCGATCGCAGTTAATATCTGCGCGAGGGAGCTCCATTCGACGAACGCGGTGGGTGCTACCCACGTACTCGCCAACGAAGGAAAGTTGAGCACCTGCTGCGCTCTTCTTTCCGTTGAGCGTACACTCGTTCTTACATCAACGCGCTCGGCAACCACTACAGGCAAGATGACACGATTTTGCGATCCAGCGTGGAAGTAATGCAGCAGCAATGCATACTCTTGTGCCTGTTCATCCGCGGCTATCGGCGCTAGTCCCGTTTTGCATTCCAAAATCAGGATTCTCGTTTGCGTAAGTAGCACTACATCAATCCGCTTTGCTTTACGGGGAATTGTGTACTCGAAGACCAGTGTCCAATGTTCGGCTTCAGACCTTTCAGAAACTAACGTCTGGCAGGTAGACGTTAAGTGCTGTAAATCTTTTTCCCAGGTTAGCGTCTGCTGCGTGAACTGTTGAGCAAAGCCAGACCGCGCATGAGCTGATGTAAGCCGCTGCTGAAGCTCAAGCAGATTACTGCGAAGAAATTCTCTGATGGTGAGGCAGGCGTAAGCGGGCACCCCGCCAGCATATCTCTCCCTAAGCAGGCGGAGCTTTGCAAGAATCAACTTCGCCCTATGAATCGCGCTCATGATGTGTAATGAGCCGCCAGTGATGTCTAATCAGTCCTGCATGCGCAAACGACGACTCTGCACCGCGCTCTTGCTTGCAGCGCTCCTCAGCGCCTCGGCACAGCAGCTCTCGCAGGCCGATCAGGTCATCATGGATGCGGCGCGGGCCCGGTACTACAGCTTGCAGGAGAAAGGCTTCGTCTCCCTTGCTTGCACCGTCCACTTTGACGCGGCAACCGTGCCGCTGCTTCCGATGCTCGGCGCCCCGGCGCAGGACCTTCTGAAAGCGACCGCCGTCCGGCTCACCCTGAACGATCATGGTGGTACCACCTCCGTCGCCTACCCGGACGGCACCACCGAAGCCGCCAAGCAGCAGATCGCGCCAGTGATCAACGTCCTCAACTCTCTGCTCACCGGCCTGTACCAGACTTGGCCTTCCAAAGGCCTCTTCGGTCCCATCCCGCCGTTCAGCAACTCGGTAGAGCGGGTCACACCCGCTTCGCAGGGGTATCTCTTCTCGCTCCACGTTCCCGGAGCACCCGCCACCCTATCGACTGACAAGAACTATCTCGCAACCGAGATCGTTAGCGCAGGCGGCACCATTCACGAACACCCCACCTACACCCCAACCCCGGACGGCCTGGTCTACGCCGGCAACGACGCCGTCCAATCAACTCCCGACAATCCCGTCGTCGTGCACTACGAGCAGCAGAACTCCGTCATCGACGGGCTTCGCTTGCCCTCAGGTGGCCGTCTGCGTGTCAACAGCAACATCGACCTGCGCTTCACACTGGAAAACTGCTCAGTCAAGAAAGCGACCGTCGTGCGGGTAGGCCCACCGAAGTAGGAGCGCCTCGGCGCAGCGACTATCGCAGGCCGATTAGGCCACCGTGGACGCCGCGAGAGCCGGGACGACAGCCTGTACAAGAGAAAGGCTTCGTCTCGCTCGCCTGCACCGTCCACTTCGACGCCACAACCGTGCCGCTACTCTCACAGCTTGGCTCTTCCGCGCAGGATGTTCTGAAAGCAACATCAGCACACCGGCAGTTCCCCGCGCGGCCCACCACCGCCCGCAGGACGCGAACCGCATTGCGCCGCGCTCCTCAGCCCCAAGCGGCTGGCCCGATCATTCAGAAGATGCCGAAGCGCTTGCGCCGGATCACTCGAAGGTGCGGGTCGGACATCGCGACTACGTTAACGCAACTGCCGACGACCGTGTAGTGCTGCGTACCCGTACGTCCCTGCTTCGGTTGCGGTCCATCTTGTACGCGCTGCTCGCCACAGACGGGCGGATTCGGTAAGGCAAACTCCACCACCACAGGACAGCTTCGGGGCCCCGTGTACGGGTCCGCCTGCCATCCCTTCACAAACGTCTCGGCTGCCACCCGCAACATGGGCAGCCCGCTTACCGTGTGAACCTCTGTGACCCTTCCCGCAGTGTCGAAGCTAGCGAGGAGCAACACGGTCCCTGACACATGGGCCTCCCTGGCGATAGGCGGATACACCGGCGCCGTTGTCTCACTCACGCTCTGGATCCCGCAGGGCACCTCGGCGGCACAGATGCGACACGCCACGAGTGTTGCAGCCAGAACTGCCAACCGTACAAGCATGCGTGTACTGTACGACGAGACGGAGCCGTCAACCCAGAACAAAGCTGTCAAGCCCCCAACGACCTCATTCGGGAGCTAAGTGTCTCAACCCGCACTACTTCCAAGACAAAAACAGTTGGCATGCTATATCCCTTCAATCTTCTATCCTGGAAAGAGGAGTGGGCCAACTGGATCGATCCGCCCCGCCCGTAACTTCCACCTGCACAGGAACTTACGCGTAAGTCCAATACGCACAAGATGTTACGAGCCGCCCAGAGCACAACATCCAGTGAATGAAGAACTTGCGAAAACAAGGGGGGGGAGGGGGTGGTCGTGAGATAGCGTCCCTGACTCCGAAAGCGAGCGCAGCGCAATGCCAGACGGCCCATGATGCAACGCAAAATGGTCTGCCAAGTACGGCACCGCCCACGTCGGCCCACTTCGCGGCGGGAAGCGGCAGCGCGATAGGTTATTGATCTACCGAGGCTGAAGCAACGCGGTGTCGGGGTTGCGCTTCTCATTCCTCATCTTTCGTGAGGTGTTCCGTATGCCGCTGATCGTGATTCTTGTTCTGCTGATTCTGTTGTTTGGCGGTGGCGGTTACGCCATGGGGCCTGGCCTCGGCTACTACGGTGGCGGCGGCCTCAGCATCATCCTTTTGCTGGTCGTTCTCTATCTGCTCTTTGGGCGTGGCCGCAACACACTGTAGTCGGTTGCGGGCCTGAAATCTGCGTGGCCTATTAGGCTACGCCCCCCCCCGGGTAGATTTGCGCAACATCTTCTAAACATTCAACTTACGTGTCTGATGGCGGCTAAGTTCTTCGAAAGAATGAGCTTAGCCGCAAGTTCTTGCTGGGACGAGAGTTAGCGTATCGCGGGCTCCTAGTGTCTGGCTGGGATGTAAGCCTTCTTCAAGGATACAAAGTGGAAGGGATATACCATGCCAATTCTTTTTGGCTTGGAAGTGCCTTGATGACCACTAGTTAGGTGCTGCGGCGCGTGCAGCGGGGCTTGACACGCCTGAAACCGGTGGAAAACCGGGGACTCCAACCCACAATTGTTGCAACGTGACGCAAACGAACCGGTATAACTTACAAAGTGGATATACCCGCGCACCACCATAGAGCTCAGCTTCTGCAGATCATTTACTGCAGCAGAAGCCGCATCACCGGCACCCCTGAGCAGGTGGCACCCATGCTGGCCCAACTTGTAGCCACATCGCGCCGCAACAACGCATCCGACTGGATCAGCGGCGTTCTGCTGTACAACGGCACCGCCTTTGCACAAGTGCTAGAGGGGCCCGCCAACGCGGTCGAGAGCTGCCTGAATCGCATCCAACAGGATCCCCGCCACAGCAACCTGGTGGTCGTGAGCCGCAATCCGATTCAACGGCGCTTGTTCTCGGCATGGTCGATGGCCTATATCGATGGAGCTTCCTTCCGGCTGCTCTCAGAATCGGCTATCGACCTGGAAGCGATTCTCGCAACCGGCAAGAGTCAGCCCGGCTTTGTGTTGAACCTATTACGCGACGTGATGGGTACGCAGGGCTACGCCTGACGGCTGGGCAGTCTGGCTTAGACGATTCCGCTTTACATCGTGTGGGATGATCGCCAACCGGCGGAGCCAAACCTGTCCAGTGGATGCGTGTAGGCGACACCGCTCGGTTGGCGAGCGACATGACCTAATCTGACGCATCGACCCCACCTACTATCGGTCTACCCAAAACTGGCTGTTCACGGGACCTGCCTGCTTGTGCACGAGGCATGCCGCGAACAAGCGGTCACTCTCGGGAGGACCTATGACTCGCACATCGCCGTGGATTGCGGCTGTGATCCTTGCCTTCGCGTCTGCCATTGCGGCACATGCCGATCCCATCACCGGAACCATTTCCATTTCAGGAAATGACACCTTCGATAATACCCAGATCACCTTCAGTCCAACTACGGGAACGGTGTACCAGGCATCGGGAACTCTTGGCGTATTTGCTCCCTCAATCTCCGGCGGGCAACTCACTGGCTATCTGGCGAACCTGCAGAGTTTCGCCTTTGCAAGTGCTCCTGGAACAACTGTGTTCACCGTGCACGATCACACCGTCGACACTGCATCATTCACCATCACCAGTCTTACTTCTGTCGTGTATGGCCCTGGCGACGCTCTCAGCAGCCCTTACCTCGCGATTTCCGGCCTGGGCTATTTCACGGAGAGCGGATATGACCAGACGAACGGATGGTTCTCACTCACTTCATCTACAACGGGCATCACAGGTTTCGAGCTCGTTTCGTCTGTTGGTGCAACGCCAGAGCCGGGGTCACTGCTGCTGCTGGGAACGGGAATGACGGGCATGGTTGGAGGTTGGCTACGCCGCAGGCGATTGATGGACCAGAGTACCGCTTAGGTCTTTTCATGCGTTGCACAATGACTCACCGCAAGATATGTTTCGATTCGCAGTAAGAACATTACTGCCTCGTTTTAGGTAGCCGATCGAGTGGCGAAAATACGCTAACTCGCTTCTTATCTGGGCACTGAATACGCTGTAACTTACCCTGACTGCAAAGACTAAGACTTGACAAGGCTCGCCGACGGCCCGGGAAGAGGTCATGGCGGGACGGCGAAACATCATAAGAACTGAGAACTGATGTCTGGGTTCTATCCGGGAAGCCTCGATTGCGATCGAGGCTTTTGCTCCGTGGGGTGATGATTAGTTCTCTTCGATCACTCGTTCGTGTTCGGGCAGCAAGGTCAGCTCTCGCCAGTCCAGCTCTTCCTGAAGCTTGAGGTACAGATCGGGACTCAGTTCTGCATCTTCCCGGAACTTTTCCAGGGCTTTGCGCTCCGCCCGGATCGCAATGAGACCGTAACGACGATAGCGTTCCAGGGTGGGCTGCCCAACCGTTGGGATCTCCCCTGTGCGCTGAAGCTGATAGAACGTCCGGAGGCTTTCGGCTTCAGGGTCGTCGTGCTGCTGAAGAGTGGCGAGCCCAACCGTGCAGAGTTGGCGTCGTACCGTCTTCATTTCCTCGAGAGCACTGTCGGTGTGATCCAGATCGAGAAGACGGATTAGCGGATTGAGCGTCATGCCCTGCACTACCAGGGTGACGATGACCACGCCAAACGCGGCAAGCAGGATGGTGTCGCGCCTGGGCAAGTCTGCTGGAAGCGCAAGTGCTGTGGCCATGGTGACGAAGCCACGCATGCCACACCAACCAACCAGGATTGCCTGCCGCAACGAGGCTCGCGGCTCTTTGCCGAGCCGGCGACGCCGCCAGGCGTTCAGGCGATTGAAGGTGATGACGATAACGAAGCGAAGAACGATGACGGCCGCGACGATCAGAGCGGCGAATTGCATGGATTGGTACAGGCGGGCGCGATCCATGCGGCCGATGATGGACCGCACCTGCATGCCCATGAGGAGAAAGGCGAAGACGTTGAGGGCAAAGACAACGGCGCTCCACACGGCAAACGACTGAACGCGCATGCGGGTGTTGCGGTGGATGAGCTCCGGTGTGCGCGCCAGGGTCATGGCAAAAGTGACGAGGCACAGCACGGGAGAGAGCTGCAGATGCTCTGCCAGGATCCAGACGAGATAGGCTTCGCAGAACTGCAGCAGATTGCCGCCGAGGGTGTCCTGAACGAAGGGGTTGATGCGGCGCTGCAACAGAGCGAAGCCCCAGCCAAGCGCGACAGCTCCCGGGACAGCCAACGCCAGGTGAAGACCCGCGCCGACAGTGATGCGGGACGGGCCGCCTGCCGGTGACAGCAGCGCAAGCGCAGTGCTGTACAACAGCAGCGCCGTGGCGTCGTTGAAGAGGCTTTCGCCTTTGAGTACGGTTTCAGTGCTGGGCGGAATGGTTGTGTTGTTGAGCACGGCGGTAGCGGCACCGGCGTCGGGAGGTGCAACGATGGCGCCCAGAGCGAGCGCGGCCGCGACCGGAATGCCTAGCCAGAGGTGCGCGATAGCGGCCACTGCCGCGGCCGTGACGAGGACAGCGAGCACGGCAAAGACCAGCAGCGGCGTGACGAGGCGCCGTGCCGCGCCTAAGGGGAAGTCGTACGCGGCGTCGACGATGACCGGCGCGATGAACAGTGCGAGTGCTGTTTCAGGAGCCAGCGGAATGTTGGGAACGCCGGGGATGAACGCCATGGCGACGCCCGCCGCGGCGAGCATGGCCGGATAGGGCAAGCCGAGGCGGCGCGCCACCTGGAGCAGGACGACGGCCGCAAAGAGCAGCACCAGCAGGCTGTCAAAGAAGGTCATTGTGTTTGACCCATGGGCTTACCCGAACAGCCGCGCGCCATGAGTGGGCGAGGAAAGGAGGCGCGTGTGTGTGGCGATCTGGCTCGCCCCTGATGCCGTGAGTGTCATCCTGCGCCCCTCGCCTTGCCGGTGATTGTATTGGAGATGCGAGGCGAAAGGCGGCCGATGCACAATAGCGGCATGGCCGATACGCCGCTCTTGACGCCCCGCGAAGCCGCCCGATTGCTGGGCATCAGTTATCCCACGATCAAGCAATGGATCCTGCAAGGAAAGCTGGCGACGGTGCCCACGCCGGGCGGACACCACCGCATTGCGCAGGCGTCGCTCGATCCGTTCCTGGATCGCGACGATGAGCGGAGCGACGCGGAGTCACGGGCGAGGTTCCGCCGGGTAAGTGGGCGCAACCAGTTGCTGGGCAAGGTGCTGGATGTGCAGGTGGACGGGCTGATGGCGAAGGTGGTCGTTGCGGTGGGCAAGCAGCAGATTACGAGCATTATCACTGCGGACGCGGTGCGCGAGCTGGAGTTGAAGCGCGGAGACAGCGTGGCGGCGCTGGTGAAAAGTACCGACGTGATGATCGAGCGGTTGGAGGACTAAGCCGGCGTTCGTCGATGTTCGTCTTTCCTGGTTGGAGGGGCCGTTCCTGAACTACTGCGCGGCGCCGATGTAGTAGCCGTCGCGCGCCTGGATGGTGCTCTTCTTGTCGTTGGGAAGATCGACGAGGACGCGGTGGTAGCCCTCGGATGTATCCGTGGGCGTGAAGCCGAGGCGGTACTCCGAGCGGAGTTCTTCGGAGATCTGCTTGTAGATGTCGTCGATGTGCTGCTTGCTGGAGACCTCGAAGACGCGGCCGCCGGTCTCGTCGCAGATGCGTTGGAGGATTTTTTTGCCGTCGACGCGCTGTTCGCCGCCGCGGCCCTGACCGCCGCCGCCGTTGCGGCCGCCGCCTCCTCCACCGGGCCAGCCACCGCCCATTCCGGGAAAGCCGCCGCCCATGCCGCCGCGGCGACCGCCGCCGGGGAAGCCGCCGCCGTTGTGCTCTTCGCCCTTGAAGTAAATGGCGTAGACCGTGGCGTTGGTGCGCTGCGCGGCTTCGATGGCGGACGAGATGGATTCTTTGGAGCCGCGGTCGTCGCCGTCGGTGAGCAGGATGAGCGCCTCGCGATTCGTCTGCTTCGCAGCCGGCGGCTGTTTGTTGATGACCTCGTTCGAGGAGAGATAGATGGCGTCGTAGAGGACGGTGCCTCCACCGCGATAGTTACCGCCACCCTGACCGCCGCGGCGTCCGCCTCCGCGTCCGCCGTAGCCGCCGTTGTTGTTCCCATTGTCCTGCGTGTTGCCGCTGCCGCTGTTCGGATCCTGCTGTTGCGAGCTTCCGCTGAACTGCGGGCGATCGGTGTCGGCGTCGATCTTCTTGAGGCCGGCTTCGAGCTTGGGGAGGGAGGACGTGACGTCGGCGAGCAGGTCAGCCTGGTGCCCGAACTGGACGATGAAGGCCTTGTCCTTGTCGGGGCGCAGGAGCGTATCGAGGAAAGCGGAGCTGGCGGTGCGCTCCTCGTCGAGCACGTTGCGAACGCTGCCGCTGACGTCGACGAGGAGGCCGACGGTGAGCGGGGCTTCGCTGTCTTTGTCGAAGTATTTGATGGTCTGCGGCTTGTTGTTTTCGGAGAGAGTGAAGTCGGTCTGCTTCAGGTTGCGAACGAGTTGGCCCTTCTTGTCGCGCACGATGACGGGGACGATGACGAGGCGCGTGTCGACCTTGATGGTGGGAGCGGAATCAGACTTGCTGGCCGGTTCCTGTGCGTGGGCTGGTGCGAGGGAGAGCGTGAACGCGGCGCACAGGGCGGCGGCGGTGAGGCGGACCATGCCCTGTTGGACGGAGCGGGAGAGAGGTGGGTCTACAGTGGCGCGGTGTGGCTCACCAAGGCTGTGGGTTGCGGTTCGTTGCGAGAGCTACAGAGGCTTGCCGATCTCCCACCGATGACCGTAGATGTCCACGATTGAGCCATCACGCCAGCCGTAGTCGCGGTCCTGCATCGGGGAACGCACCACTGCGCCGGCAGAGACCGCTTGGTCGAACAGGGCATCCGGGTCATCCACGATGAGCATCAGTCGCACTGCCGTGCCGCCAGTCTGTTTTGGGGCAGGGTTGCCGATCGCGTCGCTTGCCGGATGCAGCCAGAACTCCGCGCCCTCGATTCGCAGTTGCGCAACCATATCTTCCGCCGGAGGCGTGCTCCAAGCCGGAGTAGCTCCGAAGGCACGGCCGTAGAAGGCGATGGCCTCGCGGACGTCGCCAGGGACATGCAGCATAGCTGAGATGCGGCAGTTCATAGTGGACCGAAGGTTATACCGCTCGCCTCGAGATTGCCAGCAACTTCCGATAAGCCGACTGTAAGACCCATACTCCTGTGGAGCTCGTTCGAGCATGCACTTTGCGTCATGTTTCTCTAAGGTCTGTTATGCTTCGTGGGTCCCGAGCCCAGATACCCAGGAGACCGCGAGAATGTCCAGCTCAACGCCAGTTGTCAGCTTGCGACGCGCAGTTCGCCGTTGCGTCTTCGGCTTATCGTGGTTGGCTCTTCTGCTAGTGGCAATGTCTGGCGCAGGCTTGTCGGCGCAGACTTACACTTCGATCGTAGTTTTCGGTGACTCGCTGTCTGACACGGGAAATGTGGCTCACCTGACTGAAGCGAAGTACACCCTCGCAGGGCGCGTTCCCAGTCCAGTGGCGAACTATACGAATGGGCGCTTTACAGACGGTGCGGACACATTGCCGTACGCCCGAAATTACTTCGGAACATGGGTTGAGCAACTCGCGGCCACGTTTCCCGCAAAACCGAAAGTGATCAACTCTCTGGATGGTGGCACGAACTACGCGTTCGGTTCGGCTACTACGAACACTGGTACCAGCACCTTCACTTATGGCCCGAACGGCGCATTCAGCGTGACCGTGGACAACATGGGCCAGCAGGTTGCGAACTACCTGGCGACGTCACCCACCATCACCAATCACACGCTGTACGTGGTGTGGGGTGGGGTTAACGATTTGCTGAGCTCCACCAGCTACACCGACATCACGGCAGCGGTGGCCCACGAAAGCTCGATCATCCAGCAGTTGATCAATGCGGGAGCGACGGATTTCATGGTGCCTAATCTGCCGCCGCTCGGCGCAATCCCGCGTTTGAACAATTCACCTGTGAATGCGCAACGGGCTACCAGCGCTGCTCTTACGTTCAATCAAGCACTTGCCACTGCGCTAGCAGAGCTGCCGGCAGCGAATCCGGGGCGGGCGCTCCATCTCTATCCGTTAGACATCTACGGACTGTTTCGATCTGTGCTCAATGCTCCGTCCGCTGTGGGACTGACAAACCTGACGTACGGTTCGCAGACCATCACCACTGCGGACCCCGACACGTATCTCTTCTGGGACGATCTGCACCCCACAACAGCCGGCCATCACCTGATCGCGCTTGCGGCAGCAACATTGCTGAGCTCTCCCTTGACTACAAGCACGGTGCTGAATGCAGATCCTTCGAGCGTCGTTGTAGGCGGCATCGTACGGCTGACGGCAACAGTATCGGCCAGTTCTGGAACGGCTCCCGTCGGAACGGTGACGTTCACCTATGGCAACTCCTCTTCGGAAGCTATCTACGTTGTGGCGACCGGGAATCAAACGTCAACCGCGACTTACACTCTCAATCCAGTGATGATTGGTTCCTTACCCATCACTGCTACCTTTACTGGAATCAACGGCTACAGCAACTCCGCTTCCGCCACGTTGACGGAAACGGTGACTCCGACCCTAGTCCCTACGACTACATCTTTAGCATCGTCTGCCCAGACCGCCAACCGTGGTACGGCTGTGACCTTTACAGCTACCGTGAGCGACAGCTTCGGATCGGTTCCCGCCGGCTCGGTGACCTTTCTGGATGGCACGGCCGTTCTTGGCACGATCCCGGTGACCGGGTCCGGCGCAAGTGCCGCGACGGCTACGTTTGCAACTTCCACTCTGGATTCCGGCTCGCATACGATCACCGCAACCTTTGTGGGTGCACCTGGTTACGGGAATTCGACTTCCGCAGCTCTCACGCAGACCATCGTCGCTCCCATGTTGCAGGCAACGCTCAGCGCTTCCTCTTTATCGGTGCAGCGCGGCGGCACTGCGTCCACGTCTGTCACGTTGACCGCAGTTGGCGGCTACACAGGCACTGCTGTTATCGCTTGCGGGACGCTGCCCGCGCACTTCACTTGCACGCCGTCGAACCCATCCGTGACATTGACCAGTACCACCCCGACCGCGGCCAGCACAATCCTCATCACCGCAGGTGATCCTACGAAGAGCTCGCTTGACCACGTGTTCCCTTCTGGGACAGGCGGCTTGGAGCGCGTGCTTGCCTGTTTTCTTCTTCCCGGCATACCGCTGATGGGCTTCGCTGGGCGCAAGAGTACATTGCGAAATAGGCTGCTCGCTCTGCTCTCAGTTCTTGCCACGACTTCGCTGATCGGGCTTGCAGGCTGTGGCTCCGCGGCACCGAATACCCCTGCAGCAGGAAATTACACGGTGCCTATCACCATAACTGCCAACAGCACAGTTACTACTCTCAGCGTGTCAGTCAATGTGCAATGACCGGCGCGGTGGGTGCATGTTGCTCGAGCAGCTCGGGGTAAACGATGACGATGCGAAGATGGCAGAGTGATGCTCTCCCAAACGATGGAAAGTATCACTCTGCGCTGAATTAACTGTGAGCAGTCCTGAGAAGCGAAGTGAGCGGAAGTGTACCGCGCTGTGCGCGTGGTTCCGCCTTGCGCGCCTGTGGCTAGAAGTTGTTGCGGGGGACTTCGGAGCCGGTGCGTCCGACGAGGAAGTCGAAGTCGGCGCCCTCGTCGGCTTGCATGACGTGTTCGATGTAGAGCCTGGTGTAGCCGCGGTCGGGCGTGTTGTGCAACGGTTGCCATTGCGCGCGGCGCTGAGCGAGATCTTTGTCGGAGACGTGGAGCTGGAGGGTGCGGGCTTCGAGGTCGAGCGTGATGAGATCGCCGTTCTGCACGAGGGCGAGATTGCCGCCGACCGCGGCCTCCGGTGCGCAGTGGAGCACGACGGTGCCGTAGGCTGTGCCGGACATGCGGGCGTCGGAAATGCGAACCATGTCGGTAATGCCGCGCTTGAGGAGCTTGGGCGGCAGCGGAAGGTTGCCGACCTCGGCCATGCCGGGGTAGCCCTTGGGGCCGCAGTTCTGCAGCACCATGACGGAGTGTTCGTCGATGTCGAGGTTGTCGTCGTTGATGCGGGCGCGCAGGTCCTCGATGGTGCTGAAGACGACGGCGGGGCCGGTGTGCTTGGTGAGCGCGTCGGACGCGGCGGAGGGTTTGAGCACGGCGCCCGAGGGAGCGAGATTGCCCTTGAGGACGGCGATGCCACCGACAGCCTTAAAGGGCTCGGTGAAGGCGTGGATGACTTCGCGCCGCCAGCAGGGCGCGTTCTCGTTGTTCTGCCAGAGCGTTTTGCCGTTGACGGTAAGAGCGTCGCGATGGAGCAGGTTGTTTTCGCCGAGTTCGCGCAGGATGGCGGGCAGACCGCCGGCTTCGAAAAAGTCCTCCATGAGGAAGTTGCCCTGCGGCATGATGTTGAGCAGGCACGGGACGTTGCGGCCGAGGGCGTCCCAATCGTCGAGACTCATCGGCAGGTCCATGCGGCGTGCGAGCGCGATGTGGTGGATGACGGCGTTGGTCGAACCGCCGATGGCAGCGTTGACGCGGATGGCGTTCTCGAGCGACTCACGCGTGATGATCTTCGACATGGTGATGTCTTGCCTGACTAGATCGACGATGCGGCGGCCGGACTCGCGCGCGAGCAGATTGCGGCGAGCATCGACTGCGGGGATCGCGGCGTTGCCGGGCAGCGAAATGCCGAGCGTTTCGACCATGCAGGCCATGGTGGAGGCGGTGCCCATGGTCATGCAGGTGCCGTGCGAGCGGTGCATGCAGGCTTCGGCTTCGTGGTATTCGTCGAGCGTGATCTCGCCGGCGCGGAGTTGCTCGCTCATGGAGATGGTGTTGGTGCCGGAGCCGATGTAGGTGCCGCGATAGACGCCGCGCAACATGGGGCCGGCGGAGATGCCGATGGTGGGCACGTCGACCGAGGCGGCGCCCATGAGCAGCGATGGCGTGGTCTTGTCGCAACCCATGAGCAGCACGACGCCGTCCAGCGGGTTGGAGCGGATGGACTCCTCGACCTCCATGGCGGCGAGGTTGCGATAGAGCATAGCGGTTGGGCGCGTTAGGGTTTCACCGGGCGACATGGCCGGGAACTCCAGCGGGAAGCCGCCTGCCTCAAGCACGCCCCAGCGCACGTGGTCGGCGATGGTTTTGAAATGGGTGTTGCAGGGTGTGAGCTCGGACCAGGTGTTGCAGATGCCGATGACGGGACGGCCTTCGAAGACGTCCTGCGGAAAGCCGCGGTTCTTGAGCCACGAGCGGTAGTAGAAGCCGTTCTTGTCCTGGCGGCCGAACCATTGCTGGGAGCGAAGGGTGCCGGCGGTTTCGTTGCTCATGGTGTGTCTCCGGATGCGAACGGTGTGACGGCAGCGGCAGGGCGTCAGCCGCCAGGTCAGCGTGGTGCTTCTCTCGCGGCGGCTGACGCTGCGGTTGCGCTAGAGTGGGCGGGCGTCGATGACGTGTTGGCGTTGTTCACCGAGGCCCTGAACGCGCAGCGTCATGGTGTCGCCGGCTTTCAGGTAGACGGGCTGCGGCTTCTGGCCCATGCCGACGCCCGGCGGTGTGCCGGTGCTGATGATGTCGCCGGGTTGCAGCGTCATGAATTGCGATAAGTAGCTGACCAGGTACCGAACCGTGTAGACCATGGTGGCGGTAGTGCCGTTCTGCATGGTGTGCCCGTTTACTTCGAGCGACAGGGCAAGCTGTTGCGGGTCGGGCACTTCGTCGGCGGTGACGAGCCATGGGCCGACAGGACCAAACGTGTCGTGGGACTTGCCCTTGACCCACTGGCCTTGACGCTCGAGCTGGAAGTGGCGTTCCGAGATATCGTTGACGACGCAGTAGCCGGCGACGTGCTCGAGGGCGTTTTCTTCCGAGACGTATTTTGCGGGCTTGCCGATGACGACTCCGAGTTCAACTTCCCAGTCAGTCTTCTGTGCGTTGCGCGGGATCTCGACGTCGTCGTTGGGGCCGACGATGGTGGACGTCGCCTTCATGAAGATGATGGGTTCAGGTGGAACCTGCATGCCAGTCTCTGCAGCGTGATCGGAGTAGTTGAGGCCGATGCAGATGAACTTGCCGGTGCCGGCCACACAGGGGCCGAGCCGCGGTGTGCCCGCAACTATCGGGAGCGAGTCGACATTGAGCGAGGCGAGGCGCTGGAGTGAGCCGGGCAACAGAACTTCGCCGGCGATATCGCCCACTTCGGTGGAGAGATCGCGGAGTTGGCCGTTCGAGTCGAGGATGCCGGGAAGTTCTGCGCCGGGGGCGCCGTAACGTACGAGTTTCATTCGGTTCCTTTGCTTGGTGTTGCGTTCGCAGGACGGCTTACGTCGAGCTGTTTTGATGGGCCGTAGAAGCAGACCCTTCGCTCCGCTCAGGATGACACTGTTTGGCTCTGCAAGCATGTGTGGTTCATCGCGCCTGCAGATCGGCGGTGGGTGTGGCGTGCCCGGGAACGGAGCGGATTCGCTGGATTTTGTAGTTGGAGGTGATGAACTGGTAGCCGGCGCGATCGATAGCGCGGTCAGAGGGTCCGTGCTGGCCGTACGGCTGGCCGGAAAGTGAGGCGAAGGCGCGCACGGGATGGCCGAGATGCTTTTGGAAATCGAGCTGCGGACCGACCGTCTCGTTTTCGAGGTAGTTCAGATCGTCGAGTTGGAGCCTGGCGTGGTTGCGGGTGTGGCATGCGATCACGTGGCGACCATCCATGGCCTTGATCTCGTCCCAAGAGAGCGCGTAGCGACCGTCGGGGTACTCGTCATGGATGATCTTGAGCGTGCGGGAGGAGACGAACTGCTGCTGGGTCGCCGCAGGTTCGTTGACGAACAGGGTGGGCACGTAAAACCAGCCAACGAAGCCGTACCTTTCAAGCAGCGGCCGCATGTTGTCGTAGCCGTTGCGATAGCCATTGAAGATGGCGATGAGGAGACCCGGCTTGGGTTTGTGCCATTCGCCGGTGGTGAGATAGCGATCGAGTTCCGCTTCGTTGACGGAGCTGAAGGCGGAGCTCCAAAGCTTGAGCTGCGCCTCCACTTCAACGATGCGGCGCTTGGGAACATTATGGAAGTTGGCAGTGCGGATGAGCGGTGCGGAGCGCAGCAGCGCGCCAGTCTCGCGAGCGGTTCCGCGGAAGTCTTCAGGAGGCACTGGCGACACCATTGCCGACGCGTTGAATGCGGTAGTTGGAGAAGACGAACTCGTACCCGGCCTGCTGCACCAGCTTTGCCGTGTCGACCTCGGGATGCTCATTCTGCGCAGGTCCGCGGAGCGACGAGAACGCGAGCACAGGACGGCCGAGGTTTTTGCGGAAGTCTTCCTGCGAGCCGAAGATTTCCGCGCGGCGGGCTTCTTCGCTCATGGCGGAAAGCTCTGCGTGGTTGCGGGCGTGGCTGGCAATCACGTGCTTCTTGCTGAGCTCGCGGATCTCCTGCCAGGTGAGGGCGTAGCGGCCCTCAGGGTACTCGCGCGTTTGCATGCCGATGTGGTGTCCCTTGGCGTAGGTCACCTGATCGGGGACGGGGCCCTTGATGAACTCGGTGATGATGAAGAACCAGCCGACGAAGCCGTACTTTTCCAGCAGTGGCGCGATGACGTCGTAGCCGTTGCGATAGCCCTCATACAGCACGGGGATCATGCCCGGCTTGGATTTCTTCCACTGGCCCGTCTGAATGTAGGACCGGAGCTCTGCTTCGTTCACGGAGGTGAACGCCTGGCTGTACTGCTGCAGCTCGCGCTCCATCTGTTCCGCACGGATGCGAGGCGTGTTGTGGTAGTTGACGACGCGGATCAACGGGCGATCGCGAAAGAGCGATTCCTGTTCGGTGGCGCGCGCGGTGAAGGCAGGTGTGCTCACAGGTTGTCGTCCTTTCCGCCATGTTCAAAGTCGCGGTAGGAGAGCAGTTCGATGAGCTTGGCGACGTCGTCGGCAGGCGCATCAGGATGCAGACGGCCCCATGCCTCGATGTACTGCTGGAAGGCTGGCGCGACCCGGTCGTTCGTGGGCTTGGAGTAGAGCGGCGCGACGGGATGCGAAGCGGTGAGGTCCTCGCAGGCAAGGATCATGGGGATGCCTTCTTCGGAGTAGACGCGGCTGCTCAGTCTGGTCATGGCGTCCTGCAACTGCGTGTCATACGTGCTGCTGGCGGTTTGCTGGGCAACCGGGGTAAGGCTGGCGACCACGCCTGCCAAGGGCGTGCGCGTAAGGCTGGAACTCCACGCCACGCCTGCAACGGCGGATTTGCCGAACAGGGTGAGCATTGCACGTCGATTCATGGTGCGGTTCATTGTGCTTCCTTTCTTGAGTGGACTAGCCTTTGACCGCGCCCGCAGTGACGCCACGCACGTAGTAGCGCTGCAGGAAGAGAAACAGAATGAGCACAGGGATAACGGAGACAACAAGCGAAGCCTGTTGCAGGGAAAAGGTTCGCTCGTCGGTGAATGCCTGGCGCATGAGGAAGATGCCCACGGGAACCGTTTGCAGCTTTGGCGCGATGCGCGTGGCGGTCATGGACCAGATGACCTCGTTCCACTGATAGATGAAGACGAAGATGCTGAGCGTGGCGAGAGCCGTTCGAGCCAGCGGGAGCACGACGGTGAAGAAGATGCGGAGTTCGCTGGCGCCGTCGACGCGTGCGGCATCGAGCAGATCGTCGGGGATGGAGACCATGAACTGCCGCATCATGAAGATGCCATACCAGGACACGGCGAAGGGCAGGATGAGACCGGCGTAACTGCTGAGAAAGCCCGCGCCGCCCTGACCGAGCCAGCTATTGCCACCTGCAAATGGCCAGAAGCGCAGGATGAAAAACATTGGGATGAGGAAGAGAAAAAACGGAAACATCTGTGCGCCCAGGATGCAGCGCAGGATGAGGTCGCGGCCGCGGAAGCGGAACTTGGCAAGCGCATAGCCGGCTGCCGAACTGGTGAGAAGCTGGATGATCGTGATCGACGTAGTGACCATGACGCTGTTGGTGAGCCACTGCGCCATGGGCAGATCGTGGAAGACACGGATGAAGTTCTGCCACTGCGGATGCGCTGGCAGATAGATGGGCGGACGTGCCAGGCGCTCAGGAACGGTGCGCAGCGATCCGAGCAGCATGTCAACAAACGGCACCACCATGACGACTGCGCCGAGAGAGAGAAACACATACTTGAGCAAACCGCCGGTGATGCGAGGCGGGCGACGGCCGCGCAGTGCGACAGGCGCGGATGCGTGCGGGCTGACCCCGACGTCTTCTCCCGGAAAGATTGCAACTTCGGCGGAGGGTCTCATGCGTAACCTTCGAGCCCTCCCTTGCGCAGCAACCGGAGCTGGACCATGGTGATGGCGAAGATGAGCAGAAACAAGATGAAGGCGGCTGCGGAGGCGCGGCCCAGGCGCAGGTCGGTGAAGGCCATCTGGTACATGTAGAGCGCCGTGACGGTTGTGCTTTGCGCGGGACCGCCCTCCGTCATGACCAGCATGAGCGGGAAGGAGCTGAGCCCGATGATGAGGTCCGTGGTCATGACGAAGAGCAGTGTGGGCCTGAGCAGGGGCAGAGCGATGCGCGTGAAGATCTGGACCGCGTTTGCGCCATCGATACGGGCGGCTTCAAAGGTGCTTTCGTCCAGGCTTTCAAGACCTGCAGAGAGCAGAAGCATGTTGCTGCCCAGGGTCATCCAGACGAAGACCAGGATGACGGACAGCAGCGCCAGGTGCGGATTGCTGAGCCATCCCGGGCCCGGCAGGTGGAGCAGATCGAGCAGGTGATTGACGAGCCCGGTGGGCCCGTCCAGCAGGAACTTCCATTCAAACGCAACGGCGACAACATTGGTCGCCATGGGCAGCCAGAAGATGCAACGCCAGAAGGCTTTGAACCGGCTGCGCGAGATGGTGTACGCGACCAGGAGCGAGAGCGGGATGGCCAACGCGAGCGAGCCTACCGCAAAGACCAGCGTGTTGCGCACGGTGGTCAGAAAGAACGGATCGCGCGTGAGGAGGTACGAGAAGTTATGCAGGCCAACGAAGTGGTGCGGTGCGAACGCCTGGAAGTTGGTGAAGGCAAGCGTGAGCGCAAGGCCCAGCGGCAGAAGGAAGAAGATGGCCGCGTAGAGGAGCGCGGGACTGAGGAACAGGTAGGGTGTGAGGCGGTTGCGCATAGGTCGCCTACTCCTGTTCCTGCAGGATGGTGCGAATGCCTGCGTCAAGCTGGTGAAGTGCCGTGTCGGTGGGGATGACGCCGAGCATAGCGCGCTCAAGATATTTGCCAGTCAAAGCTTCGATCTCGTTCGCGTGGCGGATGCTGGGCTGCGGCAGAGCGCGGCCGGAGCTGAGCGCATCGACGAAGGGCCGCAGGAACGGCGTATTGAGCTCAGCCGTGGAAGCAGCCAGGTCTTGGCGGTTGCCGGTGAGACCACCGAGTGCCATGAGCATGTTGCCGACACACGAGCGGCCGCCCGGCTGTTGCGCGGTGTTGAGCCACTGCAGCAGCGCCCACGCTTCGGCCGGGTGCGGCGAGTTGGCGTCGACCGACCAGAAGAAGCCGTACTGAAGGGTTCGCCAGTCTGCGCCGGCGGGTATGGGAGCGACAGCGACCGTCTGATCGAACCGTTGCTCAAACCCTTGGTGCAGCGGCCGGTTGAACCAGTTGGGCACCACCATCATGCCGATGGCTCCACTGGGGAACTGGTACGGCACCGTGCCCCACTCCGCACCATGCGAGCGGAATAAGTCCACCTCCGCCTGCAAAGCGCTGTGTGCCGCGGCGCTGGTCAGGTTCGTGGATTTGCCGTCTGCCGCGATGAGTTGCTGCCCGCCCGAGAAGAGCAACGTGAGGAATGGAGCGACGATCTGGTTCTGCGAGGAACCGACGGTGAATCCGGAGACGACGAGCTGCCCTTGACGATTGGTGCGCGAGATCTTTGCGGCGTCGCTGATCCACTCGGCCGTATTGCTGGGCGGATGCGTGATGCCGTTCTGCGCGAAGAGCAGCTTGTTGTAGACGAGCATGTATACGTCTGTTTCGGACGGGATGCCCCAGAGCCTGCCATCGCTCGTGATGGCGGAGGTGGTGTTTGGCAAATAGCTTTGCTGGACAAAGCTTGAGATAGAGGCTGGCGGCTGCGCGAGGGCGTTGCTCTCCACGAGTTGCCTTGTCCAGGTGGTGGAGAGGTTGTAGATGTCAGGAGGCTGGCCGCCCATGCGCGAGAGGAACAGCGACTGCAGCAGGTCGCGGTAGGAGAGCTGCCGGTGAACGATGGTGATGCCGGAATGAAGGCGTTCGTAGGCCCGCAGGCAGGGCGTAAGCGGAGCGCGCTGATCGTCGGTGTAGTGCGTTGCGATGGTGAGCGTGAGGTGTTGCGCAAAGGTGGGCGCGGCGCCGATCACGGTGGCGCAGACACATGCGACGGCGCGAAGCTGCGGCGTGCTTTGGGTGCTGTGCTTCCGCGGAGCCATAACCCTAAACCTCACGGTGGATGGCGCGATTCTCCCATACGGTGAGAAGCGCGTGCAAGCGCTTTCCTAAGTGGACCTGTGGACGACGGAGGTGGCGTTGATAGTGTCTTTCGGAACAGATCCGCGCAGAACTTCGAGCGCGTTGGTTGCTGCGCGAACGGCGGCTCCGGTTTTGCCGCCGATGGTGAGGCCGGCCTGGTGTGGGGTGAGCGTCACGTTGTCGAGCGCGAAGAGAGGCGAATCGAAGAGCGGCTCGGTCTCGAACACGTCGAGCCCGGCGCCAGCGATGCGCTGCTCTTGCAGGGCTTGAAATAGCGCTGTTTCGTCGATCAGCTCGCCCCGCGCGATGTTGATCAGGTACGCCGAAGGCTTCATGAGCGCAAGCTCGCGCGCGCCGATCATGTGGCGGGTTTCCGGCGTGAGCGCGGCAAACAGGTTGACGATGTCGGAGTTCCGCAGGACGTCGTCGAGGGACGCATACTCGAAGCCCAGGCGAGACGCGAGGGACTCATCGTGCGTTCGTGTGTGAACGAGGATGCGCGCACCGAAGGCGCGGGCCCGGACAACGAACGCCTGCGCGATCTGGCCCAGGCCAATGACGCCAATGGTGGACCCGACGACGTCCATGCTGGTCTGGGTTTGCGCGGCCCACAGACCTGCACGGATGGCGCGGTCGCCGCGGCGAATCTGACGAACGACATCGAGCATGAGGCCCATGGCGAATTCAGCACACTGCTCCGCGTTTACACCCTTCACGTTGGTCACGAGGATGCCGCGCGCAGAGGCGGCCTCCAAGTCCACGTTGTCGGAGCCGGAAGTGTGCAGCGCGATGACGCGGAGCCTGGGAGCGAGCGTCAGCGCGGCGGCATCGATGCCCATGACGCGGCCCATGACCACGGCGTCCGCATCGTGCAGGGCCGCTTTGTGCTCAGGGGAGAGTTCGTGCCATGGTGTGAGCGCATGCACCCAAGTGATGTCGGACCCGGAGTCACGCAGGATGGCCACGGCTTCGGGCAGCGTGTGCAGACTGTCAGAAATGACGAGGATGCGAGATGCTGAGGCGGACTGGATCATGCGGCACCGATGCGAAGGCCTTGTGCGTTGAAGACGTGGCCGAGGCCAGGGACCGGCTGCAGCGAGACAGGTTGGCCGGGCTGCAGGTCGATGCGCTCGCGCACGAGCGCGGTCAGCCGGCCGGTCACCGACTGCACAATCAGGATGGTCTCAGAACCCGTTGGCTCAACCACCGCGACGGTGCCAGCGATGCTGCCCGGCGCTGCGGGAGCGACGGCGCGCAGGTGCTCCGGGCGGATGCCGAAGGTGACTGCGTCGGTTGCGACTGCACCGGAGATGCTGGCTGGAAGAGCGGGGCCGCTGTTGACCTGAAGCGCACTGCCGACGAGATGTGCGGGCAGGAAGTTCATTGCGGGAGCGCCGATAAAGCCGGCGACAAACTGGTTCGCCGGCCGATCGTAGAGGTCCATGGGTGTGCCGATCTGTTCCACCGTGCCACCGTGCAGAACGACAATGCGCGAGGCCAGCGTCATGGCCTCGACCTGATCGTGTGTCACATAGATCGTGGTGGTTTGCAGGCGCTGGTGCAGCTCTTTGATTTCGGCTCGCATGCTGATGCGCAGCTTGGCATCGAGGTTGGAGAGAGGTTCGTCGAAGAGGAACACTTGCGGGTTGCGCACGATGGCGCGGCCCATGGCGACGCGCTGACGCTGGCCACCGGAAAGCTGGCGCGGGAAGCGGTCCAGCAGGTTAGCAAGGCCCAGGGTTTCTGCGACGGCGTTCACCTTGGCCGCTATGTCGGCCTTGTTCATGCCTTTGAGGCGCAGCGAAAATCCCATATTGCCGGCGACCGTGAGGTGCGGGTACAGTGCGTAGCTTTGAAAGACCATGGCGATGTCGCGGTCTTTTGCGGGCAGGTCGTTGACCACGCGGGAGCCGATGCGGATCTCGCCGGCGGTGACCTCTTCCAACCCAGCGATCATGCGCAGCAGCGTGCTCTTGCCGCAACCAGAAGGTCCAACGAGAACCACGAATTCGCCGTCGCGGATGTCGAGGTGGATGCCACGGAGGATGTGAGCATCGCCGTGCCGTTTGTGCACGTCGCGAATGTGGACCTCAGCCATGCGGCCCCTGGATGCTGGCGTGATGGGCTGCTTTGCTCATTCCGCAAACACCGTTAAGGTGAGCAGGTCGGTGCGCGGCGGAATGCGCAGGGTTGCTGTTTCATTTGGCGCGAGCGCGACTGTGTCCCACGAGTGGATCGGCAGGGTGTCACCGTTGGAGGTCTGGAGTGAAGCGGAAGCAATCGGGTTTTCGCTCTGGATGTGAACGAGCAACTCAGCGCCGGGCGCAACGCCACCGCGAAGATCGAGTTCGAGATCTTCGCGGCCGGCAACTATTTCCGCGAGGAGCAGGCCGAGGAGGTGTGCATGATTTCGTTGGTCCAGCAGCACGCCTCTCCCTTCCTTCGCGGAGTGCCGACGTGTTGAGAACACTGCCGTCTCGCGCTGATGCGGGGTCGTTGCGCGGGCGTAAGCGACGTCGGCGATGGTGTGTGGCGTGAGCCGGTAGACGGCGTGCGGCGGAAGGTATGCGACCGAGGGACGATCGCCGTGCGCGTGGAACGCGGAGAGAGTGAAGGTCCCGACGCTTGCTGGATCTGCTTCGCTGATTCCGATCTGCACGGTCGCGGTGCCCTCGGTCAGGATGAGGAACACCTCGTCGTCTTCGGCATGGCCGTCGACGGGCACGCCTGCGGGAAAGCGGTAGATGCGCAGCGAGCGCAGACGCTGAAAGCCGGTGTTGCTGCCGTCGATGTCCACCGGACGATGCGCAGGTACCGCGACACCCGGGAGGGGGTAGAGACGCTCGTGATCCGGATGGATCAGCTTCATGACGCCGCTCCGGCGAACTGCGGCAGGTGCTGACGGTGGGCAGCGATCAGATCGGTGGCGAGAGATGCTGCCTTGTCGGGATCGCTGACGGAGCCGTCGGTCAGCAGCGCCTCGACGAACAGATCGAAGCTGCCGGTGAGCGCGGCATCGACTGTGACTTCGATGGCGGCGATTTTGGAAAGGAGCTTGGCAGTGAGCGCGGGCGGCAAGGCCGCAGACTGCAGCGGGGTAAAGCCGGCAGCACCGGCCGCTGCGGGCATTTCAAGCACTGCGTCGTAGGGCAGGCCCGGCACCGTGCCGCGATTGGGCATGTTGACGGAGAAGATATGGCGCTTGTCGTTTAGCAGTGATTGCATCATCTGCATCAACTGCTCGGATTCGCCCGGCACGTTCTCGAAGTAGGACGCGGGCAGCGGATCGCTGGAGTGCGCGACGGCCATCATCTCGTCGAACCAGGTGTCGCCCAGGGCGATGCGGCCGTCGATGGAGAAGCGGTCTACACCGAGAGTGCCGCCGTAGTACTTACCGCCGGGGAAACGCTCGGGAAAGAACTCGGTGATGTGTCGGTCGAGCGCGACCGGGAACACGCCGTAGCGGTCGAAAATGTCCCACGACAGCGGGTCGTCGGAGTAGCGTGGAGGGCGGCCGGTGATGCCGTTGGGCCACTCGGTCTTTTCGCGGATCTCTTTGGCAAATGAGCCGCGCTGCTCGTCGAGTTTGGCCCGCATCAGCGGTGTGGCGTCCTTGCCGTCGGCCGTGATGTGAGTGAGCAGGGTGAGATGGTTCAGGCCGTAGCCGTAGCTCTGCATGCTGTCTTCCTCGACGCCAAGAAAGCGAGCGATCACGCCTTCGACATAGTGGACACCGTGGCACAGACCGATGACGGGAACGCCGGTGTGTTTGCGGATGGCGCGGCAGACCGCGGTCATGGGATTGGAGTAGTTGAGGAAGTACGCGTCGGGGCAGAGGTCGGCAACGTCGTTGGCGATGGCGATCATCTGCGGGATCATGCGCATGGCGCGGGAGATGCCGCCGGGCATCATCGTGTCGCCGACCGGCTGGAAGATGCCGTGCTTGCGCGGCACCTGCACATCCTGGTCCCAGCCGGGGCGGCCGCCAACGGCGATGGTGGTGACGACAAAATCGGCACCGGGCAGAACGTCGCGCCGATTTACCGTGGAGGTGATCGGGAACGTGACGTTCTTGAGCGCTAGCATTTTGCGCACCAGTCGATCGACCGCATCCAGCGTGACCGGATCGATGTCGACGAGACCGAGCTCCCACTGGTCGATCTCGCCGCTCAGGATGATGTCGGCAACCAGGCGCTGCGTGAAAACCGTGCTGCCGGCACCGATAAGGACGAGCTTTTTGCGGTCGCTCACGAGGATTTGTCTCCAATGGTATCCGCGATGATGCCACGGCCGGGAATGTACGTGCAAGCGGTTGCAGACATGCTCTTCAGGAGCGACCTGTCTCCGGGTGAAGCTGGAACGGCTTGACCACGCGGGTGACCTGGCCGTCCGGGCTGGGGTTATCCGGATCAATGCCGGCGTGAAGGCTGCTGCAGTACGCGAACAGTTGCGAGAAGACCACTTCAAACGGAGTGCGCAGGGCGTCCGGCAGCACGGGTGCGAGCGCCGGAATGTACCAGTCCGCGGGCCACGACCGGGCGGCCTCTCCTCCGATCACCGCGAATCTGCCGAGGCCGCGGTCGCGGAACTCGCGCACGAAGTCTTCCTCGTACCGCAGCTTTTGGCGATCGTTGGACGCAAAGCAAAGCACGGGTGTGTTGCGACGCAGGGCGCTGGCGGGGCCGTGACGGAAGCCGAGGAAGCTTTCCGCGATACCGAGCCGCTGACCTGCCGTGAGTTCGAGCGTTTTCAACGTGGATTCAATAGCCAGACTTTGCATGCTGGAAGCAAGCACGACGAAGCGCTCGGAGTCCTGCCCGGCAATGTCGTACGCGGTGGCATACAGGTCTGGCAAACGCTGCGTGAGCGCATTGCCGATGGAAGCGAGGTGCGGAGCAATGCTTTCGAGGTTCCGCAGGAGCAGGCCCGCCAGGGTGAGGTTGGAAAACGAGGCGGTCATCGCGAGGCTGCGGTCGTTCGTGTCGGGGTGCAGCGCAAGCACATCTACGCCGGCAAGGTGGGCCAGCCGGCCCTCGGCATTGCAGGTAATGGCCAGGTGTTGAACCATCGGAAAGAGAGCCTGCATGCGACGCACCACGCCGACACTTTCAGGGCTGTCTCCGGAGCGCGCAAACGAAATGAGAAGTCCGCCGCTGGCGAGACCCGGTGCAGCGGCTTCGATCTCGTCTGGCGCGAGCAGCATCAGGTCCGTTGTGGCGATGGCGCGAGCGCCCGGCCACGCTGCGGCAACCGCCTGCCCGGCGTAGGCAGAGGTCCCCGCGCCGGTGAGCAGAACCGGGCCGCTGCCGAAGCTGCGGCCGGGAAGAAAGGCACGAACCCGCTCCAGGGTGTCGAGCCAGAGGCGCGGCTGGTGTTGAATTTCAGCCGCCAGGAGGCTGTTCTCGGGATAGGCGGCGGTTGCAATCGGGTGCGGCATGAACATTTCCTTGCGATGCGCGAAGAGCGCCAGAACAGCAGCGAAGAACAGAGGTGAACGAGCGCTCTACCAGTGCATGGTAGCGGCGTGACACGTCACGAGGTACTGCCAGGTGAGACTGGGGCGTATGTGGATGGTGGCTGCATACGGCTAGAAGTAGAACTTACCCGCGAACTGGATTTGGCGATTGCCGTTGGCACCGTCGCGCAGAGACGTGATCTGGCCGAAGGTGGACTGACTGGCGAGGCTGGTGGTGCCCGGGTTTGCGAAGTTAGGCGTGTTTGCCAGGTTGAAGGCTTCTGCGCGCAGTTGCACAAAGACCCGTTCGGTGAAATTGAAGTTCTTGAAGAGTGAGAAGTCCGCCCGCACGTAGGAGGGGCCGTGGTACTGGGACGGTCCTCCGCCCAGCGGAGCGTAGCTGCTTTGCCCGTTTGCAGTGGCAACCGGAGCGTTGCGGAAAGCCGCTGGGTTGAGGAAGTTCTTCACGGTGTACCCGGACGGGTTGGGCGACTGCGCGTACCGGTTCACACCGGCGTTGACAAAGACGAAACAACCAAACGTGGTAGTGGTGGTAACGGAGCAGCGGATGGTGCCAGGCTGGCCGTCTTCCGCGGTGAAGATGAGGTTGGTGCTCCAACCGCCGAGTACGGCATCCGTAGCGCGATTCAGGTGGTTGCCGTGCGCGCGGCCTCGACCAAAGGGAACGTCGTAGGTGCCGCTGACGTGGACGACTCGCGGGATGTCGTAGTCGCACGCACCGTAGTCGCCGGAGATGCCGAAGCCGGGCAGAGTGGCGGCGCGGAACGAGCCGATGGCGGTGGCGTTCAGGAAGTCGCGGCCGTTGGTCATGCACTTGGAGTAGGTAAAGTTTGCCAGCAGGCTAAGTCCGGCCGAGTAACGCCGCTCGTAGGTCGTTTGAAGACTGTTGTAACTGCCCGACGCCTCAAAGCTGGTGTAGTTGCCGCCGGAGGCGAAGTCAGGATAGGGCGAGAACGCCAGCGTGTTCTGGCCGGGGACCAGGATCTGGTGGGGCCGGTTCGGAGCGATATATACGCCCAGATGGCGCGTGGTGTTGCCGACGTAGCCCACTTGGAATGATTGGTTCTGCGAGATCTGGTACTGCAGCGTGAGGTTGAAGTTCTGGTTGTAGGGCGTGCGGATTTTGTAGTCCTCACCCTGGACCGAGACACCCGACGCTGAGATGAGCGCGGGATTGACACTGATGTTGGTCAGGCCCGTTTCGATGGAGCTGTTGCCGCCGTTGGGGAAGTTCACCGGCGAGTTCGGGGTTTGCGACTGGTAGCTGAGAGCGAACTGAAACGGGAAGTCGCCAAAGGTGTACTGTGACGAGTTCTCAAAGCCGCCGTAGAAGATGCCGTAGCCTGCACGCGCGACGAAGCGCGGCGTGACCTGGTACGCGAGTCCGATGCGGGGCGAGAAGTTCAAATGCTGCACGGTCTGCAGGCCCGGCTGGCTGGTGCACTGAATGGTGACGTTGTCCTTGGCAGCCGCGGCGTAGAAGGCAGGTGAGAGCGGTGTGTTGCACGTCTTCTGCGCGAAGAGGAACGTCGCTCCATTGCTCATGGGCTGGAAGTTGGTTTGGCGACCGTTGCGCTCCACCAGCGGGCCGAAGCTGTCATAGCGCAGGCCCAGGTTGAGCGTGAGGTTGGGCGTGGCCTTCCACTCGTCCTGCACGTAGGCGCCGTTGTAATTGCGCTTCATGTCCGTGGTGGCGATGTTGGATAGCTGCGCGGTATCGAACCCGCCCAGGTTGTTGCCGCCGCCCACGCTGGAGTTGGTGGGAGCGAGCACCAATTGCGCCAGGCCGGTGTTGCCGCCGGTCTGCGTCGGCACGTCGGTGAACTGGCCGTTGAAGGTGATGTTGCCGCGCGAGGCGATGGGCTGCAGCACGGAGAAGCGCAGCCGCTCATAGGTGTAGCCGAACTTCAGGGTGTGATGGCCGAGCGTCTTGGTCGCATCATCGGAGAACTGCACTACGGTGCTGTACTCCACTGACGGCAGGTAGCCGACACCGCCGAGCGGAGTGAGGTTGGAGATGGTGATGCGCGGCAGACCGCCGTTGTTTGGCGCCTGCGGTACACCGCCGATGCCGTACTGCGCAGGAAGGCCCTGGGTGGATGCGTTCGCTTGCAGGCGAGACGATTCCAAGCGGTTGACGCCAACGCGGGCCTCGTTGATGAAGCTAGGCGTGAAGGTATGCGTTTCGTTCAGAACACCGTGATAGGTGGTCGAGTTCGTGAGGCCGTTGTTGAAGGCACCGCCGTCGGCAACGCCGTTGAAGGGCGGCGGCAGATATACCGGGTTCTTCAGATAGCTGAAGCGGGCAAACGCGGAGTCTTTCTGCGAGAAGTACTGATCGAGGCGAACGTCGGTGGAGTCAGAGTTGTTTGAGCCCTGGACGTTGTTGACGTAATTGCCGGTGAAGCCTGCCTTGTTCGGCGCCGGGAACAGAGCGGCCAGCTTGACGCCGTTCGGGTCAAGCCGGTTGATCGGGATCACGTTGCCGGAGAACGGGGTGCGCGCGTAGCCGACCTGGGTGCCGGGCGCCCGGGTGCCGCACGCAACAGTGATGCCAGTCTGCGCGTCGGGAACTCCGCAGAGCACAGCGCGGGTGGTAGCCGGGTCGAAGATGGTGCCCACGGGAAAGGTTCGGCCGAGGCCGTCGGTGTAGGTGGCGCCCCTGCCTTGTGTGATGAGATCCGCGAAATTGGTGTAGCCGCTGCTGGCCTGTGCCGCGGTGGGAACAGTGCTGGTCAGCGTTTGTGCCTGGGTATTGCGCTGGCCCTGGTAGTCGCCGAAGAGGAAGGTGTGGTCCCTGCGAACCGGCCCACCCAGGGTGAAGCCGAACTGGTTCTGGCTGAAGTGACCCTTGGTCGTGGCGAAGTAGTTATTCGCGTCAAGAGCGTCGTTGCGGACGAAGTCCCAGGCACTGCCGTGAAGCGTGTTGGTGCCGGATTTGGTGGTGGCGTTGAGCACGGCACCGGCAGAGCGGCCGATCTCGGCCGAGTAGTTGCTGGTCTGGATCTTGAATTCCTGGATGGCGTCGGGGGGCGGAAGAACGGCGTAAGCTGTGCCGTTGAGGAAGTCGACCAGGTTGCTGTTGTTGTCGATGCCGTCGAGCAGGTAATTGTTCTGTGCGGGACGCGCGCCGTTGGCAGCGAAGCTGCCGGTTGCGCCCAGGCCACGGGTGTCGTTCTGGTTCTGGTTCACGCCGGCCGAGAGCTGGGCGAGGAAGGTGAAGTTGCGGCCGTTCAGCGGAAGATCGACGATCTTTTTCGCGTCGACCACCTGGCCCACTGAGGCGTCCTGCGTTTGCAGTTGTGGCGCATCGCCGGTGACGAGCACGGTGTCAGAGGCTTGCCCTGGCGTGAGCGTGGCATCTACCAGGACGCGCTGCTGCACAGCGACGGTCACGTCTTTGTGCTGGAAGCGGGAGAAGCCGGAGCTCTCAATGCTGACGGTGTACACGCCGATCTTGACCGGGCTGAAGGTGTACTCGCCGGAGGAGTTGGCGATTGTGGTGACGACCTGACCGGAGTCCTGGCTGGTGAGCGTCACGCGGCTGTTGGGAATGAGCGCGCCAGAGGTGTCGCGCACCACTCCGACCACGCTGCCGGAATCGACCTGGGCCACGGCGGCAGACGAGCAAAGCAGCAGAGCGGGCAGCAGGCAGAGCCAAAGAGTCCCGAACCACGACCGGAACGACTTGCGATGGAACATTGCGCACATAGTCACTGCCTCCCTGGATCGAAGCGAATCAACGAAGCGGCCTACAGCAGAGAGCCGATTTGCACGCCGGGGGGACGGGACGATGCGCCTTCTTCTCTGCTGAACCGTCGCTGTGAAACTGGACGCTTGCTGCTTTCTTCAGTGTTGAGGAGAGACGTTACGCTTGAGGAGCAATCTATGCAAGCGGTTTCTGCAAGCACTTGCAAAACTTTCTGGAAGCATGGAAAAACGTTTCTCACTCAGCCAGATTTCTCGTTGACAAGGCAACGGACCCCGGCGATACTCCTGCAAAACCACTCGGGTTTTCCCAACAAAACAGGCAAGTGTTTTTGGAGACGGCTCTGGCCGCGCTCTTTCGCCGCCCTCTAACTTCCGCAATGCACTCCGCCTAGCGAATTCTCAGAATCGACCGCTGCACGTGGAGCGTCGTTTCCTTGCCAACCAAGGAGAAGCCCATGCCGATGCACCCGTTGGAACCGCTCACCGCCAGTGAAGTGAACGCAGCCGTGCAACTACTGCGCGCCACGCCGCGATTTCACGAACGCATGCGCATCGTGAGCATCAGCCTACTGGAGCCGGCAAAGGCGCAGGTGTATGCCTGGCCGGAAGCAAGCACCGAAACCCGGCGCGCCGAGGCCGTGATCTTTGACCCGGAGCGCAACATGGCTGCTACGGCTCGCATGGACCTGGGTGCCAGCCGGATGGAAGCATGGGAGGACGCCGCCGAAGGCTTGCAGCCAACCCTGACCGTTGACGAACAGGTGGAATGCGAGCAGGCCGTGCTGCGCAGCGAAGCATTTCGTGATGCGCTGCGACGACACTACGGCGTGGACGACACCAGCCTGGTGATGGTCGACATCTGGAGTGCGGGAAACTACGGCGCGGAGGAAGAACGCACGCGGCGTCTGACTCGTCCTCTTTGCTTCCTGCGAAAGGATCCCACGGACAACGGGTACGCGCACCCGATCGAAGGCATCCGGCCGGTTGTAGACCTGAACCGGATGGAAGTGATCCGGGTGGAGGAGTACGGGCATTGGCCGCTGCCACCGGAGGACGGTCAGTACTTCGAGGATCGCGTGCCGCACAAGCGCGCTGGCCTGAAATCGCTGGAGATCACACAACCGGACGGCCCGAGCTTCACCCTGGAAGGCAGACAACTGCGCTGGCAAAACTGGAGCATGGTGGTCGGCTTTACCGCGCGCGAGGGGCTTACGATCCACGATCTGCGGTACCAGGATGGCGGGCGCAACCGGCCGATTCTCTATCGCGGATCGCTGACGGAAATGGTGGTGCCGTATGGCGACCCCGGGCCGACGCAGGTGCGCAAGAACGCGTTTGACGTGGGCGAATACGGCATGGGCATGTGCGCCAACAGCCTGACGCTTGGGTGCGATTGCGTGGGGCACATTGCATACCTGGACGCGGATCTATGCGACAGCCGTGGGGGAGCGATGCGCATCGAAAACGCGATCTGCATTCACGAAGAAGATTTCGGCATTCTGTGGAAGCACACGGATCGCCGGCATCCCGATCGGCCGGAGGTGCGGCGATCGCGGCGGCTGGTGGTTTCGTCCGTATCAACCGTGGAGAACTACGAGTACGGCTTCTTCTGGTACTTCTACCAGGACGGAAACATCCAGTTCGAGATCAAGCTGACGGGCATCCTTTCGCTGGGCGCGGTACACGAAGGGGAGAATCCGAAGTACGGCACCGTCATCGCTCCCCTGCTGTATGCGCCGAATCATCAGCACTTCTTCAACATGCGGCTAGACTTCGGAATAGACGGGCCGCGCAATACGGTGCAGCAGATTGACGTGGTGGTGACACCGGAGGGCGAAAGCAATCCCGAAGGGAACGCCTTCTACGCGAAAAAGACGGAGCTCACGAACGAGAAGGAAGCGTGCGCGAACCTGAGCCTGGAGACCGCGCGGACCTGGAAGATCGTGAACCCGGCATCGCTGAACCGCATGGGCGAACCGGTCGGTTACAAGTTCTTCGCGGGCGACAACGCGGTGCCGCTCGCCTCAAGAAATGCGTGGTGGCGCAAGCGCGCAGGCTTCGTGGATCACCACGTTTGGGTCACGCCGTTTGACGAAAAAGAGCGGTTTGCCGCCGGAGACTTTCCAAACCAGAGCAGCGGTGGAGACGGACTTCCCCGGTGGGTTCAACAGAACCGCAGCATCGAGAACGAGGACGTGGTGTTCTGGTACTCGTTCGGACACACGCACATTCCGCGCCCGGAAGACTACCCGGTGATGCCTGCGGCGTACATCGGATTTCTGCTGAAGCCGAACGGCTTCTTCGATGCGAATCCGGCCAACGATCTGCCTTCAACCTCGGCCGCGAAATCGGCGAGCAAGCGGGCGTGTTGCCACGGTGCCTGATTGCTTGGGGAGTGCTGTAGTGACTACGGATCGGCTTTAGAGGTTCTGGAGCTTCGATCCTGTTTTGAGCGCTTCGATCTTTTTGCGCAGAAGCGACGTTCGCGCGGCCGCGGTGGACTTGCGGATGACCAGCTCCGTTTCAATCACGTACTCGTCGCCCCGATTGCGCTTCTGTTTCAACAGCTTGTTCAGAGCTTTGAAGGATGTGACGCCGAGATCTTCGCGAGGAACGCGGATGGTCGTCAGAGGCGGCCGCACCAGGTACGAGAACGCGATGTCGTCGATGCCGATGACGGAGATTTCACTGGGAACGTCGATGCCAGCCTGCTCCAGCGCGACCATGACGCCCATGGCGATCAGGTCGCTGCCGCAGAAGATGACGGTGGGCGTGCGCTTGGTGGAGACGATCGCCTTGACGGCTTCGGCGGCGGCCTCGACGTTGTAGGCGCTGTGGGTCACAGGGTCGGGGTCGAGACCACGCTGCTTCAGGCCGTCGACCAGCGCTGTGGCAATGTTGGCCGCAGTTTGATTGCTGGGCGGCCCGGCGATCACGGCTGCCCGGCGATGCCCGAGCGACGCAATGTGCTCGATCGCTTGTGACAGGCCGCGTCCGTAATCGATGGTGATGTTGCTGACGAGACGGTCCGGGGCGGACAGGTTGCTGAGCACGACGGCGATGCCTTCGCGCGTGAGTGTCTGGATCACGTCGGAGTCGAGCGACGAGGTCATGACGGCTACGCCGCGCACATCGTTTTCGATCAGCTTGCGCACCACGGATTGCGTGCGCTCCGGGTTGTACTCGGTGTTGAGCAGCAGAACATCGAAGCCGCGATCCCATGCAGCAGATTGAAAGCCACGGATGATTTCCGAAAAGAAGGGATTTGCGATCTCAGAGATGACGAGGCCGAACAGGTCGCTCTTACCGATGGCCAGACGCCGTGCGTGCACGTTGCGGTGATAGTGCAATTCCTTGACCGCGGACAGAACGCGGTTCGTGGTTTCCGCGGAGATGTAGGGATTCTTGCTGAGCACGCGCGATACAGTTGCCGGCGATACGCCCGCGCGCCTGGCAACGTCGTGCATGGTGTGAGCCATCGGCTGTTCTTGCCCCTTCGCTGGTCGCAGCTAGAGTGTACAGGCAAGATGGCCCGAAACGACCGAGACCAGACCTGATGCCGGACACCACGGAAAGCGGTTGCGCGCGGAGGTTCGGCTCTGGCCAGGAGGGACCGCCTGAACGTTACGAGCGCCGGAGGCCGATCCGCTGCAAGCGATTGCACGGCTGGCAATAACCGCGGCCAAAAGCTTCCGGATGAGGAGAGCCGCGAAGTGGCATCGTGCAAGCCGCGGCCGACCATGTAGCCTGACGGAAGCGGTTCGCCCGGTCGTCTCCAGACCGGCCTGGTCGCCGCAGACCGCATTCGAGGAGCTGAAAAGGTTATGAGCGAGTTGCCCACATTGAACCTGCCGGACGGGCACACGCGGCTCCTGCTGCACTCCTGCTGCGCACCGTGTTCGGGCGAGGTGATGGAGACCATGGTGCGGTCCGGCATCGACTTCACAATCTTTTTCTATAACCCGAACATCCATCCGCGGCGCGAGTACGACCTGCGCAAGGACGAGAACCAGCGTTTTGCCGACAAGCATGGCATCCCGGTGATCGATGCCGACTATGACATGGAGAACTGGTTCGAGCGCGTAAAAGGCATGGAGCACGAACCGGAGCGCGGGGTTCGCTGCACGACCTGCTTTGAAATGCGCTTTGAACGGACGGCGCTGTACGCGTACGAGAACGGATTTTCGTTGATTAGCAGTTCTCTCGGCATCAGCCGTTGGAAGAACTTTCGCCAGGTGACGGACGCGGGGATCCGTGCGGCCGAACGCTACGGGAACGTGGCGTACTGGGAGTACAACTGGCGCAAGGCGGGCGGCGCCGATCGCATGGTTGAGATCAGCAAGCGCGAGAACTTCTACCAGCAGGAGTACTGCGGCTGCGCCTATTCGTTGCGCGACACCAACCTGCATCGCCTGAAGGCGGGCCGGGATGTGATCCGGATTGGTGAGATGTACTACGGCCAGCCGACGCCGACGGAGTAGCGGGCGGGATCAGGACGAGCGCGGAGCTTCGACTTCGACCTGAGTGGTGAGACGGCGGCGCTGCCCTGCGGATTCGGGCGGCGCGCTCGGCTTTGAGGGCCCACGCTCTGCGTCGCTGTTCGCCGGCCCGCTCGTTGAGGACGGATCTGTCGCTTTCGTAGAACCACAGCCGGGGCCGTAGCCGGAGCGGAATTCGGGGCGCGTTGAGCCGCAGGCATGCAGGATGCCGCTGAGTTCGTACGCACTTTGCGGGCGGCCTGCAGGATCGACGCTCAGCAGCGTACGGAGGAGGCGCGCCAGCGGGTCCTCTTCGGACAGTGCGGCTGGCATGCGCCACACGCCGTTCAGGTGCCGGTTACGAATCTCTTTCATCGAAGAGCCCTGAAAAAGCGGCGTTCCGCTGAGCGCCTCGCCCAGCACCGCTCCTAGCGAGTACAGGTCGCTACGAATATCCAAGGCGTCGCCGCGCAGTTGCTCCGGGCTGCTGTAGAGGGGTGTGCCGCCGACGAACGGCCGGTCCTGTGGCCCGTTGAGCTGGGAGATGCCGAGATCGAGCAGGCGGTACTGGCCGAAGCCGTCGCGACGAACGTTGCCGGGCGTGAGATCGCAGTGGACGACACCCTGCGATTCGGCGTGGCACAGCAGGCTGCTCAGCTGCGCCGCCATGTGCAGGCACTCTTCCCGATCCAGAGGACCCTCGTGGGCCAGCACCTCATCCAGGTCCTGCCCGGGGATATACGGCATGAGCATGAAGAACAAGCCGTCCAGCTCGCCAAAGTCGAAGACGGGAACCGCGTTGGGATGGTCGCCCAGCAAGGCCGCGTGCCTGGCCTCAAGCCGGAAGCTGCGAAGTACGCCCGCGCGGTCGACCAGTTCCGGGTGAAGCACCTTAGCAACGAAGCGGCCATTGTGCAGCCGGTGGCGCAGCAGGAAGATCGTGGCCATGCCGCCGATGGCGAGCGGCCGCTCCAGCAGGAAACGGCTGCCCAGCACCACTTGAAGACGCTCGCCGATCTCGGCGGTGTCGGTACGCGCTTCGCTCACGAGAGCCGCTTTCTGCGCGAAGCCTGTGCGGGGATGTGCGCCAAGGAGGGCTCGTAAGCAACGCCCTGGAGCAGCATGGGGTCGGCCGATGGAGTGCAGGGCACGGCGGCAGGCTGCATCACGTGCAGTGCCTGCGGGTTCCATAGGGTTCCTGCCAGCATCGCCACTACCTTGTGCATGGCAATCTCAACCGTATTGCTGACACGGTGTCGATCCCACAGGCAGACAAAGCCGGTTTCCGGGTGCACGTTGGGGTGAACGACAGGGACGCTGAGATACATCTCCATGGGAACTGCCGGAAAGTGTACCGGGAACTCGATCCGGAGGTCATGCACGGAAAGAGCGGTGCCGTGCTGCCCGCCGGGGATGGACACCGCGGCCGGACCGTGCAGAGTGAGGTAAAAGACGTCTTCCTCGCGGCGAAGCTGGGTGATGCGACCGGGGTTCGCCGCGGAAAGCTGCTGCAGAAGGGACCACTCCGCGGCGAGGCGGCGCTCCGTTGCGGGAAACACGGCGTCCGCTCAGCCGTTGGACGCCACGGTGGAGACACGCAGGACGTCACCCGGCCGCACGCCCTGCACCGTCAGCGGCTGGGCAAAGTCGAGTGAGCGGCCATTCCAGACCACCTCGGGCTCACCCTCGCCCTTCAGGATGTTGCCGCGCTCGCGCAGGTCGAAGAGGATCTCTTCGAGCACCATGTCCAGGGTTTCGCCCTCGTCGATGTCGACGTTGTACTTGGTCTCTCCACTGAGCGTGTCGAAGTACACCTGGTATTTCGGCATAGTGTGCGTACCCTTCTCAAGGCAAATGGAAGCAGGCGAAGCCTAGTCCGCGCCTACTGGCGACGCGACTGTATGTGCAAGCGATGCGGGAAGTTCCGGAAGGGCTGTCCTGCAACGCTGACATTCGCCGTTGGTGAAGTCCCAGCAATCGCGGCACTGGGCCCGCCGGCAATGCGGGCAGAGCCGCAGATCCACCTGGTCGGCGGCACCCCGGCAAACCTGGCAACGATCGTGACGGGAGCGCGGACCGGCGACGCGCATCCACCAGCTTTCTTCCACCGGCAAAAGCGGAACCCGCTGGTCCAGGCACAACTGGCACCGCTGATGCTCGAAGCTCCAGCAGGTCTCGTCGCACACGTGCATGCTGCAACGCGGACAGGCAAAGACCAGGGCGGCGCTGCTGAGGCTGCGATTACACAGGCCGCACCGCGCCTGTGACCGGCGCAGCAGAAAAACAGTGATGCCGCTGCCCAAGGCCGCGGGAAGAAACGCGAACAGGCCGAAAAAGCTGGGCCGGAGGGAGAGGTCGAGAACGGCTGCGACGGCTTCACAAAGCAGAGCGATCACCAGCGGCGGCACCCACACCGCCCCGGACGGCAGGTCGAAACGCAGCCATAGCCAGGTGGCTCCCGCACTCAGCAGAAGCGCCCCAACCAAGGCCGCGGCGGCGCCCGCCAAGGCCGCGCAGAACTGCAGCGACGCCAGTAGGACAAGCACACCGAGCAGAAGCGCCGCACGCTCCAGGGTCCGATTCATGTTGCAGCCTCAGGGTTCGAACGGTACAGGGCAGAGATTCGCACCCAGTAGAGATGCCGGTCGGGCATTCCAAGCTGCCGCGGCGAAAACTTGGCCCAAGTGTCTTGGGCGCAGATGCGGTGAACGGCTCGGAGCGGCTGCTGCCTACGGGTGCCGCAGGCGGGGCACGCCGATGCACGCACCTGGGCGACCCGCTGCATGGGCCGGGTTCGAGTGCCGCACCCGGAGCACGACGCCTCTGTGCACACCGGCCAGTGCAAGAAGAGCTGCCAGTCGGCCCCGGGCAGGGCCTGTGCGAGTGGCAGTTCCCAAGGCAGGGAGCGCAGGGTGGCTGTTGGCGGCTCATGCCACGGGCAGGTCAGGCTTCGTGCAAGTTCAAAAGATTCAGCCTCCCACCGTTCGCCGGGCGATTGCGAAAGACGCATGCTACTGGCTGCAATGGTCGCGGGCAGGTTTGGAGCGCTTGCGAAGACCTCGATCTGAGTGGCGGTGGCGGCCGCGACTTGCTGCAGTGTGTCCAGCGACGCGGTCATCGCGGGCACCGACTCAGGCACCTGGCAGCCGATTGACGTGGACGCGGCATAGCCGAGGACCTCCGCCCGCCGTTGCTCCGCTAAACCGCACAAAACACACGCCGCGGAAGTCGTGGGCGGATACAGAGTGACCCGGCCCGAAGGGATGCCGTCCCCAAGAACACCCGCGTCCAGCAGCGGTTTGCTGAGCGAGCGTGCGATCCAGGCGGTTTCAGCTCGGGACAGCACACTGTCGGTGCAGCAGCAGAACAGGTCGATATCGCTCAGGTCCTGCCAGCCGACGTCCGCGATCGGCCGCGGAATGGCCCGCCATGGCAGGCCGGCCTGCGCCTGTGCCGCGCGGGCGAGCAGCTCTGCCTTATTGGGCAATGGCGAACCGGGCTGGTGCCGGAGCCAGTCGGCGAAGGAGTCCTGGAGCAGCGGACTGAGAGGAAGGTTTCGCGCTTCGACGGTTTCCGGGTCGACCAGAAGCACGGAGCGGGTCTTTCGCTGCAGGAGGTGCTGGAGCAGCGTGGAACCCAAGGCGCCAGTACCGACCACCGCCAGCCGCAGATCGCGGGGGCGGGCTGCCTGGGGAAGAAGGAGATCTTCAGCGAATTGCGTCATGGAGTTCCAGAAGCAGACGCCTCGTCCGAACGGTGGGGCGATTTGCTGCTCCCGAGGAAAACGCCATTTCTGGACAACTCCGACCGCCGTCTCATAACTCTATACGCCTACCGGCGAAGTGGGATTGCCCAAAGGCGAACTACATTCGCGACTCCGATCTGCCTGGCTGCCTACATGAGTCTGTATCGCGGATTATGGTTTGGAACAGTCTCGGGCATGGCAGGAGGGCTGTTGGCCAGCCTGCTGAGCGCGCTGATCCAGATACCGCTCAGTAGCGAGCGTTCTCACCTGCTGCCGGATACGATTACCTTCCTTTTGTTCGGCATGACCGTGTCGGTGCTGGTCTATCTCCACTTTGACAAAGTTTTGCTCGGCCGCATGCGCGGTTCGTCAGTTGGCTGGGGGCTGCTGTACGGCGGTGTAGCGGCGCTGGTAGCCGCGGGTTTGAATTACCTGCTTTCTGCGGGCATTGCTTCAGGAGCACCTTCGCTGTACCGCATTGCCGCGTGGTCCTTGTGTTTTTCCGTGGTGGCGCTGGGGCTGGGTTTGCGCTGGGTCAGGACCAACGTTGCCCGCGTTTTTCATACCTATGCCGGCGGTCTGCTGGGCGGCCTGTTAGGCGGCATTGTGTTTGTGCTGTTTACGCCGCACCTGCCAGCCGGCGTGGGCATGTGCGGCATGATGCTAGCCGGCGCCGGGATGGGCTTTGGTGCCGGGATCGCACCGGTGCTGGTGCGTGACGGGCAGTTGCGCTTTGTGAGTTCGGGCGACGCGCGGGCACAGAACAAATTGGGCAAGAACAAGACGCTGTGGGACCTGGACGTGGAAGAGTCGTACACGTTGGGCAGCGCGCAAACTGCACAGGGTGGAAGCAAGTTCCAGCAGGGCGCGGATATCTGCATCCCGGACAGTTCGATCGCACCCAGGCATGCGGTGGTCTTTTCCAAGGAGGGCCGCTACTTCATCGCGCGGCATCCGGACGCTGGTGGGCCGGAGGGCATCGCGAAGTATGTCCTGCGCGTGAAAGGCAAGACGGTTGTGAGCTCGCAGGAGCTGGCGCCCAACGATGACGTGTTGATCGGTCGCACAGCGCTGCGCTTCGACAGCAGAAAGCTGGGTGAGTGATGCGGCGATCTGCTTCGTATGTCGGCATGGTCCGATCGGCGCTCGGTGTAGCCGCCGCTGGCGTGACGCTGTGCTTGGGCGCATTGGCGCAGGCGGTACCAGCCGCTCCGAAGCCGACGACGCTGCATGCCGTGGGTCAACCGGTGCTTGTCGATTGCGCTCCGGTGACGATGTCGCCGTGCATGTCTGCGGTGGTCACGCCCGCGGCCGCCACGGGTATGCCTGCGCCGGTGCAATTGCCGCCTGCAGCGCAGCTTGCTTCAGCGTTCCGAGTCACCGGTCCTGCAGGAGACGTGACGCCCTTCTATGCGTCCCTGGGTGCGGGACCGGATGCTGCCGACCACACCAACGTGGTGCTGCTGATGATCGATATCAGCGGCAGCATGAACGACAAGCTGGCCAACGGCCAGACACGGTTTGAGGCGGCCAAGTCAGCCATTGCGCAGTTTGTGGACGGGATGCAGGAAGGCTCGGACCGCATTGCGATCGTGCCGTTCGAAAGCCATAACGTGGTCTCGACCATTCACGGCGCGGTGTACGCCTCTCGCAAGAGCGACGCGCAGGACCAGTTGAAGGCGCTGCCTACGCCAGCCTCAAAGAACAACACGGCGCTGTACCAGGCGGTGTTTACCGGCGAGGAAAGCCTGCACAACGAGGTGGAGAGCCTTCGGCACGAGGGCGTGAGCACCGGTGTACAGCCGCACCTGATCCTGATGACGGACGGCAAGAATGAAGTGCTGCCCGGAGATGACCCGCAATTGCTGAACGGGGATCTCGGCCTGCAGCAGGCCGCCGCACAGGTGCACGCGTCGCACATGGACACCATCGGCATCGGCTTTGGGGATCGCGCACAGATTGATGCTGCCGCGTTGCAGCGGCTGTCGACACGGTTCTTCTATGCCGCCGACGCGACGCAGTTGCTGGGCGCTCTGCACGTGTCCCGCTCAGCGGTCAGCCATGCCATCACCCTGACGTGGCTCTTGCCGGAGAACAGCCGTGTGGCTCTGGCGGGGCGCGATCAGCAGTGGGTACCCACGCTGCGGATGGAGGAAGGGTCGACGCTGACCGGCGAACCGCTGCGCCTGCTGGTGCCCGCCACCGCACCACCCGTGTTCGACCGCAAGGCCAGTGCCGATGAGCTGAATACGTTGTATGCGACGCGCCCAGAGGTGAACTCGGGCTGGGCGCTGGTTCTGACGCACGGCTTGTTGTACGTTGCCGCGGCGCTGCTGCTGCTATTGCTGTGGTTCTGGGTGCCGCGCCTGATCTGGGCCGACGAGATGATGGGCGTTCCTGACCGCAAGCAGCGGTGGCGCAGCGAACGCGCAGCCACCGAGACCGGCCTGCGCCCGGGAGTGAAAGCGGCATCCGCCGTGCAGGTTCGGTCCGCATCTCTTCCCGAAGGCTTCGCTCCGGAAACAGCGAATAGCAGCCCGTTACAACGTTCTGCCGCGCAGGTGACTCAAATCCAGTCCCGTGGCGAGTTCTCGCGAACGCGCCTCAATGTCGATCGTTAGTTCGCACGTTTCTGAAAAGGGAGGGCCAACATGCCTCTGGTCAAAGTTGTTCGCAAGGGTGTAACCGCAGCGGTTCGCAAGGTGCCCACCTCTACCGCGGCAGCCATGCTGCCCATGACGCTGGATCGCGTGGGCGCCGAGGCGGCCTCTGAATCGGAAGACCTGAAAAAGGTAGAGGACCTGGCCGATGCGTTTCGCCAGTTCCAGCCGAAGCTGAAGTTCCAGGGCTACGCTGGGCCGGAGCAGGCGGAGTTCCGCGCCGACTTCGAGTTTCGGTCCATCAAGGACTTCGATCCGGAGAACCTGCAGAAGCGGCAGGAGGTGAAGGACGCCGACGGCGAAACGCACTTCCTGCGCAACGACCTGGCCGACCTGAAGACGAACATCGACCTTCTCTACCGCTTGAAAGACCGGTGGAAGCTGCCGGCCGTGCGCCGCGCCTGGGGCAATGCCGCACAGCGGCAGGAGATTGTGGAAGCACTTGGAAAGCTGCGCAGCGAACTTGAGCGCGTTGCGGAAGGGGAAAAGTAAGCCATGGCACAGAGCGCAACCGCAACCCGCACCACTGAGCAGATCCTGGGCAACAGCGCCGCACGCGAACTATTGCAGGACATCTTTGCCGACCTGCACCCGGGGCTGACCAACGAGAAACGCGACATCGCCAGCATCTTCTCCGCGCAGTCGGCGAAGGAGTTCCTGAGCCAGCTCACCAATTTCGAGCAGTTGATCAGCGCCGACGACAGCTATGACCAGACGGTCAAGAAGCTGCAGGGACAGATCGACAGCGCGGAAGCTGTACGGGATGAACTGCTGGCCCAGATCTTCGATCAGGTCCGGCCGCTGGAACTGTCCTATCGCCAGGTGCAGCTCTTCTTTGAGAACACCAAGGTGAACGACGGCAAGGTGCGCAAGCCGGTGGAGCTGTTCATCCTGAACGCTGATCCCAAGGCGATGGAAGACATCTTCAGCATGAGCGTGGCCGCGATGGAGCACTTCGTCGTGCAGCGCAACGACAACTTCAACTTCCGCGACGATATCTGCAACCTGGTCGTGCCTGGGTACTATCCGCAGCCGATTCGCGAGAAGCTGGAGCAGCTTGCGAACACGTGGGGCATGCTGCTGATCGGCGACCTGGACGACGAAACCTCGTTCAAGAACGTGGAGCGCAACTTCCTGCCTGGAGGCAAGTACGAGTTTCTGAAGCGGCCTGAAGATGCGGCCGCATCGGACGTGTGCCTGATGGGCTACCTGCAGATGCGTCCGGCGCACTGGTTTGAAAAGGGCGATGGGCAGCAGGACGGCCTGTACGGTCCTCCGTCGCTGGTGTTCGCCGGTGCAGTGGCGCGCGCGGACGATGCGCAAGGCATGGCGCAAGGACCGGTGGGATCGCGCTTTGGCCGTGTGAACGGAGCGGCAAAGGCACGCATCGAGCCGCTGATTGGGCAGATGGAACACCTGTCGATGGAACGGCAGTTGATCCCGATTATCCGGGACGCCGACAACCACCTGTGCTTCTACGGCTGCCGCACCCAGGCCGACGATCCGTACGGTGTGTTGAAGTTCTTCACGTCGTACCGCATTCTTCGCTACCTGGAGCGCTGCTGCCGCCACTACCTGCTGCAGGTTGCGGGCCAGGTGCTGACGCGCGACTTCATGGACCAGCAGATTGAGACGCCGCTGAAGCGGTTGCTGGATGAACAGGTGGAGCAGGGCACGATTCTGGGCTATGACCTGTTCGTCGATAAGGACTCGAACAAACGCATGCAGGGCATCTGCGACATCACGCTGAACGTGATGCCGACGGGGCCGGCAGAGACCTTTGTGCTGAAGATCGATGTTCCAGAGTTTGCGCGGCAGGAACCTGCGAAGCAGTAAGCGAGGAGACCATGGCGCAGATTCGATTTCAGATCGGGCTTCCACGCGCGGGATCTGCGGCGAGAGATGTGGAGTCTTCGCGGGAGCGCTTTCGGCCGTTGCGGCCGGAGGCGGGCTCCGCGGCAAGGCAATCAGAGGAGGAGAGGCGCGCGGCCGGGGCAGACGGAACTTTACCCCGGGCTCGCGTCGCCACCATCCGGGTGCAGAGCCGCGACGGGCAAACGGCCGGTGTCTCTCCGAGCCCGGATTCAAACCGGAATTTGGGAATATCTGCCCACAAAATCGACGAAACTTCCCAATCTTTCTCCGCGCGACCGCCTTACCCTGAGGACGCGCCTCTGGCTGCTGGCAACAGCAGTGCGCCAACATTCGGCAGCGATGCACCTGTGCGCTCGCTGCCAGACGACACCCCGCTGCAAACGGCAGCGGCAAAGTTCAAGTCGCTGATTCGCTCGGTCGTCTCGCGAGCGAGAGGCGAAAACTAAACCGTTCACCCGACACAAGCAACACGACACCGAAGGAGTCCCTTATGGCAAATCCGTACCGCACCACTGTGACGATTGACGGCCAGAAGTTCCAGGCGGTTACGACGAGTGTGAAGTTCAATACGGCGAAGGATCGCGCGGGCGTGGCACAGATGGGATCGCTCTCGACCAAGATCCGGGTCTGGGCCGATCTGCATGACGACGTGAATCTTCCGTTCAGCACGGTCAAGCACCTGTTCGATCTGTCGAATGTAGTCACGCGTGACAAGATCAAGCCCATCAAGATTGAGTTCTGGAAGGACGACTCGCAGCAGGACGCGCTGATTTCTTACAGCTTCAATGGGTGGATCCGTCGGTTCGAAACCTCGAATCCGCTGGACTTCCTGCCGCGCTCCGTTTCCGCGAGCACGGAAGATGCGCTGGCCGAAGGTGCCGCGCCCAGCCTGAACCACATGCTGGTGCTGGACATTGAGCCTGCGCTGAATCAGCAGAACTTCCAGGACGTCCGGCTGAGCAACTAGCGGTCACCCGGTTCCTCTTCGCAGGACGGCTCGATGCCACCTGCTCCGATTGCAAGGACAAGCCTCACGCTCGACGACAGGCCAACGGGGCCAGGCTGAGGCAGACGCAGAAAGGACTCAAGATCATGGCAGCTCCCTACCGCAGCACCTGCACAATAAACGGCAACAAGTTTGATTGCCTCTCCATCTCGGTTGCGTTCAACACGGACAAGGACCGCGCCGGCATGCCCCAGATGGGTTCGCTGCACACCAACATGCGCGCCTATGTGGATTTCCACGACGACACCAATATCCCGTTCTCGACGATGAGCAACCTCTTCAACCTGTCGAACGTGGTGACCAAGGACAAGGTGGTACCGATCAAGCTGGAGTTCTGGAAGGACGACTCGCACCAGGATGCCCTCGCGTCCTACAGCTTCAACGGATGGATCAGCGGCTTCCACACGCTGAACCCGTACATGAGCGACGACCAGCTTTCCAATGAGGATCACGCGGGCGTGAACCACATCCTGGTGCTGGACCTGGAAGCGGAGATGAACCAGCAGAACTTCGCGGACATCACGCTCAGCAACTAACTCAGCACACTGCAGCAAGGGGTGCCTGCTTACCGGAGCAGGCACTCTTGCCATGTCCCAGCATTGCGCGCGTTCTCAGTTCCCACGTCGGTCAGGACTACCATGCAATCCATCGCATTTCCAATGCGCCTGCAAGAGAACGGACTGCTGCGCCGCACCGACCGCGCCGCGTCGGTGCTGTCGCTGCTGCAGGTGATGGCACGGACGCCGCGTGGTTCGTGGGGCGCGTGCCCGGAGTTTGGCTTGCGCGACCTGTTCGAGGATGGCCGCCAACGTGCCGACCTGCCGCGTTTAGTTGCCGACCGCATCAATGGCTGCCTCGCAGACCTGGGCATGGCGGAGTTCCAGGTGACGGAGGTGGTGCGTGAGCTGAGCGCGGACCGGGCCGTGGACAGCTACTCGATTCGGCTGGATGACGCGCACACGGCCGAAAGCCTGACGACGACGGTGGTCTACGAGGCCTGAGGGAACGGAACGCATGAGCACGCACACGCCCACTGTTCTGGAGATCGACCGCAAGCTGCGCGATGATTTTCGCCGGCGTGTGAAAGATTTCGGCGTGACAGCGGAGACGACCGACCCGCTGCTGGCCGTGCTCTTTAGAACCTTTGCGCAGCAGATCGATCAGGTGTACGGTGACACCGCACTGCTGCGGCAATCGCTGCTGCATGAGTTGATGCGCGGCCTGCAGGTGCAGCAATACCTTGCCACTCCCGCGCAAGCGGCGATCCGGTTGACGAACAGCATGCCCGAGCCACGCGTGCTGCGTGCCGGAACGGAGCTGAACGCGGTGGCTCCCACGGGCGAACGGCTCGTCTTCAGCCTGGATGCAACGTGCGAGATTTCACAGGCGCGAATCGCGTTTGCACTCAGCTACCAAGACCAGGTTGTCCGCCTGCTAAGCGCCGTGGAGATGAGCGACGCCGTGCAGGCGATGCGGCCGTCGATGGAAGCCGTGCCGGTGGCGCTGGGACCGCAGCCTGCGTTGTACCTAGCGATCGAGAACCTGCCGGCGTCCCTGCTGAATCGGCACGGCATCTTCTTTGAACTCGGCCCCGGCACCTATGCGGTGCAGCACGCCCTTTGCCATGAACCATGGTGGATCTTCAACGAAGATGGCGAGTTGAGCGGCAGCGGTCTCTTGCGGCCGCACCGCAGCAATGCCGGCGTGTATCAACTGCGGTTCCAGACGGGAGACAACGAAACCACAAGCATGCTCGACACGCCGCTGCCGTCGATCCCGGACGGCTTCTACACCGGCCGGCAGTTTGTCTTTCCAGCCATGCACGCCGACGCGCCGTTCCGCTGCCGCGTGCCGCGCCTGCTGGAGCCCGCCATGGCGCGGCTGATGAACCAGTCTGCAGAAGCGGTTCTGCGCGAGCCTCGCGTGTGGATCAAGATTCCGATGCCTCCCGGTGTGCCAGCACTGCACCATGCCATCGGTGGTATCGTGCTGCACGCCATGACCGCGTCCAACGTGTTTGCACGGAACCAGACGGTGCAGTTCGAGCGCGATGGCACGTCGATTCCCGTGGCGCGCAGTGGAGGCACGCCGGAACACCTGGTTGCGCCGTTGACCGTGATGAGCACCGGCAACGACCTGTACGAGCCCGCCGCCACGCCCAGCGCGAGCGCCACCGCGGGCCGCTTCGAGTTGCACAACAACCGGTTGACCATTACGCCCGGCCACCACGACGACGGAACCGTGCACACAGCGGCGAACGTGCGGCTATGGCTGACCAATGGAGCGCTGGGAAACCGCGTAGGACCGGGCGACATCACGGGGTTTGCCAACGCGGCGGCGATGACAGGTGTCCGCATTGGCCCCCTGACCGCGGCCAGTGGCGGATCCGATGGCGAAGAGACCGCGAGCGAGGAGCGGCGCTTTGCCGATGCCCTGCTGACGCGCGGCCGCATTGTGACCAAGCAGGATCTGAAGACCGCGGCGCTGGCGATCGATCGCCGCATTGTGGAGGCGGACAGCACGTCGGGCATGGAACGCGGCAGTGAGGGTGGCCTGCAACGTGTGGAGCGGCTCTTGCTCACGCTGGACCCCGACGGGTTCTCCCGGCCGGAGATCGAGTTGCCAGCGTTGAAGGCGCAGGTGGAGCGGTCGTTAAACGGCAGGCTGGTCCAGGGCCTGCAGCTTTCCGTGGAGTTCTCATGGAACAGTTGATCGCCGAGTCGAAGCTGGACAGTACTCCAGTGCCCTGGCCCGCGATGCCTGCGCTGGCGCTGGGCAAACATTCGCACCATCACACGATCCATTCCGCGCTGGCCACGCTGGAGGCGTTGGGAGTGGGAGCACACCGCATCTCGGTAGAGCGCACCGGCCGTGAAGCGGTAGAGGCGGGCACCGTGGTGCGCCAGGAACCCGCCCCCGGCACGCCGTTGCGGCCTCACACGGCGGTGCGTCTGCGCGTGGCAGGGCTGGGCTTTTCGCACGCGCTGCCCGTCGGCATGTGGGATTCAGGCGGCGAACGCGAGATGGGCACGCGGGAGTTGCTGGAGGGTCTGGACGACCCGCTGGAAAAGCTGAAGCACTGGTTCCATGAAGGTGCACCGCTGTTCCGCATTTCTCCGGATGACCCGACGGCATGCGCGCGCTGGCTGCGCCTGTTTGGGGTAGAACCGCAGGAGTGGCCGCGCAGTCTCTGGTACACACTGGCAACGCTGGTCGCCAAGCTGCCGCTGCTCTCGTGTACGGAACAGGGCTGCGCATTTGTGCTCAAAACCGTGCTGGGGCTGCCGGTGGAACAGTTCCGCTATCGGCAGAACTGGTCGGCACTGCCGGGCGAGATGCGTTCGGGCCTTGGCAAGCGTTCGTCGCGGTTGGGCGTCGATCTGTTGCTGGGCGACACGGTCGAAGAGCCGGCGACACTAGAGATCCATCTCGGCCCCTTGGCTCTGGATCGCTATGAGTACTTCGCCGAAACGGCGGAAGGCAAACAGATCCTGCGACGTTTGCTGGAGTGGATCGTGCCGGTGAGCACCAGGACCGAACTTCGCTGGTCGGTGCTGGACCGGAATCGCGCTCCACAACTGGGTGTTCGCGATGGAAACAGTCGTCTGGGCATCAACACGCACATGGGCGGGCGCTTGGGTGAGCAGCAGCCGCAGACCTGGTTTGCCGAGAGCGACAGCGCTGTGGACGTGCAAGATCTGGAAGCAACGCAGGACCGAGAGCAACCCAGCGCGGGTGTGCTGCAACTTTGAAGAGAGCCGTGCAGCCGGAGGACTAAAGATGGCCGACATGCGGATGGATGCGCGGATGGACGGACGCAGTGCAGGACGCAACGGCACGGAGGGCGGAGCCCGCGATCGCGCGCGCGACACGCTGCAGTTGCGGTCGGTGAACTGGGAGCATGGCATGCTGCTGACGCCGGATCACTTCCTGCGCCAGGAGCAATACCTGGAGGCGTTGAACGGCTGGACCACCCGCTTCCTGCTGCAGGGCAGCGGCCTAGTGGGCGGCGGCGTTCGCCTGCCTGAAGCCGACCTGGGAACGGTCCGATTCGATCCGGAGGTGTCGCTGAACGAGACGGCAGACTTCCTCGACATCTCGGTCGACCGGGCGCGCGGCGTGACGCCCGCTGGGAACGTAGTCGACGTGGACAGTGCTGGCACAGTCTCAGTTCGCTACGGACGCGATGAGTTGGCCGGAGTGTCCGAAGCTCTCATCTATGTCGTGGTCGATGTGGGCAGCAAAGAGAAGCGCAACGGTGTGGTGGATGAGTTCAATCCGCAGATGCGCACCGAGCGCGTGCCCAGCTATCGCGTGGCGTTGCAGGTGACTGCGGCGGAACGGGCGCAGAGCATCGTGGTTGGGCGTCTACGCCGGCCGGCTGCGGGCATGGCCTTTGAGGCCGATCCGCAGTTCATCCCCGCATCCATGACGGTGGCGGCGCACTCGGAACTGATGGCCGGCACGCGTCGCATCCTGGACGCGACCAACCGCCTGGCCGCCGGGTATGCGGAGCTGCATCGCGCGATGCGCGAGTTCATGCAGATCTTTACCGAACGCGGGCTGGAAACCGAGGTGGACCGCGACAGCATGGTCTTTGCAGAACGCATGGTGCTCGAACTGCAGGACACGGCATACTCGCTGCTGGACCGCACACAAAGTCCGCAGCAGTTCTTCGGGCGCGTTCGCCGCATGCTGCATTCCGCGGCGATCTACTTCGATCTGGCCGAGGGCATGCAGCAGTACTACAACACGCTGCGTGAGACCGGCGAAAGCGAACTGGTCGGCCTGATCGAGTTGCAAAAACACACGCTGCAGATGGGCCGTACGCTGCAACTGGACGAAGACCTGGGCCAGGAGGTGCGAAAGGCGCTGCAGTCGCTGGGTGGGCTGGAGCGGTTGGAGCGCGCGCTGGAAGGCAAGTACATCGACTTCCGCAAGAGCGCGTCGCTTGAGAGCACCAACTTCATCTTCGACCGCGGCGGCAAGCAGCTCTACCGACTGGCGGCGCGGGCCTCGCGCGTGCAGGGCATTGCGGACGAGATGACCGTGTTTTTCAGCAACCTGCGCCTGGAAGGCCGTGACCGCTACCGACTGATCCTGGTTGGGGAGCGATCTACGCCGTGGCTGCGCGGCACCTCGATCGGCGCGGAGGTCCGCATCAACGAGGGCTCCGGCTTCCGCCGCGAGAGCTACATCCTGACCGGCGACGTGAAGCTGGACGAGCAGTACAACATCGAGCTCGACTTTGAAGCGCCCGACGTTCCGACCATTACGGACGTGCGCGTAACCGTGCCCGCGTATCACACGGTGCGCACTGCCCTGCTTTTCCAGCGGCACCGCTTCTACAGCGGCGTGCGCACGGAGACGCCGGAGGCGCGCACGATCGACCGCGAAAGCACGCCGCCGCCAGCAGAGCCGTCCAGGAATGTTCCGCCCCGGAGCGGGTCGTTTGCGGAGCCAGCGCGTAGCGCCGGATACGCGGACCCTCCGCGCGGTTTTGAAGGAACAGGTGCCGCTGCGGAACCGGCCAGTGCTTCCAGGTTCTCGTCCCCGTTTCCACCGCAGAACGGTGCTCCTGTGCGTGGCTCGGGAGGCGCTGGCAACGGTGCAGGTGCGCCCACCGCGCCACCGCTTTCGCAGCCCGCATGGATGCCGCGCGAGACGCCCAACCCTGCGGAACCAACCGATCCGGAACGACCGCGCCGCCGCAGGCTGGAGTAGATCCGCCGAACTGAAACGGACGCGAGCAAAGAGAGATTGATGGCACTGGACCTGAGCAAACTTTCCGACGAGATGGAATCCGCGCTGGCAAACGCGCGGTTGCTTGCTGAAAGCAAGCGGCAGGCGCTCATTCAGCCGGAGCATCTCCTTTTGCTGTTGCTGGATGGGGAGGCGAGCTCGCTGCGGCCCGCACTGGAGCGGAGTGGCGTGGTGTTTCCGCCGCTGCTGGATGCCCTGGCGCGGCGTGCAGACCAGCTTTCGGCGCAGCGCCTAGAGGAAGGCCGGCGTCCGCTGGCGTCGCAATCGCTGCGGACGATGCTGGCTGATGCGTTCGACATTGCCGCACGGCACGGTCGCGAATCCGCCGAGCCGGTGGACGTGGTGGAAGCGGCGTTGACGGGAACGCAGGCGTGGAATGGCGACCTCCGCAATGATTTCCGCCGGGCAGGGTTCACGGTAGACGACCTCGCGCAGGTAGCTCCTGCGGGTTCATCGACTAAGCCCCCGGCACAGGCTGGCACGCCTGCTGCAGCAACCTCGTCGAAGGCCGCCTCGGCCGCGGCGGACGGTGACCTGGCCAGCGGAGCGAAGATGCTGGAGCGCTTTGGCCGCGACCTGACCGCGGCTGCCGCCAGTGGCGAGCTGATGCCGGTGGTGGGCCGCGACGATGAGGTGCGGCAGATCATCCAGACGCTCTTGCGCAAGACGAAGTCGAACCCCGTTCTGGTGGGTGACCCCGGCACGGGCAAGACCGCGATCGTGGAAGGCCTGGCGCAGCGCATCGCCGCGCAGGATGTGCCCGAAAGCCTGAAGCGCTGCCGGGTGATCGCGCTGGACCTGATGGGCCTGGTTGCCGGAGCGAAGTACCGCGGCGAATTCGAGGAGCGGCTCAAGGCTGTGGTGGACGAGGTTCGCCTGCGCAAGGGCGAGATCATCCTGTTCTTGGACGAGATCCACCAGCTGGTCGGCGCGGGTGGCACCGAGGGCGGCATGGACGCCGCCAACATTCTGAAGCCGGCTTTGGCGCGCGGAGAGCTGCGCTGCGTCGGCGCGACCACCTTTGACGAGTATCGCGAGCGCATTGAGAAAGACGGCGCCTTGGCGCGGCGCTTCGAACGGGTGCAGGTCGGGGAGCCGAGCGACGAGTCGATGCTGTACATCCTGCGCGGCATTCGCGAACGCTACGCTGCGTTCCACGGAGTGGAACTGACCGACGACGCCCTGGTCGCCGCGGTGAAGCTGTCGCGGCGGTACATGCGCGACCGTTTCCTGCCGGACAAGGCCATTGACGTGATCGATGCCGCGACCGCGCGGCTGCGCATGCAATTGGAGTCGCGGCCAACAGCGCTGGATCAGCAGGAACGGCGGCTGACGCAGCGCCGCGCCGAGCTGGAGGTGTTGCGTGGCCTGCCCAGGCCGACCGCCGCGCAGACGAAGCAGGTCGCCGCGCTGGAGGCCGAACTGGCCGATCTTGAGCCGCGAGTCACTGCCGATGCGGAGCTGTGGGAGCAGCAGCGTACGGCGCGCGCGGACCTGGCCAAAACCGTGACTGCCATCGAGGAAAACACGCGGCTGTTGCACGCGGCCGAGGGCTCCGGCGACGTGACGCGGGCTGCGGAGATTCGCTACGGTTCGCTGCAGCATCTTGAGGCGCAGCGCGCCGATCTGGAAGGGAAGCTGGCCGGTCTGCGTGAGCGCGCCGCGGGCTCTGTGCTGATCGCGGATCGCGTCGGGCCGGAACACATTGCGGAGGTGATCGCGGAGCGTTCGGGCGTACCCGCGTCGCGCATGCTGGAGAGCGAGCGCGAACGCCTGCTGGGCCTAGAAGACCGGTTGGGAGAGCGCGTGTACGGCCAGCCGGAGGCGGTGCACGCCGTTGCGGAAGCGGCGCGGCGTATGCGCACCGACCTGCAGTTGAAGCGTTCTCCGGCATCGTTTCTGTTCGTCGGACCAACGGGCGTGGGCAAGACCGAGCTCGCCAAGGCGCTGGCGGAAGCCCTGTTTGACGACGAGACCGCGCTCATCCGAATCGACATGGGCGAGTACAAGGATCAGTCGTCCGCCGCCGGCCTGATCGGGTCGCGCCCGGGCCTTGTGGGATCGGATGAGGGCGGCTTCCTGACGGAACAGGTGCGCCGGTCGCCGTACTCCATCGTTCTGTTCGACGAGGTCGAGAAGGGGCACCCGTCCATCCTGGATCTGTTGCTGGGCGTGCTGGATGAGGGCCGGCTGACCGATGCCAAAGGCCGCTTCTGCGACTTCACCAACACGGTCGTTCTGTTCACCAGCAACCTGGGCGTTCGCGAGTCCATGGCGGCGGGCAGCAACGATGCCCTGCGAGAATCGATTCTGCTGGACGCGGTGAGGGCGAACCTGCGGCCCGAGCTATACAACCGCATCGGCCAGGTGATTCCCTTCCATCCGCTGGGCATGCCGGAGCTGCGCCGCATTGTGGAGACGCAACTGCGTGGGTTGCGGCGCAAGTTGGAAGACGACCGCGACCTGCACCTGCAAGTGACGCACGCCGCGACAGACCTGCTGGCGACGCTCTCGTACGATCCCGAGTACGGCGCCCGGCCGGCAACCCGGGTGATGCAGCGGGAGGTGCTCGCGCCGCTGGCGGAAATCCTGCTATCCGGCGATGCGACACCCGGCAGCACCATCCACATCGACGCGACAGCCCAGACGAGCCTCGGCGAAGGCGAGTCAGAAGCATCGACGGAGGACTCTGCCACCGTAGCGGAAGCGGAGCCGCGCGAGCTCATCTTTTCCGTGGAGCAGCCCACCCCGGATGCGGAGCAAGGGACGAGTTCAGGCGAGCGCAGCGGCGTAGACGCGGAGGAGGTTGCATGACAATTGCTCCGCAACGCATTTGCTTGAGACTGAACCGAGTTAGGCGGAGTGCTGCCGCGATGCTTCTCGCACTTGGGCTTGCCAGCGGTGCGTTGGCGCAGGCACCGCTTTCGCTGTTCAACGGAACGTCGCTGTTGGGCTGGAATAACCAAGGTCCCTGGAGCGCGTCGGGCGGTGCTCTGACGACCAGCGGCAGCGGAAACCGCAGGCTGCTGACCGCCGTTCCCTTCGGTGACTTCAATCTGGAGTTCGAATACACAGAAACCGGTTCGCCGGGCGCGCAGTTCCGCATGTGGACCACGAAGGAAGGCACCGGCGGCCTGACGGTCGACTTGGATTTCAGCGGATCGAAGAACGGCGTGGGTGGCATTCAGTCACTGGGCAGATCGTCGCTGGCGACCATTTCCGGCGGTTGGCACCGGGTGCAGGTGGAGGCGTCGCACGGCCGCGTAACGGTACGCGTGGACGGGCAGCCAGCCGGCAGCACCAGCACCGATCTGGGGGCCCGCGCCGGGTACCTGGGCTTTGAGGCGAATGGAGAGGGGCAGTTCACGGTGCGCAGTCCGCGGCTGCGCCCCTTGAACCTGAACAGCACGTTCAACGGGACAGATCTGGGTGGATGGAAGAGCGTTCCGCGACCGGCCGATGCCAAGGGTGGATTTGGACATAGTGCGGCAAAGGTCTTCAGCTTTGGCGCGGCAGGCGGCGACGTAAAGCCGCACGACGCCAAGTGGACCGTCAAGGGCGGAGCCATTCACGGCGAGTCTGGTCCGGGCGGGCTGGAGAACGGGACTCCGCTGGAAGACGGCGTGATCCAGATTGCAGCTGCGGTGCATGGCGATTTGAAGCCGGACAATTTGACGGCGCTGTCCGTGCGCAATCCCTCTGGCCAGTTTGGCACCGGATACCGCGTCGGCATCGGTCCGTACGCGGGAACGGTGCAGCCCCTGAATAAGGGCGGCATGGGCAAGGCGTCCACCCCAGTGGACGAAACGGTCGCCTTCGGCGGTCGCGTGATCGAAACCTGGATCAACGGCAACATCAGCAGCGTGCTCACCGACCCGCGCCCCGAGAGCGGCAGCGCGCAGAGCGGTGCCCGCACCCAGGGCGGCACGGTGATGCTGGTACTGCCCAATAGCGGTCCCAGCGTCGACGTGAGCCGGGTCAACCTCATCGCGCTCGGGAAACCGTACGGCGCTCAACCTCGGTCCCCGGCACCCCAACCGGTGCCGACTACGGCAGCCATACCTACCGTTCCGCCCGTGGCAAACAGCGGCGACAGCGCCGCCGCCGACGCTCTGAAGCGTGCCGCGGACGACCAGGCCAGAAAGGAAGCGGACGACCAGCGCAAGAAGGACCAGGTCGCGTCGCTGATGACGCAGGCCCTTGGTTCCAGCGATCCAGCAGAGCAGAAAGACCTGTACCAGCAGGTGATGCGGCTGGATCCCGCGAACCCGAACGCGATGGCGGGATTCAAAGAAGCACAAGGAAAGCTGCAGGAAAAGGCCAACGCGGACGCGCAGGCCGCCAAGGGCGAACAGGCGCAGAAGTCGAACGAAGACCAGACCAACATGGCGCTGGTGAAGGCGCAGAGCGCGTTTCTGGGTGGCCACCTGTCGGACGCAAGCAATTCACTGTCGATTGCAGAACGCCTCTCGCCCGGAAATCCCGTAGTGCGCGAGCTTCGTTCTCGCATCAACGCAGCCACCGCGCAGCGATCGCGCCTGATCATGCTGGGCAGCGGAGCCGGGATCGTCTCGCTGCTGGCGGCCATCTCGCTGTGGTGGCGCCGCCGTCGGCTGCAACGTTTCCCTGTATTGGAGGTGACCAGCGGCATCGACGCGGGGCGCAGCTACCGCATTGAGAAGGACCAGACCCGCGTTGGCGCGGTGCCACAGGACGGTGGTCAGAAGAACGACATTGTGGTGCGCGACGTGGAGCACGCCATCTCCCGCTTCCACTGCGAGATCGTTCGGCGCAACGGCCAGCTTTACGTGCAGGACCTGAACAGCTCCAACGGCACACGCGTGGATGGCGAACGCCTGAAGCCAGGCAGCGCCGCGCTGCTACGGCGTGGGACCCGCATCGAACTGGCAGGCACGGTCGAGCTTCGGTTCGGCTACGACAAGGGCACGAAGAAGGCCTAGCGCGGCCAGGGCAGCCACATGGACATTCGGATCCGAGCCGCAGCGCTGAGTGACGTGGGCCGGCAGCGGCGCACCAACGAGGACAGCTTCGGCTTTGACCTGGATCGCGGTCTGTTTGTGATCTGCGACGGCGTAGGCGGCCGCGCGGCGGGCGAGGTGGCGAGCCGGTCGGCCGTGGACTGTGTGCTGAGCCGCTTCCCCTACGGCGCAGATGGCACCGGCGGCGGATCGGATCTGCAGCGCGCTATCCAGGCGGCGAACCGGTCCATCTTTCAGGCGGCGCACCGTGAGCCGCTGTACGCCGGCATGGCAACCACGATTGTCGCCGCGCACTTTGATGGCAGCCGCATGTGGATTGCGCACGTGGGGGACAGCCGCGCCTACCTGTTGCGAGGCGGATCGCTGCACAGGCTTACGGACGATGATTCGCAGTTGAGCCAGATGCTTCGCGAGGGCCGCCGCGACCTGTCGCCGTGGGACATGGCGCGGATGGACAGCGTTCTGACCCAGGCCATTGGAGCGTCGGAGATGGTGGTGCCCACCGTGACGGTCTTGAATGTGGAACTGGGCGATTGTTTTCTGCTGGCGACTGATGGCATTTGCAAAGCACTCTCCAATTCCGAGATGCTGTCGTTGCTGCTGACGTCGAACTCGCCGGAGCAGGCCTGCCACCAATTGACCTCCGCGGCGAACGCCGCGGGCGGCCTGGACAACGCAACCTGCATTATGGTCCAGATCGATTAGGCGTGTAGGGGCACAACGGAGACAAGCGGCATGAACTGAATCGGGGTCGATCATTCAAACGTCCGGGGTGGGAACCGCATCCCACTGTCAACATAGTCAAAGGACGACGCGCACCAGTCCCGGATGGATCGGGAAGAGCCACTTCTAGAGAGGTTGTATGTCGCTTCCTCAGATGCAGATCGGTGATGGCACCCTGGGAACTGCACTTCTGGCCTCAGTGGAAGTGGTCCAGGAACTGAACGCCCACTGGTGGTGCACCATCGTCTGCCGCAACACGGAAGATCAGCGCGTGCCTGTGGAAAGCCTGCTGGGGCAGAGCGTTCAGGTGAAAACCACGGACGATCAGGGTGTAGAACACATCCACTTCGCCGGCACGGTGCACGACGTTGAGCTGGAATACGAGGTGTGGGGAAGCTATACCGCCACCCTGATCGCCGTAAGCGATAGCTACGCGATGGACGTGACCGCGCACAAGCAGTACTACGCGCAGAAGAGCCTGAGCGATGTGGCAAGCACGATGGCCGGGCGCGACGGTGTTGCGGTGAGCGTGAATGCGTCAGACACCAAACCGCTGAATTATGTGCAGTACGGCGAGACGGACTTCTCGTTTCTGCACCGCATTGCAGACGACCACGGCGCGTGGATGCGGCCCACCCAGGGCGGACTGGAAGTCTTTGACAGCTTTCAATCCGGAACGACCGTGCAGTGGCGCGAAGAGGGCGGCCTGACCACGTTTCGCCTGCGCGGCCAGCGGGTGAACCCCAGCTTTTCCGGATCGCACTACGATCATCACGCCATGGAGTCGAATGTGTTCCAGAGCGTGAACAAGGCACCCGCGATGTACGACGGCGGAGCGCAACTGCACAGCTCGGTACAGAGCGCGTCGCAGAAGCTGCCCTCGGGTTTTGAACCGCAACGCAGCCGCGCCATGACCCTGGGCGACTACAACGACCAATTACAAGCAGAAAGCGAGCGCTCGCTAGGAAGCGCAGTGACCGGGTCGGGCACGTCACAGAACCAGAACCTGAAAGCGGGCGACACGATCACGATCGGCGGGTCGCTGGACGCCAAGGGCACCTATGGCCTGACTCGTGTGCATCATCGTTGGACTCCGAGCGGCTATAGCAACAGCTTCAGTTGCACGCCCTGGAAGCAGTACCGCAACGCAGCCGCACCCGTTGCACGCGCCTGGTACGGCGTGGTGCCGGCGCGTGTGGTTGACCACAACGACCCCAAGAAGATGGGTCGTCTGAAGGTCCAGTTCTTTTGGCAGGAAGACGGCGCCACCCACTGGGCGCGCGCCACCAGCCCCCACGCCGGCCCCGACCGCGGCTTCATGTTCATGCCCGAAGTGGGCGACGAAGTCGCCGTCATCTTCGAAGACGGCGACCCCGAGCGGCCGATCATTCTTGGCTCACTCTGGAATGGCGTTCACCAGCAGCCGCGTGCCGACTTTCGCGGAGCTGACGTGGAAGACAACGCTGTGAAGCGGCTTATGACTCGAAGCGGCAATCGCATTCAGATGTCGGATAAGGTGGGCTTCGAGACGGTCACCCTGGCAACACCGAATCACAACGTGATCAAACTCACTGAGAAGGCCGACAGCAGCGGACGAAGCAGTATCTTCATCGAAGCGCGGACGGGAGATATCGTCCTGCACGCACCGCAAGGTCGGGTGCACATCGAAGCTCTGTACTATTCCAAAGACATCGGCCCGGCGTAATCCGGAGAGCAACGGGCAGATCCGGAAACGTGACGAGAAACGCACCGCCGCTGAGAGCGTAGGAGAAAGACAAGTCCAATGAGCCGCCAGTTTCTGCTAGGTGTGGCGTTTGTAGCGCTGATCATTTTCCTTCTGTGGGGACCGTTGCGCCGGTTGGTCTTCGGTGCCTCGGCGGGACGTGGTGCTGCCGGTGAGTGGGTTGGCACGATCACGATCACGGATGGCTATCCCCGGCCGGCAGAAGGAACTCTGGTGCGGAAACCATTGGCAACTCCCTTGCATGGTGCTGTGTACGTAAAGCTCTCCACTAGCGACGGATTTATGCAGGAGTACAGCGGACCTGGCCAGATCCACCTGAAGGGCCATGCCGAAGATCTCGCGTTCCGACTTGGATCATTCCGCATTCATCCGCCTGAGATTCGTGCCCAGGGCGCATTTCTGTGCAAGGGATTGCTCGAGGACGGCGTTACAGGGACCTATCAACCAAACGCGATCCACATAGAACACCGGTACTCTCCAGGAACAATGGACGGGAGTGTGGCCTTCACGATCGATCTTCACCGAGGTTCCGAGTCGGATTACCAGCAGCTTCAGAAATCGTTACCCTGACCTCGGGAACTTGCAGTCGAATTGGAGGAGCCTGACATGAGTGAACCAGCCGAACCAGTGCAACCACTGCCCACAAGCAGCGGCAACATAGTTTCCAATGCAGCCAAGGGCGCTTGGGACGAGGTTGCTGGAAAAGATAACGTCTTCAAAGGCGCCATAAAGACATTCACTGGCAAGAACGCGTATGAGTCGGAAAAAGTCGAGCAGTCCTACAAGATGCTGACACCGGAAGGCATGATCTCCGCTTCGGCTCTTTCAGCACTCCAGGCTGGTCAGCATCAAGAGATTACTCGCGGTAACGCGGCCATGCAGGTGACGCAGGACCGCTACACCTTCATTGATGGGAACGAGATACAACGCATCCTGCAGACGCAGCGCGAGGAGACACACGGCGATGCGAACTTCAGTTGGTTGGCCAACCGGAATATCGCGGTCCAGGGGAACGAAGAGCATCTGACGTATGGCGACCTGGACACCTATGTGCGGGGCGAGAGCGTTGAGATGTTTGTAGGCAAGCATGAAGTCACGGCTCCCGAAGAGTTCGAATGGAAACAATTGGAACGGGGCTTCTCCTACCTGAAGCAGGACATGATGGTGGCAGGTTTAGACCTGCACGTTTCGCAGATTGATGTTCATCAAGTCGACGTAGAAGTGAGTGGCCTGGAGACAAAAGTTCACGGAGGCAGTCACGATCTTCGGGGCGAAGGCGTAAAGATCCACGCCTTCTTCTCGCGTATCGGCAGCCATTTGGAAGCGACCCTGCACGCCAATCCGCTCATCTCGCTAGGCCTGGATATTCCCTTCTAGTCGCACTCAAAACTGTTTTCTTTGCAGGAGGCTCATTGGAGGCAACCGGCGGTACACCGGCAAGACGCCCGCGATTGACGGTCGATGATGGCTTCGCGCCTTGGATTCGGGCCGAGCAGGGTGTTGGAGATGTGACTCTGTTGTGGTTGCCGGTAGCCGCCTTTCCCATGTCACACGGAGAAAAGGCGTGGCTGTTCACTTTCTTGACGCGGTTGCACAAAGCACTCGCGGAGAAGCATGGATTGCGGGAAGAAATTTTCTTGCAGTTCAAGGCGTTGGACCAGTTTGGCGATGAGTTTAGGCGCTATGTAAACACCTGCATGATCCGCGTTGGGATCGGTCGTGCTGGTGACGAACCGTTCTCAGGCATGCCGCCGCGCGAGGAAGTGCAGCGGTACGTCGATGAGCGCACGTCCTTCGACTACAAAGACTGGATGGCCGATTACCTGGTGTGGTTTGTCGGGAAGGATGCGAGTGGACAACGGGAACGCTTTGGCGGCTTCGGCGGAATGTTGACCGTGCTGATGCAGCCTGACGCTCAGATACGAGCACCGAAATTCTCAGTGACACCTGCCATGCGCAACGCCTTGCCGGTGTTTAGCCGTTTCGATGTAGATGGCTTGCTGAAGAGTTCAGCCTCACTGCAAGACAGCTTTCAAGCCCGCAGCAAAGCCATGTTCGGAGCAGGCCTGGAGGACACTCCCGAGTATCCGGGCATCCCCTTCATCATGCCACTGCTGAAGTCCGCGCAGTTCTTTCTGGCGGATGAGCAAAAGAGGAATCAGTGGTTCACGTTATTTGATCTGTATGTAACGGAAAGCGTCGTGGACAAAGGCGTACTTCTCGCATTCCAGAAGACGGAGTACGAGCGGGTGCTGCTCGATGTACTGGAAACGATGAGAGCCGACACCAGATATCCGAGCGTGACTCGATGATGGCCGGCTTGGAGCAACCGGGGCCGCATCACCAGACACTGGTGCCACTGGCGAGCCCAGCCGGCTGGAACGCTTCTCTGTGGAAGATGCCGCGATTTCCGCTGGACGAGCAGAGCCGGGAGGCGATAGCCCATTCCATGGTGAACCTGTGCAGCCTCGCAGTAGCAGCAGGCTTGCAGGGGCAGCTTTTCCTGCAAAGCTGGAAACTCTCGGCGGAAACAGGCAACAATGTGGTCACTGCACATTTGCCGCAATGGCAACCTCGCCGAGGCTTGGGCATTTGGCCCGCTGGTCCGGCACCCACCGGCTGGACAGAAGAGAGCCTGATGAATGCGGCCGCTGCGGCGTTCCAGGGACAAGAACCGCGGCTACCCGTTCACCACCTGCTGCAGCTACGAACCGACAATCAACAGCTTCCGTCGGCGGTGCGGAAGATGACAGGGCGGGGCGTGGCACTTGTAGTCTTCTCCAAACAAGACCGGTCTGAGTCGCTGGAGCGCAACGCTGGCTTTTACCGCGATCAGGTAGAGGGCAGATTCAAGCGGTCGCCGTTTTTCATGCCGCTGCTCGACGAAACAGGTCTGCTTTCATTCTCTGGTGCTGACCACACCGAACAATGGATGCACGGCCTGGACATTTACGTGCGCGAGACAGCCGAAGATGAAGGGGTGCTGATTGTGTCTCGCGCGGCTTACACACACGTGATCGACGAGTGGCTTCGGGTGGCCACGGACCATCGGCAAACCGCCGCCGAAATTCGCGACGCGCTAGCAGATGCTCCGCGTTCAGTTAGTGGATGATCCAGTCCTGCCAGGCGGCGAGGCCGCGTTCGCACTGGAGGCGGTGGCGTTCTTTTTTGTCACGGATCTTGCGGCGAAGGTCTTCCTCGAGTGGGGGTAGCAGGTCGAAGGTGATGTTGGCGGGTTGGAAGCGCTTGGTGTCGGCGTGCGTGATGTAGTGGACGAGTGAGCCGTTGGCGGTGAGGCGGGGCGCGGGGGTGGGCTGCTCTCCGCGTGCGACCCCAGCGGCGAAGCGGCCGGCTAGCATGCCGCCCGCGATGGATTCGGTGTATCCCTCCACGCCGCTCAACTGGCCGGCGATGAAGATCTGAGGGTGCTCGCGCAGTTGCAGCGTCTCGGTCAGCAGCGATGGCGAGTGGATGTAGGTGTTGCGGTGGATCTGGCCGTAGCGCAGGAACTCCGCGCGCTCCAGGCCTGGGATGAGGCGCAGGATCGTCTTCTGGTCGCCGTACTTGATGTGGTTCTGGAAACCGACGAGGTTGTAGCTGTCGGCGCGCAGGTTTTCCTGCCGCAATTGCACGACGGCCCACGGCGTTTGGCCCGTCTTTGGGTTGCGCAGGCCCACGGGCTTCATGCAGCCGAAGCGCAGGGTGTCGCGGCCGCGCCGGGCGAGTTCCTCGATGGGCAGGCAGCCTTCGAAGTAGTCCAGCCGCTCCCACTCCTTGGCCTCCACCTCGTGCGCCGCGATGAGCGCGTCATAGAAGCGGTCGTACTCATCTTTGGTGAACGGGCAGTTGATATAATCGGCGGTCCCTTTGTCCCAGCGCGCCGCGAAGTACACGCGATCCATGTCGATGGTGGTGGCATCGACGACGGGCGCGATGGAGTCGTAGAAGCTGAGGTGATCGGTGCCTGTCAGGCGCTGCAGTTCTGCTGTCAGCGCCGGTGACGTGAGCGGACCGGTAGCCAGCACGGTCAGATGGTCGCCGTTCTCTTCCAGCGTTGTCACTTCTTCCCGCACGACGGTGATTCGTGGCTCGGCGGCAATGCGCTCCGCGACACGACGCGAGAACTCCGCGCGATCCACCGCAAGCGCGTGCCCCGCAGGCACCGCGCAGGCATCTGCCTCCTGCAGCAGAACACAACCTGCAGCGCGCATCTCCTGCTTCAGCAACCACGGTGCGGTGTTTTCGCTCTCGCTCTTCAACGAGTTGGAGCAGACTAACTCGGCGAAATCGGCCGTCTGGTGCGCCTCGGTCGAACGATGCGGACGCATCTCAAACAGCGTCACTTCGCAGCCTGCGCGTGCTGCCTGCAGCGCGGCCTCTGGCCCGGCCAGGCCGCCGCCGATTACATGGATCTTCTTCACACCTCTATTGTCTCGCGTAGCGAGAGGAGGCGCTGCAGGCAGGCGTTAGAGCATCGCCAGCCTCATCTTCTTTTTAGGTGGAGCGAACGCGCCGTCAATCGTGCGCAGGTCATCGTCATCCAGCTTCAACTCTGCCGCCGCGGCGTTCTCTTCCACATGCGCCACGCTGCCAGCCTTGGGGATCGCCTGCAGCGATTGCCGCAAACACCAGGCCAGCGCCACCTGCGCCGGTGTCACACCGTGCTTCTGCGCTACCTTGCGAAGCGCCGCGGACTGCAGCAGCTCGCCGCCCTGTCCGACCGGTGAGTACGCCATGACACCGATGCGCTGCTGCTGGCACCAGGGCAGCAGGTCGAATTCAATGCCGCGGTTCTCGGGGTTGTAGAGCACCTGGTTCGCAACGCAGGCACCGCCGCTGGGCAGCGCAAGCAGTTCCTCCATATCGTCTACATCGAAATTGGACACGCCCCAATCGCGAATCTTGCCCTGTTCCCGCAGCCGTTCGAAGCCGGCAAGTGTATCGGCAAGAGCGTACCGTCCGCGCCAGTGCAGCAGGTACAGATCCAGGGCATCGGTTCCAAGCCGTCGCAGACTGGCTTCACAACTGCGCACCACGCCTTCGGCTGACGCATTGCTCGGCAACACTTTGCTGACCAGATAAATCTGTTCGCGGATACCGCGAATCGCCTCGCCGACCAGCGATTCAGAGCGGCCGCTGCCGTACATCTCGGCGGTGTCGATGACCGTCAGGCCGAGTTCGACGCCACGCCGTAGCGCGGCGATCTCTGCCGCGCGCTTCTGCGGCTTCTCGCCCATGTACCAGGTTCCTTGGCCCAGCACGGGCACTTCGCGGTCGCCGAACCAAATCGTCTTCACACCTGCATTGGATGCCGTTGCTACACGGAGCTACGGAACTCGTTGGCCATTGCCTGCGTATCTCTCATTGCGCTCGCTTCGCGGGCGCAACGGAGCGTCAACCAATGCTGCTCTTCCTCGTCATCCTCTTTCTTCTGCTGCACCGCCGGCGCTGGTATGGATACGGGTACTACCCGTACTGGGGCTATCCGCAGTACCGCGGTTACGGTCCGTACGGACCCAGCTACAACGGCTATGTGTGGAACGGCTACGCCTGGCAGCCACAGTACGGCCCAGCCTACTACCGGGGTGGTTACGGCTACTGCCGTCGGGCCTACTGGTGGTAAGCGCCACATGGCGCACACAGACATAGCCCGGCGCTCCCGGTGCATCCCACCGTGCGAGGGCAAAAGCAATGTTTTCCTTTCACGACAAGATCGTTCTAGTCACCGGCGCCGGTTCCGGCATTGGTGAGGCCGCCGCACGCGCCTTTGCCAAGGCAGGCGCCACGCTGGTGCTGGCCGACAAAGACAAGTCCCGGCTGAAGAAGCTGACCGAAGAACTAGGCGAAAGCCGCGGCATGGCTCGCGTGGTCGACACCAGCGACCCGGACGATTGCGAAGACCTGGTCGCGGCCGCCGTGAAGAAGTTTGGCAAGCTGGACGTGCTGGTGAACGACGCGGGCGTGGACCACATGGGCGCCGTGGACGAGGGCAGCCTGAAGGAGTGGGAGCGCGTGATGGGCACCGACCTGAACGGCTACTTCTACATGATCCGGTTCGCGATTCCACACCTGCGCAAATCCAAGGGATGCATTGTGAACGTGTCCAGCGTGAGCGGTCTGGGCGGCGACTGGAATCACTCGTTCTACAACGCGGCAAAGGGCGCGATCACCAACTTCACCCGTGCGCTGGCGCTGGATGAGGCGAAGCACGGGGTTCGCGTGAACGCGGTGAACCCGTCGCTGGTCTACACCGCGATGACCAAGCAGATGAAGGCGAATCCGAAGCTGATCAAGAAGTTCGAAGAGCGCATTCCGCTGGGGCGTGGTGCGGAGCCGGCCGACATCGCGGGGCCGATCCTGTTCCTGGCCAGTGAGGCTGCGCATTTCGTCACGGGCGTGAACTTGCCGGTCGATGGCGGACTGACCGCCTCAAACGGCCAGCCGATGCTGGAGTAGTCAGGGCAGACCTGCGGCGAGCCGCGCGATGTCGTCGCCGGTGAGCCGCAGGTTTAGCCACTCACGCAGCACACTGGCGCCCAGGCTTTCGTAGAAGGCGAGCGATGGCGTGTTCCAGTCGAGACACTCCCATTGCAGGCGGGTGCATTCGCGATCGACCGCGACCTGAGCCAGGTGCTGTAGCAGTGCTTTGCCGAAACCGCGGCCGCGATACGCCGGCCGGACGAACAGGTCTTCCAGATAGAGCGACGGCCGGCCCTCCCACGTGGAGTACTGAAAGAAGTACAGCGCAAAGCCGGCAACGGCGTGCGAAGCGTTCTCGGCTGCGGCATCGAGCATCACGCATCGGAAGTACGGCTCGGGACCGAAGCCGTCGCGTAGCAGGTCCGCCTCGGTCGCCTTCGCCGCCTCGGGCTCTTTCTCGTAGAGCGCGAGCTCGCGAATTAGGGCTGCGATCTCACCAACATCTCCGGGCACAGCATTGCGGATGCGAAACGCGTCTTGACTCACTCCGACTTGCCCTTCGCATCCTTGTTGTCAGAGGCCTTGTCGCTCGACGCCTTTGCGGCCTTCTCCGCGTCCACGTATTTGTCCAGTGGAACGGTGAACGCGAACAGCTCCGTGTGCTTCGCGTCGGCAAAGTGCGCCTGCTTCACGTAGATCTCCGCGTGGCGCAGCACCGGGTCGTCCAGGTCGCGCGTGTCGTAGAAGAGAAAGCCGGTCGCGGTGGTGTGGGGCGGCACCGTGGTTTCGGTGAAGCTGAAGTCCTTGTCGTCGTCCTGGATCTTCTTGTCGACCGGCGTGGAGTGGTACGTGATCGGCGTGCCGGGGACGTGGCGCGGCTGGATGTCCTTGAAGCGGAAGAGCCGACGATTCATCTCGTCGGGCGTGGCGGCGGGCAGCTTAGTCCCATCGGCCGCGATGAACTGGATGCGAACATCGCTCAGGTCCAGCGGCGTGTCGCTGTCGTTCTTCACGAAGATGCGGACGGGCAGGATGCTGTGGCCCACGTAGTCATTGCGGAAGAAATCGCCTTTGCTTCGCGTATCGAACGGCTCGGCAGCGACGGTGACCTTGTCCTTGTCGTGCGTGTCCCGCGCAGCAACGGTGCTGGCATCGGGCGCGGGCGGCGCCTTTTTAGCGGCCAGGAGTGCGGGCGTGCTCCCAAGCAACAGCAGCGACATGCGAAAGAGAAGTGCGGGACGCATACACCTCATTAGACGACAGACGGGCGTGGAAGACCTCAGGCTCCGGCGGCTCTGCGACGAGCCTTTCGAAGCCGATCGCCAGAGTCATGCTCGATCGAGCAGACGACGGCACCGGCCTTACAGCGGTACATTGAAGCAGTCTGCCGCTTATGATCCTGTTCTCCTTTGGTCTGCTGCTTGCGCTTGTGCTCAGCGCCCCGGTTTGGGGCTGGCGCATGCTGCGGCAAGAGCGGTACCGGAAGGGGATGCGGGAGCGACTCGGTCAGGTGCCACAGCGGCTGTTGACCTGCGTGCAGGGCCGCCCGGTCGTGTGGGTGCATGCGGTCAGCGTGGGCGAAACCCTGGCGGCCGAGCGCATGGTGCGGGAGTTAGCCGCAGCCTTGCCTGGCTACGCCATTGTGCTTTCCACTACAACGCCGACCGGGCAGCAGGTGGCGCGCGAACGGTTCGGCGCAGACCGCGTGTTCTATTACCCGCTGGACTTCGCCTTTTCCGTGCGAGCCTACCTGCGTGCGCTCAGGCCGTCGCTGCTGGTGCTGATGGAAAGTGAACTCTGGCCGCGCATGCTGCACGAGTGCGCGAGCGCGGGTATTCCGGTCGCGGTTGTGAATGCGCGAGTTAGTGATCGCTCCCTGCCACGCTATCGGGCGCTGCGCGCCGTGTGGAGACCGCTGCTGCGCAAGATCTCTCTCCTGCTGGCGCAGAGCGAATCGGATGCTGAGCGTTGGGAGAGCATCGGCGTTCCGGCAGACCGTGTGCGGACCACCGGCAACCTGAAGTACGACACCGCGAACGATCCTTCTTCGCCGCTTGCGGAGTTGGTGCGCCGGAGCCTGCCGGAGGACGCGCGCGTTGTAGTTGCCGGCAGCACGCACCCAGGGGAAGACGCGCCCGTGCTGCGCGCCTACGCGGGCGCTGCCCGGCAAAGCCAGGTTTCGAGTGTGCTGATCCTTGCGCCGCGCCATACCGAGCGCAGCGCCGATGTGCACGCCCTTGCGACGGAGTGCGGCCTGGAACCCGTTCTGCTGAGTGAGTGGCGTTTCAGCACACAACCGCTGCAGGATCACGCGGTGCTGCTGATCGATACGGTGGGCGAGCTCGCTTCGCTGTACGCGCTTGCCACCTGCGCGTTCATCGGTGGCAGCCTGGTGAATAGCGGTGGGCATAACCCACTTGAGGCAGCGCAGTTCTCAGTTCCGGTCGCAACCGGACCGCACTTTCAGAACTTCCGCACCATGCTGGAGGGCATGGTTGCGCAGAACGCCATCACGATCGTTCCAGGCGAAGACGCCCTGGAGCAGTGGTTCCTCGGCTTTCTGCAGCAGGAAGACGAAACCGACGACGAGGCCGGCGCGCGTGCGCGGGCCTTCTACGAGCAGCAGCGGGGCGCAACCGCACGTGTGATGGCAGCGCTGGTACCGCTGGCCACCCGGACGCGCACGTGACGGCGCGACGTCCCATGCTGCTGCCGCTGGTGCCGCTCTACCGTGCGGGGCTGGCGCTGAAAACCTGGCGCTTCGACCACTCTCGGAACGTTGCGCGCGAATTGCGCGATCCCGTGATCAGCGTGGGCGGCCTGTCCGCCGGCGGTTCGGGCAAGACGCCATTCCTGATCGCGCTGGCGAAGCTGGTCCGCGAGCTTGGCTATGCTCCCAATGTGCTGTCGCGTGGTTACGGCCGCACCACCAAGGGTGTGCTGCGCGTGAACCCGCAGGGCACGGCCGCGGAGTTCGGAGACGAGCCGCTGCTGCTGGCACGCACCCTGGGCGCTCCGGTGTACGTGGGCGCGGAGCGTTATGACGCAGGCCTGCTCGCCGAGACGGAGCTGCCCGATTTCCACCGCGCGATCCACCTGCTGGACGACGGATTCGCGCATCGTGGGTTGGTTCGCACCATCGACATCGTGCTGCTAACAGAGGAGGACGTTCGTGACCACCTGCTGCCTGCGGGTAATTTGCGCGAGCCGATCTCTGCGCTGCGCCGCGCGGATGTGGTGGTGCTGCGCGCAGCGGAAGCAGCAGCGTTGCAACCGGTACTGGAAGAAGCACTGCGCGGCGCGGCCAAGCCGATTCGTACGTGGACCATTGAGCGCCGGATGACGCTGCCCGCGACCATGCCGTCTGCACCGCTGGTGTTCAGCGCGATAGCGCGACCTGCAGATTTCGAGAGCATGCTTGCAAAGCGCGGCGTCGCTGCGGCCGCAACACACCGATTTCGCGACCATCACCGTTACTCGCAGTGCGACTTGGATACGCTGTTGCACAAAGCCCGGCAGAGCAGGGCGGGCGGCTTTGTGACCACGGCGAAGGATGCCGTGAAGCTGGATGCCGCGATGCTGTCCGCCTTGCGAGCGCACGGCACTCTCGCGGTGGCCGATGCCGTGGTCACGTTGCGGGACGAAGCACGCTGCGCCGAAGATTTGAAACATCTGCTGCGCGAACGCACACGCCTGGCGAAGCACATCGTCGGGCCGAGACCAGGAACGACGCTGCGCGAGAGGCCGCGATGAAGCCTTTCGGACAGACCGCTTTGCAACGCAAAGTGGACACCGGCACACCGCGTTTCCTGATCGTGCGCGTGGGTGCCATGGGCGACGTGATCCACGCCCTGCCCGCCGTCGCCATGCTGCGCGAGGCGTTACCGCAGGCGCACATCGGCTGGGCGATCGAGCCGCGCTGGTTGCCCTTGCTGTGCACGGAGGGTACCGCCGCGCGCGACCCAGACTGCATGCCGCTGGTGGATTCGGTTCACCGGGTCGAGGCCAAGCAGTGGAACAGGCAGCCCGTCTCGCTCGCAACGTTGCGCAGCATCCTGGCACTGCGCCGCGAGTTGCGCCAGCAGCACTATGACATTGCCATCGACTTGCAGGGCACGCTTCGCTCTGCCGTGATCGCACGCATGAGCGGCGCGCGTGTCGTGATCGGGAGTGCAGCACCGCGCGAAGATCTGGCGCGTCGGTTCTACAGCAAACGCGTGCCTCGCGCTGCGACCCACGTGGTAGATCAGGCAATGGAGCTTGTGCGGGCCGCTGTTCCGGCCGCGAAAATTACGTCCGAGATGCTCCACACCCTATCGGGACCGTTGCTGCCGCGAGACCACCAAGCCGAGGCAGAGTGGGAGCGCCGACGCGAGGAACTGTGTGAGCAGCGGCGGCCCGTTTTGTTGGCCGCGACCGCTGGTTGGGGCGCGAAGGAGTGGCCGCCCGAAAAGTTTGCCGAGCTCGCCGCTGCGCTGGTCAACCGAGGGGAGTGCGTTTTGCTGAACACGCCGCCTGGGCAGGTGGACGCGGTGACGCAGCGGGTGCTGGACACCGTTCGCACGCGATCTCCTGCAGAGGCGCGGCATGTTCACGCTTTCGACGCGACGCTGCCGATGCTGATCGCTGCAACCCGATGCGCGAGGGCTGTGATCGCCGGCGATACCGGTCCGCTGCATCTTGCGGAAGCCGTCGGCACGCCAGCGCTCGGTCTGTTCGGACCGACAGACCCAGCGCGGACGGGGCCTCGCCGTGACAGTATCTGCCTGCGCGATGCGACGAGCGTAACGGATCATCGGCGCCACGCCGCGACCGAGGCCGGTCTGGCCCGCATGCCCGTCGGTTCCGTGTTCGAGGCCTTTGTGTCGCTAACCCAGCAAACACGCGAGCGCGAAACACGTAGCTGCTGAGGGATGTTGCGAAGCAACGCAGGACGAGTTGGCGGCTGGAGGCGTGATAATAACGTTGCCGCGAACCTTCGCGAGCGCCACACTCGAAAGGTTCCGCGCAAGTTTTGAAAGAGAGCTGGGTTGCCGATAAGAGTTGGGCCGAGCGTGCCGTGCGCCGCTTCCGTGTGCCGCTTGGGTTCCTGTTCGCAATCGCGTTCCTCGTCTTCGCGCGGCCCACTGTGCTGTCGCTGTTTGCATCGTTGCTGCTTGTGATTCCGGGGCTATGGCTGCGCGGATACGCCGCCGGCTACGTGAACAAGAACGCCGAAATCACGCAAACAGGCCCCTACGCCTGGACGCGCAATCCGCTTTACCTGGGCAGCCTGCTGGCGGCCACGGGCTTTGTCAGCGCGGGACGCAACCTGTGGCTTCTGCTGGCGTTTGTTCTGCTGTTCGCTGCCATTTATGGCCCGGTGATCTGGTCGGAGGAGCAGTTCCTGCTGCGCCGCTTTCCGGCTTATGCCGTGTACATGCGCGCAGTGCCGCGGCTCTTCCCAAGCCCGTTTCGCCACCTGCGCACCGATCGCGCACACCCGGGCGGTGGGTTTTCCCCGGAGCGCTACCGCAAACACCGCGAGTACAATTCTGCGATAGGTGCCGCTGTGCTGTACGCGGTGCTGATCACGCTGTTGCTGTTGCGTCAGCACGGAGTGCTTCCCGGGCAGTAGCACGGACCAGGGCTCATCCCGAGCCCAGAAGCGAAAGGGGCCAAACGAGTCTTGTTGCAACTGTGCCGTCGCCGGCTTCTCGCTTCGCTGTGCCTGCTGACGTGTGCTGCAGCAGCGCGCGCGCAAAGGGAAGGCATACCGCCCGCGACCGCGCCGCCGGTGCTGCCTCCCACGGCGGGCTACAGCTACCCGCAGCACCAGACGTTGACCTACACGGTAGATTGGCGCGTGTTTACGGCCGGCCGGGTGCAGTTCCAGTTGGACCAGCAGGGCGGACTCGCCCGCGTGCAGGCCACGGCGGACACCGTGGGCGCGACCAACATGATCTACCAGGTGATCGACCGCTTCCAGTCCACCTTCAATCCGCAGACGAACTGTTCCGGCGGCTTTACCAAGCAGACCCAGGAGGGCCGCCGCAAGATCCAGAGCGAGCTGGTCTTTACGCCGGGTGCGGGAGCGCCGCCGACGCGGCCTGCCGGTGCGCTGGGCACGCAGGCTCTTACCGAGCGCAACCTGATCAAGGGCACGTCCAAGCAGCAGCAGGGTCAGATCCCGGCCTGCTCCATCGATTCCCTGTCCGGCATCTTCTACGTGGGATCGCAGAACCTGCAGATCGGCCAGGACCTCCACCTGCCGCTGGCCGACGCCATGCGCACCGTAGGTGTGACGGTAAAAGTGGAGGCTCGCGAAGAGGTAAAGACGCCCGCCGGCACCTTCAACACCATTCGCGTGCAGCCCACCGCAGATGCGGGCGTGGTGAAAAACCGCGGCACCATCACCATCTGGTACACCGATGACCCGCGCCACATCCCGGTACAGATCCGGGCCAAGCTGTTCTGGGGAACTCTGACGTTTCACCTGCAATCGCAGGAAACGCGCTAGCCCCGTCGGCCGCTTTAAGCGGCTCCCTCCCGCCTACCTGTGCCCTCGCTCTAGGTCTTCCTCATGCTCCAGCAACTCACTACTTTGGTTGGGGAACAGGGTCTGCAGCGCCTCCAGCAGCTTTGGCGGAGAGAAGTTGTCGATCACGGCATCGGGAGTGCGCGGTCCAAGGCTCAGTCGCCCGTCGCCAACAATGATCAGCTTCACGTCCGGCGTCTGCCCCAACGCTTCAAGCAGGCCCAAAGCGTGCGTGTCCAACAAAGCTCCGTTCACGATCAGGGCATCCACAGCCGGGAAGCGCAGCAACGTGCTTACCGCCTCTTCGCAGGAGTAAGCCGTAATCACGTTGTACTTTGCAGTCTCCAGCACCAGCTTGCGGCTGGACAGACTGCGGGCGTGCTCGGGATCAACCACAAGAAAACAGGGACGTCGTTGCACGCGGAACCTCCAGGATGTACGGGAACCTCGCTAGTGTCTCCGAGCCGATACGACGCGCGCAATCCCCTGAAGGTCCGGGCGAACCTGCACTGCATGAAATCCTTTCCGCAACGCCTCCAGAATCCAGGTCACCTCGCCGCCGGTTTCCATCAGCAGCAGGCCTCCCGGGCAGAGGCGGGCGTGGGCCTCAGGGATGAGCCTGCGATAGACGTCCATGCCATCATGCCCGGCGAACAGGGCCAGGCTCGGCTCGAACTCGCGCACCTCGGCGTGCAGCGTCGGCGCATCCGGCAGAGGGATGTAGGGCGGGTTCGACACGATCACGTCAAAGCAAGCGTCGTCGCGCAAGTTCGCAAACAGATCGGACTCCAGGAAGCGAATCCGTCCCGCAGCGCCCAGCCGTTCCGCATTGCGCTGGGCCACCAAAAGCGCCTCCCGTGAGATGTCCAGGGCGGTCACCTGACTCCCCGGCAGTTCCAGCGCAAGCGTCACCGCCAGAGCGCCGGAGCCGGTACCCACGTCGGCGATGCGCAACGCGGCGTTGCGGTCCGGTACGGATTCCAGGACTGCGGTGACGATGTCCTCGGTCTCCGGCCGCGGGATGAGGACATCGGGTGTCACCCGGAAATCGCGGCCGTAGAACTCCTGGGAGCCGCGCAGATGCTGCATGGGCTCGGCTTTTAACCGGCGCTGCACCAGCTCGGATAATCGCTCCTGCTGGGCAGAGGTCAGAGCGGCTTCCGGATGCGCCAGCCGCGCAACACGCGACGTGCCGGTCGCGATTTCGACCAGTTGCGATGCATCCAGCCGGGCGCGGTCGCGAAGATCTTCGCGGATGCGAAGCTGCTGCTCGGCCCAGAGCTCTGCCTCACGCAGGGTCATGCGGCCCGGAGTCGCCGCCGGGCCAGAAGAGGTGCTTTCGGTAGCCTCCGGATTCATGCCATCAGCGTAACGGACGCACTCGCTGCCGGCTCCACGGCTCAACGCAGGATCATCCGCAGATCGCGGAGGTTCAGTCCCGTAGCGCCCGTCTCGATCGCGGCACCCATGCGGCGCAGCAACGGATGCGCAGAAAACCGGCCTAGGGCCTCGAGCGCGCGATGCCGCGCCTCGGCAGAGCGGAAGTCAGCCGACGCGATCACGGCGCCGGCGGCTGGGCTGTTTCCGTCGATGCCATCGGAGCCGCACGAGAGCACGGCGATGTCGCCGTCCGACTCCGAAAGGCGCGTGGCAGTCTCCAGCACAAAATGCTGGTTGCGGCCGCCGGACGCGCGGCCCTGCAAGCCGGGCGGCAGTCTGACCACCACCTCACCCGTGCTGATGAGGCATAGGCGGCCTGAGCCTTTCCCTGACCGGTCCTGCTGTGACTGGAGACTCCGGAAGCGGTCCAGCAGGTACTGCGCTGCTTCGGCGGCGGGCCAGTCGTCGGGCGTGTTGTCGATCACGGCGGAGTAGCCGCGTTCGCGCGCTGCCTGCGCCGCATGCTCGGCCAGATCGGCCTGGCTGAGTATGAGCAGCGCATTCGGGTCGAGGTCGCCGGGCTTGGGCGTCTCGGGCAGGCTTTCCCTTTGAAAGAAGGCCGTAACACTGGCCGGCAAGTGGCCGCTTAGATCGTGTTCGCGAAGAATCGCCCGGCAGTCGGCGACAGTGCTGCGATCGGGCAGTGTGGGACCGCTGCTCAGCGCGTCCAGTTGTCCCGGCGGAACATCGCTCACCAGCAGGCTGATGCTGCGCAGGTGGCGGGCGGCAAGCGCCAGGCGACCACCCTTGACCGCGGAGAAGTGCTTCCGCAAGGCATTGATCTGCACGATGGGCGCCGCGCTGTGCACCAGCGCACGGTGGAACGCAGCGGTGTCCTCGACGCTAATGATCGGGTCCAGCGGCAGTTCCACCATGGCGGAAGCGCCTCCGCTGACTAGGAACAGGCACAACGTCCCTTCGCTCGGTGGTTCGTCGTGCAGCATTCCGAGGATGCATTCCGCCGCGTCTCTCGAGCGTTCGTCGGGCTCTGGGTGACCGCCGCGGAAGTACTGGACCGACGCGGGCAGCCAGGCTGGACGATCGGGCGCGACCAGGACGCCGCTGATCGTGCGTCCGCCCACGATGTCCTGCCGCGCAAGCACGGCTCGCAGCATGGGGCCGGCCGCCTTGCCCATGGCGATCACTAGGATTCGGCGGACCCCATCCATTCGCAGAACGGCACGGTCACCCTCGAAGAGGTCCGCTGGCCCCGTAAACAGCTTGTCTGCAAGCGTGTCTCCAATAGAACACCGCTGCAGGGCCGCGTGAAACAGGGCGCGAGCGTCCCGCTGCAGCGCAAAGCACGTTGACCCCGCCGATCGTGCCATCGCTCTAGGATGCAGCGCGAGCGCCTTGCCTGTCTTCTCGCTCTCCGGTCTCCCTTCCGGCGCAGACCGGCGTCCTACACTAGGAAAGGTGCGCGCGACCAGGTTTGCCGACGGCGCGCCACTCGCCGTAAGGAGTTGCTGGAGGGAAATGATCGGTCGATTGCACGGTTGGAAGCATGTGGTCCGGGGATGCCTCGCGATGTGTCTTGCGGTGAGCGCCTCAACGCTGCGGGCGGCCGCACCGTCTTCGGAACAGGGGCGACCAGGCAGCTTTCACGCCGGGGTTCAGGCGCTCGACATTCACCCGGGCGGCGCGCGCAACTGGCGCGGCGCCACTGCCGGCGTGCTGCACTGCATGGTCTGGTACCCGGCGGACGCCACCGCGACAGAGAACCCGCAGGAGTTCGCGCCGGCCGGACTGCCGCCGCTGTTTCACGCCGGGATCGCGGCGCAGAATGCCTCGGTGGCGCGCAGCGTCGAGAAACTGCCGCTGGTGGTGTTGAGCCACGGCCTGGGCGGCAGTGCGGACCAGTTTGGCTGGCTCGCCCCTGCCCTGGCGCGACGTGGGTACCTGGTGCTGGGTGTGAACCACCCCGGCAACAACACGCTGGAGCCCTACACCGCCGAAGGCGCCCTGCTGTGGGGTGAGCGCGCGCAGGACGTGTCGGACGCAATTGATGGCCTCCTGGCCAACGCGACCTTTGGCGCGCATGTGGACACGGCGCGCATCGGTGCCGTGGGCTATTCCCTGGGCAGCGAAACCGTTCTGGCGCTGGCCGGCGCGCGTGTCAACCAGCAGCGCTTCTTCGATTACTGCCTGCAGCACCGCGAAGCTGCCACCTGCGGCATTCCTTCGGTCAGCAACGCGACCTCGCCGGCGGAGCTGCTGGCTGCCGTTCGGGCGAGCAGTGCCGAGGCCCTGGCTCACGAAAGCGATTCGCACCGGGACGCCCGCATCCGCGCCGTGTTTGCCATGGCGCCGCCGCTGGGCGAGGCGTTCTCTGCCGACTCCTTCGACTACGTGAATGTGCCGGTGACCCTGGTTGCTGGCGCGGCCGACACCCTGGCTCCGCCGGCCAGCAACGCCGAGCGCTTCGCTAACTGGCTGCCGGGCGCAAAGATCGCCGTGCTGCAGGGCGCTGGTCACTACACGTTTCTGGACACCTGCACACCCGAGGGTGTGAGTGTGGCTCCGCAGTTCTGCCAGGATCCGCCCAGCGTGAACCGTGACGCCGTGCACACCAAGACGGCCGGCATGGTGCTCGCATTTTTCGACCGGACCTTGCAATCGCCGGCAGGCTCGCCGGCCAGCCCGGGCAGCAAGCCGGTTCCCTCAGCCATGCTGCCGATGTCGGAATCCGCAGCCAGAAAGTCGCTGCGATGAGTAGTGCCTCGGTCGTTCCGCTGCGCGTCGCCGTGGTGGGATGCGGCGCGTTTGGCCGCAATCACCTGCGCGTGTACCAGACGCTTGCTACCTCCGGCGTGCCGGTGCAGGTGGTCGCGCTGGTCGATCCGAATCCGGGCGCGCGCGAACTGGCTGTGCGCGACCACGGCCTGCCAGCCTTTGCAACGGTGGCAGATCTGCTCGCGGCGAACCTCAGCCTCGACGCCGCAAGCGTCTGCACGCCCACGGTGCACCACGCGGACAGCGCCGTTGCGTTGCTGGAGGCGGGCGTCGACGTGCTGATCGAAAAGCCGATCGCACCCTCGCTAGCCGATGCCGATCGCATTCTCGCCGCCGCGGCCGGGCATGCGCGCGTGGTGCAGGTGGGTCACCTGGAACGCTTCAATCCTGCCGTGACTGCGGCGCTGCCGCTGCTGCACCGGCCCATGTTCTTTGAGGCGCACCGGCTGTCTGTCTTTACTCCGCGCTCGCTGGACGTGGACGTGGTGCTGGACTTGATGATCCACGATCTGGATGTGGTGCTGGCGTTGGCCGACTCAACCGTGCGCGAGGTACGCGCCGTGGGCCTGCCCGTACTCTCGCGCGAGGTCGACATTGCCAACGCGCGCGTGGAGTTTGAATCCGGAGCCGTGGCCAACTTTACGGCGTCGCGCGTCTCCACGGAGCGGGTGCGCAAGCTGCGCTTCTTTCAGCCGCACCAGTATCTGTCGCTCGACTTCGCCCGACAGGATCTGCTGATGATCGACGTGACCGCTGCCGCATCGCTCACCCCACAACAATTGGAAGCGTTGCTGGCTGGCAGCGGTAAGAGTGAGGTCGCCGCGGCGGAGGCGAAGCCGGATAGACCGGCGGGAGCGGAGCATCCCTCGGCAGGCCTGTCCCTGCGCAAGGTGCCCACAGAACCGGGCGAGCCCTTGCGCCTGGAGATTGAAGCCTTCCTGAGCGCGGTTCGCACCCGCGAGACGCCTCGCGTCAGCGGCGCCGCCGCACGCGATGCGCTGGCGTTGGCCCTCGCCATCCAGGACAGCATTCGCGATCATCGCTCTCGCAGCGGCCTGGTCTAACCAAGCTCCGCGTCACGAAGAACGCCTTGCGCTGCATGCGGCGGCAGCGTCGGTGCGGAAACTTGGCGCATGCCGCAAAGCATCTTCTAGAATGGAAGCAGTCGGGGCGTAGCGCAGCCTGGTAGCGCATCTGCTTTGGGAGCAGAGGGTCGGGGGTTCGAATCCCTCCGCCCCGACCATTACTCTCCACGTCTTAAGGCTGGGCAGCAGTTTTCCGCGCTTGCAGAAGCCAAGCTTCTCGCGCTGGTCCCACTTGCTGACCGGGAACAACCGGTCTCGCGCATAACGAGGATGGCTACTGAGGCATTCGCGCGCCGCGGCGTTGCAGGATGCGGTAGGCATAGGGCTGCTCGGGCCGGCTCCACAGCCGAAGTGGCTGCACCGGGTGGCGCTCCAGAAGCACGTCGTACTCCGCCAGTGTGTTCTGCATCCACGGCCAGCCGGTGTACTTGTCAAAGGTTCGCGCGCCCGTGAAGCAGTTGCTGTCCGTGAGCACAACGATCTGCGGTGGGCGCTCAGTCCACTCCTGTTGCAGCAGTGCGCGCTGTTGCTGCACGACAGGCTTGCTGCCGTCCAGCAGGTAGCAGTCGTAGAGGAAGCCAGTGGTTTGCGTCAGCCGCGCTTCGTACATGGCTCCAATGCATGGGCCCGCCGTGTCCAGGCACTGCACTCGCCGGTCGAAGGGCGTAGCGCCGCGTGCGACCAAGTCGTGTCGCAGATCCGCATAAGGGTCCGCGTGGCTGAAGTGCGAGCTCCGCATCAGAAACACCGCCATCAAAACGATGGCACAGCCCAGCGCAGCCAGAGTCGCCGTGACTGAGAGGCGAGGCCGCACCGTTGACTGAGAACCTTGATTCGGTGCGATGTCCAAGTCCTGCAGCACCGCCCAAAGCCTCGATCCGCACAATAAGGACACCCAGAGCAGAAACGGGTAGCGCTGATAGGGAAAACCCTTGCCCTGGATCGCGTACGAGACCAGCCCGGCCGCCGCACCTAGCGCGAATAGCGTGTCCGTGGGCATCCACCATATGCGTGCCCGAGTGCATGCTGCCAATGCTGCAAGCAGCAGGAACGGCAGCACCGGCGACCACATGTGCCCCAGCAGAAACCCGATTGAGCGGCGCTCCAGACTGGCGTGGTAGGCGATCAATCCGCTGAGGTCGTGCAGAAACGCGCCTGTCGCTCCGAAGTGGTGCAGGTACGCCGCGCACAGCAGCACAGGCACACAGCCGCCTAGAATCGCGGCCGCAACCACGGCAACGGATCGCCTTGCCGCAACCCCCTTCCGCCCGGAAACGCAGAGCCAAACCAGCACAGCAATCGGGAACAGGATAGCCGGCGGCTTGATGCACGCCGCCGCCGTGCTCAGCGCGCCAAAGAGGCCTGCTATCCCAAACTGCCGAAGCTGCGGCCGCGTCTCCGGCGAGGTGGACGCGTCGCAGAACCCGCCGCCCAGCAGAGCGCAACCGGCCGCAACCTGCAACACCGTTACCAGCAAGTCGCGCTGGCCGGCCATATGAATGCCATCCTGCAGATGGACCGTGGCGAACAGCGCGCCCGCGAACAGGCCTGCGGCAGAGCCACGGCTACGCAGCATGTGCCAACTGCATGCCACCGCAGCCAGCACCAGAAATCCGTCATACAGCCGCCAGCCTGCAGCGCCAGCGCCGAACACCGTCATCGCGGCCTGCTCGCTGATGTAGGTCAGCGGCAGGTTCATCTCTGCCACATCACGGTACGGTGCGAAGCCGTGTCCTGTGAGCCACACCACGTAGTGCATCAGCACCGAATCGCCCACCAGCGGCCAGTGGCTCCCAATCGCAAACGTGGCCAGCAGCGAGACAAGGCTGACCGCAGCCAGCCCTGTTTCGATCAAGCGTCGCCTCATCCGTTCCACGATACCGGGTTCGACTCGCGGCGCGGACGCACCGGGGTCATCAGATTGCCGCGATCCCCGCCTTGACCAGGATGAAGAGGAGCCATACGCCGAAGACCATGGCGAGGCTGCTCGACCTCTTCACGCGCGCGACGATCGCGCCACCCAGCCCCAGCAGAAAAGCCTGCCAAATGCTGAACACGTCGATAGAAGAGAGCAGCGACTTCAGAAACGGCCCGGTGCCTGTAGGCAGGTAGTACCCGATGTTGGTACCTGCCATGTTGTTGATGTTGAAATTTTCCGGGTCGCCTGCAAACAGCGTCGCGATGATGATGGCGTAGAACAGCAGCGCTGGCAGGGCGGCATACATTGCGACCGCGAACATTCCCGGATAGGTTGAGCTGCCGCCCAGGATGAAGTTGCAGCCCACCCAGATCAGCAGCGCCAGGAAGGCCGGGAAGATCAGGAACGAGATCGGGCCTGAAAACAGGCCTACCCGCATGAAGGTGCTGGTCATCTTCATCGCTCCGACGCGCTGGTCGGCTGGCATGTTCTCAAACTTCGCTGCCTGCGATGAGTTGTTTCGAATAGCGTTTTCCGCCAGCGTGTCTGGTCCCACGCGCTTCTGCACGGCTGCGCCGAATACGAGGCTGCAAAGCACAAGCAGGATGTACGGCAGCCACCACGAACGGTTTCGACGGATGTCCGCAAAGGTGCGGGACGGCGCGAAAAAAGTGTCGATCACGCGTTGCCCCTGGCTGAGCGGCGGCACCGAGTCATACTCATCCTGCCGCGGTGGGATCACACCAGGGCCGTACGTGAGAGGGGGAACAGCGGCGGTTGCGACAGGTTCAGGCGAGGACACAAACTGCGGATCGGACATACACGTTCTCCGTCGTTTCCGGATGGATCTTGGTGGATGCACCGGATTGTAGCGCGGCGCACATCGCGCGGTGAGAACATAAAGACACCCATGGATTTTGAGCATCCTGAATCGCACGACAAACGCCTGCTCTGGTACGCGCTGGGCTCGTTCCTGCTGGTTAACGTCGGCATCTGGGCGGTGTACCACTTGCTCCATCTGGGCAGTCCCGCCAACATGAAGGGCGACTGGATCAGCTTCGTGCACGTGCGGCAATGGACTGATTCGTGGCTGCCCATGCTTAAGTCGCTGGACTACTTTCACGACCATCCGAACGAGCCCATCTACTACGCCAAGCTGTACGACACGCTGATCTATCCCCTGCCGTCGCTGCTGCCCATGGTGCTGCTGCGCAAGATCGGCCTGCAGCCGCATGAACTCCGCATCCTCGCGGTGCTGAGCTGGCTGGCGTGCTGGGGCGTACTCGGGTTCTCGCTCCTGCTGGCGCGCGTGGAGCTGCGCCGTCGCGGAGGTTCGCTCTCGTTCGCTTCGGTGCTTGCAGTTGCGGTGATCTGGGCTGGGTTTTACCCACTGTTCAAGGGGTATGCGCTGGGCAATGCAAGCACCTTTCTGTCGTGCGCCTTTGCCGCGCTGCTGTGGGCCTGGGCGCGCGGATCGGAACGCGCAGCGGGCGTGCTGATCGCCGCGATGACGATGGTGAAGCCGCAGTTCGTTCTGCTGGTGGTGTGGATGGCTCTGCGGAAAAAGTGGGGAGCGCTGGCAAGCTGCCTGATCTTCGCCGGTGTGCTCTTTGCCATTTCGTTCGCGTACTTCGGCGCGCACAACAACCTGGACTACATCGGCATCCTCGCTTCGCTGAGTCACAAGGCGCAGTCGCACTTCGCCAACCAGAGCATGTTTGGCACGCTGAACCGCATGACCTTCCACGGCGAGAACCTGCCGTACCATCCGTTCGTCTACTCGCCCAACATTCCGTGGATCTATCGCGCCACGGTACTCACTTCCCTGCTGCTGACCGCGCTTGGCCTGTTCTTTCCGTGGGGCAAGTTGCGTGGATCAGCGGGTGACCTGGGCGCGATGACAATCCTCAGCGTCGCCGCCTCGCCCATGGCCTGGGAACACCACTACGGCGTCGTCTTCGCCGTGCTGGCCTGGGCATGGTTCGCGTATGGAGCGTGGCAGGTGCGGCGGCCGTGGCTGCTGGCACTCGCGGCGTTCCTCACCTGCAATGCGCTCAGCCCGATTCACCAGTTCCTGTCCGCAAAGGTGGGCTGGAACGTGCTGCAGTCATACCTGTACTTCGGCGCACTGCTTCTGGTCTTTCTGCTGATGCGGCTGGCCCGCAGCGAAACGCGCGGCGAGCCCGTGCGGATGTAGGCTTGCAGGCATGGCTTACCCCATCCAGCCACCCGTGCTGCCCATGCTCGCCAAGCGCATCGACGCGATTCCGACCGCGCCCGGCTTCCAGTTTGAGCCGAAGTGGGATGGCTTTCGCACGATCATCTTTCGCGATGGCGACGACCTGCTGATTCAGAGCCGCGACGGCAAACCGCTGGATCGCTACTTCCCAGAGTTGCGTGCCGCGCTGCTGGAGCAACTGCCCGCGCGCTGCGTGCTGGATGGCGAGATCGTCATCGCACGCGCCGACGCGCATGGCGGCACCGCGCTCGATTTCGACGCGCTGCAACTCCGCATCCACCCCGCCGCCTCGCGGATCAAGCTGCTGGCGGAGCAGACGCCGACCAGCATCGTCTTCTTCGACCTGCTTGCCCTGGACGATCGCGACATGCAGCAGACGTCCTTCGCCGAACGCCGCCGCGAGCTGGAGCAGTTGCTGCGCGACGCAAAGCCACCGCTGCACCTGACACCGGCGACCGAGGACATCGCCGTTGCCGAGGACTGGTTTCGCCGCTTCGAAGGCGCGGGCCTGGACGGCCTGATTGCGAAGCCGCTGGACGGGCTGTATGCGCCGGACAAGCGCACCCAGTTCAAGGTGAAGCACGAGCGCGATTGCGACTGCGTGGTCGCGGGTTTTCGCTGGCACAAGAACGGCGAAGGCACGCACGTGGGCTCGCTGTTGCTGGGCCTGTACGACGATGCCGGCGCGCTGCAGCACGTGGGCGTGTGCGCCAGCTTCACCGAGGCGAAGCGCCGGGACCTGGTCGACAAGCTCGCGCCCTACCGCAAGAACGCACTCGAGAACCACCCGTGGGCACATTGGTCAGGCTCCGACGCGGACACCTCGAGCAACGCGGAACAGCGCGTGCCCGGAGCCAAGTCACGCTGGAACCAGCACAAAGACCTGAGCTGGATCGCGTTGCGGCCGGAGCTGGTGGTCGAGGTCGCCTACGAACACATGCAGGGCAATCGGTTTCGCCACCTGGCCCACTTTCGCCGGTGGCGCACGGACAAGCCGCCCGCCGCATGCACCTACGCGCAACTGGAAGTGGTGCCGCCACAGGAACTGATGGAACTCTTCGGCCGCTAGGCTCGCGGCATCGGGAAGAAGCCTAATCCAGCCGCACGAGGTACGCCTGCGCATCCGGCTCGGCCACTCGAATGCTCTGCGCGATGGCTGTCGCGTGAGCACGGTCGCTACTGACGGGATTGATGCGGACCCACATCCCCGTAGCCCCCGCAAACTCGATCACCTTGGCCGAAGTGCTGTATTGCCGCGACAGGTCGGCGCGCAATCTGTCGGCGTTCCCCTGGTCCACAAACGCACCGACCTGCACGCACCACCGTCCCGTGGGCGAAACATCGGGCCGCATCTGCAGGATCTCGATGCTCACGCGCGCGACGCCCATGCGGTACACGCCCGATGCCTTGGCCGCGGCGGTGGAAAGATCCAGCACACGCCCGCGCACAAACGGACCGCGATCGGTCACGCGCACGTCCACCGTTTGTCCGGTGGCAAGATTCGTCACACGCAGCAGCGTTCCCAAAGGCAGCGTGCGATGCGCCGCGGTCAGGCTGTTGCCGTCGTACACGTCACCATTCGCACTGCGATGTCCGCTGGGTGCATACCAACTGGCCAGGCCCGTCTCAACCCTGCCGGTCGGAACCGCGTTATCGTCGGTGCGCGGAACGGTGCGGCTGGGCGGCGCGGGCGTGGGCGTGCGGCGCGCGGAACCTTCACCTGCCGAAGGCGAACGGCGCACCGGTGGCGGAGCAGGGTAGGTGTTGCGGCTGCGCTGCACCTTTTTGTGGCATCCACTCAGCAGCAGTACGAACATGGCCAGCAACACGCCCGCCGCCGTGCGGAGGCGGTCGGCGCGGACGTGCCACGAGTGTGTTGCGTCAGGCGTTCGCAGGTTCGCCGCAGCGTCAGCGCAGGGCGCCACCAGCTTGTGGTGTTGCTGGCCCTGCGCACACCGGCCGGTCACCGCCGATTGCCCTGCTCCATCTTTTCGGCAAGGGAACGCAGACCTTCCGAAGCGGATCGGAGCGCGACGGAGCTATGCTTGCGCACGTCGGGAACCACCTCATCGTTCAGGTAGCGGATAAGCCGCTGCAGTTCCTCGTCCGCGCGTGCGGCGGCATTGCGCAGGTCCTGCTCGAAGTTGCTGCGTGGCGCGCCTGTGGGCTGGTCCGGTCCGTTCATGTTAGTGCCTCCTCGTGTTTGCGCCGCACACGCGACCAGCGGGCACAAAATTCCGATTGCAAGGGAAGCGTAATCCACAGGCAGGAGCCGCCGCTACGGCACGAGCACCACAATCGCGTGCACAGTGCCGGCCTAGATACGCCGGGCAACCGCGCCGGATACGGTGCTGCTGCGACGAGAAAATCTCTTTCCCGTCGCGTCAGGATCACGGGTTCCGATTCTGCCAACGTCTGCAGAGGGCCGTTCCTATGGTGAAAATGCAACGGAACCGCGACGGCACGACTCCAAAGGAAAACGAACGGCAACACTTTTGCTCGAAGGACCCTGACCTATGCGCCCTGCGCTTTTCTCATCTTTGTGTGCCGCCGCGGTGTGCGCAATCTCTATTCCGGCGATCGCCGCGTGCCAGGCAGATTCCGCAGCAAGCGCACAGGCCGTCGATCTCAGCACGCCCCATGCTGCCGTGAACGCTACGCTGCTGGCGGAAGCAACGGCCGCACCCGCGTTCTCTTCCAGCGCTGCGATGGAGCCGTCCGAAGCCTTGTCTGGTCTGCCCGACGCACCCAGCGCCACCCTTGATGGCGCCGCAGAGGGCCAGTCCGCCTCGCCGCACCTACCCGCGCCGAATCAGCCGATCGCCCCCAAGTACACCATCATCATTCTTCCCGGGCAGGGTGCGGTTCCTCTTTCCGCAGGCAGCAAGGTCGCCTTTGCGTTTCGGCAGGAGGTAAGCCCGTTCACGATGCTCAGCCGCGTGCTTTCGGCCACATGGTCGCAGGCCATCGATTCGCAGCCGCACTACGGCCAGGGTTGGGGTCCATACGGGCAGCGTGTCGGCGCCTCGTTTGCGCGCGGAGCCGTGCAGGATCTGGCGACAATGGCCGTGTTCGATCCAATCTTCCGAGACGATCCCCGCTACTACGTTCTGGGCCGGCAGCATAAGTTGATCAACCGCGCAGTCTACGCGGCCACGCGTGTCCTGATTACACGGACTGACAGCGGCCACAACACGCTGAATGCGCCACTGCTGCTGGGCTACGCCGCTGCAGCCGGAGCGAACATGGCGTACTACCCGCAGCGCGACCGCAACTTCGGTGATGCCGCAACCGGCTACGCCGGGTCGTTGGGCGGCAGCGTTCTGGGCTTCGAGGTGAACGAATTTCTGGATGATGCCCTGCGGCTAGTGCACTTCCGCCACGACTAGCTCGACGGGTGCTAGGTTTGCCACCTGGCCGGATGCAATCGTAAACAGCACGGCGACGCTTTGCAGGCCGGGTCGACCTTGCCCAGCCTGCTCACCCGGTGTCGCAATCAGCTAATTGCAAAGCAGATCGCAGTACAATCGAACCAGTCCTATGCCGCAGTCCAATGCATTCACTTCCGGCTCGACCGCTCTGCGTGACACGCCGGAAGCTGACCAGGGTTCCACCCTTAGCAATGCCGCAGCGGTCCGCAATACCCGCCAGAAAGAGGCGATCCGCGCGGCCATTCTGGCCGCCGGCCGACCGCTGTCGCCGGAAGAGATTCTGCAGGCGGCGCAGCGTGGAGTCCGAACTCTGAGCCTGGCCACGGTGTACCGGAACATCGCCAGCCTGCAGCGGGACGGCTGGCTACAGGCAGTCACGCTCCCAGGCATGCCCGCCCGGTACGAGGTTGCAGGCAAAGCGCACCATCACCACTTCCACTGCAACGAGTGCGGCAAGGTGTACGAGATGGAAGGCTGCGGCTTTGAGTTCCACGCCAAGCTGCCGCAAGGCTTCACCGCCACCGCACACGAGCTGTTCCTCTCTGGCCGGTGTGCTGCCTGCCATTAGGCGGCTAACCTTCTGCGACCTATCGCACACCCAGTAAGAGCCTGTTTGCCAGGTAAATCAGCCCGACCCCGCTGAGCACGCACAGCATCACGTAGGTCCGCGAGGCGGTGGAGCGACGCACCTCCGGCAGGAAGTCGCTTGCCGCCATCTGTATGAAAAAGCCCGCAGCAGCGGCCAGCATGACCACCGAACTGGTGACGCTGGAAAACCAGCGCAGCGCAAACAGGCCGCCCGCAAACGGCGCAATCGCATCCGCCAGCAGAAATCCATAGTCGACGGACCTGGGCTTCTTGCCGCCGGTGGTCAGCAATACCGTGTTTACGCCGTCTCCCAGATCGTGGGCGGCAATGCCCACCGCCACGGCGTACCCCGCCGGATGCGACGCAGCAAAGGCCGCTCCGATCGCCATGCCGTCTCGAAGGCTGTGGAAGATGAGCATGGCGCCGCCGATGTGCCCGGCGGAGACGCGTGGTAGGCGCCCATCGCCGCGTGCAGCCAGACTGTCTAACACCGATTCGAGGGCAAAGAATCCCAACAGGGAGAGCAGGGCGACCATCGTCACCTGGCTCACCGGGTGACCGGACGCGCTTCCCAGGACGATCGCCTCGGGCAACAGGTCAAGAAATGCCGCACCCAGCAGCAGGCCCGCACCCAGCGCCAGCAGCAGGTGCAACCAGCGCCGGAAACGCACGGCCAGCAGGCCGCCAGCCAGAGTGGCAAGAACCGGAAATAGGAAGAGCTCGAACGGAATCGCCACTAGGAATACGTTATCAGTAAGCCCCTACGGCCCGCCTGCTCCCGCCTTTGTGCACGAAGTCACCAGGTCGAGGCATTGCAGGCGCTCGTAACTGATCTGGTTCCTCTAGGCCTTTTGCCCGCCTAATCTGCACTCCGCGCGGTGCTCGGGGCCGAAAAGCCAACGAAAGTCGGCGGTGGCAGTTGCAACGACAGCGGCAATAAGACTAGAGTGTGAAAACTTCACCTATTTTGCGGTTTTGTCGTCGCCGAAAGGCTCGCAGGCTTTTAAAGCCATGCGGCTCCCGTATTCGGACGCGAGCGCCCCGTCGCGTCTCCAGAACGTTGTTGGAGGTCCCGCTGTATGTTGTCGAAGTCGTTGCAGTTCAGCTTTGTAGCCCCGCTCGCCGTTGTGTGCACCCTTGCCGGTGCGCAAACCTTCCGCGGAACCGTGACCGGAACCGTCCGCGACGGCTCAGGTGCAGTGGTGTCCGGCGCTGCGGTGGAGCTTAGTAACCCAGCTACAGGGACAACGCTGCAGAGCAAGACGAATGGCGCGGGCGTCTACAGCTTTCCGGAGATTACGCCGGGCCTCTACAACCTGACGATCACCTCTTCGGGGTTTGCAAGCAAAACGATTGAAAAGATCGACGTGCAGGTGACCAAGGTTGTTTCGCAAGACGTGACGCTGAGCCTTGGCGGTGAAAGCACCGTGGTCGACGTGGCTGCCAATGCAGCCGTGCAGACCGACACCGAATCCAGCGCTCTGGTCGCTGTGATCGACAGCAAAGCGGTGCAGGACATGCCGTTGAACGGGCGCGACTTCACCCGTCTAACGCACTTTGCGCCTGGAGTATCCGCACTGACCAATTCGGTCAACGGCCAGCGCACCACCTCGATCAACTTCCAGGTGGACGGTGCGGACAACGTGGACTCCTGGCTCGGTATCGTTGCTTCGAACCAGGGCGGGATCGCCAGCGTTGCCGGTGGCCTGATCCCGATCGAGGCCATCGACCAGTTCTCCATGCAGGCTGGCGGCGAAGCCGACCAGGGCCGCAACGCAGGTGCCAACAGCAACATGGTGCTACGCAGCGGTACGAACAAGGTTCACGGCGACATCTTCTACTACGACCGTAATGAGTTCTTTGCGGCTATCTCGCCGGTGAACGCTCCGAATTCGAAGAAGAACCTGCTGCGAAATCACCAGGGCGGCTTCACGCTGGGCGGACCATTGTGGCGCGATCACACTTTCCTATTCGTGGCGGGCGAGTTCCAGATCGCTAAGATCAACACCGCCATCGTCGACACCGTGCTGAGCGATCAGTGGGTTGCGGCAGCAACGTCGTTCATGGCGAACCCGGCTTTCCGCCGTACGCCGACCCAACTCAGCCAGAATCTGTACGGCCTGCTCTTTCCGAACTCGACGAAGGTTGCCGCCGCGGCCAGCAACAATTTCCTGCCGCAGGGGCTGTCCAACTACAACAGCTACAACGGCATCATCAAGCTGGATCACCACTTTAGCGATCGCCACACGCTATCGCTCCGCTACCTAGGCACCACCGGTACGCAGACCGCGCCGACCTCATCTTATTACGCGGAATATTTCCAGACTGCGCCGATGCACATTCACAACTTCAGCGTGGTGGACAACTACACCTTCAGCCCCAAGGTGCTGAACCAGTTAACGCTGGGCACCAACTACTTCCTGCAGACGTTCAATGACGCCGACCAGAGCTTCAATCCCGGCACCAACGCGGGCCTGAACCTTGGATTGTCCGGCATCATCGCCGCCGGTGCGCCGACCATCTCCATCAATACCTTTGACATCACTGGCGCCACGCAGCCCTCCGGCCGTATCGACGTGACCGGCCACATAACCGACACGCTGCACTGGACACTGGGAAGGCACAACCTGAAGTTCGGCGGCGAGTACCGCCGGATGAACGTGAACTTTAAGTACTATTCCAACTCACGCGGCAGCTTTACCTTTGACGGGACGCGCGGCCCCTGGTTCACGAACACAAGCACCGGCCGCCAAGGCACCACGTGCAATGCTGCGGCTAACGCTGCGTACAGCTCTGTGGTCGCGCAGTACGGTCTTAGCACCAGCCTGGTCACCTGCGCTCAGCTCGCGTATGTCTCGGACTTCCTTGCAGGCACACCTTCCAGTTCGTCCGGTGCCAAGCTGCTGAACGGCAACCTGCAACGCGTGTACTTGCTGAACACCGAGGAAGCCTGGGCGCAGGACGACTTCCGCGTCAACAGTCACCTGAACTTGAACCTCGGCCTGCGCTATACCGTTCCAGGTGTGGTGAGTGCCGAGCGCGACGATGTGTACAGCTTTGTACCGGGCAGCACTCCTGGTTTCCAGAAGGGACTGTACAACAACTACTTCTTCGCGGTCGCGCCTCGCGTGGGCTTCTCCTACTCGTTCCACAATGACAACTCGACCGTGCTCCGCGGATCCTGGGGACGCTTCTTTGACGTGCCGGGTGCGTACACCTACGTGTACGGAACCAGCACCAACGGCGGTGCGTCATACGCGCAGAACAACCCCGCCGGTCCGGATGCAGCGGTGGTGTACATCAACAACAACCTAGGACCGTGGCAAGTGAACGTGAACCCGTTCGTCGGCACATCTGCACCGACGGTCGGTGCAGTCGGTGTCGATCCGAACATCAAGATGCCGTACTCCGATGTCTTCAGCTTGAACGTGGAGCAGCAGCTCTCGAAAAACCTGCTGTTCACCCTGGGATATGTGGGCACCGAGGGTCGCCGCCTGCCCATGCTGATCGACCTGAACCAGCCACGTGCTATTGGCACGGGTGCTTACGCTGCGCGTCCTTACGCCAACGTCACCAGCTTCACCAACGAGAACGCGGCGTTCGTGGGCACGCAGTTGCAGGGCATCAACCAGTTGCAGGGCGCGGCCTCGTCCAACTTCAACTCTCTGCAGACAACGGTGCGCGGAGCGAACTACAAGGGCCTGTCGTGGGTCTTCAACTACACGTGGAGCAAGTCCATGGACGACGGCTCGTCGCCGACCACGCCCATGAACAGCTACAACCTGCACCAGGATTACGGTCTGAGTACGTTTGACGCACGCCACGTAATCAACGGGAACATCTTCTACACCGTGCCCACACTGGTGCGTTCGCTGCAGCGCCTGACCGGCGGCTTCCAGTTGAACGCGCTGTACACCTACTCCAGCGGTCTGCCGCTGAATCCGCTGGTTAGCGGAGACAACAGCAAGACCTTTCAGTTGAAGGATCGCCCGAACTACAACCCTGCGGTGAACCCGTACACGGGCCTCGTCCTCAACACCACCACTTCGACTGCACGGTCGTATCGCTACCTGCAAAATAACGGCGCCTTCACCGTTCCCACGGCAGGCACCTACGGCAATGAGGTTCGTGACTCATTCATCGGACCGAACTTCCGCACGATCGACTTCTCCGTGTTCAAGCGCACCCCGGTCACCGAGCGCGTCAACACCGAGTTCCGTGCCGAGGTGTTCAACATCTTCAACTTCAACAACTTTGCTGCGCCGTCCGTCTCCAACATCACCAGCGGCAGCTTTGGCACGATCACCAATACCCGCAACGGTGCCAACGCACCTGGGATTGGTTTCGGCGAGCCGTTCAACGTGCAGTTTGCCTTCAAGGTCTCGTTCTAGCTCCGCCTGGCGAGAACCGGCCCGTTACCGTTCCACCGCGGTAGCGGGCTTTTTCATGCAGTGCCCTCTGCTCCAATCTGACCCCGTTACAGAAAGCGAGATCCACAGATGCATCGCAGTAAGCAGAAGCTCTTTCGCACCGTGTGTGCGGCAGCCATCGTCTTGAGCAGCGCAACGGCGCAGCAGGACAGCGCCGGCGGTGACCGGGTTGACCTGAATGCACTGACCGCGATCAAGCGCGAAGCGTTCAACCGGTCGCAGGCAATGGAGAGCCTGTACTACATCAGTGAGGTCTACGGCCCGCGGGTAAACAACAGCCGCAACCATCGCGCCGCAGCCGAATGGGCCATGCAGCAGATGAAGGCGTGGGGCCTGCAGAATGTGCATCTGGAGCAGTGGGGACCGTTCGGCAACGGCTGGCAGATCAAGAAGTACTACGGCGCGCTCGAGTCGCCCGCGTACGCTTCGCTCATCGGCTTTCCGCTGGCGTGGACGCCCGGCACGGACGGCCCCGTGACTGGCGACGTGGTGCTGGCGCCCATCCGCGGACCGCAAGACTTTGCAAAGTGGAAGGGCAAGCTGCGCGGCAAGATCGTCCTGCTCGCCGAGCCCAAGGTCATCGAGATGCACACGACGGTCGAGGCGCATCGCCTCTCCGACGAGGAGATTCAGCAGCGCACGCTCACGCCCGATCCGGCGCACATGAACCGCTTCGGACCACCAGCTAGCGCAGTGCCCAATCCCAACCAGGCCTTCAGCACAGCCGCGCCTTCAGGCATGGTGTTGCGCAACCAGATCAACCAGTTCCTGAAGGACGAAGGCGTCCTGGTCGGTGTGAACTACGGCTACAACGGTGACGGCGGAACGGTGTTCGCTAGCTACGGCGGATCGCAGAACCCCAACGATCCCGTCGGGCCGCCGCTGGTCGCGATCACGCCGGAGCAGTACAACCGCATCGCTCGGCTGGTGCAGCACAACGCCGCGCCCAAGCTCACCTTCGACATTCAGGTGGAGTACCAGAAGGACGACCTGATGGGGTTCAACGTGATCGGAGAAATTCCGGGCACGACGAAGAAGGATGAAGTCGTGATGCTGGGCGGTCACTTCGATAGCTGGCAGGGCGGCACCGGAGCCACCGACAACGGCACGGGTTCGGCCGTGGCCCTGGAAGCGATGCGTGTGCTCGCAACGATGCACAAGCCCATGGCGCGCACCGTGCGCGTGGCGCTGTGGGGCGGCGAAGAGGAAGGCCTGTATGGCTCGCTGGCGTACGTGCAGAAGCACTTCGCCCCGCGCGACACCATGAAGCAGACGCCCGAGTACGCGAAATTCGATGTGTACTTCAACGACGACTCAGGCTCGGGCCGCTTCCGCGCCGTGCAGGCGTTGGGTAACGACCAGCTCGCGGCCATCTTCCGCTCGTGGATCGCACCCATTCGCGATCTCGGCATTGAGGCAGTCACCGGTGTTACGGCCGGCCCGACCGTAGCGCCCGGCGGCACGGACTCGACCAGCTTTTCCTACATCGGCCTGGACGGCATCGGCTTCATGCAGGACCCGCTGGAGTACGGCACGCGCACACACCACAGCAACATGGACCTGTACGACCGCGTGCAGGCCGGGGATGTGGAACAGGGTGCGGCGATCGAAGCCTGGTTCGCCTACAACGCCGCAACCCGGCCGGAGATGCTGCCGCGCATGGAGACCCCAGCGCCGCTGCCACCCAAGAGCACGGTAGGCATGCAGTAAACGCTTCACATCCGCGAGCGACAACGGGCCGAGAAATCGGCCCGTTTTGCTTGCTCCCTACAGCTTCCAGAACCCGGCCAGTTGTGTCAGCCGATTCGATTCTTCGTCGAAGCGCCCATAGCTGAACCCGTTCACCAGCGGCGCGTCGTCGCGGTCAAACAGTGTCCACGACGCCAGCAACTGTCCGTGCTGCTGCCGCAATACATTGCTGCGGAAGTAGCAGCCTGGGTATTGCTTTTGGAAGTCCTGAACGTGCGCGATCATGCTCTCGATGCCTTGGCCTCCCGAGTCAGGATTCGAGAAAGCGATGTCGTCGGACAAGGTAGTGCGTAGCAACTCGGCGCAGCGCTCAGCCGGCACGTCGGACCATGCGTCCTGGTAGGTTTTCCAAATCTGCTGCAGTGCTTCGTCGGTCATTGTGATCTCCTTCGCGTGGTGCTTTTTCCCGCGCACGGTTCACTCTAGGCCGGCACTCCGCAGAGATCGATAACGCCGACGCCGAAGTTCTTTATCGATCATCCAAAGCTGCGTGGGTGCGTTTGTTGATCTTGTCTCGCTGCTGCGGCCCCGTGCCACACTGTGGTCCCGTGTGGAGGCGACTGCAAACTGGAGCCTGCAATTTCACGCGCACAACGACCTGCTCTTCTGCCGCGTAGAGCGCGGCGCGTGCGAACTTGCCCTGCCAGACGCTCACCCGATTTCGCTTCAGCAGGACAGCTTTGTCCTGGTTCGGACTTCGACGCCGTTTCGCTTGCAATCGGGGCCGGGAGTGGAAGCAGTGAACAGTGAAGCGCTCATCACCGGTGCCGGCGCAGTCGCGCAGCTTGGTTCAGGCGAGGGTCCAAGCGCGGTCTTGGCGGGAGGCAAGTTCGTCTTCGACACTGCGAACGAGGATCTGCTAACCGGCCTGCTGCCGCAGGTGGTCCATTTAAGTGCAACCAACACGGCATCGACACAGGTGCGCGCCCTGCTCGCGATGAACCAGTCGGAGTCAGAGAGGCGCAGCGCCGGCAGCGACTTCGTCATCGCGCGGCTCATGGAACTCACGCTGATTGAGATCCTGCGCAGTGGCGCCTTTGGCGCGGCACAGCATCAGCGTGGTCTGCTGGCCGGCCTGTCCGATCCGGTTACGGCACGCGCACTGAATGCGATGCACGACGACGTCGCCCACGCATGGACCACGGCGGAACTGGCACGCCTGTGTGGCTCGTCGCGGTCGTCCTTCGCGGCGCGATTCACCAGAGTGATTGGCGTGGGCCCGATCGAGTATCTACAGCATTGGCGCATCGCGCTCGCCAAAGATGAACTACGACGCGGCGTTCACACCATCGGCGAGATCGCGCTAAGCATTGGCTTTCAGTCTGGAAGTGCTTTCAGCACCGCCTTCACACGAGCTGTGGGCTGCTCTCCGCGAAGCTTCGCAGAGAGCGGTAGCCGAGGTCCGCGAAAGTTGTCGAACGGCTAGGCAACGGTGTTGCGCAGCGTGCCTATGGGGTCGATCGTGATCTCGACCACATCTCCGCTTTGCAACGTAAAGTCATCTGCTGGAACAATGCCGGTTCCGGTCAGCAACAGAGCACCGGCTGGGAAGCTGTTGTCGCGGTACAGGTAGCCGACCAGCTCCTGCGGGTCACGCTTCAACTCGGCCAGGGTGGTCTCGCCTTGGAACGCCGGCTCGCCAGCGCGCGTGATGGTGAGCCGGATGGCGGTCGACTTCGCCAGCGGCTCCGGCGAGAGCAGAACGCGCGGCCCAATCGAGCAGGAGCCGTCGTACACCTTGGCCTGCGGCAGGTACAGCGGGTTCTCGCCTTCAATGTCGCGCGAACTCATGTCGTTGCCGATGGTGTAGCCGACGATCTCGCCTTTGGGATTGATGACGAGCGTCAGCTCCGGCTCGGGCACCGACCATTTCGCATCGCTTCGAACGCGCACGTTGCCACCCGGCGCGATCACGCGGCGCGCTGTGGCCTTGAAGAACAACTCGGGACGCTCGGCCTCGTACACGCGGTCGTAGAAGGTTCCGCCGCCGGCGTCTTTTGACTCCTCGATACGCGCGCTGCGACTGCGAAAGTAGGTGACACCCGCAGCCCACACCTCCTGCGACCCGATGGGCGCCAGCAGAGCTTCGTCGGTGGGCGCGGTCACCACGGGCCCGCTGATCGCCGCCGCACACAGCGCTGGCAGATCGTCGCTGGTCAACACGTCATCCCAGGACCCGACGCCCAGCGTGTAAAAGGTCGAATCATCTTCGGTCAACAGAATGCCGCGACGTGTGTTGTAGAGCTTCATGCCTGTTGGATGCTCCTCTTCCGTCAGAATCGAATCTTTGCCGTTCCATGGTGTTGCGACGCGCGAGACGGCGTGTTGAGGCGCGCGCGTGCTTCACGCAATCACGTGCTGCGCTCGCTCGCCAGACGGGTGAAGATTGCGTCGGCGTCGTACACGCACCCGCCCCACACACCGCCAGAAGCCTGCACCAGTGCCGCCCATAGCCGCGTGTCATCGGGCAGATCGGGGTGCGGCGCCAGGTCCTCGCGCGGCTGCCGGGCAGCCAGCACACGCTCACCCTCCTCGGCATCGAACCGCACCACATCTCCATCCCGGAGTTCGCCCAGCAGATGCACCTCGCCGTGCAGCGCCTTGCGGTCGATCGTGATGCCTATGACATCGCCGTCGCGCACCCGGCCAATCGGGCCGCCGGCCAGTGCCTCGGGCGAGATGTGACCGATGCACGCGCCCGTGGAAACGCCGGAGAAGCGCGCATCGGTCAGCACCGCGATGTCCCGGCAGAACGGCAGTGCTTTGAGGGCAGAGGTGACCTGGTAGATCTCCTGCATGCCGGCGCCCAGCGGTCCGCCACAGATGAGCACCAGCACATCGCCCGATTGCACCGCGCCGCGCTTGATCGCGTCGATCGCCGTGGCCTCCGTGAGGAACACGCGCGCCGGGCCCGTGTGGCGGTACACGTTATCCGCGTCCACCAGGGTGGGGTCGATTGACGTGCTCTTGATCACGCTGCCCTCCGGCGCCAGGTTGCCGACCGGAAAACATACCGTCGAGGTCAGGCCCCGGGCCCGCGCGCGGTCGGGCGTGAAGATCACGTCGTCCGCATCGAAGCCGTCCAGGTCCAGCAGCCGTTGGCGCATCGCGGAGCGCCGCTCGCTTGCCTGCCACCAGTCCAGATTCTCGCCCAGGGTGGCTCCGCTGACAGTTCTCACAGACGTATCCAACAGGCCGGCATCGCGCAGGTGCAGCATCACCTCTGGCACGGCGCCCGCCAGGAAGACCTGCACCGTGGCAAAGCCGCGCGGTCCGTTGGGCAGAGCATCCACCAGTCGCGGCACTTCGCGGTTCACCTCGGTCCAGTCCGCAACGGACGGCCGCGGCAAGCCCGCCGCGTGCGCAATGGCCGGGATGTGCAGCAGGAGGTTCGTCGAGCCACCAAAGGCCGCGTGCAGCACCATGGCGTTGCGCACCGCGGCAGGCGTGAGGATGTCGCGCGTTCCCCAGCCCATGCCCGAGAGCCGCAGCAGCGCACGCGCAGACCGCGCCGCAGCGTCGAGCCACACCGGCTGGCCGCTGGGTGCCAGCGCCGTGTGCGGCAGTGCCAGGCCCAGCGCCTCCGCGACCACCTGCGACGTGGCAGCCGTGCCCAGGAACTGGCAACCGCCGCCCGGGCTCGCACAGGCGCGACAACCCGCGTCGGCGGCGTAGTCCAGCGTGATCTCGCCCTGGGCGTAGCGCGCGCCGATGGTCTGCACCTTGCCGGCATCTTCGGCAGCGTGGCCGGGGATCGGCTCGGGCAGCAGCGTCACACCTCCGGGGACAAGAACGCCGGGCAGGAGGCCGCCACTGGCCAACGCCATCAGCATCGCCGGCAGGCCTTTGTCGCACGTGGCAATGCCCAGAACGCCGCGCCGCGTGGGCAGCGATCGCATCAGCCGGCGCAACACCATCGCCGCGTCGTTGCGGTACGGCAACGAGTCGAGCATGCCCGTGGTGCCCTGCGTGCGGCCGTCGCATGGGTCGGTGCAGGCCGCCGCAAACGGTACCGCGTGGCGGTTGCGCAGTTCGCGCGCCGCCTCCGCCACCAGCAGACCGACCTCCCAGTGCCCGGTATGCAGACCCAGAGCAATGGGAGTGCCGTCCGCCGCGCGCAGGCCGCCATGCGTGCTCAGGATCAGGAATTCGGGATCGGCAAGCCGCTGCGGCTCCCACCCCATACCTGCGTTCTGGGAGAGGCCAAACAGGTTTCCGGACGGTTCGGTTCGCAGCATCTCCGGCGTGATCGGCAACACGCCTTCCGGGCCGCGCGCGTGCGTCGCCGTGGCGGCGTACAGGCCGACTTCACTCTCCAGCACGGAGCGGAGATCGCTTTGCACTGCAAAGTGCGGCTCAGGCAAGATCGGCCTCCGGCGCCAGCGCGCTCGCGGTTTCTGCGATGCGGGCCTTCCCTAACAACGGCAGCAAAGCCTGCAGCACGCCCGCCGCGACCAGGGCCAGTGCCATCAGCAACAGGCCCGCCCGCTGGCTGTGCGTCACCGCCTGCAGCCAGCCGACCAAGTAGCTGCCGGCAAACCCGCCCAGGGCGCCCACACTGTTGACCATGGCAAACACTTCTCCTGTGACGGCCGCCGGCACTCGTTCCGGGATGATGCTGAAAAACGGCCCATACGGAGCGTACATGCATCCGCCCGCCACCACCATGCAGACAAACGCAAGGGCGAAGCTTTGCGACACAAAGTACACCGAGGCCAGCAGCGCGCCGCCGCCCAGCAGCAGCAACGGCCAGATGAACGCGATGCGCTGCCCCGACCGATCGGACCGGTGCGACACGATCAGCATCAACACCACTGCCAGCACATACGGCACAGCCGTTAGCAGGCCCGTTTGCCCCATGCCCAGGCCGGCGCCGCGCCGGACCATGGTGGGCAGCCACAGCACAAATCCGTAGGCGCCCAGGCTCCAGCAGAAGAACTGCAGGCTCAGCAGTAAGACATCCGCCCGCAACAGAACCCGTACAAGCGAGGTATCACCGGGCAGACTCGCCGGCCGGTCGGCCGCAATGGCTGCCTCCAGCGCGGAAGCTTCTTCCCGCGCCATCCACGGCGCGTAGTTGGGTGCGTCGCGCATCAGCAGCACCCACACAAACGCCCAAAGCAGCGCCGGAAGACCTTCGTACACAAACGTCCGCTGCCAGCCGAAACGCTGGATCAGGTAGCCGGTGATCGCGGACATCCAGAGCACCGTCAGGGGATTGCCCAGGATCAGCACGGTGTTGGCGCGCGACCGCTCGGCGCGGGTGAACCAGCGCGTGAGCAGGAGCAGCATGGCCGGGAAGACAACGCTCTCTGCAACGCCAAGCAGAAGCCGGTCCACCGCAAGCCACGCAAAGCTGCGGATCACTCCGGTGAGCGCCGCCAACACGCCCCACATCAGCAGGGCGACAAACACCAGCCGCGTGGGGCTCACGCGACGCACCCACAACATGCCCGGAATCTGAAAGGCGAAGTAGCCCAGGAAGAACAGCGCGCTCAGCAGCGCGGTGCGGCTCTCGGTAATGCCTAACGTGTGCGCCAGCCCGGCCGCCGCGCCAAACCCGAAGTTGGCGCGATCCAGGTAAGCCAGGCTGTAGGTGCCGAAGAACAACGGCAGCAGAAAACCTCGACGCACACCCGCCCCCAAACATGATTCGTCCGCGCAGCAGAATCTCTACCGGGCAGAGGACGCCATGGTACCCGTGCGCGCGCAGATCTGGCCGATGGAGATCGCGGAGGCGACGACAGCACCGGCCACAAGCCGCGGAACGGCCCGAGTTCGCGCACGCTGCACATAGCTTCTGCAAGGCTGCGAGCGCTGCGTTCAGGGGATCGCAACCAGGGCGGCATCTTTCGCCACGGCAACCCCGAGCAACACACCTTCCGAATAGTGCCGCATCACACAAGACGCGTACCGAAGCACACCTGCACAAGGAGCACCATGCCAACCGATCTGATCACGCCCCAGGACCCGCGCTCGCAGTATCCTGGTCCCCCGTCCGAAGTCGAACTTCAGGCCGCACCCGCCACGCAACAGCAGATGAGCGAAAAGCCAGACTGCGGCGAGCTGTCATACAAGGGCTCCGGCAAACTTGCCGGCCGCAAGGCTCTGCTCACCGGCGCCGATTCCGGCATCGGCCGCGCCGCCGCGATCGCGTTTGCCCGCGAAGGCGCAGACGTCGCCATCTGTTACCTGCCCGCGGAGCAGGCCGACGCGGAAGAGGTCGCGAACTACATTCGAGAGGCCGGCCGTAAGGCGGTTCTGTTGCCCGGCGACATCTCGCACGAGGGCTTCTGTCAGCGGCTCGTCTCCGACGCGGTCGATCAGCTTGGCGGCCTCGACATCCTGGTGAACAATGCCGGCAAGATGGGCAAGACCGAAGGCATTCTGGCCACCAGCACCGAGCGCTTCGACAGCCTGATGAAGACCAACGTCTACTCGCTGTTCTGGATCACCAAGGCCGCGCTGCCGCACCTGAAGCCCGGCGCCTCCATCATCAACACGACCAGCATCCAGGGCTACGATCCTTCGCCCAACATCTTCGACTACGCCATGACCAAGGCGGCGATTGCTAACTTCACCAAGGGCCTGAGTCAGCCGCTGATGGAAGAGCACGGCGTCCGCATCAACGCAGTTGCGCCCGGACCCATCTGGACGCCGCTGCAGGAGGCGGACGGCTCAGAAGAGAAGCTGAAGAAGCTGGGCAGCAAGACACCCTACAAGCGGCCCGGACAGCCCGTGGAACTGGCACCCGTGTATGTCCTGCTGGCATCGCAGGAGGGCAGCTACATCACCGGTGAGATCTATGGCGTGACCGGCGGCATGGGCGTCGCCTAAGCGAGGCGCAACAAGAGGGCCACGCGATCGCGTGGCCCTCTTCCTTTTCACTACACTTCAGGTTCACCCCGGCATTGCTGGAACGCCTACTGGATGCCCATCTTGCCCGCAAGGGCGTCGATCATCTTGGTGTGCGATTCCATCACGGTACCCGCGTGCGCGGACAGTTGCTTCATCTCGGCATTCTGCGTGGTGTCGTGCTCGGTCTTGGCCTTGGTCGTGTCGCTATGGTGATCGCTGACCATGCTCTTCACGTATTCCTTATCGAAGGTGTCGCCCGACAGCACCTTCAGCTTCACGTAGGTCGCGTCCGACGAGATGCTCGGCGTGGTCGGCAGGGTCACGCCAGCCTTTGTGGCAACCGGCTTCTCGCCCGCGTACAGGGCCTTGTGGTCGGTGATCATCTTCTGCGCGAACTCGCGAATCTGCGGATTCTTTGTTGTCTTCAGCGCCAGTTCGGCGGCCTTGATTTCACCCAGGTTGTCGCCGGCGGAGTCCTTCAGAAACGTCTTGTCTTTGTCAGAGAATCCCTGGGCAAACACGCTGGTGGCAGCGGTGGCTGCAAGCGCGGTGGCGAGTGCTGCGGCGTAGAGCTTCATGGTGTCGTTCTCCTTCAACCTCGCCAAACTTGGATGCATTCCGCGCAAAAAACGCAGGCAGCGCATCGCAATTGTTGGCAGACGAAGAAGGGATACCCTCTGCCACAGCCAAGCTTGCTTTAGCCAAGCTCCGCTCGCGCCAGTTGCGCCAGGCCGTGCGCCACGCTGGTGAACACCTCGCCCTGCTCCATGCGTGCGCCAGGAAAGCCGGCCGTGAAGACCCGCCGAACCGCAGGCACAAGCGACGTTCCGCCTGTAAGGAACACGTGCCCCACATCGCCGGCCGTAGCACCTGCTTCCTGCAACAAGGCGTCCAGGCTGGCCTGGATGCGGCCGAGCTCCGGGGCGATCCACTCCTCGAACTCTCCGCGCGTGATCTGAACCCGCACATCCAGCCCTTCTTCGCGGAAGACGAATTCGGTGCTGTCGCTACGCGAAAGTTCGACCTTTGCGCGCTGCACCGCGCCGTGAAGACGGTAGCCCAGGTCGCGCTGCACCAGCGTTCGCAGCGCGGCGATCTTCTCGGGCTCGGCCGCACGCATCTCCGCTGTGCGCAGCAACTCCATGGTCTGCCGCGTCTGCAGAAACGAGAGCAGGTGCCAACGCTCCAAGCTCGTGTAGATCCATGCCGGTAACGCGGGGATGCGCTTGTCCGGCACACCGGGCAGAGCGCGTTCGACCGAGCCGAAGCCGAACGCCGGCGCTACGGCATAGCGCACGATGCGCGCGTCGAACGCGTCGCCCGCCAGTCCTACACCGGTGCTCCGCAGAACGGTGTGCCGCTCACCCGCTGCACCCATCCGCACCAGCGTGAAGTCCGTGGTACCACCACCGAAGTCACCCACCAGCAGCAGATCGCCGTTCCCTGCTCTCTGCGCGGCAGTATCCTCGGCGGCTGCGTTGCCAGCCAGCCGCGCGGCATAGCTGTGTGCCGCGCCCACCGGCTCCAGCGCAAACTGCACATCTGTCCACCCGGCCTGCAGGAACGCGGCACGCAGGCGCTCTTCAGCAAACGCGTTGTCATCTTCCGTGTCGGCATTCACAAACCAGACGGGCCGCCCTGCCACGGCGCGCGTCACCTCGATGCCGAACGCTTCACTCGCCCGCACTCGCAGGTCACCCAGCATCTTTGCCAGCAGATCTTCCATGCGATAGTGCCGACCGAAGATCTCGGTCCCGGTGAATGAGCGCGCGGCAAGATAGCTCTTCAACGACTGGATGAGACGGCCCTGCACGTCATCGTCAAACGGGTCGTGCTCCAGGTGCCTCGCAATGGCCTCAGGCCCGCTCCACACGCGCACCGGTTTGCCCGGCCTGGTGCTCTGCCGCTGCAGATAGAGCAACGAACGCGACGAAGCCGTCAGTCCACCCGGTGCCGCGAACTGCGCAAACCTGACCGACCCATCCGCCGCAGCCAACGCAACCGAGCTGTTCGTGGTTCCAAAATCGATGCCGACCGCAGGTGTGTTCGTGCCTTGCAAAACACCTCTAAGCCTATCGCGTTCAACGATCCCACCGCGTGCCAGAGTCACCCGCGCCACAGCCAACACGGGCCGTCCTCTACAATCATGGGCGTTCGCCGACCGAGGATCCGACCATGCCTTCACGCTTCCGCCTTGCCGCTCTCTGCCTTGCCCTGCTCAGCTTGAGCAGGAGCGCCGCTACCGCCCAGGCCCTGTCATCGCAGTGGGAAGAGCTGACCGCGCCCGACTTCGTCAAGGCCATTCACCAGGCACAGGGCGTGTGCGTTTTGCCCTTCGGCATCATCGAGAAGCACGGTCCGCAACTCCCCTTGGGCACCGACCTGCTCGACGTCAGGTTTGCCGTAAAGAACGCCACCGCGCAGGAGTATGCGGTCGTGTTTCCGCCGTACTACTTCGGCCAGATCTTCGAGGCGCAACAGCAGCCCGGAACCGTGGCCTACAGCCTCTCCACCCAACTGACCCTGCTGCAGGAGACCGTGAAGGAGATGGCGCGCAACGGCTGCAAAAAGGTTGCGATCGCGAACGGCCACGGCGGCAACCAGAGCCTGCTTCCCCTGTTCGCGCAGAGCCAATTGGCCACGGCACGCGATTACGTGGTGTACGTGATCGACCTGCCGCAACGCAATGCACCGGGGCGGCCGGCGCAGAAGACGACCATCGACATGCACGCCGGCGAGACCGAAACCTCGGAGATGCTGATTGCACGGCCCGACCTGGTGCACCTGGACCGCGCCACCAGCCAGTCTGGCGCGGATCAGCACCACCTGCACCTGCCATCGTCCGTGTACACCGGCATCTGGTGGTACGCCAGGTTCCCGGAGCACTATGCGGGTGACGGATCGGCCGCGACGAAGGAACTGGGCGCATTTGACCAGAAGAACTGGTCGCGCACGATCGCAGAAGGCCTGCGCGCGATCAAGGCTGACTCAGACAGCCTCCGCCTGCAGAACGAGTTCTACGAAAAGGCGCAGCACCCGCTCGATACGAAACAGTAGCGAATCGCCGCTCGGAAAACACAAGGGGCACACGCGTCGTGTGCCCCTTCTGCTGTTTCAGACTCCTCTCGCTACAGGGCTGCCTTGGCCCGCAGCACCCGCTCGCGTGCTTCCTCGGCGGTGGCACCGACCGCGCTCAGGTGCCCCATCTTGCGGCCCTTGCGTGGCTTCAACTTTTCGTACAGGGTCACGCGCACCGTAGGCACCTCCAGCGCGGCATCGAAGCGCGGCTCGCGCTCGGAGCCGTCCGCATCGAGCCACACGTCGCCCAGCAGATTCGCAATGGCCGTGGGCTGCACCAGCGACACGTCGCCCAGCGGCAGGTCGCACGCGGCACGCACTGCCTGCTCAAACTGGCTGGTCACGCAGGCGCGCTCGGAGCCGTGATAGCTGTTGTGCGGCCGCGGCGCCAACTCATTCACAAGCAGTTGCCCGTCGCGCGTCACGAACATCTCCACCGCCAACAAACCCTGCAATGCAAAGGCGTCCGCAATGCCGCGCGCAATCTCCTCTGCCTGCGCGCTCAACTCCGGCGAGACGGACGCGGGGATCACGCTCCAGCTCAGAATCTGGTTCTCGTGGAAGTTTTCCGCCGGTGGGTACACCCTCACTTCACCGCGTGGCGAACGCGCTACCATCACGCTGATTTCCTTCTGCAGGTCCAGCGCGCGTTCCACGATGCAGGGCGCGGCGCCCACGTCCTGCCACGCCTCGGCAATGGCAGCGGCATCGACAGCCGCTCCGCCGAACCCGAGCTTTGCCTGCCCACGGCCGTCGTAGCCGCCGTGCGCGGACTTCGCGAACACGGGCCCGTCCAGATCGCGCACCGCCGTGGCGAGTTCCTCCTGCGAGTGCGCCGCGCGAAACGGCCCTACCGGAAATCCGTGCCGAGCCAGCCACTGCTTCTGCTCCACGCGATCCTGAATGATCGCCAGCATGGCTCCGCCCGGTCGCACCGGCGCCCAGCGCGCGGCCTCTTCCAGGCTTGAAATGGAAACCTGCTCAATCTCCAGCGTCACAGCCGAACACTCACGCGCCAGGTTCGCCGCGGCCCAGCGATCATTCCACCCAGCTTCGATCACCGTGTCGGCGATGTAGCCCGCCGGGCAGGCCGGGTCGGGGTCCAGCACGTGAACTTTGTATCCCATGCTGCGGGCTGCAATGCCCATCATGCGGCCAAGCTGGCCACCGCCGAAAATACCCAGCGTCGAACCCGGCAGAGCGGGCCCGCTGATCTTGCTTTGGAGGTCGTCCGGATCAAACGTGCGCTTCTGCGAATCGCTCATGCGGTGGCTACAGGTGCTTTCTGTTCGTGGTCAGGAGTTTCATCCAGGCTGAGCGTTTCCGCCAGGACAGATTGCTCACGGCTCTTGCGCCACTCGACAAGCCTCGTCGCGAGCGCCTCGTCGTTGGACGCCAGCATGGCCACCGCGAACAGCCCGGCGTTCACCGCGCCCGCCTCGCCGATCGCGAACGTCGCCACCGGAACGCCCTTGGGCATCTGCACAATGCTCAGCAGCGCGTCCATGCCCTGCAGCGTGGTGGCGTTCACCGGTACGCCGAGCACTGGCACAACTGTCTTCGCGGCCAGCATGCCCGGCAGGTGCGCAGCGCCGCCCGCGCCCGCGATGATGGCCCGCAGACCGCGGCCGTGCGCGGCTTCCGCATACTCAAATAGCAGGTCTGGCGTGCGATGCGCGCTGACCACGCGAGCTTCGAACGGAACACCGAACTCGTGAAGAATGCGAGCGGCGGCGCTCAGGGTCTTCCAGTCGCTCTTCGATCCCATGACCACGCCCACCTGGGGCGCAGCGCTTGTGTCGTGCATTGGCAAAGTATACGAGGGACGCTGGCGAAGACGTGTGAACTGGCCCTTCCCTCAGCGAGTTTGCGAGTGCAGTGCGAACAGCGCGCCTTGAGGGTCTTTTCCGATGGCGACCCACGTGCCTCCCGGAACCTCGTGCGGACCCATCAGGACGCTCCCACCACCCCCGTTGATCCGCCCGACCGCTGCATCGATCCCGTCGACACTGATGTAGTACAGCCAGTAGGTCGGCATACCCTTTTCGTGCGGTCCCTTGCGCAGGCTGCCACCTGTCTCGCGGCTGTCGTTGCTGGTGAACGTCTGGTAGACCCCGTGCTCACCCATGTCCATCGCGTTGACTTTATCCCAGCCAAACTGCTTCACGTAGAAGTCAAGATTCTTCTCGTCGTTGCTGTGCAGCTCACACCAGCTCACACTGCCGGCGACCCACGATTCGGGCCTGGGCGGAGCGTCGGTGCGGCCCGGCTGCAACAGGTTGAACACGCCACCCTCCGGGTCTGCCACGGCCGCGATGCGACCCACGTCCGGAAGGTCCAGCGGGCCGAACTTCACGCTGCCTCCCGCTTCGGTTACCGCCTTTGCGGTCTCGTCACAGTTCTGCGTGTGGATGTACCCGGTCCAGTTGGGAGGCATGCCCGGCGGCACCGTGGGAGGCATGCTCATGATGCCCACCACTCCGCGATCGCCGACACTGCCCACCAAATACTCCGTACCGTTCGCCGAGCCCGGGAAGGGTTCCACCTTCCAGCCCACAACATCGCTGTAGAACTTCGCGGCGCCCTTGGGGTCGCTGGTCATCAGCTCATACCAGATCCAATCCTTCTTCGCGGCCATGCGGCCCTCCTTTAAACCAAACAAACGGCACAGCCACTCTAACGCTTGCAGAGGCGCCAGACACACCTTCTCCTATGAAAAAGAGCGACGGTCCGCCTTCCGGCCTCGTCTCTCGTTACGCATCAGCGGTGACTCCGTTGTCGTTCAGATCGATCGGAACTGTCGGTCCTCCGTATCCGTATGGGCCTGTAACAGATCGCCCGCCGGAGCAATCCCGATGAACCGTCGCAACTTTGTGGCTACAGCCGGAGCAGCAGCGACCGCCCTGCTACCCAGGGGAGCCTTCGCCCGTTCGTTATCGCCGCTCCAGCCGCTCATCACCGCCAGCGGCTTCTGTGGAACTGCGCTGGTCGCACGCGGCAGCGCCATTCTGCTGCATCAGGGCTTTGGGCCGGCCGAACGTAACTTTCAAACACCGTGTCGGCCCGACACTCGCTACCGGATCGCTTCCATCACCAAGCTCTTTACTGCCACACTGATCGTCCAGTTGGCAGGAGAGGGCAAGCTCGATCTGGACAGGACCATCGGCACTTATCTGCCGCAGTACCCGGGACCCGCACGGGACCGCTCAACCTTGAGGCAGCTCCTTCACCACACATCAGGAATCGAGAACTTCGACAAAGGACTCACCAGTTTTGCGGGAGCCCAGCGGTCCGGGATGCCGGCGTATCAAATGCCGCACAGCACGGACGATCTGCTTAACCTGTTCGCAAGCGGAGCGCTTGCCCACCAGCCAGGTTCCGTCTTCGACTACAACAACGCCGATTTCATCATCCTGGGCAAAATCATCGAGGCCGTGGAGTTGAGCAGTTTCGATCAGATCCTGCAGCGGCGCATCTGCCAGCCGCTTGGGCTGACAGCCACAGGCTTGTTTCCCTCCCGTCATATTCAGCCCGCGTTGGCATCGACCTACTACCGCGATACCGGCCAACCGCTCGGCAACGATCTTCCCGTTTATGCCGAAAATTGGTACGCCGCCGGGGGCATGACATCTACCACCGCGGACGTTCTCAAGTTTGCGCAGGCACTGTTCCACGGCAATCTCATCCCGGGGCCTGCACTGGCAGAATTGCTGACGCCGGGCCTGGAGGACTATGGCTTCGGCCTCTGGATCGGGACACTGGAGGCGAACGGGAGAAAATATCACTTCGCGCAACGCCCAGGACGGATCATGGGAGCGAACACGCTGCTGTTGCAACTGCTGGATGAGCCTCTCACCGTTATCCTGCTCGGCAACACCAATCTGACCGACACCGACCGCCTCGGCTTCGACATCGCTAAGCAGGTCCTGACCAGCTAAAGAGCACTCGCAGCAGGCGAATCGCCGCGGGTGCGGCACGTCCATCCACACTAAGCACCGCAGTGTTTTTGCGAGCAAGAGAAACGCGCCCGTTGCGGGCGCGTTTCCTTCCTTCCCAGGACAACTCTGAATTACATGCCGGCTGCAGACGATCCGCCGTTCATCATCTTCACGGCCTTGTCCGCCATCATGGTGTGCTGCGCAACTACCTTCTCGCCCTTGGCGACGACCTTCTTGAACTTCGGATCGGTCGTGGTGCTCTCTTCCTGCTTGAACAGATCCAGCGCCTTGTGGTGATCCATGTCCATCGCGGTCATGTAGGTCTTATCGAAGTCGGCGCCGCTCATCTGGCTCAGTGCGTCGTACTTCTGCTGGTGATCGCTATCCAGCTGCGTCACCGGCGTCACGCCCATCTGGTCGGCAAAGGGCTTCATCTCGGTTTCCAGCTGGGTGTGATCGGCGATCATCTTCTGCGCGTACGCCTTCACGCGCGGGTTGCTGCCCTTGTCCGCGGCAAGCTGGCTGAACTTGATCTCGGTGTAGTCGCTCTGCGACGCCGTCTGGATAAACGTCTTGTCCGCATCGGCGGAGCTGGCCGGGGTCTGTGCAAAGGCACCCGCTGCGCTCACAGCAGCGCAACAAACGGCGGTAGCGCAAATCATCTTGATCTTCATCAATCTTCTCCTTGCGTGATCCTGGGCGCTCTCAGCGGCGCGATCACGTTCCACGACATGGGAGTGGCGAACACACATGGGTTGTTGCACGTGGTACCGCGTCACTGCACGCCAAGATCTTGCGCGCTGGGTGGCATGTGTATGCGGTAGAAACTTTTCACAGCAAAGCTGCGCGACGTAACCACCCGCCGCGTAAGCCGTGCTCCATACAACGAAAGCATCGCAAGCGCGTAGTTACATTCCATTCACAGCTTGAGCTAACGACGGCGACCCAGGCGCGGCTTACGCAAGACATGCGCTGCGCCACCGGCTTTGGCCGGAGAGCGTCGCGCAGCCGCCTGCGCACGCGGCAGTCTGCGCACGGGCTCATGCGTCAGCGCCGTCGCACGCGGAGCGCGGCCTCCATGAACCCGGGCAACCCTTGCCGGTGCCGGAGCTGCATCCCGAGCCTCTTCCAGATCTTCGGCGGTGCGCTCACGCTCGGGGTCATTCGGGTCGACCGGCACCGGCGGCAGACCACACAGCATGAGCAGCAGATCATTCGCCTCGCGGAACATGTTGCCGCCCGCACTACGGCGGCTCTGCATCCGAGCGATGAAGATGCCGGCATGATGCGCGGGGTTCAACGCCACATACGTCTGGAAGCCCGCGCCGCCACCTGTCTTCTGCACAATGCGCGAATCGCCGTACTCACGATTGATCTCGACCCATCCCAGGCCGATGCCGGTCGGCACGCCAGCATGCCCCAGTCCCTGCACGCTGCGCAGATCGGCCGGGTCCACATACATCGCGGTCGACATGCCGTTCTGGTGCACCGGTACGCCCGGCAGGCCCAGGAAGTACCGCATCAGCCGCGCCATGTCGCGCGGCGTGGAGTACATGCCACCCGATCCGGCGGCGGCTTCCGTATCGGTGCACTGGCTCGGTTCGCGCTCGCTGCTCATCAGCCGCGTGCACTGCTCTGAGGTCGGCGAAAGCGTGGTGTCGCGCAGGGCCAGAGGCTGCACCGTCTTTTCGCGAAACAGTTCCGCATAGCTCTTGTCCGTCGCCTGGCTCAGCGCGTCGGCCAGCAGATCAAAGCCGATGTTGGAATAGTGCGCAGCCGTCCCGGGTGACGTGCGATACCGGAAGCCCGGCAGCCACTGCCAACGGTACTGAAAGTCCGGGAACGTGAAGTGCGCCGCGCCAACCGGCGGGTACGCGATCTCACGCGGCAGGCCGCCCGTGTGCGTCGCCAGGTCACCCAGTGTCAACGCCCGGTCCACCGGTCCGTGGACGGTCATGCTGGGCACGGTCACACCCTCGGGAGCGAACTTCTCCAGGGGATCGGTGAACGCGACCGTATGCGCTGCGACCAGTTTGGCCAGTACATCGGTGGTTAGGATCTTCGTGATCGAACAGAGCCGCACCAGGGTATCCGGCGTTGGTTGGTCCTTGCTGTTGTAGGCGACCTTGCCGAACGAGGCCATCCAAACATCGCCGTCCCGTACAACCACCACAACCATGCCGGTGGAGTTGGTGCGGCGAAAGATCTGCTCCGCCACCGCCTGCGCGCTGCCCAGCGGCGGCTCTGCCGCACGGGTCGCCGCCTCGCCGGCAGGTTGCGCAGAACGAAGGTGCGCGGCAGAACTCACAGAGGCCCACAGCAGTGGGCACAGCAACAAGGCAGATCGCGAAGAAAGCAAGTACCATCTCAACGCGCGGGTGGTTCCCGCGCCGTCTTTTACAGTAGCGGCTTTCCGAAGGGTGACAGGTATCTGCCGCGGCACCCACAGCTCTTAACGGGCGCCGCGGCATTGTTCCAGACCTGGTTACGCCTGCATGTGCTCGGACTGCGTGCTCATCTCCTCGGTCCCCACGAAATGCATATCGGTCGTGGGCTGACCGTACGCATCCGGCTTTCCGGTGTACTGCCGGTCGAGCGCATCGGCGGCAATCCAGCCGGATTGCATGACCATCGGCATGCCCGGCCCCGGGTGCGCCGCGCCGCCAGCCAGGAACAGGCCGTCCACGCCGTTCACCACATTCGACGGCTTGAACGCGCCGCTGAATCGGCCGTGCGAGCTCAGTCCGTAGATCGCCCCGTTCAGCACGCGATACCGGTCGTGAATGTCCTGCGGCGTGAGCGCCGCCTCAAAGACGATGCGGTCTTCGATATCCGGCATCTTGCCCGTAGTCTTCAGCTTGTCCAGGATCACCTGGCGATAGCCGGGGAACATCTCGCGCCAGTCATGGTTCGGCCGCAGATACGGCGTGTGCACCAGCACATACAGCGCATCGCCGCCCTCGGGCGCGGTCGCCGGCTCGGTGCGGCTGGTCGACGCCAGATAGCACGTCGGGTCGGGCGCGGGCAGGCCGAGGTTGTAGATTGCGTGAAACTCCTCATGCGGGTCGCGCGAGAAGACGAAGTCATGGTGCGCCAGGTGGTCGTAGCGCTTGTTCAGCCCCAGGTACAGCACCACACCGCTGCACGCCGGCTCATAGTTGCTCTTGCGATTGAAGCGCGCGACCACATCCTCGGTCCCCGGCGCTCCGCTCAGCAGCTCACGATAGGTGCGCACACTGTCTTCGTTGGAGACGATGGCGTCAAACGCATACCGCTCTCCGTTGCTCAACGTAATGCCGTCCGCCACCGGCAGACCGCCCGCCAGGTGCGTATTGATGCGCGCCACATCGGCGTTCACGTGGTATTGGACGCCGAGCTCCGTGCCCAGCTTGACGAGCGCCTCCGGCACCGCGCGCGTTCCGCCCATGGGGTACCAGATGCCCTGCTCGGTCTGCATATGGCCGATAGCGCACAGGATCGCCGGCGAAGCATCGGGCGAGGAGCCGACGTACTGCACGAAGTGGTCGAGCATCTGCGCCGTATTGTCGTCGTGAATGTATTCGCGGATCACGCCGGCAACCGTCTTGCCCAGGCGCATCTTCATCACGTCCTTCAGCACGGCCGGATCGAACATGCCGCGCATCTCCAGCGTGTCCATCATGGAGCCGATCGGCTTCCAGAAGAAGAACTTGTCGCTGATGTGATGGAGCTGCTCGCTGATCCCAAGGAACTCGCGGTACTTCTCACCCATGCCCGGCTTCACGCGGTTCAGTTCCGCCACCATCTGGTCGGTGGAGTCCTTCAGGTCGATGACCGATCCATCCTCAAAGAAGCAACGCCAGGACGGGTCCAGCTTGACCATCGTCAGGTAATCGTCCAGGTTGCGGTTCGCCTCCGCGAAGATCTTGCGCAGCGTGGACGGCTGAATCAGGATCGTCGGCCCCATGTCGAAGCGGAAGCCCTGCTCCTCCAGCAAAGCGGCCTTGCCCCCGAGCCACGGGTTCTTTTCGAACACTTCCACCTGGTAACCGCGGGCAGCGAGTGTGGCTGCGGCGGAAAGTCCGGCCAGGCCGGAACCGATAACTGCGACGCGCATGCGTTTGTGACTCCTGAACCTGAAACTGCTGACTTGGACGTGTTTGTAAAAGAATCTACTGCACGGCGAGGTCGCGGTCGCGCAGATGGCTCTGGTCGAACGCAGACTGCGTGAAGTTCCATGCCGGTTTGATGCCGAGGTCTTCCAGCAACAGCTTGGACGAGATGCGCGCAGACTCGAAAATGACCGGCAGACCCGACCCCGGATGCGTTCCGCCACCGGCCAGGTACACGCCGTCGGTTTCTTCAAACCGGTTGTGTGGGCGCAGGTGCAGCATCTGGCGCAGCGAGTGCGCCATGCTGAAGGTAGATCCCTTGTGCAGGGCGAACTCCGCTGCCCAGTTCGCCGGCGTCAACACCCGCTCGGTCCGGATACGGCTGCGCACATCCCCCATGCCAATGTTCGCCATCTGGTCCAGCACGCGCTCGCGGAATGGCGCGAGGTCGCGCTTCCAGTCGACGCCGTCGCAGCTATGCGTGACCGGCGCCAGCACGTAGAGCGAACTCATGCCCTTGGGGGCCAGCGAGTCGTCGCTCACCGAAGCGTTCTGCACGTAGATCGAGGGGTCCTGCGAGAGCGTGTGGCCCTTCTCGATGTCGTGCAGGTTGCCGCGGTAGTCCTTCGCCAAGTAGATCGTGTGGTGCGAAACCTCGTCGTACCGGCCATCCACGCCCAGGTACAGCATGAAGGTGGAGCAGCTATGGTCCTTCTTGCCGATGCCGTCGTCGGTCCAGCGGGAACGCAGGTGACGCGGAATCATGCGCTTCGCCGCTTCTGCGAACTCCGCGTTCATCACCACGGAATCAGCCTGGATAGTGCGCTGGTTAGTACGGACGCCGGTTGCCTTGCGACCCTCAAAGCAGATCGCCTCGACGTCCTCATTCAACAGGATCGTGACGCCCATGTCCTCGCAGATGCGAGCCATGGCACGCGTCACCGCGCCGCAACCGCCGACCGGATGAAACACGCCGTACTCGTACTCCAAGAAGCTGAGGATCGAGAACAGTCCCGGACACCGGAAAGGGGACATGCCCAGATACTTCGATTGGAATGAGAAGCCGAGCCGAATGCGTTCGTCGCTGAAGTACTGCCGCAGCTCCTGATCCAGCGACTTCCACGGCGCCAGGATGGGCAGAAGCTTCAGCATCTCCGGCCGCGCCAGGTCACGCCAGCTCTCAAACGGCGACTCCAGGAACGGCAGGAAGCGCTGCAGCTTGTTGCGGTTGTCCGTCATGAAGTTCTGGAAGTTCTTCGCGTCCCGCGGACACAGCTTGGCGATGGCAGCTTCCATGCGCTCGTGGTCGCCGGTCGCCAGCAGTTCGCCACCCGTACCGAACACCAGGCGGTATTGCGGGTCCAAGCGGAGCATGGGAACTTCGCGGTCAAGCGAATACCCGGAAGCCGAGAAAATCTCGCTCAGAACACGCGGGTACAAGAAGAAGGTCGGACCGTAGTCGAAGCGGAAGCCGTCCTGCTCAAAGGTAGAGGTACGCCCACCCGCGTGATCGCGCTTCTCAACTATGGTTACATCCACACCCGAGGCCGCCAGCAGCATGGCACTGGCCAGACCACCGGGGCCCGCGCCCACGACAACCACACGCTTCTGCATGGAACTCATTCAACTCTCTACGATGCTGAAAACGGTGCCGTGGAGGACGGCGGGAATCCAATCCTCCCGCTGCCGACTGTAAGAACTAGCAGCTTTGTATCACGCGATGGAAGGCTTGGTACTCCGCCGATCTTTTCGGCTACGGTGCCCCGTTCCTGGGGCAGCACTCGACGCCGCAGCTCAGTGGGCGCTGTCGGACGCCGGCACGCCGTCAAGGCCCAGCGCGGCCGCATTCGCCTGCATGGCGCGCAGGCAGTTCGCAATGTGCTGGTCCACTTCGATCCCGAGCAGGGCCGCGCCGTTCACAATGTCTTCCCGCAGCACGCCGCGGGCGAACGCCTTGTCCTTCATCTTCTTGCGAACACCCGCGACCTCCACATCGTGAATGCTGCGGCTCGGCTTGACCAGGGCGCACGCGGTCAGGAAGCCGCTCAGCTCGTCGCATGCGAACAGGGCCCGATCCAGGTGCGACTCGCGCGGCGTGTGGGTGTACTCGGCATGCGCCAGGATGGCGTGACGGATCGGCTCCGGCCACCCCTGCTGCTCCAGCACCTTGATGCCGACCCACACATGCTCGTCCAGCGACGGATGTTTCTCGTAATCGAAGTCGTGCAGCAGCGCGGCGATGCGGTACGGCTCCACAAATGCCTCCGCCGCGGTACCGCTCAGACCAAGCCGCTCGGCCTCTTGCTGCCCGTATGCGGCGGTGCAGGTTTCCACCGCAAACGCGTGCTTCAACAGGCTTGGCGACTGCGTCCACTCGTGCAACAGCGCCAACGCCCGTTCGCGCGTGTACTCGTTCTGAGGCTGCGACGGCGCAGGCTTCTCAGAGGCGCCTCCGGCCTCCGCTGTGGTCGTGATCATGGCCCAAGAATAGCGCGCGTATCCGGTTCCGAAACACCCGGTGCCGTTAGTTGCTCCAGGTCCTCCGGAGTGTCGATGTCGAGTTCGCCACCCGGGAGCGGCAGGTGCACGACGTCCTCGTGCTGCAGCAGATCGCGCGCCCCGCGATCGCCGGAGAGCCGCTGCAGCGCGTGAAAGCTAAACTCCGGAAACAGCGCCGGAACCCCGCGGCGGCCGGCATAGGTCGACGCCACTACATGTTCACGATGCGACGCGGCAACCAGGTCGCGCAAGTGCTGCGCCGTGACCGCCACCTGGTCACAGGTGAGCACCAACAGGTCATCTACGCTGTGCCGCTCCGCCACCGCAGCACCCAGCGCAATGCTGGTGCCCATACCCTCGGCCCATCGCTGATTCAGCAGAATGCGCAACTCTGGCTGGTAGGGCTGCAGGATTGGAAAGATCTGCTCGTGGTGCGCCCCCAGCACCACCAGGACCGTCTCCGCGCCAGCCTCGCGCGCAATCCGCACCGCGCGTTCCACCAGCGTCTCTCCGTTCCAACGCACCATCTGCTTCGGTTGGCCGAGCCGCGTGGACGCACCCGCAGCCAAAATCAATGCGCCCAGGTGACGCCTTCCCTCGTTCAACTCTTCCCCTCGTGCGCCGGCATCCGCGGCCATACGCACTCTGATGCGAGTTCTTTAGCCGAAGCCGACCAGCAGGCTCTAACGCCTCAGCCGCAGCGCGAACTGCGCCACCCGCGGATCGGTCGTGGTTGCCGTGATGCTGCCGAAGGCTGCCGTTCCGAAAGATCCGTTCGGCTGCGCAAACGCAGGGGTGTTAGTCACATCGAACAACTCTGCGCGGAACTCCGCCGTGAACTTCTCGCCGATGCGCGTGTTCTTCACCAGCGCCAGATCCAGGTCGCGGTACGCCGGTCCACGCACAGGATTGCGCGACGCACTGCCAAAGGTGAACTGCGGTGCCGCTGCAAACGCAGCCGTATTGAAGAACGCTGCAGGCGTGCGCTGCGACGGGTCGAGATTCGGCCGGCCCACCAGGTTTGGCCGCTGCAGCGACACACCCAGCGAGCTGTTGTTATTCGTCGCCTGCGTCACCGTAACCGGCATGCCGCTCTGCATCGTCCAGATGCCGTTCACCTGCCATCCTCCCAGCACGCCGGTCAGCACACCATGACCGCGGAACCGCGGCAGGTCATAGATCGCCGAAGCGGTCAGCACGTTCGGCATGTCGCCCTGCGACACGTCGCGCTCCAGGTACGGCCGGTACGTGTCCGCCGCAATCAGCGAACTTGTATTCGGCGAACTGAGCACCGTTGACGAGAACACGCTCGACGCATCATCGATCAGCCGCGAGTGCGTGTAGCTGAACAACACATAGAGGTTGTGGCTCATGCGCTGCTCCACCTTTGCCTCAATCGCGTTGTAGTTCGACGTGCCCGTGTTGTTGCGGTACACCGCTACATTCTGAAAGCGCGCGAACGGCTTCAACAACTGAGCGTTGGTGATCGTGCGGCGGCCCAGCGGGCTCGAGATCGGGATCTGCCCGAAGTACGGGTTGGCCACCGAAGCCAGCAGCGTCGAACCTGGCTGCAACCCCTGCGCAATCTGGTCCGCCGTCAACTGGTTGATGTTGCGGTCCGGGATACCCACATGCACGACGTGCGATCCCACATACGCAATGTCGAAGCTCAGGTTGTTCGTCACCGAGCGCTGCACCGCCAGGTTCCATTGCTCCACATATCCTGAGCCCGCGCTCCGATCCGCTGTGTACACGCTCTGCCCCAGGCCGGCGTTCGGCGTAAAGCTGACGGGCGCCACGCTCGGTCCATTGCGCAGAGCAAACGCAGGCGTCACATTATCCAGCGTCGGCTGCTGCACGTTCTGAATGAACGGGTACTGCGACGTCGTGAACGGCGTCGTAATGCCGCTCTGGTCGATGAAGACGATGCCGAAGCCAGACCGCACCACCGTCTTCGAATCCACCGAGTACGCCAGGCCGAAGCGTGGAGCAACGTTGCCCCAGTGCAGTTCACGCGCCGATCGCGGATAGCCGTTCACGCCCAGGTAATCCAGCACCTGCGTCCCCGTGTTGAAGATCGCGCCCTGGTTATGCGTCTCCGTGCTGGGCAAGTGCAGCGTCCAGCGCACACCGGCGTTCACCGTCAGCTTCGGCGTGGCGCGCCAGTCATCCTGCACAAAGAACTCGTAGATGTAGTCGCGCGGACGAATCGTCCGGTTTTGCAGATCGATGGAGAACGTATCCACCTGCCCCAACAGGAAGCTGGCAAAGCTGTTGCCTCCCGTCGCTGCCGCCGATCCCGTTGCCGTCTGCGTGTCGGTGCCGGTAACGGTGAAGGCGAATGAACCCTGCGGATTCGGCGGGGCAATCGTGTTCAGCTCATACCGCCGCGCGTCCATGCCCGCCTTGATCGAGTGCGCGCCGCGCGTCACGATCAGGTTGTCCACCAGCTCGCCCACGCTCGTCTGGTAGCGCGCATTGGTGCTGGCCGATGGGCCAAGCTGCTGGAAGCCGGTCAGCGTAAACAGCGGCAGTGCGTTGTTGAAAGCTGCATTGTTCGGAATTCCTGGGATGCCAAGTGCTGCGGACGCGCTGCCGGCCAGCGTCGCTCCTTGCTGCGTGTTGCCGCGCCGCGTGTAGCCCAGCCTCAGCTCGTTCGCCAGGAAGGGCGTGAAGGTGTGGGTCTCGTTGAAGACCGCCTGCTGCCCCAGAATGTGCGTTAGTCCCGCAACGTTGCCGGTGCCGATCACCGACCCGCTGATCGCACCCGATCCTTCCGCAAACGGCGTTACCGGGTTCTCCACTTCGCTGTAGTAGGTATAGCGGGCAAAGGCGCGGTCGTGCTGCCCCTTCGCGCCGTCCACGCGAAAATCGGACTGGTGCTGGTGATCGTCGTCGTTTCCGGTCCGCGAGTAGTTGCTGGTGCCGGTCGTGTTCGGCAGCGGAATCCGATTCAGCAACGCCACCGCGACCGGATCGAACCGCCCCTGCGGGATCGTGTTGCGCGCGAAGGCCGTGCGCACCACGCGGCCGCTGGCCGTGGTCGTCGTCGTGTTCGGGTCATAGATGGTCGTCGCGCCGAAGTTGCCGCCGCGCTGCGCTACCGTCGGCACCGTCGACAGCCGTGTGACGCCGATGCGCTGCAGAATGCCCTGATACCCAGCAAAGACGAACAGGTGATCGTGCACCACCGGCGCGCCCAGCGTGCCGCCGAACAGGCTGCGGCGGTACTCGGGCTTCGGCTGCGGTCCGGCTGCGGTCGGCCGCGCAAAGTAGTTGCGAGCGTTCAGCGTCTCGTTGCGCAGAAACTCGTACACGCTGCCGTGCACCTCGTTCGTGCCCGACCGCGTCGCCACGTTGACCACGCCACCGTTGAAGCGGCCGTACTCCGCCGGCACGTTATTCGCCGCAATGGTGAACTCCGCAATGTCGTCGATGATGGGGAAAAACGCCACCTGCCCCGGCTCCGGCTGCAGCGCGCTGATGCCGTCGAACAGGTACTCGTTCGTGCGTGGACGGCCACCGTTGATGCGCGTCAGCACCGTTCCGGGCGGCAGTTCCACACCCGGCGCCAGCTGCGCCAACTGCACAAAATTGCGCGAGTTCAGCGGCAGCGCTACCACGGTACGCCCCGGAATCGTCGTTTGAATGTCCGACGTGCTGTTCTGCAGCAGCGGAGCGTCCGACGTGACCGTGACGCTCTGGTCGGCCGCGCCTACCGTCAACGGCAGATCGAGGCCGACGGTCGTTCCGGTCGTCACCGTCACGTTCGCCCGGTCATATGCCTGAAAGCCGCCCGCGGCCACGTGAACGCTGTAGACGCTCGAAACCAGGTTGGTGAAGTCGTACGCCCCGGCACCCGTGGTCACCTGAGTCTGGCGCACGCCGTTTCGCGTATCCGTCAGCACCACCGTTGCACCGCTTACCGCGGCACCGGACGCGTCGCTCACCCGACCACGAAGATCGCCCAGCACCTGGGCATGCACCACGGGCTGCAGCGAAACACAGGTCAGCGAGAGCGCGGCCGCACCGGCCACAAAACCATACGACTCGAAACGCATATTACGACTCTATGCGATTCAAGCCGCACGCGCGAACGCGACGGAAGCTGGCGCACCACGCTGCGCCTGACACACGCAAGCAACCGGCGTGCGCCTACTTCTTCGGCGGTGCCTGCTCCGGCACCTCTTCCACACCCGTCAGAATGCGAGCGCTCGAACGATACCGCTTGTAATCCGTGTACTTCACGATCGACTTCACGTGCACGTCCTGCCCCATGGACCCACCCGATGCGGCGAAATGCAGCGTGCCCTCAGCTTTCGTATAGGTCGGGAACCAGTACTTGCCGTCGATTTGCTCGTAATAGGTGCTGAACGGTGGCGACAGGTTTTCGTGCCCCTTGCGCACGTCGTCGGGCACGTTTTTGCCGCTGGCCAGCACAATCTGCAGGTCCTGCTGATCGACCCAGACCTTACCCTGGAAATACCGCTTGCCCTTTTCCATCGTCTTCGGCTTCACGTCGAAGACGTACGTATCCAGCTCGTCCACCTTTTGCCGGCCCAGGTAGCTCACGTCGTACTCGGGCAACTGCTCCGTGGTCAGAATGAACGGCAGCCTGTGCACCACGTCATCCAGATCCTCCCTGGTCAGGATCACGCGCTCCAGCGTGTTTTGCGGCGCGAACAGCACATTTTCCGTGCGCGCGCCGGTGCTGGAGAATCCGATGTCGCTCACCTGGTGGTACTCACCATCGGGCCGGCCGTTGTCGTCGTTGATGGTCTGGAATTTCACATCCTGCTTGAAGACGTAGTTGTCGCGCGCCTTGGCGAACTCCGCCTCGCGCGCGCCCATCGCTGCCACAATCTGCTCCGGCGTCTTGCCCGTCGGCGGATCGGGCTGCAGCGGGCCAAAGCCCTCCTGCGCCACGGCAGCGGCACCGAACACAGCAGCGGAGGCAAGCAGAAGACCGAAACGGCGCAGACGTCCAGGCATCATCACATCCAGTTAGACGACGTGGAACGCCCGGAGTCGCGCACCGCACAAACCCCTCCCAGCACCAACCTCAGCCGACCCCAGCCCTGTTCCCTGTTCCCTGATAATGCCTCCATGCCCTTCGGCAGACCCAAACGCGCCCGCGAGCCGCTCACCGAGACCGAACTGCTGGACTACGCCGCCAAGTCCCTCGGCGCGCGCATGCAGTCGGAGCGCGACCTGCGCCGCAAGCTGCGCGACCGCGCCGAGCCCGGCCCCACCGGTGCTGAGGCCGTGGACGCGGTCATCGCCAAGCTGAAAGAGCTGCGGTACCTCTCCGACGAGCGTTACGCCGTCGACTTCGCTCGCCTGCGCCAGGAGAACCGCAGCCTGGGCCGACGCCGCGTGCAGCAGGACTTGCAGAACAAAGGCATCGCCTCGCCCGTGATCACCGAAGCTCTCGAGAGCGCCTACAAAGGTGTGGATGAGGTCGCGCTCGTTCGCCAGCACATCGAACGCAAACGCCTGCAGGCCCCGACGGACGACAAGAGCACCGCCCGCATCCTGCGTCGCCTGACCGCCGCCGGCTTCAGCTCGAAATCGATATTCACCGTGCTGCGCCAACTCCGCTCCGGCGAATCCATCGACACAGCCGAAGCCGCGATCGCGGACGACTAGGCAGCCCTCACGCAACGACGCACTGGAAGCATCGAATAGCCGTGACACGTAAGCTTTCCCCCACGACTGTGCTCGGCATCGACTGGTCCGGTCGCGTCGACCTCCCCGGCCAGCGTCGACACATCGTCGCTGCCATGTGGCGCATGGACGGCAAAGGCAAGACTCGCGTGACGGTCGAGAACGGCCGCACCCGTGACGAGGTCGCCGACTGGCTGATCGCACTTGCGCAGAAAGACCCGGCACTCGTCGTCGGCTTCGATTTCTGCTTCAGCTATCCGGCATGGTTCCTGCACGAGGTCGGCGCGAAGTCGGCTCCCGACTTCTGGCGCATCGCCGCCGAGCGCGGCGAGCAGTGGCTGCACCGCGAAAGCGAGGATCGGCGCTTCTGGGGTAAGCCGCACAAGCGGCCCTCCGAGTTCAGCGGCGAGCAACTGCATCGCATGCTGCGCGGAACCGACATCGACTGCAAGATCATCGCCCACATCCCAGAGGCCAAGCGCGCCCTGCGCGTGAAAGGCATCACGCCCAAGTCGGTCTTTCAGATCGGCGGCTCCGGCTCAGTCGGCACCGCCAGCCTGCGCGGCATGCCGGTGCTCACTCGCCTGCACGATGGTGGGTTTCGCGTCTGGCCCTTTGACCGGCCCACGCCCGGCCAGCCCCTGGTCGTCGAAATGTACTCGCGCCTGAACACCGGCCCGGTGCACAAATCCAACCCCGAAAAACGCAAAGCTTACCTGGATCGCAAGCGACGCGAAGACCCTGCATGGGCATGCGTCGGTCCTGCCGCGCTACGCGCCGCACGTGAGAGCGAGGACGCATTCGACGCCCTGGCCAGCGCCGTCGTAATGGCCGAGCACCGGCACACGTTCTACGCGCTGCCCACTCCGCGCGATCCGAATGCCGCTCTGGAAGGCTGGACCTGGGCACCGGACGTGAGCGCCAGCGCCGCTCCGCGCGTTGCACAGGAGAGCTCCCGTGGCACCGCGGTTCACGAATAACTAGTTGGGCAGCGAAGCACCGACACCGCTCCGCGCCTGCGCAGACCGGTATGGCGATCTCGTGATCTCCGAGGCAGGTCCGCCACTGTAGCGCATCGTGTCTGGGACCTTCTGCTCGTACATGTGCTGGTCGCTGCGCTCCATCAGGTCTTCCAGGCTCGCATCGCCTTCGCTGCTGTGTGCCTGCCCGATGGTGGCGCTCACACGCAAAGGCTCGCCCGCGCTGCAGGGAATACGAATGTCATTGATCGCGACGCGCAGCCGCGCGGCCACGGTATGCGTCGTCACCTTGGAGGCATCCGGCAGCAGCACCAGGAACTCATCGCCGCCAATGCGGGAGGCCAGGTCCGAGTCGCGCAGGCTGGTGCTGATAGCTTGTGCCACGCACTGCAGGGCCGTGTCGCCGGCAGCATGGCCGTGGCGATCGTTGATGGCTTTGAAGTGATTCATGTCGATCATCAGCACCGAGATCGACTGACCCTGACGCTTGCAGCGCGCCAGCTCACGTCGGGCAAACACCTCGATTGCGCGCCGGTTCAGCAGACCCGTCAGCGGATCGCTCATCGCCTTCTTCTCAAGCCCGTCGCTCACGCGCAGCATGTCCATCCATAGAAAGCAGAGCGCGGTGAATGAGATGAACAACACGCCGCCCCAGTTCGCGCCATTCAACAGCCGAACGCCACGCAGCACAACATAAGAACTCCGCCAAAGGCTGAAGCTGACCAGCAATAGCGCTACCGCCATGGCGCGCGTCGCCGGCCGGGTCGCACGGTCGCGGCACCGCAACAGCAGCACAGCCGGAAAAACCAACAGCGCGCCCAGCACGGCCGTGCCGAACATCACGCGCATGCTGCGGTCCGGCCGCCAGTAGGTCAGATAGCTATAGACGGTCATCAGGGCGACGCACAGCGCCACCATCACCGGCATGCCACGAAAGCGCTGCCGCGTCGCTACCGCAATCGCCTTGGTCAGGAACAGAGGTTCCATCAGGAACAGCGCATTGCTCAACATGACCGACAGGATGAGTGGCAGGCTGTTGTAGTAGGCCTGCAACATCAGGCCCATGCTGCCAAGCGTGGACCCCGCCGCAAACCACAGCGCGCCCGCGTCCGTCTTCACGCGGCGGCTAGCGTGGTGAGACATAAACAGGAACACGCCGAGGAACAACAGCATCCAGCTCTGCAGCCGCAGGATGCTCACAAGCTCTGCTGAATTTTGCACTTACAGTTTTTATAGGGCAAACGCGGCTACGCTTGACCTATGTTTTCGCAAGCGCTCTCTGCCACTTTCGAGTTATGCGACGGCTCGGTCACAGGCGAACACGTTCGCCGCGGCTCTGCTCGCAGGCCCGTCCATTAGCCCTGCCGGTCCAGGTAGGCCCCCAGCTCTGTAAGCGCGGCGGGCGCCCCCGATTCCAGGATGCGCAACCGCAGCCGGTTCAGCGCCGCAGGCTTCTCCAGCCGCACGATGCGGCAGTTCCCGATGCTCTCGCCTTCGGCCAGCTTCGACCACACGCCGTCGGTGCCCGCCGCCTCAAGCACCCATCGCCGGACGCGCTGACCCAACGCGATCGCCTCACGCATGCGGATCACGTTGACCTGGAGTGGCTCACGCGCACTCGCGGTGATTTCCGCCGGCCCTGCGTTCGAGGCCAGCCAATACGTGTCTACCGATCCGTCGACAACGAGGCCGGCTGCATGGTTCCGGGCTGCCGCGGATGCCGCAAGCGATGCTCCGCGCAGCAGGTTGTTGGCAAAGGTGGCTTCCACACGACCGTGAAAGCTCCGCAGCGCAGCCGCGTCGGCGCTTGCGATACGTCCGCGCGTGTCAGGCGGCAGGTTCAGCAGCAGCCCCGCTCCGCGTCCCACCGACCGCTCGTACAGGGTCATCAACTGCTCCGGCGTCTTCACCTTGCTGTCTTCCTCCGAGTGGTAGAACCAGCCCGGCCGGATCGACACATCGCACTCGGCCGGCATCCACACCTCTCCGCCGGGCGTACCCGTGTTGTTGATCGCAGTGTCCACATCGCCCGGCGACGCCGGCCCGCCGTGCTCGCCGCGCGGCGTGATCGTAGCCCAGCAGTTCTCGCCAGCTTCGCCTTTTTCGTTGCCGACCCATCGCACATCCGGGCCCACGTCGCTGAAGATCGCCGCCTCCGGCTGCAGCTTGCGCACCAAGGCCCACGTTCCCGGCCAATCGTAGTAGTGCAGCTTGTCGATGGTGCGCTTCTCCCGCGCGCCACCGTAGAAGCCGTCACCGCCATTCGCCCCGTCAAACCAGATCTCGAAGATCGGACCGTAGTTGGTCAGCAGCTCCGTGATCTGCTGCCGATAGATGGTGAGGTACTCCGGTTTGCCATACGCCGCATTGCTGCGATCCCACGGCGACACGTAGACGCCAAACTGCAGCCCCTGCTTGCGCGCCGCGTCCGAGATGGCGCGCACCACGTCGCCCTTCCCGTCCATCCACTTGCTGTGCGAGATGTTGTGTTCGGTGCTCTTCGTCGGCCACAGGCAAAACCCGTCGTGATGCTTGCAGGTCAGGATCACGCCGCGCATGCCGCCCGCCTTCAGGTCGCTGACAATCGCGTCGGCGTCGAAGTCGGTCGGCGCGAACACATCCGGGCTTTCATCGCCCAGCCCCCACTCCCGGCCGGTGAAGGTGTTCACCGTGAAGTGCAGGAACGTGCAGGTTTCCAGCCGCTGCCAGCGCAACTGCCGCGCCGACGGCACCGCCCCGGCATTCGCCGCCGTTGCTGCCATCCCCGGCGTGCAGTGCACCGCACCCACGGCCAGCGATGCGGATAAAAACTCCCTGCGGTTCCAAGCCATTCCCGTCTCCCGTGCTCGTTCCGTTCCACGGTGAGCGAACCCAAGTCTATCGTCCGGAGGGCGCCGCGCCCGAACCGCGCTGCTATCCTCACAGGTACCATGCAATCCCGTTCCGGCAACCAGATTCGCGAAGATTTCCTCCGCTTTTTCGAAGAAAGAGGCCATCGTCGCATCCATTCCTCGTCGCTGGTTCCGCACAACGACCCCACGCTGCTCTTTGCGAACGCGGGCATGAATCAGTTCAAGGACGTGTTCCTCGGCGCCGAGCAGCGCAGCTACACGCGCGCCACCACCAGCCAGAAGTGCGTGCGCGCCGGCGGCAAGCACAACGACCTGGAGAACGTGGGCTTCACCCGCCGCCACCACACCTTCTTTGAAATGCTTGGCAACTTCAGCTTTGGCGACTATTTCAAGCAGCACGCCATCGCCTACGCGTGGGAGCTGCTCACCAGCGATCGCTGGTTCGGCATCGACCCGGCCCGGCTCTACGTGACCATCTTCGAGGGCGACGCGCAGACCCCGCGCGACGACGAGGCCGAGCAATTCTGGATCGCCGCCGGCGTGCCGAAGGATCGCATCTACCAGCTCGGCGCCAAGGACAACTTCTGGCAGATGGGCGAGACCGGCCCCTGCGGTCCGTGCAGCGAGATCTATTACGACCTGGGCCTTGAGGCGTCGGAGACCGGCGAAGACAAGCCCTTTGGCGAAGACGACCAGCGCTATATGGAGATCTGGAACCTCGTCTTCATGCAGTTCGACCGCGCCGCCTCGGGCGAACTCACGCCGCTGCCCAAGCCCTCCATCGACACCGGCATGGGCCTCGAGCGCATCGCCTGCGTGCTGCAGGGCAAGCTCTCGAACTACCAGAGCGACCTGTTCGTCCCGCTCATCGCAAAGGCGGCGGAGCTTGTCGGCTTCACCGCGATGAGCCCGGAAGAAGCCTCGGTCAGCGATGCAAAGGGCGCTGCCTCGCTGCGCATCATCGCCGACCACGCGCGCGCCGCGACCTTCCTTATCAGTGATGGCATCGTGCCCTCCAACGAAGGCCGCGGCTACGTTCTGCGCAAGATCCTGCGCCGCGGCATCCGCCACGGCCGCCTCCTCGGCCAGGAGCAGCCGTTCATGCACCAGATGGTCTACGCCGTGCGCGACGAGATGCAGGCCGCCTACCCCGAACTGAACGAAACCGCCGACCGCGTCAGCAAGACCATACTTGGCGAAGAGCAGCAATTCGCTCGAACCTTGCAGCTTGGCCTCTCGCAGATGACGAATGAGACGCTCGCAAGCGGCTCACTTGCCTTTCGCCTGTACGAGACCTTCGGCATGCCTCTCGACTTCATGACCGATGCAGCGCGCGATGCCGGCATCGAGTTCGACATGGAAGGCTTCGAGCGCGCCAAGGAAGAGGAACAGGCACGCGCACGCGCCTCGTGGAAGGGCGGATCGCAGAAGTCCGCCAGCCCCGTTTTCACCTCTCTCCCGAAGACCGACTTCGAAGGCTACGGCAAGCTCCGCATCGAAGGCGCAAAGGTCCTCGCTCTCGTCAAAGACGGCGTCGGCGCCAACGAACTGCACCCGGGCGACACCGGCGAAGTCGTGCTGAACGCGACCAGCTTCTACGCCGATTCCGGCGGCCAGGTGGGCGACACCGGCTGGCTCTACTCGCCCGACGGCGCGCACGTGCTGGCCGACGTGAGCGGCTGCACCAAGCCGGTGCAGGGCGTCTTCGCGCACCGCGTCACCGTCCGGCAGCCCATCGCGGTGGGCGACACCGTGAACACCGTGGTGGACGGCGCCGAGCGCAACAGCACCATGCGCAACCACACCGGCACCCACCTGCTGCACGCCGCGCTGCGCGAGGTCCTCGGCACGCACGTGAAGCAGGCCGGATCGCTGGTGAACCGCGCGCGCCTGCGCTTCGACTTCAGCCACTTTGCCCAGGTCGCCGACGAGGAGCTGCAGGAGATCGAGGACATCGTCAACCGCGAGATCCTCTCGAACACCAAGGTCGAAACCTTCGTCGACGTTCCCATCGACGTAGCGATCAACGAGTTCCACGCCACCGCACTCTTCGGCGAAAAGTATGGCGACAAGGTGCGCGTGGTGAAGATCGGCGACTTCTCGACCGAGCTCTGCGGCGGCACCCACACCGCGGCCACCGGCGAAATCGGCCTTCTGAAGCTCACCGGCGAATCCTCTGCCGCCTCTGGCATCCGCCGCGTGGAGGCCGTCACCGGCACCGGCTCGCTGCAGGAGTTCCGCCGCGACTTCGCTGTGACGCGCGTCGTCTCGTCCCTGATCGGCGGCACCAGCGATTCGCCCGCCGCCGCACTCGAGGCACGCCTCTCCCAGCAGGAAGAGGAGATGAAGAAGCTGCGCCGCGAGCTGGAACAGGCGCGCATGAAGGCGGCCTCCGCCTCCACTGCCGATGCGGCCAGCTCCGCCGTCGACGTACAGGGCATCAAGGTGCTGGCCCAGCGCGTCGCCGGCCTCGACCGCAACCAGATGCGCTCGCTGGTCGACTCGCTGCGAACGAAGCTGGGCAGCGGCGTGGTCGTTCTGGGCGCGCCCACAGAAGACGGCAAGGTCGCCCTGATTGCCGGTGTGACCAAGGACCTGACCGGCCGCGTGCAGGCCGGCAAGATCGTCGGAGCTGTGGCTGCCAAGGTCGGCGGCAAAGGCGGCGGTCGCCCCGACCTGGCCGAGGCCGGCGGCACCGATCCATCGCAACTGGACGCCGCTCTGTCCGGTGTACCGGAGATCGTCGGCGGCCTGCTCGCATAGCAGTCCGCCCGACCACCTAAGAGGACTTCCGCATGACCGCGCTCACCGTTGACGAACTGCTTGCCTGGCTCGATCAGACCTCAAACGGCTGGCGTGGCCTGGTGCAGCGACATCCGGAGGTCCTCGCCTTTCCGTGCAGCACACGCGAGACGCAGAATGTGGCCGAGCTGCTGCAGCACATTGTCGCCGTGGAACTGCGCTACGCCGAGCGCCTGCGCGACCTGTCCGAAACCTCGTACGATCAGATCGCCTTCGACACTGCGGACGCGATCTTCACCACCCATGCGCGCACCATGGACCTGCTGCAGCCGCTGCTGCAACGGGACGCCGAGTTCTGGGACGGCACAATCGAGTTCATGACCCGCAGTGCTGGGCAGATGCGTGCGCGGCGCCGCGCGATCCTGGTGCACCTCGCCATGCACGCCATCCGTCACTACGCCCAGCTCGCCACGCTCGTCCGCGAGCACGGTGTGGCGCCAGGTTGGCAGATGGACTACCTGTTCGCAGTCGCAGAGCCAGCCTAGGCAGCGCGCCGCGCATGCGACCGCCCACCCCGCCGCCGCGTCTAATTCCTGCGAACCAAACGAGGAGAAACGACACATGGCGCAGGAAACAGCAATCTTGGCGGGCGGATGTTTCTGGGGCATGCAGGAGCTGCTGCGTGACCGGCCCGGCGTGATCAGCACCCGCGTGGGCTACTCCGGCGGCGACGTAAAGAACGCCACCTACCGCAATCACGGCACCCACGCCGAAGCGGTCGAGATCGTCTTCGACCCGGCAAAGATCAGCTACCGCCGTCTGCTGGAGTTTTTCTTCCAGATCCACGACCCCAGCACGCCCAACCGGCAGGGCAATGACCGCGGTGCCAGCTACCGCTCGGCCATCTACTACACCAACGACGAGCAGAAGCGCGTAGCCGAAGAGACCATTGCCGACGTGAACGCCAGCGGCCTGTGGCCCGGCAAGGTGGTCACCGAAGTGGCGCCGGCTGGCGACTTCTGGGAGGCCGAACCGGAGCACCAGGACTACCTGCAGCGCATCCCGTATGGCTACACGTGTCACTGGGTGCGCCCGAACTGGGTTCTGCCGAAGCGCGAAGCCGCAGTCCCCGCGTAAGCCACTCATCCTGAACAGTCCCAGAAAAGCGCCGCCCAGCCGCGGCGCTTTTCCGTTTCAGAACGCCGCCGGAACGGGTACCCGCCGCGGTTCCGGGCAGAACTTTCCGGCCAGTCGGGCTAACCCTGCTCGATACACTGAAGGCGCTTTGACCCGGAACCGTTCATCCCGGCTGCGGCGCCTTGCGCCTGCGGTGATCGCCCCCGCACTTCTGCTGGCCTCGGCGTGCGTGGCCGCTGTGCCCAGGAAGGCCGCCGAGACCACACCCTGGCAGGTGGCCGAGGCCGCCCGCGCCCAGCTTGCGCAGATTCCCCCCGGCGAGCGCACCGGCACCGACTACCGCACCGTCATGGACGCCTACCGGCTGATCTACCACGCCAACCCCGGCGACCTGCACGCGCCGGAGTCCATATTCCAGGTCGGCAATCTCCTGGCCGAGGAAGGCATCGTCCTGCACGATCCGCACGCCCTGCAGGAGTCGCTTGGCCAGTACGAGTTCCTGCGCCGGCAGTACCCCACCAGCAGCCTGCGCATCTCCGCCGCGCTCGAAGAGGCGCACGTCGCCGTCGCCGGCCTGCACGACGCGAAGCTCGCCCGCGAGAAGTACACCGACTTTCTCACCGAGTTCCCCCGGTCGCAGCGTGTGCCCGAAGCGCGCGAAGCCTTGGCGGCGCTGAAAGCCGGCCGCATGCCACAGGTGACCAGCGGCCCGCTTGCCCAGACCAGCACCAAGCAAACCGCTGCCGCTCAGCCGGATGCACAATCCGCGGCGACCACCATGGCGCAGGCAAGCTCCAGCCAGGCAGGCCAAGCCCCAAACGGCACAGCACAGATCGATGCGCCATCCGCCACGGCGACCTCGCGCGGCAATCGGACCACGCAGACCCCACCTGCCCTGCAGACCGCAGCGCGCTTCCAGACCGAGGCCGCCGCCAACAGCAACGGCGTCGCCCAGTCGACCGTCGCGCCCAGCGAGCGTGCCGAGGCCAGCCAGCGCGCCAGCGAGCGCACCGCTACCCAGCGCGATGCCGTCATCCACGCCGCCACCAACCCCGAACAGGCCGCCACCGACGACACACCCGCCTCCGCCAAGGCTGCCGCCCATACGAAGAGCGGCCTGGCGCAGGTGACCGGCATTCGTCACTGGTCCACGCCCACCTACACCCGCGTCGCCATCGACCTGGGCGACCAGGTGCAGTACGAGGCCGCGCGCGTTCCCAACCCCGACCGCATCTACTTCGACCTGCACGGCACGCGTCTGGCGCCCGAACTGCAAGGCAAGCTGCTGAACGTGGTCGACGACGGCTTCCTGAAGCGCGTCCGCATCGCGCAGTACACCGCCGACTCCACCCGCGTGGTGCTCGACGTGAACGACGTCACGGAATACTCAGCCTTCCTGCTGCCCAACCCGTACCGCCTCATCATCGACATCCACGGCGGCGCCAAGACCACTACCTCCCAGACGAACACGCCCACCACCAACACAGCGCCGCAACAGGCAAAGACGAGTCAGGCCGCACCCGTGACCCGCACCACCGAACCGGTCATGGGAGACAACGACGGCGGCATCGTCGGCGACGCACCCACGCCATCCTCCCCCGCTCCTCGCCGCACATCTTCACTCGCAACAACGTCCCGCGCCAACACTGACGTTGCCTCGCTGAGCAAGCAGCCCGGCAAGGTAGACGCCACCGACCGGCCCACCACGCAGCCCATCGCCGTGGTCGCCGATCGCCGCGGCGGCGACACCGAAACGCCCGCAACCGCGCACAAAGTGAAGCGTGCCCTGGCTGCGGCGAACAGCCCTGAAGCTGCACCAGATGCCTCGTCCCAGCGCACCGCCGATCTCGGCTCGAACCGCGCCGCCGCACCCACCACCGAGGGCCAGCGATCGCTCATGCGCGCACTCGGCCTCAAGATCGGCCGCATCGTCATCGACCCCGGCCACGGCGGTCATGACTCCGGCACGCTCGGCGCCGACGGCATCATGGAAAAGGACGTCGTACTCGACGTCGCTCTGCGCCTCGGCAAACTGCTGCACGACCACCTGGGCGCGGAGATCATCTACACGCGTTCCGACGACACCTTTATCCCCCTCGAAACGCGCACCGCCATCGCCAACAAGGCGCAGGCCGATCTCTTTCTCTCCATCCACGCCAACAGCAGCAAGGACGAGACCGCGCGCGGCGTGGAGACCTACTACCTGAACTTCACCAGCGACCCCACCGCGCTGGACGTGGCCGCGCGCGAAAACGCGGTGAGCGACCAGAGCGTGTCCGAACTGAGCACCATGGTCAAAAAGATTACGCTCAAGGACAAGATCGACGAGTCACGTGAGTTCGCGCAGGACGTGGAGCAGTCGCTCTACACCGGCCTGGAACGCGGCAACGCCGGCCTGAAGAACCGCGGCGTGAAGAAGGCCCCGTTCGTCGTGCTCATCGGCGCCAACATGCCTTCGATCCTCACAGAGATCAGCTTCGTCACCAACCCCGACGATGCCGCCAAGCTCCGCACTGGCGACTACCGCGAACGCGTCGCCGAATCCATCTACAAAGGCGTTGCCCGCTACGCCCAGGGCCTCGGCGGCATGCGCGTCGCGAGCACCACCCCAGCGAAATCGAACAGCCCCGAATAATCGCAACGGCAACAACCCCGAACACTCCGGTCGCGTTTTGCATGAGCGTCGGTAAGCTCGCCGCCCAGCGAAATCGTCGAGCAAACCCCGCTAACTAATTTCTTAGTTGCCCGTCTCTCCTAACAAGAGATGCCGCGTACCCGTTCCAACACGTTGACCGAAGCTGAGCTGAGCCTCATGCGCCTCTTGTGGCGGATGGGTCAGTGCTCGGTGCAGGACCTGGTTTCGGCCATGCCGGAGAACGAGCGGCTGGCCTACACCTCGGTGCTTACCACGATTCGCATCCTCGAATCGAAGGGTTACGTGGAGCACCACCAGGAAGGCCGCGCCTTTGTGTACACCGCCGTGGTCGCGGAGAACACCGCCCGCCAGAGCGAGGTGAAGCACGTGATCAGCCGCTTCTTTGGCAACAGCCGCGAACGCCTGATGGTCGCCCTGCTGGGTGACGGCGAGGTAAGTGCGGAAGAACTGGCGTCACTGAAGAAGGCGATCGCCAGGGCAGAGGCTGCGGCCGCCAACGACCAGCAGGAGGAGAACTGATGCCTTCCACCCTTCTGCATCTCTCCTCATTTCTGACGGCCGTGTGCGTTGCCGGCCTGTGGCAGGGGCTGACGGTGGCGCTCATCGCGGCCGCGGTTCTGGTGCTGCTGCGCCGCGCTCCGGCTGCGCTGCGCCACTCCGTGCTGGTTGCTGCCTTTGCTGGTGTTCTGGTCCTGCCATGGCTTGAGCTTCATCGCGATCTGCACGCAGGCAGTGCGCACACGGGCGAGCATGGCCTGCACCTTGCACCCTGGATCGGCCTCGCCGTAGCCGCGCTCTGGCTCGTCGGAACCACCGTCCGCGCCGCGCAGCTGTTCCTTGCATGGCGTCACCTGGGCCGCGTTCGCAATGCCTCAACGGTCGTGCCGTTGCAAGGTGAAGAGAACTTCACCGCCGGCTCGCGCCGTGCCCTCTTGTGCAGCTCGCCCGACGTGGACGCGCCGGTGATCCTCGGCTTCCGCTCGCCGCGCCTCTTAATACCGGAGTGGATGCTGCCCACCCTGTCCGAAGCCGAACTGCACCAAATCGCGCTTCACGAGTGCGAACACCTGCGGCGCCGCGATGACTGGATCAACCTTCTGCTGCAGGTCGGCCTGGTGCTGTCTCCGCTGAACCCCGCCCTGCTGTGGCTGAACCGCACGATCCGGCTGCAGCGCGAGATGGCCGTGGACGCCGCCGTGGTCGCCCGGACCGACAAGCCACTGGCCTATGCCGCCTGCCTGACCCGTCTGGCCGAGCAGCGCCAGCAGCGCGGAGCCCTGCGTCTTGCCCTGTCAGCCCTGGGCCGCAAGGCCGAACTGGTGCAGCGCGTGCACGCCCTGATCGCTAAGCCGACCGCCTGGACGCGCAAGCAATCCGGCCTGGCCTTCGCCGGAGCGCTGGCGCTGCTGTGCACCGCGGCTGGCGGTTTCCTGCGCGTTCCGCAACTGGTGCAGGTCGGCACGGATGTCGCGCCTGCATCGAGCAACACCACTGCAGCGGACGCGAGTTTCACTCCCGTCATCTCCACCACTGCGGCCAGTCTGCCGCTGGTGCGCACCTCGGCTGAGGTGACCACGGCGCGCAACCTACGCTCCATACCAGTGCGCATTGTGCCCGCAACCTTCCGCAGCGTGGACACACACGCCCGCAACAAACATGCACGCTCCGCGAAGAGCAGCACCGCGACGCTGCTGCCGGCACACACGCCAGGCTCTCTTCGCGCCGCCACGGTTCTTGCTCCGCGCATGATGCGGACCACTTACGCAAGCTCTCGGAATCGTACGGCTGACATGGACGCAGTTGCGGATTCGTCATCGCAGGTTCAGACCACAACAGCCATCTTCTACACGCCTTACGCAGCCGTGCCCGTCGCCAACGGCTGGCTGCTGATCGAACTCTAACCGGATCTAAGTCCAACCCTGGAGAAACACGCATCATGTCCGCAAAAACTAATTCATTAGTTGCAAGCAGCCGGCCCTTCCTCTTCCGCGTTGCCACACCTCTTGCCCTGGCTGCCGTTGCCCTGTTCGGCACGGCAGAGGTTCTGCACAGCACCGGCGTTCACGCCAGCGCCATCTCCGCCTCCGCGCTGGACGACCAGAGCGTCAGCTCGCTGAGCGCGCTCGACCACGACATGGAAACTGTCGCGAATCGCGTAACCCCCGCCGTGGTCAACATCGCCGTCACGAGCGTTGGCGGCGGCGAGGACGAATCCGCCGACAACGCCCAGGCGCCCGACCTGCAGGGCCTGCCGCCGCAGTTCCGCCAGTTCTTCGGCGGTGGTGGAGGCATGCGTCAGCCCCAGCAGCAGGAGTTGCGCCACGGCATCGGCTCCGGCGTCATCATCTCGTCCGACGGTTACATCGTGACCAACAACCACGTGGTCGAGGGAGCGAAGCAGATCCGCGTCACCCTCAGCGACCGCCGCGTGCTCACTGGCAAGGTGGTCGGCACCGACAAGCTGACCGACATCGCCGTGGTCAAAGTGGACGCGCACGACCTGCCGGCCATCTCCTGGGGTGACAGCAGCAAGCTGCGGCCCGGCCAGACGGTGCTCGCCTTTGGCAGCCCGTTCGGCGTTCTGCAGTTCAGCGTCACGCGCGGCATTGTCAGTGCGGTGAACCGCGCCGCTCCGTTCTCCACCGATGCGCGCACGCCCGGCGGCCTCATCCAGACCGATGCAGCCGTGAACCCCGGCAACAGCGGCGGCCCGCTGGTGAACATTCACGGGGAGCTGGTCGGCATCAACCAAATGATCGCCACCAACAGCGGCAGCTTCGCCGGTGCCAGCTTCGCCATTCCCGCCTCCACCGCCAAGGCCATCGCGACGGAGATCATCCAGACCGGCGCGGTACATCATGGCTACCTGGGCATCGCCATGAACGACGTGACGCCTGCCAACGCGCAGTTCTTCAACCTGAAGAGCGCGTCCGGCGCGATCATCTCGCAGGTGACGCCGGGATCGCCCGCGGCCAGCGCCGGCCTGAAGAACGGTGACGTGATCGTCAGCCTGAACGGAAAGACCATCGAGTCCGGTGGCGAACTGCAGGTGGACGTGGCACAGATGACGCCCGGAACGCACGCGGACCTCGGCATTCTGCGTAACGGCGCGCCGCAGACCGTGAACGTGAAGCTGGGCGAGTTCAACAAGGACAAGCAGCTTGCCAGCAACGACGGTGACGACGGCACCGGTCAGCGCGGCGCCAAGCTGGGCGTGCAGATGAGCGACATCACCCCCGACGTGCGTCAGCAGTTGAACCTGCCCGACAGCGTGAAGGGTGCTGCCATCGCAGCGGTGAAGCCCGGCAGCGCGGCGGAGGAAGCGGGCCTGCAGCCCGGCGACGTGATCCTGGAGGTGAACCGCAAGGCAACACCCTCGGCGAACGACGTCGTCAGCAGCATCCGCAACGCGCCGAACGGCAAGCAGGTTCTGCTGCTGGTCTGGTCCAACGGCGGCACCAGCTACCGCGTGGTCAGCCCGAACGAAGGCTGATCGCTCTGTGATCGCAACATCGGCAGCAGCGAGAAACTAGACCGTTGCTGCTGCCGGAGCACTCTTCGTCCTCAATGCACCTCGTCCGCTAAAAGGCGAGCGAGTGCATCTTTCGTTCTTCGGAATCTGCTAGTCGAAGCCGAGCAGCGATCCCTGCCGAATCGGCAGCTTGCGCACACGAATACCCGTCGCATGGAACACCGCATTCGCAATCGCGGCGTTCACCCCGGTCACGCCGAGCTCGCCCAGCCCCTTGATGCCCAGCGGGTTCACTTCCGTGTCGACCTCGTCGAGCATGATCGTCTCGATCGCCGGAATGTCGGCGTTCACCGGCACGTGGTACTCGGCCAGCGTGCTGTTCGCATAGCGCGCCAGCACCGGGTCCACTTCTGCCGACTCGTGCAGCGCCGACGAGATGCCCCACACCTGTCCGCCCACCAGTTGCGAGTGCGCCGTCATGCGGTTCATGATGCGTCCCGCCGCAAACACGCCCACCATGCGCGACACGCGAACCATGCCCGTCGAGCGATCAATGCGCACCTCCAGGTAGTGCGCGCCGTGCGCAAACTGCATGCGATCCTTTAGCCGCGATCCGCCCAGCAAGATCGGCTTGCCCCGGCTGATGAGCCACGGCCCGATCAGCGGCGGCGCGCCATGCGGGCTGTTACGGCCTTCTTCCACCAAGGGCTTGCCGAGGCCAACGCGCTGGACCAAATCAGCCAGCGGTTCGGAGCCGGTTGCGCCGACTACATTGCCAGCGCGCAGCCGCACCTCTTTACTCTTCGCGCCGTACAGCGCACCGCCCTTGCGATACACCGCCTCCACGGCGAGCCGGCGGCGCAGCGACTCGCAGGCCTTGCCCACCACGCTGCACACGCTGGCGGTCGAGTTCGACCCCGCCGACATCGGTCCTGCCGGCAACGTGCTGTCGCCGATACGAACGGTGATGCGGTCCAAGCTCAGCCCCAGCAGGTCCGCCGCAGTCTGCGCAATCACGGTGCGAATGCCGGTGCCGATCTCGTGAGTGCCGACCTCAACCGTCGCGCACAGGTCTGGCGTGAGCGTCACGCGGCACAGCGCCGGCCCCACCTGCGTTGGATAGAACGCAGACGCCATGCCCCAGCCCACTAGGTCGTTGCCATCGCGCATGGAGCCGGGCCGCGGATCGCGCTCGCTCCATCCAAAGAGCTCCGCACCCTTGTCGATACACTGCACCAGCGACCGGCTGGTGTACGGCTTGTTCGTCGCGGCCTCGACCATGGTGTCGTTGCGGCGGCGCAGCTCCGCCGGATCGATGCGCAGCTTGTGCGCCAGCTCGTCCATCGCCGATTCCATGGCAAACAGGTACGGCGTCTCCGGTGGCGCGCGCATGAAGCCTGGCGACTGCCGGTCGGCGCTCACGTTGTGTACGCGCACGTCCACGTTGCCGCACTTGTACAGGCGCGCGGTCGACTCCGATCCGGCCACGGCAAAGCGATCCGCGCGGCTGGTCATCTCCCAGCTCTCGTGCACGATTGCGGTCAGGTGCCCGTCCGCATCGGCACCTACGCGCAGGTGCTGCCGCGTTTCCGCGCGGAAGGTTTTCAGAAAGAAGCACTGCTCCCGCGACGACTCCAGCTTCACCGGTCGGCCCAGCCGCCGCGATGCCAGCGCGATCAGCGCCGTGTACTGCCCCAGTTCGCCGCGCGATCCAAACGCGCCACCGATGAACGGCGACACGATGCGGACCTTCGCGGGCGGAATGCCAAGCTGTTTCGCCAGGCCGTACTGGAATCCACGCACATTCTGGCTCGACTCCCACACGGTCAGCTCGTCGCCCTGCCACGCGCACGTCGCTTGGAACATCTCCAGCGGGTTCTGCACCTGTGGCGGCGTCTCGTACCAGCCCTCCACGATGGTGTGGGCGTCGGCCAGGCCCTGGCTCACGTTGCCGGCCTTCAACTCCGTTTCACCCAGCGCCTTGGCTTTGACCACCACTGCACCGGCGTCGTCAAAGCGGCCGGCCGGCTCTTCCGCCCGGAACTCGAACCGCAGCTTGCCCGCAGCGTCCTTGGCGATCTCCGGCGTTTCCGCAATCGCGACCGCGACGATCTGGCCGGCAAACTCGATGCGGTCCGAGCCCAGCGGCGCCACCGACTGCGCCATGTAGCCGCCGTCGATGATGTGCTTACCCGCCTTCACCGCCGTGCCAACATTGCGGTACGTCAGGATGTCGAGCACACCCGGGATGGCCCGCGCTGCAGTCTCGTCGATCCGGCGGATGCGGCCCCGCGCAATCGGCGAGAGGGCGAGGTAGGCGTGCGCCAGATTCGGCAGGTGGTGTTCCGCACCGTACTTTGCCTGACCCGTGACCTTGGCCAGGCCGTCTACCCGGACCGTCGCGCTACCGATGATGCCGTTCGGTTGTATCTGCTCCATGCCGTGCCGCACGCTCCGTATTCAGTGGGATGCGTTTGCGGCACCGCACCGCTCCGCACCCGAACGGCAGCCGGCCATCGCGCCCAAGGACGCCGGCTACCACCCGGCAACATCGCTTACGCGTTCGCGGCTGCCAGCAGGAACACCAGCGGCGCGTTCCAGTTGATTGCCACCTCGTTCATCGAATACGCCTGCCAGTCATCCACCCACATCCGCATGGGCGGCCGCTTCGGCAGCTTGTCGGCCACCGAGTCGCCACCGTGCGCATTCGGACCGCCGGAGAGCAGACCCGGCCATGGCGCAGCAATCTTGTCGGCCTGGCTTGGCCGGTGGTGCGGATGCTGAAACGGGCGGACGCCCACCCCTGTCACCCACGACACACCAAAGCAGTTGCGGCCCAGCAGGTAGTGCAGGTTCGCCAGCGCGGCCTCGCGCGCAGCCGGGTCGCTTTGGAACCGATCGGCCATCAGCAGCAGCAGCGCGTGGTTCGCGGCGACCGAGTTCGATCCCCACACATAATCCGTCGCCTCCATCGTGTTGCCAAAGCCGCTCGTGCGCGAATGCTCCACGAGCGCGTTGGCCGCATCCCGCGTCGCGCTCACAATGCGATCGCGCAACGCGGCATTCGCTCCCGTGCTCATCGCATAGGCCCACAGCGCAAAGGACATCAGGTTGTTCCAGCCTGGCGTTGTCACGCGCAGCTCCGCCGGCAAGCCCGCTTCAAAGGCGACGCGAAACTCTGCCTCGCCCGTGGTGCGAAACAGCTCTGCCGCGGCCCACATCATCTCGTCGGCGCTGGACCGGTCGCCGTATTCGCCGGTGGTCACGCCCGGCGGATTCTTGAACAGCACTTCGGGGTTCTCACGCGCCCACTTGTATGCGGCGCGCGCCGCGACAAGGCAGCTCTCCGCGAACTTCGGGTCGTACGGCCGGTAGCATCGTGCTGCGATCGCTGCCACCGCGGCCAGGTCGGCCGTGGCACACGTGCTCTTGAAAGGCGCGCTCCCGGTGCCGATCACCTGGCTGGGCAGGTCGTCGCGCTCCGGCATGATAAAGCCGCAGAACGCCGCGCTGGTCTGTTTATGCCACACGCCGCCATCGGCCGGATCCTGCATGCTCAGCATCCATTGCAGGTTCCACCGCACCTCGGCCAGAAAGTCCGGAACGCGGCCACCCGACTCGGGAATCTGCAGCTTCAGCGGCTGCAGCATTGCGGGGAACATCTCCCACGCGTACAGCAGAGTGGCGGTGGAGATGCCGCTGTTCACCACGTAGCGCCCGTAGTCCCCGGCATCGTGCCATCCACCGCTGTTGCGCACCGGACCGCTCTTGCCGGAACTCACACCGAACTCGCCAGCCTTGTGGCACGCCTTGTGCTTGTATCCGCCGCCCAGGTCGACCTTGCACCCGCACCGCTGGCCGTAGAACGCCCGCATCGCCGTTTTCAACGCGGCCCCATACGCCGTCTCCGCAATGATCACCGGATCGCTCACGGCGTCGGCAGTGCGGATGCGGTAGGTACCGGACGTACGCACCGCGGAAAAGTCCACGAGCGCCACAAGATCACCGGACGCGGCGTCCCGTGCGGCGGCGGGCAACGTTCCACGCAGCACCACTTCGCCACGCGCCGACTCCACTGTGAAGTCCTGCCGGTCCGGAGCACCCTCCGCCAACACAACGCTTGCCACCTTGGCCGCAGCCGGCCGGTAGCCGCACTGGTTCGTCACGATGCGCGGAACGGTGCCGTCCGCACCCTCGGTCTTGCTCTTGTCATTCGCGGCCATCGGCATCGCTTGCGAGCCCGACTGTTCTGGCAGTATCCAGGCTCCGGCGCAGGCTGCGCCAATCGCTTTCACTACGAACCGGCGATCCCAGGCCGGCTGATCATTTCGCATTCTCTTGTCACCACCGCCATACGGCGCATTTGCGTGCGAGCACCATGATCATTGCACGCACGCTAAACAATCGTTCGCTGCAGGTCGCACCGCGGCGGTATCCTCGTGCGTATGCAGCTGAACACGGTTCGCGCTGTAGTTGGCTATCGCTCGTGGCTCGTCGCCATTACAGTCCTGCTCGCCCTCGCGCCAGAGCTCAATGCGCAACAGGTCGTCGCGCGCGGAGCCTTCGGCAAGCCCGCCCAGGTACTCGATCAGACCGGCCAGTGGAGCACACCGCTGCAACTGGCGTCGGACAGCGACGTGCAAATCTTCATGCCCGACGTCTCCAACCCGGACTGGCTCAAGAGCAACTACGACAGCTATCAGAACCAGGGCAACTACACGCTCTCGCTCTTCACGCGCTACAAGAGGCCCGACGCCTGCCGCGCGAACCAGACCGCATGGGGCCTTGGCGATGCCGCGCACCTGAACGCCTGCGCCACGGTCGGCTACCGGGTCCATACGGTACGCATCGATCCGCACAGCCGCTCCGTCATTCTTCTGCAGGCGGCCATGACCGACCAGAACGGCAACGTGATTCCTTCCCTTGTCGAGAAGCGAACGGCCTACCGATCGTGGGATCAACTGGACGCCACCAGCCTGTCTGCGGTGAAGAAGGCAAACGATCTGGTCGCAGCGCAGATGAAGTCCTACTACGACCGCCTCAATAATCCTCGGTAAACCGACTTGCCCCAGCACCGAAAGACGCCATCCCGCTTCATCGAGGAACACAAGCAGCCGCCGCGGTGTCACAGCTTGAGACGAAACTCTCGCGCAGGTAGTCCTATCCCTATGCTTCGCTTGCGGCGCTTCTTTCTTGTTCCAGCTTCGGCGCTCCTCGCTGCCGCGGCTCTCCCATCCCACTCTGCGGTTGCGCAGACGCCGGCGAACTCTCCGGCCGCAACCACCGTCTCCATGCCGCCGGCACCGCTGTTGCCCGACAGCTTCGGACCGTGGCACGCGACCGGCACCGCCGATAACGCGCTCAACTTTGACCCTGCCGTCGCGAAGGAACTGATCGTTCAGCGCACCGACGCGAAGACCTACACGGCCGATGGCGCCACCGCAGTCATCTCCGCCGTGCAGATGACCGACTCCACCGGTGCCTACAGCGGATGGACGCTGAAGCGCGCCGTAGCGACCGGCGAGCCCATGCGGCCCTGTGCCGGCGGCAACTCGCTGGGCGCGAATTGCGCCGTATCGGCCGGGCGCCTGCTCTTCTGGCAGGGCAACACGCTGGTGCTCATCGCGCCCTCGGGGACGCACGCCGTCTCTGCCGGTTCTTTCAGCGATCTGCTGACCTCGCTGCCCAAGCCGCTGGGCGCCAAGGGCGCCCCTCCGCTGCTGCCCACGCGCCTGCCCGCGACCGGCCTCCTGCCGGAAACGGAGCGGTACGCTGTTGGACCGGCGACCTACGCCGCCGAAGGTGGAACGCTGCCCGCAGATGTCCTGAACTTCTCCAAGAGCCCGGAGATCCTCACCGCGCGCTACACCGGCAGAGCCGGCAGCGGTCTGCTGACCTCCATCTTCTATCCCACGCCGACCATCGCGGGCGAAGCGCAGCATGCGCTGGAAAAGGCGATTGGGAATCGTGCACTTTCGCCCGGCATGCTCGCCGGTTCGCCCACCGTGCGGCGCTCCGGACCGATCGTCGCGCTTGTGACCGGCGACTTCACCAAGGCGCAGGCTGAGAAGCTGGCCGACGCTGTGAAGTACAACGCCGAGGTCACGTGGAACAAGCCGGAGGGCTACGCCGACCAGTTCACCATTAGCCGGACCGGCAACGTGGTCGTACAGATCATCATCCTGGTGCTCACCATCGTCGCCGCGGCAGCAGTGCTGGGCGTGGTCTTCGGTGGCGGTCGCGCGCTCATCCGCAAGGCTCGCGGTAAGCCACTCTCGTCGCTGGAAGACGCGGAGATCATCAAGCTGGACCTTCGCGGAAGGCCCAGCAAGCTGCAGTCCTAAGGCGAACAAAGAGCGTAGCCGCGTTGCGCCCAATTGCAACCAAAATGGCTCAACCGCTACGCAGTCAAGCACTTACGAAAAATGCTTGACTTGACCCTACCCGCACCGTAGGATTGCGCCAGAAAGTTCAGATGGCTTTGCCTCCGTCCGAACTATTCTCCCTGAAGAAAAAGCCGCCCTGTTGCCGGGCGGCTTTTTCGCGCCCGGAATCGTGGTCGAGCTGCACGCGTGCATGGACGAGCGCCTGCACCGTCCAGAGCTCGGCCAAGCCGGTAGTTTTCCGGTAGAATGGCAAACGAGGCCGACGTAGCTCAGTTGGTAGAGCAGCTGATTCGTAATCAGCAGGTCAACGGTTCAAGTCCGTTCGTCGGCTCCACTTAGGCCAGATCCTCGCGCAGCAACAACGGTTCAAGTCCGTTCGTCGGCTGTGCCGTCCTCCCCACGCACATCCTGCTCCTCCTCCCTTGCGGTTGACCTGCGCAGACCTTCTTTTCCCTCCTGCGTAACCCCTAATGCCTCACCCCAAAGCGGGCACCCGCAACAAAGTGCTGCCACGGCCGATTCCGGTCCGCGTTATCCACGCTTTTCTCGTTTTCCCTCGTTTCGCTCGCTTGAGTCCGCTGGCGCATGCACCGCATACTCGCATCAGCGGAGACGCATCCTATTGCGTATTCCAGCGCCGGCGCACCCATCCGTTGCGCTCTAAGGGAGGAGAACGATGTCCGCAGACACCCTGACAGTCGGCTTCTCCTCGACGGATGCCGCGCGTATTCTGCGCATTCCGGTACAGCAGATCGCAGCCTGGCAGCGCGCCGGCCTGCTACGAAAGCCGGACGGCAGCTTCACCCTGCGCGATATGGGTGCCATGCGCCGCCTACGCTCCTTGCGCGGATCGCGCCCGGCCGGCCGGTCTGAGCGGCAATGGGCCGCGGCTCTGCGCAGTTGTCTTCGCGAAGAAGCCGAGCAGGAGGAAAGCCGTACCGTGCGCAGCGGTGCCCGCCTGGTGGTGCGGCACGGCGGCGCCCTGCTTGACCCGCTCACGCAGCAATTCGGCTTCGACTTCGAAGCCTGTTCCGCGACGGCCGCAGGCGCGCCCGAACTGGTGCGCATGCCCACCGTGGCGAACCCTTCCGCTGTGTCCGAAGCAGGGGCCGACCCTTTCAACCGCGCGCAGGACCTGTTTCAGCAGGCGGTGCTGCTGGAGGAGAGTGCGCTCACCGTGGCCGCGGCCGCCGACCTGTATCGCGAAGTGCTGGCCCTGTGGCCCGCGCACGCCCCGGCCAGCGTGAACCTAGGAACGCTGCTGTACAACCAGCAACGCTTCGCCGAAGCCGAGCAGTGCTACCGCAGGGCAGCCGCGATCGACCCGGACTACGCCCTCGCTTTCTTCGATCTGGGCAACGTGCTCGACGAGCTGCAGCGCCTGCCCGAGGCCATCGACGCCTACCTGCGCGCGATCCAACTGGCGCCGCAGTACGCCGACGCTCATTACAACCTGGCCCTGGCCTATGAGCGCACCGGCGAACGCCGCCGCGCCCTGCGCCACTGGATGCGGTACGTCCGCCTGGATCCGATCGGGCCGTGGGCCGCACACGCGCGCACCCAGGCCAGGAAAACTCTAAGCAGCGAGAAGCTGCGGGTAGTCAGCCGCTACGGCAGACGCGCCTAGGCAACGACTCCGCACGTACCGTCGCTGTTCCGACAGTCAGCTCGCCCTTGAGCACACAGCTAGGGCTTGCTCCAGATCCTCGATCAGGTTCTCGATCGGCTCCAGGCCAACGTGGAAGCGGACGATGCAGCCGGTGCCATACCGCGGCCGATCCAGGCCCGGGTAGGCCATCACCAGGCTGACCGTTCCTCCCCAGCTCCAGCCGATCTTGAATCGTTGCAGCGCGTTGACGAACCGCAAGACGTATTCCTGCGGCAGCTCGTCCCGAAACACCACCGAGAAGATGCTGGCCGATCCGCTGAAGTCTCGCTTCCAAAGGGCATGCCCTTCGCAGGTCGGCAGCGCCGGATGCAGCACACGTCCCACGGCCGGCTGTGTGGCCAGCCACTCCGCGATGCGCAACGCCGAGCGCTCCATCGCGTCCATCCGGATGGCGAGCGTCTCCAAACCCCGCAGCACCAGGCTGCAATCGTCGGGCGACGCCGTCAGACCGAGCGCGCGGTGCGTGTCGCCCACGCGCGTATACGCGCTCTCCTCCCGGACCGAGACCGACCCCAGTAGTACGTCGCCGTGCCCTCCGGCGTACTTGGTCAGCGCCTGCATGCTCACGTCCACGCCGTGTGCGAACGCGTCGAATAAAACGCCGGCCGCATAGGTGTTGTCGAGCGCGACCGGCACGCCGGCGGCATGCGCTGCCGCAACAATGGCTGGGACGTCCTGCACTTCCATGGTGATGGACCCGGGGCTCTCGCACCAAACCAGCGAAGTACTGCTCCGGATCAGCCCTGCGATGCCCGCCCCCAGCGACGGCTCATACACCTCCGCCTCGATACCGCAGCGCTGGAGAAGGCCAGCGGCCAGCTCCTTATTGGGGCCGTACGCATTGGAGGGAACCAGGACGTGGCTGCCCGTGCCGCAGAAAGCCAAATAGATAAGAGCAATTGCGGACTGGCCGCTTCCCACCAGAAAGGTTTGCCTCGCTCCTTCCAGGTCGGCGATACGCGCCGCCAGCTCCAGCGCCGTGGGCGTTCCATAGATGCCGTAGCTGTACTCGCCCTCCGCGTGATCGCGCCAGCCTTCGCGAATGTCCTGCTGCGAGGGAAAGACAACGGTCGATCCGCGATGGACGGGCACGGCGAGCGAACGGAACTCGCCCTGCTCCACGGCACGTGGCTGGCTCAACTTCGATCGCCAGTCTTGCTTATGTTCGAGATCCTTCGCCACGGCACTCCTCACGCAAACACGGTCTGGAACGCCTGCTCGAAGTCGGCGATCAGGTCCTTGGGCGATTCCAGACCCACCGACAGGCGGATGAGCCGGTCGGTAATGCCCAGCCGATCGCGTTCCGCTAGCGACAGATCGCAGTGGGACGCCGTCGCAGGGTGCGTGATCAAGGTTTCCACGCTGCCCAGGCTCTCCGCGCAGGTGCACAGCTTCAGTGCATCGACGAACTTCAGCGACAGCTCCGGCGATGCGTCCAGCTCGAACGACAGCATGCCTCCGAACGCCTTCTGCTGCTTCTTCGCCAGCTCGATCTGCGGAAACGTCGGCAGCCCCGGATAGTTCACCTTCGCAATCCGCGGGTGCGCGGCAAGCCACTGCGCCACCTTCATGGCGTGCTCGCAATGCATGGCAAGTCGCGCCGGCAGCGTCTTCACGCCCTGCAGCGCAAGCCACGAGTCCATGGGCGCCTGGATACTTCCGATGATCTTCCGCACGTACAGCAAACGTTCCATCAGCGCTTCATTGTGCGAGGCAAGCGATCCACCCAGCGTAGCGTTGTGGCCGTCGATGTACTTGGTCGTGGACAGCATGGAGATGTCCGCGCCGAGTGAAAGGCAGTCCTGCAGCAGGGGCGTCAGGAAGGTGTTATCCACCGCAAGCAGCAGGTTCTCCCGCGAATGCGCCAGGTCCGCCAGCGCACGCACATCCGACAGGCGTAGCGTTGGATTCGCGGGAGTCTCGATGAACAGCAATCGCGTGTTCGGCCGAAAGGCCTGCTCCGTGGCCTCCACTGAGGCCGTATCCGCAAAGGTGTACTCCACTCCGAAGTGGGTCAGCACCTGGTGAAACAGGCGGGCAGTGCCGCCATAAATCACCTCAGAAAGTACGACGTGGTCCCCGGCATGCAACAGGCCCAGGCACAGCGTTGTGATGGCCGACATACCGGAGCGGAAGCACAGCGCCGTGCGCGTTCCCTCGATTGCGGCAATGGCCTGTTCCAGCGCATTCACGGTCGGGTTGGCGCCTCGGCTGTAGCCGTAGCCTTTGGTTACGCCCACGGTTTCGTGAATGTAGGTTGCCGTCTGATGGATGGGAAACAGGATCGAGTTCGATTGACGTTCGTAGCTCCGGTTGGAATGAATCACGAGAGTCGATGGATCGAAGTCGGGTCGATCGGTCACACAATCTCCTATGGCGCGCTGCCCAGCGCGACGAGCTGATCACGCCGCTTAGACTTCAGGGTACGCGCTATGCGTCGGCCTCGCACCACTGCGGACCTGTATGGCAGATGCACTCGGTTCGCAGCAGATGCAGCTCCGATGCATTGACACCACATCCGCTCCGGCGTAGCCTCCACTCAATGCAGTCGTTTGCACACCTCTGTTGTTGCTCCCGTTAGATCTTCCACGGTCGAGCGAACGCATGTGCAAAGTTAGCTGTTTTCCCTTGTAGAGTCTCGCGCTCGGCCTGTCTTCCGTTTCGTCATGGAAAGGACTGGCATGAAGAAAATCTCGTTCCTCACACGTCTGCGCTTCTCGTACACAGCATTCCTGCTGGACGCAGCACGCCTCGTTCTGCAGAAACGCCTCTCAGGCAACGTGCGCTCCACCGGCAACTTCCACGTGGCGCGACCCGCCCTGGCCCAAAGCAATGCCCGTGCGAACGCTCTGGAAGCAGTCCCGCTGAAGGCGGCTCGCTAACGGCTACTTGCCGGCCAACATAGCTCGGCGTAGTGCAAGTGCGCGCGGAATCGTCTTTACATCGTGCTGCCATTGCGGCAGGATGGCGGACATCGCCAGGCCTTCCACATCGCACAGGATTCCAAGAACCAGGGCGATGCCGAGCAAGAGCCCGCCCCTGCTGAAGGCAAAAACCAGGATCAGAGAGATCGCCATCACCAGGCCCCACGTCTTGGCTAGGTACGAGTGGTAGCTGGAACTCTTGCCGAACTTCCGCAAGTCCACCACGTAGCGCACACACTCCAGCGTGAGCAGGATGGCGAGCAGCGGCCATTCACGCCGAACAACCGCCGCCTTGCGCAGCCACAGCGCAGCCAGCACACCCAGATAGAACACCGTATCCACCAGCGAATCCGCCACGCGGATCGCGGGAGTGTCGCAGCCCAGCCGGCGAGCGATCACACCGTCGTAAATATCCGAGAGGAGAGCGATCAGGACGCAGACCGAGAGAACAGCATCCGGCCGGCCGGATGCCGCAGCCCACACGATGCCCGGCGCCAGAGCCAGCCGTAGAACGACCAAGGACCACGGCAGAGCCCGCAAAGATTGCCGGGGTGCTGTGGTCCTGTTCAAGGCCGGGCTGAAAGTTACGCGTTCACGGGCTCTGCAGGTGCGGACTCGGCGGCCTGCTTCTTGGGCGCGGGCGCTTCCTGCTTCTTGCTTGGCGCCAGGATGGCGTGCAGCGTGGTGCCTTCCATGCGCGGCATGAACTCGACCACGCCGGTCTGGCCAATGTCCATGATCAGGCGGTTGATGATCTTGTAGCCCAAGTCGCGGTGCGCCATCTGGCGGCCACGGAACCGCAGCGAAGCTTTGACCTTGTCACCCTCTGAGAGGAAGCGAACGGCCTGATTCTTCTTGGTCTGGTAATCGTGCTCATCCACCGTCACGGAGAACTTCACTTCCTTGATGGTGATGACCTTCTGCTTCTTGCGGGCGGCGCGTTCGGACTTGTCCTTCTCATAGAGGAACTTGCCATAGTCCTGGATGCGGCACACCGGCGGAACGGCATTGGGTGAAATTTCAACCAGGTCCAGCGATCGCTCCCGTGCAATCTTCAACGCGTCAAACGGGGCCATGATCCCGAGCTGCTCGCCGTTGTCATCAATCACACGCACTTCGCGCGCGCGAATCTTTTCGTTGGTACGTATAAAGGACTTCTGGGAACGCTTGTCGTTGAACGGTGGAATAAGTCGCCTCCGCAGCTGCTCGCTCTTGATCTGCTCGTTCTATCGGATGCAGATTCTGCGGCGCTGCAATCTTTATCATACATCCGGGCACAACAAATTCGATGGCGTCGCGAGTCGCCCCTAAGCGCCAAACAGGCCGAATCCGCCCGGAATCGTGCCGCAGCCCCGGCGGAAGAGGAGTATGCTGCTGTTGGCCCCAGCAGTGCTGCCACGTACCCGCGCAGGAAGACGCGGGCGTACCGGAGAGGATTTTTTCTTAGATGAAGCGCCGCATTCTCCTTGTCGACGACGAAGTCGCCGTTCTACTCACCTTGAAAACTGTGCTCGAAATCAGCGGCTTTGACGTTGACACCGCCACCAGCGCGCGCGAAGGCAAGTCGCGCATCAAGCACCGCGAATACGAGATGGTCATCACCGACATGCGCATGGAAGGCGAGCGCGCCGGCGAAGAGGTCATCGAAGCCGCAAAGGCCGCGCCCTATCAGCCCGCCATCGCCCTGCTCACCGCGTTTCCCGTGGACGATGAAGCCCTGGATAGCATGGGCGCCGACCAGATGCTGGTAAAGCCCATGCACACCCGCCAGTTGCTGCAGCAGCTTGAGGCCCTGTTCGCCAAGCGGCACGGCACGGCCGACGCCTCGGAGTCCAGCGAAGGCGACGAGACCGAGAAGCCGGCGAAGAAGGTCGCAGCCACCAAAGCGGTCAAGTCAGCGGCAGCCAAGCCAAAGCCAGCGGCGGCAAAGAAGACCACGGCGAAGAAGGCACCCGCCAGCAAGAAAGCCGTCGCAAAGTAGACCGGCGACGAAGTCCAGAAACGAAAAAGGCACGGCGCGAGCCGTGCCTTTTCCATTCGCCCGCGGTGTCGTCAGAACCGGAACGCGATCTCGCCCGTAACCGTGCGCGGAGTCACGTAGTGCGTTCCGCTAAACGTGGACAGGAAGTTGTACAGCGCGTACTTGTTCGTCACGTTCACCGCGGTCAGCCGCGCGCCCAGGTGGTAACGGTCGCTGAAGTGCACCAGGTCGTCATCGCCCATCTCCATATCGAACAGGTTGCGCTGCGAGATACGTGGCGGGTTGTGGTCGTCGTCTTCCTGGTTGATGCCCGGGATGGACACCAGCTTGGAGGTTAGACCCGCGGCATCGCAGCCCGTGAAGCCCTGCGTCTGCGTCGCACGCACGCCGTCACAGGTCAGCCCGGCCTGGAACTGCTCGTCTGCGGTCAGGCTGCTCAGGTTGATCAGCGGCTGGCCGCTCGCGTTCACCAGCGGATTGCCGTTCGCATCGGTGGAGAAGCCGGTGCATCCGCTGTTGGCTCCCGTGGCGTTGTAGCAAGGTACCGATCCTGCCACCAGGCCCGAGTCATACCGCCAGTTCAGCGAGTAGTACAGGTTCTTGTGCCGCGGCACGCGGTACTCGATGAACGTGGATGCGTTCGCGCGCTCATCGTGATCGATGCGGAACGGCAGCGTGCTACCACCGGTGGCAACCGTCGCGCCCACGCCGCCGATCTGCGGATTGAAGAACCGCGCCGCAACCGACGAGAAGACAACCCGTGCGGTCAGGCCTTTGACGTCCGCCAGGGTCGCGCTTGCCGTGTAGCCCGGAATCTTCGAGTTGTGCCACTCGATCGGGAACGTGATTGGCGTCGCACCCAGCACGCTGAAGTCATAGCCGTTGTGGGTGTACTTGCTGATCCACTCGCCATTCACCACCAGGTGCGATCCGATCGCCTGGCTGAAGCCCGCGTGGAACTCGTTGCGGAAGCCCGGCCGGAACGGTGCAGGGTTGCAGTACCCTGCCGTTGCCGTGAACACCGCATTCAGCACAGGATCGAGGCACCCGTGCGCCGAGAGTACGAGGTTTTCGTTGAACGGTGTTTCCTGTGTGCGGGCGTACGACAGGCGCAGCACGGTGCCCGTTTTCTTCACGTTGTAGCTCAGGCCAGCGCGCGGCTCGGGCTGGCGGTCGATCGCAAGGCCGTTGTAAAAGTCGCCGCGCACGCCGAAATTGAACTGCCAGTTGCCCGCGGTGAGCTGGTCCTGCGCATACAGAGCAAGCTGCTTCACATCCGTCTGCCCGTGCCAGATGTAAGTGCCACCGCCGCGCGTCAGGTCATACGGCGCCAGCACCGGACTGTAATTCGGATTTGCCGAGAAGCTCGATGCGTTGACCGTCGCGCACTGGTTGGGACCGACATTTGCCGGATTTCCATTGACGTCGAGGCAAGGCGCATTCAGGTTGGAATCGACCAGACCAAGCACATCGTTCTCGCGCAGAAAAGTCTGCTGGTACATGCCGCCGAACTTCAGGCTGTTGTGCCCCAGGGTCCAGCTCACGTCAGAGCGAACGCCGGCGTTGGTCAGCGAACGCTGCTGACCAACGCTCTCCTGCTGAATCGGGCCCAGGTCGTTCAAGAGGTTTGCCGAGGGCAGGTAACGATAGCTGTCGTGGCGAATGTAGGGTGCGAAGTTCAGCACCGCGGCCGAGCTCAGCACCCGCGTGTACGTTGGCGCAAACAGGTACGTTTCAATCTTGGAGCGCTGGTCGGTTGCGCCCGTCGTCAGACCCTGCTGTTGGAAGCCGTACTGCGTGTCGTAACTGTTCGGCGTCTGGAACAGCGACCGCGTGTACTGCAGGTTCAGGTGCATCGAGCTCACGTCAGAGAACTGCCCGTCGATGCGGTCGAAGAAGTTCTCCTCGTTGCCCTTGTCGTGGTACACCACGAACTCCGGCGCGTCCAGAAACCGGCCGCTCTCAAGTCCGCTGCCCGTGATGAAGTTGCCCCATTTGGGACCGCCCCACGCCATGTTCGCCAGCAGATGGCTCGTGCCGAAGCTTCCATAGGAGAACGACACCTCGCCCGTGGGCTTGGTGATGCCCTGGCCGGATCGCGTGGTCACCACGACTACCAGGCTGGTCTTGTCGCCGTACTCCGCGGGCGGTGCGCCCTCGATCACCTCGAACGACTGCACCGCGTCCGCCGGCAACTGGTTGCTGAACACCTTGCTCTGCTGATCCGTGATCGGCTGTCCGTCCACCGAGAACGAGACCTCGTTGTGGTCGCCCAGGCCGTGCAGCAGGCCGTTGGAATCCGCAGCAACGCCCGGCGTCAACTGCGTCACGATCGAACTCAACTCCGACGAAGCGCCCTCCGTGGGCAGGTGGCTGATCATCGCGCGGTCCACGTCGGTGTGAAAGGTCGGATCGCTCTCCGTCAGGTCGGGCGTCGCCTCCACGTCTACCGTTGTCGAGGACCCAACGACTGCCAGCGTCACATCCACCGCCAGCGGCACGGCAGACGAGACCCGCACGCGCTTCGCCGAGGCCTGCAGACCCGCTCCCATTGCCGAAAGCTGGTACTCATCGAACGGGATGTTGGTGAAGGTGAAGCGGCCGGCGGCATCGGCCGTAACCGTGCGGCTGTAGCCGCTGCCCCGGTTCTGCAGGGTCACCGTTGCGTTGGGCACAAGTGCGCCCGTGCTGTCCTTGGCTGTGCCGGCAATCACGCCGGAGGTGCTCTGCGCCACCGCGGCCATGGCCAGGGTGATGGGCGCAACAGCAAGCAGCGCTCGGTGAAGCTGGGACGGCGATGCGAATCGGAAGAAGCCCGATCGTTGCATGAAATACCTCTCTCAAAAGGGGGAGTGCGCGTTTTGCACTCCGGGTAGGGGAATGTCGTCGGCCCGCTGCGGGCCAGAGGTCAAACTGCCCTGGAGAGAGTGGGTGGCGGCCGGCTCAGTCGCGCAAAAGCGACCGGCTCGCTTTCGACGATGACTTCGTGTTCGAGGACCGTGCTGCGGCACACCGGTAGAACACCGACCGCCGGACCGGCGCTGCTGGGAGCGGCGGACTGCATCGCCACGCACAGCGAGCAGGTCTCCGCGGTGTCGGCGACAGGGGCGGCCGATCGATCCGACTCTCCGCTGATCGCGTGGCTGGCGGCATGTGCGAGAACCGGCGGCGGCAGGTGGCTGTGAAGCGCCTGCCCCACAAACGCCAGCAGAAACAGCAAGAGCACGGCCACGCCCGGGAGCTTCGCCAACGGCGAACTCTCGCGCTTCCGGAAGTGCTCTGTTGTTGTCATCGCGACATGGCTCCCCAAACGACCTCGGCGCACGTGCCCGGAAAGCTGCGAAGGCCTCCGCGCCGGCACACCGATGCCGCCTCCCAGGTTGTTACAGAAACAGACAGGCTCAGTGTAGCGCGTTATTGCGAGCGCATACGCACTAATACCCTGCTTACGTAGACGCAGAGACACGCCGTATGGACTCGCTCCTTCGTCGATGCGTAACCGCAGCCTGTACTGGTGCCCGGTTACGCGCCGACGCTAGTCATCGTCATCATCGCCGCCGTACTTCATGGCGGCTTTCACCAGCGGCCCCGGCGCCAGCACCTTGTCCTCGCCCGGATAGGGGCGGGTCCAGCCGGTGGTCGCGTACCAGGTCACGTGGTTCAGGAAGTTGGGGTCGACCGAGTCGGCCTTGTCATACTTGCCCTTCATCACCTTGCCTGTTGCCTTCAGCCATTCCTTCTCTACCGGCGAGAAGCTGGTCAACTTGCCCGGCTCGATGTCCGGCCCCTGGTCCAGCGGGATGGTGGCGGGAACGACGGTATAGGGCGTCAGGTCAGCGGTGTCCTGGAAGGCGTCGAACATGGGCGACGCGACCAGGTCGAACTGCGTCAGCGGCTTGGCACCCAGGATGTTCTCGATGGTCCGGTTGATGTTCTCCGCGGTGTAGGTCGTGTGAATCGTCTTTCCGCGGCCCGGTGCGGCGGGAGCCGCGGTGTACGGGCTGATGACGTATACGGGCTGGCGGTGTCCGTCCACGTGATCGGTGCCGCCCTGCGAGTCATCCTCCTCCACAAAGATGGCCGACGATCCCCACACCTTGCTGTGACTGATCGCGTCCACCATGCGGCCCAGCGCCAGGTCGTTGTCGGCCTGGTAGTTGATCGGGTACGGATGCCCCTTGGACGTGCCCGCCGTGTGATCGTCCGGCAGCCAAAGCACCGTCAGGTTCGGCACCTGGTTCTGTGCATCCATCTCCTTGAACTGCTGAATCCAGTAGTCGGCGCGGTACTGGTCAGGAATGTCAAGGTTGAACGGCGGAAAGTGCGGGTCCATGATCTTCGCGGCCGACGGGATTGCCGAACTCACGTGGATCGCGCCATCGGGAACGACACACGCCGACGCCGGCGCTTTCCCTTCCTTGCACAAGGAGGTCCTCCAGAAGTCCGCCCACGTATACGCGGTGCCGTCCTTCTTCTTGTCGATCGTGGTCCCGCTGCTCCACTCGCCGTACAGCCGCGCCGTCATGCCCTTGGCCGCGACCTCCGTCCACAGGAAGCCTCGCGGCGTATTGGTCAAGGCGTCTTCCGCCTCGCCACCGGGGTACGACCGGATCCAGTCGGGCGAGAGAATGTCGTTCGAATAGAACGACCCCGACATGCCGATCCACGGATGCCCGTCGGCCGACTGGCGGCTGGGCGCGTACACGTTGTCCAGCAGCGGAAAGCGCTGCACAAACGCATGCTGGTTTGGTACTCCGGAGGCGAAGATCGCCAGTTCCGGCGCCCCATTGCCCCACGGCACGTCGCCCAGCATCTGGTCGTAGGTGCGGTTCTCCTTGATGATCAGGAACACGTGCTGAATCAGCGACGGCTCGCCAATGTGCCGCGGGATTGCCACTGGCTTCGCATCGCGCTGCACGAATTGCGGACCGACCTGGATGTTGGTGGTCAGGTCCCAGTGGTTGTTCTGAAACACCTGCCGGCTCATCCCGGCCAGGCTGCCCGCATTCGGTTCCGGAATCAGGTTCACCACGCCCATGTCGGCGTGCGTGTTGTAACCGATCACGCCGTCCTTGGTTGTAGTCTTGCCGCGCGACCCCAGCCCCTTGTCGTCGGCGATCACAAGCTGTTTCCGCGCCGCGTCAAACGCGATCGACGTCGGGAAGTACGCGGTCGGGATGTAACCGATCACGGGGTGGGCATCGCGCCCCTGCAGGTCGACGACCGCGACGGCGTTCGCCTGTCCCAGCGTTACGTATGCCGTGCCGCTCTCGGTCACCGCTACTGCATTCGGCCCGGATCCAAACGTGCCTCCCGCAATCGGCACGCTCAGGTCGATGGTGCGCACCACCTTATTCGTCGCAAGGTCGATGATCGAAAGGCTGTCGCCGTACGTGTTGGCCACGAACAGCCGCGATCCCGCAATCGTCATCCCCGCCGGGTGCAGCCCGACCGGGATCGAGGCTGTCTGCTTGCCCGTGGTCAGGTCAACCACTGACACCGTGCCCGACAGCGTGAATGCATCCGTGCGGTCGACCACGATCGCCGTACCGTCCGAGTCGTTGGTGAAATCGCCTTGCGTAGCAGGCCGGCCGCCCTCGTTGCTCACATACGCAAAGTTGCCGTGCACCACCACGCTGTTCGGAACATTGCCGATCGGGATTTGCACGACGAGCTTCGCCGGCCTTGCCTGCAGGTCGATGACGCCCAGCGTGTTGGCCGCGTTCAGCGCAACATAGGCGCGCTTGCCATCGGCCGAGAACGCGATGCCGCCCGGGTTGATCGCCTTGGCGTTGTGGTAGGTGCGGCCATCCGCCGGCGGCTCCGGCAACGTCACCCTCTGCTCGTGGCTCAGCAAACCCGTCTTGCGGTCGACTGTGGCGACGGAGACATAGTTATTGTCCTGGCTGAACAAGAGCCGCGATCCGTCCGGCGAGTACGTCACGCCTGAGAACGAACCGGCGCTGCGATCCTTGTCCGAAGCACCAGCCTCGCCGCTCGGCACGAAGCGCTGCAGCACCTGCCCGCTCACTGTGTCGATCACCAGAATCGGCTCCGGCGAACCCATCAGCAGCACCGCCGCCGTGTGCGCACCCTTGGCGGGATTGAGCGCGATCGCCTTGGCCCGCACCGGCGATCCTAGCTCCACCAGCCGGCCCGCCGGCGTGAGCACCTGGTTGCTCGAAGCCACAATCGAACCATCGCGCTGCGGCCCCACCGTCCGCTCCGGGCTGCTTACTTCGGACTGCGCCGCGCTTCGACCTGTACCGCGCTCGCTGTTGCCCTCGGGAGCGTCCTTCATGGGCGCGGTCTTGAAACCGGGGCTGCCCGCCTGCGGCGTTGCCGCCTGAGCTGCTGCCCATTGCAATCCGGGAAAGAACGAGGCCACCGCCAACGCAACGGCAGGCCAGGACGAACGATCAGTCGAGCGCACCCTAGGAGTTCTCCGAACTCAAAGGTATACAGCAGCCGGAAGACACAGTGTTGAACAGGTGGATTGAGGCCGTGCGAAGCGGCGAAACCCGGTGCCGGCTCCGGGGGCTACGCCGTCCGGAAGATCCGTCGCTGGATCCAGAGCCGCGCCTCGTTCGTGCGGTACTCCGTGACCCTGGCCAACAGCGCGGCCACTGTAATCAGGATCAGCAGAATACCCATGGCAATGGGCAGGCTCCGCAAGCCAGGCTGGAACCGCCCCTGCCGCACAAACCACGCGGCCAGCAGAGTACAGAGTGGAATGTGTACGAGATACAGCGTGAAGGAGAAGCTGGAAAGCCACCGCGCGAACCGCTCCCACGCGTGGCCGGTCGCGGCGGAGTTCGCCGACAGCATGGTCCACAGCAGCAGCGTCGTCAGCACGCCAAGGCTGAAGTTGCTCAGGTTTACACCAACGGTCCAGCGCTTGAAGGTGAGAAATGGAAGAAGGTAGAGCACCGCTGCGCTCCAGCGAATCACCGCGCCTAAACGGGCCGGCCACCGCGGAGCCGGAAGCCACGCCAGCAGCGCTCCCATAGCCCACACCGCCGCGGAGAGCCCAATGCCCCAACCAACGAACTTGAAGATCGCCACGATGAGCAGCGCATACCCAACCCGCGCCAGCAACCCAGTGCTGCGCCGAAACACGAGCAGCACAGCCGGAAACAGCAGGTAGTACCAGAACTCGTTGGCTAGGCTCCACAGTGAACCGGCGGAGCCAAACGTGGGAACCCGAATCGTCTGCACAAAGAACAGGTTCCCCAGGAAGATCGACACGCTGCGGTGCGCCGTCACATCCAGGATCACGTGATCGTCGGAAAGCCCGTGGTACAGCGCCTGCGCAAACGGCAGGTGGAGGCCGACCGTATCGAACAGCGCGCACAGCAGCAGCGCCGGCAGCAGCACGATCCAGAGCCGCACAAAGCGATGCAGCAGATACTCCCGCCAGCTCCAGGTACCCTGCCGGAACATGCGCATGGCGCTGCCGCCCACCAGGTATCCGCTGAGCACAAAGAACAGCATCACGGCTGCAACACCGCACGACGACACCACGTACGCCGGCGCCCACAGCACCCGGTGCGCCGCCACATCGCGGAAGTCGACAAAGAGGATGTTGCGCCAGTGCTCCAGCAGCACGAAGACCGCAGCCAGGCCGCGTACCAGGTCCAGCAGAACGGACGCCTGCGTGTCAGTGAAGCGGGGCGTCCGTGTCACAGCACCAGCCCGAGCGGAATCAACGCTGGCAGAGTCCGCCCGTTTCGTCATTCCCGTCGAATGTAGCATCCAGCGCTCCGGCAGCCGGCCCCTGCCCGTTCGCCGCCGCACTTTCCCCGTTCGCTGCCGAGCATTGCATTTCAATGAAAACCGCTCTCTCGGCCAGACGTGCGGGCGTAGCCTCATGGAGGCGTAAACCGTTGTTTTCTGACGGCTTGGGTTAGCGGAGACGAATCAAAGCGGTCATCTTCCGCATCCCACTTCTGTCACTTAAGCTCAGGCGGACAGCTCCTTTCCCAACACCCGGGGAGCGCGCAAATCAGGAACAGCACCACTCAGGAGAAATCATGGCCAAGGCCTCCAAGTTCATGGAAAAGTCGATCACGGTCGTTGCAAAGGCCGGCTGGTCGGTTTTTGAAAAGCTGAACAGCATCAGCCCGAATGCGTCGTTCACGCCCAAGTGGTCCGACAAGCCGCTGCTGAAGAGCTACCAGAAGGAGAAGCCGCCCCTCGGCTGGCCCCGCACTACCGATTCGCTCTGCCCCAAGTGCATCCCGGAGATCCGCCAGCAGATCGTCGACGGCAAGCTGCCTCACGAGATCCTGCTGAACGAGAAGGTCGGCGAAATCAAGGCGCAGATCATCGAGCGCGACGGCCAGATCCTGATGGTGAAGGACTGCCCGATCCACGGCCACTTCGAAGACGTCATGTCGATCGATCCGCCGATGATGGAGCACCTCGAGCGCGTATTCCCGGGCCGCGACATCCGCGCCCACAATGACGAGAAGCTGCACAACCACGGCACCTCGACCGTCACGCACGGCCGCGGCTCGGTCCTGACCATCGATCTGACCAACCGCTGCAACATGATGTGCGACCCGTGCTTCATGGACGCCAACCAGGTCGGCTTCGTCCACGAGCTCACGTGGGACGAGATCAAGACCATGCTGGACAACGCGATCCAGATCAAGCCGCGCCGCCAGATGTCGGTCCAGTTCTCCGGTGGTGAGCCGACGCTGAGCCCGTACTTCCTGGACGCCGTCGCCTACGCCCGCAAGGTCGGTTACAACTCCGTGCAGGCCGCGACCAACGGCATCGAGTTCGCCAAGTCGAAGGAATTCGCCAAGGCCGCCGCGGAAGCCGGTCTGCGTTACGCCTACCTGCAGTTCGACGGCATCGGCAACGCTGCCAACTCGCACCGCAAAGTCGGCAACGCGTTTGACGTGAAGCTGCAGGCAATCCACAACCTGCACGAGGCCGGTGTGGACATCGTCCCCGTCACGACCATCGTCAACGGCATCAACAACGAGCAGGTCGGCCGCATCATCCAGTTCGCGCTCGACAACCCCAAGAAGATCAACTTCCTGTCGTTCCAGCCGGTTTCGTTCACCGGCCGTGACGAGGCGGTCTCCGACGAGCGCCGCGCCGCACAGCGCTACACGCTGTCGCACCTCGCGCACGACATCCGCAACCAGACCGGCCTGGGCGAGTCCACCCGCGACTGGTTCCCCATCAGCTTCATGTCCACCTTCAGCGATTGGGCCGACCTGGTCCACGGACCGGACCACGACTGGGGCCAGCTCTCCTGCGGTTGCCACCCGAACTGCGGCATCGGCATGGCGCTGATGATCGACAAGGAAACCAAGGAAGCTGTGCCCGTCACTGCCTTCCTGAACGCCGACCGTCTTGCCAAGGACGTGGCCAAGGTGAACGATGCCGCCCGCGGCAAGTTCCTCTCGATCCTCGGTGTGTCGCTCGCGCTGCTGCGCAACTACGACCCCGCCAAGGCTCCCACGCACTTCCGCATCATGGACCTCCTGCAGAAGTTCGATAAGTGCTTCGGCGCGACCGGCCGCAACTACGGCAAGGTCACCGCGGACCGCACCCAGGCCGACATCGAGAAGCGCCGCGCCGACCGCTGGAACTTCCTCTTTATCGCCGGCATGTGGTTCCAGGACCTGTTCAACTACGACTTCCGCCGCACCGAGCAGTGCATCATCCCCTACGCCACGCAGGAAGGCGAGATCAGCTTCTGCGCGTACAACACCGGTGTGGGCTGGCGCAACATCATTGAGAAGATGCACATGACGTCGACCCTCACCAAGTGGTACGAGGAGCACGGCCGTCACGAGATCTTCGCCGGTGGCAAGCAGGTTGCGATCGAGAAGCAGGAGAAGTACGACCTCGTCCTGAACCAGGCCCACGTGGACGCTGCCGCTAACGACACGTTCGACAAGTCCGGCATCGCCAAGAACGCGCGCGAAGAGAAGATCCGCGCCCGCGACGCAAAGCTGAAGCAGGAAGCCGAGAACGCCCGCATGGCCAAGCTGTACCGCAAGGAAATCCTGAAGGAACAGGAACAGCCCGGCTTCGTCGCCCTCGGCGAAATCGGCGGCCTCGGCGGCATCAAGCCCGCCCCCAAGGCCGAAGTCGTCACCGAAGTAAAGAACGACGAGCTCGTAGCCGGCGACTAACTACTGCAAACGCGCTTCGCGCAACAACAAGAAAGGCCGCCCGCAAGGGCGGCCTTTCTGCTTCAATCGGATCGTGGGTGACTGGCTTTATCTAGAAGAGGGAGAGTCAGAACTCCGGCTACATGTGCCTGCTCGGAACAACGCAATTGCGGTGATCATTGCATCTTCCGTAAGCGCATCGTGTGTTCTATATGCCGGTTATTTCTTTTTTCTTTGGCTCTCCCGTTCGGAACAGGGTTGGTCTTTTCTGTACGACATCCTTTCGAATCTTTTGTTGTTCACAGGCGTCTTTGCAGTCAGAGCGCTCCTGCGTCAGCTAGTTACGCGAAAGATCATCTTTGAACGCTGGGTGATCGGAGTTGAAGAACGCCTTCTAGGCATCCGAGTACGGCGTCGCTGGATCAACGTTTCTCGGATTACGCGTTGGCTAGACATTCTCAATCCGCAGGGCACAGCGACCATTGGATTCGAGTTTGCGAAAACGCGCGAAAGAACCAGCAAAGTGATTTGGCAGATGCCGTCCGATCAATGGCTGAATCTGATCACGCGAATGCAGCGCAAGGACTTCGTCTATGTGTAACGGTGTACATGGTGGCTCTGCAGCACCGCCGCTGGTCGTCACAGTTGCAGCCGCACCTTCATCCTCGTCAGTAGCGTAGAAATGGCCAGCATCGCTGCGGTGAACACAAGCGAGCGCACTACGCCGCCCCAGCCTGTCGGGTACAGCGTGCTCCAGGCGTGAATGCTGAACACGCCCAGCAGCACGTACCAGAAGTCGGGCAGCAGGTAGGTCAGCAGCGTGTTGGACCCGGCGGAGCGCACCGGTGCCGCCCACCCGCGGATTTGCTTTACATCGCAAAGCCAGTACAGCAGCGTGTAGACCCAGCAGCACGCTGCGATCGTGAACAGCACCCACGACGGCGTCGCCCGGATCTTCGACAGGCCCAGCGGCAGCGCCAGCCACCCTGCAAGCCCGGCAATCACGCCGAACGAACAAGCCAGCACTGCCTTCCTGCGAAACGGCAGATCGGGCGACAGAAAGAACAGCGTCGTCAGCAGAACGCCGGCAAACACCAGCGTCTCCATCGATCCGTTCGACACAGGCCAGATCCACCACTTGTCCGTCGTCGGCAGGATCTTCGCCGTGGCTAGAACGTTGTACACCGCAAACACGGCGAACCAGCCGGCCGGCGCCCACTTCCAGCGCCGCGTCGCCATGTAGCACAACGCACCCAGCAGATAGGTGTAGCCGATCAGCCCGAGGATCTCAGGGTACGAATAAGACAGCCACTGAACCGGCCCGCCGTTCTCTGCTTTGCGATACAAAGCGGCGAGCACAACCAGCATGACCAATCCTGCGACACGCAAGCCAGCATGCAACTGCGCATGCTTCCGCTCAGAATCACGCGGATAGTCGAACCACACCAGCACCGCCGCCAGCAGCGCCAGCAGACCCCACACCGCACCGGGCAGGCCGTGCATCAGCGCGGCGGTCCCGCTGCTCAGGTTGGCCAGGATCAGGCCCAGCGTAATCAGCGCCACCGACCGCAGCACCACATACCAGACCAGTTGGGGCGCCGTGTCGCCACGGCGAATGCGGCTGTTCACCGCCAGCGGCAGCGACATGCCAACGATCAGCAGAAACGCCGGAAACACCATGTCCACATAGGTCATGCGGTTCTCGTAACCGTGCGCGTGATAGGTCCACCGCGGCAGGCCTCGAATCTCCGCCACTTCGTTCACAAAGATCATCAGCGCGATGTTCAGACCGCGAAAGATGTCCAGCGAAACCACACGCTCTGGTTTGCGCGATTGTAGATCGCTCATGCTACGTCCCCTTACATGCTGGTCTGTCTGGTATACCAGTCCGCACGTACGGTTGCCTTCGACCTGAACTCAAAGGCCCGGCCTCACCTCACTCAATTGCATACAGAGACTTAGTGCAGCGTCTGCTGCAGAGTGACCAGGTCGCGCGGATGCACACGGATCACACCACCGCGCGGGCTATCGATATCGGCCACCAGGAAGATCGCGACAGCCACCAGCACCGGCAGCACGATGAGCAGGCCGCTGCGTGCACGCCGGCGACCTGTGCCGTAGCCGACCAGCAGGTTCGACACGCACGCAATCGTCACCAGCAGAACCCAAGCCGTAGTCGGAATTCGGTTCCACCATGAGAACTGCGTGTACCCCTGGCTGTTCAGCACGTCGTTCATGCCGCTGACTACCAGCGCCGTGACCGGTGTTGGCTGCGTCGCGGCAATGGGCTGTATGGACTTCCAAAGCTGTGTCTGCAACTGCGACGACTGCCGATCGATCACACCCAGCTTGTTGCCCTCGTCGGAGTTGTAGAAGTCGATGCGCGACTGCACGTACTGCCGAAGCAGCCCACGGGTCGCCGCAGCCTCGCTGGCCGGCATCAGGTCGCACCGCACCCACTCCGTGCCGATAGCGTTGGCCTCGCCTTCTTCGTACAGGCGCCGCTGGTCATAGCGGCTGGTCGCCATGGAAAACATGAAGCCGATGATCAAGCCCAGCAGTGTCAGCGTTGCGGAGATCACCAGCGTAATGTCTTCGTTCTTGCCGTCGTCTTCCTTGGGGTGCAGAAAGCGAAGCTTGGTCCCGGCAAACGACAGCGCCGCCATAACGCACAGCAGAACGGCCGACAAAAGGCGTGGGTGGTTGATCATGAAATGGAACATGCTCCAGGTTCGATGCTGTTGCGCACCGCTGGCCGGTGCAAGGCAGAACTCGCTCGCGCCACGCTAACTCCGACCAGACACGCCCGCCGGAGCTTCCATCTTTACTTCCAGCGGTGGCATGCCCACAATCTCGTACGTGCCAGAGGCAATGCCGATACCAGCCTTGTCCATCTCGGCAATCACGCGGCGACTCATGCGATCTTTCAGGCCGCGGATGTCGTGATCCTTGACCAGGAAGCGAACCGTGAGCTCCACCCAGTTGTCCGTCAGCCGCCAGTAGACACGCGGTTTCAGATCGATCGCCTCCAGCAAGAACTTCTGCCGCAGGTGCTCCAGTTGCGGCGCGGCGAGTGTGCTGATCTCAACCGTTTCGGCCTGTGCCGCCTCCAGCAGGATTTGCTCCGCGGCTGCGCGATTGTCCTTGTACGAGATGGGAAGCTGCATCTCCTCCCACAGAAACGGGAAGTCGCGCGTGTAGTTGAAGACGGGCGCGTCAAACAGCGTGGAGTTCGACACCGTCACAATGCGGCCGGAGAACTGGCGCGACTGCACCCACACATCCGGCTTGGCCGACTGCATGGACGGCGGCTCGCCCATCTCCATAATCACGGTCTGGAAGAAGCTGAGCGAGATCACGTCGCCACGCACACCGCCTAGGGCGATACGATCGCCCACGTTGAACGTGTTACCCCGCAGGATGATGAAGTAGGCCGCGAAGCTGGTGATGACCTTCTGCAGTGCAAAGGCCAGCCCAGCGCCCACCAGACCCACGCCCGTGGCGAGCCGCGCAGGGTTGTCGAACCAGATCGACATGAGCCCGAGCAGGCCCAGCGCAAAGGTGACCAGCGAGACACCTTGTCCTGTCCAGAACACGGCGATCCGGCTTTCGCGCGACCGCATCGCCTTGGCCGCGGCCTGCAGCACGCCGCGAATCACCCACAGCAACAGCAGGAACACGATGGAGAACAGCAGCTTGCGGCCGTTCTGCGCGTCCACGCCCAACAGCTTCACGCCATAGATCTGCAGGTTGTGGGACGGCCCAACGAACTGCACCCAATCGTGGTTCATCTCCGAATGGATGCAGTGGCGACAGCCGAGGGTAGCCGCTGATCCGGCAGCGCAGTTCATCGCGAACGCCCACAGTCCCGTCCTGGTCAGCAAGCTCAACGGTGTCTCATGCCGATCCGCCAGGCGCAAAGACTGCGACGCATCCACGTGAGTAGACTGATTGCGATCCGCATGGGCCGGTGTGGCTTGTCATTCACCCACGCCGTTGCACCAGTCACCTAGAAGAGGTCTCGATGCCTGCAAAGCGTTGCGCTGCCCTGTCGTTCCTGCTCGCGGTTGCCACCCTCCACGCCCAAACCAATCAGCCGGTGCAGACGGACAAAGGTGCCGTGATCGGCAAGCTGTCGGACGACGGACAGGTGCGCGCCTTTCTCGGCGTTCCCTACGCCGCCCCGCCCGTGGGCCCGCTGCGCTGGCAGCCGCCGCAACCTGCTGCGGCATGGTCGGCACCGCGCCTGGCGCAGAGCTACGGTTCGCATTGCGTGCAGGTGAATCAGTTCGCGGACATGCACTTCCACGACGCCGGTGAAAGCGAAGACTGCCTCACGCTGAACGTGTGGGTACCGCGCGACGCCGCGCCGGGCGCCAAGTTGCCCGTGATGGTCTGGATCTACGGCGGCGGCTTCTACGCCGGCAGCACGTCCGAGGCGCGGCAGGACGGCGAGAGCTTCGCGCGCAAAGGCGTCATCCTCGTCAGCATGAATTACCGGCTGAACATCTTCGGCTTCTTCGCGCACCCGGCGCTGGCCGCGGAGTCGCCGCAGCACGCCGCCGGCAACTATGGCCTGATGGATCAGGCGGCAGCGCTGCAGTGGGTTCGTCGCAACATCGCGCAGTTCGGCGGTGACCCCGGCAACATCACGCTCTTCGGTGAGTCCGCGGGTTCGGCCTCCGTCAGCCTGCAGATGGCGTCGCCGCTGGCGAAAGACACGCTCGCCCACGCCATTGGCGAGAGCGGCGGAGCGTTCTCGCGCACCGGCCTGTCCGCCATGCCGCTGGCCACGGCCGAAGCCAAGGACGAGAAGTTCGCTCAGCAGGTTCTCGGCAAGACTTCGCTGGCCGACCTGCGCGCCATGTCCGTCGCAGACATCAAGAAGGCTGTAGAGGCTCAGGCCGCTCCGGCCGTCCGCTTCGGCATCGTGGTCGACGGACTCTTCCTGCCCGAGCCTGCTGCGCAGATCTTTGCCGAAGGCAAGCAGGCCCACATCCCACTGATGGCCGGATGGGTGCGCGACGAAGGCGGGGCGCCTCGCCCAGGCATGACTCTGGCCAGCTACCGCGAACAGGCACAGAAGACCTGGGGACCCAACGCGGACGCCTTCCTAAGCGCCTACTCCGCCACGACCGACACCGAGGCCGCGCGCGCCCAAGCCGATTACATGGCCGACGCGTTCATCGCGGCCTCTACCTGGGAATGGATCGAAGCGCAGGTGAAGACCGGCGGCGCGCCCGTGTACCGCTTCCACTTTGAGCAGCCGTCCCCCGGTGGCCGCTATCACCCCGTGAACACCGGCGTCTTCCACTCCAGCGAGATCGAATACGTCTTCGGCAACCTGAGCGCGCGGCCTTCCGCCCCGTTTACCGAGGCGGACTACAAGCTGTCGGACACCATGCAGAACTACTGGGTGAACTTCGCGAAGACCGGCAATCCCAACGGCACCGGCCTTCCCACCTGGCCCGCGTACAACCAGGCCGACCGATGGCCGGTGATGCACCTCATCGAGCCCTCGCCAACGGCTGAGCCAGACACAACGCGCGCACGATATGAATTCCTGCGGGCGAACAAGCCTGTACCAGGAGCCGCCGCGCGCTAACGGCCGCAGCAACGTCCCGCGAACAGGCTAAGCCAGAACGGCCTGCGGCCTCGATTGCATCACGCAGGTGCGATTGCGGCCGCCACGCTTGGCCGCGTACAGGGCTTCATCTGCCCGCGCCAACCATACTTCCGGCTCGTCGCAACCGGGCTCCAGGCAGGCCACGCCAAAGCTGGCCGTCACCTGAAAGGGTACCGTCGCGGAAAAGCGGAGCTTCTCGACCGCTGCGCGCAGGCGCTCGGCAGTAGCCTGACCCTCGTCGAGGTTGGTCGTGTTCAGCAGAACGCCGAACTCCTCGCCACCTAACCGTCCCATCACGTCTTCGCGCCGCAGCATGGGCATCAGCGCGGCGCAAACTTCTCTCAGAACGCAGTCGCCCACGCCGTGGCCGTGCGTATCGTTCACCTGCTTGAAGTGGTCCACATCCAGCACAATCAGCGCGGCGGACCTGCCACTGCGCCGGAACGTGGAGATCGCCTTTTCAATCTCCAGCAGAAAGCCCCGGCGTGTGACCGCTTCGGTCAGCGAATCCACTTGCGCGATGCGGCGCAGCTCCAGCTCTTCCACCACCAGCCCGGCAAAGTTCTTCAAGACTTCGATCTGCGACGGCTCAAACGAGCGCGGCTGCGTATCCAGCGCGCACAGTGAACCGATGTTGTAGCCATCCGGGGTGCGCAGCGGAACTCCGGCGTAGCTCCGCAGGAAGGGCTTGCCCTGTACCGCCGGCAGGTCGCGGAATCGTTCGTCCTGCAGCGTGTCCGGCACGAGCAACGGCTCGCGCGACTGGATCGTGTGCGTGCAGATCGATTCGTCTCGCGTCGTCTCGCCACCCGGCATCCCGACGCACGACTTGAACCACTGCCTCTCTTCGGCAATCAGCGAAATGGTTGAGATGGGAACGTTCAGGACAGCACGCACGAGCTTGGTGATGCGCTCAAACGGAGCCTCGCGTGGCGTGTCCAGCACCTCGTAGCGACGGAGCGCCGCGATCCTGCCCGGTTCGTCTTGTAGTTTCGCGTCCATTCCGATCACCTCATCACAGCCTTGATGGCACGGAGCAGCTCGGTGCGGTACGAGTCCACCAGCGTAGAAACGCTCACCTCGATGTGGACCTCGTCGACCCCGGCCGAACGGAGGTTCTGAACAAGCTGGGCAAGCTGCAGCCGATGCCGGTCCAGGCTGTCCTGCAGCACGGGTGGAATGTTCAAATCTGCGAATGGGTCGGCCTGCATGGACTCCCTCTAGGCCGCTGGTACCATTCGGCGCTGTGAGAAGCTTCGGGCAACACGGGCTTCCATGGGAATACAACGAGAGTGGAAGACGCGTGGACAGAGGTGCACGCCAGCACCTACTCGCCGCTTACGCCCGCTGAATCCTTCGATATCGAAGCATCATCCAAACACCGGAACGCAGCCTGTGTGATCGGCTGCCGCCCAAGGGTGCTGCCATGAAAAAGCTCGGTTTCCTTTCCTTCGGCCATTGGGCCAACTCTCCGCAGTCGCAGACCCGGTCTGCGTCCGATGTCCTGCTGCAGTCGATCGACCTGGCCGTGGAGTCGGAGCGCATCGGCCTGGACGGCGCGTACTTCCGCGTTCACCACTTCGCGCAGCAGCTTGCGTCGCCCTTTCCGCTGCTGGCCGCAGTGGGTGCAAAGACGAAAAAGATCGAGATCGGCACGGGCGTGATCGACATGCGCTACGAGAACCCGTTCTACATGGTTGAGGACGCCGGCTCGGCCGACCTGATCGCAGGCGGCCGCCTGCAACTGGGCGTAAGCCGCGGTTCGCCGGAGCAGGTCATCGATGGCTGGCGCCACTTCGGCTATGACGTGAAGGACGGACAGACCGATCAGGACCTTGGCCGGGAACACGTGGAGACTTTCCTGAAGCTGCTGGACGGCAAGGGTTTCGCCGCGCCGAATCCGCGGCCCATGTTCCCCAACCCGCCGGGCCTGCTGCGTCTGGAGCCACACAGCGAAGGTCTGCGCGACCGCATCTGGTGGGGCGCCGGGTCGAACGCCACGGCGGAATGGGCGGCAAAGCTGGGCATGAACCTGCAGTCGTCCACGCTGAAGTTCGACGAGTCGGGCGAGCCCTTCCACGTGCAGCAGGCAAAGCAGATCCGCGCCTACCGTGAAGCGTGGAAGGCCGCCGGCCACACCCGCACTCCGCGCGTTTCGGTCAGCCGCAGCATCTTCCCCATCACTACGCAGATGGATCGCATGTACTTCGGCAGCACGGGCAGCGACAAGTTCGGCTACATCGACGGCCCGTCACGCGCCGTGTTCGGCCGCAGCTATGCCGCCGAGCCCGACAAGCTGGTCGAACAGCTCCGCTATGACGAGGCCATCGCCGAAGCCGACACGCTGTTGCTCACCATCCCCAACCAGCTTGGCGTGGCGTACAACGTGCACATCCTGGAGACGATGGTGCAGCAGATTGCACCGGCGCTGGGATGGCGCAGCAACGCCGCTGCGGCGACGACTCCGGAACTCGAGCTGGCAACGGCGTAATCGGTTCCTCAAGACACAAACAGAGATCTTCGGATCTCTGTTTGTGTTTGCTCCGCCTCGCCGATTTGCGGCTCCCGAGTGGCTCGCGACGACATTCAAATGAATGTTTGAGGTCACCGCATCGCGCCCCGCACCGGCCTCATCCATTGCAGCAGGAGGCAGAATCCATGCCGAAAGCAGTACGGTTTAGCGAATTGGGCGGACCCGAGGTCCTGAAGTTGGAAGATGTGCCGGCGCGCGAGCCAGGCCAGGGCGAGGTGGCGCTGGATGTGAAGGCCGTGGGCCTGAATCGCGCCGAAAGCATGTATTTTCACGGCCACTACATGGAGCAGGCGCAGCTACCCAGCGGCCTGGGCTACGAGGCCATCGGGACCGTGACGAAGGTCGGCCCCGGCGTCGACAGCAAGTGGGTCGGCAAGCGCGTCGGCACCGTGCCCGGCTACTCCATGAACAAGTTCCCGGTGCTGGCAGAAAAGGCTGTCGTTCCCGCTGACGTTCTCGCCGAAGTGCCGGAAAGCCTCTCGGTTGAGGAGGCAGCCGCGGTGTGGATGCAGTACGGCACCGCCTACGGCGCTCTGGTTCCGCTGGGCAAGGTCACGGCGGGCGACTTCGTCATCATCACCGCCGCCAGCTCCTCCGTTGGCCTCGCCGCCATCCAGATCGTCAAGGCAGAGGGTGGTAAGTCCATCGCAACAACGCGCACGTCCGCCAAGAAGCAGGAGCTGCTCGACCTCGGCGCAGACTTCGTCATCGCCACCGAAGAGGAGGACCTGGTCGCGCGCGTGAACGAGATCACTGGCGGCAAGCTGGCCCGCGTCGTGTTCGATCCCATTGGCGGCGACGGCATGAACGCCCTGGGCGCGGCCACGGCCAACGGCGGCATTATCTTTCTGTACGGCATGCTGTCGCAGACGCCAACACCGTTTCCGCTAACCACGTTTGCGCGCGGCGTTGCGATGTACGGCTACTCGCTGGTGCAGATGAAGGCGCCCGAGTTCTACGAGCCGATGAAGAAGTACATCTACGACCATCTGGCGGACGGCAGCTTCAAGCCCAAGGTGGACCGCACCTTCCCGCTGGACAACATCGTGGAAGCCTACCAGTACCTCGAGAGCAATCAGCAGATCGGCAAGATCGTCGTAACCGTCTCGTAGCCCGTTCGAGACCGCTTGTTCCAAGCCTCGGGATGACACTCCACTTTGCAGTGTCATCCTGAGCGCAGCGAAGGACCTGCTGTTCGCTCGAAGCTGCCATACAGCTCCCGGCAAACAGCAGATCCTTCGTCGCTACGCTCCTCAGAATGACCCCGCTCAGAAGAAGTGCCCGCCGAAGAAGTAGCATCGCTACTTACGCCGCATCAGCTCGTCACGCCAGGCCTGATCCACCACTGGATCGAACTCCGGCGTTGCGGCCGGCGCATGGGCCCCATTCCCGCTCGTCGCTCGCGCGATCTGCTGTAGCGGCGCCTTGGGCGTGCGGTCGGCGTAGAGCAGGCCGTTGATCTCCTGGTAGGTGTCCGTAAACTGCGTGTAGCAGAAGCCCGCCAGCGCGGGCATGTCTCGCACCGCTTCAAGCAGAGCGCGGTATCTCTCCAGGAAATCCTCAGGCGTTTCGGCGCGGGAGTAGCCCCAACCTTCGGCATCGGCCACGTCCTGGACCTGCGGCGGTCCTCCATAGGCTATGCCGCCGAACTCCGTGATCATCAGCGGCTGCTCGCAGCCCACCTGCTGGCCTTCCAGGGTCAGGATGCGTCCTCCCGGACGCTCGCGCTTCAGCAGCTTCGACTCGACCTCGTTCAGGCCGTAGCGTGCCATCATCCGCGCCGGCTTGTCGTCGTAGTCGTGAATGCCGATGATGTCGGTCGCCACGCTCTCCCAGCCGTCGTTGCCGATCACGGGGCGGCTCGGGTCCAGCGTCTTGGTCATGTGGTACAGCGACTGCACGTAGTGCCGCTGCGCCGGGCTGTCCGGCAGGTCGGGCACACCCCAGCTCTCGTTGAACGGCACCCAGGCCACGATGCAAGGGTGACTGCGATCGCGCTCCAGCACGTCCATCCACTCGTGGGTCAGCCGGCGGATGCTCTGTGTGGTGTACCGATACGCGCTCGGCATCTCCTCCCACACCAGCAGGCCCATGCGGTCGGCCCAGTACAGGAACCGCGCGCTTTCGATCTTCTGGTGCTTGCGCACGCCGTTGAAGCCCAGGTCCTTGACCAGCGTGATGTCCTTGCGCAGCGCCGCATCGTCGGGCGGTGTCAGGCCGGTCTCGGGCCAGTAGCCCTGGTCCAGCACCAGCCGCAGATTCATCGGCCGGCCGTTCAGGATGAAGCGGTCGCCCTGCGTTGCGACCGACCGCAGAGCGGTGTAGCTCTCCACCCTGTCCAGCACCTTGCCGTCGCTGGCGCGCAGTTCGACTTCGGCCTCAATGAGCGTGGGCGACGACGGCGACCAGAGCAGCGCGTTGCGGAAATCGTCGATGCCCGGGTCGGACAGTGCAATGCGGCGATGAACCTCGCCCGCGATCACCTGGTAGGTGTCGTTGGCCAGCACCTGGTCGCCGACGCGCAGCCTCACCGCGAGCTGCATGGGCTGCGGCAACTGGCCGATGATCAGCGCTTCCAGCCCGATCTCCCATCGGTCCAGGCTGCTGGTCCAGTGCAGCGCGTGGATGCGCTCTTCGTTCACCGTCTCCAGCCACACGCTTTGCCAGATGCCGGTCGTCCGCGGGTACCAGATGGAGTGCGGCTCGCGCAGCCAGTCCTGCTTGCCGCGCGGTTTGGCCAGGTCGGCGGGATCGTCTTGCGCACGCACCACCACCGTCTGCGTGGAGCCCGGCACCAACTCTGACGTGATGTCTGCCTGGAACGGCGTGTAGCCGCCCTCGTGTGTGCGGACACGCTTGCCGTTTACCCACACCGTGGCGCGCCAGTCCACCGCTTCAAAGTGCAGCATCAGGCGCTGCCCCGGCTCTAGCGGCGGCTGCTCCCACGTGCGCCGGTACCACACCGTGTCGTAGAAGCCGGTATCCGCGATGCCGCTGGCCTCTGTCTCCGGGCTGAACGGAACCTGGATGCTGGTCTCGAAGACCACGCGATCATGCTGTGCAAACTGCTGATCGCGGCCCTTGCTGAACTCCCAGGTGCCGTCCAGGCTTTGCCACGGACGGCGCATCTGGGGCCGCGGGTGCGTTGAAGTGCGTTCGTCCAGGGAACTCATCGTTGCTGGATGATGACACACTCCGGAAGGCAGCGTAGTCAGGCTTGCAGGAAAGCGAAATCAGATCGGGAAGAGCGCTTGCGAGAGGCGCAGACGGAATGCCCAGAACAGGCCACCGCGGCCCGGAGATGCTTAGTGAACGATCTCTGCGCAGCGCTGGAAGCCCGATGCCTCCAGGGGATCGGTGTCGAACACGTCTGGAAGCTTGAAGTCTCCCATAAACGACGAGGTATCAGTGTCGTGCAATAGGTGGATCCGGTGCAGGTCGGAGATGGCCTGCAGGTCGTGCTCATAGTGCTTGGTCCACACCGAACCCGCCGCGCGCACGATCACCACAAAGCCAAGTTCGAATGGATAAATCGCAGCCCGGTTCTTCATGAGAGAAGACTAATGAAGGACTATGCCCCGAAAATCGGCATAAGTCCGCATTCGAATCACCCGGAAGTTGCAGTCCGGCGGGCAACTCAAACACCTTTTCCACAAAGTGGGGCGCTAACACCCAACTGGTTCATTCCGGGCCAGTTGCATGTCGCAGGATGGCATGCCAAGGATCTACTCTGCTCGCTCCCGATAAGCAAAAAGCAAGGCCCGAACACGTCTGCGTTCGGGCCAATACAACGAGGGTGTAATCCTGCTGGCTTTCCGCCAGGCAATCACTCCGTTATCCGATGTCTTCGTTCCAGTTCTCCAGAACGTTCTTGAAGTCGGTCATGAACTTGCCGGCATCGGAGCCGTCGATGATGCGGTGGTCGAAGCCGAGCGTGAAGCGCTGCACGCTGCGCACCGCGATCACGTCGCCGCCATCCTTGTCCTGCACCACGAGCGCTTCCTTGTTCAGGCCGCCGATGCCCAGGATCGCGACCTGCGGCTGGTTGATCACCGGCGTTCCAAACTGCTCGCCGAAGATGCCCGAGTTGGTCAGCGTGAACGTGCCGCCCGCCACCTCATCCGGCGCTAGCTTCTTGTTGCGCGCGCGATCCGCAATGTCCACAATGCCGCGCGCAATGCCGAGGAAGTTCTTCTCCTCGGTCTGCTTCAGCACCGGCACAATCAGGCCCCAGTCCAGCGCCACCGCAATGCCGATGTTGATGTTCTTGTTGTAGCGGATATTCTGGCCCTCGACCGCGGCGTTCACGATCGGGTGCTTGCGCAGCGCAACGATAGCGGCGCGCGTAATGAAGGGCATGAACGTGAGCTTTACGCCGTTGCGCTGCTCGTACTTGTTCTTTTCCTTCTCGCGCAGCTTCACAATGCGCGTCATGTCCACCTTGAATACGGTGTGCACGTGCGCACTGGTCTGCTTCGACTCCACCATGCGCTTGGCGATAATGGACCGCATCTTGGACATGGGCACCACTTCGCCCAGCACCGGCGCGGACTCGACCGCGGCCTGCTTCGGCGCCGTGGTTGCGGGCGCGGACTGCGCCGTGCTCGCCTCCTGCCGTGCGCTGGTCACCGGCTGCGCCGTTCCGCTGCTCACCTGGGCAACGGAGTGCGACGGCGTTCCCGGAACCGACGGCGTACCGGAGCCCTGCTGCTGGCCGGAATTGCCCAGCATCGGCGAGCTGGCGCCCGCAGCAGCCTTACCACCGCTGTTCAGGTAGCCGACGATATCGTTCTTCGTAATGCGGCCTTCGAAGCCCGTGCCCGCAATGCCGGCCGAGCGCAGGTCCACACCGTTCTCGCTGGCGATTTTGCGCACCAGCGGCGACGAGCGCGGTCCCTTGCCGTCTGCCACCTGCTGCTGAATCGCCGCACCAGCGCGCTGCGCCTGCGTGTCGGGTGTTGCGGTCGGCATCGGCTGCTTGTTCTGCACGGGCGCGCCCACACCGGCTCCGCCGATCACGGCAACGACCGTGTTGATCTGGACGGTCTGGCCTTCCTGCGCGCGGATCTCGGTCAGGGTACCGGCCGCAGGCGAGGGAATCTCCGCGTCCACCTTGTCGGTTGAAATCTCAAACAGCGGCTCGTCGCGCTGAACGGTGTCGCCCACCTTCTTCAGCCACTTCGTGATCGTGCCCTCGGTGATCGACTCGCCCATCTGCGGCATCGGAACCTCGGTCGCCGGTCCGCCGGCATTGCCGCCGCTGGGAGCCGCCACGCCACCGGGCGCGCCGGGCTGCGATGCGCTCGAAGCAACGCCATCGCCCTGGCCGGTGCCCGCGGGTGCAACAGAGCCCGCCGAGGCCGCGCCACCGATCACCGCAACCACCGTGTTGATCGCGACGGTCTGGCCTTCCTGCGCCTTGATCTCCGTCAGCACGCCTTCCGCGGGAGACGGAATCTCGGCATCCACCTTGTCGGTCGAAATCTCGAAGAGCGGCTCGTCGCGCTGGACGGTGTCGCCCACCTTCTTCAGCCACTTCGTGATCGTGCCCTCGGTGATCGACTCGCCCATCTGCGGCATCGGCACGTCCGTGCTCGGCGTCGCTCCCGGGGCAGTCTGCGATCCAACCTGCGCGGGCGGAGCCGCGGGTGCGGACTGCGTCGCTGCCGAGGCCTGCGGTGCCGCGCCGTTCGAAGCGCCATTGCTGGAGCCCGCAGCGTCAATCACGGCGACCACCGTGTTGATCGCGACGGTATCGCCTTCCTTGGCCTTCACTTCCTTCAGCACGCCTTCCGCGGGCGACGGAATCTCCGCATCGACCTTGTCGGTCGAGATCTCAAACAGCGGCTCATCGCGCTTCACGGTATCGCCGGGCTGCTTCAGCCACTTGGTCAGCGTGCCTTCGGTGATCGATTCGCCCATCTGGGGCATAACTACGTCGGTCGGCATAGACATCCTTCGCGATTCGCTCGCGGCGCGCGTACGCACCAGCAGCGGGTTTGCGCCTCAAACCAATCCGGCCAAAGGCCAGAATCAGGCGAGCGTCATCGCCAACGATTATAGAGAGAAGCGGCGAACCCTCGCTGAAACGGCCGGATCACGCGCGTTTACCGGGCCAGGCACCTGCCCGATTGTCCTACTGCGAGCTAGCCGCCGCGCGCTGCAGCAGATGCTCCAGCGACTCGGCATGCAGCATCTGCCGCCCAAACACGCCGCCGAGGCAGCGGCTCACCACGTTGCGCGCGTTCTCCATGGTCGGCGCCAGCGCGGGCGGATCATCCACCTCGTTCTCCAGCGACGTGGGCACGCGGTCCGTAATGCCGCACGGCACGATCCAGTCGAAATCGCGCAGGTCGGTTGTCACGTTCAGAGCGAAGCCGTGCGACGTGATGCCGCACGACACATGTACGCCGATCGCCGCAATCTTCTTCTCCAGCACCGACCCGCCGCCCACCGTCCACACGCCCGTGCGGCCCGCGATCCGCTGCGCGGGAACGCCGAACTCGCGGCAGGCGCGGATCAGCACCTCTTCCAGCAGGCGGACATAGTCCACCGGTCCAAGGTGCGGCCCCTTCTTCCCGGGCAGGTCGCCGCGCAGATCGACAATGGGATAGCCGACCAACTGTCCCGGCCCGTGATACGTCACGTCGCCGCCGCGATTGATCTCGTGAATCTCCACGCCACGCGCGCACAGCAGGTCATCGCTCGCCAGCACGTTCTCGCGCTTCGCATTGCGCCCCAGCGTTAGCACGGGCGGATGCTCCAGCAACACCAGCGTGTCCGCAATGGCACCAGCCTTGCGCGCTGCGATCAGCTCCCGTTGCACGCGCAGCCCCTCGGCATACGAAACACGTCCAAGCTGCAGGAGATGAACGAAGCTCATGTCTACTTCTTCTCGCGTCCGATTTCGGGAAGCTACAGCCCGCGACAGATTTTGCGGGGCAACAGGTCAGACACTTCCGTGTGGCGCGGCACCGCTTCGGTTTGCCCCGTCGCGGGGTTGGTCCAAAGAGAGTGCGCTCCGCCCTCCCTTTTCAAATAACAACCGTAGATCCGGAGAAAGCGGAGCAGAGCTTCGCGCTTCACGCGACCTGAACCGTTTGAATCAGCGCGTCCGGAGGAACGCCGCGCAAGCCATCCTCGCGGCGGTCCTCCAGCAGTAAAGCAATCGCCTCAGAAAGATTGTCTCGGCACTCTTCCAGCGTTTTGCCTTGCCCATTTGCACCGGGCATTTCGGGCGACCAGGCAACAAACCAGTCACCATCCCGCTCGATCACTGCACTGAATTCATGACGCATACAGTCTCCTCCGCCCTACGCGTTCAGGCTCATGCCCTTTACGCTCGCGAATCCGTCCAGCAGGCTCTCGCTCAGCGTGGGGTGCGGGTGCTGCGTGAACATCAGTTCGTCGATGGTCACCTCCGCCTCGATCGCCAGCACCGCCTCCTGGATCAGCTCCGTGGCGTACGGCCCGATGATGTGCACGCCCAGCACCTCGCCGTAAGTCTCGTCCGCGATTACCTTCACAAAGCCGTCGTGCGCGTTCAGGATCGTCGCCTTTGAATTGCCGGCCAGCGGGAACTTGCCCACCTTGATCTTCCAGCCGTTCTTCTCGGCCATTTCGCGCGCCATCGCCTCGTTCAGGCCCACGGAACCGATCTGCGGCTCGCAATAGGTGCACGCCGGAATGCGGTTGCGCGTGACGGGCTTGTACGGCTTGCCCGCCATGTGCGCCGCGGCCACGGCACCCGCCATGGCTCCGCCGTGTGCGAGCAGCGGCAGACCGGCGACGATGTCTCCAATCGCGTACAGCCCCGGCTCCGTCGTCTCGAAGTGATCGTCCACCTTGACCGACGTGCGATCCATCTCGACCTTCACGGTCTCCAGGCCCACGTTGGCGGTGCGCGGTGCGCGGCCGATGGCGATCAGCACCTTCTCCACCTCGAGCACCTGGTCCTTGCCGTCCGACGTCTTGAAGTGGACCTTGGCGCCGCCCTCCACCTTTTCCACCTTGTCCATCAGGGCGCTGGTGTGGAAGTTGATACCGCGCTTCTTGTACTGCCGCGCAAACTCCTTGCTCACTTCCGCGTCCTCGGCCGGCACCAGTCGGTCGGCCATCTCGATGATGGTGACCGGCACGTTGAAGCTGTTGAAGACGCTCGCGAACTCAACGCCCACCGCGCCCGAACCGATCACGGCCAGCGACTTCGGCATCTTGTCCAGCGACAGGATCTCCACGTTGGTCAGGATGGTCTCATCCGCCTGCAGACCGGGGATCATGCGCGCGTCGGAACCGCTGGCCAGCACGACCTTCTTCGCCTGCACCTGCGACTTCTGGCCGTCGTTGTCCACGTCCACCGAGAACACGCCACCCTTCGCGCCGCCGTTCAGCTTGCCGTAGCCGCGCACCAGCGTGACCTTGTTCTTCTTCACCAGGTACTGCAGGCCGTTGGTGTGCTTGCTGATGATCTCGTTCTTGCGCTTCAACACCTGCGGCCAGTTGATCGTGCCGGCGCCGATGTTATCGATGCCGTACATGCCGCCTTCCTTGGCGTGATCGAAGATCTCCGCCGAAAACAGCATCGCCTTCGTCGGCACGCAGCCCACGTGCAGGCACGTTCCACCCAGCTTGTCGCTCTTCTCAATCAGCGCGACCTTCAGGCCATACTGCGCCGCGCGAAACGCACACGAATACCCCGCCGGACCACCGCCGATCACGGCCACATCGAACACTGTCTCTGCCACGAAACTCTCCACTCTTCGCGCGGCCAGCGCCCGCTCTCCGGGCACTCCGCAAGGGCGCAGACCTCGGCCCGCACTCACATAGATAAGTTTACGCTTTCGGTCAATAGGCAGCGTGGCACCGCAACGGTTCCGTGGGGACAAGCGCACCCTGATCCTCGTAATGCGAGTCCTCTACGGACGGATATAATTCTTCCGACCGGGCGACCGCATCTGATCTAGCGAGGTGAAGAAATGGTAAGCGATTTGGCCAAGCTCACAAATGCCCTTCGGTCCGGTACGCCTCCGAAATCGCGCGTCGATGCAGGCAGTCGGGTGCTCGGCGAAGAGGAGATTGCCCGGGTCCGCAGTGAGTTCGCCCGCACGGGCAAGGCTGTGGTCACGGATCGCAGCGGAAATCGCTTCCTGATCTCGCGCCGCGGAAAGTAGCCTCGTTGACTGCACTGGTTGCAGGCTTTCTGCTGGTCGGATATCTTCTGGCACCCGGTGCCATTTACCGCTTCGTCTTCTCGCAGGTTCTGCCCTCCAAACGCATTCAACGCACCCGGACTGAGGAGATCCTCTTCTCGGTTCTTGCTGTGATCCTGCCCTTTGCCGTGGCGTTCGCTGTGTCCCGCACCGCCATCGGATCCTTTCCTCACCTGCACATCGGCGGCTCCAAGAGCGCTGCGTACGAAGCGGTTCTCGAGGCCTTGCTGAGTTCGCCGCCTGTACCGAACGTCGTTCCTGCCTTTCAACGGGCATTTTACGAACAGGCACGCTTCTTGCTGTACCTGTGGCCGCTCTGCGCGTTCGAGGCGTGGCTCGTGGGCCGCCTGGTTCGCCACTACGGAGATTTTCCGGAGCGCAGCTTTGCTCGCTGGCTCTGCGACCGATTTCTCCTCAAGCAGGTGTCGGAGTGGCACGTCCTGTTCTCGCGAATGTCCCTTCCCACCGATGATCCGCGAACCGTGGTCGTTGTGGATGCGTTGACATCGCAGAACCTGATCTATCGTGGTTCGCTGGTGAACTGGTTCCTGGAGCAGGACGGGAAGCTTGCCGGCATCTTCCTGGAAGACGCGGAACGCTTCAACCGGGACGACCTGAAGCGGGATCGCGAGGCGGGCGTGGAGCGCGACCACTAGGAGTACTGGACGGCCATCCCCGGAGCGAAGCTGTATCTCACTTCGGCCTCGATCACCAACTACAACGTGAGCTACCAGACACCCCTGCGTCCCGCGGAAAAAGCAGCCATCACAGCGGAGCTAAGTCTCGGGGAAGACATTGACATCAAGCCGTTCGGCGAAAACTCGTACTAGCTCCATCAGGCGAGAGGCGGTGGGCGACCGCTGGCACGCCCACCGCTTCGTTCTCGCCTACTGCGCCCAGATGCTCGCGTTCAGGCAGGCCACCACGCCATCGATCACGGCGCCCAGACCCTTGGTAAAATCGTCGGCGTTCACAATGTTCTTCGCCGCCACGGCATCGGTCATTTTGATCGCGGAGCTCACAATCTCCAGCGCGGCCGCGCGCTTTTCGTCGCCCGTCTTGGCGCCATAGATCTGTTCAATGCCCTGCACTAGGCTGGGCAGAATCGCGATCCCACGCAGAAACAGCTTCAAGAAATTCATCCTCTCTCCTCTCGCTCGCCCAGACTGGGCAGCGTTTTAGAAAGCGCATCCGCCAGCGCCCGCTTACTTTGCAGCGCAAAGCAGATCGGGGCTGCGGTGCGCGTCCTTTTAGTGCGCTTCCGCGCGTCTACTTGCGCAGGGTGTCCATCGCAAAATGAACCACCGTGAGGGCCACGCTCAACACGCCGCCTACGCCCTTCATCCGCTGCACCGTGCGCTCATGCCGGTCCACACGCTCTTCCAATTGGCTCAGCCGGCCGGGCTGGCCAACGCCAAGCAGGGCGTGCATCTGGCTCTTCAATGCGCTCAGGTCCGTCAGGACCTGGCTCTCGAATTCCGTCATCGTTATCTCCTTCGCGGCTCCGCCACAGTGGCGGCACCGGGCAAGCACTCCGGCCTGGCAAACGCTGCCAGCCTCCTGTGCTTCCCGGTGCTCACTCGCGGACACCGCTCCGTCTTATCCCGTGGGCAGGTGCGTACAAATCAGGCTTGACTGCCCGGAATACACCGGCGTTTCCGAGCCGTCATACATGCGCACATAGAACCGCTCTGCAAACGCCGCCCGCGGAATGCTGAAGCTGCGCACCGGACTGCGCAGCACCAATTCACCGTCGGGTGCGGCACCCGGCTGGTCCGGTCCCCAGCCTCCATCGTGGCGACGCACCTCAAACCCGCCGCCCACCGGCGGTATGGTGCCCGCGTCCACCTGCAGCGACGTGGTGCCCGCAACCGTCACAGCCAGTTGAGGCAGTGATGCCGTTGTCACGACCGCGTACACCGGTGCGGGCAACGCCGCATCCGCAGCAGCGCCCATCTCCGTGCGAAAGCTCAGACCATTGCTCTTCGCCTGCTCGAAATCCACGGCATACTCCAGCGTCTCCGGCACACTATGGCCAGACCGGATGGTCACGCGCGTGACCGGCACACTTACGGGCGTTGCAGCCACCGGCAGCGCAACCGCATCCCCGGGCTGCACGTCTGCAGTGCGCTCCGCGTTAGCCATCGAGCACTTGCCGCGCACCCCGAAGGCCGGGCTGCCGTAAAAGCCGAGCAGCGCCTGGGCTGCAGCGGCGCAATCGGCAGAACTGCGCGGTTGCGGATCGGTCACCCGAGAGCTCGCCGTTCGAAAGCCGGGCAGTCCCATCTGCGCCCGTTGCGCGGTCGCAGTCGCACTTTGCACACGCGCCTGCGACCGCTGCCCCAGCCGGTACGTTGCCGTGACAAGCGCTCCGGCCGCGGGCTCTCGCCCAGCGAAAAACTCCAGCGACGTCCCGCTGATGCGGTAGTCCTCGCCGGTCTCGGGCGTACCCGGCCTGCGCACCTGCACCGATCCATCGGTCTGCGTGGTGGCGACCCACGCCGACCCCTGCTGCTGCAACGTGATCGCCGCCGCGGTCATCACCAGGCTCTGTGAATTCACGGGCGCAAAGACCGCACTCGCAATCGAGCTGCTCACCGCACCCGCATACAGCACCGTCGCCCGCGTGCTGCTGGCAAGGCCTTCGTCCAGCACCTCAATCATCATCTGCATGGGTGCATCGACCAGGCCGCCGCCCCATGTCTCGACTGCGCCGTTCACCAGCGCCTGGTAGCTCCCGAGCACACGCTGCGTCTCTCCGCAGTGCAGCCGCACACGCAACGTATAGCTGTGACCAGTCGCCCAGTTGTAGGGCGTTCCGGTTGCGGATCCGTTCACCAGGGCGGACAGGCTTTGCGCACCTCCGGATGCATTCACCTGCACACCCGCAAAGCAGGTAGGCACAGTGACCACGTTGCCATACATGCCCAGCAGCACACCCGCGCTGCCCGGCTGCAACACCAGGCCACGCATCTCGGCGCAGAGGGTACCGCCCATCTCTACAGGCTGTTGCGCGGCCATGTAGGTCTGCCCGTCGAAGCCGTTGCCACCAGTGATCCGCAGGCCGCCGGAGCCAAGGCCGATGTGCTGCCCCGTATCGGCAAAGCGCCACACGGCGCTGCGAAACTGCGAGTCGATGAAGCTGTCCGCGATCAGTGATTTCTGTCCGGAGGGGACAAACGGCTTCGCCGTCAGCGCAAAGGTCGCGGTCGTTCCATCGCCTTGGAACAGCTCCGTCACATAGGTAGTGGGTTCCTCCGCGCCGGTCACCAGCACGTCCGTCGCGCGCTCGCCCGCTGTTTCTGCACTCTCCGGCTGCAGCACAATCGCGTTCTCGCTGAACGCAACCGGGTGCGTTGCCGACGACGTGGGCTGCAGGCTCACATCCGGCGCGATGTTCACCAGATAGGCGTCCTCCATCGCCTCGAACGCCACCGGTGCGCTGCCGTTCAGCACCGATCCGGCTCGCACCGCCGGCGAGACGATCACGCCCGAGAACAGTTGCGCACCCGAGGTGGCGTGGACGGTGACGCGGCAGCCCTGCTGTGGTGGCTCCAGCCCGGAGGTTCCAACCTCGACCGTACCGAAGCAGCGTGCGTACTGCCCGCGCTTCCGCTCAATCCGGAACGTTTCGATCGTTGTCGAAGCGTTTGAGTGTTGTGCCGGCGGCGGCGCAACCAGCGTCGCCGTGTAGTCCACCGGGCCGTTGCCGTCCCCAAAATCGAATGAGATTCGCACCGTTGTTGCTCCTCCTTTCGCTAGATCGTGCTTGCCGGCGCCGGCAAGTAGCTGCGGTAGCACAGGACCGCGTCGCCGTCGTTGCCGTCCGTTACCGGCAGCGCCAGGAGGCTGGCCTGCAAGCGCCACCGCTCCAGGCCAGTTGCCAGCGCCTGTCGCGTTTCAGTCGCGCCGGGAGCTACCTGCAGCCGCGGGTAGTGCAGCAGAACGCGATCACCCGCCACGCCATCCGCAACGAACAACGCCGACCACTCACCTAGAAAGCTGCCGCCCACGCGATCCACGCAGCCCACCACCACGCTCACCTGCATGGCACCAGCCGGCGCGCCCGCCGGCAGCGGTGCCGACAAAACCAAGATCTGCGCCGTCGCCGCGTTCGGATCCGGCACCACGCTAGAGACGCGCGCGAGGTTGAAGCTGATCCTGCGCAGGTAGTGCACATCGTTGTTCACCCTGGCCGCGCTCGCCACATACGCTCCTGCCATCGGCGAGCCCAGGAACCCGGTCTGCCCGGCATAGTCTGCGTCCACCACAACGGTGTCTCCGGCGTTCACCTCAAAGCTTGCTGGCACGCGCAGGCTGTTCGCTGTCGACCCGCTCAGCACCGCTGCACTGTCGGGTGTGCCGCCACTGTCGGCCGCGGTGAAGATCGCCGCGGTCCGCAGGAGATTCATCTGCTGCGATCCGCTCGAAAGCGCCATCGCCAGCTTGGACCATGCCGCAAAGGTCACCTGCAGCGAAGCTCCGCTGCCCGAGCGTGCGCGTGTGCCGATGGTCGCCGGGGCTCCGGTCCAGATCTCCGCAAACGTGCCCGTATCCTTGCGCTCCATAGCCGCAACTGCACCCAGCGCCAGCCATCCCGAGGGCGGTGTTGCAACGGCGAAGCGCCCCTGGCGCGCCGGATCAAACGTCTTTGCGCCGCCACCATTGCGGTCCACGGGCGCGACAAACATCTGCGCGCCGCCGCTCACCACCGGCGACACGGCCGGCGTCCATCCCGCTGCACCGCTCATGGTTCCCTCCACGCAAACACGTCCACCGAGTACGCCGCGTTGAGCGTGTCGGCAGTTTCCTTCAGATCCTCCGCGACCACGCCGCTCCAGAAGACCGGCGTAGCCGCGGCGGTTGCACTTGCGCCCGCGTAGCTCGCCTTCGCTGCGCTGCCTGCCGCAAGCAGCGACTGCAGCTCCGCGCGCATAGCCGCCATGGTTCTTCCGCGATCCATGCCGGCGACCTCGGGCGATCCGCTCGTCTGCACCTGGATCGTGCAACGGGCAGACTCCAGCGGCATAGCTTCCGAACCGTCCACGGCAACCGCGCCCCAGTGCAGCACAAACGCGTTCAGCGGCTGCTCCGCGCTTCCCGACGGCAACTCGTTCTCCGCTACCAGCACAGCCGGCCGGGTTGCGCCGCGCACCACGATCGTGCGATCCGGATTCAACGTCGCCAGCCCGTTCCGCAGAAGCAGGTAGAAGCTGTCTTTCGCATCCTGAAACGTCGTCATACGCGCGCCTCCGCTCTGGTTTCACGCAGGAACAAGCGGTATAAGTACGCCCGGCCACGAATCGCGAGCGGCTGCACTTCCCGCAGCAGCAACGAATCGCTGCCCACCTGTACAAACGCGGCGCTTGCCAACGTCTGCCTTGCGGCGTCGCTATCGCTCACGCCCAGCGCCGTCTCCAACGTTGGCGCGGCCACCAGCAACTCGCGCGATCCGTCGCTGCGCATACGCACCGCGCACGGCGCGATTGAAATATCGTGGAACTCCGGCGACGGCAGACCCAGCTCCTCACCAGGCGTTGCCGCCAGCGGCGGAGACGGCAGCCGCACCAGGGCCGCGGTTCGGCCAAGCGTTCGCGCGGCCGACAGCGCAGACGCACGCGCTCCCGACGCAAACCCCGCGCTCATCCGAGCCTCGTTGCGCAATACGGCTGCAAAAGCCGCTGCACATCCGCATCCAGCAACGTGTTGCTGAAGTAATCCATCTCCAGCGCATCCACGTGCTGCCGCTTCACATTCAGTCCCGGCGTGCTCTGTGCATTGCGCACAATCTGCGCACACGCCATCTGCACCGGCGCGGGAATCGTGGCGTAACCCGCCGTGTAGGTGATCTCCGCTTCATCCGCAGGCACACCCAGCAGGTTGGTGGGCAGCTCGGCTTCGCCATCCACTGAGATCGAAAGCGTCGTCGGATCGATCGTGTTCCATGTGCCGCCCAGGCCAAATGCCATGGCGTCGGCCTGCAGTTGCGTAAACGGCATCGCCGACCACCGGTCCGGCCGCATGCGCCGCAGGCGCGTACGGCATGCCGTAATCGCGACCACCGGGCCGTAACTCAGCCGCAGCGTGCGTCCATCGCGCGCGAAGCGCAGTCGCTCCACGTACGAAATCACGCCCAGCGAGGCGCGGCGGCAGAACGCATCGATCAGCGCGCTCGCCGCCGCCACCAACGCATCCGGGGTTTCGTCGTCCAGGCCGTTCAGCGCGTAATCGCCTGGCTGCAAATACACCATGCACCCTCCTTTCAAAGGTTCCATGTGCAACGAAAAAGAGAGCGGCGCATGCCTCGAACCGATCGAAGCCTGCGCCGCCAAATCCATCAACTCATCAGCCATCCGCGGCGCCGTCACTCAGCGATCATTCCGCTGACTCGCTCACCTGCTGATCCGCTGACTCGCTATCTCCTACCGATCCACCAGCACCTGGTAATGCGCGTAGTTCGCGCCCTTCACCACCAGGCCGCCGAACTTGACCGCGACGTACTGCGATGCCAGCGATCCAGGCGTGCCAAGCTGGAAGACGCGCGGGTTCGGGTCGCTCAGCCAGTGGTACTCGATCATGTCTTCGGTGACGATGTACGCCGGCAGAACCGCGGAGCCCGAGCCCGGCGTTCCGGTGTAACCCAGCGTCCACTCCGGAATCAGCGGAATGTCGCCGGCCTGCGTCGAAAGCATCTTCACCGTGATGCCGCCGGTGATCTGCTGCGTGTTCAAGACCACGTTGAAGGCGGTCTTCGTCTCGCGGTCGATCAGGTCCAGCAGCACCGGGTTGGCGTAGATGGCGGTGGGCCGAACGGCGTAGTTGCTGTTGGCCACCATCAGCGCGATGGTCGACTTGAACGCGTCCACGATGCTCTGGTTTGCGCCCACCGTCACGGTATTACCGCCGGCAACGATCTGCCCCGCTGCACCGTAGTACTGCGCGGTGGTCGGCGTGGAGAGCGACGTATCCGAGCCGTTCCACAGCGCCACGTCGTGCGCGCGCATCACGCCTTCCACGGTGTCGTGCAGGTCCTTCGCCTGCAGATAGGCGAACTGGGACTGCTGCACGCCCAGCTCCATGTCAAACAGGTTGTAGTTCAACTGCGCCACCAGCGCCTTCAGCGGAACACTGCGTTCCACGCGCGTCGGCGTCACCACTGGTGCAACGATGTTGCGCGGGTCCACAAAGCCTGCAGCCAGCGCGGGCGAAGGGATGCCGGTCTCCTCAAAGAAGCGCGAGGGGTGACCCGTGGCAGGCACCTGCTTGATGCGCTGTCCGAAAGCGCCGCGGCGGCGAACGATGTCGGTGATCTCCGTCTGGTACTGCGGAACTTCGATCGCGCCCGGCCCAATGTAGTCGGCGGCGGCGTGCAGGTCACGAAACTGTGCGATCATTCTGGTCTTTTCTCCTGAAACGTGCATCGGCGCGCCGGAGTCCTCCGGAGCGCCGTTCCAACGGTTGTTTGAATGTTGAAGTGTGCTGAAATGCGCGGGCTACAGGATGCCCGCCCGCAACAAGCCGGCCTTTACAGCAAATCGCTGTTCCACGCTCAGGCTGCTCAGGGCATCATCCACAGCGGCGGGCCGTACCGGCTCAGCGCCCTTCGCCAGCAGATGCGGAGCGTAGCTTGGCTGCGTTTTGCGCCCACTCGCAACAGGGCTGGTGGCAGCCGACGCGCTCACCGTGCGCAGGTCCGCAATGGCTGCTTCCAGATCGCGAATGCGACGGTCCAGATCCTCAAGCCGCGGGTCGGCAACGGCGGTCGCAGCCTCCTGCGCGGGCGCAGCAATCTCCGCCACAATCGCGCCCACTTCGTGTTGCATCATCTCTTCGTTCATCGTCCTCATCTCTCCTCTTCCGCTCACGCGTCTGCGGTGGCACACACGCTTCGCAGTGCCTACGCACCAGGCGTTCCCCTACGCACGCGCATCGGTGCAGTGGTTTGCGTGGGCACTTCCACCGGCCGCACGGCCCCGGCGCGTGGCCGTTCCGCCTGCCGAAGCGGCTGACGCTGTGAGTGCGTGCGCTGCTCCGCCAACTTCGGAGCACCAGGCAGCTCCACCTCCGCGGCCGGCTTCGCCACACCGGACCGATCCACGCGAAAGCTGGTGTTGCGATACGCTGCCTTGGATCGCAGCAGGATGGCCGCGCCAGTGAAGGTCACCCGGTTCAGCCGCCACTCCTGCGCGCGCATGTCGTCCACGTGCGCATCGGCCAGCTCATAGCTCATGCCCAGCGCTTCATCGCCGTGCGCATGGATTTCGTTCATCATCTCGGCCCAGTCGCGGGCGAAGAGGTAGCCCTCCACGCGAACGTCGTTGCCGTCCAACTCTGCAGCCGTCACGATGCCGCATTTCTGCTTCGCATCATGGCCGTCCCACCCGCTCTTCCAGTCCACCGCCATGCCCAAGAGGCTTGGCAGCGCAGCCTCTGCGGCGGCACGCGTCAGCACCACGCGATGGCCGCGCGCACCGGACGGCGCCTTGTCGCTGGGCTCATCCACGCGGGTCAGCACGCCCGAGAACGGAACACGGTTGGGATGGCCCGCCACTTCTGGGAAGCGAACCGCCATCGCATGCACGTTGCGCAGCCGGCGATGGGCAAACGCGTCCACGCTGCGGTACGGTGTGCCTGTCTCAGCCATTCGGTTCTGCATCGTCCTCCTCGGTTGATGGTTCGTTGCTTGCGGGCTGGCCGGCCGCGGCTACCATGGGCGGCAAACCGCGCTGCGCCCGCACCTCATCCACGGTCAAAATGCCCGCGCTCAGCAGTTGCACCTGCTGCGAGATCACCGTCGCTTCGTCCCGCGCCTCCGTGACAAACTCAAAGCGGAATTCGTCCCACCCCAGCGCCCGGTCGAAGACATCCCGGGTGATGTGATCGGCCAGCAGCGAGGCCACTGGCAAGACCGCACTTTCAAAGCTCTGCGCGCTCATCTCTGTCGCCGTGGACCGGTTGACATCCTCCTGCAGACCCAGAAACATGGGCGGCATATCGAAGGCGTTAGCGATCACACGCACCAGAAACTGCTGCCACTCCAGGCGCAGGTCCGCGTCCGTCCCCTGTCCAAACCGCAGGACTTCAGGCTTGGAGTCGGTCGACAGGATCGGCACCTGCCCTGTGCCTTCTACCTCGTCCTGCCACCACCGGATCAGCCGCTCATGCTGCGCTGGTGTCGCCTCGTCCAGCCACAACGCATACTGCACCACGCTGTTGCTGGCCAGCCGGCCGGCGTAGCGGTGCGCGGTCAGGAACTGGTTCACCGTGTCGAACGCCACTTCTACGCGGCCCAGGCCGAGCGGCGTGTGCGTGCGCGGGTTCAGCCGGATGTACATCAGCTCGCCGTTCAGCAGCGGCTTCGCTTCCGACGGGCTGAACGGGTTGGCCGCATAGGCATATCGTGGCACCGCCGGATCGCCGTTCCACGCCGCGTCCACCTGGATGGCCGCCCCGTCGATCGGCCACAGCCGCAACGGCTCGTCCGGATCGTCCGTGTGTTCGATCTCCACCGATCCGAAGCCGCCGACGATCACGTCTTCCAGCACCGGCTCGATCAGCGTGCGAAAGCTGTCCTGTGGATTTGGCGCGTCCATCAGCCGCAGCAGCACAGCCTCGCGCGCATCGGTGTTCTTATCACGCTTCCGGTCCGGCTTCAGCGACACCTGCCACCGCATGTTGACCACGCGGTCTTTCACCAGGTTGATCGCGCGCCGCACCACCGGCTGCTCTGCCATGCGGCGCAGGTTTGCGGCCGTTGGCTTGGGCAGCGCGCCTACGCCCTGCGGCCGCCAGGGCTGCAGCAGCGCGGGCAGGGCACGCGCCGCTGCCGGCGGCTCAGGCGTGTGTTGCTGCTGCGCGGGATGTTTCTCTCGCAGGGTGCGCAGCGCACCTTGCAATCGGGTTACAGCACCCAAATGCTTTCTCCTTTCTCTGTTCCAAAGCAAAGGGCGTGACCCGTATGGATCACGCCCCTCTTTCATGCAGACCGGGCGACCGCATTGCGATCGCCCGGATGTAGACAAGCCGCTGACGCTACACTCGCAGTTCCCGCCGTGCCGTCTCGGCAACGCGCGCCAGGTCGCTCAACGTAACCACGCGAATGGCCGCTTCCTCCATCGTCTCCACGCCAAAGCGGTACCGGTCCGCCGCCTCGGAGTCGTCCCCCGTCACGCTGCGCAGGGGCTCCACCACCGCAGCCAAATCCAGCGCCGCGCGCTCCACTCGCTCCACCCCGGCACGCAGCCGCGCGGCGGAGTAGCTGAGCACCTTTGCCGCTTCCAGGTCGCCTTCCAGCGAAACCGCGTGAAAGATGCGAACCATGCCTCGTTCCATCGCGGCGCCGCCGTCCAGGTCCGGTGCGCCGTCCCGCACACTTTGCGGCGCAAAGCGATATCCGCAGTCCAGGCGCAGAGGGTCGCCCGGCCGAGTGTACTCGCTCGCCGGGATCCGCTTGCGCATCAGATCCCACACGCCAGCGCGTTCGAACTCCGACCGCATCCCGTTCACAATCGCGGCACGCCCGCTCACCCGGCGCGCCTTTTTCTCGCGCACGGGCTCCACGTACAGCCGCATCAACTGCTCCATCTCCGCGGCAACTGATTCGGCCAGGGCACCGCGGCCCTCGCTCATCTGCACGCCGGTCGACAGCGACTCTTCCAGCAACTGCATCGCGGGCTTCGAGGCGTAGCCACCATCGCGGATGCGCGTGGCCAGCTCCGCCTCCATCGACTCCAGCAGCGCCGTGTCGGCATCCGGATCCATGCAGCGAACCCGGCTCCAGTCGCGCGTCAGCTTTACCCGCGTCGTTTCCACGCGGCCGGCCTCCCGCAGCAGAACGCCGATGTTCACGAATTCGTTCTTCACCGCATCCGGAACATAGCGGAGCAGAAAGAACTCACATGGAATGCGTGCCGGCATCTCGTTCTGCTCCCTTCCGCGACGGCTTCACCGTCGCCCTGCTGACTCGCTGACTCGAGCCAGGAGCCTACATCACGTACTTGGCCTCAACATTAGACAGCATCGCTTCCTCCCCGAACTGCCCGGCCACTGCGAAACTCTTCCTCGCGCCCCAATTCGGGAATGGCTGGCGATCCGAATCGCGAAACGCCTCGATCAGTTCGCGCACCCGTCCGCGCCGATGCAGTAACTGCTCCATCAGGCGTTCCAGCGGCGCCGTATCGCCGCCGTACCACTCCGGCGGAGCCTCCTCCGCAATGCGGAACAGCGCGTCCGCCTCCATCGCCTCAATGCGTCCCAGCCACGGCTCGAAGCTCTCCCAACCCGTGACCGCCTCGTACACGCGGTTGCGCTGATACACGCCGCGCAATGGGCTGTCCGGAAAGCTCCACCCGTTCGCGTTGAAACAGAAGCCCTGGTCGATGAACGTCGCGCGATACTTGCGTTCGCGTGGCTTGCGGTGAAACACCGCCTGCCGCCCGTTCGCATTGCCAGTCCACTTGTCCAGGCACAACATCCCGGCAAACTCCTGCACATTGCGCACCTCCGGCAACATATCTTCCGGCAGGTAGTCCACCACGTGGCCGGGCATCAGCCCGCCAACGAACAGCGATCCAAACGCCAGCCCAGCCGCGCAACGTTCGCGCGCTCCACGACCAGCCGCAGCATCCACCCACATCTCCGGCGAGTTCTCCACGAGCCACGCGCTCACGTCGATAACATCGGTCTGTGGCACCGACAGACCAACTGCCTCGGCCAGCCGCGTCGCGATCAGCTCATTCGCCAGAACGCGCTCGCCCTGCGGATTGTTGCGAAACTTGACGACCCACAGCCGGCCGTCCGCACCCAGCATCAACTGGCTTTGCGCTCCGCCTCGCATCCTCCGAATGGTCTGTACCGCCGTGACCGCCACGAGCATCTCCCTCGTTGCAGCATAGCGAAGCGGTGGAGTTAGTGAAGTAGGGAGCAGGGAGTAGAGAGGGGTTAGGAAGTAGGGAGTAGGGCACAGATCTCGTCGCTCTTGCCTGAGCCCTGTTCCCTGCCAAGTCCTGTTCCCTGATCCCTGTTCCCTACTCCCTCTTCCTACCCTCCCGCCGCACCGCCTGCGCGATCGCCATCGCCATCACCAGGTCGTCGTGGGCCCCGGCGGCTGCCTCCATGCGACCCTTCTTGTCCACAAAGCTGCGGCACTCCGTCAGCAAACGGCCGCTCTGCACCAGCGCCGCTTCGTTGCTCAGCAACACTTGCAAAGCACCCAGCATGCTGTCGCGCGATGCCGAAGTGGTCAGCCATCCCAGGTCGCCGTCCGGACCGCGATAGAGTTGAAAGCCCGACTCCCGCTCCAGGTACGCCATCACCGCCGCGCCATGATTGTTGCGCTCCACCACCAAGAGCGCACCTCCATACTCCCGCGCCAATTCGGCCGCCGCTCTCGCCGTGTCCCGCGGATTGAACCGCGCCTGCATCTCCGCGCACTGCATGCCGGACGCACGATCGACCACCTGGGCGGTGCTGAAGTCGCTGTCCTCGCCGCCGCCCGCAGGGTCGATGGCCACCACATACCGCCGTCCCGGCTGCGGTGGCCAGTAGATCTCCACCGCGCCATTCCGACGCCGTTCGATCGGTCCGCGCAGCGCCGCCATGCGTCGCAGCAGGACCCGCGACTCAAATACACAGGCTCCACTCTCGCGGAAGCACGTCGCCGGATCCTCCGCGAACTCCTGCAACCGCAGCGGGCCGTATCGCTCCGCCAGCTCGCGTCGAAACGCGATCTGCTCCAGCCGCAGCGCCGCCGGCCCGCTCATCAGCGCAGCCTCATCCTCGCTCAGCGAATCGGTATCCACCGCTCGCTGCGACACATACCCGGGCTCGATCCACCACGGAAAGAAGTGCCGTGTCACACCATTGCGCTCGGCCGCGACCCACTGCTCATAAAAGCAGCCGAAGGCACCGTTGGGTGTCGACTCCATCACCAGCTCGCCGCCCGGAGCGAGCGCCGCGCGCAGGCCTGCCAGCGTCTCCGCCGCATCACCCTGCCACCGCGACAGCTCACTCACGTGCAACTGATGGATCGTCAGGCCACGCCCCGCATTCGGCTCGGCCGCGCTCACCACGCGAATCTCCGAATCGCCCGCCGCAAACACCATCTCTCCCGCGTTGTTGCGCAGGAGCTTGGCTTGGTTGGCACGCATGTCCTCGGGCAGGTTCGCCCACATGCGTCCGACCATGCGAAACAGCGCGGTGGCCGCCTCGCGCGTGTGCGCCACGTGTACCGTTACGGTGCCCGGCAGCGCCATGGCCCGAAGAAAGAAGCGGCCCGCAATCCACGTGCTCAGCCCCATTTGCCGCGCCTTCAGCACGATGCTTTCGCGCCTGTGGTGCTGTTCAAACAGCATCTGCGCCGCGTTGGCACGCAGAGGCTCCACCCCGCCCATCTTGGTGCGGATCCGGAGTAAGTCCTCCGCCAGGGCGATCCGGCCTTCTGCCGTCGCAACGCGCTGCCGCAGCGCCGAACCGCCCCACTCGGTCCTCTCAGTGCTAGCGCCTTCCACCTCACGGGCCGCGTTCTCTACGACCTTCGCTGTGCTCTTACGGCTGGCCATACAGCGCCAGCGGTGACGGCACCGTGTAGGTCACCGGTCCTGCCGCCGCCGTCAGCCCCGATTGCGCGACGAAGTCCGCCGCCACCACCGCATAGCCCAGGTAGTTCGGGTGAATGCCGTCGCCGATCAGCATGGTGCTCGCGTTGAAGTTCACGGAAGGATCGACCACCGTGTCTCCCGCGCCGCTCGGCCCATACGTCTGGCTCACCCAGGCGTTCGCAGCCGTCGCATTCACCTGCCCATTTGAGGTCGGGATCGACAGCATGTGAATCACCTTCATGCCCGCGGCCTTTGCCTGGCTTACAACGCTGGAGTAGTTCGCCTGCCAAGTTGCAGTCGCTGTCCCCCATCCCAGGTCGTTGTAGAAGGGCGACGCCAGCACGACCGTGGAACAGCCTTTCTGCACCAGCACCGGGAATGCGGCCAGCACCTGCGCGGTCATGTCGCCACCGCCCGCGAACACGTCCACGGGGCCGTACTGGTCGATCATGCTCGCCCACCGCGAACTCATGGTGAACGCACCCACACCGTCGGTCTTGCTGTCACCCAGGATGCACAGGTTCGGGTTTGAAGCGCTGTTCTCGGTGATCGCAAGATTCGTCATCGTGTACGTGCCGCCGAAATCCAAAACGGCAAACTGCGATGTGTTCGGCAGGATGCTGTTACCGCTGGTGCCGCGCAGAGGATCGGTCCACTGCACCGTCGTCACGGCTCCACCGTTCTGCGCAATGCCGTACATCGTCGCGCCGCGCCGCGCAAACACCAGGGTCACCGTGTCCCCCACAGACGGTGTTGGCAACGCCACACTGGCCAGCGGCGAAGATCCCTGGCCGGTTCCGGAGAATGTGCTGATCGAAAGCGCGCCAGCCGAAGTGGAGTAGTTCAGCAACATGCCCTGTGGCGCGTTCGGGTTCACGCTCTTTGCGCCAAGCACCAGGCCGTATCCACCAGCCGGGCTCCCGGAGCTGCCCACCGTCCCCAGCACAAACGTGGCTTTCATCGCCCAGTTCTCACTGTTCGTCACCACCGAGCTGACCACCGCTTGCTGCCCCGTGACCGAGCCGGCCGTCGAGTTGAACTGCAGATGACCCACCGCATCAATGGCGGGCGCAGTGCCCACCGTGGTGTAGTCGTTCGCATAGCTCGTGCTTGTATAGGCGTAGCTGCGGTACAGGATCGTTCCGTTGCTGCTCGCGGGCATCTGCGTGCCGCGCAGTCTGCCGCTCACAATGTTCGCCGCATTGGTCGTGTCCGTGGTCGCACTAGGCGCAAATCCGACGCCTCTGGTCTTCGTACACTGAACCGATCCGGTCGAGGTCGTCGCGCAATCGCCGGTCGTCAGCGCCGGCATCCCAAGCGTCTGCCCTTCGACCGTTGCCGCGAACAGCAGGCCGGCCGCAAAGACAAAAGGCAGCCACCTGGCTGCCCCTGCGTGCATGCTTTGCAACGTACATCTCCTTTCGCCCGGCGACGGGCTGTTCTCATTCCAATGCTTGTCGAAGCGTTGAACTGAGCGGTTGAAGCTCGTAGCTCTCTCGCGCTCCATGCCCCGCATCACTGGTTCACCGCCTGCGGATTCAGCAGCGTTGCGCCGTCGGTGTCGACCACAAATTCCTGAACAAAGTACTTGCCGGAGTTCGCATACAGCGGCGATCCAGCAGTCGTGCTCACCGTGAACGCGCCGTGCACCGTGGCTGGCCACTGCAGCGAGTAACCGCCCGCTCCGCTCACCTGCAGGATCATCGTGATGTGCTGACCCGGGATCAGGTTGGCGAAGTTCATCGTGGTCACGTTGCCCGACCACGCGAAGTGGAACACTTGGCGAGCGCATCCGCTGGTGAACGTCGGCGTTGCGGAGAACGCAACGTTCGACGTGCACAAGCCCGCGGTGCCGGGCAGCCGCGCCTGGCTGATCACGCCACTGGTGATGTTCGCCGCGTTCGTCGTATCCGTCATAGCCGAAGGCGCAAGCCCCGTCAGGTCGCTTGCACTGCCGCTGGTTGCAACGTTGGCCAGCACGGAGCTGGTCGCCGTCGGTCCCAACTGCACCGTACCCTGCGCGGTGCTGGTGGCTGGGCTCGCACTCGTTCCGCCGCCGCCGTTAATGTGGGCCGCATTAAGGTTGGTCACATTCAGCGTGCCGACCGTCATCGCCGTCGGACTCATGGTGTACTGCGTTCCGCGCAGGTTCCACTGCATCGTGCCATTCTGCGGAGCGTAGGTCACCGTGTCGTACTGCGATCCACCCGGAACGAAGTCCAATTGGAACAGGTTGTACGTCGAGTTGAACCGATTGCAGCCACGGCCGTTGCAGTGCAGCCGGATCGCCGTCTGCTCACCCGCCTGCATGTCCAGCGACGTGTTCCAGATGCCCTGCGTCTGCAACGCAATGTCCGGCGGTGTGTGCGTTCCACCCGATCCCAGGTAGCCGCCCGCCACGTTGTTGATCACCCATCCGCGCAGACCCGGGCCGTTGTTGCCTTGGTAGTAGATGCCCGCCTGCTGCTGCGAAGCCGGCCGCGGCGTGTACTGCGTGATGTAGCTGATGTCCGCCGACACCTTCTCCTGGAAGTAGTGCGGCTGCTCCACCGGATCGTTCGCCGCCCACGCCACCGTGTTCGGCGCCAGCGTGAACTTGCCGCTTACATTCTGCGTGGCGGGGTCATACACATCCAGCACCTCGGCCATCGGGTACAGCACGTACCCGCCGGTCAGCAGTTGCAGCGTTCCGCCGGTGCTCGATGCGTTCGGTCCCGACTGCGCAAACTGGAACTGGCCGTAACCGGTCGCGGTCATGGGAAAGCTGCCGTTGAAGCTTGAATCGCTCACGCCGCTCAACGTCATGGTCACGCCAGAGGAGTCGAGTGCGCTCACGTTGTTTGTCGTCACCGTGACCACGCCGTTGTTACGCGCCACCTGCGTCACCGTGTACTGCAGATTCAGAAATCCGCTGGTGCTCTGCGATGCGCCAACGATCGACGTAACGCCGCTCGCCACGTACAGGTCCGTCGCATCCACCGTCCCGATCACCGGGAACACCTGCCGGATGCCGCCCGTGGTGTCCACCGTCTGCTCCAACCCGTAGCCGCACATGCCGCCGATCGCAACGATCGCGGCCGGTCCATGCGGCTTGTTCAGCGTTAACTGCAGATGCGTTCCGTCGACCACAGTGAACGTCGCCATCTCATAGTTCTCCGGCGCAACCGTGCCACCCGAGATGGAATCCGCAACGCAGGCCACGCCCGCGCCTGCCGGGCTCACCGCAGTGTTGGTGCTGAAGCCCGCAGGCACGCCCGACGTAGCAATCGCCACCGTCACCGTTCCCGGTGCCATGTTGTTGCTTTGCGGCGGAATGGCCGTTGCCGTCGAGAAGAACGTGCTCGGCGCAAACGTCGTGCCGCTGAACTGTGCGGTCGCTGCCGGGAAGTTCCCCTGCAGACCGCCGATCAACTGCCCGGTGCTGATCGTCTTGCCCGGCGCCTTGTCGATCAGGAAGCGTCCGCTGCCTTGCGTTCCGGGGTTTGCGGTCGCCGTCACCTGCAGCACCTGCGATCCCGTGGTGCAGCCCGTGGTGCAGGTTCCGGTAAACACGCGCGGATCTTCGGTAAACTGCAGATCCGCCGGGTGTGAACCCTCGTCCGCCGAATCGCGGAAGCCACCCGATGCGCGCATGTAAAAGCTGTTCGCAATGCAGTCGCCCACGCCGAAGCAGTCCATCGTGTGCGAGTTCATCACGTGCTGACCCTGCGCAAACTGCGTGTACAGCGTGTCCGTCACCGAAAAGGTGCTCTTGAAGTACGGCAGCGAAAATCCGTAGTTCTCCGGGAACAGGTTGTTGCCGCCGCGATACCCGATGTGCACATACTGCTGTGCCGCCGCAAAGAAGTTCGACGTTGCCGACTCCGCAAACTTCGTCGTCAACTGGCGAGGGATGTCGACGCTGCCCGTGCCCGGGCTCATGAAGTACTCGTAGACGTGACCGTTGCGCTCGTCTACCAGGTGCTGACGCGCCTGCGTCGGCAATGCCGTCTCGCCGCCGCTATAGTCCGGGTCGGCAATCACGGTGCACGGCACTCCCGTACACTCCGGCGCTGCAAACGCGTTGGCGATGCCATCGCCACCTGCCTGCGAGATGAACTCCTGCGCGTGCAACTCACCGTTCAGGCGATTGGTGCGCAGCTCGGTGCTGGGTGGCTGTGTGACCACCTGCGTGCCCGTCGGCACCTTGCTCACCTTCTGGTCCAGACCGGCCTGCAACGCGGCAGTGGTGCTGTCCACGTAGTTCTTGTCGGCAGCCTGCAGCGGTGTCGCCGGATCGCCCGAGAGTTGCAGCGGTCCGGTCATGGTGTCGCCGCTCTTCATCACATAGGGCGACGTGTCTGCCGGGGACGCACCGGTGGCCATCGCGCGTGAAATGGCCTGGTCCACGTACTGCTTGCTCACGGTCTGCACCGCCACGGTGCTGGGCAACACGCTTGTGCGGACCGCCGCCAGGTTCACCGGCGTGCCCGACGCCGGCACCTGCCAGTACTCCCGCGTCACCGTGCCGTCCGCCAGGTGGTAGACCGCCGTATAGAACGTGCCGATGGGCGTCGCGCCCACCGTGGGCGCCAGCGACACTGTCAGCGCACCGTTTGCGCCCAGTGTCACGCTGGTGGAGCCCTGCTGCACCGCTGCTCCGTTCGCCGCAGTAAACGTGGGCCAACTGATCAGCACAGTTCCCTGCGCCGGCGCACCGCTGGCCGACAGCACCGTATCGCTGACCGAGGTCAGTCCTGCCGCGCTTTGGCCGGCCGACTGGGCGTGCAACCTGCCCGTCAGCCACGGGTTGGCGGGGAACATCGCCAGTGCAAACAGAGCTGCGCCAAGTACCTTGCGGGCCCATGCAAACTGTTCAAATTTGGCTTGCAAACGCTCTCCTTTCCGTCGAGTGCCTCAGCACTTCGACCAAACAGAATCAGGAACGCAAAAACGCGGAAGGCCTCTGCTGCACCTTCCGCGTCTCGCGTTTCTCAAGTTGTCCGGGAGCCTTGAGGACGACCGCGTCGCCTCAACTCACCCGCCTATTCAGAATACCAATTACGCCGGAAATACCATGCCAACTATTTTTCCGGCGCAAGCTGCTCATTCGGCGTAGCTTACGGCGACGCCTCCAGTTTCTTCCTCTTGACAGGATTTCAGCAGGGCATCGGAAATGCCCGGCACCTGCTGCATCAGGCCACGCTTCTGAAAGATCGCGGTCAGTTCATCCAGCGCCTCGTGGTACCGGCGCTGCGTGGACCGCATGCTCCACCGCAACATCGACGCAGTCTCCGCCAAGGTGTACTCCTGCACGGCAACGCGCACGATCAGCCGCTGCTGCTCCGGGGAGAGCAGCTTCAGGCAACGCTCCACGTCGGCGACAAAGATGATCACATCGTCGAAGCCGTGAATGCGGTAGCTGGTCACCTTGCCCCGGAACAGCTCGCGCCCCAGCAGGCTGGGAACGCGGCCCTTCTGCAGCGCCATGGCGCCATAGCGTCGCAGCATGGCCTCGGTGTACTTGCGGTAGAACGCCGTCTGCGGTGTGATGACAACTCGCAGCGGCGACCGTGGGACGGCGACCGGTTGCGACTCCGTGGACGCAGACGCGTGCAGGAAGGCGACCGCCTTGGCCAGGTTCCCCTCGGTTGACCAAACCGGTGATCCGGCCGGCGCGGCACTGTCGCCGGCGTTGGAACGTGTGGGCATGGTCAGGATCTTGGCAGCGGGAACGGTCTGGTTCACTGGGCACCTCCGGCAGGGTTGCGATGCGATTCAGAAGACGAGCGATGGACGAGTACGGGACGTCCCGCTTGGAGAGCCGGGATCGTTGCGGGGGAGCAAACATTTGCCGGATCGCCCGGTGCGGCGTTCGGCTTGGTGGTGGTTACGAGTTGTGGCAGGGTCCGTTCCGAGCTTTGGGCCTGGCAGCGGCGTGAGACGAGGTGCAGCCGTACCTCCGGCGCCTGCTGAACCGTGCGGCCAACCGCGGGCACGGAACGGCAAGGGCGACCCGGACCGCGGCGCCGGCGTGCCGGCAGCGCAGCGATGTACGGGCTGCAGTGCCGGCAATACACGCCGGCCTCGACCCCGGTGCGGACCCAAAGGCCACCGCACCCTTCGCATACTTTCAAGTCCCTTCGCAAAAGCTTCACAAGTTACTCCAGGATCTGTTCGGCCTGTCGCTGTCCGTGCCGGGCTGTCGACATCCGAAGGTTGGGGACCGTCTCCGTGGCGAAGGCTCTCTGTTGGCCTTTGCGGGTTGCCCGGGTACGTATCCGGTGACTGCATGGGCGGCTCCGGTCGGGCTTGTGAGGCGGCTGCCTCCCTGTCCCGATCTCTCTCGCCACCCCGGTCTGCGGTGAAGAAGTTTGCTGACAGTATCGAAGTGTGCCGGGCCCTGTCAACGGGGTTGCCCACAGCTTTCCACTGGACGGCAACTCTCACGATATGAACAGGTTGCACAACATGAATGGTGCCCCAAGTCACACCTGCTAGGCCGCCGTATTTTCGCTTTATCTTCGCTACCAGAACAAGTTACAGGTCCGGGGTCAAGTGGTGATTCAGCTCCCTGATTTTTTCTGCAATCCGTTCCACTGCTCCAAGCGCGGTGCACATTGGCCTCTGTGCGCCATGCCGCAGCTCTTTTCACCCCCGGAGGCGTTGCGGCGCCTCTGTCGTCTAATCTGCTGAAAGGGTCGGACCTCGGCCGCGGAGACTGTTGCGCTGGGTTTGGCTTTGGAAATTCGACCGGACGGGCGGCGGGAAGCCGCGAAACCCGCCCGCGACAGCTCGGCTGCATCGCGCCGGCCGGGCGCACTGCTGGGCCCTCTGCGCCGATGGGCAGGCGCGCTGGCCCTCGCCTGCGTAGGAACGCTGCTTACCCCCGGTGACGCCCATGCCCGGCCCGCTACCCGGCCCACGGCCCAGCACCCCGCCACCAATCGCTCTGCGAAGTCCCACGCCCATGCCAACGAAGCTGTCGCAACGCGCAGCCGCACCGTTTCGCGCACCTCCGCGCAGACCCGCGCCGGAGGAAGACTTGCACGCCCGACCGGCCGCGCGGCTGCGAGTGCATCACTGCGCGGCGGCACACGTCGCGCTGCGCAGGGTCTCTCCAATGCGTACCAGGCACCCGCGCGCGACGGCACCTACCGCAACGGCGGCGTCGTGCTATCCCCGGCTCCCAGCCGCCCGGCGGCACCGGGGGACAGCGCCAGCGAAGAGACTGTGGTGGAGCCCGACACCACGGCCAGCACCCTGCCGCCGGTGCAGCAGATTCTGGCCCGCGGATCGTCGGCCCTGCAGTACCCGGCGGCCCTGCGTGGCTTCTTCCAGCAACTGCGGAGCCGCGAAGACGAGCCCGGCAACGGCACCGTCCGCGTGATGCAGTGGGGCGACTCCCACACCGCGGCCGACATGTTCACCGGCGAGCTGCGCGCCCGCATGCAAGCCCGCTTTGGCGACGGCGGCGTCGGCTTCACCTATGCCGGCCACCCCTTCGCGGGGTATCGCATCCTGGGCTCGGGCCGCAATCAGAGCGGCGGCTGGCGCACGCTCGGCACCCACTTCACCGACCTGGGTGATCGCCTGCTGGGCCTGGGCGGCGTTGCCATTGAGGGCTATCGCGCCGGCGAGACCGCCACCCTGGACGCGCCCTGCCTGACCTTCACGCTGCAGTACCTGCGGCAGCCCGGCGGCGGCGGTCTGCAGGTGAGCGACAACGGCCAGACCGTAGCAAACCTGAGCACCGCCGACGCCAACGCCGCTCCCGTGCAGTCCGGAAACGGCAACGCTCTGCCGCCTGACGCGAGCACGCCCGACGCGGACGCGGCCATCGATAATCCGAGCGCCGTACCCGACGACGCCGCGCAGGACACCGCCGCGCCCACCGGCACCGGCAACGCCACCGCTGGCTCCGGAGGCATCTTCCATTACAACTGCCAGGCCGGATCGCACCACTTCACCTTTACGACGGGTGGCGGCGGTCCCGTCCGCCTGCTGGGAAGCGTTGCCCTGCAGCCCGGCATCACCTGGGAGGCGATGGGCATCAACGGCGCCGAAGCCCCGCTGATTCTGCGCTGGAACCAGCCGCTGTTCCAGGGCTACCTGGCCGGCGCGAACCCCGCGCTCATCGTGCTCGCCTACGGCACCAACGAGGCCGCCGCGCGCTGGACCGGCGAGGACTACCGCCAGACCTTCACGCGCCTCATCCAGATGCTGCACACCACGTCGCCGTCGTCGTCAATTCTGGTGCTGGGGCCGGGCGACCGCTCCATCGGCTCCACGTACTACACGACTACGTACAGCAAGGTGGGCCGTGGTCGCCGCGCCCGTCGCGTTGCCCATCGCGTTGCGCACCGCGTCTACACGCCGTACCGCGGAACGGACCGCATCCTGAATGCGCAGCGCAGCGTTTGCTCCACCACAGGCCTGTGCGCGTTCTGGGACTGGCGCGCGCGGCAAGGCGGCTTCGGCAGCATGAACCGCTGGGTCGGCGCCGGGTACGCCCAACCCGACCACACGCACCTGACCGGCACCGGCTATCGCGCCCTGGCCGACGCGCTCACCGCGGATCTGCTGAGCGCCTACAGCGCCTTTGGCGCCGACCGTAACGGCAGCCCCACTCTCCCGTAACCACGTTAGCCCGAAGACGAAACATGCCTGCCGCGTTCGGCAGGCATGGCTTCTGCTACCCGGTTCCGCTGCTACATCCCCGCGGCAGTGTCATGGCACCGGCTGATGGATGCCTCAGCGACCGCGCTGCCTTTGCCCTTCAAGCCGGGCTGGGTCAGCTTGCCGTGGCTGGTAGTGTGGGCCCGGCTGTGCTCATGCGCGCGAAGCTGCAGCAGGAGCCGCGCGAACCCCTGCGCAAAGGCCTGCTGGTCGGCAGGCTTCGCGTCTGGCGCCTGGCCCGCGCGCATAAAGCCGTGACCGGCGTCAGGGTACGTGACCGGTTCGTAGAACTTATTCGCGGCCTTCATGTCGGCCACCGTTTGCGGGATGGTCGCGTCGATGCGGTTGTCGTTGCCACCGTAGAAGCCGTAGACGGGCGCGCTGATCGCGACCATGTCGGCGGCCGGTGGCGGCGGGCCGTAGAACACGAACGCCGCGGCCAGATCTTTGCGGTGCGTCGCAAACGCGAAGCTCTTGCCTCCGCCCCAGCAGAAGCCGGCCACGAACAGCTTGCCATCCGCAGAGGGCAGCGACTTGCCGTAGTCGGACACCGCGTCCAGATCCGTCACGACTTCAGCGGCATCCAGCTTCATCACGGCCTGAACCACGTTGTCCTGTCCGCCCATGGCGTCGGTGCCGCCACCGTCCGCGCCTTTGCCGCTCAGCAGGTCGGGAGCGACCACGATGAAGCCCTCGGCTGCAAGCTCATCCGCCTGCAACTTCATCCAGTTCGACAGGCCGAAGATCTCGTGAATCAGCACGACAACCGGAGCCTTGGTGCTGCGCTCGGGATAGATCACCAGCGTATTCAGCGTGCGGCCGCCGGCTTTCACCGGAACGTATTCGCGGTGGCGGGTACTCTGTTCCAGCTTGGCCTTGGCCCAGTCCTGCGAATTGTCGTGCGGCATTTGGGCGCGAAGAAACGGCACGGCGGCAATGGTCGCAATTAGCAGAAGAAGGGCGCGGCGGGTCATGGTGCGGAGTGTACCGCAAGGTCCGCGCACCCGACCGGCGCGCAGGCTGCCTTTGTGGCGAGAATTCCGTGCCGTGGACAGCCCTAGCTGTTCCTGACCGCGCCACGGATCTGCCACTGCTGGCGCTCTGTCAGATTCGTACTGATGATCGCGAAACTCCGTACTAATAATTGGCGTCTATGGTCAGCCGCCGCAGCGTCCTACGTCTTATGAGTATCGGTGTGGTTCTGTCGTCCCTCTTGGTCGCCTTCAGCTTGGCCGGAGGCTTGTTCCCGGTCCGATCGCAAACCGGAGGGGTACCACCCCAGCATCCGACCAGCACACCGTATACCGGCTCCACGGACATCTTTGAGTACCCGGACCGGGCACGAAAGCTGCAGATCGACCGCGTCATGAACATCCTGCAACTGGGGCCAGGCAAGACCGTGGCTGACCTGGGAGCGGGCGGGGGCTGGTTTTCCATGCTGGCAGCTCGGCGCGTGGCACCAAACGGGATGGTGTTTGCCGAGGACATCAACCCCACGTTTGTCTCGGGCATTACACAGAGGGCTATGCGCGAGGGTCTGCGCAACGTAAAACCTGTGTTGGGGACGCCCACCGATCCCCGTCTGCCCGATCACTCCGTGGATGCGGTTCTGATGCTGAAGGTGTACCACGAGATCGCCGACACTGCGGCTCTGCTGGGCAATCTGAAGCCCGCCCTCAAACCGGGTGCCCGGGTCGGCATTATCGACCGTAACGGCAACGGAGCCGACCACGGCCTGAAGCAATCCGTGGTGGAAGCGGAGATGCACGCGGCAGGGTACCGCGAGATAGAGCACTACACCTTCACCAAAGCCGACGGGCAGGACTACTTCCTTGTCTTTGTAGTCAACTAACTACGTAGCGCATCGGCTTTATCCGACAGACCCATTTTGATACTGGCCAGTAAGCGCCAATTCATCTGACAGATACGTCATTTGTTCCAAACCGTGTAGAAATTTCCCTACTTGAGATTTCGTTTGTCGCCAGCTACAGTCAGCTCGGTCCTCGACGTACAAACTAAGTAGTGGAGACTCCCCCCTTGCCTTCTCTTGCACGCACTTCCAAGCGCTCAAACTGCCTTGATCGTAAGTTAGCCGTATACACCCTGGCCGCCACGGCGGTTGCCGCCGTTCCGCAGATGATGCATGCAGAAAGCATCACCTATGTTCCGGGAGTCAACCAGACCGTAACCTACACCAGCGATCCGGCTACCGGGCAGCACAGCACTCCCGATGTCATCCTGACCCTCCCGGGCACCAATCAGTCGATCGACTTCGCCGCGAGCGGCATCGGCAACACCGCGGCCGTAGCGACCGGCACAGAACTGTTGCAGGATACGGATCTCGATCCGGCCGCGCTTGCAGCCGGCGCCCTGATCGACCCGACCGCCACCGCCAGCTTTGGGACGAGCGGCAAACTCTCCTCCACCACCGCCGGTAAAGGGAACTTTCCGCTGAATGGTGAGGCGTATCTCGGCTTCTACTTCACCGAGGCGGACGGGCTGCACGCCGGCTGGGCAGACCTGACCACCACGGGTTACAGCGATGCGAGCGGTGCTGTGGGCTACTCCCTCACCCTGAACTCCTATGCATACGAGAACGACCCCAATACGTCCATCCTGGCCGGCCAGACCGTGGCCACGCCGGAGCCGACCAGCCTGAGCCTGATCGCGATGGGTGCGGCGGGCGTGGCAGAGCTTCGCCGTCGTCGCCGCAAGTATGCCGAAGCCGCATAACGTCCTTCTGGTCGGTTGGGACGGAGCGGATTGGAAACGGGTGCAGCCACTGCTGGAAAGCGGTGCGCTGCCCAACCTGGCAAGGCTGGTGGAGCGGGGAGTGATGGGCGATGTCGCCCCGCTGACTCCCCTGGTCCCACCCATGCTTTGGACCAGCATCTCTACGGGCGTCACACCGGACCGGCACGGCGTGCTGGACGGCGTGGAAGACGACCCGCAAACCGGCGGTGTGCGGCCAGTGACGCGACAGTCGCTGGCCGCGCCGCACGTTTGGGACCTGCTGGCAGCCACCGGCGTGCCCTGCCGAGCAGTGGGTTGGCCGGCGACGCATCCCGCTGCGGCACCTGCCCGTAACAGTCCGGGTGCAACTGACTTCCTCTGCGTTTCGGACCGCTTTGCCGCCGGGACCTCGGACTCGGTCTGGCCGCGTGAGCTCGAGCCCGAGATTGCCGACCTGCGCTTCAGCGCAGACGAGTGGACCGGCGCCGATCTGCAACTGTTTGTCCCGGAGCTGGGCAAGATCGATCAGGACAAGGATCGCCGGCTGGCAAAGCTGGCAATCGCCCTGGCCGAAACGGCGACCCACCATGCCGCCGCGACCGCCCTGCTGGAGCGCAGCAACGCCGGCCTGACCGCGGTTTGGTACGGCGCTGCAGCGCGGATCACCGAACTTTTTCCGGAGACAAGCGGGCCTCTCCCCGCAGAAGACGCGGTCTACGCAGAGGCCGTGAACGGGGCGTATCGCTTTCTGGACCTCTTGCTGGGCCGCCTAGTGGAACTGGCCGGACCCGAGGCACTGGTCCTGGTCGTGTCAGACAGGGCAGCGGGCGAACCGGAGTTTCACCCCGAAACCGGCACGGGATCGCAGGGCATTCTGTGCGCCGGCGGTCCCGGGATCACCGCGGAAGAACTTCTGTTCGAGCCGGGCGTTCTGGACATTGCGCCGACACTGCTGGCGATCTTCGGCTTCCAGGCGCCCTCCGGCATGCCCGGCTATGTCATCGAGGAACTCTGCCCGGAGGCACCGACTCGAGAGCTTCCCGGAACCGGGAGGATAGGCAGAGAAAGCGCTGGCCCGGTCGACGGCCACGAGGACGAGAGCACAGACGCCAGCATTGATCTCGCGGAACTGCGGCAGGCCGGATACCAGGACACCGTGGCGGCGCAGCGGCGTCCGGAGGCCATCGAAGCCTGGGTTCGGCGCACACTGAACCTCGCCCGCGTGCTGTGGTCGCAGGGCCGCACACCGGAAGCCGTACCGCTGTTGGAGGCTGTAGTCCCCACCGTGGCGAGCAACCCCGCCCTGAGCAGATACGCGGACGCGCCGCTCTACCTCGCGACGGCCTATCTGGAAACGGGGCGCTCCGCAGATGCGCGCCGGCTGGCAAACGACCTGCTGCAGGCCGATCCGCAATCTCCGCTGGCATCTCTGGCCGCTGCCCACCTGGCCATGGCCGATGGAAACGCCCGCGGCGCCGAGCAGATCCTGCGCAAGGAAGCGCTCGAGAACCAGAGACCCGCGGCTGCAGTTTCCCCGACGACGCATGTGGCGCTGGGCAACGCCTGGCTGCGTACGGAGCAGTGGCGGGAGGCAGCGGAGGCGTTCCGATCGGCGCTCGCGGCGGATCGGCGCATGCTGGGCGCGTCGAGCGGGCTGGCCATTGCGCTGTTCCGGCAAGCGAAGTTTGAAGAAGCCGCGGAAGCCGCGCTTGACGCCATCCGCTTGCAGCCTCACCAGCCGGCGATGCATGACCTGCTGGGCCGGTCGATGCACGCTCTCGGACGGCATGACGACGCTGCCGCCGCGTTTGCCATGCGCGACAGCATGCAGCCGGTCGGCTCCGCGTGAGCGGTCCGGTTGACGCGACCGCCGGTGCGCCCGTCCGCTTGCGGCCACCGCGGCCGGCCGAGTGGCCGGCCTGCCGCATGCTGCTGCCGGAGACATTCGCCGACGTGGAAGGACGAGAGTACCGCCTGTGCCTGCGCGACGAGTCGCCGCGCCTGGTGGGGGCGGTCTCGTTTCGTCGCTCCGGCACCGCGCTGACCGGGCTGCGTCTGCATCTGGTGCCCGCGATGCGTCGCCAGGGGCTGGGCCGGCAAATCGTGCAGGCGCTGCGATCCGACGGTGCGACCACCCTCACCGGCCTGATCGATGTACGGCAGGAACCCGCGGCAGCAAGCTTCTGCGAGGCGGTGGGGTTTCAACGGACCGACGGGCTGACCACCGTAGAGGCCGATCTGACAGTTTTCCGCGAGTACCTGCGCGGGCTGATGCAGCGCGGATCGCTGCCGGACGGCCTCTGTACCGTGCCTCTGCGCGAGGCTTCGCTGCGGGACGTGGCACGGCTGCACGCGCAACATATCGCGCACGGCAGCGCGCTGAACCCCTGGCGGGCGCAGTTTGCCGAGATGCCGGGCCTGGGCGACTCGCCCGTAGCCTTGCTGCACGGCAGGGTGGTGGGCATGCTGCTGTGGGAGCCCGAAGGAGATCTGGGCGTCGTGCGGTCGCTGGTCGGCGAGGCGGGTGCGGTCACTCGCTGGGTCAACCTGTTGCTGCTGTCCACCACGGCGGATCTGATCCTTGCCGGTGGCATGCAGCGGGTGCGCTTCGACTTTGTGGACAGCAATCGCAACACGCGCAAGCTGGCGCAGCGCCTGAATGCGGTGGTGGTGCGGGAGCTCGCCGAGTACACCTTGCGCGACAATTCCTCGCCGGTCAACGAAGCCGGAGCGAAGGCACCGCTGCGGTAGAAGCCGCGACTACTCGCATCCAGTCGTGCCAACGCAAGTAGGTGGCGCCTGCGGCGACGTGGTGCTGCTCATCGGTCGTGAAGCTGTCAAAGCTGGTGGCCCTAGCGCATGCAGCAAGGCGAGCGCGAGCAAACGACCCGTTGCGGAGTCAAACGCAGGCTGCGGGGTTGCAACATAGCTTCGCGTGCGAGAACATCCCGGACTGTTCCTGCGTATGGTGTTTGTGGAAAGAGGGATTTGCTTGGAACAGGCAGAGAAGAGGCAGGCAACGTGGTGGCTGTTGAGCTTGGCAGCAGCGTTGCTGGTCGTGCATGTCTTGATCGGGAATCGGTATGGCTACCACCGCGATGAACTGCAGTTCCTGGAGGACGCGCGGCACCTCGACTGGGGGTACGTCCCCTTTCCGCCGCTGACCTCCTGGCTGGGGCGGGCTTCGATCGCCGTGTTTGGCTTGTTCGGAGTGCGGCCCGAAGCGGGGCCGCTCGGCTTGCGTCTCCCGGCCATGCTGATCACCTCACTCATGCTGCTGATTGCAGGCTGGATTGCACGAGCGCTGGGTGGAGGGCGCTTTGCGCAGGTGTTTGCGGCGCTACTCATGCTGCCCATCGAACTGGCCATGGGCCAGTGGCTGATGTACACGGTCACGGACGGCCTCGCCTGGGCACTGGTCGCACTTTGCATTGCAAAGCTGCTCCAGACGCGCGATGCACGCTGGTGGATCGGCGTGGGTGCGGCGCTCGGCATCGGCATTCTGTCGAAGTACTCGATCAGCTTTCTTCTGGCGTCGCTCCTGATCGGGCTGGTGGTGTTGCCAGCGGAGAGGGTGTGGCTGCGATCCAAGTGGTTTTGGGCCGGCGCCGCCGTGGCTCTGCTGATCGCCGCGCCAAACCTGCTGTGGGAGTGGCGCCACAGCTGGGTGACGCTGCACATGCTGCAGCACATTCACGCGCGCGATGTGCGGATCGGCCGGGCAAACGGCTACTGGACCGACCAGTTGAAGTACATGGCGCTGGCACTGCCCTTTGCGGTCGCGGGTGTTGTGTGGCTGGCACGCAGCGCGCGGTTTCGGCTGCTGCTGTTCCTGTATGCGGGGCCGTTGGTGCTGTTTGCGCTGGCAAAGGGCCGCGGCTACTATGCCATCCCCGGATACATTGGCGTGTACGCCGCGGGGGCGGTGGCCTTTGCGCAATGGACCGGCCGCTTGCGCTCGCGATTGCAGTCCACGTGGCGCGGAGTCGCCGTTGCATCCACGGCTCTTGGCCTAGTCGCGGTGACCCTGATGATGGTGGCCGTGGCGCCACAGGGATCGCGGCTGCTGCACTTTCAACTGCGCACCAGCAGCGATGTGCGCGACCAGTTCGGATGGCGGGAGATGGCCGCGGCGGTCGCGGCGGCGCGCGACACCCTGCCGCCGGAAGAGCGGGCGCGCGCCGGTGTCGCGGTGGACAACTACGGCGAAGCGGGAGCGATCGCGCTCTACGGCCCCGGTTACGGCCTACCCTATCCGATCAGCAGCGCCAACGACTTTTACTACCGCGGGTACGGCAGCGCGCCAGATATTTTGGTGACGCTCGGCATCGGGCGCAAGGACCGGCAGCGCCTGTTCGATCGGTGCGAAATGCGCGGGCAGTTCGTGAAGCCGAATTCGGTCGGCAACGACGATGAGGAAGGTCAACCCATCTACGTCTGCTGGGGCATGAGAACGCCCTGGGACGTGCTGTGGCGGACCGAGCAAAGCTTCGGATAGCCTGCCTGCGCAAGCGATAGTCTACTGAGGAAGAGGTGGTCGACCGTGAGTGACAAGAAACCAGGCATCTTGAAAGTGCTGCAGGCCGTGGCAGGCAAACCCATCACCCCCGAAGATGACGAGTCGCTGTTCGGTTCGGGCCTCTTGGATAGCTTTGCGCTGCCCGATTTCGTCAGCGGCCTGGAGTCGGAGTTCGGCGTGACCGTGCCCGACGGCGACCTGTCGGCACGCAAGTTCGACACCATCGACAAAGTCGAGGCCTACCTGGACAGCAAAGGCGCGTAGCTGCACCGCACCACTGCATTCAGGCGCGATTTGAACGTTTGTACGCTGTGTAAAGGTTCCCGCCTGCGGTAAACAGCAGCAATACTCCCGCCGCCGGCAACTTGTCGCCTCGTCGCCAAAGAAGTGCGGCAACCAGGCAAGCAATCGCAAAGCACAGAACCATAAATACAATCCGTAGCTTTCCCTCGAGCGGAACAGGGCGCATCGAACACCTCCAGGATCGCTTTGCCGTCGCTGGCGGCCAGGTTTCGTCCCGCAGGACGGTAAACGCGGCTCCGCACCACTCTTCGACGCGGGAGCGTCTACCCTGAACAACGGACGGAGCGGCCGATGAGTTTCATTCGAGCAACAGGGGTGCATCTGCCCTCGCGCGTGGTGGGCAACGACGAGCTGGCGGCGGCGGTGGGCGAACCCGCTGCATGGATCGAGCAGGTCTCCGGCATTCGCGAACGTCGCTATGCTGCGGAGGGCGAAACAGTCGTCACCCAGGCGCTCTCCGCCGCACAGGCGTGCCTGGACCGCGCAGGCGTCACGGCCAGCGACGTTAGCATGCTGCTGCTGAGCAGTGGATCGGCCGACCGCAATGTGCCCGGCCCCGCCGCGCAGGTGGCCGCCGAACTGGGCATGGGCACCGCGCCCGCACTTGATATCGCAATCCCCAGCGCGGGGTCTCTCTGGGCGCTTTGTCTCGCAAAGCAGATGGCGCCGTTAGCTGCCGGCGGAAAAGTTCTGGTGGTCGCCTCGGAGATCATGAGCCGCCGCGTCGATCGGTTTGCAGAAGGCAAGAACACCGCGATCCTCTTCGGCGATGGAGCCGCCTCGGCTCTCATCGACGCCTCGGCTGGCGCGCTTCGCCTGGGCGACGCCGTGCTGCAGAGCGACGGCACCGGTGCCGAGATCCTGCACATGACGGGCAGCGGCGATGCAGCCCGGCTGCACATGGACGGAGGCTCGGTGATTCTGCGAGCCTCGCGCAAGCTGCCAGCCGTGACCCAGGAGCTGCTCACGCGCAACCACCTCTCCGCCGACGCTGTCACCCGCTTCGTCATGCACCAGGCCAATGGGAACCTGATTCTGAAAGTCGCCGCGACGCTTAAGGTACCGGCGGACCGCTTCTTCCAGAACATCGCGCGCTACGGCAACACGTCGTCGGCATCACTGCTGATCGCGCTGCACGAGTTCCTCGAGGAAACGCCGTCGCCCACCGGACCGGTGGTGCTCAGCGCATTTGGCGCCGGCCTGAACTGGGGTGCCATGCTGGCCACACCGGCGTAAGTCTCGCCGCCATAGCCTTACGTTCCTCGATCGAGGATGCTCCCGCGCCGGCTTCCCGCGTCTAACGGAGCAAGCAACCGGTCACGCGCCGGAACACAAGGAGCGGGTATGACACCGCAGGAACAGGAAATGCTCGACGGCCTGATTGGCCGCGTTCGCAATGCGCAGATCACCACCAAGGATGCCGACGCGGATCGCCGCATCCAGGAAGCCCTCGGCAGGGATCCCAACGCGCTCTACATCCTGTGCCAGACGGTGCTGCTGCAGGGGTATGCCCTGGAGCAGGCGCAGAAGCAACTGGCCGTTCTGAAGTATCAGGCCGCGCAGGCGACACAGCAGCCGCAACACGAGCCCACCTTCCTCGAAAAGATCTTTGGCAAGAGCGATCCCGAACCCGACAAGCAGCAGGCCAGTGGTCCGGGCGGATCGCAAGCCGCGTACGGCACACCCGTCTACAACAACCCGCAGCAGAGCGGTCAGCCGCCCTATGGTCAGCCGCAATATGGCGGTCCTCAGTACGGTTCTCCCCAGTACGGCGGACAGCCGCCCGCCGGCTATCCGGCCTACCCCGCGCAGCCAGGCTACGGACAGCCCGGCTATGGGCAACCCAGCGGAGCTTACCCCGTCAGCTCCGGCGGCGGCGGCTTCCTGCAGGGAGCGCTCCAGACCGCGGCTGGCGTAGCGCTGGGCGAGATGGCCTTCCAAAGCGTGGAGAGCCTGTTCCGCGGCTTCGGCCACGCTGCTGGCTACGGCTCCGATCGCGCCATGGGCTTCGGTGACGTGAACGCCGGCAATAACGACACCGACTACGGCCAGGGTGGCGGCTTCTTCAGCCGCGAGCAGGCCGAGAACGGCGTCAACGACCAGCTCAGCCCCGACATCGAGGACCGCCGCGGCGACTCCGCCAGCGGCTTCGCCGACACGGGCGACCGGGGCTCCGCCGACGGCTTTGTGGGTGGCGACGATTCCGCAACCGACAACGGCTACGACGTGGACAACTCTGTGCTCGAAGCCGACGGCAGCGACTTCTCCGATGGCGGCTCCGACTTCGACAGCGGCGACGGCGGCTTCGACGACGGCGGCTTCAGCGACAACAGCTAAGCGCGTCCGCATGATGCGGGATCCTCAACGACCGAGGGCGGCTAACCGAAGACAGCCGGAACGCGACGGCAGCGCCCCTGGTCTGCGAGACTGAACCCAACTGCGCCACCGCGCCAACGAGGTTCGTCTCTTGAGCACATCTGCGGCTCCGGCTGTCTTCCACGCCATCAACCCCGTCGACGGCTCCTCGCTTCCAGAGACCTTCGAAATCTCCACGGCAGAGGACGTCCATCGCCTGGCAAGCCGGGCGCAGGTCGCCCATCTGACCCTCGCCGCTACGCGCGGTGTGGATCGCGCGCGACTGCTGCGTGCCATCGCGGACGGCCTTGCCAGCAACGGCGAAGCGATCGTAAGCCGCGCCCACCTGGAGACCGGCCTTCCGCTGGCCCGTCTTCAGGGTGAGCTGCTGCGCACCACCGGCCAACTGCGCCTCTTTGCCGAGGTGGCCGAGGAAGGCTCGTGGGTCGACGCCCGCATCGACGAAGCCCTGCCCGACCGCAAACCGCTGCCCCGCCCGGACATCCGCTCCATGCTGCGGCCGGTGGGCCCGATCGCCGTCTTTGGTGCCAGCAACTTCCCGCTGGCGTTTTCGGTGGCGGGCGGCGATACCGCCTCTGCGCTCGCCGCCGGCAATCCCGTTGTCGTCAAAGCCCACCCCGCCCACCCGGGCACCAGCCGCCTCGTCGCCGACGCCATCCACGCGGCCGTTGCCGCATGCGGCCTGCCCGAGGGCACCTTCGGCATCGTCTACGACCAGGGCACCACCGCCGGGGAAGCCCTGGTGCTGCATCCCGCCATCCGGTCCGTCGCCTTTACCGGCTCCACCGCCGGCGGGCAGGCGCTGATGCGCCTTGCGGCCTCGCGGCCCGAGCCCATTCCGTGCTTCGCCGAGATGGGCAGCACCAACCCCGTCTTTGTTCTGCCCGGCGCGCTGCGTGAGCGCGGCGCCGCACTCGCCACCGGCCTGCAGACGTCGTTCACGCTCGGTTCCGGCCAGTTCTGCACCAAGCCGGGCCTTGTTTTCGTTCCACAGGACGGCAGCGACGCCTTTCTGCACCAGTTACAGGAAGGTGTGAACGGCCTGGGCAGCCATGGCATGCTCACGCCCGGCATCGCGGAGCGCTACGCCGCCAGCGTGGAGGCGCGGCGAGGCAGCGGAGCCGCGAAGTGGCTTGCCGGTCAGCCTGCGGGGCCCTCGGGCCCGGGCGCCAGCGCCACCGCCGCGGTCTTCGCCACCTCGCTGCCGGCGTTCCTGGGCGACCCCTCGCTGCAGGAGGAGATCTTCGGTCCATCCACCCTGCTGATTCACTATGGCGCGTTGGATGACCTGCTGGCCGCGGCGGCTTCCCTGCACGGCCACCTGACCGCCACTCTGCACGGTACCGACGACGATCTGGCCGCTGCCGGCCCGCTCGTCCATCTGCTGGAAACCCGCGTCGGGCGCATCCTCTTCAACGGATTCCCCACCGGCGTGGAGGTGTGCCACAGCATGGTGCACGGCGGCCCGTTCCCTGCCACTAGCGACAGCCGGTTCACCAGCGTGGGAACGCGCGCCATGCTGCGATTCGCCCGCCCCGTGTGCTATCAGGACTTCCCGGAAGCTTCGCTGCCGGAAGCATTGCAGTCGGGCAATCCGCTGGGCATCCTGCGCATGCGCAACGGCGTGGTGGGACGCGCCTAGCGCTTCCCGTCGAGCCGCGTCACCGAGCAAAGCGCCGGAAGGTGTCGCCAACACAAAAGCCCGGCTGCGGCCGGGCTCGCACATTCTCACGCTGTGAGTCTTACTTCCCGTCGTCGTTGTAGAAGCGCACCGGTGCGCTCTGCGATGGCAAGAAATTGCTGTCGCCCTCATAAGCCGCGGCCAGGCTGCTCAGGCCGGCTGGCAACGTATCCAGCGTCAGCGTGGCCGAGCCGTTCGCGACGGCGGCCTGCCCGATCCGCTTGCCTCCAATGGTGAAAACCACCGAGCCGGCCGGAGTGGCATGCGACTTACCATCCACCGTCGCCAGCAGGGTCACACCGCTGCTGCTTCCGCTCTCAGAAGACGCAACCGTCAAGGCCGTGGTGGTGGTTGCCCGGGTTCCCACCGACATCGCGTGCGAGCCGGCGGCGTTCTCAGCGGGCTTCGCCGGCGTTTCTGCCACAGCACACCCGCACAGCACGCCGCATACCAGAACTGAAACAACCCGCAGACCCCCGCTCCGCAGAAAACGGAACGCATTCGCGCCCGGACGCGATCCAGTAAGGGCATCGAGCTGCTGCTCGTGCCTTGCTCTACCGACTTGGGCGAAATCCGGAATCGTCATCTCTGCACGCGCACTTGCCACAAATGGCGCGTGTACAGTCTGACGCGAATTTGTCGTCGTCAAGCAGCACTGTAGTTTTATGGCGACATAATGTCGCTGGTTAGCTACGGCCCTCAACTTCAACCGCCTCGCCTCAGAGCACCAATACCCGGGGTCGATCCGAGGTCTAATACGCGCGCTGGTACATCCGCGAGATGCGGTCGTGCCAACCGAGCTTGTCATCGTCCAGCATGGCCCAGGCGAAGCCTAGTCCCAGCGACACCGCGCTCAGGCCCATGGCAAACAGCCTGCGCCGCATAGCCGAGCGCGTCGGGTTGTCGTCGCCAAAGGTGCACAGTGCGATGCGCGCGTAGCGCATGCCTACCGTCTGGCCCGACAGTGTGAAGCTGAGCAAAAGATAGCCCACCCCAAACAGCAGCAGCGTTACTGCCGACGCGCCCAGGGCGAACAGCCCGGTCGGCAAAGCACCGCCGGCCATGCCCGCCGCCGCAACAGCCAGCAGAAACGCAACGCCCACGCAGCATCCGTCTACCGCTGCGGCCATCACCCGGCGCTCCAGGGAGGCGGCATACACCGGCAGCGCCATCGACATCTGCGCATCCGGCTGCGACATTTCATGTTCCGCTGTCGAGCTGTCCAGCCGGATGCTGGACCACTCCGGCAGCGTGCTCACCGGCTCCGCGGTCGGCGTTGTGCTGAACGAGCTCGCCTCCACCTCGAAAATGCGCAGTTGCGCGCGCTCGGGCGTGCTGTCGGCGTCTTCGCGCAAGGGTCCCTCGGCAAACCGGGGACGCGCCTTGCGTGCCGCCACCAGTTGCCGCGGAAACTCAATCAGGTTTGCCGGAATCGGCACGGGCGGCTCTGCCGGGTCGGGCACCGGCATGGCGATCTTCACGGGCTGCGGCACCACGGCAGCCGCCGCAACAGGCACCGCCTCCACCGGAACAGCCTGCCGCTCCACCGGAGGCTCTGCGACAGAGGCGCGGGTCTCCGTAAGCAACGGGGCAGCCACCGCTTCGCGCAGCGCCTCGGACGGACCGAGCACCTCCATCTCGCGCACCGGCGCTGCCATCATCGGCAACAGAACGCCCGGCTCGGGAGCACTGGCCACGTAGGTGTGCTGCGGCTCAATCTCGCTGGCGAACTCCACCGCAGGTTCCGCTGACGCGGCCTGCTGGCGCTCCTCCCACTCCTGCATCTCGTGTAGCAACTGCTGCTGCGAAGCGGCGATGGCTTCGGCGTTACGACGCGCGACCTCGGCTGCCGCCTCGGCCTGACGGGTTGCCGATTCGGCTTCCTGCTGTAGGAATTCGCGGTAGCTCTGCGACCGCGCAAAGCGGGCCGCCACGCTGTCGGCGACGCGGTTCGGCTTGGCAGCGTTGCGCTCGTTCATCCCGGCCATGCCTGGCAATGCCGTTTGCGCCGACAACGTTGCCCCGGTGCCGCGCTTGCGGCGGTGCTGCTCCAGGCGCTCAGCCACGGCCTGGCGCAGGGCCTGCGCTTCGGACGACGCGGCATGCGCTGCGGCAACTTCCTGGAGGTGGAGGGGTTCCAGCGGCAAAGGAACGGCTGTGCTCAACGGGAAAACTCGCTTTCCGTGATAATCAAAGGAACGGCTGTGCAACCGCGTAGAAGATCCGAAACCAAACCCAAGATCACTCGCAAGAGCGCCTCGAGCCGTTCTGCCCTTTCGCTGGCTGCCGCCTGTTGCTTGTGTACCACGCTGCTTGCCCCTTCCAGTGCACGGTTGTATGCGCAAGAGGTAGCGAGGAAGGCACCCTCCTCAAGCACAGCTCAAAGTCAATCCGCCACCGTGTCGGCGGACGCGCCATCCGGCGACACACCTGCTGCCACCGCGCTGCCCGAAGATCCCGCCGCAAGCCGCTATCCCATGCTGGAAGAACTGCAGGCGCGCCACACCAACGCTGCCGATCTGCAGTACGACCACGCCCAGTACGCCGCCGGCCACCTGATCCTGGACGGTCACGTCACGATCGTCTACGCCGGCTATACCTTCACCGCCGACCACGTGGACTACGACCGCAACACCGGCCAGTTGAACGCCAGCGGACACCTGAAACTTACGGGTGGCAAGTCCGACGAATCCGTGCAAGCCAGCCACGGCACCCTGAACCTGCGCACACAGGCTGGCACCTTCTACGACGTCGCAGGCTCGGTCGGCCTGCGCCAGGGATCGGGCAGCCGCATATACACCGTCGGCAATCCCTTCCTGTTCCAGGGGCGCATGCTCGTCAAGCATGGTCCCGAGGACTTCGAACTCTTCGATGGAAGCGTGACCAGTTGCCAGTTGCCGCACCCGGATTGGCGGCTTTCCAGCGCTCACTTTGTCGTGCACAACGGCAAGGCTGCGGCGCACGGCACCGTCTTCCGCCTGCTGAACGTACCGGTTCTCTACCTGCCCGTCATCTCGCACCCGGTACCGCAGCAGGGCGCGGACCAGCGGCAGAGCGGCATCCTCATCCCGGTGGTCGGGCAAAGCTCGACCAAGGGCTTCATCCTGGGCGAACAGATCTACTTTGCCCTATCGCGCTCAACAGACATGACCGTAGGTGCCGAGTACTTCAGCCGCCGCGGCTGGCAGCAGTCCGCTACTTTCCGGTGGCGTGGACGCGGCCTCGACTTCCTGAACGCGCACTACAGCAACCTGCTGGACCGCGGCTTCCAGGGCACCGTGCTGCAGGCCGGCCCGAACGGCACCGTTACCTCCACAGTCGGCTACGTGAACCAGGGCGGCGAAGACATCCTGGTCAGCGGCCGCAAGGATTTCACACCGCACCTGCGCTCTGCCGTAAACGCCGAATACCTGAGCAGCTACGCCTATCGCCAGGCCTTCACCGACACCTTCAACCAGGCCGTCGCCACGGACATCGTCAGCGACGCCTTTGCCACCTGGCAGAACAACGGCTACATCGGAAGCATTGAGGGCGACCGCTACCAGGGCCTGAAGCGCACCATTACCGGCGAACAGGTCCGCATCCTGCACCTGCCGCAACTGGACGGCGAGACCACCGAACACCGCATCGGCAACACACCCTTGCTGTGGACTGCCATGGTCCAAAGCAGTGCGATCAAGCGTACCCAGGGCACCGGCACCGCCAGTACGCAGTTCAATACGGGCGTGGTCGAGCGCTTCGACGTTCGCCCCTCGCTCTCTCTGCCTCTGCACTTTGATGGCTTCGCCCTGCGCGGCACGGTCGCCGTGCGCGACACCTGGTACTCCGCCTCGCGGGTTGCCGCGCCGCTGCCCGGCCCGACGCCGGTGGAACGATCCGGCTCGTTGAACCGCTCTGCGTTTGAGGCCGAGGCCGAATTCCGCACGCCCGTTCTGGAGCGGACGTTCCAAGGCGGCCCCTTCCACAAGCTGCTGGGCCGCGACATCCGCCACACCATCGAGCCCATGGTGCGGTACCGCTACGTGACCGGCGTCAACGAGTTCAACCGCACCCTGCGCTTCGACGCCCGCGATGTTCTGAGCAACACCAACGAGGTGGAGTACGGCGTGACGCAGCGCCTGTTTCTGCGCCCGGCCAGGGTACGCCCGTGCGAGGTGGGCGAGCTGCCCAACGCCGACGACGGCTTCCTGGGCGGCACACCCGCACCGCGCGCCATCCCCGGGCTGGGACCGGCTGCATCCTCCAGCACGGCCACGTCTGCCGGAACGCCCGAGGCACCCGCCTCGCCGCAGGATCCCTCCGCAACCGGCACCGCCTCAGCAGCCACCGCAGACACGACCGGCGGCACAACCCCGGAGACCATGGGCGACGGCGCCAACCCCGGCATCCCCGTCTCGCACCCGCGGGTAGTCAGTCCCGAAGACGCCGTGCCCACCTGCGGCGGTACCCGCGAAAGCCTGCGCTGGCGCATCGTGCAGCGGCGCTACCTGAATGAAACATTCGGCAAGAACGTGCTGGTCGCCGGCGCCACCGCCGCTCCTACCGCAGCAAATCCGTTCCCGCAGCCGCAGCCTATCCGCAACGTGCTGGAGACCACGCTTGACCTCAGCGGCGTCGCCTTCCTCACCGGCCAGCCCCGCGCGCTTTCGCCCATCGTCAGCGAACTGCGTCTGAGCGCCACCAGTCACCTGGACGTCGAGTGGGACATGAACTACGACACCGTGCTCAACAAGTTCACCCAGAGCAATACGTTTCTCGACGTACACAATGGCGACTGGTTCGGCGGTGTGAGCTACGCCCGGCTGAATGCGCCTGGCCGCTTTCAGCGGCTGGACGTCAACACGGACCAGAACACCACTTCGCTGCTCAGCGACTTCAGTCAGATGCGCATGCTGCTGGGCTACGGCACGCCTCTGAAACGTGGCTTCAGCGCCGCCGCCAACGTTGGCCTGGACCTGACGATTCCCCAGCCGCAGTACGGCGCGCTGGAAGTGAATTACAACTGGAACTGCTGTGGCCTGAGCGTGGAGTACCGCAAGTACGAACTGGGCAGCGTCCGCAACGAAAACAGCTATCGCTTCAATTTCACGCTGGCCAACATCGGCACCGCCGGGAACCTGCGCCGAGCCGAACGCCTCTTTTAATCGCCGCTCGGCAGAGGTTCACCCCTGCGCCGCAGGGCCAAGCATCTTGCCGAAGAAGCGATCCACCATGCGCTTCGGCAGGAGCCGCGGCAAGGTGTATTCGCGGAACTTGTTGGGGATGACCTCGTAGCGGAGCTTCGGCTTCGATGCGGTCATGGCGTGCCACACCGCATCCGTAACGCGCGACGCAGGCAGGCCGCGGCGACCCATTTTCAGCATCTCCTCGCGGAACCTCGGCAGGCCCGCGCCGTAGGGCGTGTTGCGGTACTGCTCCATGTCCTGCTGTTCGCCCTTGTCCCAGATGGGCGTGACGATCGCACCCGGTGCGACGATGCTGACCTCGATGCCAAACATCAGCAGCTCGCGGCGCAACGATTCCGACATACCGTTCAGAGCGTGCTTGGAGGCGCAGTACGCGCCCATGAATGGAAAGCCGTTGCTGCCGGCAACCGAGGAGATCTGCGAAATGCGTCCGGGCCGGCCCTGCCGCGTCCTGTCCACGCCCAGCAGGGGAGCGAACGCCTGGGTCACTCGCATGGGTCCGAGCACGTTGACCTCCTGCTGGTAGAGCATCTCTTCGGGCTTGAGGTACAGCATGGGCCCGGAGACGACCAGGCCCGCGTTGTTGATAAGGCCGTCCAGCGTGCGGTTGCCCAGTGCAGCCGCCACCTCTGCGGCCGCAGCCGCGATGGCCGGTCCGTCGGTTACGTCGAAATGGAGAGGCGTAACGCCGAGTTCGCGCTGCAGACGGTCGCCGTCCGCCGCCTTGCGTACGCTGCCAAACACCTGCCATCCTGCCTTGGCAAAGCGCTCCGCGATGCTGTACCCGATACCAGTCGATGCGCCCGTGATCACGATGGTTCTGCCGTCCATTGCCCGCCTCCGTCTCAACTTCTGTACACCTTACACCTTCAAGGTGTACGCCGTACAACATCTTCGATGAGAGCTGTCGCAGGCGGATGCAAAGAAAGTAAGATGGTGCCGTGCCCGCAGTTGCCAAGACCGATCGCGACACCATCTTGCAAGCAGCCTTGCTGCGCCTTCGCCGGGATGGGCTCGCAGGGCTGTCATTGCGGGCGTTGGCCGCGGACGTGGGCATCGCAACCAATGCCCTGTACCACTACTTTCCGAGCCGTTCGCACCTGGAGAACGCTTTATCGGAGGAGGCAGCGCGACGCCTGCTCGCCGCTCTGCAGCGTGGAACGGCAACGCGCCGAATCGACGAGTCGCGCGAAGGCTCGAAGGCCGCTGCCGCGGAACGCATTCGCGCGCTGGCGGCCGGGTACCTGCGCTTTGCACGGCGTGAGCCGCACCTGTACGCGGCGATGCTGCAAGGACCCTGCGAGCCGGGCGAATCCAACGCGAACCATGCCGCGCTATGGAACTTTGTGTGTGAGACCGCCGGCGTTCTGCACGGCGACAAGCGCGCGGACAGCGCAGCCATGAGCCTGTGGGCTTTGCTGCACGGCGCAGTCGCGCTGCAGCAGGCAGGCGCGCTGGCCGGGGTCAAAGCCGGGGACTGCGTCCGCTTTGGCCTGGATGCGTGGATCGCGTCTCCATAGACCGGACGATGCCTCCTGCTGCGCGCACCGCCTAAACTAGAGCCATGCTCTTCCCCGCCACGCGCATGCGCCGTCTTCGCCGTTCCACCGCCATGCGCTCGCTGGTGCGCGAAACGCATCTGCGGCCCTCACAACTCATCTATCCGCTCTTCATCTGCCCCGGCGAGGGCGTGCGCAAGCCCATCGGCTCCATGCCAGGTGTCTTCAATCTGTCGATCGACGAAGCTCTGAAGGAAGCCGCAGAATGCGTGGAGCTCGGCATCGGCGGCCTCCTGCTCTTCGGCCTGCCTGAGTCGAAAGACGAGACCGGCTCCGGTGCCTACGCCGACGACGGCATCGTGCAGCAGGCCCTGCGCGCCTTCAAGGCGAACCGCGCACTCGACCCGCTCGTGCTCATCGCCGACGTGTGCCTGTGTGAGTACACCAGCCACGGCCACTGCGGCGTTCTCGTCCATGAGCGCGGCGAGGTCCATGTGCACAACGATCAGTCGCTGCCGCTGCTGGCACGCGCCGCAGCATCGCTGGCCGCCGCCGGTGCCGACATCGTCGCGCCCAGCGACATGATGGACGGCCGCGTCGCCGCCATGCGCGAGGCGCTCGACGTCGCCGGCCACCACGACACGCCGATCATGAGCTACGCCGCCAAGTTCGCCTCCGCCTTCTACGGCCCGTTCCGCGAGGCCGCCGATTCCACGCCACAAGAGGGTGACCGCCGCGGCTACCAGATGGACAGCGCCAACGGCCGCGAAGCCATGCGCGAGATCGAAGGCGACATCGCCGAGGGCGCCGACATGCTCCTGATGAAGCCCGCCGGGCCGTACCTCGACATCATCCGCGCCGCGCGCGACCGCTTCGACCTGCCCATGGGCGCCTACCAGGTCTCCGGCGAATACAGCATGCTGCACGCCGCCTTCGAACGCGGCTGGCTCGACCGCGACCGCGCCATGCTCGAGTCACTGCTCGGCATCCGCCGCGCCGGCGCCGACTTCATCGTCACCTACTTCGCCAAAGACGCCGCCCGCCTGCTGGGCTAAGCACAAAAGCTCTTGCCCAGGCCGTGGCATCCAATACACTAATTCCAGGTCCAGGGCGCATGAGCAATAACGAAAACACGCTGCAAACGATCAAGCTGGCGATCCAGGACATCGTCGCGCCCGAGGTCCGAGAGCTGAAGGTCGAACTCAAGGCTCTCAGCCACCGTATGGATCAACTGGAACACCGCATGGACCAGCTGGAACGCCGCATGGAAGACCGGTTTGCCTTGGCTGAGCGGCGCATGGACGAACGCGCAGAGGCAGCCAACGCCCGGGCCGACGCGCAGTTTCAGGCCATTCTTGCCGCCATCGCGCGAAGCTCCGCCGAAAACGAGCTGATGGTCTACAAACAGGTGACGCCGTTGGCTCAGCGTATTGCCGCGCTGGAAGCCGCCCGCCCTGCGGCATAGCTCCTGACAAGACGACACAAGAGGGTCTGAGCGGTAGATGGTCTCCCGGCATCGCTAGCCACCCATATCACGTCTAATCCTCTGATGATTCCGAAAGACAATGAACCCGCACGCTTGCGGGAGACCAGCGCGCTGGCGCTGGAGTGGGAACGCCTTCGCGAGACGATCGCCGGGCGCACGCAATCGCCGCTGGGCCGCGCCCGCGTTCTGGCGATGGAGCCCGGCCGCGACCTGCGCACCATCGAACAGCAGCAGCAGCTTGCGCAGGAGATGGGCCGCTACCTCGCCGTGGGCGGCGACTTCGGCTTCGGCGGCCTCTTCGACGCCAACTCGCTGCTCGATAAGGCACGTATCACCGGCGCATCGCTCGAGCCGCTGGAGATCCGCCGCATCGCCGAACTCGCCGAGCACATCAGCGACTGGAAGCAGTTGATCACCGAGCCGCCCGAAGGTCTCGCGGACCAGTGGCCCGCCGTTACAGCCCTCTCCGCGCCCGTGGCCGCCACCAACTTTTATCGCCTCTTGCAGCTAGTCAGCGGCAAAATCGAAGCCGACGGCTCGCTCAGCGATGAAGCCTCGCCCGAGCTCGCCCGCATCCGACGCGCCGCAGAGCGCCAGCACAAAGCCATTGAAGACTCCTTGCGCCGCCAGCTTCGCGCCGTAGCCGACGCCGGCGGAGCGCAGGACGAGCTGATCACCGTGCGTGGCGAGCGCTTCGTCATCCCCGTCAAGACCGAGTTCCGCAAGCGCGTTCCCGGCGTCGTGCACGGCTCCTCGTCCTCCGGCCAGACCGTCTTCGTCGAACCCATGGAAACGATCGAGCAGAACAACGAGCTCGTGCGCCTCCTGGACGAAGAGCAGGCTGAGATCCATCGCATCCTCGTCGCCATGACCGAGGCCATCGGCGAGCAGGCCGGCTCCATCGCGCGCGGTACTGAAGTTCTGGCGCAGATCGAAACACACCTGGCCGTCGCGAAGTTCGCGCGCGACCTGCGCTGCGTGCGCCCCACCTTCACCGATGGCAAGCCACACCGCGACGAAGACGGCAAGGAACTTCCCGCACTCTCGCTGGAAGCAGCGCGCCACCCCTTGCTGGAACAGCGCATGCTCGCCGAGCGACGCGAAGCCGCACGCACCCGGCGCGAACGCGAAGAGGCCACCAGCGGCATCGTTCCGCTCACGATCGCCCTGCCCGGCACGGCCAAGCAGCTCATCATCAGCGGCCCCAACACGGGAGGCAAGACTGTCGCGCTCAAGACCGTGGGCCTGCTCGCGCTCATGGCGCAGGCGGGCCTGCCCGTGCCCGCCGCGGCAGCGCGCCTGCCCATCTTCTCTGCCGTCTACGCCGACATCGGCGACGCGCAGTCGATCGAGCGCAACCTCTCCACCTTCTCCGCGCACATCACCAACGTGAACCGCATCGCGCGCGAGGCCGACAACCGCGCCCTCGTACTGCTCGACGAACTCGGCGCCGCCACCGACCCCGAAGAAGGCGCAGCACTCGCGGTCGCCATCAGCGAACGCTTCCTGCAGATGGGCGCCTGGTCGCTCATCACCACGCACCTCACCTCGCTGAAGATCTACGCCGCCAAGCACACCGGCGTGGTCAACGCCGCAGTCGGCTTCGACGAAAAGACACTCGCGCCCACCTACGAACTGCGCCTTGGCGTACCCGGCGCATCGTCGGGTATCAACATCGCCGAACGCCTCGGGCTCGATCCCGCGATGATCCGCGCCGCACGCGGCTCCGTCACGACCCAGTCGGCAGATATCGCGCGTTTTCTCGACGAACTGCACCAGCAGTTGACCACCGTCGCAGCCGAGCGCGAACAGATCCGCCTGCGCGAGCAGGAGGTCGAGCGCGAGCGGCGCCGCCTCGAAATCGAAGGCCGGCAGGAGCAGCGCAATCGCGCCCGCGAGCTCGAAGTGAAGCTCGCCTCGCTGATGAAGGACTTCGAGTTCCAGATGCGCGACTCGCTCAAGGCCGTCGAAGACAAGGGCACGCAACAGAAGCTCAAGGGTGAGGCCGACCGCCGCATCGCCCGCCTGAAGCGCGAGTTCCAGGAAAGCTTCAACCAGACCGTCGTCGCACACGTGACCGGCGCCGACAAGCAGGACAAGAACGCGCAGCCGCACGTCGTCAATGAGATCAGCGTAGGCGATATGGTCATGCTGCGCAGCATGGGCCGCGAAGCCCGCGTCGACCGCCAGGTCAACTCCGGCACCTTCGAGGTCTCCATCGGCCCCATGAAGATGCGTGTGCCCAAGGACGACATTGCGCAGGTGACGAAAGCCGCGCCGAAGCAGAACCCGATCCAGGCCGCGCGCGGCCGCGGCATCAACGTGGTCGCGCGCGAGTCCGACCTGGTTCCCGGCGAGATCAACGTGATCGGCCGCACCGCCGACGAAGCCCGCGACGAAGTCGAACGCTTCGTCGACCAGGCCTTCCTCGCCGGCCGGCCCAGCATTCGCGTCGTGCACGGCACCGGCATGGGCGTCTTGCGTCGCACCCTGCGCGACTACCTGCGCAAACACCCGCACGTGGTCAGCGTCACCGAACCGCCCTACAACGAAGGCGGCCAGGGCGCCACGCTGGTCGAACTCCGCAGCTAGCGATCACCTAGAGAACGGCGCATACTACACGCGGGGCCTACCAACGTCCGCCCTGATCGACGAAGCACCGCAGGAGTAGAGCCGTGGCCCAACGCTGCACCCATCTCGACCACATCCACAACGTGAAGCCACACACCCACGGCTGCGAAGAGTGCCTCAAGATGGGCGATACCTGGGTGCACCTGCGCCTGTGCCTGGAGTGCGGCCACGTGGGCTGTTGCGATTCGTCGAAGAACAAGCACGCGACCAAGCACTTCCACGCAACGGAACACCCGATCATGCGCTCCATCGAACCCGGCGAAACGTGGGGCTGGTGCTACATCGACGAGGTTGGCCTGAATCTCGCGTAGGACGCATCCCAGCGCCCCGGTGCGAGACAGAATCCAGAGTAGCTGCTGCATCTCACCTGCTCTATGCCGGTTCTGGATTGGTTACTCGGGAAGCCCCTCGCCTCAGAAGAAGACAGCGAACAGCGCGTCGGCGTTCTCACCGGCGTGCCCTCGTTCGGCCTGGACGCGCTGGGCTCCGCCGCCTACGGTCCTGAAGCCGCGCTGACCCTGCTCATCCCGGCCGCGGCCGCGGGCATCGCCTACGTGATGCCGATCAGCCTGATCATCATCGCGCTGCTCGCAATCGTCTTCTTCTCCTACCGCCAGACCATTGACGCCTATCCGCAGGGCGGCGGTTCGTACACCGTTGCGAGTGAAAACCTGGGCCAGAACCTGGGCCTGCTCGCCGGCGCCGCACTCATGCTCGATTACCTGCTGGATGTCGGTGTCGGCATCTCCACCGGCGTGGGCGCGCTGGTGTCTGCTGTGCCCCGCTTGCAGCCACACACGCTCGGCCTTTGTCTGGTCATCCTCGTTCTACTCACGGTCATCAGCCTGCGTGGCGTCCGGGAAAACGGCATGATCTACACCGTTCCCACGTATTACTTCATTGCGTGCATGGTCGCCATGCTCGGCTGGGGTTTCCTGAAGACGCTGGGCCACGCGCACCCCGTTCCGGTCGTTGCGCCGCCTTCTGTGCACACGCAACACGCCATTGCCGCCGTAAGCACCTGGCTACTGATCCGGGCCTTTGCCGGCGGCTGCACGGCCCTGACCGGGGTGGAGGCGGTGTCCAACGGTGTCTCCGCATTTCGTGATCCCGCCAACGTCACCGCCAAACGTACGTTGACCGTCATCGTCATCCTGCTGGGCGTGTTTCTGTACGGCATCGCGTACCTCACCCGCGCCTACGGCATTATGGCCACCGAGCCAGGCACGCCGCAGTACCAGAGCCTGCTTTCCATGCTCGCCGCCGCCATCGCCGGCAAAGGCATCTTCTACTACGCCACCATCGCGTCGGTGCTGGCGCTGCTCTCCATGTCTGCGAACACGGCCTTCACCGGCTTCCCCCGCCTCTGCCGCGCCATCGCTGAGGACGGCTTTCTGCCGCGCTTTTTTGCGATCCGCGGCCGTCGCCTGGTTTACCACGAGGGCATTCTCGTTCTTGCCGTGCTCTCGGGCCTCATCCTCATCGCATTCGGCGGCGTAACCGACCGGCTGATTCCGCTGTTCGCCATCGGTGCTTTCTCGGCCTTCACGCTATCGCAGGCCGGCATGGTCATGCACTGGCGCCGCGAGCGCGGCCGTCGCTGGCCGCTTTACCTCGCGATCAACCTGGTCGGTGCCATTGCTACCGGCATCACCGTGTTTGTAGTTCTCATCGCCAAGTTCACCGAAGGCGCATGGATCACGGTACTCGCGATCCCGGTTCTGATCCTGCTGATGAAGGCGGTCCACCGCCACTATGCCCGCGTCGCGGCGGCTACCTCGATCAAACAACTGGATCTGGTTCCCGCCGATCCACCGGTCGCGGTAATCCCGGTCTCGGGCTGGAACAAAGCCTCGCAGGCTGCACTGCAGTTTGCCTGCTCGCTCACCGCGGACGTCACGGTGCTGCATGTGGAGTGCCCGGACGAGGTCGGCGAACAAACAGCCGGCGGATGGCAGCGACAACTGGACGCCGCCGCCGACAAGCACGGCAAGGCTCATCCCAGGGTCGTCAGCGTTCCATCACCGTTCCGCTTCATCACCACGCCCATCGTCAACTACGTGGTGCGCCTGCAGGGCGAGTTCCCACACCGCAAGATCGCCTTGGTCCTGCCGGACCTGATCGCGACCCACTGGTACCACTACCTGCTGCACAACCACCGCGCCACCGCCATTCGCGGCATGCTGCTGCTGCGTGGAGTCAGCAACGTTGCCATCATCAACGTCCCCTGGTACCTGCCGCAGTAGCTCTTCGGATGTTGCAGAGCACGAAGCCGCCTTCCAACGAACTTGCAAAAGAAAAGGCGGGGCAAGCGCCCCGCCTTCTTCCACTAGCCCCGACACACTACCGGCTCGCTGCGAGGCCCGTGAAGCGGCGGCGCATGCTGCCCGCCAGCGCAACCACGCCCGTGCCCAGCATCAGCAGCGACGACGGTTCCGGGGTCGCCGCAGTTGCTGCCGGCGTCACGTTGATGGTGAAGCTCTGCGTGCCCAGCGCGGTGTTGTCCGGCCCACCATCCAGTTCGACCGATCCAATGAAGCTGTTCGCCGCAGTGTTCGCGGGCACGGTCACCGTAAACAGAACATCGGTGTAGCTGTCGCCCGGGTTTAGGGTGAATGGCCAGTTGCCCATCGTGAACGAGCTCGGGTCGATGAAGAAGCTGTTTGCAGGGTTCAGCTGGAACGAAAGGCTGTTCAGATCTTCCGAACCCATGTTGGTAAGGGGTGCTGACGCCGTCGCGTTGAACGACAGCGTGCCGCCGGCAGAAGTGACGCTCTGCACCGGGTTGTTGATCGTTAACGTGACGGAGTCGGCACGGGCTGCGGCAGAAGCGAACAGCAACACAGCAACGGAAGCAAGACGAAAACGCATGGTGTACCTCTCGGAGAAGAAAGTGCCGAGCGAGAGTCGACTCTCGCCCGGGTGGAGGGAATTGCTAAATCAGCCAGTTCTGACTAGGGCAGCACAAGGCGCTGTGCCAGCGTGAAGCTGCCAGTGGAGTAGGTGCCACGAATCGTCTCAGAGCTGCGCGATCCGCTGGTCCCCGCCGAAGCCGGGAAGGAGATCGTCATCGTCTGCGAGCCACCTGCCGGGATGTCGCCAAACTGCAGCGGCAGTGCCGAGTTGGTGTTCGTGGTGCCCAGCACTGCGCCCGTCACCTGCACCGACTGCGCCGTTGCCGAACCGGAGTTCGTCACCGTCACCGCCATCAGGTAGGAGCCGTCCGTCTGCTTGCTCAGCGCGGTCGTGACCGTAGCCTTCGCCTGCGCCGCCGGCACCGACAGGTAGCCCACAATGCCGTCGTGATCGGACGAAGCCTCCGGACGCGATGCATCGTTGCGGAAGATCACCGGGAAGTCCGCATTCCAGTGCGCCGGCTGCGTGGTGATGGAGCCCGCAATGTCTTGCGTGACCAGGAAGTGATCGATGCTCTGCGCGTAGCCGTTGAAGACGTATGAGTACGCGCCGCTGGACACGTTGGTCGGAGCCGCATCCACCAGCACCGGGTTCACCAGGCCGGTTGCACCCGCGACCACATCCTGCGATGCCGGTGCCGGGTTGCCGCGAATTACGCCCATGGAATCGACCAGGCCGTCGTTCACGTCGAAGGCATTGAAGTCGCCCACCACGATCACGTGCTCGCCGTTGGCCTGATAGCCCTGCACCAGGTTTGCCAGGTACTCGGCCTGCGCCTCACGCTTCGCACGAACCGTCGCGCCAGTAGCCGAATCGGTGATGCTGTTGAGCGAACGAAGGTGGTTGACGATGACGGTCACCGGATAGTCGGCCGCGCCGCTGCCACGCTTCACACCCGCGTGCAACACCAACGGCGGACGATCGTTCAGAATCGCCTGCGATCCGGTCGGCGTGGTGTACTGCGTGCTCTTGCCGAACTGGTCGACGCTCACCACGTCGATCTTCGACGGCTTCACCAGGAACGCCACATTGATGCCACTGGGGTCGTTGCCCTGCACCAGGTACGGCTGGTACTGCGGATCCGCCTGACCCGCTGCGACCGCGTCCGCACTGATCTTGTTGCTCAGGTCGGTCAGCGTCTGCAGGTTTTCCATCTCCTCAAGTGCGAGAATGTCCGGCGAGTTCAGCACGTTACGGATGCCGAGCGATGCCTTGCTCAGACGCAACTGGTACGCCGCCGGCGTGACCGTGACCGCACCCGCGGTGTCGGCGGTGGCGTTGTAGAAGCGCTCCATGTTCTGGTCGCCAATGCTGATCTGGCCTGCCGTTGCAGCCGGAGCAGGCACGATCGTCATGCCGTTCGACGCAACGGTCGGACGGTTCGCCGCGTCCAGGATCAGTCCCGGGTTGCCGCTGTAGTCCGTCACGTCGATCACGCCCGTCACGTTGTTCAGCACGGTGCCGGTCGTCACGTTCAACACACCGGCTGCGTTGCTGCCGGCCAGCGAGTCGATCAGGAACGTCTCCGGATCGTCGTCGAAGCGCGGAATCGAGAGTGGCTGCGACGCGGTGAAGGCGTCACGCACTTCCAGCCCCGGCTCGCGGGTCGGCCGCGGCAGGCCGGAGATCTCTCCCCAGAACTGGCCGTTGGAGGTATAGGTCTCCGCCGTCTCAGTCAGGTTGCCGTCGGTGGGCTGCGTCACCGTGATGCTGGGTGCCGTCACGCGCATGCCCTGCAGGTACAGCAACTGCTGCACGCCGCCGCTTGGGCTGGGCAGGGTGGAGCTGAGCGTCACCGCGCTCGGCAGCGTGTTGCTGGTGGTCAGCACGCTGAAGCCGGTGGGCTTGTTCAGCTCCGCACCCGGGAACGCGGCGGTCGACGGATACAGGGTCACGGTACCGGACACCTGCACTTCATTGCCCACAACCGCGCCGGTCGGCACCTGGCCGGAACCGGTGTACACGAGGATGCCTTCCGGCGTGTGCGAATCGCTGTCGGCCTCGCTGTCGCGCGCCTGGATGAAGTAGCCGTTGCTGATCACGCTGGTGACAATGCCGTGCGTCATCACAACCTGGCCGCTGTACGGAGACGTTCCCGGAGTGCTGCCCTGGATGGTGTGGATCGGCACAAACGCGACTGGAGCCGTGACCGTAAGTGTGGCGGTCGCCGTCCCCGACATCATGCCGGAGTTGGTCCCCCTGACCGTGACCTGGTAGGTGTTCGCAGCCTCGGAAGAAGGCACAGCCACCGTGTAGCTGTAAATGCCGTCATTTGCGGTCACGTCACCGTTGCTGCCGTCGTCGTACAGCATTTGCGTCGTGGAACCGACCAGGGCGCTCAGGTCGGCTACGACCGAAAGGCCTCTCGTGCCCGATACCGTCAACAACGAGGACTGGCCCGCGTTCACGCTGGACGGGTTGAAGGCCGCGTTGGAGAGGATCGTGCCCCCAGTGGAGCAGGAGGTCGGCGCCGCGGACGAATTGCGCGCCGGCGTGGAAGTCAGTGCGAAATCCGTGGCGTTGTTGTCGCCATCCACGCAGGCATTGGTGCGTGAAATGGGCTGCGACAGCGAAGGAGCAGTGGCGCGCGCGGCCTCGTAGCAGTTCGCCGTGGTGCCGTAGCCCACAAAGTCGACGTAATTTGTCGGGCAACCGGAGGCATTCGAGAGCGCCGTGGTCGAGTTCGTCACGTAGATGCGGCCTGCGGTAGCACCCATCGCCAGGTTGGAGCTGGTCTGGTCGGCGGCGTTCGTCAACGCCACGCCATTGGTGCCCGGGGTCGCCTGGACCAGGTAACGCTGGCCCGGCTGCAGGATCACAGTGCCCTGCACGGGGCTGATGACCGGATTTGACGTGGCAGAAGCGGCGGCAGAGAAGTACTGCAGCGCCCAACCGGAAATATTCACCGGCGAGTTGGACAGATTGAACAGCTCAACGTAGTCGGCGTTGTAGGTCGCTCCGCTGTTGCCGCCAGCCGTGTACACCTGGCTGATGACGACGGTCGAAGAAGCGGCGTGCATCTGGCCAGCAGCAAACAGGAAGGCAGGAAGCGCAGCAAAGACGCAAAACCGCCTGCGAAGGGCGCGGGAAGGTTGGGGGAGCATGCGAAGATTCTACCCAGCGTTCGCTGTCTTGATCTCAACATCACGTGAATCTTGTCGCAGAAAGCGCAACGAACCCACCCGATAACACAGACAACTTAGTGGCAAGTAAGTTGTGGCGGAAAACGACTTATCTGCACCTAACTAGGTGCACAAAGATTCAGCAAATGGAAAGGCCCTTCCGTTGTACGGAAGGGCCTTCTTAGCCAAGGAACTTGTGTCCCCAAGAGGGGTGAACACCGGTTCTCTCAAGCGAGCTGCAATTATGCAGTCATTGCCTTGCGACGGCGAGCCATCATGCCGGCTGCGCTGACCAGGCCGGTGCCAAGCAGCATCAGGCTGTTCGGTTCCGGGGTCGCGGCAACCGAGGTCTCCTGGATGTAGCCGGTCACGCTGGCAGTCTGGCCGGGAGTGATCGATACGTTGTTCAGGTTCAGCGTGAAGCTGCCGGTCAGAACACCGTTGTCAAAGGTGTAGCCCCTGCTGCTCGGGCTGAACACCACAGTCGCGCCGCCATCAGCCGGAGCGGTGACCGAACCCTGCACCAGGGCGCTGAAGGTCGAGCTCTGACCGTTGTTGATGCCCGTCGGGTTGGTGAACGTGATCATCAGCGAGAAGGGGTCGTTCGTGAACGTCGCGTTGCCGGTGTTCAGCGTGAACGTACCGAAGTTCGCACCGTTGCCACCAATGGCCAGGTAGCCACTGTTGCTGGTGGTGTTGTTGAACGAACCGCTGTTGTACGACAGGGTCTGATCACTCGTTCCGCCGCCGGTAAAGGAACCCGAGGTCGAGCCGGTGAAGGTCATGGTGTCGGCCTTGGCAACAGAGGTGCCGAGAACGAGAGCTGCGGCGATAACGCCGGTCTTGAGGAAGGAGGTGTTGAAACGCATTTGTAGTACTCCTGGGAAGAGTGGTGGAAGGGTAGTCAAGGCAGTGTTGGAAGCTTTCCGCCGGTAGCCAATGAGCGCAAATTTCTTGTCGGTGCAATTGCTGGATAAGTGATCTTGCTTACACCTCACTTACTCATTGGTAAGTGATGGCCTAGCAGCACATCTCAACAACTCACACCCGACTAGGAGTCATCATCAATGGAGAAGGCTGCATGTTGCACGAAGATGTAGTTATAGACCGACACTGTGACGGCAATTGACCACAAACAAGCAGCGGAATCGGCTTATGCCTGCTCCAATGCGGAACTTTTTACCAGTTCACGCTTCGGGGATCGGCAGCCGCCCACCAGCTTCTCGAAAGGTGGCCCACCCACTTCTGCGGGGCCCAAGAATCGCAGTCTGCGACGTCGGCTGCACCCATTATCAGCACAAGCCCGCTCCCAAGTTGCGCCAGGCACGCTGACCCACGGGCATACAATTAAGTTGTGAGCCTTGCCGCGCCCAGCTTCAGCAGCACCGAGCTGATTCAGATCGACCTGTCGCCGCGCAAACCCGAGCGGAAGCCAGAGTGGCTGAAGGCGCGCGCTCCCATGGGCGAGACCTTCCACTCGCTCAAGCGGCTCACTCGCGATCTGGGCCTGCACACCGTGTGCGAATCCGCACATTGCCCCAACATCGGCGAGTGCTGGAACCACAAGACCGCCACCTTCATGATGTTGGGCAATAGCTGCACACGCCGCTGCGGCTTCTGCGCGGTACCCAGCGGCAAGCCCGAACCCATCGATCACGACGAGCCTCGTCGCGTCGCCTTTGCCGTTGCCTCGCTCGGCCTGCAGCACGCCGTCATCACCAGCGTGAACCGCGACGACGACAACATGGGCGCCGGCCGAGCCTTCGTCGAAGTGATCCAGGAGATCCGCCGCCAAGCCCCTGGCTGCCAGGTCGAAGTGCTCACGCCCGACTTCCAGGGCACCGAGGACGCGATCCGCATGGTCGTCGCTGCCTGCCCCGAAATCCTGAACCACAATATTGAGACCGTGCCGCGTCTTTACCGCGTCGCCAAGTCAGGTGGCCGCTACGAACGCTCCATCGGCTTCCTGCGCCTCGCCAAGGAACTAAACCCGAACCAGGTCACCAAGACCGGCATCATCGTCGGCATGGGCGAAGAGACGCACGAACTGCTCGACGTCTTCCGCGACCTCGCCGCCATCAAGGTCGACATCCTCACCATCGGCCAGTACCTGCGCCCGTCCAAGGACCACATCCCGATGAAGCGCTACTACACGCCCGAGGAGTTCGCGTTCCTCAAAGAGGAAGCGCTGCGCATGGGCTTCCGCCACGTGGAGAGCGGCCCACTCGTCCGCTCCAGCTATCACGCGCACGAACAGGCACAGAGCACCGGCCTCGCGTAAACAGCACAGCACCTCACCGAAGTGGGATTGCCTCCAGCCATTGCTGGACTAGCATCAACGCCATGAGGACTTCGCTTCTTCTACTCGTCGCAGCATCCTTCGCCACGGCCGGCGCACAGCGCCGCATCGAGCCGCCCAACTACGAACAGCCCTCGCACAGCGACGTCGTCCTCGCCGGCAACCAGATCCGCCAGACCGTCACCTGCACCCACGGCAACGCCGTCTACGTGCAGGGCCAGTGGAACGTCGTCGAGGTCGGTGGCGACTGCCGCTTCGTGCGCGTGCAGGGCAACCACAACCACCTGTTCGTGCGCAGCAAGAGCCCGATTCACGTGGAAGGCAACGAGAACCTGATCGAAGTCACGGATGCCGACACACCCTTCAGCGAGCGCGGCGAACAGAACCGATTCGAACGCCGCGGCCGCTGAGGCCTGCCTGACTCTGACCCGCGCGAAGCCAGCTTACTGGTGCTGCAGGACGCCGGTGCCCGTGTCGCTGCACGCCTGCGTGTTCCCCGTTAGCGTGTAGCTGCCGATAGTCAGCGTTCCGGCGTTCGGGTCATAGGTGCCGCTGGCCGACACGGCAGCTCCCGTGGTGCTGTCGGTGTACTGGAACGACACTGTGCCGCCGGAAACCGTAGAGCTCGTCACCACCGTCGAACCCAGGCACGGGTTCGCCGCAAACGTGGCTGAACCCTGCAGGCTGTAGTTCCCGTTGGGGTCGGGCGCGCTTGTCTGGGTCAACTGTGCCGAGACACCAAGGTTGCTGCCGCCGGTCGACGTAAACGTGCCCGTGTATGTTCCCTGGATCGGCTGGTACTGGGCCGCGATCGCCGGCTGCACGGCAAACCCGCAGCTTCCGCCGGCAACGCCGATCTGCGCGGCCTTCAGGGTGCGCGAAGCCGCGTCATAGCTGCCCCGCACCGTCAACACACCACCATTCGCAAACTTGGAAGAGGTGAGCGTCAGGGTTCCGTCGGCAGCGGTGCTTCCGGTCAGCGGGATCGCGACCGTGGGTGAGACGCACAGCGTGGACGCCTGCTGCGACGGCAGCGCCACCGCATGCACCACGCCCTGGACCGTGCTGGGCAAGGCGCCGCCGCCGGCCTGTATCACCTGCAGAGATCCGGTGAACGCCGCTACCTGCGACTGCGACGCTGGCTGCGCCTGGGCGGCAAGCCGCCAATTGCCAGTAACGGCGGCAGAGGTGGAGCCCGTGCCCAGGCCGGCACTGCCACCGCACCCGGTCAGCAGGCTGAGAAACAGGGCAGGAACAGCGACAATCGCGGCTGAAGAGATGGAACGCATTGGTGAAAACTCCAAGGAGAAACTGATCGGGCTAGACGCAAAGTAGGGAACCCGGTACGTGGTGGTCAATTGCCTACACGCGTCAGAACACGCCTTTTCTCGTTCTCTGCAACGGAAGTTGCATGCATTTGTTCACCGCGCTTCCAGCGCATTCCATGCCATGTACGCTGGGCGCATGTTTCCAGGCGCCTTTGCCAAACGCGTTCGCTGCTCTATTCTCGCCCTGCTGCTGGCCTCTGCCGCGTTCCCGCTGGTCTGCGCGCAGGATCGCTTTGCGGGCGAACCTGTAGCGCGCGAGATCGACCCGGCCATTGCCCGCGTGCTCGCGGAGACGCCCGCCATCGACAACCATGCTCACCCGCAACTGGCGCCGCCAGCGTTCAGCACCGACCGCGGCTTCGATGCCCTGCCCGTGGACAACATGGCCCCTGAGACTGACCCCCTCGGTTGGCGCGACACGTTTCCGCCACTGAGCCATGCCTGGAAAGCCTTGTGGAACTTCGACGGCACGCCCCCACTCACTCCTGCGCAGCAGACGCAACTGGAAGCAGCACGCGAACGCGTCCGCACCCGCGAAGGCGAGCATTATGCGCAGTGGGTGCTCGACCAGGCCGGCATCGGCACCGAACTTGCCAACCGCGTCAACATGGGCGCGGGTGTGCAGGCGCCGCGGTTCCGCTGGGTGCCGTATGACGACGCCCTCCTTTTCCCGCTGGACGACACCGCCCTGCGATCTACGCCCGATCGCCAGCAGTTCTTCGCCCTCGAAGACAAGCTGCGCGCCACCTATCTGTCCGCCGCAAACCTGCAGCACCTGCCACCCACGCTCGACGCGTATCTCGCCCAGGTCGTCTTGCCAACGCTGCAACAGCAGAAGCAGGGCGGCGCCGTCGCCATTAAGTTTGAACTCGCCTACCTGCGCGAATTCGGCTTCGAAGATGTCTCGCAAACCCGTGCTGCCGCGATCTACGCCCGCTTTGTCACCGCAAACAGCCCCGCGCCCACGCCAGTCGAATACAAGCCGCTTCAGGACTTCCTCTTTCGCGCGATCGCACTCGAAGCTGGCCGCCTCGGCATGGCCGTCCACCTGCACGGCATGGCCGGCGGCGGACGCTACTTTTCCATTGCCGGCGTGAACCCGCTGCTGCTGGAGCCGCTGCTGAACGACCCGCGCTTCGCGGGTACCAACTTCGTTCTGCTGCACGGCGGCTGGCCCTACGTGCGCGAAGCCGGCGCCATGCTGCAAAAGCCGAACTTTTACCTCGACATCTCGCAGGAGGCGCTGCTCTTCTCGGCGCGTACGCTGGCCGGCACTCTGCGCGAGTGGCTGGAGCTCTACCCCGAGAAGGTCCTCTTCGCCACCGACGCCTACCCGTACTCGCCCGCCAACGGTTGGGAAGAGGCCGAGTGGTACGGCAGCGGCAACGCCCGCACCGCGCTCGGCCTGGCGTTGACCGGCATGCTGCACGACGGCGTCATCACCGAATCCCGCGCCGAGGAGCTCGCCCGCATGGTCCTGCGGTCCAACGCGGAGCACCTGTACCGTCTCTCGCCGCAATGACCCGCCCAAACAACCCCGCCCGCACCGTCGTCCACTAAACTGAACAGGCCGCGCAAACGCGCCAAGGAGCACCACCGACGATGGCATCGCAAATGGCGAACATCCCCGCACTGAAGGAGCTGCAGGGCCAGCTCACCACTCGCATGAAGAAGGCCGTCGAGGACTTCCGCTCGAGCCTGCTTGCCGCCCGCACCGGTCGCGCCAGCGTCCACATGCTCGACAACATTCGCGTCGACTACTACGGCTCGGAGATGCCGATCAACCAGCTTGCCCAGGTCACCACGCCCGAGGCGCAGCTCATTCTTGTGCAGCCCTTCGACCAGGGCACCGTCGGCCTCATCGAAAAGGCGATTCGCACCAGCGGCCAGGGCTTCAACCCCATGCACGACGGCAAGGTCATCCGCGTTCCCATTCCACCCATGACGGAGGAGCGCCGCAAGGAAGCCGTGAAGAACCTGGCCGGCGTCCTCGAGGACCACAAGACCTCCATCCGCAACATCCGCCGCGACGGCAACGACGCCATCAAGAAGGCCGCCAAGGACAAGCTGATCTCCGCCGATGACGAAAAGCGCGCCACCGAAGAGACCCAGCAGATGACCGACGCCGAGATCAAGACCCTGGAAGACATGTTCAAGGTGAAGGAAAAGGAACTGATGACCGTCTGACACTCTTGTCATCCGTAGAGAGCACAGCACCAACAGGAAAGGGCACAGCTTCTGGCTGTGCCCTTTCCTGTTGTGACAACGTTGGCCTAGAACAGGATCTTGCCCGAGAACTGGTATTGCCTCGGGAAGTTCTGCTGCGTCGATCCAACGGTGCCGTATCCGGAGTACGAGCCCGGCGCTCCCGGCAGGCCCTTGCCCGTCGGCGTAATCGCCTGGTTCACATTGCCGGTATCCGGTCCGCCGAAGATGGGGGTGTTCGTCGCGTTGAAGGCCTCGGCCTTGAACTGGAACCGCACGCCTTCCGTGATGACGAACTTCTTCTCCAGGCCAAACGCCTCCTGGGGTGCGTTCGGCGTGCGTACCGCCGTGGTCAGCGGTGCCTGCGTTACCGCGGTGTACTCGCTGAAGTTGGTGAAGCAGCCGGGATTGCTGTTGTTCAGGTAGCTGGTGTAGCTCTTCTTCGCCGCGGTGATCTGGTACGTTCCGCAGTTGTAGTTGGAGCCGTTCGGAAATGCGATCGGCAGACCGGCGTAGTCGCTGAGGATCCAATCAAACTGCCAGCCTCCGATCGCCGCGTCCAGAAAGCGATTGTCATTGTTCAGGAACGCAGCACCACGGCCGAACGGCAGGTTGTACAACCCGCTGACGGACACATTCCACGGCCGGTCCTGGCTGTCGACGCCATAGAACGGATACGGATCGGTGATGCCATTCGCGTTGTTGTTCAGGAACCCAGTAGCAGACATCAGCTTCGAAAAGGTGAACGACGCCAGCACACTCACTCCGCCCAGCCGCGATCCGTTGCCGCTCAACCGCTTCTCTGCTTTCACCTGCAGCGAGTTGTAATTGCTGTATCCCTGCGGGTTCGTGTACTCGTACAGGTCGCCGCCATACTGCGGATACGGCACCATCAGGTAGCGCGCCGCCACGGTCTGGTTCTGCCCCAGGAAGGTAGTGTTCGGCAGTACGCCATAGAACGGGTTCGCCACCTGCTGATCCAGGTAGGAGTTGTCCGCCTGTCCACGCGCAATGTCAGCCGGGCTCAGGCCGTTCAACTGCTTCGACGCGCGCAGGTGATAGGTGTGCGCTCCGAAGTAGTCCAGGTTGAACACGATGTTGAGCGGCATCTGCATCTGCGCACCCAGCGTCCACTGCTGCACGATGGGGATCTTGCGATCCTGCGCGTCGAACTGCAGGCCGTTGCCCGTCAGTGCCAGCGCGCCGTTGCTGGTTCCGGCGGGCGCCTGTGCTCCGTTGGGGAAAGGATTACCGTTCCGGAAGAACGTGTTGGGCGTGCGACCGTTGTCGACCGAGTAGTTGTACGGCGTCGTCTGGCTGAACGGCGACGCGCCGCCCAGTTCAATGCCGAACGCCTTGCTCAGCGTGTATCCGCCGTGGAAGACGATCGCGTTGTTCGGAGCAAATGAGAAGCCAAGCTTCGGCTGCCAGAAGCCCGTGTTGTTCAGGTACGCCGGCGTGTTGTCGGACGCGTAACGCACCGCGCCTTTGATCGGGTTCGCAATGTGTGCGCCGTTCGGCAAGACGCCGCCCGCCGGGTACGTGATCATGTTGGTCAGAGGATTGGTCGCGTCGAAGTCCACGCCGGCCAGCAGACGGTTATGCCGCTCCCGCGGAGACCGCTCCTCGTCGTACCGGATGCCGGCATTGATCGCCAGCTTGCTCGACACCTTCCAGTTGTCCTGCAGGAAGAGGCCCCAGTAGTTGTAGCTCTCGTACGGTCCGTTCTGCCACTGCACGCTGCCGCTGGCCGGCAAACCCAGCAGCGCCGATGCAATCGCCGAACCGTCCTTGTTCCCCACCGTGTAGTTGTTCTGCGTGAACTGCGTGGAGAAGCCAAACGTTCCATTCGGCTGCCCGGCGCTGCCTGTCACGTCGTGGTACAGCGACACCTCGCCACCATAGTGCAGCGAATGGTTTCGAATCGTCTGGGTAATCGACGGTCCCAGGTCGTACGTTTCAAAGATCGTCGCCCCTACCGTGTTGCCGACGACCGTGTTGTAGTTGTCGCCAAAGCTGAACTCCGGCGCCAGCGACCGGCTGGTGGTTGGAATCGCCGGCATCGTCAGGCCCAGGTCCGCGGGTGACAGGTTTGCCAGTCCCGCAGCGACCGCTCCGTCGGGCGACGGGTTGCTGTAGCGATTGTACGAAAGGCGGACGTCGCTCACGATCGAGTTGCTGAAGGCGTGCGTCACGTCGATCACGCCCGTCCAGTCGGATCGCTGGTTATTGATGTTGCCCTGGATCGCCGGGCCGGTGAAGCCGTTGCCGTTGCGGTACTCCTGCCCGCTCCAGAACGCCACCAGCGCGTAGAACTTGGTGCGGTCGCTGAAGTCGTAATCGAAGCGACCGATGGGCATGTTGTAGGTGTAGCGGTCCTTGCCGTTGAACACGTAGTTCGACAGGTAGCCCGGCCGGTTCGGCGCCGGGAACAGTTGCAGCACCTTCACACCAATCGCGCTAATGCGGCTGGCGGGAATGGTGTTGTTCGGGAACTGCAGGCGGCCGTACGTCGCGCAACCGCCGGCCGTGTTGCTGGGAACCGCGCAATAGTTCGTCGCCGGATCGAAGATGCCGTTGGTCTTGCCCACCGCGGCCAGATAGTTCGTCAGGTTCACACCACCGCCCGCGCTGCCATTGGGCAGCATGTCGGCCGTGGGAACCTGCGTGACCACCGGTGCGGGCAGCACCTCGCGCCAGCCTTCAAAGCTGAAGAAGCCGAACGCCTTGCTGCCGCGCCACAGCGGACCACCGACCGTGCCACCGAACTGGTGCCGGTTGTGGAAGCTCTTGGCCTCGTTCACCTGGTTGGACTGGTACGTGTTCGCCTCGAAGGCGGAGTTTTCCCAGAAGTCGTAGGCGGTCCCGTGAACGTGGGGCGTTCCGTTCTTGATGATCGTGTTGATGATGCCGCCGCCCGCGCGCCCGTACTGCGCGTCAAAGGTAGTGGTCATCACCTTCACTTCCTGAACGGCATCCACCGATGGCGCAATCGTCCATGTGCCCGAGGGCCCGCCGCTCTGGATCGAGATGGGTCCCCCGTTCAGCAGGAACTGGTTCGTTGAACCTGGCTGGCCATTGATCGAGTAAGCGTTATTCGTGTCCCATCCGCGGTTGCCGGAGAAGCCACCCGCTCCAAACTGGGTCTGCGTGAACACCACGCCGGGCGTCAGTTGCAGCAATTGGTAGACCTGGCGTCCATTCAGCGGCAGGTTCTGCACCTTTTCCGGATCGATCACCGTGCCACCGGACGCATCCGTAGTTGCCAGGTTGAACTGCTCGGTCGATACCGTCACCTCATTCGCGGCCGCGCTCACCGACAGCTTCACCGGCACATCGACCGTGCCCGAAACCTGCAGCGTCACATTCGGGAATTGAGCCGTCGCAAACCCATCGGCGGTCACGCTGATCATGTACGTGTTGGGCTGCGCGTAGGGGATCACGAAACGGCCCGACCCGTCGGTCTTCACCACATAGGTCTGCTCGCCGCTCTTGGCCGTGACCGACGCTCCGGGCACCGCCGCTCCGGACGGATCGGTCACGGTGCCGGAGAGGGTGCCGCGATATTCCTGCGCGTACAGGGGCATTGTGAGTGCCACGGCACTCAGGGAAAGGACACAAACAGATCGACGCACGGTGTTGCCTCCAAGAGGGTTCTGCTGCTGCAAGGTGAGGAGAGTGCACGGACGATCTGATCGGCTCGTCTCTTAGCGCTTTCACGGATGTGGCAGACACGCTGGCTGAGTACACGCGCTGCAGACAACGCCGTACGGCAAAACGCCAGCAAGGTCCGGCTCAGCAAAGCATTCGCTTTTCTGACCTGGGCTGTGGAAACGTTTCCAGACCGAGCACGGAATGAGTCCGCACACAGCCGTCCTACACGGATACGATCTGAGAAGCCGTGTCGTCAGAAGGCGTTGTCCCGACGAACTATGCCTGGTAACGCCACTTTGCGTCACCACTGTAACAGGCGAGCAACCCCGAAGTACCCAGGTCAGGTTACTCCCTCGGCGTCTCCGCTGATCTCTTCGCTACCCTTCCAATTCGCGGCCCTGCGGCTTTCCCGTTACACTAAGCCGGATTCCATATGAGCTGGTTCAAGCGGCAAAGCAGCCCCATCGCGCCCGATTCGCACACCACTGACGAGCGTTCCGTCCGCACTGAAGGCCTTTGGGTCAAGTGCCCCTCCTGTGGCAAAGCCATCTTTCGCGCGCAGCTCGACGAGACGCAGCAGACCTGCCCCTACTGCGCTTACCACTTCAAGCTGGACGCCCGCAGCCGTATCGCTGCCCTACTGGAGCCCGGCTACCAGCTCGTCGACCTCGAACTCCGCTCCACTGATCCGCTCGACTTCTGCGACCTGAAGCCCTACAAGCGCCGCCTGGCCGAAGCGCAAAAGAAGACCGGCCTGAACGACGCCATCGTTAACGCGATCGGCAAGCTGGGCGAGCACGACGTTGTGATCTCCGCCATGGAATACGGCTTTATCGGCGGATCGATGGGCGCCGTGGTCGGTGAGACCATCGCTCGCGCCGTGGACCGCGCCCGCGAGTCCCGTCACCCGCTCATCATCGTCTCGGCCTCCGGCGGAGCCCGCATGATGGAGGGCATTGCCTCGCTCATGCAGCTCGCCAAGGTATCGGCCGCGCTGGGCCGCCTCGCTGATGCCCGCGTCCCCTACATCAGCCTGATGACCGACCCCACCACCGGTGGCGTCACCGCCTCGTTCGCCATGCTGGGCGATCTGAACATCGCCGAACCCGGCGCCCTCATCGGCTTTGCCGGGCCGCGCGTCATCGAGCAGACCATCCGCCAGAAACTCCCCGAGGGCTTCCAGCGCTCGGAGTTCCTGCTGCAGCACGGCTTTCTGGACGCCGTCGTTCCCCGCCGCGACCTGAAGCCCTGGCTCGACCAGGCGCTCACCTGGCTCGGCACCCCGGCGAAGTCTTAGCCGTCCCGTTCCGGAACGCCGAACCACGCCAGCCTGTAGGCATCTTTGTACCCATCTCAGTCCATACGGCGTAACCTCGTTTGCGCACACGCCCGAAATGGGCACCTATCGTTGGCATGGCTCACAGGGGCCGGTTGCAGGCGCAACCAAACCCGCCGCCGTGGGTCTAACCCGTCATACTGCTCGGCCATTTTGCATTCTTTTGTTTCAGGGACAGCGACATCTATGAAGACGTCTTTCCGTAGCGCCTCCGCCCTTCTGCTAACCGCATTGAGCGCTGGCCCACTCCTTCACGCGGCCGTGCCCAACCGCCTCAGCCGGACCGCGGCAGCCACCGCACCGCAAGAGCTGCCGCAGGGCGTTTCGCCCCGCGTCAAAGCCAGCACCCGCCTCGGCCACCTCAATGGCGATACTCAACTCGCGTCCATATCGCTCGTCCTCGCCCCGTCAGCCGCACAGAGCGCCGCGCTGGACCAGTTACTCGCCGATCAGCAGAACCCGGCTGCGCCGCGCTATCACCAGTGGCTCACGCCCGCGCAGTTCGGTGCCCAATTCGGCGTCTCCGACGCGGACCTGCAGGTGCTGCAAAACTGGCTGACCAACCAGGGCTTCCAGATCACAGAAGTAGCGCCCAGCCGCAATCGCATCACCTTCTCCGGTTCGGCCGCCACGGTCGAAGCTGCCTTCCACACGGAGCTGGACACCTTCCGCCGCGGCGACCAGCAGTTCTTTGAGAACGGCACCGCGCCCCAAATCCCCTCTGCCCTGCAGAACGTCGTGTCCGCCATCACCGGCCTGTCCAGCTACCGGCTGCGCCCCGCGTTGCACCGTGTAGTTTCCGCGAACTCCGGCAGCCTCGCCGGGCAGCGGCCGAACAACACCTCCGCCACCGGCAGCCACTACGTCACGCCGTGGGATTTCCGACAGATCTACAACGCCAACGGCCTGTTCAACTCCGGCTACACCGGGAACGGCATCAAAATCGCCGTGCTCGGGCAGTCCGCCGTGGACCTGAACCAGCTCACCTACTTCCAGCAGCTCACCGGTCAGACGCCCAAGGCGCCCACCGTGGTTCTGGTTCCCAATACCGGCGTCTCCACCGCCTACCAGGGTGACGAGACGGAATCGGAAGCCGACCTTGAATACGCCAGCGGCGTAGCACCGGGTGCATCCGTTACCTTCGTGTACGCCGGCAGCGCGACAAACGCCGACGTCACCACCGCCCTGAACTACGCCATCACCAACAATCTCGCGCCCATCCTTACCTACAGCTACGGCGGTTGCGAAACGGAGAACTCGCTTGCGGCCCTGGTGGGGCAGGAGGCTGCGTTTCGCCAGGCAAACGCCCAGGGCCAGACGATCCTCGTCTCAGCCGGCGACACCGGCGCAGCAGGTTGCGAGGACGTGGGCGTGACCACCGCCTACGACGGCCTGCAGGTCAGCTACCCAGCCAGTTCGCCCTACGTCACCGCCGTCGGCGGTACCCAGTTCAACGACACCACGAACGGCAGCACGTACTGGAGCGGCTCCAACAACGGCCAGTACGGCTCCGCCATCGGCTACATCCCGGAATCCGTCTGGAACGAGAACTCATCCGACCCGCTCTCGGCCGGCGGCGGCGGTGCCAGCCGCGTCTTCGGCAAGCCCAACTGGCAGGTCGCCAACGGCGTCCCGAGCGACGGCGCGCGTGACATCCCTGACGTCAGCTTTACGGCTTCCGAGCACGATGCCTACCTGATCTGCACCAGCGACAGCAGCTTCGTCAGCGGCAGCTCGACGGGTGCCTGCACCTCCACCGCCTTCGGCATCGGCCGGGTCGGTGGCACGTCGCTTCCCACCCCGGCATTTGCCGGTGCCTTGGCGATGATTCTCAGCGCCAACAACAACACCACCGGCATGGGCAACCTGAATCCCTTGCTGTACAGCCTGTTCGGCACCACTCCGTCCGTCTTCCACGACATCACCAGCGGCAACAACAACGATCCTTGCGCGACCGGCACCCTGGGCTGTGTCAACGGCACGCTGGGTTACAGCGCCGCGGCAGGCTACGACCTTGCCTCCGGCCTGGGTTCGCTGGATCTGGGTGCCTTCAGCGGCAACTTCAACACCACGCTCGCCGTCACAGGCCGTACCCCCACGCTGGCGCTGACCGTCACCACGGCGAATACAACGAGCATCACTGTAGCCGTTCGCGCCAGCAGCAACACCTCAACCACCGTGCCCACTGGCAGTGTCACGGTTTCGCTGGATGGTGGCAGCCCACAGACAGTCGCCCTGGGCAGCATCCCCGTCGGTGGCGCCACCGGAACTCCTGGTTTGGCTACGGTGACATTCACCGGCACTTACGCCACTGGAACACACACCATCAACGCCACCTATGCGGGCGACACCAACTTCAGCGGCGCCACGGCTTCCACTACGCTTTCGGTCTCCACAACCAACGGCGGACTCACGCTGGCGGCGACCCCGACCACGGTGACCATCAACAGCAGCACCGCTCACTCCGGCACCTGGACGCTCAATCTCACCTCCATCAACGGCTACAGCGGCATCGTGGGCATCAACCAGCCCGTTGCCGCCAGTGGTTCCAACCTTCCCACGGTCGGCTGCTTCATCGGCCAGGGCGATGTCGGTATCGCTGCCAACGCGAGCGTGTCCACGACGATCACATACTCCTTTAGCTCCGTAGATTGCTCGGGTGCGAACGTGATTAAGGTCTTCGGCGACACGCGCAAAGCTATCGCCGCAGCCCGCAAGACCTCCCCACTGTCCGGAACTCATAACCTGCCACTGCTCGCGGTTAGCTTCACCGGCCTCCTCGGCTCGGCATTCCTCCGCCGCAAACGCGCCTGGATGACCGGTCTGCTCGCGCTGGCTGCCATGGCCGGCACCTTCGGCCTGTCTGGCTGCGGTTCCGGATCCGCTCCCCTCTCCACCACGACCACTGGCGGTAGCGGCACCGTCAGTGCTCCCAAGGGAACCTACAACGTCGTCTTCTCCGCCTCGGACTACGTCAACAACAGCCCGTCCGCGACCGTCAACGTGACTCTCGTGATTCAGTAAAGCCGCGAGTTCACGAGCCGCTTTTCGGAATCGCATCAACAAAGGCCCCGCGCTATGCGGGGCCTTTCTGTGCGTCTGGGAGGCATCAGATCAACGTTCGAGTCGAAGACGCCACACAGCTCGCAGGTCGCTGAAGCCTCTCTTGCTACGGCGCGTTGGTTCCATCCGTCGCCTGTCCGCGGCGGCCGCGTGTCTTCGTCGTCAGCTTACGCAGAACGAACTCCTGCAGCGTGTTGTTCACGCAGTCGCCCGCGATTGCCAGAAACCCGTTCTCCAGGGTCAAGCTGGCGCCCTGCCGATCCTTTCCGACGGCGTACAGATTACTGATCGCACCCGACCCCAGGTCGCCCAGCATGCCGGAAAAGTTCACCTGCTGGTGCCCGTTATCGCCCCGCGTCACAAACGCCCGGCTTACCGCGTACCAGAGCCGCGACCGCGTCGATCCCGTTCCACGATAGAAGTACCGCGGGTCCTGCCGAAAAATCGTGGGCAGAATCGCTCCGCCCAGGAACGTTCCCGTGACCACGTTGCCCACATTCGCGCCGAACCGGCTGCCGTACCCGGCCGCGCCCTGCCCATATCCGGGCAGGCTGTTGTTGGCCTGCTGGACGCCCGCGATCAGGCCAGCCAGCACAAAGTTCGCGGGGTCGACGGCCGTGTGTGCCGCCAACTGGAATTTCTGCCGCGGTTTCAGCGGCACCGCCGTCCACTGGTAGCTGACGAAGAAGTTCGGAAACACGCCCGCCATGCGCTGGTGCTCCTGCAAAGAGACCTGTGCCTGCGCGATCTCCGCCTGCGTCGCCACCACGTTCACCGACTCGTTCGTCCCGGCGATCTTGAGGGTCACATCCTTTTGCAGGACTTCGCCATTGTCCAGCATCTCGCCACCCACGGCGAGCGGCGAAAACCCGGGCATGGTCACGCTCAGCACAAACTGCCCGCACGGCACGTTGTCCATCAGGTAATCGCCGTCGGCGTCGCTAGTGGCTGTGCGTTCCCGCACCTTGCCTTCATTCAGCAGCGTCAGCGAAGCTCCCGGCACGATGCCGCCGTCGGAACCCTTCACCTTGCCCTCAAGCGTGCACAACGGAACGGTTTGCGACACCTGATCCGGCGCTGCCGGCAGCGCGGACGGGCCCGAATCAATTACTGCTGTCGTCTGCACCTGACCAGACGCCGCAGCGCACACCAGCAGCCCGCCTGCAGCCGCGCATGCCAGCGCCGCTGCCGTCGATGGAGATCGTCCCGGCTCGCGCCGCTGCAAACTGTCGCTCATGACCCGTGCTCTCACCGACGAATACCGTCGCCGAAAGTTTCCGGGCTACCAATAACTTTCACCGTGTTACGAACTTGGATGCAAGCTGGCGCAGAACAGCAACTAGGCAGTCCAGCTCTAGCGAACCACGCCTGCCTGCTCGCCCGAAGCCGCAGCCGCTGCTTACAGCCAGCCCTTCGCGCGAGCCATGCGCGCCGCCTCAATCCGGTTGGCCGCACCCAGCTTGCTGATCGCCTCCGACAGATAGTTCCGCACCGTGCCCTCACTCAGGCGCAGCGACCTCGCCAGCTCCGCCGTCGCCTCCCCATCGCCCGCCCGTCGCAGGATTTCGCGCTCGCGGTCGCTCAGCGGGTCAGGCTCCGCGTTCCATATCTCTGCCGCCAGATCCGGGTCCACCACGCGCAGGCCGCGATGCACCCGCCGCACCGCGTCCGCAAGCTCCGCGCTCGGCCGGTCTTTCAGGAGGTAGCCTGAGGCGCCCGCATCCAGCGCACGGCGCAGATACCCTGGCCGCGCGAACGTGGTCACGATCACCACCCGCGTGTCGGGGTACAGCTCCCGCACCCGCGCTGCCAGCTCCAGCCCGGTCATCTCCGGCATCTCGATGTCGGTCACCACCACGTCTGGCCGCAGCGTGGCCATCGCGCGAAACGCCTCCTGCCCGTTGCTCACGGAGCCGATCACCTCAATGTCCGGCTCAATGCCCAGCAGCGCCGCCAGCGCACCGCGCACCATGCCCTGGTCTTCCGCCAGCAACACCTTGATCTTGCTCATCGCGCCGGCTCCTCAATCTGTCCCATCACCCCATCCAGCACGCGCTTCGGCACCGTTGCATGCTCCGCCGCCAGCGCCGGATTCACCGCTGCGGTTTGACGGACAGGCAGACGCAGCTCTAAGGCAGTGCCCTTGCCATCCCGCGCCGGGCTTACCTCGACCGACCCACCCGCCTGCTGTACCCGCTCACGCATCCCCCGCAGCCCATTGCCCTCACAATTCCCGCAGCCCACGCCATCGTCTTGCAGCCGCATTCGAAGCGATTTGCCGTCGATCTCCACCCGCAGCATCGCCGAGCTGGCATGCGCGTGCCGCACAATGTTGGTCACGCCTTCGCGCAGCGCCAGGCACAGCACGTTGGCCTCGGCCGGAGCCAGTTCGAGCGGCTCCATGCTCACGGTCAGTTGCACACCCGCGGCCACCAGCGCCCGCCGGGCGCGCTGCACCTCGGCTGCAATGCCTTCGCTGCGATAGCCCGTCACCGCCTCGCGCACCTCGGCCAGCGCCTTGCGCGCGGTCTGTTCTACCTCCTGCATCTCCTGCGCCGCACGTGGCAGGTCGATCGGCAGCAAGCGGTTCGCCAACTCGCTCTTCATCGCGATCAACGTCAGCGTATGGCCCAGGAGGTCGTGCAGGTCGCGGGCGATCCGTTCCCGCTCGGCCACCTGCGCCAGGTGCTCAATCTCGTCGTTCGCCTTGCGCAACTGCCACGACGCCCGCTCCTGCTTGGTATAGGCGAAGTTGCTGAAGCCGACCACGAGCGAGAAGAAGATCGCCATCGCAGCGGTCCACCACTGCAGGTGGAAGACATAGGCCTCGATCAGGATGCCGATGGATTGCGCGGTCAGGATGGACACATAGGTGCGCATGCTGCCCGTGACAAACGCCAGGATGACGATGGGGTAAACAAAGACGCCACACGCACTCTGGTTGAACGGGTAGTAGCCAAAGGCGAGCATAAACATCTGCGCCAGCAGAATGCGTTGGAATCGCCCGTGCGTATTCGGAATGGCAAAGTACAGCGCCAGGAACGCGGCGTAGGTGATGCCGAAGGAGAGCCACTTGTCCCAGGAGTGCTCGTAGATCGGCTGGATCACCCAGAAGCCCGTGTACAGCAGCGAGACATACCGCATCATCCGCGCCGAGCCCGACGAATTCTTCCAGAACTCCGTGCCGGACCCTGCCTCTTTGGCTCCGGTGCGCCGTTGCGAGTCCGCCTGCACTGCCGGATGCGGGCGCTGCGCGGCCGTGCGGTTCTGGGATTCGGCCGTATCCATCGTCTCTACCCGGGCGGGCTCCATTGCTACCCATTGTGCGACCGGCGGCCTTCGGGCGGAAAGGCCGATGTCTCACTGCCCGCACATGACATCTGTCATTCGGCCCGGCCGACGAGTTTCAGGCCGGCCTGTTGCGGGCTTCCTTGCATCCAGTTCCGGCCCACAACGTCCACAGGCTGGCGTCACCTGTGGACGTTGCGGAACACCCGGCTTTTACTCAGCCCACCGACGGAGCCTGTGCATTCCGCTGGACACGGCAGGCTGCTCGAAATGAGGGTTCGGACCTGTTTCCCCACGCAAAGCCGCACCGTTCCTTCCGGCGAACGCGAAAGCCCTGTGGAAACCGTGCATCCTCTGGGACTCCGCCGCACCGGGCCGGCCGAGGACACACAGGGTTCACACGGAGCTGCACCGGATTTAGAAATCGCGACAGGATCGCAACCAGCCGTGCTGCTGTCACTTGCGACGACTTTCCACATTTCCGGCAACAACGATGACGACTACGAGACATATCTCTCTGAAGAGTTCCTGATCTTAGAAACCATCCTCGCGAAGGCCGGAAGTCGTGGCTTGCCAATGGCAACTTTGCGATCTCCGCCAGAGTCCGGTTCTCCACTGCACGCGTACCGTTTTCCCCACCCCTGGGACCGGCTACCATGAAGCTGGTAGAGCGGCGTTCCAACCGCGTCGGCGCAGTGTTACCCTTGCTCACACGCCACAGCGCAGCGGGGTCATCCGGCACCCGCACAGCCGCACCAAACGGGAGATCCGCACCATGTCCACCTTTGCCACGTCGCCCGCTGAGGACACCAGCAGCTCCGCGCAGCCGCCCGTCGGCCCTCTCGACATCACCGTCTCCCGCGCCGATCTCCTGCGCGAGCTCACCGCGGCCCAGTCCGTCGTCGAGCGCAAGACCACCATCCCGATCCTGTCGAATTTCCTGTTTGAGGCCTCGGACGACCGCCTCACCATCACCGCGACCGACCTCGACCAGAGCCTGCGCACCAGTTGCCCGGCCAAGGTTAAGAAGCCCGGCGCCTGCACCGTTCCCGCGCGCAAGCTGTACGACTACATCCGCCTCTTGCCCGAAGGCGAAATATCCATCAAGCTGCAGGACAACCACTGGGTCCAGATCCGCAGCGGCCGCTCCAACACCAAGATGGTCGGCATGGCCCGCGCCAACTTCCCGCAGGTGCCGGAGTTCCCGGCCGTGGGCGCGACCAAGATCGCTGCCAGCGCCCTGCGCAGCATGGTCGCGAAGACCATCTTCGCCATCTCGTCGGAGGAGTCGCGCTACACCCTCAACGGCGCCTTGCTCGTGCTCAAGCCCGAGTCCATGGCCATGGTCGCCACCGACGGCCATCGCCTGGCGCACATCGAGCGCCTGGGCGAGTCGCTCTCCGGCGTGACCGGCGAGAAGAAGACCCTCATCCCGCGCAAGGCCCTCGGCGAGCTCTCCTCGCTGCTGGCCAACACCACCGCGGCCGACGAGTCCGCCGACTTCCTCGAGTTCGCCGACGACGACACCACGCTCTTCTTCCGCATGGGCGGCCGCGTTCTGACCAGCCGCAAGCTGACCGGCCAGTTCCCCAACTACGAAGCCGTTCTGCCGCGCGACAACAACAAGTTCGTCATCGTCCGCACCGAGGACCTGATGGGTGCCCTGCAGCGCGTCGCGCAGTTCGCCGACGAGCGCTCCGGCGCGATCAAGATTCGCCTCGAACAGAACGAGCTCCGCATCTCCTCGCAGTCCACCGACTCCGGCGAATCTGAGGACATCATCGAGACACCCTACAACTACGACCCGCTCATGGTCGGCTTCAACTCCAGCTACCTCATCGACTTCCTCAAGGCCGTCGGCAACACCCCGGAAGTCCGACTCGAGTTCAAGGACTCGCAGTCGGCTGGCCAGATGCGCCCCGAAGACGGCAACGAAGACCAGAAGTATCGCTACATCCTCATGCCCATGCGCATCTGACCCGCACCTCAGCACCAACACAGAAGCGGTGGCCACAAGCCACCGCTTTCGCTTTGCCGGAACCGCCAATCGAACAAGGGTGGTCAGTGATCGGTGATATCGCCTTGCTGCAGCGGCACATAGGCGCTGCGTTCAAAGACGCGACCACGCTTTACGGTGATCACGACGGACTTGAGATTGTCCAGATCGAGCAGCGGATCGCGAGACAGGACCACCATGTTGGCGAGCTTGCCAGGAGCGATGCTGCCCATCTGATCGGACTGTCCGGTGGCGCGGGCGGCGATGGATGTTGCCGACTGCAGAACCGCTGCCGGTGGCATGTCTGCCTTGTCTTTGAGTTCGGAAAGCTCGTGGAAGAGATCCGGCCATGGGTCGCTGGCGGGGCTGACGTTATCCGTACCGGCGTCGATAAGCACACCTGCCCGATAAGCCTGGCCAGTGATGGCTCCACCCAGAACATCGTTGCAGGTGCTCGGTGGCAAAGGCGGTGATGTGCCGGAATCATCCGCGTCAGGGCTGTACGCCCAAACTGTGGCATCCAGAACCGTGCCGCGCCGCTTCATCTCCGTGAACAACGCAGCGAGAGCGGGATTTTTGCCCTCGCGAAAGGCTGCGAAGTTTGGAGGCGGATGAGGATCGGTCCAGCGAAGGCTATGCGTCTCAGGCTCGCGCACAAGCAGGCAAGCATGCGAGATGGCATCCACGCCGGCAGCAACGACCTCGGACGGCCTCGCTGGGTACAACGTTGCGTGCGCCCAAACCTGCAATCCTTGGCGGTGCGCCTCCGCAGTGATCCGGGCGGCCAGTTCAGGGGTGAGGTCGCCGTAGAGCTTGATGGCATTGGCATACGTGCCGCGCGCCTCTGCCACTGCCAGCGGTAGGTCGGTCGTGGCGGTGATCGCCTGCATCCACGGAACTCGCCCGGGCTGCCCGCCTGCGGATACCTGAATAGTCCGCTTGTCCGTGAAGAAATCCGGTCCCGCCATGAGCGCTGCGTAATAGATATCCGGGGCGGGGATCTCGCCCACCAGACTGGCGCGCGCAAGGTCTCCAACAGCCCGCAGGTCATCGGCCATGTCCCTTACCGCGGTGACACCGCCGTACAAATCACGCCGCAGCACGGCCTCAGCCTGGCGACGATTCGGCGGTGTGGCGAGATGCACGTGAGCATCGATCAAACCCGGGATGACAAACCGTCCGGCAAGCGGCACAACCTTGGCCGTCGAAAGCAGGTGCGGATCGAGATCTACATCCGGAAAAACCCTGACGATGCGCTCACCCTCAACGAGGACGTCCATGTTCGCCCGTGGAGGTGTTCCGTCGCCGTCGATCAAAGTGGCGTTCCGGAACAGAACGGCTCCTGCCTGAGGCGGAGCAAAGGGAGCCCTGGCTTCCTGGCTAAAAACGGAGAGCGGTGTGATCCAAAGTGCCAGGTTGAGAGCGCAGCGAAGCGCCCAGCATCCGCGTAGACTGAGCGCCTGGATCATGGACGCGAGTATAGCCCTCGTCTAACATCCCCAAGCCCACGCATACTAATTTTCCTGCGCCTCATACAAACTTCGATCGCAGATACGCCCGCACCGGCTTGTCGTACAGAACCATCACCAGATACGCAAATGCAGTGAGCAGCAACGTACCCGCAACCACGATTGCTGCCAGGTGCGCCGCATCCGGCTTGTGGCTTGAGTAGAAATCGCCAAAGCTCCAGATGACCGCATAGTGAGTCATGTACAGCGGGTAAGAGATGTTACCCGCAAACTTACAAAGCTTCTCTGCCCGCGGTCCCAGAGTCGCCCCTGCACCCAGCGCCACCAGCAACGGAAAGTACACGAGAATCACTGCCGCTTCGCGCAGCCATCCGCCCGTTGCATACGGCATCACAAACGCCAGCACAAGCAATACCGACAGCGAACCAAAGCCGAGCCTGCTGCGAACGATCCACCTGGACCGGTACACCAGCAGCCCCGCCAGAAACGAGAAGCTGACGCGAGCGCCGCCCGTCCAGAACGTCTTGCCGTTGAACCCGGCCCACAGATTGCCGGCGTTATGCCCCACACCGCACAACACAATCGCAGCGGCGACGGTGGCCACGATCAACCAGGATCGCCGCAACCGGAACAGCACGATCCCATACACCACGTTCGCCACATACTCCCAGAACAGCGACCAGGCCGGCGAGTTCAGGCTGAACAGGCTGTATCCGCGCTCGTGCATCACCGGGTACGGAATCAGCAGCACCGACGTGACAAACATTGTCGCAACCTTGCCTGCGCTGTAGGCGAGCGCGCTCGTGCGATTCGGATCCCATAGCAGCGTCAGCAATCCCAGCACCGACCCGAACACCACCATCGGGTGCAGCCGGATCAGCCGCACCTCCAGAAACTTCTTGAGTCCCATCTGCCGGATCCGGTCGTCGTACGCGTAGCCGATCACGAACCCGGACAGGCAAAAGAAGAAGTCGACCGCAAGCCAGCCGTGCCCGATCCAGAGCACGTTGTAGTTGTAGATCGCCATCTCCATGAAGTGAAAGACGACCACCGCCAGCGCTGCTACGCCACGCAATCCATCCAGCGCCAGAAAGTGCTGCTTCGTCTTTGTGACCATGCTGGATCGTTTCACATCGGTGTCGCTTATGCGGCCAACCGCTTCAGCCCAGGCGACGCGGAAGCCGGGCAGCCATTACTCGCCGATCAGGTGCAGCACGATCTCGCGCCGGTGCGGCCGGTCACGGTGTTCGAACAGGTAAATTCCCTGCCACGTTCCCAGCGCAAGCCGACCGCCCACCAGCGGGATCGACAACTGCACCGAGGTGAGCGCCGTCTTCAGGTGCGCCGGCATGTCATCCGGTCCCTCGCTATCGTGCTGGTACGGCCCGTTCTCCGGAGCGATGCGTGAGAAGTAGTTCTTCAGGTCCACGCGGACCGTTGGATCCGCATTCTCCTGGATCAAGAGCGACGCCGACGTGTGCCGGCAGAACACAGTCAACAGCCCCGTCTCCATCTCCTGCTGCCGTACCCACTGCGCCACCTGCGACGTCATCTCATACAAACCCTGCCCCCGCGTCGCCACCTCAACCTTGTGCACTGCCTGCTTCACATCACCCTCCAGCCGCCCTTGTACTGCCTCAGGCTAAAACAAGCTCACCGTGCAGCCGGAGTTGCCGCGCTTGTCAGGAACAGCCTGCTGCACCGGGGTGCGCCTTGCGGCACACGCAATCCAGGCAGCCGTGCTCGGCACAACTGCCGCAAGTGCGAAGCAACTGCTTGCGCAATGCAGCCCGGGCCCGGTGAACGCGTACGCCCGCGTTGGAAGCGGTGAGGTTGCGCTGCTCCGCGAAATCCTGCACCTTCTGCTCGTTCAGGTCCACCTGCCGGATCGCGTCGGCGTACTCCGGCTTCAGGTCGTCGACCACGCTGGAAAGGCAGGCACACACATCCCTCTGCATCTCTGGGGAGGGCTGTGCCGCTCCCTCCATCTCGCGCCCCCACGCGGTCAGCGCCTTGCTCTGCGACTGCGCTCGACGGTAGTTGTCGATCACGGCATTGCGCAGCAGGCGATAGAACCAGGCCACCGCAGACTCACCCGAGTCGAACTCGTCGCGATGCTCCAGCGCGCGCACGTAGCAGCTCTGCAGAATGTCTTCCGCAGCCGCGGCATCCGGCACACGGCGCCGAACGAACGCCAGAAACAGCGCGCGCCGGCTCAGCAGATGCTCTAACGAATCAACAGGCATAACGAAGGGCATTCAGAACAGCAACCAGAGAGGGCTTCAGACAGGGAATTACAAAGGGCAGGCATGGACCGGATCCACGCCCGCCCTCTGTTCAGCAGCACTAGTCGTGTTTCTCGCAGGGGCAATCCACACACTGGCAGTTCGCTCCGCAGGGACAGTTGCACTTCATGGCTCTTCTCCTCCTTGGGACGCCGATGAGCGTCTACCTGTTAGAACGCACCAACTGCCCCCGTATTACACCCTCTGGCAAAATACTTACGCCAATCCCTCGGCCCGCGCCAGTAGCATCAAAGCGATGACTTCACCTCGGCTTACCGCTCGGAAGCGGCGCTGCCTTCTTGCACTCACGATTGCGTTGGCAGTCCAGACCGCGGTGTCCCCTGCGCAGCAAAGAGTGCTACCGCCGCGGGCAGAAGACGCCTTGAACCACGCGGGGCAACTGTTCGTTTCATCCGATCGCTCCGACGCCCTCTCGATCGCGATCATCAAGGCAGGGCAAGTCGAGTTCTTCCACTTCGGCACCACGGAACCCGGCAAACAGGTCAGGCCCACGAACAGCAGCGTCTACGAAATAGGTTCCATCACCAAGCTGTTTACCAGCCTGCTGCTGGCGCACGCCGTGCTCGACGGCAAGCTCGGTTTAGAGGACGACATCCGGCGTTACCTTCCGGGCGAGTACCCAAATCTCAGCTTCGGCGGTTCACCCGTGCGCATCATCGACCTTGCGGACACGACCTCCGCCTTGCCCGATAACCTGCCGGACTTTCACGCGGTTACGGCGCACGTACCGGAACAGGACAAGGCTTTCGCCCTCGCGAAGGCTCTGAACAGTTACACCGAAGCAAACATGCTGCAGGATCTTCACACGATCTCGTTGCAGGGAAAGCCTGGCCTTGAGCCCAGGCATTCCAATCTTGCCGCAGAACTGCTCGGCTACATCCTGAGCAGGGTCTACGGAGAGTCGTTTGCGACCTTGCTTCGCGCGAAGATACAAGCACCACTTGGCATGGGCAACGGCGTGCGCGCCGACAGCCCTGCCCGCATGGTGCAGGGCTACGATCTTCATCACGTTGCTATGCCGCAAAGCAATCAGAGCGCCGTTCTTGCCGCCGGTGGTCTGCGCTTCAGCGTGGCAGACATGGCTAAGTTCCTCCAGACAGAACTGGCGCCTGCAGCAGAGCCCATCCGTCTGACGCAGAAGCCTGCCTTCGGCAACGTGGAGACCGGTGCCGTGGGCCTGGGCTGGCAAATCAGCCGCAACGTGGAAGGTGCGCTCAAGCTGAATGCCTCCGGTGGAACGTTCGGCAGTGCGAGCTACGTCGAACTCTACCCAGAGCGAGGCTACGGCATCGTGCTGCTCGCAAATCGATCCGGTGACACGGAAGAACGCCTCTACCAGCTCGCCGACACACTCTTTGCAGCCGTGGAAGGTACTCCAGCGCTGGATGCGCTCAAGGCCGATCTGACAAGGACTCATTACGGCGACGTGGACGGCTCCGTGCAGCGCACCAGAAGCCGCTTTCCTCGCTTGACCTTGTCCGAAGCGTACGTCAACAACTGGGGAGGCGGTCTGCTTGGCACAGACCCAAAGGCCGCATTGGCACTGTTCCAATCCAACGTTGCGCGCTGGCCACAAAGCTCTAACGCCTTTGACAGCCTGGGCGAAGGGTATGCGCAAAACGGCAAGCCAACCGAAGCGATCGCCGCCTACCGCAAAGCTCTGGAGCTAAACCCCAAGAACCACGAAGCCTCGGACTCGCTTCGTTCACTGCTATCCCACCAGTAACGCAGAAGATCAGCTTCCGACAGCGGCGTTTAGCGGGACCGGTAGCGAAGAAAGTATGCGAACATGCGCTCTAGCCAGTTCCTTCTTGTGGCAGGTAGAAGTTGCAGTTCGCGTTTGACCGGCTCGGGAACTGCGAGGCTCGCCAGAGGGTGGTCGCAGTTTTGGGGTCCAAGGCGGGCCTGGATCTCCGGGTCAGCTCCTGCGTAGCGGTGACACCCGAGTTCTTGACCATCGAAAATCAGGAATGCCTGACGCAGCTCCTCGTGTGTTTCTGGCTGCTTCATCCAATAGCAATGACTCCTTTGCGCGTCTGCCCAACCAATCAAAGATGGGGCAAGTACTAGTGGATAACCACATGAAGTACAGCAGTGGCGTTCGACGTAGAAATCACCGGAGACGGATTCTGGGTAACGCTCGGGCATCGTGCAGAAAGCTTAGTCCACAAAGAGGAGCATTGGTAATGAGAAGTCGGCTTATCGGTAGTGCGCTCAGAATGAGCCCTGAACCGGCACAGAAGCTTCTCTCTGCGCAGGCGGCGAGCATTGAGCGTCCAACCACTGCAGGAGTTGAACCCCAATGCTGTGTACGATCGCGCTCCGCCGCGCACGCTCTCAGGACCAACCCCGGTACGACCTTCGCATCAGCGGTAAAACCGCACTCGGACCTTCCGGCACCGGCGGCCAGGAGCTTCTTTCCGATCAGACGGACGAAGAGGTTCGCGCCACTCTTCTGCAACTGGATCTGCCGGCCGAAGCTCTGGCCACCGCCAATGCGATCCTCGCCGACCCGCGCCTGACCGACCATTTCATTCCGGTCGCCGAAGACACGCAGATCGCGTTCGAAACCCTGGACCGCGCGGGCATCGCGCTCTTCGACTGATCGGTCCCGCTGGGAAGCATCACAGGGCAACACGCATAATGCTGCCATGCGTCTCGCCTCCCTGCTCTTTGCTGCGTCTTGCCTTTCGGCCTCTGCGCTCGTGGCGCAGCACAACGCGCCAGACCTTACGCAGCCACAGCAGTACACCATGCACAAGGTCAGCAGCAACGACCCGCTGGGCACCAACAACGACGCCGCCAAACTCGCCGCCGGCGCCACCCTCACGCTGCTCGACGTGGACGGCCCCGGCACCGTCGCGCACCAATGGTTCACCATCAGCAGCAACGACCCGAACCACCTGAAGAACCTGGTGCTGCGCATGTACTGGGACGGCGAAGCCACGCCCAGCGTCGAGTCGCCGCTGGGTGACTTCTTCGGGCTTGAGACCGGTGACTATGTCGATTGGCAGGCCGAGTACCTAAGCGTCGGCCACGAGCGCGCCCTCAACACCTTCTTCCCCATGCCGTTTGCGAAGCACGCCCGCATCACCATCACCAACGAAGGCACAGTACCCGTCAGCGCGCTCTACTTCTCCATCGAGTACATGCAGCACCACCGCAAGCTGCCGGCCGACACCCTCTACTTCCACGCGCAGTACCGGCAGCAATCGCCCACACAGGGCACCTTCAACGCCTGGCAGGGCGACGGCGACAAAGCCGTGAACGCAGTACAAAACACCACCGGCCAGGACAACTACAAGTTCCTCGAAGCCACCGGTCACGGTCACTTCGTCGGCGTCACGCTCGGCATTCTGCAGAACCAGGACGACTGGTGGGGCGAGGGCGACGAAATGTTCTTCGTCGATGGCGAAAGCACGCCCAGTTGGCGCGGTACTGGCGGCGAAGACTACTTCCTGGGCGCTTGGGGCTTTGGTGGTGCCTGGGGCGAAGGCTCACCCTTCAGCTACATGCGCTACGGCGCCCCGCTGGTGCAGCCGTGGCGCACGGGCGCGCGCAACCTGATGTACCGCTTCCACACCGAAGCGCCCATCCCCTTCACCAAATCCTTCATCGCCACCATGGAACACGGCCACGGCAATCACCGGTCCGACAACTGGTTCTCCGTCGCCTACTGGTACCAGGCCGAACCGCACGCCGCGTTCCCGCCGCTGCCCGCTGCGAAGGACCGCGTGCCCACGCTGCACATGGTCGGCGGCCCCGCGAATGCGTGTGATCCGCCGCAGTGCGTCGTCAAGCAACTGCCGCAAGTCTCGCCGGTCCAGCCCCAGTCACAGCCATCCACGTCCCACTAAAACCGCGACACCAGCCACACGCCCAGCACCATCAGCCCCGCGCCGGCCAGCCGCATCGGCGACGCCGGGTGCTGCTTGAACCCGATCCAGCCCATGTGGTCCAGCAGGATGCTCACCAGGATCGACGCCGAGATGGAGACGCCCGTAAAGATGCCTGACCCCAGCTTCTGCGCAAACATCAGGCCGATCATGGTGGTGACGATCGAAAGCAGGCCGCCAAACCAGGCCCACCACGGCGCGCTCGTAATGGCTTGCCCCGGCCACGCCTGCCGCACAATCGCCTGCAGCAGCATCACGCCCAGGAACCCACTCAGGTAGACCCACGCCGCCGCCCACACCGGCTGCTGCAGGTGCTTGTTCAACTCAGCGTTCACGTTCTGAAACGGATTCAGCGCACCCGCGGTGGCAGCAAACAGGACAAAGAGCCAGGACATGGTGAGTAGGACGACGCCTGCGTCGCCGAAGTCGAACAAAGCCGCGGCATGGCGCACCAAAAAGCAGGGAGCAGGCAGCAGGGCACAGGGGTCAGCGAGGCGCCTGTCGACCACAACCCCTCTCACTCCTCCGCCTTGCGCCGTCCCGCTACTCCCTATTCCCTGTTCCCTCTTGCCTGCGATCGACTTGCCGCCGCGCTCCCTCGCTGTTCTCATCAAGCCATGCAAGAGCAGCCCCGCATCCTGGGTCTCGACATCGGAGATCGCCGTATCGGCCTCGCCATCTCCGACCCCTTCGGCACGCTTGCCCAGCCGCTGCTCACGCTCGTCCGCAGCTCGCTTCGCCACGATCTCAAATCGATCGGCCGAGTCCTCCGCAAACACGCCATCACCGAGATCGTCGCCGGCAATCCGCTGTACATGAGCGGCGACCTAAGCCCGCAGGCGCAGAAAGCGCAAGCCTTCGCCGAAGCCGTCCGCGCCGAGTTCGGCCTGCCGCTGCACCTGTGGGACGAGCGCCTGACCACCACCGAGGCGCACCGCCAGCTTGACACCATGGGCCACGAAAAGATCGGCCGCAAAGGCATCATCGACCAGGTCGCCGCCGTGCTCATCCTGCAAGCCTTCCTCGACCACCGCCGCCTTGCGCATGAGGGCTATGCGACCGAATCCGTATAATGATTGCTTCAGGCTCACGTGCCGGAAGACCGCACCGCCGCGACTGTACCGGCCCACAGCGTTCCACACACGCCCTTTAGCCTGACGCTGCACCGCAGCCACCTCACCCCAGGGACCAGACACATGCTCGATATCACCAAGAAGCTGCAGGAAGAAATCAACGTGCTCGAATACGAGCTGACCACCGAGCTGCCCGCTGAGATCAAGCGCGCCGTGGCCCTGGGCGACCTGAGCGAAAACGCCGAATATCACATGGCCAAGCAGCGCCAGGAGTTCGTCAATGCCCGCCTCGGCCAGCTCAAAAAGCGCATGGGCGAGCTCTCCCTCGTCAAGCTCGACAACATCCCGCATGACAAGGTCGGCTTCGGCTCCACTGTCATCGTCCATGACGAAGCCAAGGACGAGGACATCTCCTACAAGCTCGTCACCAGCGAAGAGTCCGACGTGACCAAGGGCCTGATCAGCACCACCTCACCCATCGGCCGTGCCCTCGTCGGCAAAGAGGTAGGCGACACCGTTACCGTGACAACACCGAACGGTAAGCGTGAGATGGAGATCCTGAAGCTCACCACCATTCACGACAGCACCGAGTAGGTTCTCTGTTGGCAAAGAGCATCCAAGGCACCAGATGCTCTTCACCATCCGCGACCGGCAACTCATCCCAGCACCGCTCCATCGCGTCTTCGCACTCTCCACCTCCGTGCCGGTCGTGCAGCGCACGCTCGGCTTCCAGCCCGTCGCGGGTGTCACCACCGGCCACGTAGAGGCCAACAGCCAGGTGCTCTGGCGCGGTTGGCTCTTCGGCCTGCCGCAGTTCCACCTCACCCTCATCACCGACTTCGCCGCGCCCCACACCGACAGTCGCGGCAACCACGTCGCGTACTTTCAGGACACCCAGGCGCGCGGCCGCTTCGCCTTCTTCCAGCACGGCCATCACATGCTCGCCGACGGCTCAGATCGCACCCTGCTGCAGGACGAGATCCGCTTTGCCCTTCCCTTCGGCATCGCCGGTGACCTGGTCGCCCGCGTCATCATGCTGCCGTACATCCGCAAGACCCTGCGCTCGCGTATGAACCTGCTCTCCCGCCTTGCCACCACGCACGAAGGCGACCCGTACCTGTAGTCCCGCCCACGGCCGAACCGTGGCCATTTTGTGAAAACACGCTCCAAAGCCCACAAACAGGAGCGGGCGCGTCCTATGGCCGCGCCGCATTTGCGTCTAGTACAGAAAGCCTTTTTTCCCCGGCCCAGGAGCTCTCCCCCAAGCATGTCTCTGCTGCGTCGCCTTCTTCCTTTCTCGCTCATCGGCGCCGCCCTCAGTGCCATGCCGCTCCGCGCCTCCGTTGCTCTCTTCATGGAGGATCCGTACGGCCACCTCGGCTCCTGGAGCCCCACTGGTCACGCAGCCATTTACCTGGATCACGTCTGCGCCGACAACCCCACGCATCTGCGGCGGTGTCAGCCGGGCGAGACCGGCGTCGTCATCAGCCGGTATCACAAGGTGCATCACGACGACTGGCTCGCCATGCCGCTGATCCCCTATCTGTATTCCGTCGACGACGTGAAGGACGCGCCCGTCTCGCTGCGCAATCGCGACGAGGAAATGGCTGTCCGTGAAAAGTACTGGCGGGCACACCTCACCGACCTTGTGCCGCCGGACGAGAACGGCAACGCACCCAAGGGCAATTGGACGCAGCTCGTCGGCTCGCTCTTTGACCGTACCGCCCACGTTTTTGAAATCGCGAGCACACCCGAGCAGGACGACCACTTCATCGCGGAGTTCAACGCCGGCGCCAACAAGAGCCACTTCAACTTCTTCTTGCACAATTGCGCCGACTTCAGCCGCGCCGTCCTCAACATCTACTTTCCTCACGCGATCCACCGCAATTACGTCGCGGACTTCGGCCTGACCACGCCCAAGCAGGTGGCCAAGTGCCTGGTGAAATACGGGCAGAAGCACCCGGACACACCTGTGCGCCAATACATCCTGGTGCAAACGGGCGGCGGCATCGCCCGCAGCCATCGCATCCGCGGCGTCTCCGAATCGCTCCTCAAGGTCAAGAAGTGGTTCATCCCTCTGCTGATCGTGGAGCCGGAGGTGATCGGCGTCTCCGCCATCGCGTACGTGACCACGGGGCGCTACAAGTTCGACCACGACGCTCCGCCTTACCTGCCGGAGCAAACGTCTATTCCGGCCACGGCGTCCGCTCCGTAGCGACAAGCCGGGCCACCGCACCCGCCGGCCCTCTTCCACGGCGCTGCACAAATCCGTGTGCGGTACTGGTTGGCGACGTGGAAAGTTCATAACAGCAGCAACTTGCACCAGCGACGCCTGATGTCATCAACAAGTTTGTTGGCCTCGTGCTGCCCCCACGAAAGGGGGATCACGAACACTACTTGGCGGGTCTAACATCGCTTCCTATGTCGTCCTGCAAGACTTCCGCTCACCGCCTCGCCTGCACCGCCATCCTCCTCTGCAGCGCTTTGTTTGCGCCTCTTGCGCATGCCGCTTCAGGCCCCGACGCGGCGAAGCCCTCGAACGCGCGCCCCGCGATTCGTCCCCTGCGCCTTATTGTCGGTTTCATGGGCGGTCGCGTTCACGCCGACAACCTCCTGCACAAAGAAGCGACGATCGCCCAAGACCTGCGCGAGCCCGCAGCGGACAACCTCCACGTGCTCGTCTTCGCCAACCACAATGGCGGTTCCGCACTGCGCTCGGTTCTCCATCTCATCGACCAGGACGGCGATGGCAGGATCAGCGAAGCCGAGCGCCGCGCCGTCAACATCGCCATCTACGGCCATAGCTGGGGCGCGTCGGAAACCATTGCCCTCGCCCGTCAGTTGCAGACGCAGAACATCCCCGTCGCACTCACGGTCCAGGTCGACTCCGTGCAGAAGCCCGGCGAGAACGACGCGGAAATCCCCTCCAACGTGCACGAAGCCGTGAACCTGTACCAGCGCGACGGCCTGCTCCGCGGACGCGAAGCCATCCACGCGCAGGACCCCGCCCACACCCGCATCCTGGCCAACGAGCAGTACCACTACAACGCGCAGCACGCGGTCGACATCGCCCGCTTCCCCTGGTTCGCCCGCACCTTCATGCGGCAGCACATTATGATCGAGAACGACCCCGCCGTTTGGACCCGCGTCGAAGCCTACCTGCGCAATGCGATGGACCCGCGCTCCCCCGGCCTCGATTCCGCGCACGTAGCCCTCGCCGAGCAACCCGCCATTCCGCGCTAGCCCCCCCATGCCTCGGAGGGAGCAGGGCCCTTCAGGGCCCTAATAGCTGAACCAACGAACAGGGCTTTAGCCCTGGCCATCGCAGCCTGCATCCCAATCACAGGCAAGCGGAGGCAACGATGAAAGCAGTGGTGCTCGAAGAGTTCGGCGGTCCGGAAAAGCTCCTGTACAAGACCGACGTCCCCGACCCGGAGATCAGCGACGACGAAGTCCTGATCGCCACCGCAGCCAGCAGCGTAAACCCCGTGGACTACAAAGTCCGCGGCAGCGGCGAGATCGCTGGCATGATGGGCGTTAGCCTGCCTGCCATCCTCGGCCGCGACGTAAGTGGCCTGGTGCACCGCATCGGCTCGCGCGTCGCGGGCGTGGCCGTCGGCGACCGCGTCATCGCGCTGACCAACAGCACCTACGCCTCGCTGGTCAAAGTCCCCGCAACCGACATCACGCACATCCCCGAAGGCGTAGACACCGTCGATGCCGCCGCGCTCCCGCTCGTCACCCTCACCGGCGACCAGCTCATCCGCGAAGCCTGCGCGCTCCAGCCCGGCCAAACCGTGCTCGTCACCGGAGCGTTGGGCAGCGTCGGCCGCTCCGCCGTGCACTCCGCCAAAACGCTCGGCGCCAAGGTCATCGCCGGCGTCCGCAAGAAGCAGATCGACAAAGCGCAGACTCTCGGCGTAGACGGCGTGGTCGCCCTCGATGACGACGAAGCTATGCAGAACCTCGGCCAGTTCGACGCCGTAGCCGACACCGTCGGTGGCGAGACCGCAACCAAGCTCCTCAACCACGTCCGCGAAGGCGGCGTCTTCGGCAGCCTGCTCGGCCCAGTCGCGGGCTCTGAGCTGCACCCCGGCGTCCGCGTCTCTCCCATGCGCGCCCACCCCGATCCGCAGCGCCTGAAGGCCTTCGCCGAAGACCTGCGCGACGGCAAGTTCACCTTGCCCATCGCCACCCGCTTCCCGCTCGAACAGGCCGGCGAAGCCCAGGCCTACGCCCAAAAAGGCGCCGACGGCAAAGTCCTCCTCCTCGCCCTGTAATCAATCGAACGGATTGTCCGCTTCCTGTGCAGGAAACCCCTCAACCGGTGTCATCCTGAGCAAAGCGAAGGGTCTGCTTTCGCTCAGGATCGGCACGCCCGCCAGTCGGCCGCGCCGCGCCCAGACTTACAGCTCACACTGGCTACTCCCTACTCCCTGAGCCCTGTTGCCTTCTCCACCCCGGGCCACATGACACCTGTCACCCCGCGCTCCTGACGCACGGCACTCCAATCGTCACGCAGCAACCGCGAAGCTGGATCTCGTACCAGAGGAGATCCAGATGCGCCACAAAGCCCTGCTTGCAGCAACACCGCTCGCCGCCGCTGTTCTGATCGTTGCGAACACCCGCGCACAGGACTGCAGCCGCGCCCAGATCGAGGTGCTTGACTCCACCGGCGCCGCCATCGTCGGCGCAAGCGTCGTGGTCGACAACAAATCCGCCGGCATCACCGACGCGCACGGCCATTTCGCCACCGCGTGCCTTACCTCCGCGGCGCACACCGCGCGCGTCGCCGCCGAGAACTTCGAGACCGTCACCGCGAAGCTTGATCCGGCTCGCACCCTCACGCTTCGCCTCAAGCCCTCCACCGCCGAAACCATCGACGCCGTCGACGAAGACCCCGTCTCGAACACCAGCGTCGCCGGCACCAAGGAACTCAAGGGCGACGAGATCAAGCAGCTCGCCGACGACCCCGACGAGTTCGGCCGCCAACTCCAGGTCCTCGCCGCCGCCGCGGGTGGCGCCCCCGGCCAAGCCATCATCGCGGTCGACGGCTTCCAGAATGGCGGCCGCATCCCGCCCAAGTCAGCCATCGCCTTCATCCGCGTCAACCCCGACCTCTTCTCCGCCGAGTACGAGCGCCCGCCCTACCAGGGTGGCCGCGTCGAGATTTACACCAAGCCCGGCCAGGGCAAGCTGCACGGCGCTCTCTTCACCACGCAGTCCGGCCAATTCCTCAACGCCGCCGACCCCTTCGCGCCCAGCAAAGCCGCCATCGGCCGGCAGCGTTACGGCTTCGAACTCGGCGGGCCCATCAAGACAAATCGCGCCGACTTCTTCGTCGCGCTCGAGCACCGCCAGATCGATCAGTTCGCCGTGGTCAACGCCGTCACGCTCGACGCAAACGCGCAGCCGCAACAGGTCACCGCCAACGTCGCCACGCCGCAGTCGCTCTGGGAAGCCTCCGCGCGCTTCGGCCTGCTGCTCGGCCCGCACAACAACTTCACCGGCACCTACACCGCCACCGTCAACGGCCTGACGAACCAGGGCGTGGGCGGCACCACGCTGCAGCAGGCGGGCTACAACTCCGCGCAGAGCGAACACTCGATCCGCCTCACCAACCTGCAGACAGTCAGCGCCAACCTCTTGCATGAATCACGCCTCGGCCTCACCTGGCGCCTGCGCGACGACACACCGCTCAGCTCGGCACCGCAGCTCTCCGTGGCCGGCGCGTTCACCGGCGGCGGCGCCACCACCCAGGCCCTCCGCTCGCACGAACTCGACACCGAGTTCGACGACGACATCCTCCTGCAGCGTAAGAAGCACAGCATCAAGGCCGGCCTGCAACTCTTGAACATCCGTTTGAATGACGATCTGCCGACCAACCACAACGGCACCTTCATCTTTGGCGGCGGCACTGCGCCTGTGCTCAACGCGAACAACACCGCGACGTCGCAGACGACCGTCATCACCGGCCTGGAGCAGTACCGCCGCGCCCTCCTCAACCTGCCCGGCGGCACGCCCACGCAGTTCGCCATCACCACCGGAGCGATCCCGCTCGGCCTGAATCAACTGCGCGTGGTTCTCTTCGCACAGGACCAGTGGAAGCTGCGCCCGCGCCTCGAACTCTCCGGCGGCCTTCGCTGGTCCATGCAAACCGCACCCACCACGCTCGGCAACATCGCTCCGCGCATCGGCGTAGCCTGGGCGCCCGACCGCAAGCAGCGCTGGGTGCTGCACGCGCGCACCGGCCTTTTCTTCAGCGCCATCGACAATCAAACGACGCTCGAAGCGAACCGCCTCAACGGCATCAACCAGACACAGCTCCAAATCACCAACCCGCAATACACAGCACCTCTAACGACGGGCACCGCCCGCGTGACCACGCTGCGCGCACCCCTGCCGCAACTCTCGCAGGTCCCGTCCATCCAAACCCACTTCGGCATCGAGCACGACTTCCCGCAGCACTGGCACGCACAGGTCAACCTCTACCTCGCCCGCGCCTGGAACGACCTGCGCTCGCGCAACATCAACGCGCCGCTCCCCACCGCATCCACGCAGGCCAACCCCAACAACACGCGCCCCGGCGCGCCCGACCTGAACCTCTACCAGTACCAGCAGACCGGCAACCTGGGTGGCAACGTGCTCTTCGCCGGCGTCGACCAGCACTCGTTCAAACGCCTGCAGATCTTCGCCGGCTACATCCGCATGAACCTGCGCACGAACGCCGACACGAACGCGCTGTTCCCGCAATCCAGCTACTCCGAAGCCGGCGAGTACGCCCGGCCCACCTGGCAGAACACGCATCACGTCATCGCTTTCACAAACTACGTCTTCCCGCTCGGCTTCGTTCTTTCCAACCAGTTCGACGCGGCCAGCGGCACGCCCTTCAACATCACCACCGGCTTCGACAACAACGGCGACGGCATCTTCAACGATCGCCCATACTTTGCATCGCAAAGCGACGCAAGCGCCATCGCCACACCGTTCGGCACGCTCACCAGCAACACGGCCAGCACTGCCGCATCCATCACCCGCAACGCCGGCACGTTGCCGTGGAATATCCACCTCGACGCCAACCTCAGCCGCGAGTTCAAGCTGCCGCACCACGCCAACAGCGAAGCCCGCTCGCTCACCGCAAACATCCGCTCCGCCAACCTGCTGAACCACACCAACGTCACGGCCGTCGGCGGCGTGCTCGGCAGCCCACTTTTCAACCGCGCCTACGCCGCAGACCCCGGCCGCCGCATCGAAGCCGGCCTCCGCTTCGCCTTCTAGCCCCGGAGATATCGGCTTCAGCCGCCGAGGTAGAAACTCCAACGCACCACAAACCGCGGCTTCAGCCGCCGAGGTGACGAACCATGCGCACGACCATCGCTCTCTTCGCGGCACTCACCGCAACCACCCTGACCGCCGCCGCCCAAAGCACTGCAGCGCCAACCAAACCGGCGCCGCCCACCCTCGGCCCGCTCGTCAGTTACCAGTACTGGCCCACGCAGTACATCCAGTTCCTCACCGGTCCGGAACTGCCCTACAGCATGTTCATGTTTGAAGCGGACACCTCCGACGGCAAGCACCCCAGCTATCACGCCAGCTTCACCACCCGGGACGGCAAGCGCGTCAACTACTCCAACACCGACGCGCTCACTTTGTATTACAAAGCGTCGGGCGAAGAGAGCTACAAGACCGACTTCGCGGTGGAGATTGACGACTCCGACAAGGTCGGCGCCGCGTCCACCGTTCGCTTCTCCACCCACGACGAAAAGCCCGTCGAGTTCCGCTTCGTGCAGGGCTCTGACATCTCGGCCCAGGGCTCCGGCCTGCAGCCCATCCCCGATGCGCCGATCCCCATCTTCGCTTATCGCGAACTCGGCGCCGTGGCCGGCGAAGGCACCGCACTCAAGATCGGTGACACCGTCTCCACCGCCGAAGTCTGGAAAGAGATCAGCCACCCACCGTACTTCGTCGCCTATCGCGGCGCCATCACCTCCAGCGCTCACACGATCGTCTTCTACAAGGGCACGCAGACCTGGACGGTCGCGAAGTATCCCGCGGCCCTCACCGCCGGCAACACCTGGGAGCTCGACGACGACCGCCGCGACCACCTCACGCTCAAGATCGACAAAGTCGACGGCACACACTTCACCCTCAGCGCCACCGATCGCTTCCACCCCGCCGTGAACACGATTGTCGAAGCCACGCGCACCGGCGACACCTTCACCACCGACCGCGTCCTCTACATGCCTGCGGCCAAGGGCGGCGACAAGCACACCGTCGCACTCACCTTCACGCCCGGCCTCAGCACTACGGCGACCGCCTCGACCATGGACCTCTCTATCGCCAAGAAGAAGGCCATCGCCACTGCAACATCGACCGCCACCGGCGACGCTGCCGACCGCACCTCAACGCTGCAGTTCACCGCGCCAGCCTGGGCCACAAACAAGTCCCTCACCGAAGAGACAAAGACCACCGGCGACGCCATCACCGTTACCGCGCACTAGGACCCACGGCGGCCAGCGCCCACGTCCGGACTCTCGGACGTGGGTCTGCATCCGCATCCCACCTCTCGCGCTACCCTGTACATGCAACAGGAGCGCACGAATGCCGACGCAAACCCCCGAGTCTCTCCAGAAGTTCGCCATCCAGGACCACCTCACCTTTCACGTCGGCAACGGCAACCTGAATCATGATCTTGTCGAAGCGCGCATCGTCACGCCCGCCTCCGAGGCGACCATCCTTCTGCACGGCGCGCACCTCACCCGCTGGAATCCCACCGGCACCGAGCCCGTCATCTACGTCTCACCCAAGTCCGCCTTCGCAGAGGACAAGCCCATCCGCGGCGGCATCCCCGTGCTCTATCCCTGGTTCGCCTCCGGCTGGGACGGCCAGCACCAGCCCATGCATGGCTTCGCCCGCATCACCGAATGGACAGTCCAGTCCACGCACCTCGACCCGCACGGCGACGTGACCCTCACCCTCACCCTCCCCAGCACGCCCGACCTGCAGAAATCCGGCTACGGCCAGTGCGCCGCCACCCTCCGCTTCCGCGTCGGCAAGGAACTCGCGATCACTCTCGAGGTCACGAATCACGGCTCCGCGCCCATCGTCTTCGAAGAAGGCCTGCACACCTACTTCGCCATCGGCGACATTCGTCAGACCACGACCGAGGGCCTGCAAGGCACCACCTATCTCGACAAGCGCGACAACTTCGCAAAGAAGGTGCAGACCGAGCGCCTGCTGCATTACACCCGCGACGTCGATCAGGTCCACCTGAATACCGCAACGCCGCTGACCGTGCACGACGCCGCGAACCGCCGCGACATCCACATCGTCAAAGGCGGTTCCGACACCACCGTCACATGGAATCCGTGGTCGGTCATGACGCCCACCCTGCCTGACCTCGCACCCGACTCCTGGGAACACTTCGTCTGCGTCGAGACCGTCAACGCCGCCGACAACCGCATCACCCTCGCGCCCGGCCAGACCCACGTCATGTCCTCAACGGTCCACGTGACGAAGCTGGCATAATCAGCGGCCTTGGCACCGATGCTCATCCTCGCCTCCGCCTCGCCCCGCCGCCGCGAACTCCTCGCCCACCTCGGCCTGCCGTTTACCATCGAAGCGGCCGACATCGACGAGACGCCGTACCCCGACGAGGACCCGCGCGCCTACACCGAGCGGCTCGCCCGCCAGAAGGCAGAAGCGGTCGCGCAGCGTTACCCGGGGGCCACCATCCTCGCCGCCGACACCACTGTCGTTCTCGACGACCTCATCTTCGGCAAGCCACAGGACGCCGCGGACGCCCGCCGCATGCTCCAGCTTCTGCAGGGCCGCTCGCACCGCGTCATCACCGGCGTGGCGCTTCATTCAAACAATCAAACAACTGTGGAATCGGAGCAGACCGTCGTCACCTTCAGTCAAATGAACGTCGAAATGATCGATGTCTACGTGGCCAGCGGCGATCCGCTCGACAAAGCTGGCGCATACGGCATCCAGGGTGCAGCCGCCCAGTTCATCCCCCGCATTGAAGGCGACTACTCCAACGTCGTCGGCCTTCCTCTCGCCCGCGTCCGCCAGATGCTGCACCAGGCCGGCCTGCTCTAACCAGCCGCACCCAGGCAAGCGCTACCGCACAGTCCCACCCAGCGCCATCGCGCGAACCTCGGCTGCACTCACTCCCCGCTCACGCATTGCCCGCAGGCTCAACGCATCCGACCGTTTCGCCAGCCGCTGACCATGCGCATCCACCATCAGCGCGCAATGGAAGTAGTCCGGCGTCGGGTACGCCAGGGCTCGCTGCAACAGGATCTGCCGCGCGGTCGATCGCAACAGATCGCGGCCGCGCACCACTTCGGTGATTCCCATCGCAAAGTCGTCCGCCACGCACGCCAACTGGTAGCTGGGCACGCCGTCCCGCCGCTCCACGACGAAGTCGCCAAAATCCCGTCCCGCTACAAACGTCTGCGGCCCGAGCCCGCCATCCACGAACCCAACGACCTCGCCCTCTGGCACCCGGAACCGTAGCGCGCCCTCACCCACGCAGCCGCGATCGCGGCAGGTGCCTGGATACAGCGGCTCATCGTCGTCTTCTGCGTGGGGAGCGCGCGCCGCAGAGGCCAAATCCCGCCTCGAACACGTGCAACGGTAAAGCCACCCATTTCGCTGCAAGTCCCCAATAACTTTGCGATACAAAGTGAATCGTGAACTCTGCCGGTACGGCCCAAACGCTCCAGGCTCGTCTCCAGAAACCTGTGGCCCTTCCTCCCACCGGATCCTGAGCCACGCCAGGTCTTCCAACATCGCCCGGGCATACTCCGGCCGTGCCCGGCTCGCGTCCAGGTCCTCATCACGCAACACCAGCACCCCGCCCGCCACGCGCGCTCGCTGCTCCGCGATCAGGAAAGTTCGCGCATGCCCCAGGTGTAAGTACCCGGTCGGCGAAGGTGCGATCCGCCCTCGATAACCCGCCACCAGCGTTACCGCTGAGTTGCTGGCTCGCTGGCCTGCTGACTTGCTGCCTTCGGTATGAACGCCTGCGCCACCACCGACAGCCCCAGCGCGATCACGATTCCTTGCACGACCCGGATCAGGCTCAGGTCCCACGCATACCCGCGGGTCCACCCAAATACTGCAAAGGTCACCGCAACACCCAGCATGTAGACCTCGCTCAGGAACCCCTGTGCCCAGTTCGGTCGGTACCCGGAACTGGACACGCCCGAGCGCAGCCTGGGCAGCAGCCGAGGCACCCGGTCGCAGTATGCCGCGTACGCCACCCCCTGCCGGTTCAGCAGAAAGGGCTCTTCGCGCCCGATCAGCCGCAACTGGAGGACGGTCAGCAGAATCATCGTCAATACCGCCGCTTCCGGCCGCATGAGCATTACGATCGCAACCGAATGCAGCAGCGTTCCCAGGTACAGCGGGTTCCGCAGGTACCGGTACGGCCCAGCCGCAATCACGCCCGACCCATCCATTCCACCGGAGTGCACCGTGGCCGCGCCCAGGTAGGCCGCGCCCCATACTCGCAGCGCTACGCCAGCTACGGCAAATAGCACCAGCCCGGCACAGACCTCATTCCAAACCGGGGCGAAGTTGGCGAACGTCGGCTTGGACGCGGCGTCGGCAATCAGGAACCAGCAGCTCTCATTGTGCAGAAAGCTCCACAGCGGCAGATGCCAGGGCGCAGCCAGCCCCAGCGTGTAGATCAGGCCGTGAATCAGGAATCGGTGCTTGTATTCGAACGCGGTCGCCCGCAGGTACTCCGGAAGCGGCTTCACAGGTTCCTCACTGGCCCAGCAATTCGAGTAGACGGTCGAAATCTTCCAGGCTGCGGTACTCGATGATCACGCGACCCTTGCCTTTCTTATCTTCAATGCGCGTCCGCAGCCCGACCCGGCGCTGAATGCTGTCCTGCGCGTCCTTCACGTTCGGGTCGATCTGCTCCTCCTCAGCGGCGGCCTTGCCGAGCTTGGCCTCAGGACTCAGGAGCCGCTTCACGTAGGTCTCCGTCGCGCGCACCGAGAGCGACAGCGCGTTCACCTTGCGCATGGCGCTCAGGATCTGCTCCGGCGTTTCCAGCGCCATTAGCGCCTTGGCGTGACCAAACGTGATCGTTCCGGCTTCCAACTGCTCCTGCGCCTCAGGCGGAAGCCGCAGCAGGCGCAGGAAGTTGCCGATCGACGCGCGATCCTTGCCGGTTCGGCTCGCCATCTGTTCCTGCGTCAGGTGAAAGTCCCGGCCCAGCCGTTCAAAGGCGCGCGCCTGCTCCATCGGGTTCAGGTCGGCGCGCTGCAGGTTCTCGACAATGGTCATCTCCATGGTCTGCGCGTCTGACGCCTTGATTACGACGGCCGGAATGGTTTCTTTGCCGGCTTGCTTGGAAGCCAGCCAACGGCGCTCGCCAGCGATCAACTGAAACTGGCCGTTCGGCAGGCTTCGGACGGTGATGGGCTGCACCACCCCGGTCGCGGCAATGGAGTTCGCCAGCTCCGTGAGTGCACCTTCCTCAAACGTGGTGCGCGTCTGGAAGGGGTTGGGCTCGATCCGTTGCAGCGGGATCTGGAGCGGCGTTCCGGCATTCGCTTCCGCCGCGGACGCCTCGATCTTTCCCACATTGCTGCTCGGAGCAGCGGGAGCCGTCCCTGGCTTGGGCGGAAGCAGGGCGTCCAGCCCCTTGCCCAGCGCAGGGCGTTTTGCGGAGGTTGCGATAGCCATCAGGTGTGTCTCCGATCCGAACGAGGTGCGTCAGCGGTTGTAAGGCCAGAAGCGGACTTCCGGCTTGTTCTGCTTTTTCTGTCTGGCCAGCTCGACCGCACGCGGGCTTTCGATCTTGTTGCGGCGCAGCAGCTCCCGCGCCAGCTCCTGGTACGCCTCGGCGCCGCGGGAGCGCGGATCGTACAGGATCACGGGCAGCCCGTGGCTGGGCGCCTCCGCCAGGCGAACATTACGAGGAACCGTCGTTTCGAACAGCTTGTCGGCAAAGAAGCTCTTCAAGTTCTCCGCCACTTGCTGCGACAGCGAGGTGCGCGGATCGAACATGGTCAGCAGTACGCCCTCGAGCTCCAGCTTCGGGTTCAGCCCGGCGACTACGCGGTCCAGTGTGCTCATCAGCTCGCTGATTCCTTCCAGCGCAAAATACTCCGCCTGCATCGGCACCAGCAGCCCGTCTGCCGCGCACAGCGCGTTCAGCGTGAGCAAATCCAGCGAAGGCGGGCAGTCCAGCACGATAAAGCGGTACTTCTCGCGAAGCGGCTCCAGCGCGTCGCGCAGCCGGAACTCGCGCCCATCCTGCGAGGCAATCTCGAAGTTCGCTCCGATCAGATGGCGGCTGGCCGGCAGAATCGACAGGTTCTCGACCGGTGTCGGCAGGATCGCCTCGTCTGCGGGAACCCCGTCGACCAGCACGCTATAGGTGGAGGCGCGCTCCTCCGCCCGCGAGAGTCCAACGCCACCCGTACTGTTGGCCTGGGGATCGCAATCCACCAGCAAGGTGGGCAGCAGTTCAAGCGCGAGCGCCGCGGCCAGGTTGATGGCCGTGGTGGTCTTGCCCACGCCACCCTTCTGGTTGACGACCGCAATGACTTTGCCTGGTTGTGTAGGGGGAACGGGTTCTTTGGACATGCTGCAGGCTCAGACTACCGGAGAGACGGTGTGCGTTCCAAATGTTCCACGTGGAACAGAGCTGCCTACGAGATCAGATGTTCCACGTGGAACATTTGCAACTGGGCTCGCTCAGCTCAGCTATCTCACAGGTTCGCAGCGACAGCAGATTGATTCCACGGCACCGCGGGCTGCGGGCCTCTACTGCGCCAGAGTCGCTATTAGAATGCGTCCACCCGATCGGGGAACGTTATGCGTCGCCACGTGAGCCCACTGTGCCTCCGGTAACCGCGTCTCGCCGCCCTGCGCCGTGAAAAACGCCAGAGTGCCACCGGGCTCGAGGCGATCCATCGCAAGGGCCAAGGCGTCGGGCATGTTGTCCACTGCGCGTAGCGTGACGACGTCGAAGCGGTAGTCCCGCTCCATCTCTTCTACCCGGTGCGCCCAAACCCGGGCGTGGGACCCCGTCATCCAGACCGCCTCGCGCAGAAACACGGCTTTTTTGGCGTGCGCCTCGGCCAGCATCACATCCGCCTCCGGACGCATGAGGGAAATCGGCAATCCGGGAAATCCGGCTCCGGAACCGAGATCGAGCATGGTCTGAAACTCTGGCAGCAGCCGGGCCATGTAGAAGCTCTCTCCCATGTGGCGCTCCACCATCTGGGCGGCTTCGCGAACCGAGGTCAGGTTCAGCTTCTTGTTCCACACTTCAAGCAGGGCAAGGTACCGCTGCACCCGCTCACATAGAGAACGCGACGGCTCCTCGGCCAGGTACGGCTGCAGCAGAACGCCGATTTCCGCGGGATCGAGCTTAGCCATGCCGCACCGCCGCTGCGACCAGCGCCCCGACCAGGTGGCGAGATGCGTCACTCCGATCGATGGTGCGCTCGGGGTGCCACTGCACCCCGACCAGGAATGGATGCGACGGGTCCTCGACCGCTTCGATCACGCCATCCTGCGTGGATCGCGCGGATACCCGAAGACCGTCGCCCGGAACGCCCACCGCCTGATGATGACTGGAATTGACCATAAGCCGCAAAAATCCATCAGCAGCGTCCGGCGAGACATCCTGCGCAGCGCTCAGGATGCGTCCGAGATGAGATTCGGCAGCCACCACAGAGCTATGTGCCTCCGCAACGGCGCGGCCCGCGCGATGGTTGACCGGAACCGGCTGCAGGTGCTGAACCAGCGTGCCTCCGCGATAGACGTTGAGCGATTGGAGCCCAAAGCAGACCGCCAGGGTTGGCATCTGGTTCCGCTCCGCAAGCTCCAGCAGGAGCATGTCGACCCGCTCGCGTTCGGCGTCAGCGGGGTTTGTCTCTGGCTCTGCCTCGTGCCCGTACCGCGCCGGAAGCACGTCCGCTCCGCTACCGGGCAGCAGGATGCCCTGCGCTATCTCCGCCAGGCGGAGCAACTCTGGTTCCGTAGCATTCAGCGGAACTGCGACAGCGGTGCCGCCGCACTGTTGGACGGCAGCGGCGTACTCCGGCCAGCACTGCTGGTTGTACTCCGGGTCAAAGGACGTTGGGCTGGGAATAAGAATGGTAGGTCGCACGGCCTCTCACATTTTATGCCGCATAGTTAGCGCGTATGCCACGCGAGTTCCGGGCAGATCACACAAGTAACTGACGTGAGCCAAAGGAGAGGTTACGCATAATTTCTCGAAAAAGGACCGACTTTGCGGTAAGTTTTGGAGTGCCGCAGCAGTACGCGGTGCCTCTTCTCCTAGTCTGCACATACGTAAGTAGAGAATGGCGAGCTGACTTCCTGTCCGCTCGCCACATTCCTTTCAAGGCAGCTCTCGAGTTCCAGCAACGCCTCGCAAGCTCTTGTTGGCGGGCTCACCATGTTGGTATCGTGAAGCTAGGCGGCTGCCTCGGCGACCTCGGGCGCGGTGATCCTCCGTACTGCGGCGTTCAGCGGTTCGGTGCTGACCTCTTCCTCATGCCAGGCCTCGCGTGCGGACGGGGCGAGATCTTCTGGTAGCCACAACTGGAAGACGGTGCCGTGATGCTCGGGAGTCGTCGAGCTATAGGCGTTCAGAAAGCCGCGATGCTTATGCACGATGCGCGAGCTGATCCACAGGCCCAGGCCGGTTCCGTGGATGCCCTTAGTGGTGTAGAAGGCGTCGAAGATGTGGTCCAGCGTTGCGCGAGGCATGCCGGAGCCAGTATCCGCCACGGTGATGCGAACGCCGGGCCTTCCGCTGGCGCGATCGGTTGCGCGCCGAGTGCGTACAGTCAGGCAGCCGCCGCTGTTGCGCATGGCGTCGATCGCGTTGCCGATCAGGTTATTCAGCACCTGGCGAATGTCGCCTTCGTAGCAGGTCAGGCTTACCCCGGCCTGATACTGCCGCTCGATGCGCACCCGCGAGTTGGCGAAACGAGCGTTATACAACTGGAGCACCTCATCTACCAGCGAACTCGGGTCCACTCGCGTGGGACGGGTCGATTGCCGGTGAAAGCGGAGCGTCTGCGAGGCTACCTGAGAGACACGCGCCAGCTCGCGGTCGGCAGTTTCCAGGTAATCGCGCGACTGCTGCGGAATACTCTCGTCCAGGCGCACCAGGTAGAGAAGGTTGGTCACGGCCTCCAGAGGGTTGTTAATCTCGTGCGAGATGGAGGAGGCAAGCTTACCGACTGCGGCCAGTTTTTCCGATTGCAGCAGCATGCCCTCGGCACGCTTCTGTTTGCGCAGGTCCACGGCAAAAACGGCAATGTCGCCCGACCCGCCCAAGTCGCTGTCTGGAGGCAGGCTGAAGGCGCCGATCAGCACAGGCACAGGATTGCCATTCCGGTCGAAGTAGGCCTTTTCGTACGGTTCGGCCACGCCGGAGGCTTGCAACTGCGCAACCGCCTGCAGATCGGCCGCGGCGTACCGCGGCGGCGTGAGCTTGTCCCAGCGGACCAGGCCGGCCGCCACTTCCTGCTCGGTGTACTGCAGCATGGATTGCAGAGCCGGGTTGATGTAGGTGAGTTCGCCGGAGATCGTGCCGATGGCGATGCCGACGCTGGCGGAGTCGACCAGGGTGCGAAAGCGGCGTTCGCTGCGCCGGGTGGCTTCACGAGCGTGCACGGTTTCGGTCACTTCCTGGGTCAGGTTCAGCAGGCCGACAACCTTGCCGCCGCCATCGCGGATGGGACTGTAGGTGAAGGTAAAGTACCCTCGCTGCAGCCCGTCGTCACGCAGGAGTTCTAGCGGTAAATCATTGTAGCTGTAAGACTTACCTTCGCGGAAGACGCTCTCAAGTTGCTCGCCAACGTCGGGCCATACCTCGGTCCAAACCTCGCTGGCGGAACGGCCCAGGGCGGACGGATGCTTGCCCCGCAGCATGGGGATAAAGGCGTCGTTGTAGAGGGTCGTCATCTGCTCGCCCCAAAACACCTGCACCGGTGTGGGAATCGAGAGGATCATGTTCACGGTGGTCAGCAGGCTGTTGTCCCAGGTGGAGATGGGACCCAGGTCGCTGTTGGACCAGTTCCGGGCGCGAATCATGGAAGCCATGGTGCCTGTTCCAAGAACAGGGCTGGCGGCTGGTATGTGTTCCGGAAATCCCATGCGTCTGCTCTTCTGTGACGCGTTCAGAGGTGGCGTGAGGTGCTTGGGCGGCACCCACGTCATTTCGGTCCTTGCAGAAAAGCCGGCGCATGAGCGGCGCCGGCCCGCTGATTACTGCAGTGCGCGAAGGTTTGACTAGGCGCGGACGCGACGCTTGAGGGCAGCCGCCATGCCAGTCAGACCGGTGCCCAGCAGAAAGAGGCTGGACGGCTCAGGGGTTGCAGCCAGGTTGAAGGGGCTACCGAACGAGATCGTGGGGGTGTAGTTCAGGGTCGGATCCGTCAAGGTCGTCATGGCAGCGTCTACCGTGAGCAGGTACGATCCGGACGCGAGATTGCCGAGCGCCGAACCGGAGATCACGCCATTGATGTCCTGATACAAGAAGGTGTTGGTGGCAAGATCCTTGAGGGAAAGGTCCCAGGAGTAAGTTGCCGGCACCGGCCCGTCTGTGAAGATCGGTGCAAGGTCCGCGATGTTATAGCCCGTGGTCGATGCCGTGGACAGCGTCGCGGTGAAGTTGCCGGTGGTGGTGTTGGCGGACGCAACTGTCTGGAGGAAGGCGACCTGGAGCGACTGCGGTGAGTTATAGGCACCTACGGTGTTGAGTTGGACCTGGCTGTATCCACCGTCGCTGCCCACGCCGAAACCGATAGCAGACGGGTAGCTGGCGCTGTAAGTGTTGCCGTCAGACGATGCGGTGATCTGTCCTGAGCTGATGTTGACCTGAGCCTGTGCCTGAGGGGCTACCGTGGCCAAAGCGAAGATTGCTGCAATTGCCGTGAGCGAGGCGGCATGGGAGAAGTTGGACATCGGGGAAATGCTCCTGGCTTCATGAAGGCTTTGTCTTTCATGAATGCAGACAGGTAGATGGCACCTAAGTTGTGTCTGTAGGTATAGCTCCGCAAAACTCAGGCTATTGCCGATGTACTTACAGCAGACTCGAAGTAAGCTTTAGCCCTGCTGTAAGAATGACGTCTTTAGGCGAAGTCTGATTCTTAGTAGTGGAGCTGGTATGGAAGTTATTTCCAGGAGCGCCTTCCGCGCAGCATCGACGCTCGGCGATGTGAGCTTAGGTCACGGCGGAGCTCTCGCCACGAATAGGTGGGCTCCGGTCGCGTGCCCTTCTGCCCGGACGGCGCTTCTGCGCGGACCGGCGAGAATGGCGTATGGGTTTGCGGTTCGAGGTGCATGCGGCAACGGAGGGTGGCGGTCGGCGTGGGACGCTGCACCTGCCGCATGGGATGGTGGAGACGCCGGTGTTTATGCCGGTGGGTACGGCGGCGAGCGTGAAGGCGGTTCCGCAGGGCATGCTGGAGACCCTGGGCGCGGACGGGCGGGGCGCGGAGATCATCCTGGCGAACACGTACCACCTGTACCTGCGGCCAGGGCATGACCTGATTGCGCGGCTGGGCGGAGTACACAAGTTCATGAGCTGGGATCGGCCCATGCTGACCGATTCGGGCGGGTTCCAGGTGTTTTCGCTGGCCGCGTTGCGCAAGATTTCGCCCGACGGGGTGGAGTTCCGGTCGCACCTGGATGGGTCGAAGCACTTCTTTTCGCCCGAGCACTCCATGGACGTGCAGATTGCGCTGGGCGCGGACATTGCGATGGCCTTTGACGAGTGCACGGAGCATCCCGCGACGCATGAGCGCACGCAGAGCTCGATGGCGCTGACGCATGCGTGGGCGGAGCGGTCGCTGCGACACTTCCGCGAGAACGCACATCGCGTGCCTTGGTTCGCCGAGCGCGGCGGACAGCGGCAGAACCTGTACGGCATTGTGCAGGGCGGCATGTACAAGGACCTGCGGACGGAATCGACGGCGCGGCTGCTGGAAATGCGCGACGCGGAGGGTACGGGCTTTGACGGGTATGCGATCGGCGGTCTGGCCGTGGGCGAGCCGCGTGAGGTGACGCGCGAGATCATCGCGCACACGCTGGAGCTGCTGCCCAAGGACAAGCCGCGCTACGTGATGGGCGTGGGCTACCCGGACGAGATTGTGGAGTACGCGCGGATGGGCGTGGACCAGATGGATTGCGTGTTGCCGACGCGCGCGGCGCGGCATGCGCTGCTGTTCACCAGCGAGGGGCGGCTGAATATTCGCGGGAAGAAGTTTGCGGAGGACAGCGGGCCGGTGGACCCGGACTGCGCATGCTCCACGTGTCTGCGGTATTCGCGGGCCTATCTACGCCACCTGTTCCACACGGGCGAACCGCTGGCTGCGACCCTGGCCAGCGTACACAACCTGCAGTTCTACCTGGATGCGATGCGGCGGGTGCGCGCGGAACTGCACGGCCAGGGGGATTGATCTGGCGCACAGGAGAGCCGCCTGTTTCCGCTGCGGCGGCAGAAGAGGCCGCAGTGGCGAGGCGTACGCGTTGCGGCGTGGCGGGCTCCTGATGTGGCGGCGTCTTACAGAGAGTGAAGGGGCGGATCAAGCGCAAGCAGGAGTGGGCGGAGGCAGAGGCGCAGGCGGCACGCGTCGCCGAGCCCGAACCGGTTTGCGCTTTATGCGGCAGGCCGCTGGGTGCCCGGGTGGAGTGGCACCATCGCGTGCCGAAGAGCGAAGGCGGAACGGAGATGGTGCCGGTTCATCCCATCTGCCACCGGACGATTCACGCGCACGTGTCGAACCATGATTTGGCCACGGTGTATGCCGACCTGGACGCCTTGCGCGGGCGCGAAGATATTCAGCGGTTCCTGCGATGGATCGCGAAGAAGCCTGAAAACTTCAACGCGCCCACGCGGCGAGCGCGGGTGGAGTAAGCGGAAGGAGCGACCAGACACTTTGCACACGGTCTTCCGCCACCTATCTAAATGCACAGGAAGCGGTCGCGTGCAGGTGAGAAGCATCGGATGGCGTGCCTGCGCATCACCCAACTTCCGCTAACGGCGTTTATCGTTCCCTAAACTGACATCGCTTGCGGTGCATTAGCCTGTGCTTGATATGTAAAGTGGGAAGTACACGTTTGCTGGAGCCCTAGTTGCATCCAGACCCCTCTTCGACTTCAGAATCTCCCCTAATTGCGCTTGGCGATGTCATAGCAGAACGACGCTTTACCTTGTTTGAATCGTCCGGTGCGGCCCGGCTTATCTGGGTGCGCCTCGGACGCCCCGTGATGACTAATCAGAGAGGCGTTCCTCAAGAAGGGCAAGACACAAACACCTTTCGTTGTCCGTTTCAGATTTCAGGTCTCGACTGCGATGACAGGGTCTTCGCTCCGTTCGGAGAAGATCCATTTGTGGCGTTGCAGTATGCCATTCATCTTGCGGGTGATGTTATCGAGAGCGGAGCCAAGCGACTGAACCTTCAAAACCCTCTCGCAAGGGTGCGGGAACGCGCGAAGCCTGATCGGCCACATTTTGAAGATGCTGGGCGTGCCTCTTGGATATGGGAGTTTGATTCATTACCGAACCTCACTTACGGCATCTGACCACACTGCGAGATGTCGCCCTTTAGGTTTTACTATCCATAAGTCGGCTTCTCGGAAGGGATCTGTTCGGAGCGGGTGTTCCGAATGGCTGAAACGGGCTGCTTTCGCAGGTAGGACTGAGAGAGAAGGGCCGCTGGTGGCGGCCCTTTCCTCATTTGCTGGTGGCTTGCGGGCTACTCCCCCACGAAGACCGCCGTGGTCAGGGCCGGGACGGTGAGCGTTCCGGTCTTGTTGTTAGCGGTGGCGTTGCGTACGACCGCGTCGCCGGAGCGGCGTTGGATCGGGTGCAGCGCGAGGTGCTGGTTGGCGAGGGTGGCGGAGGTGAAGCTCTGCTGTGTGCTGGTGGCGTTGAAGACGACGACGATGTTGCTGTAGCCGCTGTAGCTGAGGCCGTTGGTGTTCGACAGCCGCATGACGATGAGGCCCGGCGTTTGTGTGGTGCCAGTATTGAGGAAGGTGAGGTTCTGCTGGATCTCCGGCGCGGAGGTCATGCGGAAGAGGCTGGAGCCGTTGCGGATTTTCAGGAACTCCTGGAAGGCAGTGGTGGTGGTGGCGATGTCGGCCGGGGAGGGTTGCAGGGCGGTGTTGGCGAGCAGCGGCTGCTGGAAGCTCCACTGGGATCCGTTCTGGCTTTGGATCGGCAGGCCGATGCCCCAGTTGTTGCCCTGGCCGGTCCAGTCGATCTTGTTGAACCAGTCGCCGGAGTCGTAGCTGTTCTGGTCGAGGCTCTTGGAGCGGAGCAGGTCATCGCCGGCCTGGAAGAACGGAATGCCCTGGCCGAGTTCTACGAGGCTCATGGCAAGCACTTGGCGGCGGGCGCGGGTTGCCGCGGGCTCCGTGGTGGCGGCCTTCACCTGGATGGCGTCGAAGATGTCCTGGTTGTCGTGAACGGAGACGTAGTTCACGGCTTCGACCGGCGACGCGGTGTAACCGGTGGGCTGGCCCTGGTAGTCCAGGCCGCCGCCGGTGTTCTGGTTGCCGGTGCTGTCGGTGAACTTGTAATCGCGCAGGTTGCCGGTAAGGCCGACGCGGATCCAGTCGGAGCGGTGCAGCAGCGTGGACTTCTGGTCAAGCAGCGGTGTGATGCCGCTGGTGTAGCTGCTGGGCGCGGTGAACAGGCCGGTGGCAAAGCCCTGCACGCGCTCGTCATCGAACGGGCCGCCGCCGCGAACGCCATCGCGGATGCGGTCGTTGAAGCTGCCGATGCCGGTGCCGTACAGATTGCTCTGCTGCGCGTTCACGCCCAGGGCGCTGTTGGCGGTCTCGCCGAAGCTGAAGCCTTCGCCGTAGATGTAGCTCTTCGAACCGTCGATGCCGTCCTTCGCCAGCGTGAGTTTGGCCAGAGCCTGGCGGATCGCCTGCAGGTTGGGGACGAAGGTGAAGCTCATGATGTCGAAGCGGAAGCCGTCGATCTTGTACTGCTTCGCATTCCACACTATGGCGTCCTGCTGCAGCTTGCCCATCATCAGGTGTTCGGTCGCGGTGTCGGCGCAGCAGGAGGCGTTCAGCAGAGCGCCGTCTGCGTCGAGTCGGTTGTAGTAGTTCGGAACGACCTCATCGAGGATGGAGTTGGACGCCTCGCCAAAGCCGCTGGTGTGGTTGAAGACCACGTCCTGGATCACGCGCAGGCCGGCGCTGTGCAGGCCCATGACCATCTGCCGGTACTCCTTCACGCGGTTGTCGGGGTTGACGGCGTAGCTGCCTTCGACGGCGAGGTAGTGGTCCGGATCGTAGCCCCAGTTGTAGGCGTCGGAACCCTGCACGGCGGCGACGGCGGCCTGCTGCTGCTGGCTGTCCGGTGGCAGGCCGTTCAGGTTGGGTGTGGTCTTCCACGTCGACTTGTCTTCGTTGACGCTGTTGAAGTGGAAGGTGGGCAAGAGGTGGATGGCCTTGAGGCCGCTGTCGGCCAGCGTGCGCAGGTGGCGCATGCCGTCGGAGTTCGCGTCGGTGAAGGCGAGATAGGTGCCGCGATGCTCCTCGGGCACGGTCGCGTCGTTCACGCTGAAGTCGCGGACGTGCAGCTCGTAGATGCTCAGGTCGTTGACGCGGGCGAGTGCGGGGGCACGGTCAGCGTCCCAGCCCTGCGGCTGGTTGGTGTCGGCGGTGAAGTCGGTGATGCGGCTCTTAGAGCCGTTCAGAGCGAGGTCAGTGCTGTAGGGATCGCTGACGATGTTTTCGACGATGGAGCGGGTCGATGGAGCGTAGACCGTCTCGTCGAACAGGTAATACTTGCTGATCCACGAGCTGTCGAGGCGCGCGACCCAAACGCCGTTGTGGTTGCGCATGGGCAGGACCTGCGCGGGCGCGGTGTCGGTGGAGTTAGTGAAGAGCTGCAGCTTCATGGCCTGCGCCGTGGGCGCCCAGACCTTGATCTTCACGTCGCCGTCCTGCTCATCGGCGAAGTCGTTCCACTCGTCGTCGGCACTGCTGACGCCTTGCTTGCGGATGACGACGCCCAGCTTGCCGGAGTACGCGTACAGGTCATCGAGCACGCCTGCGTCCTGCACGCCGGTGGCGTAGCCCAGGGTGCCGTCCGACTTCAGCGCTTCGACGGCAAGCTGGCCGGTGAGCAGCTTGCGGTACTCAGCGGGTTTCAGATTGCCGCGCAGTTGCAGGGCGGTGTAGCCCTTCAGTTGCGGGAAGCGGGCAAGCTGCTGTGCGGAGAGCGTGCCGCCCGTGGTGAGCGGCAGGCCGCTGCCGGTGACGCCTTTTGCCGTGATGGTCATGCCGGCGTTCGGGCTGCTGACCAGGTAGAAGCTGGTGCCGGACGAAGCGTAGACGCTTTGAATCGCGATGGTGGTGCTGTCGATCCAGAACGCCTGCAGCTTGTAGAAGTTTGCGTTCAGCAGGTCGGCCGCGCTGGGTGGCTGCAGGTAGACGGTGGGATCGCCGGAGATGATCCAGGCCTCGTTGTAGAGGGCGACGTTGAGGAAGAGGTCGGCGGGTGTGTTCTTGGTGCCGGTCTGGATGTTGTGGACGATGAAGCCGAGGCTTTGCGCGTTGGGGATGAGCGCGACGTCGTAGTAGGCGCCGTAGCTGTCGGTGCCGGTCTGCTGCACGGGGCCGCCGTTGTAGTTGCCCTGGTCGGTGGCCGAGTCGCGGAAGCCGTAGACGGTCCAGCCGGTGTAGTTGTTGTCGGGCCGGAAGAAGTGGATGCGCGCGGTGTTGGCGGGGATCGCCGGGTTCTTGTGGCTGGTGATGTCGGGCATGGTGGTGGTCAGGCCGACCACGCCGGATAGCTGGTAATACTCGTTGCCTTGGGCGGATGGATTAATGTGCTCGTCGGGCCCGGGGTCTTTCTGGTCGCCACCGGCGGCGGTGGGGTTGTGCACGATGATGCCGACGTCCGTGGTGCCGGCGACGATGCCCACGTCATAGAACGCGCCGAAGCTGTCGGAGCCGGACTGCTGCACGGGGCCGCCGTTGTAGTTGCCCTGGTCTTCGGTGGTGCCGCCAAAGGCGTAGACCGTCCAGCCGCCGTAGTTGCCGTCGCTGCGGTGGTAGTGGATGCGGACGTGATTCGCGGGAATGGGCGCAGAGGTTTGCGCGGTGAGGCCGCAGCCGAAGCAGGCAAAGACAACCGCAACAAGAACGAGCAGGCGAGCGGAAAGGCGCACGGGGAAACTCCTGGACGAACGGGGGAATGCAAGCGGGGTTCGCAGCAGAGGAGCCTACGGCGAGGAAAGATCGTCCGTCAATGGAGGTTCTGAGTCCGGCGCTCGCAGCCTACAATCAGGTGCGATCCTGTGAAGTTTTGCGCGAAAGAAAGGCCCCTGTTCCTTTGAAGAAAGTGCTTCCGGTTGTTGCCCTTGCTGTGTCCTGCGTTGTGCTGTCCGCCGCTGTTGCGGCTCAGCAGACGTCCACTGCGATCCAGATCCACCTGGACCTGCGGGAGGCGCCTCGGAAGATCGTGCGGGCGGATGTGGACCTGCCGGTTGCGGCTGGGGCGGGGGCGCAGACCGTGGACCTGATCACGCCGGAGTGGATCCCAGGGGCGCATGGACCGCGCGGGCCGGTGACGGACATTGTGGGTCTTCGGTTTGAAGCAGGCGGTCAGGTGCTCAAGTGGCATCGCGACCCGGTGAATGTGTACGAGTACCACGTGGAGGTGCCGGCCGGCGTGGCGGCGATTCATGCGCACCTGGATTCGCTGGACACGCGCAACGTAAATGGGACGTATGCGGCGTTTGAATGGAACGGGGTGCTGTTGTATCCGGCGCATGTTCCGGTGCGGCAGATTGCGATTCAGCCGACGGTGACGCTGCCGGCGGGATGGGGTGTGGGCACGTCGCTGCATCCGCTGGCCGCTGCCGATTCGAATCAGGCCGCGGGCGGCACCGTGAAGTACGCCGCGACCACGGTGGAGCTGTTGCAGGACTCGCCGGTGATGGCTGGAAAGTTCTTCCACGAATACGCGCTGAGCTCGGGAACGCCGCTGCCGCATTTTCTGGACGTGGTGGGGCCGACGGCGGCCTCGGTTCAGGTGAGTGCGGAGGCGCTGGCGAAGATGTCGCACCTCCTGCGCGAAGGCATTGCGATGTACGGTCCGCCGCACTACACGCAGTACCACTTCCTGGTGCTGATGAAGAACGGTGGTGGTGGTGGGTTGGAGCACCATGAGTCGTCGGACAACACGGTGCCTCTGAGCTTTTTCAAGGAGTACGACCCGGAGGTCGGCACGTCCGGCATCCTGGCGCATGAGTTCACCCACTCCTGGAACGGCAAGTTTCGCCGGCCCGATGGCCTGGCGACGCCGGACTACGCGACGCCCATGCAAAACAACCTGCTGTGGGTGTACGAGGGGCTGACGAACTACCTGGGCGACGTGCTGGCGGAGCGCACCGGCGTGATGACGGCGGCGCAGTACCGGCAGGAGCTGGCTCTAACGCTGGCACAGCAGGATGCGCAAAGCGGGCGAGCGTGGCGGTCCGTCGAGGACACCACGTTTATCGACGCGATGCCGCGCGGCGGCCGCGGATCGAGCTGGAGCAGTTGGAAGCGTGGCACGGATTACTACCCGGAGGGCTCCATCTTCTGGCTGGATGTGGATACGACTATCCGCAAGTTGACCGGTGATAAGAAGAGCCTGCGCGACTTTCTTCTGCTGTTCCTGCAGGCGGGCAAGCCGGGCGAGGTGCGCGTGGAGCCGTACAGCCTGGACGAGGTGGTGCGCGATCTGAACGCGGTGGCACCGAACGATTGGGCAGGGTTCGTCCAGACCCGGTTGTACGACGTGCAGCCGCGCGTGAACGTGGAAGGTGTGGAGCAGGCAGGATGGCGGCTGGAGTACACGCCGGAACCGACGCCGGAGATGGCAGTGGTGGCGGCCGAGGACCCGTCCATGGCGGCGTGGTTCTCGATCGGCCTTAGCGTGGGAACGGATGGCGCGATCGGCGATGTGGGCGTTGGGAGTGCGGCGGACAAGGCGGGCCTGGCACCCGATCAGAAAGTGGTCGCGGTGAACGGCAAGGTGTTCACGCTGGCTGTGCTGAACACTGCCCTGCGGAGCGCAGGGACGCTGCAACTGACGGTGCAGGAGGGCGATGCGCTGTCCGTGGTGCCGGTGAGCGCGGCCCAGGGTTTGCGGTATCCGCGGCTGACCCGGGTCCAGGGAACGCCGGACCGCATGGAAGAGATTCTGAAGCCGGTGACACGCTGAGGCGGGAACGGTTGTTCGCAGGAAAGCTTCCAAGGCCCAGTGCAAAGTGAAAGGGACACAGCGCTTGCTGTGCCCCTTCTCCATCGATACGGACGCGCCCGCGGAGTGGATCGGCCTAGAGCGAGCGCAGAGCTACGCTGCCGCTGCCCGTGGTGACGCGCAGCGAGGGGCCGCCGCCGTTGAGGGTGCCGGTGAGCGTATGTTTGTCCACGTCACCGCGAACGGTGATCGGTAGATCGCTGTGGATGCTGCCGGAGCCGGTGTTCACTTCGAGGTTGGCGCGGGTGGAGGGGGCCACGCGGATGTCGATGGAGCCGCTGCCCGCTTCGATGAGAGCTCCGCTCTGGATGGTGGAACCCTGCGCGAGGGCGAGGTGGATGCTGCCGCTGCCGGTGCTCAGGCGGTGCAGGACGACGGAGCCGTCCGCATCGATGGTGCCTGAACCGGTTTGTGCTCCCAGGTCGCCATGGATGCTGCGCAGGTGAAGGCTGCCGCTGCCCGTGTCAGCCTTCAGCGCGCCGTCGATCTGCTCGCCCGTGATGCTGCCGCTGCCGCTGTGCAGTTCCTGCCGGCCGTGGACGCCGCCCAGATAGACCGAGCCGCTGCCGGTGGAGAGGTTCGCATCGGTTTCGGTGGGAACCTCTACGGTGATTTCGGGACCGCGGGACCAGCCGTGGAACCAGCCGCCGAAGGGCTTGCGCTTGAGCTCGAAGCGAACGGTGTTGCCGCTCTGATTCTGCTTCAGGTCGTACCGCTCGGGATCGGCATCGTGGAAATCGACGCGGACCCGGACCGCCGTGCAAGAGCCGCAACTGGCGGCGTGGATCGAAGCGTCGTCCGCGGTGAGCTGCAGCTCGGCGTGGCCACCGACGGAGTAGTTCTTCTCCACCACTTTGCCTTGCGCGTACAGGAGGGGTGCGGTGCAGGCAAGCAGGGCAACGGGAAGGGTACGCGCGAACGGGGCCATGGGGAAGTCTCCTGCCAGAGTGATACGCGAAGCCGGGCCGCTGGTTCCCTGTTTTTTTACAAAGAAGGTGTGTCGTGGGACGGGTGCAGGTGACTCGGACGACGAAGGGCACAGCCGAAGCTGTGCCCTTGTGGGGATCGGTCGCCGTCGGCTTAGCCCTGGTCCGGGCTGCGCAGCACTTCCAGCTTCACGTTTGCGGTGCCGGCGCGCAGAATGCCGAGCTGTTCGGCGGCGGCGCTGGACAGGTCGATGATGCGGCCGGGAGCGAGCGTGCCGCGGTCGTTGATGCGGACCACGACGGAGCGGCGGCTGTGCAGGTCGGTCACGCGCACGACGGTGCCGAGCGGCAGAGTCTTGTGTGCGGCGGTCAACTCGTGCTCGTCAAAGATTTCGCCCGAAGCGGTGGTGTGGCCGTGCAGCACGGAGCCGTACCAGGTGGCGATGCCACGAAGGGGGTTGGCGAGGGCGGCCAGGGGCTTGCCGAGTGCGGTCAGCGGGCGCTCGATACTGCGAATGGGGTGCAGGTCACCGAACTGATCGCCAAGCTTGTTCAGGTGCAGAGCTTCGACGAACCGGTTGTGCTTCTTGTTGACGGAGGCGCTGGCTATGGCCTGGGCCGCAGTGGGCACGTGCGTCAGCGCTACCGGCGGAGCAGCAAGCGGGGCCGGCGTTTCAGAATGATTCGCTGTGGTCAGGGAGATGGCGGCAGCAGCCGTGGCGGAGCCAGCAAGCAGCGCGGTAGTAAGAAAGCGGCGGCGGCCAAGGAGGCGAAGCGCGGCGCGCAGGTGGAACGCGGGACGGTGGAGGAAACGCGAAATCGAGGTGTGCTTGGGGGCGGTTACCGGGTCTTTTCCAGTGCGATTGCTGATCAAAATGGTTCCTGCAAGAGGAAGTCGAACAAGGGGTGTTGCGCGAGAACGAGGTTCTATGTTGCTGTGGTCACAGGGACGCTGTTTGCTCTGAGTCTTAGCCGGCGCCCTTCCTGAAAGAAAAGTTCGCACGGTCCTGTAAAACCGGCTCGAGCAGTGTCCCTGAGCTCCCCTGTCTTCTTCGTCTTCTTTCTGTGTGTAGTTGCGCTCTATTGGGCGCTTGGCGGTTCCCGCAGGGGCCAGCAAGTGTTGCTGCTGGTGGCCAACCTGTTTTTTCTGGCGAAGTTTGGGCCGGTGTACCTCGTGTTGCCCGTTGCCGCTCTGGTGGACTTCGCCATTGGGTTACGGCTGGGCACGCCTGGCATGGCGACAGCCCTCCGCAAAACCTGGGTCAGTCTATCACTGCTGTTGAACGTGGGGTTACTCGTCTTCTTCAAGACGTTGCCCATATTGGATGCCCGGCGCGGCGGCCGGGAGTGGGGCTGGCTGTTCACGTTGAGCCTAAGTTTCTATTGTTTTCAGTCACTTAGCTACACCCTGGACGTGTACCGTGGCGACGCCAAGCCGGAGCGCAACGCCATTTCGTACCTGGCGAGCGCGCTGTTCTTTCCGACGATCCTGGCTGGCCCGATTCCGCGGACGGCAAAACTGCTGCGACAGTGGGGCAAACCGTTCGGTCTGACGCGGCAGCAGGGGGCGACGGCGCTCTTGCTGATTGCGACTGGGCTGGTGAAGAAGCTGCTGGTAGCGGACTACCTGGCCGACAACCTGGTGAACCGCGTGTTCGATACGCCGCTGCTGTACTCGGGCGTGGAGAACCTGCTGGCGGTGTATGGCTATGCGCTGCAGTTGTTCTTCGATTTCAGCGGCTATACCGACATTGCGATGGGCGTGGCGATGCTGCTGGGGTTTGCCGTGCCGGAGAATTTCCGCACGCCGTACCTGAGCGTGAACCTGCAGGACTTCTGGAAGCGGTGGCACATCAGCTTCTCAAGCTGGCTGACGGACTACCTGTTTGAGTCGCTGCCGAAGAGCCGGGCGTGGCTGAAGTCGACCTTCACGTACGCCATCGTGACCACCTTTCTGCTGGGTGGGTTGTGGCACGGGTTTACGTGGAACTTTCTGATCTGGGGAGCGTTGCACGGTGTGGTGCTGAGCCTGGTGTTTGTGTGGTCGCAGTCGCGATGGAAGAAGGGCCGCAAACGGCGGCTGGGCGAGGGTCCGCTGTGGGCGCGAGTGCTGGGCGCGTTGGTGACGTTCCACTTTGTTTGCTTCACGTGGGTGTTCTTCCGGGCGCAGGATTTGTCGACGGCGAAGCTGGTGTTCCAGCAGATCGCATCGCACACGCCGGGTACGGAGAACGTGACGCCCGCGCTTTGGGGCGTGCTTAGTTTTGCCGCGCTGGCGCAGGCGATTCCGCAGGATTGGTTTGATCGCGCGGCGCGGTGGGCGGAGTGGATGCCGTTCTGGGTGCAAGGTGCGGCGGTGGCGGGCGTTGTGCTGCTGATTCAGCAGTTGGCGGGCAAGGGGTCGGCGGGGTTTGTGTATGGGGCTTTCTAATCCAGCAGCGAATCAGGAGAGCCCCGCAGGGTTGGCGCAAGCGGGCGTGGTGCGCACCGGGTTAGCGCTGGCGACCGCGGTGGCGGTGCTGGCGGTGGCGCACTGGTGGCCGCAGCGCGATGTGCGCGGGCTGGCTCCGACGGTGATTGCGGATGCGTGGCAGATGCATTGGCCGAAGCGGCCGGTGCCCGTGACGCCGGCATTGCCGCTGAACGGGGTGCAGCAAACGGGAGCGCAGGGTGCTCCGGGAACGATGGGTAAGAATCCGCAAGGAGGCGGGAGTGCTGTAGCTGCGGTTGCGACTTCGCCGGTGATGGTGGACGACTCCCATGCGCTGGACCCCTTCTTTCAGCAGTTGTGGGCGTTGCAGCAAGGCAAGCCGGTGATGGTCACGGTGCTGCACTACGGCGATTCGCCGACGACGGCCGACCTGATCACGGGCGACATTCGCGAGATTTTGCAGGAGCGGTTTGGCGACGCGGGCCACGGGTTCAACCTGGGCGCGAAGCCGTGGGCGTGGTACGGCCACCGCAACGTGGAGATGAAGGACTCGGGCTGGGCGTCGTCGCAGAAGGACGCGACCGGCGTGGGCAAGATGAAGCAGTCGCTGTACGGTCTGGGTGGTGCGATCTTCAGCGGCAGCGCGGGCGCGGAGACGACCTACACGCTGCGCGATGCGGCGAGCGCTCCGGCAACGGCGGTGGCGATCGACTACTTGCAGCAGCCGGGCGGCGGAACGATGACGGTCGCGGCGGATGGCAACAACGTCGCGACCATCGACACGAATGGGCCTACGGCGGTGCCGGCATCGCGGCTGGTGAACCTGCCCGCGGGCGCGAAGGAGATCAAGGTTGCGGTCAGCAACGGAAGCGTGAAGTGGTTCGGTGCGGACTTCCGTCACGGTGGAAAAGGCGTGATCTATGACTCGCTGGGGTTGAATGGAGCGACCACGACGGTGGTGTCGCGCACGTTCGATCCGGCGGCATGGGGCATGGAGTTGCAGCAGGCGAAGCCGAGCCTGATCGTGATCAACTACGGCACCAACGAGAGCCAGTTCGCGGGGCTGGTCACGACGCTGGAGCAGGAGTTGCGTGCGGCGGTCGCGAAGGCTCGGGCGGCGGCGCCGGGTGTGCCGATCCTGATCATGAGTCCGATGGATCGCGGCGAGCACGGCGGCATGAGCGAGATCCACACCAATCCGCAAATCCCGAAGATCGTGGAGATTCAGCAGAAGGTAGCGGCCGATACGCACTGCGCGTTCTTCAACACCTATGCGGCCATAGGCGGCGATGGCACGATGGCGCGCTGGTATGCGGCGAAGCCACGGCTGATCACGGCCGACCTGATCCACCCCACGCCGGATGGCGCGGTGATCGTGGCGCGGCTGTTTGTGGACCATTTATACGCCGCGTTTGACGGGTGGAAGCAGCGCAACGGCATTGGCGTGGTCAGGGTGATGAGCGCGACCGAGGCTGCGGCGAAGAAGAAGGAAGAGGCCGAGCGCAGGAAGTCCGAAGCCGCAAAGGCAAAGGCCGATGCGGCGAAGGCCAGGGCAGAAGGAGCGGCGAAAAAGCCCGCTGTGGCGAAGAAGCGTCCGGCGAAGCCTGCTACGCAGACGTCGCCGCAGGCCGAACCTCAGACCGCGCCCTAGAAGGCGGCCGAAGAGTGGGGCTCTTCCGTGAAGGGCGGGACATCACTGTCCTGTGAGCGGGCCGGGTTGCAGAGCGCGGTGGTGAATCAGTTTCGGCGCGATGAGCGGGCCGGAGACGTTGGCTGGAGAGCCTTGCTTTCTGCGCCTGCTGTCTTGACTGCGACGGAGTTCAGAACGAGATCGAGCGTGTGTTGCGCGTGCAGCAGGGGTTCCCTGCTCCGCTCCAGTCGGCTCAGCATCACGGCGCCTTCAAGCGTGCCGATGACGGTGTTTACGAGCCACGCGACGTCGGTGCCGTCGTTGATCTCCTTTGCGGCGATCGCGTCCTGAATGACGGCGTGAAGACGTTTGCGCCAGGCCTGGAATGCCTTGCGCACGAGCGCACGCAGGGCCTCGTTGCCGTCGTCGGTGTCGATGGCGCCGTTCAACAGAGGGCAGCCGCCGGGGATGGGCGACGGCGTTTCCACGAACCGCGCGATGAGTGCGCGCAGTCGCAGCAGCGGGCTGTCGCTGCCGGTGTGGATCTCTGTGCGCGACTTCACGGCGGCATCGACGGAGTAGTGGAAGACGGCTTCGGCGAGCTCTTCCTTGCTGCTGAAGTGGCGGTAGATGCCGCCCTTCTGCAGACCTGTGGCTTTCATGATCTCGCTCATGCTGCAGCCGTGAAAGCCGCGCTGGTTGAACAGCGGCGCTGCGCGCTCGATGATGCCCTGCCGGGTTTCTTCACCTTTGCTCATGGCCTTACCAGCATATGCGTGCAAGAAAGCTGAACCCTGCACCTGCTCTGCCTAATCAGATGCGAAAAGAGACCAATCGGTCTCATAACGCAGATGAGGGTGTGAAGCGCGTGAGTGAAGCCAGGCCAGCAATCAATCCGTGGGTGGTCGCCCTGACGGTCACCATCGCCACATTCATGGAGTTGCTGGATACGTCCATCGCCAACGTTTCGCTGCCGTATATCGCGGGCGGACTTGGCCGGTCGTTCGACGAGGTGACGTGGATCCTGACCACGTACCTGGTCGCCAATGCGGTGGTGCTGCCCATGTCTGCGTGGTTGTCGCGCGTGTTTGGCCGCAAGAACTACTACATGGCATGCGTTGCGCTGTTCACCGTGACCAGCTTCTTCTGTGGGATCGCGCCCACGCTGGGCGTGATGCTGATGGCGCGGGTGTTGCAGGGCATTGGCGGCGGCGGGCTGGCGCCGGTGGAGCAGGCCATCCTAGTGGACACGTTTCCGCCCGCCAAGCGCGCCAGTGCCTTTGCGCTGTACACCATTGCGATTGTGACCGCGCCGGCGATTGGGCCCGTGCTGGGCGGATGGATCACCGATAACTACAACTGGCGCTGGGTCTTCTTTATCAACATCCCGGTAGGCATCCTGTCGTTGCTGTTGACGAACCGGTTTGTGCACGATCCCGCGAGCTTTGCGGAGGAACGCAAGTCGGTTCGTGTGAATGGCAAGTTGAACGTTGACGGCATTGGCATCGCTCTGATCGGTGTGGGGTCTGCAGCGCTTGAGGTGTTGCTGGACCGCGGACAGATCGAAGACTGGTTCGGCTCCACCTTTATCTGCTGGATGGCCTTTCTCGGCATCACGTGCCTGAGCGTTGCCGTGTGGTGGGAGCTGCACACGCGCGATCCCATCATCGACTTCCGCCTGCTGAAGGTGCGGAACTTCGCCATTGCGAACGTCTTCTACTTTGTCTTTGGTGTGGGGCTGTTCGCGTCGACGACGATGATTCCGCAGATTCTGCAGTCGCTGTATGGGTATCGCGCGATCGATGCGGGACTGGTGCTTGGCCCCGGCGCGTTTGTGATCACGTGCCTGGCGCCGGTGGGCGCGCAACTGGTGCAGCGCGGCATCATCAAGCCGAAGAACCTGCTCTTTGGAGCGATCCTCACGGTGGGCTACTCGTTCCTGCACTACAGCAGCTTCACGCTGCAGACCGACTACCGCCACTATGCGCTGGCGCGCGCTCTGCAGGGGCTGGGGTACGCGTTCTTCTTTGTGCCGCTGTCGGTGATCGCGTATTCGCAGCTAAGCCCGGCGCAGAACAACAAGGCTTCGTCGCTGACCAACTTCTTCCGCAACTGGGGCGGCAGTTTCGGCATTGCGCTGGTGACGGCCATGTCGGAGCGCCGCCAGGATTTTCACCAGGACCGCATGGCCGCGAACCTGACGAGCAGTTCGAACGGGCTGCGTGAGGCGATCCAGGCAACCGCGGCGTATCTGCAGCAGCACGGCTATGCCGCTGCCGACAGCATGGCTGCGGCCACGGCCCGCTACTATGACCAGCTCTACGCGCAGACACGCATGCTCGCGTTTATGGACTGCTTTCGCATGATGGCCTGGCTGACGCTGATCGCAGCACCGTTGATTCTGCTGAGCGCGAACCTAAGGCCGGGGGCGAAGGCTCCAGAGGGCGGGCACTGACGCTGCCCGCCTTCGGGCGCAGTTGACGCGGTTAGGGAAGAACGACGATCTTGCCGCCGGCCTTGTTGCTGTCCATCAGTTGGTGGGCTTCGACGATCTGATCGAGGCGGAAGGTCTTGCCGACCTGGACTTTGAGCGTGCCGTCGGCGATCTGCTTCACGAGGTCGTTCAGCGGCATTTGCATGAAGTTGGGATTTTCGCCGGCGTAGACGGTCAGGTTGACAGCCGACGGGATGGCCGCCATGGGGGTGAAGCTGTCGAAGCTCCACTTGTTGCCGACAATTCCGGTCATGCAGACGCTGCCGCCGGCGCGGGCGCACTGGAGCGAGTCGAGCAGCGAGGTGACGCCGATGAGCTCGAGCACGCGGTCGACGCCGTCGGGGTATTTGGCGCGAACGTCTTTCGCGATCTCGCCGGAGTCGATGAAGACCTCGTCGGCGCCGGAGGAGCGGAGGAGGTCGGCGCGGTCGGCGCTGCGCGTGGTGGAGCTGACGTGCGCGCCGAAGTTCTTGGCGATCGCCGCCGCGGCCAGGCCGACGGAGGTGGTGCCGCCGCGGATGAGCAGGTGCTCGCCCTTTTTGAGTTGCAGAGCGGTGAAGAGCGAGCCCCAGGCGGTCTGCAGCATCTCCGGGACGGCGCCGAGGGTTTCCCAGCCGAGCTGGTCGGCAAGGGCGGTGTCGATCTTCTGAATGTGAGCGGCGGGGACGAGGGTGTACTCGGCGTAGCCGCCGTCAATGTCGCGGCCCAGGCCGCCCATGCAGGTGAGGACGACGTCGCCGGGCTGGAACTCGCCGCCGGGTGCGTCGGCAACGGTTCCGGTGGCTTCGATGCCGAGGATGCGCGGGAGCTTGACGTTGGGCGATTCACCGCGGCGGGTGAACAGTTCGGACCGGTTGATGCCGAAGGCGCGGACGCGGATGAGCACCTGGCCGGGGGTGGCCTGTGGCACAGGGCGAGTTTCAAGTTGCAGGGCTTCCGGACCGCCGGGAGCGTTGAGGACGGCGGCTTTCATGGTCTGGGGGATGGCGTCGGGCATGGTCACCTCGTGCGGTTGGATGCGGTGCGTCAGAATTTGACGCAGGCGCTGGCGCTGCATTGTCCGACCGGGCAGCGTTCGGGCAGGGCCAGGAAGGCGGCTTCCGCTGCTGTGGATTTTGGGGTACACTACTGAGGTTGTCCTGAGTGGTTGGCCAAGGCGTCGTGAGAGCGCGGGCTGGCTGCTTCGGCTGAGCGGGCTGTATGGCTCGGGTCCGTTGGACATGCAAATTTCAAGCTCAAGAGAACGCGGGGCCGCTGCCCTGCCCATCGCAGGAGAAGCCGTACCATGCCGAAGCGCACATTTCAGCCCAACCGCCGCCGCCGCGCCAAGACGCACGGATTTCTGACCCGCATGAAGACCAAGGCAGGTCAGAACGTTCTGAACCGCCGCCGCGCGAAGGGCCGCCACAAGATTGCGGTTTCCGCCGGCTACCGCGACTAGTCGTCCACGCTGCTATTGAGAAAGGCACACGGCTTCGGCCGTGTGCCTTTCTGTTTGTGGCGGCTCCACGTAGAGCCCTCGCATCGGTACGCCTGTGTGTGCAGTGAGTTCGTTCCCGGCGCATGTGGCGAAGATGGCGCGGCAGGAGCGCCTGTTCGGGAGGCAGTCCGGGCGGGTTTGCCCATCTCAACGGTAGAGATCTGTTGAGGAGACACCAGTGCCCGGAACGGACGAGTTGAGCAAGGATCCTGTTGCGCGGTTGGCGCAGGGTGTGACGTGGATTACGCCGGCGGCGGAGCAGGCGGTGCAGGACGCGGTCCAGCGGCCGTTTCGCGGAAGCGAGGCGGGCGAGAAAGTTCTGTCGTTCTTGCACGGGCACTGGCTGCATGAGCCGCTGCATGTGGTGATGACGGACCTGCCGGTGGGAGCCTGGAGCGTGACCGTGATTGCGGACACAGTGGGCTCGCTGACCGGGACCGATTCGCTGGACAAGGTGGCGGACGTTTCGCTGCTGATCGGGCTGCTGGGAGCGGTGGGCGCCGCGGTGACCGGCATGGCGGACTGGTCGGAGATCAAGCGGGAGCGGCCGCGTCGGGTGGGTTCGGTCCATGCCCTGCTGAATGTGGCGTCGACGGGGCTGTTTGCGGCGTCGTGCCTCTTGCGCGGCAAGCGCCGAAGCCGGACGCTACCGCGATCGCTGGCGGCGGTGGGGTACCTGGTGGCGTCGGTGTCGGCGCACCTGGGCGGCAACATGATTTATGAGTACGGGGTGGGCGTGCGCGGGCAGGAGAACGGCGTGCGCTAGGCCGCCGTCTCGCTGAGGCCTGCTGTGCACGTCTCATAACCGGCGCGCTGACAGATGCGGGTCTGAGCTACCGGCTGCGCCGTCCTTGGATCAGCCGCGATTCGCTAAGCTGGTGGCAGCGCCATGGCGACCACGTTTCCCATTCCCGATGCTGCTACGCCACCTGCCGCCGAGCCGTTCTCCCCGGCGGAGTTGCGGCTGCGGCGGCATGCGGAGTTTCAGCGGGTTTATAACGCGACCCGGAAACAGCATGGCAAACGGATGAGTTTTTTCGCGGCGCGCCGTGAGGTGGTGCCGGGCGAGTATGCGGGCCCGCGCATCGGGCTAACGGTAGGCCGCGTGATGGGCAAGGCGCATGTGCGGAACCGCATCAAGCGGCGGCTGCGGGAGGCTGTGCGCGCGGAGCAGGCGGCGCTGAAGGGATTGCCGCTGGATGTGGTGCTGCATCCGCGGCGAACGGTTGAGACCCTGCCGTTTGATCAGTTGCGGGCCGAGGTCGCCGAGGTGTTCCGCAGAGCGGCGAGTCAGCGAGTCAGCGGTTCAGCGAGTCAGCGGCCGGGCGAGGCTTCCGGTAAGCCGTTCAGCAAGGCCGGCTTGCCGGCGGATGCGGCAGCCGGTGCTGGAGACGCGCGACCTGGGGACGGGGCGGCGAGGTAGCAGTGTTTCGGGCGCTGTTCTGGGTGTACCGGCACACGCTGTCGCCGTTGCTGCACGGGTTTGGCGTGGGCGGCTGCCGGTTTCAGCCATCGTGTTCCGAGTACGCCGAGGTGGCGATCGCGCGGTTTGGACCGTGGCGGGGCGGCTGGTTGGCGCTGCGGCGATTGGGGCGGTGCCACCCGTTCAGCAAGGGCGGGCTGGACCAGGTGCCAACTGCCGACCGGTCGTAAGTTGATGCCCTTGAGGTGCGGAAGCTTGCTGCTCTCGCGCGGGGCTCGCGGGATTTAGCATGGTGAATGGCCGGAGTTGCGTCGGAGCGACGCAGGTTTCAGGGCCGGTGCGGTGGGGTGGTCTGGCCGAGTGTGGGGCGGGCGCCTGAGGCTGCGTTTAGAAGAGGACAGGTTTGGCAGAGATTCGCAATCCCAACCAGGGTGGTGGCGGCGACAGCAACAAGCCGCTGCTGTACATGATGCTGGCGATGATCGTGGCGTTCACGGTCTTTCAGATGTGGCGCGGCACGAAGACGCAGCCGTTGCAGAAGCCGACGGCGACAAACTCCGCGACGGCACCGAATGCGGCAGGCAAGTCGCCGGTGCCGACGGGTTCGACCCAGGCGTTCAATCAGCAGGCGGCGGGCACGGCTGGTGCTGGGAACGCCGCCGGCGCCGCGGCTGCCGTTCCGGCGGTGGTGGGAACGGCCGAGCAGACCACGGTGGTGGAGAACCAGCTTTATCGGATCGCGTTCTCGAGCCGGGGCGGCGAGGTGCGGTCGTGGGTGCTGAAGGGGCAGAAGGATCGCTATGGCGCTCCGCTGGACCTGGTGCATGGCGCGGCGGCGAAGCAGTTCGGGTATCCGATGTCGATCTACACGTATGACCAGGGGCAGAACGCAAACCTGAAGCAGGCGCTGTTTGTGCCGAGCGCGACGGGCAACCTGCTGGCGCCGCAGACGCTGACCTTCCACTATGCGCAGGGCGGTTACGACATTACGAAGACGTTCCGCTTTGACGAGACGTACGTTGTGCATGCCGAGGCCGAGGTGAAGCAGAACGGCGTGCCGGTGCGCGCGCTGCTGGCTTGGCCGGGCGGCTTTGGCGACCAGGAGCAGGCGCAGGATTACAACAGCGCCACGGTCGAGACGATGCGCGGCGGCAAGGAAGAGCACCTCGCGTTCAAGAAGGTGGTCGGCGGCGACACGTTGAACGCGCCGGTGGACTTTGCGGGTGTGGCCGACCAGTATTTTGCGGCGGTGATGCTGCCGGAGAACATCGACAACGCGACGGCGGTGACGCTGAGCAACAAGATCGACGTGCAGAAGCTGGCGCGCGACGGCAAGGCGACGGGCAAGAGTGTAGACGTGCCGCTGCTGGGCGTGGCGGTGGGCGCGACGGACGGGCCGGCGAAGCTGCGCGTGTTTGCCGGGCCGAAGAGCGTGCCGGTGCTGAAGAGCGTAACGGTGAGCGGGCGCAGCGGAGAATCGCTGGCACCGATCATGGATTTCGGCTTCTTTGGGCCGATCGCGAAGGGCCTGTTCTGGGCGCTGTACTGGACGCATGAGCACCTGGCCAGCAACTGGGGTTGGGCGATCGTGGTGCTGACGGTGCTGATCAACGCCGTGCTGATTCCGCTGCGCGTGCAGACCATGAAGAGCGCGCTGAAGATGCAGCGCATTCAGCCGCAGATGGACGCGATCAAGGCCAAGTACGCGAAGTACAAGGTGACCGATCCGAAAAAGGCGGAGATGAACGCCGAGATCATGGACCTGCAGAAGAAGGAAGGCGTGAACATGCTGGGTGGCTGCATCCCCACGCTGATTCAGCTGCCTTTGCTGTTCGCCATGCTGAGCACGATTCCGAAGGTGTTTGAACTGCGTGGCGCGCACTGGTTCTGGCTGCATGACCTGACGGCAGCGGACCCCTGGCACGTGCTGCCGATCACGCTCGTCATCTCGCAGTTCCTGGTCAGCTTCTACATGCCGAGTCCCGGTGTGGACCCGGCGCAGCAGCGGATGATGGCGTTCATGATGCCGGCGTTTTCGCTGTTCATTACGTGGAACTATGCGAGCGGCCTGGGCATTTACTGGGTCGTCGGCAACATCCTGATGGTGATCACGCAGTTGGTGATGAACCAGACGGCGCTGGGCAAGGAGATGCGTGCGCTGGCGGCGAAGCGGGCGCGCAAGAAGGCGAACGCGCCGCAGGGTGCGAAGGTGATCCAGGGACGGCGGTAAGGTCCAGCGATACGGAGAGAGGGCTCGGCGAAATGCCGGGCCCTTTCTGCGTTCCGGCCGTTCGAAGGGCTGCGCTGCTGGGAATTTGCTTCATGTGAATCGCTGGCTTGAGCGTGATTGCATCGCCACGTAGACTCCGCAGGTGGGTAGCGATGGCTCGATGAGCCGCGCTGGTTCAGGAGTGCAATGCTGAGATCGATGGTTCGTGCTGCCGCGCTTGCGGTGGCTGCCGTGGTGTGTGTTGGGCCGCTTGTCCTGCGGGCGCAGAGTGTTGGTTCGCGTGCGGGTGTGGTGGACGAGGTCGATCCCACGATTGGCAACGTGAGCATCCTGCTGGAGCCGACGCGGCCCACGGCGTACCTGCCGAACAGCATGGTGCGGATGTATCCGGTGCGCAAGGATGCGCTGGACCCGGAGATCCAGTACTTTCCGCTGACGATCCTGTCGCACCGGCAGCCGGAGCTATTTGCGGTGATGCCGGGCGATGGCAAGCCCGCGGCGTATGACGCGGAGCATGCGACGCCGTACTTCTACACCTCCCGCTTTGATGACGGGATGATCGGGACGGAGTTTGCGCCGGCGCACCAGGCCGGGTATTTCCGCTTCACGTTCCCGGATGGCAAGGCTACGTTGCTGGTGCGGAACCTGCATCCGGGGTCGGTGAAGTTGGTTGACGCGAAGGTCGTCACGGGCGAAGAGAAGGTGATGGGCGTGACCGCGTACTTCTACGCGGAGACGAGTGCGCCGGTGAGGGCTGAGAGCGCTCATGTGGGGGATGGCGATCGTGTGTCGCTGACCGCGAGCGGAGCGAAGTCGCTGGACTTCCGCTACGGAGTTTCGTTCATCAGCGTGGAGCAGGCGAAGCGAAATCTGCAGCGTGAGATTCCGGCGTTTGAGTTCGAGCGAGTGAAAGATGCGGCGCGCGCGACGTGGAATGCGGCGCTGGGCCAGATCGAGGTGGAGGGTGGGACGCCGGCGCAGAGGCGCGTGTTCTATACGGCGCTGTACCGCTGCATGGAGCGCATGATCAACATCACCGAGGACGGGCGCTACTACAGCGGTTTCGATCACCAGGTGCATGAGGATGCGCGGCCGTTCTACGTGGACAACTGGCTGTGGGACACGTACCGCGCGATGGAGCCGCTGCAGACGCTGCTGAATCCCGACATGCAGGCCGACAAGATTCAGTCGTATGTGCGGATGTATCAGCAGAGCGGCATTATGCCGACGTTCGCGCTGACGAGTGGACCGGCGGCGATTATGAACGGCAACCATGCCGCGCCGTGGATCGCCGATGCGTGGAACAAGGGCGTGCGCAACTTCGACCTGCCGACGGCGTACGCGGGGCTGCGCAAGCGTTCGCTAGAGCAGACGATGCTGCCGTGGACGCTGGGACCGAAGACGGTGCTGGACGACTTCTACGCGGCGCACGGCTACATGCCCGCGCTGCGACCGGGCGAGAAGGAGACGGTGCCGCAGGTGGCGTCGTTTGAGAAGCGGCAGCCCGTGCCGGTGACGCTGGGGAACAGCACCGACGACTGGTGCATCGCGCAGTTGGCGGGCGTGCTGCACAAGCCGGAGGACCGTGCGCTGTTTCTGAAGCGCGCGGCGAACTATCGCAACCTGTACCGCGCGGACAAGGGGCTGATGTGGCCCAAGGATGACCAGGGCAACTGGATCGAGCCGATGGATCCGAAGTTCGGTGGCGGCCTGGGCGGACGTGAGTACTACGACGAGAACAACGGCTACACCTACGCGTGGGACGTGCCGCACGACTACGCGGGGCTGATTGCGTTGATGGGCGGGCGTGCGAAGGCGGAGGCGAATCTGGACCAGCTCTTCCGCGAGCCGCTGGGGCGTTCGCGGTACGAGTTCCAGGCGAAGTTCCCGGATTCGACGTCGATGATCGGGCAGTTCTCGATGGCCAACGAGCCGAGCCTGAACATTCCGTACCTGTATGACCGCATGGGCGCGCCGTGGAAGACGCAGGCGCGGGTCCGGTCGATTCTGACCGCGTTCTTTCCAGACGATCTGCAGGGCATTCCGGGCGATGAGGACGGCGGCGGTCTGAGCTCGTTTGTGGTGTGGTCGATGATGGGCGTGTACCCGGTGATGCCGGGTGTGCCGGTGTATGACGTGGCGAGCCCGGTGTTCACCAAGGTGACTGTGCACCTGAAGAGCGGCAAGGATTTTGTGATCGCCGCGCCCGCTAGTTCGGCGGACAACGAGTATGTCGAGAGTGTGCGCTGGAACGGCAAAGCGATGGACCACCTCTGGATCACGCACAAGGATGTGACGAGTGGCGGGACGCTGGACTTGACGATGGGCAGTGTGCCGAACCGCCTGCTCGGATCGCAGGAGAAGGCGGCGCCGCCGGATTCGATGGATGTGGATGTTTCGCAGTTCGAGTAGTGAGTAGGCGCCAGGGTTTAGGCAAGAGGGATTAGGCAGTAGCGCGTAGGGAGCTGGGATGTTTCGAATTGGCAGGTTGGTACGTGTCGGGCTTTGCTTCGCGATTGCGGCGAGTGGTGTGCTGGCGCAGGTGGCACAGCAGGATCGCGCGGGTGAGGTCGATCCGTTCATTGGGACCTCGAACGGTGGCAACACGTTTCCGGGGGCGACGCTGCCGTTTGGCATGGTGCAGTTCAGTCCGGAGGCTTCGCCGGTGAATGCGAAGCGGATGATTGCGTCGCCGGGCGGGTATGAGTTTGAGTCGAAGCAGTTGCGCGGATTCAGCCTGACGCACGTGGAGGGCTGGGGCTGCGCGGGCGGGTCGGGCGATGTGCCGATGCTGCCGATCACGGAGGCGGTGACGGACTCGCCTTCGAAGGACTTCCGCTTCCAGTACGCGGTGGGGTTCAGCCACGCGCAGGAGAAGGCGTCGCCGGGGCTGTACCAGGTGTCGATGGCAAACGGTGTGGACGTTGCGCTGACGAGCGGTCTGCGCTTTGGCATGGCGCAGCTGCAGTTTCCTACCGGCAAGGCTGCGAACCTGCTGGTACGGACGTCGGACTCGGCGGTCGGGTCGACGGCGTCGACGACGCACATCGATCGCGCGACGAACACGATCATGGGTTCGGTGACGAGCGGCAACTTCTGCGGCTACATCGGCACGGAGGATCGGCGATCGTACTACACGCTGTACTTTGCGGCGCACTTCGACAAGCAGTTTCGCTCGACCGGTTCGTGGCATGACGGCACGGTGCAGGCGAACAGTGAGACGGCGGAGGGCGGAACGGGCTACGGCGCGAAGGGCTTTCCGGAGACGGGTCATGGCTCGGGCGTGTGGGTCGGCTTTGAGCCCGGCGCGATGGTGCATGCGCGCATTGGCATCAGCTATGTGAGCCTGGCGAACGCGGAAGCGAACCTGAAGGCAGAGAGCAGCGAGAGCACGACCTTCGACAGTGTGGCTGCAAAGGCGCGTGCGGAGTGGAACCGCCGGTTGAACCAGATCGAGGTGACCGGTGGCACGGCCGATCAGCGCAGGGTGTTTTCGACGGCGCTGTACCACTCGCTGCAAACGCCGACCACATACAACGACAGCAACGGCGAGTACACGGGCATGGACGGCAAGGTGCATCGGCTTGCCGCGGGGCAGCGGACGGAGTACGCGAACTTCTCCGGCTGGGACGTGTACCGTTCGCAGGTGCAACTGGTGACGTGGCTGGACCCGAAGGTGGGCAGCGACATTGCGCAGAGCCTGATGAACCAGTCGGTGGAGGATGGCGGGCGGTGGGATCGGTGGACGCACCTGAGCGGAGCGACGCACGTGATGAACGGCGATCCGGCGGCACCGTCGGTTGCGGGCATCTGGGCGTTTGGCGGGCGTGACTTCGACGCAAAGGCTGCGCTGGCTTCGCTGGTGCATGCGGCGGAGGTGCCGACCGCGCAGGACCTGAGCCACGATGGCTGCCCGGTGGAGTGCGTGGGGCAGCGGCCGGGCCTGGACCAGTACCTGAAGCTGCACTACATCCCGATTGGCGCGCCGGCGTGGGGCGCGAGTGCCGACACGCTGGAGGATGCAACGGCGGACTTCAGCCTGTCCGCGCTGGCCGGGCACCTGGGCGACAGGGCCTTGCAGCAGCGCTTTGTGGAGCGCGCGCAGTACTGGCGCAACCTGTGGAACCCGAAGGCCGCGCCGGATGGTGGGTACATCATGAACCGCAACGCCGACGGCACATGGCCGGCGACGGACGTGGACGAGGACAACGACAGCGACGGCAAGCGCAAGCCGTTTACGCCGTCGACCGGTGCGGGATTTGTTGAGGGCTCGGCGGCGCAGTACGTGTGGATGGTGCCGTTCAACGTGGCCGGTCTGTTCGACCAGATGGGTGGGCGCGAGACCGCGACGGCGCGGCTGGACCGCTTCTTTTACGAGGGTGGCAAGCCGGCGGTGACCAAGGCCGGGCCGACGCATGCGGAGCTGGACAACGAGCCTTCGATCGGCACGCCGTGGCTGTACAACTACGCGCGGCAGCCGTGGAAGACGCAGCAGTTGGTGCGGCAGGTGTTGAACACGATCTGGTTGCCGGAGCCGAAGGGTTTGCCGGGGAACGATGACCTGGGCGAGATGTCGTCGTGGGCGGTTTTTGCGTACCTGGGCGTGTATCCGGCGATCCCGGGGCGGGCGGAGCTGGTGGTTGGCAGTCCCAGCTTCCCGCGCGCGGTGGTGCATCGGCCTGCGGGCGATGTGGTGATCGAGGCTCCTGCGGCGAGTGCGGCGGACTTCTACGTGCAGGGGCTGAAGGTGAACGGCAAGGCGGCGAGTAAGACGTGGCTGCCGGAGAACTTTGCGCTGCAAGGTGGCACGCTGCGGTTCGACCTGGGCGCTGCGCCGAATGAGAACTGGGGCAGCCATGCGGGGGATGAGCCGCCTTCGTTTGAGGCGGGACGTTCGCGGTAAGCGCAGATGCATCCCCGGTTGTGAAATGCACAGGCATGTAGCATCGCAACAACGCCACACCTTGGGAGTGCGATGAAGAAGCTGGTTGCGGTAGCGCTGTGCCTTGCTGGAGTGTTTGCGGCTGCAGTTCCCTGCTCTGCGCAGGCGAAGAAGCCGTGGCTGGTCGAGGTGCATGGCGGCGCTGGCGATATGGCTCGCGCGAACACCTCGCCGGCGCAGGAGAAGGCGATTCGCGCCGTGATGGCCGAGGCTGCGAACGCGGCGGGCAAGGTGCTGGACGGTGGCGGATCGTCGGTCGACGCGGTGGAGACGGGCATCCGCATTCTGGAAGACTCGGGGCTGTTCGATTCGGGCAAGGGCGCGATTCTGAACGCGGCCGGCTTCAGCGAGCTGGACGCCGCGATCATGGATGGCAAGAACCTGAAGGCCGGATCGGTGGCGGCGGTGCGCACGTCGCCGCACCCGATCACGCTGGCTCGCGCGGTGATGGATAAGACGCCGCACGTGATGATCGTGGGAAGCGGCGCCGACGAGTTTCTGGCCAGCATTCATGGTGAGCAGGTACAGCCGCGCTACTTCTGGGACGAGGGCAAGTGGCAGGCCCTGGTGGACCAGTTGAAGCACGAGGGCAAGCCTGTGCCGGCGCGTCCGGCGTTCGCTCCGGCTGCGCCCGCGGGCGGGGGGGGCAAGGCATTGGTGCATGTGACTGCGCCCGGCTTCGATGAGGCGGTGATGGTGCCGCCGGTGTGGAGCGGGAGTGGCCGGCACTACGGCACGGTGGGCGTGGTGGCGATGGATCGCAGCGGCAATCTGGCGGCGGGAACCTCGACCGGCGGATCGCAGGGCAAGCTGCCGGGGCGCGTGGGCGACTCGCCGATCCTCGGCGCGGGTACGTATGCGGCGAACGAGTCCTGCGCGGTGTCGGCCACGGGTGTGGGCGAGTACTTTATGCGCCTGACCATCGCCCGCGATGTGTGTGCGCTGGTGCAGTACAAGGGCTTGAAGTTGAAGGCGGCGGCGGACGAGGTGATCCACACGCGGCTGAAGCAGTTGGACGGCGTGGGCGGGCTGATTGCGATAGCGCCGGATGGGCAGGCGGCATGGAGTTTCAACACGCCGGGGATGAATCGCGCGCGGTTGCGCGAGGGCGGCAAGGTTGAGGTTGTGCTGTATGACGATCAGCCTTGATGAGTCAGCAAGTCAGCAGGAATGAAACACATGCGTCCTACGTTTGAACTGTGTGCGGAGACGCTGGAGGCGTGCGAGGCGGCGCGGCTGGGTGGAGCGGATCGCGTGGAGTTGTGCGTGAACCTGCATCTGGACGGGACGACTCCGCCGGATGCGATGATTGCGGCTGCGGTGGAGCGGTCGGGTTTGCCGGTGCATGTGCTGGTGCGGCCGGAGGCGGATGACTTTGTGTATCGGCCTGCGGTGTTTGCGCGCATTCGCGAAGGGATTGTGCGCGCGAAGGAACTGGGCGCGGCGGGCGTGGTGGTCGGGGTCCTGAATGAGGATCGCACCGTGGCGGTGCACGCGATGCGCGAGCTGGTGGAGTTGGCGTCGCCGTTACCGGTGGAGTTTCATCGAGCGTTCGACCGGACTCCGGATCTGTTCGCTGCGCTGGAAGATGTGATCGCAACAGGATGTGCGCGCGTGCTGACGAGCGGCGGAGCGCCTGACGTGATTGCGGGTGCGGCGGTGCTGGATGCGCTGGTGCGGCAGGCGGCGGGGCGTATCGCGATTGCAGCGGGCGGAGGCTTGCGCGTGAGCAATGTGGGCGCGCTGCAAAAGGCGTGGACGGGGCAGCACTATCACGGGTCACTGGGCGGAGCGGCGGACGGTGTGCAGGTCCTTGCGAAGCGGGTGCGTGATCTGCGCGCCGAACTGGCGCATTGACGACGCGACGTGCCCATGGCGCGCTGAGCTTTTCGCTAGAATTGAGAGTGCCCGCGCACCGACTAAGCGGGACCAGGAATCGATTCGGATATGCAGGACCTTGCAAGCGCTGCCAAACAGGTTGCCGAGCTGTTGAAGCTGTTGACCAACCCGGGCGGTTTGCGCCTGAAGTACCGCATTGTGGCGGGAGCGGGAGCGGCCGATCCGGATGGGTTGGAAGACCGGCTGATCTATGTCGATATCAGCGGGCCGGATGCGTACCTGTTGACCGACCGCGATGGCGAGATGCTGCGCGCGCTGGAGCACATTGCGGCCAAGATGCTGCAGTTGGAGCCGGACGAGCACGACCGCGTGAGTTTTGACGCGGAGGGCTTCAAGGCAGAACGCGCGGCCGACCTGCGCGACATGGCGGAGCGTGGTGTGAAGTATGTGCGCGACCGCGAGCGGCCCTACAGCTTCGACCCGATGAGCAGCCGCGAGCGGCGGTTGCTGCACCTGATCCTCAAGCAGCATGAGGATCTGCGGACAGAGTCGAGCGGCGAAGGCCCGCGGCGGTTTGTGGTGCTGTATCCGAAGGACATGCCGACGCGGGAGAACAATTCGTCGCGCGCGCGGGAGATTGCGCACCGGTTCCGCCGGCGGTAGGTTCAGCAGAGTTCACGGTAATGGAAGGGTGCGCGTCAGCGCGCCCTTTGCGTTGCGTGCTGTACTGGTGAAGTCATGCCGTTCACGGAGACCATTGTTGCGATAGCTACCCCGGCCGGGCGCGGCGGCATCGCCGTGGTGCGGCTGAGCGGGCCGGAGGCGTTGCCGATCGCGCTGCGGCTGGTGCGGCTGCAGCGAGATGCCGAGTCGCACCGCGTTCGCTTTGGGCATGTGCTGGATGCGGATGGGCAGGTGTTGGACGATGCGCTGCTGACGTACTTTGCCGGGCCGCACAGTTATACGGGCGAGGACGTGGTGGAGATCAGCACGCATGGCGCGCCGGTGGTCGTTCAAACGGTTGTACAACTGTCGTTGCGTGCCGGGGCGCAGCTGGCGCATGCGGGCGAGTTCACGGAGCGCGCATTTCTGAATGGGCGGCTGGATTTGACGCAGGCTGAGGCGGTCCGCGACCTGATCGACAGCAGCACGGTTGCGCAGGCTAGGCTCGCGGCGGAGCAGCTGGGCGGGTCGCTGCAGCGCGAGGTGCGCCCGGTGAAGGACGCGCTGGTGATGCTGGTGGCGGTGATGGAAGCCGGTATCGACTTTGCCGAAGACGACCTGGAGACGATGCCCTCGGCAGAGGTAGAGACGCGCATTGCTGCGCTGTTGCCGCCGCTGGAGTCGCTGTTGCGGAGCTTTGCGCATGGGCGCTTGCTGCGCGAAGGTTTGCGGCTGGCGATCGTTGGCCGGCCGAATGCGGGCAAGAGTTCCCTGTTCAACCGGCTCCTGGAACGCGATCGCGCGATTGTGACGCCGATTGCGGGAACCACGCGCGATGTGATCAGCGACCGCGGGGCGATCGGCGGCTTGCCGGTGGAGTTGCTGGATACCGCGGGTCTGCGCGAGACCGATGATGTGATCGAGCGGATCGGCGTGGAGCGTTCCCACGAGGCGATGGCGGACGCGGACCTGCTGCTGCATGTGATGGATGCGAGCGCAGTTGGCAGCGGCGAGGCGGCGGAACTGCCGGGTGCGGTGGGCGAGGGTGCTGCGGTGATCCGGGTGTGGAACAAGGCCGATCTGGTGGCGCGCGAGGAGCGTACCGCGCAGGCAGGCGCGGTGTGGACGTCGGCGGTGACGGGCGAGGGCATGGAGGCGCTGCGCGACGAGATCCTGCGGCGTGCCGGTTTGCGAGGCACGGGTGAGGGCGGTGCTGCGTCACACGCCACGCTGACCAATACGCGGCAGCGTGACAGCATCGCTCGGTCGATCGAGGCGTTGCAGCGGGCGGTGGACGCGGCGCGCATGCAGACGCCACACGAGATGGTGTTGCTGGATCTGTATGAGGCCCTGGGCGCGCTGGACGCGCTGACGGGTCAGACCACGGCCGACGATGTGTTGAACCAGATCTTCAGCACGTTCTGCATCGGCAAATAGAGAGCTCTTCGAAGTTGCGGAAAAAACTGGTGTGGACGCCGTGTTGATGCGCTGACAACGAATCTGTCAGATTCCGCCAGTAAGCGACTTCTGAAATTTGCAAGGCACGTAGGCTGACAGAACTTACACAAACAGGAGATCCCCCCTTTGCGCCTCCGTTCTCTCGCGGCTGCTTCAGCCATGCTCGTTTTCAGCCTTGCTGCCCATGCTGATTCCTTCAACTTTTCCTTTTCCGGCTCGACGTTCTCTGGTTCGGGCGTGCTCTCTGGCGATCTGGTCAGCCCCGGCACGTATCAGATCACGTCAGTAACAGGCACGACCGACACGGGCAACGGTACCAACCGTCCGATCGCTGGCATCATCGCCAAGAACGGCTTCGACGGCAATGACAATAAGCTGCTGTTCACCAATGGTAGCTACGCGTTCGATGTCGCCGGGCTCTCCTACTTGCTGAACAACGGAGCGCAGATCAACCTGTACTTCTCGGACAACGAGTTCCTGCAACGTACGGGTGGCGGCACCGTGTCGCAGGTCTCGCCGATCACCATTACCGCCGCGACTCCGGAGCCGTCCAGCCTGGCGCTGCTGGGAACGGGTGCGCTCGGTGTGATTGGCGCAGTGCGTCGCCGTTACAACGCCTAATCGTCTTTGGACGAAAGAACGGCCCGGGTTTTTTCCCGGGCCGTTCTGTTTCCCTGCGATTGCTGCTTACCTGTCTTCTTCAGCGCGGGCGTGATCGCTATCCCAATCGGTGAGCGCAACGGCAGTGGATTCGAGAACCGAGTTGGACTGGAAGAAGAGGCCGGCCTTGGTGCCGGAGAAGCCGAAGAGGCGTGGGGCGGCAAAGGAGAGTGCCGCAAAGCCGGCGTCCATTGCGCCGTGCGTGGCGAAGGGAATGACGCGTTTCTTGCCGAGTGGGTAGTCGGTGAGCAGCGATTGCACGAGGATGAATGCGCTGGTGCCCGCAGCGGTCAGGGCGGCATTGCGGTTCTTCTTCCAGCAAAGGAGCGCGACTGTCGCGAACAGGCCGGCGTGGCAATAGTCGATGATGCCGTGGGTGCGGGCGTCGATGGGCTTAGAGACCCCGTTTTCGGTTGTAAACAGCGATTTTAGAGTACTTGCCATGAAGATCTCCCGCGGTGGAGTTGCGTTTTGCCGGACGGTTGGTCGGCACGCACTCAGGGTTAGAGGCGGGGTTTGTGGCAGGCGCAGCGTCGCGGTCAGGAGTGACGTGATGTGGCGGCCATCGCCCGAGCGGACCGCAGCGGCAGATGGTCTGCGGCAGAAGCGCACACGCCCAGCCACTGCGGGCTGGGCGAACGACCTGGGAGTCGAGATTTACGTGCGCGCGGTGCTCGCGTCTGCGCGCGTGCTCCCACCATTCTGACGGCTTATGTCCACAAAGGGATTTCCACATTTCTCAAGCTTCCAGCACGCGGCAAAGCTTTTCGTGTGGTGGAACCCGCTGCGAGCCGGCTGTCGCCGATCAAGGGCGGAAGCCTGCTTATAGGAGCGCATCCGAGATCGGACTTGATCTGCTAGAAGGTGAGCGTTTCGCCGAGCCCGGCGTAGCGGTAGTGGTCGCCCCACATCTGGCGCGCGCGCAGGAAGGTGAGTTCGCCGGAGCAGTGGCCGATGGCGAGCGTCTGCACGCGGTATTGCTGCTGGAGCGTGGTGAGGGTGGCGTCAACCTGTTGCGGCGTGTCCATCAGCAGGTGGAGGCCGCCGGCGAGGAATACGACCGGCTTGCCGGTGCCACCGGCGGTCGCGGCGGCGAGGATGCGCTCGATGCCCGGATGCGAGCAGCCGACGAACACAACAGGGCCGGACGGCGTTTCGAGGACGAGCGAGATTTCACGCAGGTCTTTGAAGGCGGGCTTGTCGGAAACGAGCGAGACGAGCCGGATGTGCGGCGCGATGGTGACGTCATGATCGACAGCGGTGAGGTTTGTGTCGGTCCAGGCGACCCAGCCCTTCCGGCCGGTTGGTGTGCCGTTGCCGCCGAAGTAGCGCATGTTTGCGGGCAGTTCTGGCCTGGCGTCTGTGGTGAGAAAGGCGGGAGGTAGGGTGGTGCCCGTGAAGTAGGGGTCGGCGGGGGCGTAGATGGGGACGTGCGGGTTCTTCGCGAGCACGTAGCGCAGTCCGGAGGTGTGGTCGCCGTGCGCGTGGGTGAGGATGACCATGTCGAGGTGGGTGAGGTCGACGTGGAGCGCCTCGACGTTGCGCTGGAAGAGGGCGATGTTGTCGCCGGTGTCGAAGAGGATGCGCTTGCCCTCGAACTCGATGAGGGCGGAGTAGCCCCAGTCCTGCTGCAGGTTGGGCCGGTTGCCGAAGGCGTCGTTGAGGATGGTGACGCGGTTTTCGGCCCGGATCGCGGCGGGGAGGCAGAGCAGGAAAAGTGTGGTGAGAAGGCGTGCAACGTTGGGCATACGTCCCTCGTATGAGCAAGGGTCGCATGGTGTGTTGGATTCAGGAATAGTTTTCTGTAAGGTGCGCGCGTGCCGACGTGAGGCCGCGGCTGAAGCTCGCTTCACGTGGGGCGGTATTCAGGGGCCTGAAGGCCCCTGCTCCCTACGGTTACAGCGCGTTACAGAGCATGGTGGGCTCTGCGTGACAGTTGCGCCGGTTTAGCGGTTAGCGTAGCGCTGCTGATGCCACTGCCAGGCGGATTCGAGGATGCGGTCGATCTCGGGCGTCTTTGGGACCCAGCCGAGGATGCGGCGGGCTTCTTCGGCGCTGGCGACGAGGCGGGCGGGGTCGCCGGCGCGGCGGGGCTTGATCTCTGCCGGGATCGGCTTGCCGGTGACCTTGCGGGCGGCCTCGATCACTTCCTTGACGCTGAAGCCAGTGCCGTTGCCGAGATTGCAGATGATGCGGCTCTCGCGCTTGAGGGCGTCGAGGGCGAGGATGTGGGCGTCGGCCAGGTCGGCGACGTGGATGTAGTCGCGGATGCAGGAGCCGTCGGGGGTGTCGTAGTCGTCGCCGTAGATGAGGATCTTGTCGCGGCGGCCCAGGGCGACGTCAAGGATGAGCGGGATGATGTGGGTCTCGGGCTCGTGGGCCTCGCCACGGTGCGGCAGCGCGCCGGCCACGTTGAAGTAGCGCAGGGAGGCGTAGCGCAGGCCGTGCAGTTGGTGGAACCACTTCAGCATGTACTCGACCAGCAGCTTGGATTCGCCGTAGGGATTGGTCGGGGCGAGGCGCGCGGTTTCGGGGATGGGCACGGCTTCGGGTTCGCCGTAGACGGCGGCGGTGCTGCTGAAGACGAGGTTTTGCGTGCCGGTCGCGTGCATGGCCTCAAGCAGGCTGAGCGTGGAGGCGGTGTTGTTGCGGAAGTAGACCTCGGGCACGCGCATGCTGTCGCCGGCTTCGATCAGCGCGGCGAAATGGAGGACGCCGTCCGGCTTCATCTCGTTCAGGAGCGACTCGAGGCGAGGGCGGTCGGCGATGTCGGCCTCGACGAAGTTCGCGCCCTTGGGAACTTCGTTCGCCTTGGCGTGGACCAGGCTGTCGACGATGGTGACGGTGTGGCCCTGTTCCATGAGGAGGGCGGCTACAGTTCCACCGATGTAGCCGGCACCGCCGGTGACGAGGACGTTCATGCGTTCTTAGCCTTTCGTTGCGGTGCCGAAGGCGGAGCGCAGGGTTTCGGCGGCGCTTTCGGGCGTGATGTCGCGTTGTGGGGAGCCGAGCAGTTCGAAGCCGACCATAAACTTGCGGACGGTGGCAGAGCGCAGCAGCGGCGGGTAGAAGTGGGCGTGGAGCTGCCAGCCGGGGTGGGAGGCGGCGATCTCGGGCTCCGGCACCTGGCAGGGTGCGCCGTGGAAGCCCATGCTGTAGGGGAATGGCGTGTCGAAGACGCGGTTGTAGCCGGCGCAGACGACGTTGAGCATGTGGGCGAGGCCGTCGCGGGCGGCAGGGTCGAGCGAGCGGATGTTGCTGGCAGGGTTGCGCGGGATCACGAGGAGTTCGAACGGCCAGACGGCCCAGAACGGGACAAGGGCGACCCAGGTGTCGTTCTCGGCGACGATGCGTTCCTTCGCGGTAAGTTCGGCGGCGAGGACATCGAGCAGGAGTGCGCGGCCGTTTTGCGCGAAGTAGTCGGCCTGCGCGGCGGACTCGACCAGCGGGTCGTTGGGAACGTGTTCGGTGGCCCAGATCTGGCCGTGCGGGTGCGGGTTGCTGGCGCCCATCATGGCGCCGCGGTTTTCGAAGATCTGCACGTAGCCGATGTCCGGGCGCGCGGCGAGGTCGGCTTCCTGCTCCGCCCACACGTCGACTACGCGGCGGATGGACTCGACGGGCATGGTGGCCAGGGTGAGGTCGTGGCGCGGGTCGAAGCAGAGGACGCGGCAGATGCCTTTTTCGCTTTGCGTGCGAAGCAGGCCGGTTGCATCGAGCGACTCGTCAAAGGGCTCGCCGTCTTCGCGCAGGGCGGCGAAGTCGTTGTCGAAAACGAAGGTGTTCTTGTACTGCGGGGTGATGTGGCCGCCAGCGCGGGTGTTGCCAGGGCACAGGTAGCAGGTGGGGTCGTACTGCAGAGCGGCGGGCGCGGCGGGCGTCTCGGTCTGGCCCTGCCAGGGGCGCTGCGTGCGGTGCGGCGAAACGAGGACCCACTCGCGGCGCAGCGGGTTCCAGCGGCGGTGGGAGTTGGATTGCATGGCCTGGTTCACGGTGCCGCTCCTGGTCTGGGGTTCGTCACCTCGGGGCCATAAGGCCCAGAGGGGTGGAGGTTCGATTGGTCTACCTCGGCGGCTAAAGCCGCGGTCTTCAGGCGGCGATCTGCTTGCCTTCGGCCGAGGCGCGTTCCACGGCACCGGCGACGGCCTCGCAGACAAAGGTCTGCGCGGCGATGTTGTAGCGATGCTGGTAGGCGTCGCGGACTGCGGCGATGAAGGTGTCGGCGTCGCCCGCGCGGACGAGGTTGACGGTGCAGCCGCCGAATCCGCCGCCAGTGAGGCGCGCGCCGAAGCAGCCAGGCTGCTGGACGGCGGTGTCGACGAGGAAGTCGACTTCTTCGACGCTGCACTCGAAGTCGTCGCGCTCGCTGGCGTGGGCTGTGGTCATCAGCTTGCCGAGTGCGGTGGCGTTGCCTGCCTTCATAGCGTCAGCGGCCTGCCGAACACGGGCATTTTCGCTGATGATGTGGCGACAGCGGCGGAAGCTCTCGGGAGACATCTCCTCCTGCACCTGCGCGAGCTGGTCAAGGGTGGAGCCGCCCAGGTCGGGCACGCCGAAGCGGTCGCGCAGGATCTGCTGGCCGGCTTCGAGTTCGCGGCGGCGCTGCGCGTAGTCGCTGCCGGCGGTCACAGTGTGGCGCACCATGCTGTTGACGACCACGACAACGCAGCCCGCCAAGTCGCCGCTGTTCATGGGCAGGTGCTGGTAGCTAAGGTCGCGCGTGTTGAGCAGCAGGGCGTGGCCGGCCGTGGCTGCGGTGATGACGAACTGGTCCATGATGCCGCAGGGCGAGCCGACGTAGCGGTTCTCCGCGCGCTGGCAGAGCAGCGCGATCTCTGGCAGGGGCAGTTGCGCGCCGCTGTGCTCCAACAGGACAGCGGCGGTGGCCACTTCAATGGAGGCGGAGGAGCTGAGCCCAGCGCCGAGCGGGACGTTGCCGTCGACCGCGATGTGGAACGGCGGGGGCGTGATGCCGAGCTCCTGCAACTCGCGAAGGACGCCGACGGCGTAGTCGCTCCAGTTGCCGACGGCGGGGCCGCGATCGTCGGGCGACATGGTGCGGTTCTCGTTGAACTGCGAGGAATGGAAGGTGTACTGGCCGTCGCTCGCGGGCATGATGCGCACGTTCGTCTGGAATGGGATGGCCATGGGCAGCACCAGGCCGCCGGTGTAGTCGGTGTGCTCGCCGATGAGATTGACGCGGCCGGGCGCAGATGCGGTGAGGACGGAGCTGGTCTCGGGTGTCACGCCTAATAGCTTCTCAGAGATTGGTGAGCGCTGGCCGGAAAGATGAGTGGTCTGGACAGACGTGGACTTCGCTGACCGGGACCAGAGAAAGCTGTGCAGCGGGCTGAGAAGCACTGTGCCGCGGGCCTGGCGGTATCCTGAGTGCGAGAGGCTGCGCGCAGGCATGATGAACGATCTGGTACGTCGGCAACTGGAGATGAGCCTGGCTACGCTGGAGCGCACGCGCAACGACGAGGCGCTGGTGGACGCTGTGGCCCGGGCGGCCGAAGCGACCGCACAGGCCATGCTGCGGGGCGGCAAGCTGATGATCGCCGGCAACGGCGGGTCGGCGGCGGATGCGCAGCACCTGTCCGCGGAGTTTGTGGCCCGGCTTACGGTGGACCGGCCGGCGCTGCGGTGCGTGGCGCTCACGACGGACTCTTCGGCCATGACCGCGATTGGGAACGACTATGCGTTTGAGCAGTTGTTCTCGCGGCAGGTGGAGGCGATCGGCGCGCGGGGCGATGTGTTTATGGGCATCTCCACCTCGGGCAACTCGCCGAACATCCTGCGGGCGTTGCAGCAGTCGCGGGAGATGGGCATCACCACGATCGGTTACTCCGGCAACGGTGGCGGCAAGATGGCCGCGCTGTGCGACTACAACGTGATCGTGCCGTCGGAGACGACGATGCACATCCAGGAGTCGCACCTGGCGCTGGAACACATCTTCTGCATGATCGTGGAGCGGTGCTACTTTGGGCCGGAGTTCGGGCGGTAAGAGCCAGCCCGGAACTGCATTCGCTACACTCGCCGCATGTCTCACGAGGCCGCTGCGCCCGATCGCTATCGCTGGACCATTGGCCTGCTGCTGGGCGTTGGCGTCCTGGTCAACTACTACGACCGGGTCAACCTGACGGTGTCGCACGATGCGCTGGTGAGCGCGTTCGGCATTCGCGAATCCACGTTTGGGTTTCTGCTGAGCGCGTACTCGTGGACGTATGCGGCCTGTCAGTTGCCCATGGGCGTGGTGCTGGACAAGGTTGGCGTGAAGCGGGTGATGCTGTGGGGCGTGGCGCTGTGGGGCGTGGCGTCCGTCGCGTCGGCTGTGGCGCCGGGAGTGTTCCTGTTTCTGCTGGCGCGGTTGTTGCTGGGAGTCGGCGAGGCGCCTACGTTTCCCGCGAATGCGAAGGCGGTGGGCAAGTGGTTTCCGCAGGCGGAGCGGTCGCTGGCGACGGCGTTCTTCGATAGCGCTTCGAAGCTGGCGAATGCGACGGGTGTGCCCCTGCTGGGGTTGTTGCTGCTGCGGATTGGATGGCGGGCTTCGTTTGGCGTGACGGCGGTGCTGTCGTTTGGGTTTCTGCTGCTGTTCTGGTGGCTGTACCGCGAGCCGGAGCGCTTCAGCATGCGGAATGTGGTGGTCGCTGGAGCTAAAGCCCCATCGCTTGCGGGGGAGGACTTCAGGCGCCTGAGGGCCCCTGCTCCCTCCGAAGAAGCGACGGATGGTGCGGCGATTGTTGCGCCGCCGATTCCGCTGGGCAGGTTACTGCGGCAGCGGAAAGTGATTGGGCTGACGCTGGGGTATGCCGGGTACAACTACGTCTTCTACCTGCTGATGACGTGGATGCCGAAGTACCTGTCGTCGCAGTTGCACGTGACGGCAGCGAAGTCGTTTGTCTTTACGGGGCTCCCTTGGATCGTCGCAGTTGCGGCGGAGTTCCTGATCGGCGGGCTGCTGGTGGATTGGCTGATCAAGAGCGGGCGCGATGCGGGGCGGGTGCGGCAGGTGGTGCTGGTGTGCGGCACGCTATGCGGCCTGGGGTTGTTTGGCGCGGCGTTTGCGACCACGGCTCCGCAGGCGCTGCTGGCGATCTCGGTTGCGATTGGCGGGTTGAGCGCGGCGGCGCCGGTGGGTTGGGCGGGGCCGTCGATTCTGGTGCCGGATTCTAGCACGGGGCGCGTGGGCGGGATTCTGAACTTCTCGAATCAGATTTGCGCGATCCTGGCGCCGATTGTGACGGGCTTTGTGTACGAGCGCACGCACAGCTTTACGTGGGCGTTTGGGATCGCGTCGGCGTTTTTGTGCGTGGGTGTGCTGGCGTATCTGTTCCTGCTGGGGCGCATGGAAGCGATTGACGTGGAGGCGGCGCTACGGGCGTAGCTACGGCTTCTTGATCAATGCGCGCGTGGCACCGACGCTGATGCCGCCGTCGATCAAGAGGTTCTGACCGGTCATGTAGCGTGAGGCTTCGGAGGCGAGGAAGACGATGGCGCCGTCCAGGTCATTTGGAGCGCCGGGGCGTTTCGCGGGGATGCGTTCGACGAGGTACTCGACCCAGCCTTCATCCTCGTACATGGCGCGGTTCTGCTCGGTTTTGAACCAGCCGGGTGCGAGCGCGTTGACGGTGATGCCGTGCGGTCCCCAGTCGTCGGCCAGGCTCATGGTCAGTTGGCGCACGCCGCCGCGGCTGGCACCGTAGGGTGCAAGGCCCGCGTAACCGAAGACGCTGGTGACGCTGCTGATGTTGATGATGCGTCCGTAGCGGCGGGCGATCATGCCGCGCGCGATGGCCTGCGAGACGAAGAAGGTGCCGCGCAGGTTGGTGTCGAGGATGGTGTTCCAGTCGTCCCAGGTGACGTCGAGTGCGGGCTTGCGGATGTTGAGGCCGGCGTTGTTCACGAGGATGTCGACTTTGCCGAAGGCGGCCTCGGCTGCAGTGGCGAAAGCGGTGATGCTGTCGCGGTCGCGCACGTCGAGCGGCAGGGCCTTGGCTTCGATCTGCAATGCGGCGAGTTCTTCGATAAATGGTTCGCAGGCTTCCGCTTTGCGCGCGGTGAGGATGAGTTTTGCTCCGGCGCGGCCCAGCGCGCGGGCGAAGTACTGACCCAGCCCGCGCGAGGCTCCGGTGACGATAGCGACCTGGCCGGTGAGGTCGAAGAAGTTGTGAGGCATGGGCATCCTTGTTGGGCAGCATACCTCCATCGCATAGAGGCGTGCCGAACGGAGGTCTAACGCCTTCGCGGACACGCGGGAACATCGATGCGCACTGGCCAGCGGTGAAGCGATGTCACTACAGTGGGCACATGCTCACGCGTGCGCTCTGTTTGGTCTGCCTCTTGCTGCTTCTGGTTGTTCCGGCTCGTGCGCAGGGGACGCTCGCGGCGGCGGAGGGTGTAGTGCGGCGTGAGCTGCCGGGTTTGTCGCAGCAGATACACCTCCAGTTGCAGCCTGGAGATTACGCGGGCGAGTCGGATGGCTTTCGCATCACGGGCGGTGCGGGCGACATTCACGTGAGCGCGGCAACGGTGCCGACGCTGCTGTTCGGCGTGAACTGGTACCTAAAGTACACGGCGCACCTGAACATCTCGACGAATGGCAGCCGCGTGAGTGGCGTGACCACGCTGCCGGCGGTGACGCAGCCGATCGTGAAGCCGGCGCTGTATCCGTTTCGCTATGCGCTGAACGAGAACACCGATGGCTACACCACGCCGTACTGGGACTTCGACCGGTGGCAGCACGAGATCGATGTGCTGGCGCTGTCGGGCTTCAACGCGATCCTGATCCAGCGTGGTAACGATCTGGCGGTGTACGAGGCGTTTCGCGCGATGGGCTACGGCGATGCCGACATTCGCAACTGGATCACGCAGCCCGCGCACCAGAACTGGCAGTGGATGGGCAACATGTGCTGCTTCCTTGAGCCGATCTCGCTGGACCTGATGCAGAAGCGCGCGGAGAGCGCGCGCAGGATTATGGACATGCTGCGGTCGCTGGGTATGACGCCGGTGCTGCCGGGCTTCTGGGGCGTGGTGCCGGCGGACTTCGCAAAGCATGTTCCGGGCGCGCGTGTGGTGACGCAGACGAACCCGTGGAACGGCTTCCAGCGGCCGGGGTGGCTCGATCCGCGCGACCCGAGTTTTGCGAAGGTGGCGGCGGCGTTCTACGCGAGCCAGCAGAAGCTGTTTGGGCCGACAACGCTGTATGACATGGAGACGTTTCAGGAGGGCGGGCAGTCGGGCGATGTGCCGGTGAGCGAGGCGGCGCGCGCGATCCAGGTGGCGCTGAACAAGGCCCACCCGGATGCGCTGTGGTTCATGATGGCGTGGCAAGACAACCCCAAGCCGGCGCTGATCGATGGCGTGGACCGCAGCAAGATCCTGATCGCGGATATTGAGCAGGGGCGCATACCGCGCGACAACCGCGAGGCGGACTTCAAGGGAGCGCGCTGGCTGTTTGGCGGGCTGTGGGAGTTTGGCGGCCGGACGACCATGGGCGCTCCGCTGTACGACTATGCCAAGCGAATGCCGCAGGCGGAGCACGCGGCGGGGAGCCACCTGTCGGGCACGGCGCTCTTTACTGAGGGGCTGGATACCAACCCGTTTGCGTATGACTTGTACACAGAGATGGCGTGGCGGCCGGAGCCGGTGGATCTGCAGCAGTGGACGGCGGAGTACGCGCGGCGGCGTTACGGTGCCGCGGACGCGCATGCCGAGCGGGCGTGGCAGATCATCCAGCGCACCGTGTACGGCTACCGCGCCGACGGCAACATGGAGCATGGCGAGCGCGATGCCGCGCACGAGTCGATCTTCAACGCGGAGCCTTCGCTGACCGCGACGCGCACCGGGCACTGGGCGCCGGACGTGCTGCGCTACAACGCTGACGACCTGAAGCCGGCGCTGGTCGAGCTGCTGCAGGTCGCTCCGGAGCTGCGGGGGAGCCAGGCGTATCAGTACGACTTGGTCGACCTTGCGAGGCAGGTGCTGGCGAACGATGCGCGGCGGCAACTGCCGTTGATCCGCAGTGCGTATGAGAGCAAGGACCGAGACGCGTTCAAGGCACGCACGGCAGAGTGGCTGCGAAGCATGGACACGATGGATGCTCTACTGGCGACGAATCAGTACTTCCTGCTGGGCCGGTGGTTGAGCTACCTGCCGGCGTGGGCTGCGCCGGGTGCGGGCCGCGCCGCGATCGAGCTGGATGCGCGATCGATCCTGACGACGTGGGGCGACCGCGAGGCGAGCAAAGATCTGCACGAGTACGGCAACAAGGACTGGGCCGGGTTGGTGCGCACGTATTACGAGCCGCGCTGGCGGCTGTATTTCGACAGCCTGGACCACGGATTGGAGACGAACTCGCCGCCCGTGCCCATCGACTGGTACGCTTTTGGCGAGCGATGGAACCACGGCACCGAAAGCTTTTCTGCGCAGCCCACGGGCGACGCTTACGGCATGGCGAGCAAGGTCGCCGAATCTTTGCACCTGTCACCCAACGTGGAAGCCAAGGGAGCTAACTGATGCAGCAATCTGCGGCTGATCCGCTGTTTTCCTCTGTAACCGATGCCGACGTAGTTGCCCGGCCAACGGCGGTGAAGCCGGCGCGCCTCCTGTCCATCGACGTTCTGCGCGGGTTGACCATCGCGTTCATGATCGTGGTGAACGACCAGATGGGCCCCGCACCGTTTCACCAGTTGAGCCACGCCAAGTGGAACGGTCTTACAGCCACGGACCTGGTGTTTCCGACGTTTCTGTTCCTGGTGGGGCTGACCACGGTGCTGTCCACGGCATCGCGGCTGGCGCGCAACGCGAGCCGGCGAGAGATGTTCGTTCACGTGGTGCGGCGAGCGCTGCTGCTGATCCTGCTTGGCTTTGTGGTGAACAACTTCCCGTTCACACACCTGGCCAACGCGCGGTATTACGGCGTGTTGCCGCGCATCGGCCTGTGCTACTTCGTGGCGGCGTCGGTGCTGCTGGTGTCGCGGTCGTGGAAGGACAAGCTTGCCATCGCGGTGGTCTGCCTGCTGGGCTACTGGGTGCTGATGCGCTTTGTGCCGGTGCCGGGATATGGTGTGCCGACGCACGATGTGCCGATCAACGATTTTGACGGCAACCTGACGGCGTGGCTCGATCGCCAGATCTTCAGCGCGCGGCACCTGTATGAGAAGACGCGCGATCCGGAAGGATTGCTGTCGACCATTCCGGCGATTGCGACGACGATGTTTGGCATGCTGGCGGGCATGTGGGTTCGCTCGACCGCGACGACGGGGCGCAAGGCCGCGGGTCTGCTGGGTGCGGGATCGCTGCTGATCGTTTTGGGAGCGGTGTGGAACGTGTGGTTCCCGGTGAACAAGAAGCTGTGGACGAGTTCGTACACGCTCGTGGCGGCGGGCATCAGCACGGTGCTGCTGGCCCTGGCGATCCAGGTGATCGATCGGTGGAGGCTTGGCCGCAAGGGGAATCAGGGCGCTGAGCCGTCCGGCGATCACGCGTCTGCGTACTGGCCGGTGCTGGTCCTGGGAACGAACGCGATCCTGGCGTACCTGATCTCAGAGCTGGGCGCTACGCTGCTGCACGTGTTCCATACCGGAAGCGGACGGCCGGTCGGGGCAGTGATCGGTATGGCGTTCTTCCGCTGGTTTAGCTCGCCGGCGATTGCTTCGTTGATGTATTCGCTGGCGTTTCTGCTGGTGTGCTGGTTGTTGACGTACCCGTTCTATCGGAAGCGGATCTTCCTGCGCATCTGACGGCGCGCACCAACTAGCGGCTGGCTTCGGGCGTGACGACGACTTTGACCAGGCCGGCTTCGCGGCTGTGCAGCCGGCGGAACCAGTCGGCAGCGTCTTCGAGTGGAGAGACGGCGCTGATGAGTGGCTCGACGCGGATGGCGCCCGAGGCGAGTTTGGCGATGGCGTCGTCGTACTCGCCGGCCGAGGCGCAGGAGCCCTGCAGGCGGATTTGGCGGGTGACGACGCGCTGCAGCGGCAGCGGGACTTCGGGCTGGATGTTTCCGATGAGCGTGACGGTGCCGCCCTTGCGCGCGCAGTCAACGGCGGCGGTCACGGTCTCGGCCCGGCCTACGGCTTCCAGAACGACATCCACGCCGCGGCCACCGGTGCGGCGAAGGACCTCGGCAATGAGGGCTTCGCCGGTGAGCGCGAGCGTTTCGGGTATGCCGACTTCGCGGGCCATGGCAAGGCGGTCTTCGTCGATGTCGGCGATGAGGACGCTCGCGCAGCCGGCTTCGCGCGCGGCCTGCGCGGTGAGCAGGCCGATCATGCCTGCGCCGATGACCAGGGCGTGTTCGCCGCCTTTTAGGTCGGAGACGCGCACGCCGTGCAGCGCGACGGAGACGGCTTCAAGCAGCGCCGCCTGCTCCATCGGGAAGTCATCGGGCAGGCGGTAGAGGATGCGCGCAGGCACAGCCACGAATTCGGCGAAGGCGCCGTTGCGGCGGTAGTCGCCGCAGGAGACGCCGAGGACTTCGCGGTTGTCGCACAGATTCACTTCGCCGCGCTGGCAGAACTCGCACCGGCCGCAGTAGACGGTGGAGTCGAAGGTGACGCGGTCGCCGGGATGGTAGCCCTTGACGTCCGACCCAACCGCAGTAATGGTCCCTGCGGCCTCGTGGCCCATGACGATGGGCGGGATGCGGCGGCCGCTGGCGCCATCGTAGCCATGCACATCGGACCCGCAGATGCCGCAGGCGGCGACGCGGATGAGCACTTCGTCCGGCGCGACGGTGGGGGTGGGCAGGTCGACGACGTTGAGCTGTTCGTACGCGGAGAGCAGGAGGGCGCGCATGGAGGAGAGTGTACGGTTTTTAGCGAGTCGGCGACTTGAGGGTCGATGTGATTAGTGGCGCATGCCCGCGGCGAGGAAGTGGCCCACGATCCAGGCGAGCAAGGCGAGAGGGATCGCGAGCAGAAGGAACATGCCAAGCATAAGCGCGCCCAGAAAGAGCCAGTCGCTGGCGGCGTGGCGCTTGCGCTGCTGCGCGGTGGGCGGCAGGCGCAGCGGAGTGCCGCTGCTGGTCGGTGGGTAGGAGGCAGCAGTCTCGTGGGCCGCAGAGTTGTTACGCGGCCAGGCGCCGGCGGGTGGGTAGGTGGCGCGCTCGCCCAAGGAGCGCTGCAGAAGGGCGAAGTTGCGGCGGTTGGCCTTCCAGGCGACATCGAAGGCGTCGCCCAGGATCGGGACGGCGCCGATGATGGTCTCGATGGCGACGTTGGCGAGCATGCGCGCCAGGGTGAGGCGCGGAACTCCGCGCAGCCAGGCGGCGAGGATGATGATCCAGGAGGCCATGCCGCCGATCACGTCGCCGATGCCGGGGATGAGACCGATGATGGCATCGAGGCCGAAGCGGATGCGGGTCCCGGGGATGACGAGGAAGTCGTCAAGGACGTGCGAGAGCATGTCGAGGCGCTCATCGCTGAACAGGTCGGCACCGCGCCCGGACCGCGGAGGAATGACCTCGGGCTCGACCTCTCCGGTACGCGCGTTGTAGGTGGGCGGCATCTGCTTGTGTGATGCTACGCCGGGCCAGAGTGAGTGCCAGGCGGGCGGCCTGTTACAATCGATGCTGGCACGGCGGCTGTAGTTCAGGGGTTAGAACGCGGGTCTGTGGCACCCGATGTCGAGGGTTCAAATCCCTCCAGCCGCCCCAACCATCCCATCCCGACAATTGAACGTATGCTCCGAACTCTCGGCTCGGTTCGCATTTGCGTGCGGCTGCAGACCGTACTGGCCAGCCCGGGCCTTGTGCGGCTCGCCCGTATCTGGTCCGGTGAAGTGCTAATTGATCGTCTTCGGCCGCCAGATTCGAAAGCCGTTGGAGCCTTTTGGGTCGGGTGTGTACGCGTCGAGTATGTAGCGCTGGAGCGAACCGTAGGAGAACGGCGCGCGGCGCGCAGGCGGCAGCCACAGGGCGGACTCCACTTCCAACAGGAACTTTGGATCGGCTTCAGCCTGGGGCATGGACGTGCTGAAGGGCACGTCTGGAAGCACGATCGGTTTGCGTGGAGTCTGGTCGAGCTCGCGAATCTTGCGCTGTAACGAGGCTTCGTCGAAGGCGTTGATCAGGCCCATGAAGTAGCCGGTCTCCATGCACGCCTGGGCAGGTGTCTGGCCGGACTGCGGGAACAGAACGGGCGAACGATAGATCTCAGTGCAGGGTGCGGCAAGGCGGATTGCCGGGGCGCTGTCCTGCCCTTGCGTTGCTGGTTGCGCTGCGGCGGTAGTTGCCGTAGCTGCAGGGCTGGCATGCGTGCGATCGCGCCGGCTATGTGTATGGATGGCCTGAGCCACGCGGCTGGGCACAAACTGCACCTGCGAAGCCAGTGTCGGCACGATGGCGGCGCACAGCACGGCGGCGGTCCACATGTGCCGGAGCGTGGAGCGGGTTTGGATCCAAGCGATTCCACAGACCATCGCCGGAGACGCGAACTGCAGGTGTCCGAAGTCGCACCGGCCGAAAGCGGAAGGGATCATGGCCAGGCCGCCAGCCGCGAGCGGAAGGGCGGCAGAAGTGAAGTCGCGCTGGAGGAACTGCTGCAGCGCGGCACACGGGGCTGCCAGGTAGGTGAGCAGGATGAGCAATCCCAGCACGGAAACGGCAAGGGGAAAGGAGTAGGCACCCTTGCTGAAGATCAGCAGCGTGGTGAACATACCGGCGGCACCACACCCCGCAAAGAGGACCGCAGTCGCGACCAGGAAGACGACTGCAGGAGTGCGTTGGAACTGTCCCGGAACCTTCCAAAGCAGGATGGCGAACCAGACGAGCAGGCCCGCGGCCACGCCCACCGCCTGTTCCGGCGCGATCCCCATGGAGAACGCCACGGCCACGATGCCGGTGAGCGCTGTGCGCCAAGAGGATTGATTCCGTTTCCACACGGTGTGCACGGCAAGAATCCAGAACGCGGCGCCCATGGTGCGAAAGGGTGTGTACGCCAGACCTTCATTCCAGAGGTCCAGCGAGCGGAGGAGCAGGAATCCCCAGAAGATGAACTCGCGCCAGCGCTGCTGAAACGGCATCCAACGGACGATGCACCAAATCATCGCGGTTCCGGCGATCCACTCAAACGACCACCAGGCGTAGTACGAGAGGATGGGCCAGTGGGTGATCCGCCACGCGAGCCATGGAACGTACAGGTGCAGAGGGCCGTACGCGTACTCGAAGTCGCGATAGGGTCGCAAGCCGCCGATCAGCATCATGACGCGGTTGATGTTGTAGTAAAACTCGCTGCCGGCGCGGTGCACGGCCGTGTCAAACAGGTCTGCCCACAGCAGGACGACTGTGTACACGAGGGCGATGAGGAGAGAGGCGATGGAGAGCTTGCGATCCCGTAACGTGCCATCGGCCTGGGCGATCTGTCCGCGGGTGAGCCACGCGAAGAGCAGGGCGCCGGCAATAAACAGTAGCGAAGCGGCGCGATTGCTGAACTGGGTGACGTAGGACAGGCTGAGCGACGGAGGAACCGGCACCAAATACGGCAGGAACAAGGTCGCCGAAAGGACGGCGGCAGCAAGCAAGACCTTACCGGCGTTTGAGGTAACCAGGGCTTTCTGACTGAAGTGCATGAGGTGAAGGCAGGATACCGGCTCCGCTCCGAGTCTGGTTGTTAGTGTCGATCCGGTGAGAACGGGTGAGCCTCTGTGCTTTGGTGTGATGGATGAGCGGGTTCGTAGGGTAATGTTGCCGGCGATGAAGTGGGATGGAGAGACGAAGTTGTGAGTGGACGCAAGGGGAGCATCTTTGCCGGGACCAGCGGGTGGGCTTACCCGACGTGGAAGCCGGGGTTTTACCCGAAGGAGGTGCCGGCGCGGCGTTTTCTGGAGCATTACGGCGAGCGGCTGAACTCCGTGGAGGTGAACTACACCTTTCGCAAGCTGCCGGAGCCAGAGCAGATTGCGGAATGGTTGAAGGCCACGCCGAAGGACTTTCGGTACTCGTTCAAAGCGCCGGAGGGGATTACGCATCGCAAGCGGCTGCGGGATTGCGGGCCGGCGGTGGCGGCATTTCTGGATGCTGTTGAGCCCGCGCGCAAAGCGAAGAAGCTGGGGCTGCTCCTGTTTCAACTGCCGCCGAACTTCAAACCGGACCTCGAGCGGCTGGACGCTTTCCTGTCGCTGGAGGAGATGCGGCGAGCGGAGCGGGTGAGTTTGGAGTTCCGCCACGAGGGCTGGTTTACGCCGGAGTGCTTCGCCCTGCTGCGACGGCACAACGCCGCGATGTGCGTGGCGGAGAGTGAGAACCTGCAAACGCCGGAGGTGCACACAGCACGCGGGTTTGCCAGCTTTCGGCTGCGGATGCCTGGCGGGTATTCGCCCGCTGAAGCCGCGAAGCAGGCGGCGCGGTTCGAAGCGCTGGCGGCAAAGGGTCGCGACGTGTACGTGTATTACAAGCACGAGGATGAGCCGACGGGTCCGCTGGCAGCCGAGGCGATGCGGTTGGCGTGCGCCGGCGGCCGGGCGGATGCGACGGGCGAGCCCGTGCCGGCTGCTCCAGCCTTGGACGCGCCGGGAGCAAAGGCGGAGCGTCCTGTTTCCGGGCAGCGGGTAAGCAAGAGCGTCCGTACCGCCGAAAAGGCGAGAGTGGGAAAATAAGAGATCGCTTGATTCGACCTGCCACATTCAAGCCGCGCCGATGGCTCTCGAACGGTCACCTGCAGACCATCGTAGGCAACTTTCTGCGGCGCGTGGACCGGCTGCCCGCGCCTGCGACGGAGTTGGTGGGCGTGCCGCTGCCGCCGGAGATGGCTGCGCTGCCGGAGGCGGTTGCGCTGGATCGCGTGCTGCCGAGCCGGGTGCTGGTGCACTGCCATTGGCAGCCGCTGTCGCGCGGCGGTGAAGCTGCACCGACGGTGATCCTGGTGCACGGGCTGGAGGGCTCGTCGCACTCGCAGTACATCGTCGGCAACGCGAACAAGCTGTGGGTGGCGGGCTGCAATGTGTTGCGGATGAACATGCGCAACTGCGGCTCGACGGATGCTCTGTCGCCTTCGCTGTACCACTCGGGCCTGTCGACGGATGTGACGGCGGTGCTGCGCTGGGCGATTGCACGCGGATGCCGGAGGGTAGTGCTGGCGGGCTACAGCATGGGCGGCAACCTGGTGCTGAAGGCTGCTGGCGAGATGGGTGCGCAAGCTCCGACGGAGCTGTTGGGCGTGGTGGCGGTGTCGCCGCCGATGGATCTGCGCCAGTCGGCGGATGCTCTGCACGAACCGCAGAACCGGGTTTACGAGCGGCGATTCCTGCGCAACCTGCGAGCACGTTACCTGCGCAAGACGCGGCTGTTCCCTGCCGTGTTTTCGCCGGAGCCGTTGCACCGGGTTCGATCGATTCGCGACTTCGATGAGTTTGTGATGGCACCGAAGTGTGGCTTTCTGGGAGCGAACGACTATTACGATCGCGCGGGTGCTTCGCGCGTCGTCAGTCACATCGCCGTGCCGACGTTGATCGTGCACGCCTGCGACGATCCGTTCATCCGGCTTACACCGGGGACGCGGGCGCAGTTGGAAATGCATCCGGAGATCACGCTGATCGAGCCAGCGCATGGCGGGCATTGCGCGTTTCTGGAGGATCCAACGCCGGAGTACGACGGGCGGTGGGCGGAGCGGGCGCTGCTGGAGTTTGTGCTGGCGCGAACGGCGGCGGGCGCACGGGGCCGCGATGCGCAGGATGCGGTGCTGCCGCGTGTGATGGGCGGAGAGGTGCTGACCGGGCAGGAAGAACTTCAGGAGCCAGCGGCGTGTTGATGGAGTGGTCGACCGCCATCGCGGCGGAGGATCCTGTGCTGGTGGTGCCGTGGCAGTCGCCCGACGGTCAGCTGCGTTGGGTGGACCTGCGCGAAGACGACTTCGCGATGGATGAGATTCGTGAGGCGGATGAGCATCCGGCGCTCCTGAGCGCTCTGCGCGCGTTGAACAGTGCGCGATCGCCGGTGTTTACGGCCAAGTGCGATGTGTGGGCGATGGAGGCGGAGGAGCTGGAGGCGACCCGGGACGACCTTCTGCTGGAGCCCGAGCAGGCCGAGGCGGGCGTGGCCTGCTACCTGGATTTGTTGTGGCGCGATCGCGGCATCTTCGCCTCGCGGCACCGCACGGAGCAGGTGCTGCACCGGCTGGACCGCATGATTGAGGAGCTGCCGGGATCGCTGGCCAAGGCGGAGGCGGTCGTGCGGCCGGCGGTGGTTGAGCTGGAGGGCGCGGTGGCCGAGGGCTACTGCCTGTCGCTGTATGTGAAAGGTGTGGGCGTGGATGCGACGGAGGCGGATGAGCGCTGGTCCGCGGCGCTCCGCGAGGTGGTTGCGCTGTTTCGCCGCAGTGAGTTGCTGGCCCTGTAGCGGCCCGGGCGAGAGCAGGCCGCAGGAGCGGTGCGTAAGCCGGGCGGACGATGCCGGCATCGAATCTGGGAGACAGTTCTGGCCCGCGACGATGTAGGCTGGACGCACGTGGACCGGTAGCTCAGCCGGATAGAGCATCTGCCTTCTAAGCAGAGGGTCGCAGGTTCGAGTCCTGCCCGGTTCACCACAAGCCAAAGCACTTTTGCACTACACGTGCGTGCACTGATCGCATTGCTTCTCGAGGGCGCTCTCGCAGGAGTGAGTCCGAAGCTCTCGCCGAGACATGGCCCCGAAGGCACTCACGCTGGCATACCCGCATTCGTCTGCCTGTTGCTGTGAGAGGATGGCTCGCATGAGATGGGCAACGACCTTCCGAATCATCGCGGCACTTTGCTCGGCCGCCGTGTTGGCGCCGCTCTACGCGCAGGACAACACACTTGCCCCGCGACAAGTCCCCGCCAAGACCCTGCCTGTTCCTACCGACGTTAGCCCTGAGATGCAGAAGCTCATCGCTGCCCCTTTGCGCCAGGATTGGGACGCCAAGTGGAAGACCGGGGAAGACTGGCGCAGGGTAGCAGACGCAGCGGCGGCCAAGAGCATCCTGGCCCTTCCTGCCATGCGCGAGCGCCTGCACGTATCGGTAAAGCCGGACATCATCGACGGCGTTCGCGTCTTCATCGTCACGCCCGACGTAATCCCTCCCGAGCACCGCGACAAGCTGCTGGTCCATGTGCATGGCGGCTGCTACGTACTCTCGCCCGGCGAGGCTGGAACGTCAGAGGCAATCCTCATGGCCGGACTCGGCCATTTCAAGGTCATCTCGGTTGACTACCGCATGCCTCCCGAAGCGTATTTCCCCGGCGCGCTCGACGACGCTATGACGGTATACAAGGCCGCGATCAAGACAACAGCGCCGAACGATCTCGGCGTCCTCGGCACCTCTGCCGGCGGCGCGCTCGTGTTGGAGATGATGCTGCGCGCCAAGGCCGCGGGTCTGCCCATCCCCGGCGCTATTTCGTCCGGAACTCCAATGTCCGACGTGACCAAGACCGGCGACTCGTTCTACACCAACGAAATGGTGGACAACGTCCTCGTCTCGCGCGATGGCTTCTGCGATGCGGCGACAAAGGTCTATGCCAACGGCCACGATCTGAAAGATCCTTTGCTCTCTCCGGTCTACGGCGATATGCACGGCTTCCCGCCGACCATCCTGACGACCGGCACGCGCGACCTCTTGCTGAGCAACACCGTGCGTGTGCATCGCAAGCTGCGCCAGTCGGGCGTGGAGGCTGAGCTCGAAGTCTTCGAGGGCCAGTCGCATGCGGATTACGGCCGCGACGATCGCATTCCCGAAACGAGAGAAGCGTTTGGAGAGATCACAGCATTCTTCGACAAGCACCTCGGTCACTAATGGCTCGATTAGCCTCGCCTATTTCAACTCGGCGAGGACAGCGTGACCGCGTAGATCTTTCGTCGTGGTGAACGGCCGTTCTGGGAAGCTGGCTCAGCACCGAGCACTGTCCGAAAACCATCCCGGGAGCCGCAGACATCCAACAGCTTTATGAACAGGCTTGCGACGACTTCACTGCTCCTTGCAATACCGCTCTTCATCAACGGATGCCAATCGTCCCAGCGGCCCCAGCCGGCACCAGTCGCCAGCAACAATCAGAGACCCGTCAACGACCGTGCCTATGACGACCGGTATCAGAGTGAGTCGCACCACCGTCATCATCACGGCGGGCAGAGTGTCGCCTCGAATGACGATTGGAGCAGCTACGACCGCCCGGAGACAAGCGATACGCCGCTCGAAGACGCCGCAAGAAGCGGCGTTGCCCAGGGTGGGCGGTCCCGAAGTCATCACAACCGCCGCGCGCTCACTGCCGCGCCCGGCCAGTTCGACTTCTACGTGCTGAACCTTTCGTGGTCGCCGGAGTTCTGTAGCGGGCATCCGAGCGCAGCAGAGTGCGCTCAGCACCGTGCGTTCACGCTGCACGGTTTGTGGCCCCAGAACAACGACGGAACCTATCCCGAAGACTGCAGCGAAGCTCCCGGCCCTGCAAGTCCATCGCAGTATGCCGACATCTATCCCGATGCTTCGCTGCTGCAGCATGAGTGGCAAACGCACGGCACCTGTTCGGGTCTGAGCGCGGATCAGTTCTTCACGCTCGCACGCCGTGCCGACCAATCCGTCCAGATCCCATCACGATTGGCGCACCTTACCCAGACCATCAGCCTGGCGCCATCGCAGATCATCACTCTGTTCACACAAGCCAACTCCTCGTTTCCTGCAAACAGCCTGGCCCTGACCTGCGGCAATAACTTTCTGACCGCTGTCGAGGTCTGCATGGACAAGAACCTGAAGCCGGAGGCCTGCTCTGCCGTAAAGAGCTGCGGAGCGACCCAGGTCCGCATCCCCCCACCGCAATAGCGCGCATGGATGCTGGCGAGAAGTACGCAGAGACTACTGACCTTCGCAGTTGTTGGCTTGGGGTCAGTCATCTGAACGACGTTGTAATCAGGGAAAGGATTGCTGACGAAGAGCGCCCTGCTCTCGAAAGCGACTCTCTGAGATCCGTTGCTTTCGGCCCGAGATGACTGCCGAGGCAAGAAACATCGATGAGCTCAAGAGACTGTGCTGGCGCAGGCAAACGCGATTTCTGAGCTCGTGTTTTCACGGAACGCTTGTAGCGAGTGCCCTTTCCACTTGCGGTTTCGCAGTAAAGCGGGGAGACTCAGCCACATGCCCCGCTACAAGGCGTTCTTTCTTCTGGCCCTCATCTCATTTCTTTTGCCTGCCTTGAGCCGGGGCGCAGCTTCCACCACGCGGACAGACACGTTTGATCTAGAGGCGGACCGCCTGCCCCTCACTTCTCTCAACGGCCCCTGGCGCTTTCACCCGGGCGACAACCCCGCTTGGGCTCAGCCCAACTTCGACGACCACGACTGGCACGCACTGAAGGCCAGCCAAGATTGGCCGTCCCAGGGCTACACCGAGCAGAACGGCTTCGCCTGGTTCCGCTTTCGGCTTCTCGTGCCTGCCGGCACTCCCTCGCTTCTCCTCCAACTTCCTCTTATCGACAGGAACTTTCAGCTCTTCGCGAACGGCAAACTCATTGCCCAGGTTGGCAACCTTCCGCCTCAACCATCTCCCGCGGTCGTTCCTACTCCTCATCTCTTCACCGTCCCGCTTGAACCCTCAGCCGGTCCGCATACGGTGACGATTGCTCTCCGCATGTATTTTCCGCCCATGTTCGTGGGGGTCATGCAGAACATGCTTCGCGGTGGTGTGTACGCGGGAGAAGCTTCCGCGATCAAACGCCAGTTTGCCCTGACAAAGGCCAACACACTACTCGCTCATGGCGGGGAGTACACCCTTGACGTTGTAGTCGCGGTGGTGGCAATCGCCAGCCTGATCCTTTACTGGTTCGATCGCCGCCGCCAAGGCTTCTATCTTTGGCTCGTCTGCTTCGCCGCAGCACAGGTGCTTGGGCTGCCCCTATATCAGGCAGAGCGGCATTGGGCCATCAACTATGCACACTCCGTCCTCTACAGTGCCGTCCTGGACTTCGCCGGGTCCGCAGCAGTCATATTCCTCGTTGTAGACCTGCTCAATTTGCCGCGCTCTCGTGCGCTCGTTCCAACTATCTGCATGTTGCTTGCGGAGATCTCAGCTCTCCAACTCGTCTTTTTCCATACGCCCCTTGTTTGGGCTGACTCGCTTTACTTTCTGTTTGTAACCGCCATGTACGCCTTCGTTGCCATCATGCTCTTTCGAGCTTGGCGCGCTGGCAACATTGACGCTGGTGTTCTGCTTCTTGGCTATGGCTTCTCCGCTATCATCAGCTTTCTCATCGGTCTCAGCCGCTTCCTGGTCGACCTCAACGTGCCACACGCCGAGGTCATCAATCCGTTTCGGGTGAACATCATCGACCAGCCGTTCGCTGTCACTTGGGACGAGACAGGCAATATGATCTTCACGCTTTGCATGCTGGGCGTGCTCGCTCACCGCTTCGTGCGCACCAGCCGCGAACGCGAGCGCTATGCCTCCGCGCTACAGGCCGCCCACGAGGTTCAATACCAACTCGTGCCCTCCAATGCGCTCACCCTTGGCGGCTTCAGCACCGAGGTCGCCTATATCGCCGCGGAAGAGGTCGGCGGCGACTTCTGCCAGGTGCTTCCCCGCGCGGATGGCTCACTCCTCATTGCTCTCGGCGATGTCAGCGGCAAGGGGCTTCGCGCCGCCATGCTCGGCACGCTTTGTGTCGGCGCCCTGCGCTCCGTTGCCGAAGAAGAGATCGGTCCCGCCGCAGCGCTCGAGCGGCTCAATCGAGCCATCCTTCGCACCGAATACGCCGGATTCGTCACCTGTCTCTGTGCCCTCATCTCTCCATCTGGCGTAGTCAGCCTGGCCAATGCAGGCCACCTTTCTCCATACCTGGACGGGATCGAACTCTCCGTCGAAGCGGGCCTCCCGCTCGGCATTGTGAATGACCCTGCCTACGCGGAGCAGACCTTCTCGCTTCCAGAAGGAAGCCGCCTGACCATCCTCTCCGACGGCGTTGTCGAGGCCCGCTCCGCCTCCGGAGAACTTTTCGGCTTCGACCGTACAAAGCACATCAGCCAGCAGACCGCTGCCGAAATCGCCGCGAAAGCCCAGCTATACGGTCCTCAGCAGGACGACATAACCGTGCTCACTCTGGACTGGAATCTCGCCTCTCTGCTTCAGTCGCGTCCGCTCGCCGTAGCCGGAGCGTGATCGTGATAGATCCTGCTTCCAACCGGCTCGTCCAGACACAAAGGTTGGGCTAACGAGACTAGCCGTCCATCGAAATTCCCTTGGTGAGGTACAACAGTGCAACCCAAGCAACAGCGAAGACGACTTTTGTGGCATTGCACGGGTCAGCACCTCTGAAGAGAATTCAGGTTGCAGGGACGTAGGGGAAAAGTGAACGAGCAAGCTCACATTCTGATCACCGGCCGCGATCCTGACCTCCTCGAGACGCGGAGCCTCGTGCTTCAGACCGCCGGTCATCGCGTCTCGACGACGCTGGAACCGATCGCCACTTTTGCCCCGCTCGAGAGCGTGCAACTGCTGATTGTTTGCCACACCCTGGAAGCAAGCGAACGGCAGAGCGATCTGGAAGCGCTCGGGATAGCTTCGCCCAACGCAAGAGCCCTGTGCGTAGCCCCCTACTCAGGAGACATGGGCGACATTGCGACGTTCAACTCGTACGAGGGACCGCGTGAAATGATGCGTGTCGTCAATCGGCTGCTTTGTGCAGGCGCAAACTAGGGAAGTCTCTGGTTGACGACGTGCATCGTACTGAGTCACGACGGTGAACGGGGTAGGGCAAGTTGGGCACGCAGAGAGCAGATTTTCCGGAGATGGCCCGTGAGGCTGCGGATCAGCGGATCACGGCTGGTCAGTTGGCTCTGGAGATCATGCATGAGATCCGGAATCCACTTGAGACGCTTGGCCACCTCTGCTACTTAGCGGAACACGAGGCGGAGAACCCAGCCCAGGTACGGAACTACATGGCGATGGCGGAAGAACAGCTCCGCACCCTTGGCCGCATCGCCAGCCAGACACTCAGCTTTGCCAAGCTCTCGCAGGAAAGCAGGCCCATCGACCTGGTCACGCTGGCCGAGGCAGCACTGCGGATTCACCAGCGGACCGTAGAAGCAAGACGCATCCACCTTGTGCGCAAACTACCGAGAGAACTGACCGCCAGCATCCAGGCGTCGCGCATCCTTCAGGTTCTATCCAACCTGATCGGAAATGCTCTTGAGGCGATGCCCGACGAGGGGCAGCTCACCTTTCGCATCCGAAAGTGCTCGGGCTGCGTGGAATTCGTTGTGGCGGACAACGGTTCAGGCATCGCGCCCGAGGCGATGGAGAAGCTCTTCCGGCCATTTTTCACCACCAAGGAAACCGGAGGTAACGGGCTCGGCCTGTCGCTCTCGAAGCGCATCGTGGAAGATCACGGCGGCAAGATCTCAGTGCGCAGCAGCGTTCATCCTCGCCGCCACGGTTCAGTTTTCAAGGTTCGACTGCCGCATTAGCGGACTTGTCATTTCCGCGTCAAGCCAGTTCTGGATCGGCATCCGGGGCAATGACGCTCTACACACTCGAGCGCAAGGTAGAGCTCGCAACTCATCGTCAGTATATTGCCGCACTTCCGCGACGAAGCCGACTTGTCGTTACCTGTTGTCCAACGCACGATTGTAGGCATTCAGAAGCCCCGCTCCCACGGCGTACATGCCTTCAAGGTGTGCAAGCGTATGGCGCACATAGGGTAGAACTGCCGAGGCCGCTGAGGGTGGAAGGTCCAGCGTTGAAGTCTGTGTTGCCGGGGCAAACGACTGCAGTTCGAGGTAGTCGTTCAATGCCTGCTCAGCCGTCGTCTGGAGCAGATCCTGCTCTTTGTAAGCAGCAGCGAAGCGCTCCACCTCCTGCTGAGGCATCAGGCTGAGCGTGCCTGTCGACGTTGCGGTGTTCCAGGCGGCGTTTGCCAAAGTTCCTTCGTGGAAAGACAGATCGATGTTTCCTGGGTCTGCAGGCCGGTTCTCGCTTCGGGCTTGAACGTAGGCCAGGGTCCTACGAATGTTCTCGATCTCCAGCTTCAATCCAGCCGCAGCAGCCATTGCGTCACTACGATTCTGCGCAAGTTCGTGGCGAATGCTCTCTTCGGCTTCTACGCGCTGATGGTGATGGTGGATTGCTTCCACGCCGTTTTCCAGGCCAAGAGCTATGAGCAGCCCACACGTAATCGTGAACAAGTGCAAGAAGAAATCTTTTGTGCCGCTGATCCGATGCTCTGGTGCGTGAACGTCCAACATGGCGACTCCCGGAATGGGACTAATAGGGCCTATTGTCTCGCACGGGCCTCGCCCAAAGCGAAAAGTTGTGAGATGCCGTTGTGGAAGTCCCACACCGAACCTTGTAAGTTGGCTTCCAGATCGGATAACTTCCGAGAAGCTGATTTCTCGGGACTAATCTCTGACAGTTTCCCGTCTTCAAACAGATTGGACTTCTTACTTAGGTAGTTCGGAGAGAGGCAGGTCTACCTGAGTCGTTTTATCCCACCGGAACCAGCGTAGCCCTGTATCCGTGGCGTCGATCTCCGATACCTGACAGGCTGATGTCGGCGCAAACTCAAAGCCTTCGTCTTGTTCGCCCGTCCAGAAGCTCCCACGCGACATAGTGATCATGTCCGGGAAGCTGAGATGGAATTTCCATGGACCGATAAGCACTTGATTGTGCCCCTTCGTGTGAACGTACACGCCATGGACACCTACCGTCTCCCCGATGTAGACGTCTCCGGTCTTGTGGGCTACGCCTCTTGCTGTCACCGAGGCTCCCTGGTTCGGCAGAAAAAACGACTCGTAGGTGGCCCGGCCTTCGGCGCGATTCGCTCCCGGAGTCAGACTGGTGAGCCGGATCCCACCTAGCTGTGTTCCGTTCCGCACCAATAGGAATGCTCCCACTGGCATCGTCACGGTACCGACGCTAACGCGAAACTGCGTCGCATCTGCACTCAAACGCTTGTCTTGTGGGCAGCGATCCACTCGGGTCTGTCCATAAGCAGACGCGCAAATCGTCGTGGCAAGCAACCCCGCTAGAAGCGGCATTGCATATGGCATAAAGCACATCATCTCAGCTCCCGCAAAGTCGGATCATCCGAAACTTTGAGAAAAGATAACGATAGACGCCGTTATGGTGACTTGGGCGTATCACTTTCGAAAGGCGGCAGAAGCGGTACAGACGCGTCCTTATACTCGCATCGTGATTACCGCTCAGATCTCGATGGAGTTCAGCCCATCCGCGATTGGTCATCGTTCCATTCGGAATTCGCCCGCGTTTTCGGATTTCCTGCGTTCTACGGGAAGAACATGAACGCGTGGATCGACTGCATGACGTCCCTCGACCAGCCTGACGACGGCATGTCAACAGTTCATTGCGCACCTGGTTCTGTCCTGACGCTGCAAATGATCAACGCGGGCGACTTCGCTTCGCGCTGCCCTGAACAATATGAAGCCCTGGTTCAATGTGCAACATTTGTGAATGCTAGGCGTCTTGAGCTGGGAGAAGAGCCTGTCCTCGCTCTCGATTTCAAGTCCTGAGTCCCGCCCGGGGCTCATTTGGCTAAACAATCGCCCGTCACCCGGCGCGACTCGACAGTGCGAATCTGCCCCTGCTACGCCCAGCTTCTGCTTCTTCACTTCGCAAGTGAGTCGTCCTCAGCGCGCGAATATTGCCGGCCCTTAGGCTCCGACGAGAGGCGCTGTTTTGCCGTAGCGGTGAGCCGATGCGCTTATCTCATGCGATTCGCCGCATAAACGTTCTACCCTCTTCGCAAGCGCAACAGCGCTTAGGAGAGCACCATGCGCACTTTCGTGAAGTCAGTTTTTGTAGCAGTTGTCCTCGTTGGCGGAACCCTGAATGCCTCAGCCACGGTCAGTGGTTCGGACCCGCGGCCGGCCGTCGCACGAGCTCAGACCGTCTCAGGTTCGGATCCGCGCCCCGCTGCAGTAAAACCGGTCGGTGTTTTGGACGTGATCCTCTCATTCTTTGGCGTTTCACCGCGGTAGAGAGACAATAGCGCGAGATTGGAGGACCAAGCAGAGTGCCCCTCTCGCTCGTCGACAAACTGCTGTGGATGTTCGGCTTCTGCGAGACCACAGCCCTGCTGTTTGTTCTGGTCTATAAGCGTCGAGCGCGATCTGTGCCGTGGTTTACGGCATTTATCGCGTTCGGCGTTCTCCGTACGATCCTGCTTTTCGCTACTTACCAAATCTTCGGCCGTCACCACGAATACTTCCTGGCCTATTGGGGAGCTGCGGCGGTGGATCTCGCACTGCAGGTCGCCGTTGTCTACGAGGTCGCCCGGGCCATCTTCGAACGAAGTGGGGCGTGGGTGCCAATGGCCCGCCGGCGCTTCTTTACGATTGCGACTTTGGCGCCGCTCGTCGCTCTTTGCCTGGCTTTGACGATGCAGCCTGCTGCGCGTTCGGCACTCGATGCCTGGGACGCGCGGGCCGACCTGTTCCTGACGACCGTGATCTGTGTCTTGTGCGGGGCCGTGACCACAGTATCCAGGCAGCTCGGCCTCGGCTGGCGCACCCGGATCATCCGGTTCATGTGGGGCCTGATTGTCTGGACACTCAGCGCCTTCTTCACCGGCTCACTGCATGCCTATTGGCGGACAGTCGATCAGTTCGGCAAGCTGGAGAACGCGGTAGTCGTGGTGTATCAACTAGTTACGCTCTATTGGTGTGTGGTTTTCTGGCTGCCGGAACCGGACAGGCGCAGGGATCCCTATTCTTTAAATAAAGACTTGGAAGAAGTCCGGCAACGAGTACACTTAGGCGGTCGTCCCACACTGTGATTCTCCGGGAGTCTGGATGCTGTTCTTTTGCCTCGCTCTGGCTGTTTCCCTTGCGTTCGCGATACCGCAACTGGCGTTCATGGTGCGCCGACGCAAGCTACTGCAACGTGACTGGAAGGATGTGGTTGCAAGCATCGAACCAGTCAATCTGGGCGGCATCAAAGCCATCGCAGAGATGTACCTGAGCCCGACCAAGGATCAGCTCCGCATTGAACCGCCGGTCATGTGGGAGCTGCTGGGCGGCATCGCGGGAGTTCGGAAGCTCTCAAAAAATGCCGACGCAATCCTCGAGCTTTGCGTCCTTGCAGAACAATGGGATCACAATGGGAAGCTGATTTCCGAGTTGATTCGCGCCGACATTGTTGATCTAAAGAGAGCCCTCGCCAGAATCGAACTGGCGACCCTGCATGGGTACGCGGACGCGCGTGGCCACTTCGCCTTGATGCAGATCGCGTCGGCCTACAACCTCATGCGGTTACGCCTGCTTGGCCAGTACGAGAAGTCGCACGTCGCGCGGCTTCAAACGCTGCATGGTCGGCTTGGTGCGTAGCAGGCGAGCTTAGTAGCTATTCTTTATAGCTACGGAAGTGCTTGCTGCGCTCGATGCCGCGCGATTCCGCAGATAGGATGTCAGACGCGCGGACTTCTACGCGAGAGACGATGACCGTTGTCTAGTCCGGTGGTCGAGTCTGCGTGCAGGCTCATTCCCGAGGTTTGCCAATGAGTCGTGCGCGACTGCGTTGACGTGTTCGGAGCAAAGAGTTAGATCGTCCGATTGGCAGCTAGATCCCTTAGCCCATCAAGAATGCGATCAGCCATGACTCGTTTGCTTGAGAGCGCAAGTAGAGTCTCTTGTTGGCGCGTAAGAAAGTAGCCGGCGTTCTGATCAGCATCGAAGCCGCGATCCGCTGCGGAAACGTCATTGGCAACGATCGCATCGACGCCTTTTTCCCTCAGCTTACGCCGGCCCTCTTCCAATACATCGCGAGTTTGCGCGGCAAAGCCAATCACAAGTGTTCCGGGTGAGCGCTGCGCGACCACATGATGCAGGATGTCATCATTCCGTACGAGCTCTAACGTCAGGACCTCACTCTTACTTATTTTGTGAGCCGCTCGATGTGCCGGCCGGAAGTCGGCCACCGCCGCCGCCATGATGACGGCAGTGACGCTCCTAAGTCGGGTAAGTACGGCGGACTGCATCTCTGCGGCAGTCGAGACAGGTACGATCTCACATCCGGGTGCGGAAAGGTGGCTGGCCGTAGTTACCAGGACGACCCTCGCACCTCGCGCCAGCGCCGCCTCTGCCAGTGCGTGGCCCATCTTTCCACTGGAGCGATTTCCCAAGAAGCGGACCGGGTCGATCGGCTCCCGCGTGCCTCCAGCGGTGATTAGGATGTGTTCCTCAGAAAGGTCACGCGACTTTTCCAATGCTGCCGTGAGAGCATCCACGATCACATTGGTTTCGGCAAGACGGCCCTCGCCGACGACACCGCAGGCCAGCAAACCTTCTGCCGGCGCGATCACCTGTGCGCCTCTCGCTTGCAGGGTACGCATGTTCGCCTGCGTTGCAGGGTGGTTCCACATGTGCACATTCATTGCCGGAGCAAGGAACAGCGGTGCGCGTGTTGCAAGGGCAATGGTCGAAATGGGATCGTCAGCCATTCCGTTGGCTAAACGCGCTAAGGTGTTTGCTGTAGCCGGGGCGACAACAAGAGCCTGAATCTCCTGCGCGATGCGGGTATGGTCGATCGTGAACCGGTCGTCAGATCCGTCGCCCTTAGCAGCTTCTGCTTCCTGCCAGATGGACGTGAGCACGGGATGACCACTGAGCGCTGCAAAGGTGAGCGGCGTGATGAAGTGCTGTGCTCCCTGTGTCATAGCGATTTGCACATCAAACCCTCGCCGACCGAGATCACGCATGAGCTCAACCGCCTTGTACGCTGCTATGCCACCACTCACTCCTAACAGAATCTTCATCTGACGATTCCGCGGGGAGCCTGCAGCACGACATTGTCAATCAGGCGAGTTGTTCCGACCCACGCAGCAACAGCGACAAGCGTCTCTGCGTTCAGGTGCTCTACGGGTAAGAGCGTCGTGGGGTCTACCAGTTCTGCATAATCCAGGCGTACACCCGGTGCAGCGGCCAGATACGCGTGCCACTTAGAACGCACGGTTGCGACGGATGAAGAATCCTGCATTACCGCCAGTTCCATCATGTCTAGCGAAGCTCGCAATGCAAGCGCCTGCTGCCGCTCTTCCGGGCTCAAGTATCGATTCCGCGAGCTCATCGCCAGGCCGTCTTCCTCACGTACTGTGGGGCATACAGACATTTGCACCGGAAAGTCGAGAGCACGAATCATCGCACGAAGGACTGCGACCTGCGCGGCATCCTTCTGACCGAAGAACGCGTGGTCTGGCCCGACAATGTGGAACAGCTTGGCGACTACCGTGGCCACGCCCCGGAAGTGACCCGGGCGAGATGCACCATCCAGGCGTGAACCGATTGCACTCACTTCCACGAAGGCCTCTGTCCCGTTTGGGTACAACTCCTTCGCACTTGGTGCGAAGACGAGGTCGACTCCCTCCCGTTGCAGCAGGTCCAGGTCTGCCTCCCATGTTCGTGGGTAAGACTCAAGGTCCTCGCCGGGCGCAAATTGCAGCGGATTGACAAAGATAGAAACCGCGACATGCCTGCACGTTTCGCGCGCAGCCCGCACCAGGGAACGATGCCCCGCGTGCAGTGCTCCCATGGTCGGAACCAGCCCTAGCTCCGCACCATTGCTTCTTAAGCCGAGGCAGGCACTTCGCATTTCAGAAATGGAATGGATGATCTGCATGGATCTAGAGCGAGGTCAGCACGTCGACCGGAACACCGGATGGCATGTGATAGCTTTCGGAGTCCGCCGGGAAAGTACCGTTTTCCACCGCCACCCGAAACTCCTCCAGTCCGGCACGCAAAAGTGTCCGCGCCGGAGAGAAGACCCGCACAAACTTTGGCGACGGACGGAAGCTCAAATCTGCCAGATCCTGAAACACCAGGATCTGGCCGTCGCAGTCAGGCCCCGCTCCGATTCCGATGGTGGGGATGCGAAGGCGAGCAGTGATACTTGCCGCGACCTCTCGCGGAATTCCTTCAAGAACCACTGCGACTGCGCCGGCTTCTTGTAGCGCCAGGGCATCTTCACGAAGTGCCAGGGCAGCAGCATGCGATCGTCCCTGCACACGATACCCACCGGTACGCAACACAGATTGAGGCGTGAGTCCGATGTGGCCGAAAACTGGAATCTGCGCTGCCGTCAGGGCTCGCACGTTTTCCACCTGATCCATGCCGCCCTCCACCTTCACTGCTTCCGCCCCTGCTTCCTTGAGAAGCCGGATTCCATTGCGAAGCGTGTCTTCGGTGGAGACGTGATAACTGCCGAACGGCATGTCTACGACGAGCAACGCGCGCCTGACGCCACGACGGACTGCGCGCGCATGGTGCAGCATGTCCTCGATGGTGACGCTCAGTGTGTCCTCGTAGCCGAGCACTACCATTCCGAGGGAGTCGCCGACCAAGATGCAATCGATGCCTGCTTCGTCGATCAGGCGAGCAGTCCCGTAGTCATAGGCGGTCAGAGCCGTGATCCGGTGTCCGCTCTCTTTCCGTGCGATCAGGCTTGGTGGCGTGACCTTCTTCGCAGCAAGGCTGCGAAGCTCCCCGTCGAGAGGTGTAACTAAACTCATTCCATCTCCAGTGCCGCTCCACGCCAGCGTGGATGCAACCCGATGCCCACAGTATACGGGCGACCTGTTTTCGCAGAGGAGCACCTGGAACCGGGCCGGCGCAGCATCGCCTCTTGGGTGTGTCGGCAGAAGGCGCAACGCGCACAATTGGCTTTGACCGGCGTTTCACTTGCATGTAGTCTGCACACGGCTCAGTTCGTCCCAGCCTTCCCGCCAATACAGACATTCCTTCCCCCGAGGCCACCGTCGATGCGCGCGATCTGTCGTACTTTCCCCCTTCTTCTCTCCGTAGCTTTTCCGATCCTTGCCAAGGCAGTCACGATCCGGGTGCAGGATCCGAACTACAGCAACGTCACCATGCCCACCTCGTTCTATTTCGGATCGTGCGCGGGTTATTTGAATAGCGGTAGTCCCATCAACAGCGACGGGTGCTTCGCCGGCCAGAATGAGACCGGATCTCCGATCACTTCGCTGACGCTGTCCTTTGGTACAAACGATGCCTTGGATGCGGCCGGTGGCGCCGCGGCGGCGATCGGCCGGGGCGACCTGTTTACGAGCGCCAGCACGTCGGCTACGACGGATCCCGTTTTCTACACCCTCACGTTCAGCGGCGGTGGGATCGGCAACAATGTCTTCTTCATCGTGACCGAAGACGGTCTGGACCCGTCGGCCTTTCCGCAGGTTTCACTCACCTATACCAATGCGACACCGGAGCCGTCGTCGCTCGTGCTGTTCGCCACCAGCCTGTTGGGTTTCGGATGGATGTACCGCCGCTATAGCCTGGCATAAGCTTGGAGACACATCTTCTTTCCCGCCCCTAGCAGGTGGGGCGGGTAGGAACTCCTGATGACTTGCATCTCCCGTTTGGTCCTGGCTCTCTTGTTGCTACAGGGCACTCTTGTTGGAGCACAAGCGCCCGGGACCGCACCTGCAACGAACGAAGCTGTTGCACAAGTGAAGCTTGGCCATTCGGCGGCCGACCTCTTCGGGCCGTGGCGCTTCCATGTTGGCGACGAGCCGGCCTGGGCCCAGCCCGGCTTCGACGATAGTCATTGGGAGACTGTCGATCTGCACTCGCCCGACGATCCTCCCGATCCTGAGCTGGGCAGCAGCGGATTTGTCGCCGGGTGGACCTCGCATGGACATCCCAACTACTCCGGATACGCGTGGTACCGGCTTCGCGTGCATGTAGAGGGCACCGACGGCAAGCTGGCGATCAAGATGCCAGATCAATTCGATGACGCCTACCAGGTTTTTGTCGACGGCCAGCAGATCGGCGAGTTCGGGCACTTCGGACAGCGCCGCGTATGGGCGTTTCCCTCGCAGCCGCGCGGCTACCCATTGCCTGCCACCGTGCAGAACGGCACCGTGACGATCGCGATCCGAATGTGGATGAACAGCGCGACGCGATTTAGCGGGCCGGATGCGGGTGGACTGCATGGACCGCCGATGCTGGGCTCAGCGCAGACGATCAACGATCGCGTAGCTCTGGACTGGGATGGGCTGAACCACGACGTAGGCAGCGGCTTCTTGGAGATGCTGGTGCTGTTGCTGGCGCTCACGGTTGCCAGTGCGCATTTCGCGCTGGACCGCAGCGACAAGGCCTATCTTCTGCTGGCGCTGGTTTCCCTCGTGACACTGGTGGGGAACCTGATCCTGCAGCTCGGCAACTACAGCACACTCTTCAGCAGCACTTTCGTTCTGCTGGCGCGGGATGTGGTGCTCACGCCGGTTCGCATTGGGTTGTGGGTGCTGTTCTTCGCGAAGTGGTTTCAGGTCGCACACAGCCGCCGCCTCGCCGGCATCGTCTTCGCGCTTGTTGGGATTCTGGCCGTGGGTACGCTCATGTTGCGGCCGCCGCTCCATGGTCAGTTCGTGCCTGTGGCTGTCGGAACGTATCTCGACCCAGCGTTGGTTTGGATCAAACTTGCCCTCGCGGGCACCCTGTTCTGGGTTGCATACCAGGGGATCCGCAAACATCAGCAGGAGGGCTGGTTCGCGCTGCCGGCGATCCTACTTGCCGTGGTCGCCAACTATCAGCACGAGCTCCGACTGGCCCGGATCCACGTTCAGTACGCGGTCTTTGGGTACAAGATTTCGCTGGGGCAGCTCTCGACCATGCTTTCGCTGCTGCTGGTCACGCTGATGGCCTCGCGGCGCTTTCTGCTGGCACAGCGGCAACGATTGCAGTACCAGCTTGAGGTGCAACAGGCCAGTGAGCTGCAGCAGGTGATCATCCCTCGCGAAGTACCGCGACTGCCAGGCCTGAGCGTGGAAAGCGAGTACCGTCCTTCGCGCGATGTCGGCGGCGACTTCTTTCAGATCATTCCAAATTCCCGAGAGGGAAGTGCGCTGATCGTTGTAGGCGACGTGACCGGGAAAGGCCTGAGTGCAGGCATGCTGGGCGCCCTCATTGTGGGCGCCATCGACACCGCGGCCTCGCAGGAACAGAATCCGGCCGACATCCTCAAATCGGTCAACGAGCGGCTATGTGGTCGCGGCCTTGCCACCGCTACTTGCCTGGTGGTCCGCATCGATGCGGATCGCACCCTGACCGCTTCGAACGCAGGTCACCTGCCTCCGTACATCAACACCGCGGAGCTGGGGATGGAAGGCGCGCTTCCGCTGGGTACGCTTCCCGATATGTCTTACGACACTGTGACTTGCCAGCTTGCCGATGGCGATGTGGTCACGATGCTGACGGACGGTGTGATTGAAGCTCAGAACGAGCACGGCGATCTGTTCGGTTTTGAGCGTGTCGAACAGATGGTGAGTGAGAACGCAACCGCCAACGAGATCGCGAATGCAGTGCAGCGATTCGGCCAGGAGGATGACATTCTTATCCTGCGGGTTCAATGCACCTAAGCGCCTTAGCATCCGTGTGCCAGCATTGTGCCGGGCGGACTGTATGCTGGCGTTCTGACGCGCTTATGTGCCGACTGCCAGATGAGATCAAGGATGGACAATAGCGCAGGTATGGAAGCGACCATCCATCATGCTCTTCTCACACTTGCTTCTTCGCTCGAAGGTGTCGATGCCGTCGAGCAGTTGGCGAGGTCGTTCGCCTTGCTCGCCGGCTTCGACGAACACGTTGTGAGTGACATTGCACTCGCCACCCGCGAGGCCACGGTGAATGCGATCATCCACGGCAATCAGCAACATCCTGGGAAGGCGATCTCCGCCGAACTCGACCTAACGGCAGAAGAACTCGTCATCAGGATTACAGATCAGGGGGAAGGCTTCCAGCCCGAAGAGGTTCCCGATCCCCTGCACGAAGACAATCTACTCCGATCGTCAGGACGTGGAGTATTCCTCATGCGCCAGACGATGGATGACGTACACTTTTCGAAACACAACACAGGTTCGACAATCACGCTCCGCAAACATAGGACGTAAGGAGAAGTATTCGATGGAGATCAAGATCCGTCAGGTAAATGGTGTCACTGTTCTGGACCTCTCAGGCAGGATCACTCTGGGCGACGGGACCGGTCAGCTCCGCAGCGCCATGCAGGACGCACTTGCCGCAGGCTCCAAGAAGATCCTGCTCAACCTGCAGGATGTCACCTACATCGACAGCGCTGGCCTGGGTGAACTGGTAAGCGGCTACACGACCGTGAAGAATGCAGGCGGCGAGTTGAAGCTGCTGAACCTGAGCAAGAAGGTGAAGGATTTGTTGGTCATCACCAAGCTGCTGACCGTGTTTGACATCAAGGACGATGAGACGGCAGCGATCGCTTCGTTCTCCTAAACAAAAGCTTCATACGCCACCGGCTACCTCGGCGAGGTATCCGGTGGTTTTGTCTTTTGGCGGGGGAGTTGGCGCTTCGCTCTGCCTGCAGTCGAGTTCGAGCCGCGACTAGAGTGACGCGAGAGCGGTGTCGCGATCTGCTGAAAGGGTTGCGTATTTCGTTACGCCGACCATCGTGAACACCTTGGTGAAGTGAGCCGACAGACCGTACATCCCGATCTTCCTGCTGCCGCTCTTCTTTGCTTCAAGCAGTAGCTGAATGATGATGGAGATGCCCGAGGAGTTGATGTACTCGACGTTCGTATAGTCGAGAAGCACCCGATGAACCGAGTCGCTGATGCCGTGGTACGCGCCCATGATCGCGTCTTTCGACGTGGAAGAGATATCACCGCTGAAGCTGAGGACTACGACTGGCTCGCCGGAGGAGGTATCGAGTGTATGTTGCGCGACTTTCGTTGTAGCCTGCATTACTTGTTGTTCTCCTTATCGAGCCGAATCACCAGGCGGACATAGCTGTTTCCGGGAGGCCCTTTGTGCCATTCCGCTTCATCCACCAAAGCCTGGATGAGGAACATGCCCATGCCTCGAGGGTCCTCTTCCCCGTTCATCTTGCGGTCGATGTCGGGAAGTGCCGGAGCGTTCACTGGGCCGGTGCCCTCGTCCGACACCTTGACCTCCAACTCTGAATCATTCAACGAGAGCTGAACCGCAACACGGAGCGACTCATCCAGCCGATTGCCATGCTCGATGGCATTGATGCAGGCCTCTGCCACCGCGGTCTTCAGGTCCTCGACACGATCGGGAGAGAAACCCATCATGGTCGCCATGCCCGCGGCCGTGCTCATCGCAACCTTTTCAAAGCCGAGTTCCGAGGGTAAGCGGACTTCGACCGACTTGCCATCCTTCATGGTGAGCCTAAGCCTCCTGCATTTCTGGAACGATATGGCATACCGCGAGTGCCGTCATATCGTCGGTCTGTGGTTCACCGGTCGAGAACTGTTCCAGCTTCTCCCAAATTTCGTTCAGCGCCTGGTCCGCGTTTTGCGTGTGAAGACGGCGGAAGCTCTCAGTGAGGCGCTCACACCCAAACTCCTCGTCGCCACAGAAGACTTCAGTTAGCCCGTCTGTGTAAAGCAGCAACTTGGACCCAGGATCGAAATCGAAGCTCTCCAGCGAGTACGTTGCGAAGGGCAACAGGCCGAGCGGGGTTCCGGAGGCCTCGATCATTTGAACCGAGCCATCGGAACGCACCAGAGCTCCAGGATTATGGCCGGCATTTACTACGTCGATGCGGCTGTTCGCACTATCCAGGCGAACAAAGATCGCCGTAACGTATCGCCGCCGGGCTTCATCCCCTTCGGCCCAATGCTGCTCATTCACACGGCACACCATATCGAGCAAGGGCATGGCCTGACTTGCAAGGGACCGAAAGGCAGACCGAAAGCTGGTAGCCATGATGGCGGAAGCGAGTCCTTTGCCGGCAACATCTGCAACGATCAGCAGGTGCGAGCCGTCGGCGAGCTGCATGGTATCCAGGTAGTCGCCGCCGACCTCGTAACAAGCAATGCTGCGAGCCGCGAACGAGTAACCCGGAACTGCCGGCATCGTTTTCGGAAGCAGAGAGCGCTGGATGCTGCGTGCCGCCTCCATGTCCTGCTGAACGCGCGCCCATTCGATCGCCCGTTCCGTATACGTCCGCATCTCCAGCGCAACTGCAGCCTGCAGGATCAAACCCTCGATGAAGTCTTCCTCGTACAAGGACAGGTTGCGGCCATCGTGCGTCTTCACGAGCAGATCGGCTGGCGGCGTTCCATCCTTCGAAGGCAGCGAAAAGCGACTGCAATCTTCATAGGGCGGCGTCAGCGGAGTGCCACTGGAGGCAAGCAACCGGTCGGTGCCGGTGGCCAGGAACACCGCGCCCTGCAACTCAAGCTCCCGAACCAGAATGCGAACTGTTTGCGAGAGGACGCCATCGGTTGACACGGCGGAATGAACCTGGCGCGATGCTTCAAGCAAGGCCTGAAGACGGGCAACCTGCTCCTCCAGGGACAGCGTGCCCTCAGCTTCCTGCAGTGAAGTAGTTTCCATCCCACCTGTTCCTTGCGAAGTGCGGTAAGTGTACATGAGCAAAATAGAGCTTCACTACAACCGAATCGATCGGGTAATGAGCCCTTTCATGGGCTGCTTTGCGGTCACGGGGCGGGTACGCTTTTGCGGCTGCCGGCACGTCGAACTGCGCGAAAGGAAGTGGATCAAGGAGCCGTCGTCCAGATTCTCAGGCTCGCTATCAGTGGAAGCGTATGTAACGGAAATGTCACATCCGTAGCACTGAAGTCGAGTTCCGTGTCGCTTTCCGGAACCCGTAGCATGCCCGAATGAAACAGCAGGAAGGTCAACAAACCGAGGCGATTGCCAACAGCCTTCGCCGCAGAGCGCAAAATCTGCGTCGCCAGGCGCTCTGGATGCAGCAGGCATTTATGGACGGTCGTGGCAGGCGGATCACTGCAGATGTTGTTCACGAAATTCTTGCGCTCAAGGAAGAGAGCATCGAGCTTGATCAACTCGCATTTCATTACGAGAAATCGTGCCGATCGACTGCGCGTTCGTAGCAACGAATGCGTTGCGCAAGCAACTCCCCAAAGCGCATGCGCGGCGATCGCCGGGACTGCGCCGCAGTTGGTCTCAGATGCCCTGAATCTTCCATGCAATCTTTCGGGATGGCGGGCGGCCGTTGGTGACCAAGGGCCGCGAGACCCAAATCTTTCACAAGGAGGATGGAGTCTGGCCCATCGTCGCAATCCACTACTCCGGCTTTTCTGTGAACGGCAAGGCGCAGGGGTTCTGAAGCGGTCCGATTGACCGCACTTCGGGGCAACAGCTAGGGCCGCATGTGCGGCCCTTGCTGTTGGTTGAAAGAGTTTCGCTTAGTGGGCGGGTGCGTCTCCGCCGCCTTTCGGCTTGGGAACGATCCAGACGAGCGGGGTGACGCAAAGGCAGAAGATTGCGAGCACGGCGATGATGTCGAGGTAGGCGAGCATCTGCGACTGGTTGTGCACCATGTTGTAGATGTTCGCCTGGGCGGCGGCGACGGCGTCGCTGTGATTGCCGCTGCCGGGGCCGCTGCTGCCCTGCAGGAAGCCTGCGATCGACGAGACCCGGTTGTTGAAAGCGTTGGTCGAAGCGGTCGCATGGCTGACCAGAAATGTCTGGTGCGTCTGGGCGCGGCGCGCAAGCATAGTCGCGACAAAGCTGGTGCCGACCGAGCCGCCAATGTTGCGGGCAAGGTTGCTCAGGCCCGAGACGTCGTTGTTCTGCGACCGCGGAATGTTGTTGTACGCGATGGTGTTGATCGGAATGAACAGGAACGCCAGCGATGCGGCCTGAATGATGCGCAGCCACATGATGGTCTTGAAGCTGGAGTCGAGTGCCAGCATCTGGTGCATCAGCAGCAACGAGAAGGTCTGCAGGGCAAAGCCGAACGTGATCATGACGCGTGGATCGACACGCGTGATCAGGATGCCGACCACGGGCATCATGAGCATGATGGTCACGCCGCCCGGTGAGATGACCAGGCCGGCCAGTTCCGCGGTGTAACCGAGTAGCGTCTGCACGAACTGCGGAATCAGCACGGTCGTGCCGTACAGGGCGAAACCCAGCACAAAGAGCATGGTGAACGCGGCGGCAAAACTGCGCTGTTTGAATAGCGTCAGGTTCAGGATGGGTCGCCTGCCGCGCCGGATCGACAGGAGCGACCAGAGGATGAGCGCGATCAGCGCCGCACCGCAGATGACGGTGAACAGCGTAATCAGGTGCGATCCGAACCAGTCGTCTTCCTGGCCTTTGTCGAGCACGAACTCCAGCGATCCAAAGCCAAGTGCAAGCAGCGAGAAGCCAACGTAATCGAGCCGGATGCCGGTGCGTTTCGACTCTTGCACCTCAGCAACGATGTGCGGCGGGTCTTCGACCATGCGAGTGGTCAGCACCAGCGACAGGATGGCGACCGGGACGTTGATAAAGAAGATCCATCGCCAGTCGTAGTTATCGGTGATCCAGCCGCCCAGGGTGGGGCCGATGGCGGGCGCCGCGACCACGGCGAGGCCGTACAGCGCGAAAGCCTGGCCGCGCTGCTTGGGTTCAAAGGTGTCGGCAAGGATCGCCTGTTCGCTTGGGCCCAGGCCGCCGCCACCGGCGCCCTGCAACAGGCGAAAGAGGATCAGGATCGGCAGGCTGGGAGCCAGCCCGCACATGGCGCTGGAAATGCCAAACAGCACCACGCAGCTCATGTAGAACTTCTTGCGGCCGACAAACGTGGTCAGGTAGGCCGACGCGGGGAGGATGATGGCGTTGGCCACCAGGTAGCTGGTGATGACCCAGGTGGCCTCGTCCTGCGATGCGCCCAGCGAACCGGCGATGTGCGGCAGCGCCACATTGGCGATGGAGGTGTCGAGCACCTCCATAAAGGTAGCGAGCGTGACGGTAAGGGCGATAAGCCAGGGGTTGTGCTTGGGCTTCCAGGGCACCTGTGCCGCGGCCTGCACAGCCTCTGACTGGCCTGTTTCTTCGATTGCGGTGGCTGCCATTCGTGTATTGGACAGAGATGCCGGCGGGAGCGACGCAAAAACTTCGGTGGCGCGGCTCTGCTACCCTGCGACGATGGCAGTGGTAGCAATCGATATGGACGAGGTGATGGCCGACACCGTGGCGGCGCACATCTCCCGCTACAACGAACACTTCGGCGAACGGCTGACCAAGGCGGACCTTGAGGGCAAGTGGCTGTGGCAGGTGGTTCCGAGCGACAGGCACGACCAGCTTTCGGCGTTTCTGGATGAGCCGGACTTTTTCGGCGATCTGCCCCTGATGCCCGACGCGGTGCGGGTGATTGAGCGGTTGTCGAAGACGCACGACGTCTTTATCGCCTCGGCCGCGATGGAAGTGCCGCACTCCTTCAACGCGAAGTACCGCTGGCTGAAGCAGCATTTCCCTTTTCTGCCGCAGTCGAACTACGTTTTTTGCGGAACCAAGTCGATCCTCGCGGCGGACTTTCTGATCGACGACAACCCACGGCAGTTGCGGGCGTTTCGCGGCCAGGGTCTGCTGTTTTCTTCGCCGCACAACGAACAGGTGGACGCAGACGCGAACGGCTGGACGCGGCTGGCGGACTGGCGGGCGGTGGAACGGTTGTTCTTCGGAAGCTGACGCGCGCTGCCGGTCCGGTCGGGCTCACATGAGGAACGGCCCCGAGACAGAATCAGAGCTTGAGGGCTGCTGATTCGTCAATGGGGCCGCTTTGTGGGTCAGCTTACGAGGCTTTGGCGAGGTTCTCTGCACGAGGGCGCTGGCCATCGGCGGCAGGTGTGCCGTTGGTGGGCCGGACCCGGTGGCCGTTTCCGTTGGCAGTGCCGTTGCCATTCTGGTGCTGCACGCCGGAGCCGTTGCCCTGCAGGGTGACCAGCAGCGTTTTCGCGGGCTTTTCGCCACGGCAGATATAGCTGTGCGCCACGCCCGCGTCGAAGTAGGCGGCATCGCCGGCTTGCAGGGTGTGCGTGCCGTTGCCGTGCTGCACGTCTAACTCACCCTCAAGCAGGTACAGGAACTCGTGGCCGGGGTGCTGGTGAGCGCGGCGCGGCTTTACGCCGGGCAGGAACTCGATGTAGTAGGGGTCAAGCTGCCGGTCGGGCACCATGTAGCCGAGCGATTCGAAGAAATACGACGGCTCGTCCGTGCCGGTCTGGGGCAGGCGGACACGCTCGTGGCTCCGATGCACCCGGAAGAGCGTCTTCGGCTCGGGCTCAAAGAAGTAGCTCAGGTCTTTTGAGAAGACAATAGCGATGCGGGCCAGGTTGCGCAGGGTGGGAACTACGCGTCCCGTCTCAAGCTGCGAGAGGAAGCTGGCCGACAGGCCGGTGTGGCGGCCAAGTTCGACCAGGCCCATGGACTTGCGCAGGCGCAGCGCCTTGATGCGTTCGCCCAGCCGTTTTTCGCCGATGAACGCCTCTGCGGCATCGCCGGCGGCAAGCGATACGGATTCCGTATCCGGCGCGGGTGGCGGGATGGCGGCAGCGACAGTGGCGAGTTGTGGGTCGGTTTCCAGGGCTTTTACCAGCGAGATCTGATTAACTTCGGGCACCGGGGCTCCTTCGTGTGCTTGGCTCCATGTGCAGCAGCCAAACAGATGTTTCAACGCGGTCGAAAGATGTACGGTTTCACTCCCCTACTCAGATTGGGTCAACCCGAGAAATCCCTTGCTGGAATGGAACGCCAGATTATGCCAAGCCCAATCTGGAACGGTTCCGGGCCTGCAGCACGGGGAGAGCGCCCTTGCACGATGTGCGATCTCGCTCGGAACGGCTGGCTCAGGGCGCCCCGGCGCGCGATGGTACGCTCGGGGGGTGCGGCGGAGGAAGTTACCAGAAAGGCAGAGGTTTGGCTGGGTGGCCAAGGGCCTGAGCCTGCTATGGCTCGGTGGATGCGCCAGCCCTGGCGTGCCGCGACCGCCGTCGCTGCACCTGCCCGCCCCGGTTCGCGACCTTTCCGCCGTGCGCGAGGGTGGATCGGTGCTGCTGCACTTTACGGCACCCGATGAAACCACCGATCATCAGCCGCTGTCGCACAAGGGCACGCCCATGCCGCTGGTGGCGGAGGTGTGCCGGGTGCAGGGCGCGGCCTGCGCGGGGTTTGCGCAGCTCAGGGTGGCACCGGGTCAGGCGGTGGACACGGCGGATGCGCTGCCGCCGCCGCTGACCCTGGGGCCGGGCCGGGCGGTGCTGTACAGGGTCCGGGTGAGCAATCCGGCGGGCAGGGACGCGGGCTACAGCAAGCCGGTCGCGGCCGTGGCCGGCGCGGCTCCGGCAGCTGTGAGCGGTTTGACGGCGGCAACGGTGTCCCAGGGCGTTCAACTGACGTGGATGCCGGAAGGGCAGGGTAAAGCCTCGGTGCGTGTGGAGGCCTGGTCGGATACGCCGGCCAGCGCTCCCGCGTTTGGAGTGGCTCCGGCGCGGTCCCGTGCGGACGCGATGCGTCTGCTGCAGGTGCCGGCGGGCCAGGCAGACCCCGGAGGCGCGATCGACCCTGCGCCAGCGGCTGGTGCGCGCGTCCGGTATCGCGTGTACCGCGAGCGATCGGTGACGGTGGACGGGCAGACTCTGTCGCTGCGGGGCTCCGCCGCTGAGGTTCGCACCACGCGCTCCGCAGATGTGTTTCCGCCCGGCGTGCCCAACGGGCTGTTGGCCGTGTCCTTTCCTTCGGAAACAGGAGCGAGCCGGGTGAGCCTGTCGTGGGAGCCGAACAGCGAGCCGGACGTAGTGGGCTACCGCGTGTACCGTGCGATCGGTGCGGGTGCGTTTGTCCGGGCTTCGGGAGCGGCGGATGTGCCCGGTGTGACGTTTGAGGACACCGCGGCGAATGGTCTGCCGGCGGGCAGCCGCGTGCGCTACGCCGTCACGGCAGTGGATCGCAGTGGCAACGAGAGTGCCCGGTCCGCGGTGACCTCGGTTGACGTACCGTAGCCGTTCAGCGCCAGGTGATAGCGGCTGCGTTCATCCGCATCCAACCCGGGTAGAGCTACCATAGAGGTAGACCTACGGGAGATCGAAATGCCTACCTTGCTCGACCAGTTGAAGCAGTACACCACAGTGGTTGCCGACACCGGCGACATGAAGTCGATGGAAAAATTCAAGCCGACCGACGCGACGACCAACCCGTCGCTGATCACGGCGGCGGCCGGCATGCCGGAATACAGCTACATCGTGGACGACGTGCTGAAGGAAGCCAAGGAGAAGGCAGGCGCGGGCTCCGACAACAAGGCCGTGGCGGCTGCCGCGTTCAAGACGCTGGCTGTGGCGTTTGGCCGCAAGATCCTGGAGATCGTTCCGGGCCGCGTCTCCACCGAGGTGGATGCGCGCATGTCGTACGACAAGGAAGCGACCAAGCAGCAGGCGCACGAGATCATCAAGCAGTATGAGGATGCCGGCGTGAGCCGCGAGCGCGTCCTGATCAAGATCGCGTCCACGTGGGAAGGCATCCAGGCGGCAAAGGACCTGGAAGAAGAAGGCATCCACTGCAACCTGACGCTGCTGTTCGGCATGCACCAGGCGGTTGCGTGCGCCGAGGCCAAGGTGACGCTGATCTCGCCGTTCGTGGGCCGCATCCTGGACTGGTACAAGAAGGACACCGGCAAGGACTACCAGGGCGCGGAAGACCCGGGCGTTGAGTCGGTGACGAAGATCTACAACTACTACAAGAAGTTTGGCTACAAGACCGTGGTCATGGGAGCCAGCTTCCGCAACATCGGCGAGATCAAGGAACTGGCGGGTTCGGACCTGCTGACCATTTCGCCGAAGCTGCTGGAAGAGTTGAACTCGACCGAGGGGGATCTGCCGCGCAAGCTCGATCCGGAAAAGGCGAAGTCGCTCGAAATCGAGAAGATCTCGATGGACAAGGAAACCTTTGAGAAGATGCACGCGGAAGATCGCATGGCTCACGACAAGCTGAAGGAAGGCATTGAAGGCTTCTCGAAGGCGTTGGAAGAGTTGGAAGAGCTGCTGGCAAAGCGCGTGGAAGAGCTCGGCAAGTAAGCAACAGAGTTTCTTCATTGCGAAAGCCCCGCCGCACTAGCGGGGCTTTCGCGTTGGGGCGCGTGTCCCGAGTTCGGCCAGCATGGATGGGCCGACGCCGCCGATATACCCCCAGGGAGGGAGTGGCGAGCGTATGGTGGTTCGATTTACCTGGCGGCCTGCTGAATGGCGGGAGGCGTACCTGCTATCGCGGATGGAAGAGGACCGTTCCGAGGGAGTGCCGATGGCGTACCTGATCGCAGGCCTCATGGGTCTGGGCGGTGTGGGTGACCTGTTCCGGGCGTTGAGCGGCAAACACGACGAGATGTTGCATGACCGCCTGTGGCCTGCGCTGCTGCTGGTGAGTGCGCTGGCGCTGGCGGTGATGGCGGCACTTGCGCTGTTCCGGCGGCGTGAGCGGTTGCGCCAACTGCCCGCCGTGCCGCGCGGCGAGCAGCAGGTGACGCTGCACGAGATGGGCTGGGGCGCTGCATCGGACGCGGCAGGGCGTTCGGCTGCGGCCGTTCGTGGCTGGTCTGAACTGCGTGGCCTGCGCACCAGTCGCCGCGTGCTTGCTTTGCTGACGCGAGATGGTCAGGCCGTCGCCGTACCGCTGCGCGCCCTGACCAAGGACCAGGGGAGCTGGGTGGAACGGCTGCTGCTGCGCAAGGTGCCGCGGCTGGTTTGAATGGGCGCGGCGCTCGCTCTGCCCGCGCACCCGGTTCGACGCGTAGTTGTGACCTTGCGCAGCGGCCAGGAGATGTCGTGGAAGCTCTAGCGTTCGATGATGGCTGCGGGTCGCCGGGCGGGTCGATCCCGGCGTATCGTCGGAACGGCGCGGAGCCGCATTGGTTTTCGTGCCTGCTTGTGCGGAGGGGACCGGCATGAGACTTCGTTGGATCTGCAGCATCCTGCTGGCGGCTGCCGCTGCCGTGAGCAGCGCTGTACTGCAAGCGCAAGAGGAGCCGCTGGTCCGCGCGCAAAGCCGGCTCGTCATCGAAGACGTTCTGGTGATGGACGCGCACGGCAACCCGGTGCACGGTCTGCCGGCGTCGGCGTTTCATGTTCAGGACCAGGGCAAGCCGCAGGAACTGCGCGCGTTCGAGGAAGGTTCACCCGAGATCTCGGACGGGGCGGCGGTCGCTGCGTTGCCACCCGGCACATTCAGCAACGCGCCGAGCCCGGCGTCCACGACCGAGGTGCTGCTCGTCGACACAGACGACATCGAGTTGCTGGACCAGATGTTTCTGGGCGAGCAGTTGCGAAAGAGCCTCGCGACCATGCCAGACGGTTTGCCCGTCGCGATCTTCACGGTGCGAAACGGGCGGGTGATCCCGGTGATCTCTGCCACGACGGATCGCGATGCGCTGGTGCGCAGTGTGGCGTCGATCCTGCCGGTGCAGAACCATGCGATCGACAGCAAGTTTCAATCGGCGGTAAACCAGTTGATGAGTGTGGCGGCGCTGCTGCAGCAGACGCCCGGGCGAAAGAATCTGATCTGGTTTGCGGGTGAATTTCCGCTGGTGACGGTGAGCGGCGATCAGGAGGCGGGCAGCTTCCAGGTGAACTACTCGGCGCGCGCGAATGAGATTCACCAGGTGCAGGAGGCGCTGGCGGAGGCGCGGGTGTCGGTGTACCCGGTGGATGTGCGCGGCGTGATCGCGGACGAGGTGTCGATCGCAGAACTGAATAAGGCTGCGATTCAACTGGGTGCCGCAGGTGGCGGCACGGGTGGCACGGGCGGGCGCAGTCCGCGGGATGCCAACCAGGCGTGGAAGAAGATCGAAGTTCCTACGGTAGGGCCGACGACAGTTGCAGGCCAGCGTGCGGAGATGCGTGAGCTGGCGCTGGCCACGGGCGGTCAGGCCTACATGCTCAACAACCTGGCGGAAGAGATCGATCAAGCGTTCGACCTTGGCAAGTCGGCGTACACGCTGGCGTATGTGCCGACGCCCTACAGCACCGACCAGAGTTTCCATCACGTGACGATCGAGGTGGATGGCGGCTATACGCTGTCGTATCGCAAGGGATACCTGGCCACGTTTACCGGTGCACCCGAGGAGGGGACGCCGCGCGCGCGGCTGACGCGCGACGGTGCCAAGACGATCGACCCGGCGCAGAACCGAGCGCTCATCTTCCAGGTAAAGCTCACCGAACGCGGCGACGCCCAGCACGTCACGATGAGCTTCAGCATTCCGTTGGCGGAGCTGAAGCAGGAGCATTCGGGCGGCGTTTGGAGCAGCAAGCTGCAGGTGTCGACCTATGCGTATGACGTGGCGGGAAAGGTGCGCGATGGTAGGCAGCAGGAGCTGGATACGAATCTGAGTGACGAACAATACCAGCGCGCACGCGATGGGCAGAAGCGTGTGGCGACGGTGCAGCAACTCACGGTGCCAAAGGGTGCGAAATACCTGCTGGTCGTCGCCCGCGACCAGGACTCGCAACGAACAGGGTCGTTGCTGTTGCAGACGCGAGCGCTGGACACGTTGCCCCTGGAGAGCCCGGTGAACGGCGCGATGCGCTAAGAGCCGGGGCTTCCGGGGCTGCGAACGTCTGCCTGAGCGGTGGGATCCCGTTCTGGCGTGCGGCTTTGGCGACGGCGTATTGTCAAAGCGGACCCATGCAGCGACCGCTCCTTCGCCTCCTCTGCCTCAGCATTGCCGCAGTTTTGCTCCAGAACACCGCTGGCGCGCAGGCCCACAGTGCGCCGCAGGCCGTGCCCAAGGGCGCTCGCTCGCGCGTGTGCAGCGGGCGCGCGGTGCCGCAGTTTACGGACGTGACGGCGAAGGCTGGCATCCACTTCAAACACCTGGCAGCGCCAGAGAAGAAGTACATTCTCGAATCGATGGGCGGCGGCGTGGTGGTCATTGACTATGACCGCGATGGCTGGCCGGATATCTACTTCACCAACGCGCCCACCGTGGACATGACGCTGCGCGGTGAAAAGGCGCAAGGCGCGCTGTACCACAACAACCACGACGGCACCTTTACCGACGTGACCGCGAAGAGCGGCCTGGCGACGCCGGGCTTCGCCATGGGCGGCGCGGTGGGCGACTTCAACAACGACGGCTGGCCCGACCTGTACGTGACCGCGCTGGGCGGTAACAAGCTGTACAAGAACAACGGCGATGGCACGTTCACCGACGTGACCGCAAAGGCGGGCGTGGCGGATGGCCGATGGTCGACGGGCGCTGCCTTCGGCGATTACGACAACGACGGTTTCGTCGACCTGGCGGTTAGCAACTACGTCGACTTCCGGCTGGACGATCTGCCGGGCTTCGGCAAGAGCCCAAGCTGCCGGTACCGTGGCATCGATGTGCAGTGTGGACCGCGCGGCCTGCGTGGCGCGGGCGATTCGCTGTTCCACAACAACGGCGACGGCACCTTCAGCGATGTATCGAAGGCGACGGGCGCGGACGACAAGCCGGGCTACTACGGCCTGGGCGTGGTGTGGAGCGACCTGTCCGGAACGGGCCGGCCGGACTTGTATGTGGCGGATGACTCCACACCGAACTACCTCTATCGCAACGATGGTGGCGGCAAGTTCACCGACATCGGGCTGGAGTCGGGCACGGCGGTCAGTGGCGACGGGTCGGAGCAGGGATCGATGGGCGTCGCGATCGGCGACTACAACCACACGGGCCGCTTCTCGATCTATGTGACGAACTTTGAAAACGAGTTCAACACGCTGTACCGCAACGACGGCAAGAACGACTTCAGCGATGTGTCGTACGACGCGGGTGTGGCGCTGCCGTCGCTTCCGTATGTGAAGTGGGGCGTGGTCTTCAGCGACCTGGACAACGATGGCTGGATCGACCTGTACTCGGTCAACGGGCATGTGTATCCGCAGGTGGACACACTTCCCTCGGGCGCTCGGTATGCCGAGCCTTCCAACTTCTTCCTGAACGAGAAGGACGGCACCTTCTGCGATGCGAGCGCGCAGGCAGGAGCACCAGTGGTTGCGCCGCGAGTGGGACGTGGTCTGGCTGCGGCGGATTTCGAGAACGATGGCAATCTCGATCTGATTGTGGAGAACCTGGATGGCACGCCAACGCTGCTGCACAACGCGGGTGTCGCGGGCCGGCACTGGATTGGTTTCGAACTGGCAGGCACGAAAAGCAACCGCCTGGCACTCGGCGCCAAGGTGGTCGTGCACGCCGGCTCAGTGACACAGACCGACGAGGTCCGCAGCGGCGGTAGCTATCTTTCGCAGAGCGATCTGCGGCTGCACTTTGGTCTGGGTGCGGCAACTGCGGTGGACGCTGTAGAGGTGTACTGGCCTTCTGGAGCGGTCAATCGGTTGACTCATCTGCAGGGTGACCGGCTCTACGCGGTGCGCGAAGGCGATGGGGTGGTACCTCCTGAGGCAATCCGACCGGGGCGGTAGCTCTCATCGGAAGTAGCAACGATTCAGGTACTTAGCTCTCCATCGGAGGCCGTGCGTTCCTCCATTGGAATCTTGTTCGCCCAAAGCCGACGAAATGACTTGACAGCTAAGTTTCCGTTGCGTTTTCATGATCAGCGGTTCAGGCAATCCTTTTACCAGGTACGTCAGATGACGGAAGCCTCGTTCCACCCAAAGTAGGATGCGACGGTCGAACAGCCGCATTGCAACCACGTTCTGTTTCTCGGAGGCCAATGAAAAGGCAAAACACATATCTCGGGGCTCTAGCCCTGGCCGCCGTACTTTCTGGGAGCATGCTTGCCCAGAAGTCCAGCGGTACCGTGACCGGGCAGGTTACGGATCCATCCGGCGCGGCGGTGCCGAATGCGACCGTAACGCTACTCAATAAAGCAACGAACACCAACCGCATTGTTCATACGAACAGCGCGGGTGAATACACCTTTACCGACGTCCAGATCGGTACCTATGAAGTGGACGTGGTTGCGTCCAGCTTCCGCAAGCAGGTCACGCAGGGCGTCATCGTGAACGTGGACACCGTGACCAGCGCCGATGCGCACCTGGTTACCGGTGACGTGAGCGAGTCCGTGACCGTTACCTCCTCCACCGTGCAGGTGCAGACCGAGGACGCGTCGGTAGGCGGCGTGGTCGACGGAACGCAGGTGAAGGAACTGCCGCTGAACGGACGTTCGTTCGTGCAGTTGACGCAGTTGCAGCCCGGCGTCTCGCCCGCGAACAACTTCGACTCGAAGAACAAGGGCTTGCAGGCCGGCGTTGACTTCTCGGTGAACGGCAATCCGACGACGAACAACCTGTACTTGATTGACGGCGCGAACAACAACGACGTGGGTTCGAACCGCACCATCCTGATCTACCCCAGCATCGACGCGATCGCCGAGTTCAAGATGCTGACCAACAGCTACGGTCCGGAATACGGCCAGGCTTCGGGCGCCATCATCTCCATCGTGACGCGGCAGGGTACGAACACGTTCCACGGATCGGCGTTCTACCAGGGCCGTAACGACGCTCTGGCGGCGTACACCTACTTCTCGCGTCGAAATGCCGGCCAGGGTCAGCCCCTGAACGGCAAGGACAAGCTGCGCCGCAACGACTTCGGTTACTCCATCGGCGGACCGATCCTGAAGGACAAGCTGTTCTTCTTCTTCAACCAGGAGTTCAACCGCACCATCAACGGCTTCACGAAGACTGATTGCGTTGCCACCGCGGCCGAACAGGCGGGTGACTTCACGCAGACGTACGGCACCATCTCCGGCAGCACGACGCCTTCGTCGGGATGCAACGAGCCGCAGCCGACCTTTGCGGACGGATCGCACAAGCTCGCGACCATCGACAAGGCGGGCGCTTTGCTGGCGCAGTACTATCCCACGCCGAACCAGCCCCTCTCTGCAGGTGGCAACAACTGGTCGGTTTCGCTGCCGACCTTCGTAAAGTACCGCCAGGAAAACGTGCGTGCCGATTATGTGCTGGGCCGCAACCAGTTCATGGGCCGGTACACGCAGGACTCGTGGTCTGATCCTTCGTACAACGGCAACCAGTACTGGGGCGACTCGGACTTCCCCGAGGTGAACTCCAACTGGGCGCAGCCTGCCAAGCAGGTCATCGGCCGGTGGACCAGCACGATCACCAACACCCTGGTGAACGATGCCGAGTTCTCGTATTCGAACAACCGCATCAACATCACGCCGGGCGGCACCAACGCTGGCTTGCTGCAGCAGTTGACCGCTGCCGTTCCCACGCTGTACCCGACCAGCCTGAAGAACAACAAGGCGGGCAGCATTCCGCAGATCTGGGGCGGCCTGGGTAACTATGGCAACAACCAGAACCTGCAGACCATTGCACCGTGGAACAACCTGGAAAACCTGTACAACGTGCGGGACGACGTTTCCAAGGTGGCCGGCAAGCACCAGTTGAAGTTCGGTGTCCTGCTTGGCTTCAACCAGAAGGATGAGGACTCGAGCACGTCGTCGTCCGAGCACCCGACCTTCTCCACGGCCGACTACCAGGTGGACACCACCCACGGTGGTTACCGTACGGGCAACAACCTGGCCAATGTGCTGATCCCGAACAACCCGTTCACGCTGACGGAAACGTCGACCAACGTGCGCGCGTTGCTGGATTGGCGCGACTACGAGTTCTACGCCGGCGATGTCTGGAAGATTACGCCGCGCATCACGCTCAGCTACGGTGCCCGCTGGTCCTTCCTGCGTTCGCCGTACCAGCCGAACGGTGCGGAAACCAGCTTCCAGCCTTCCCTGTACGACCGCACCAAGCCGGCGTCTGACGCCTGCAACGGCCTGTGGTACGTTCCCGGCAAGCCCTCCCCCTGCACCGCTGCCAACGCAACGTTTGGCACGTCGTTCAGCGCGGGTACGCCCGGACCGAACAAGTACCTGGTCAACCAGAACAACCACCTGATCGCGCCGCGCGTGGGTATCGCGTTCGACGTGTTCGGCAACGGCATGACGGCGGTCCGCCTGGGCGGCGGCGAGTTCTACCAGCGTGAGCGCGTATCGCGTTACACCCTGGAAGCCAACGCTCCCTTTGCGGTCACCACCAGCAACTACTCGCGTGCGCTCTCCGGTGCGACTCCGGCATCGCTCTCGGGTGGATCGGCTTCGCCTTCCGGCGGCTTCGATGCCTCCAACACGCTTCCGTCGACGTGGCAGTACAACGTTGCCGTGGAGCAGCAGTTGGCCAAGAACACCACGTTCCAGATCGGGTATGTCCACAACCGCGGCATGCACCTGACCTCGAGCTACGACATCAACACGATCCCGTCGCAGAACTGGGCGCTTGCCACCTTTGCCCCAAGCGGCAACGGACCTGGCCAGCAGCAGACCTTCCGCCCTTACAGCAACTTCGGTTCGCTGGCGTGGTGGTCGCATAACGGCGATTCCAACTACAACTCGCTGCAGACGGCGTTCCGCACGCAGATTGCCGGCTTCCGCTTCCAGGCTTCGTACACCTGGTCCCACGCGATTGCCGACATCCTGACGGACGACTCGAGCGGTGGTACGGGCGCGCAGAGCTTCACCTATTACCCGAACCCCGGTTTGGATAAGGGCAACGCTGCGACCAACCGTCCCAACTTCTTCGTTGCGAATGGAACGTACCTTCTGCCCCGGCTGCAGGGACACAACGGCCTGGTGCAGCAGACCCTGGGTGGATGGGAACTGACGGGCATCACCACTGCCGCGTCGGGTAACTCCTTCACCATCTACCAGAACGGCATCGGCGAAAACACCGCGGCCGTTGTTCCGGGCCTGACCTCCAACGCAATCGTCAACGGACAACTGGTTCAGTACCCGGCCGGTTCGGTGACGGCGCTGTTCCAGACCGGCCTGGTGAGCAACCAGCGTCCGTTGCTGGCCCAGGGACAGAGCTGCAGCAATGGCGGCAACATCGGCGGATCGCAGGTGATCAATGCCAATGCGTTCACGCTGATCGGCTACCAGTTGGGTTCCTACAACCCCAACATGGCTCCACGCGGTGCCTGCCACGGACCGAAGCTGGTGAACACCGACCTGTCGCTGGATAAGAACTGGCGCATCCACGATCGCTTCAATGTGCAGTTCCGCATGGATGCGTTCGACTTGCTGAACCACGCAAACTTCCGCGCCGACCAGATCAACGGTACCGCGGTGGCCAGCGTGAACTGCGGACCGCGGATCGGTTCGGGCTACGCGCCCTGCTCGCCGGTCAACAACGTCGTGACCAACCAGATCGGCGGTCAGAACTTCGGCCAGTCGACGGGTGTGAACGGCAACGCGCAGCGGCAGTTCCAGTACGGTCTGCACCTCGAGTTCTAACGCTCGCGGTCAGTCAAACCTCGGGAGGGTGGGCCTACGGTCCTACCCTCCCGTTCTTTTTCCGGTCGCGCGTGTGGGTGTGCGCGCCGGTCAACCTCGTACGAGTACGATAGAAACGTCAGCTTTTCTTCCATGCATCCTGCCCGATTCCGCCTCACTGCCCTGCTTCTGCTGTTTGCTGCAGGAGCCTGCACGAGGGCACCTGCCCAGACATCGCGGCCCAGCACAACCCGTAAGAACACCAGTGCGGCTCCGCAGAAGGCCGCGGCGGATTCTCGTGACAAAGCCGCGAGCGCAGCGAACAGCGGCGACGCGAGCAGGCCCAATGTCGGAGCGAGGCTCGACATGCTGGTGCGCCTGCAAAGCGCCGCAGTCAGCTCCGGCAATCCGGCACAGATCGCCGCAGCCTCCCGCGAGATGAACGCCGAAGTCCTGCGGCTGCTGAGCCTGATCGCCGCTGGCGAAGGCCGCGTCGCAGAGGCGATCGATCTGGATCGCGAGTCGCTGGTGCTGCACCCGGCGGACGACGTTGCACTGCACCTGGCGTCTTTGCTGGCCCAGACCGGTCGTGCCAGCGAAGCGCTGCCGCTGGCGGAGCGAGCGACCGAAAGCGATCCACACAATGTGCGTGCGTTCACCACGCTGGCAGCGGTGCTTCGCAGCCTACATCGCGATCGCGAAGCTATTGCTCCGCTGAACACCGCGCTGCAGTTGGATCCGCGCCCCGAGATCGCGCTGGCGCTGGGGTCCGCCATGCTGGGCGCGCACGAGAAGGACCAGGCAGCTCAGGTCTTCCAGCGCCTGCTAGCCGCCACCGACGGAGCAGCGGTATGGCATGTGGCCATCGGCGATGCGTACCGCGAGGCGGACGACCCGCTGAGTGCCGCGGCGGAGTTCCAAAAGGCGCTTGCGAAGGATCCTCGCGCTCCGCACGCCGAGTTCTTTCTGGGCCTGGTCGATCTGCAGGTCCATGAGTGGGGCCCGAATCCGGACAGCTACGTGCACCTTCGCAAAGCCGTAGAGCAGAACCCGCGCGAGTACCTGAGCAACTTCTACCTGGGCGCGCTGGAGGCGACGGACGGCCGCGACCTGCCGTCATCGGACCGGCACCTGAAGGTGGCTGCCGAGGCCGACCCCAACCAGCCGGAAGTGTGGATCTACCTGGGGCAGAACGCGAATCGCGAGCACCGCACGGACGAGGCGATCGCAGACCTGCGCAAGGCCGTGCAGTTGACGGGTACTGACGAGGCGCGGAACCACTTCCAGATTCGCCGCGCATACTTCACGCTGGGCCGGCTGCTGATCGCCGCAGGCAAGCGCGAAGAGGGCGAAAAGTACCTGGAGGACTACCGCCGCACGGGCGCAGCGGATGCAGCCACGGCCAGCGCCAGCATCGCGGAGAAGCAGGGCCGCATGGACGGCAGCGTCGCCGAAGCGCCAGGCACCGATGGCCTGCACTACCTGACCGACGCCACGCCGACCGTGGCGGCAACAGCGGCGGCCGCCGCTGCTACGCCGGCCGCGCAAGGCGGCTCGGCCGCCTCTTCAGCGGATGCGGTCACGGCATCGCCGCAGCTCCGTTCGGCCGAGGCGCAACTGCGGTCCATGGTGCGCAACGGCTACAACGACCTGGGGACTGCCGAGGCACGCGAGGGCGAGTACGCCGGCGCGCTGCGCGACTTCCAACAGGCGGAGCGATTCGGCGACGCCTCGGCGGCGCTGCTGCACAACATCGCCATGGCCGCCTACCGGCTGAACGATGCGGCCGAGGTGCAGCGTGCATTGACGGAGTACTTCGGGACCACGCCGACCCCGGTAGATCCGCGGGCGCGCCTGATGCTCGCCATGGCGAACTTCGATCAGGGGCACTTCGGCGAGGCGGCGCACGACTTTCACGCAGCGGGCGCGGCAGCGCTCAGCGATCCTCGCACCACATACAGCTATGCGCTTTCGCTGGCTCGCGCGGGCCAGGTCAAAGAAGCCAACGAACTGGCCGACAAGCTGGTGAACGCCGGAGGTCTACCGCCGGATAAGCTGGCGCTAGTGTGCAACGTGTACTTCCTGGCAGAGAATTACGAAAGCAGCCGCACGTGCTACAGCAGGGCCGCGCAGGAGGATCCCACGCTGCCGCGCGCGCACTACTTCGTCGGCGAATCGCTCATTCACCTGGATCGCCCGGCGGACGCCATTCCGGCGCTGGAAGCGGAACTGAAGATCTCGCCCGGCGAGCCGAATGTGGAGAGCTCGCTGGCGTTTGCCATGTCGCAAACGGGACGCAAGGATGAGGCGATGACGCTGCTGGAGCGGACCGTTGCGTCGCACCCGGAGAATGCGCCGGCGCAGTACCAGCTTGGCAAGCTGCTGGCCGAACAGGGAAAGAATGCGGAAGCGATCCCTCACCTGGAAGCCTCCGTGAAGAATGACCCCGCGAAGGATTACGCGCACTACCAACTGGCGACCGCGCTGCGCAAGGCCGGGCGCACAGCCGATGCGGAGCGTGAGTTCGCGGCGTACCGCCAGATCAAAGACCAGCACCGCAACGACCGAGCCGCACCCAAGGGCGCGCAACCGGAACGTGCAGCTCCCTAGCGCTGCACATGGCCAGCTTTCGGCGACAGGCTCTTGTCGTCCCACCCACTTATTACCGGTTGCACCCAGCACCCAGAAAGCGGACGCATGTCTCTCTCCCGGTTGAACGAACGTCTCCCTCGGCCTACGCGCCGCGAGTTCCTGGCCGGCGCGGCCGTTACCAGCGTGGTGCTTGCGAAGACACCCGCGGCCTTTGCCATGGGTGAAGCGCAGCACGGCGCATCTGCCCCGGTGCAATCGGTTCCTGGCATGTTGCCACCGGCTGAGGGCTTTACCCGCGGGGTTGGCGTATACCCGGGGCAGCCGCGCAGCTACGTTGGTCCACGCTTGGTGCCCGCGCCTGCGGGCACGCGCAACCTGGCGCTGCACAAGCCGGCGTATCACTCCAGCAGCTACGACTACAACCTGACCGCGCAATGCATTACGGACGGCATCGCCGCAACAGAGCTGCCGATGTGGTTCGCCTGCACGTCGGGCGAGCGGCTGCTGCCCAAGCCCGAGCGCGAGATCCTGATCGACCACCATCCGGCGAACACGCTCAAGATGAACGGCTCGCACCAGGTGATCGAGCTTGCCGTCGGCGGTGGCACGACCATGCCCGAGGTGGATCGCGTGGAGCTGTTTGTGGTCGTGCCGCAGGGTGTGGCGCCCGCGACGCTCAAGTTCGCCATCTCCACGTCAGAGGACGGTCACACCTGGCAGCAGCAGGGCACCGTGAGCGGCGATGCGCCGGCGGATGCGTCGCTGTATCCACCGGACCTGGTGCAGGGCAATCAGTTGCTGGCACCGAAGATTGCGTTTGCCGCGCCAGCGCGCGCTCGGCGCTACCGCGTGGAGATGACGGCGACGGCATCACCCGCGCATTTCCGCGGCTACCAGCCGTGGCAGCTTGGGCAGGTGGCGTTCTACCGTGGCACCGAGCGCGTTGAGATTGGCGGCCCCTACCACTTCACCAGCGCGTGGAAGAGCGCCGGGCTGGATGAGGAGTGGGTGTATGTGGACCTGCTTGACGAGTGCGCAATTGAGTCGGTGAAGCTGCACTGGATCGCGCCCGCTTTGCAGGGCAAAGTGCAGGTGTCCAATGATGCGCACACATGGCAGGATGCAGGCGATGTGAAAGGCACCCTACCCGCCGAAGAGATTCGGCTGGCTTCGCCGGGCCGAGCACGCTATGTGCGCGTGTTGATGACGCAGCCCGCGACGGAGCACGGCTACATCCTGAGCGAGCTGGAAGTGATGGGCAGCGGTGGCCGTGTCGCCGCGCACGAAGCCGCGCCTGTTGCGGGAAGCGGAAGCGAGCTCTCGCTGTCCCGCATGCCGTGGCGCCTGCAGCGGGACTCGCTGGTGCAGGCCGATGGTGTTGCGCTCTCGAAAGCGGGCTTCGCGGATGCGGAGTGGCTGCCCGCGACCGTGCCGGGAACGATCCTCACCTCGTACCTGAATGCAGGCGCTATTCCCGATCCGAACTTCGGGGAAAACCAGCTCTATATCTCCGACACTTTCTTCTATGCGGACTTCTGGTACCGCACGGAGTTTGCGACCCCGGCGGCCTCTCAGCAACGCAAGCTGCTGTGCCTCGACGGTATCAACTGGAAGGCTGAGGTCTTTCTGAATGGCGAGTCGATTGGCCGCATCGATGGAGCCTTCTTTCGCGGCGTCTTCGATGTGACGGGCAAGCTGCGCCCGGTCGGCGAGAAGAATGCGCTCGCGATACTGGTGCGCAAGAATCTAAACCCGGGCACGGTGCACCAGAAGACCTACGAGAATCCAAGCCCGAACGGTGGTGCGCTGGGGCATGATGCACCCACGTTCCACGCGTCGGTGGGATGGGACTGGATCCCAACGATTCGCGGGCGCAACACGGGCATCTGGAACGACGTTCGCCTGGTGAGCGTGCCGGATGTTGTGGTCGAAGATCCGCTGGTACAGACCAAGCTGAATGCGGATCACAGCGTGGCCGACGTGACCGTCACCGTGGTGATGCGGAACCGCTCGGGCAAGAGCGTGCATGGCGAGGTAGTCGGTTCACTTGGCGATGCAAAGTTCTCTGCGGCGTGCAAGGTCGACGCGAATAGTGAGCAGGTGGTGACGATCACCAGTGCGAAGAACCCAGCACTGCGCATCAGGAACCCGAAACTGTGGTGGCCCAACGGATACGGTGAGCCGTACCTTTACCAGGCCAGCGTGGGCTTTACCTCGCACGGCAGTGCTGCGGCGGAACCGCTGCGCTTTCTGGCCGGACTGCGAGAGATCACAACTTCAGAGACGGACAGCCGCTTGAAGATCTTCGTGAACGGCCGCCGGCTGGTCGCGAAGGGCGGCAACTGGGGCTTCTCGGAATCGATGCTGCGGTATCGCGACCGCGAATACGACGCCGCGATGCGCTACCACCGCGAGATGAACTTCAACCTGGTACGCAACTGGGTCGGACAGATTGGCGAAGACGCGTTCTACGAGGCGTGCGATCGTCACGGCATCATTGTGTGGCAGGACTTCTGGCTGGCCAATCCGTGGGACGGTCCAATTCCCGACGACAACAGCATGTTCCTGGCGAACGGGCGCGACCTGGTGAAGCGCATTCGTCGGCATGCATCGGTCGGCATCTATTGCGGCCGCAACGAGGGCGATCCGCCGCCCGCGCTGGAGGCCGGCATCCGCAAGCTGCTGGCGGAGCTGCACCCCGACCTGCACTACATTCCCAGCTCGGCCGATCACGTGGTCAGTGGCCATGGACCGTATCGCACGCTCAGCGCGATCGACTACTTCAGCAACCCGGACAACATGCTGCACTCAGAGATTGGCGCGCCGAACATTCCATCGCTTGAGAGTGTGCGGGCCATGATGCCGGAGCGCGCTCTGTGGCCGCAGGGCTTGGAGTATGGCCTGCACGACTTCACGCTGGAGGGTGCGCAAGGTGCGCAGACGCTCCTGTCGCTGATTGCGGATGAGTACGGCGGCGCGACCAACGGAGCGGACTGGATCGAGCTGGCGCAGTTCCTGAACTACGACACGTACCGCGCCATGTTCGAGGCGCAGAGCCGCGACCGCATGGGCGTGCTGTTGTGGATGAGCCATCCGTGCTGGCCGTCGTTCGTGTGGCAGACGTACGACTACTACTTCGATTGCACTGCGGCATACTTCGCGTGCAAAAAAGCGTGTGAGCCGATCCACATTCAGTGGAATCAATTGACCGACGCTATCGAAGTGGTGAACTACAGCGCGGGCTCGCAGGATGCGCTGCAGGCCACCGCGGAACTGCTGAATCCCGACGGCACCAGCGTGTGGAAGAAACAGGCGCCGGTGAATGCGCCGGATGACTCCACAACCAAGGTGATCGCGATGGAGTTCCCGGCTGCGCTGGCGGCGGTTCACCTGCTGCGACTCACGCTGACCAAGGGCGACGCGGTGCTCTCAAGCAATACGTACCTGCGCGCGAAGGATAGCGGCAACCTGCGCGACGTGCGGCGCTTCGCAAAGGCGAATCTGCGCGTGAGCACGCAGCAGCAACGGCAAGGCGAGGTGTGGCGCCTGACCACGACCGTGACGAACACGTCGACCGTCCCGTCGCTGCTGACGCGGTTGGAGGCGGTGGGTGCGCAGGATCACCAGCGCATTCTGCCCGCCATCTTCGACGACAACTACTTCGTGCTGATGCCCAACGAGTCGCGCACGATCACGACAGAGCTGAAGCACGAGGACACCCGCGGTCAGCAGCCCGCGATCGCGGTCAGCGGCTTCAACGCGCACACAGCCTGAGCGGAACTGACGCTTCGGCGTCAGCGCTCAAGGCCCCACTCGTTCACCCAGTGAAAGCCGCGGTCCAGCAGTGGATAGTGCGTCGGCAGCGGGATGCGGGTGAGCGTGAGCGTGTAGGGGTGGAAGTGCGCTGCATCCTGCGGCTTCGCGTCCCTGGGCGGAATGGCGGTCAGCACCATGTGATCGGCATCCACCGCCTTCCAGGCGTAGCGTGCGCGCGAGCCAGTGGTGTAAATGCGGATGTTGCAGGCCGGTGTCTTCTCGTCGCAACGCAGGCTGGTGCGCCACAGGGCTCCATCGGTGCTGCGGGTGCGCACCAGCGTTGGCGAGTCCACGTAGATGGCGGTGATGGGCTGCTGCTCCGGGCTGGCTAGCGAAGGCGTTGGCGCATCGATGTGCCATGCACCCTGCAGTGGCGTCTTGCCCAGGCTGGCCTTGTGGTACTTCCACCAGCCGATGCCATTCAGGATGGGGCCGGCAATGAGGAACGCGATGATAAAGATCACTTCGACAACGCGCGTGGCGATGCGGAAGCGTTTGCGCTCGATCTGCGGGATCCACACACCCGCGGGCGCGGCGGGCTGGTGCAGCCAGAAGAAGCGGAACAGCGCCGGCACATCCGGCAGGGTAATGAAGACCAGCGCAAGCAGCAGGTTCGCGGCGAACAGCTTCACTGGCACGTCGAAGAACAGGTTGTAGAGCAGCACATTCGTCATCACGAACGCACTGACGAGTGCGCCGGCGAGCGCGGTGCGGCGAAACAGGATCAGGACGCCGCCAATCACCTCTGCCGCGCCGCAGATGATCTGGTACGCCGGGTTCAGCGCCAGCAGCGACCACAGCATCGTCATGGGCGACATGTTGCCCACCGGCTCATTGAGCACAGCGGTGGAGATTGGCGGCATCTGCATGGGAAAGAGCTTGGCGAAGCCGTAGCTCAGCATGAACATGCCGCAGGTGAGCCGCAGCAGAAAGCGGAGCCATGCATGCGCGGTGGTGTACTCCACACGGCGATGTCCGCGAGCCGCAGCGATGGCAGACCACAGCAGGCCCGCGACAATCGCGACGCCGACAAACACCCATTCCTCCACCCACTGCACGAGCGTGTCGCCAGAGCCAGTCTCATGGTGCGTGGCACCGATGCCGGAGTAGTGCAGCACGTGCGTCGAGATCCATTCCGCCAGGTGATCGAGAGGCCAGTTGAGGCCTTGGGTGATCCGGTCGCCAACCACAGGGATGATGTCGAAGAGGTTGCCATTGCCGTAGCAGAAGGCGAACAGCAGGAAGTACACGAAGGCAACGCGAAACAGGACGCGATGCAGGTGTGACCACGGCGCCGGAGGTGCGGGCACGACCGCACCTGGGATGAGCGATGCAGCCGGATCAGGCATGATGCGTCGGCATCGGCGGCAACGGAGGCGCGTGCAACCTGCAGCATGCGTGTTCCTTGGTGTTGGAGTGCTTCCATGGTGCCACTCGCGCGAGTGGATGCATAGAGCTTCACAGGAGTACGTGGAGCCCCGACGGGCGGTTCCACAACGAGCAGCAAATAGCCCGGCCGGGACCGGGCTGTTTGCAAGCATGTGGTGCAGCTTTGCTAGCTGAGCAGTTCCTGCAGCTTGTTGATCGTGGAGTTCAGGGCCTTGTCGGTGCGGCGCTGCTCGTCGATCTTCGCGATGGAGTGCATGACGGTGGTGTGGTGTTTGCCACCGAATTGCCGGCCGATTTCGGGCAGCGACGCTTCCGTCATCTGCTTGGCAAGGTACATGGCGATCTGGCGCGGCACCACGATTTGGCGCGAGTTGTTCTTCTGCTTCAGTTCGCTGATCTTCATGCCGAACTGTTCGGCGGTGGCGCGCTGAATCGCCTCAATGGTGATCTTGCGCACCTGCGTGTCGATGAACTGCTTTAGGCACTGCTGCGCAGTGGCGAGCGTGATATCCACATGGTGCAGGCTGGTCCATGCCATCAGGCGCACGAGCGCGCCTTCCAACTCGCGCACGTTGGTGCGCACGTTGCCAGCGATGAACATGGCAACGTCAGTCGGCAGCACGGCCTGCTCGTTCTCGGCCTTCTTCTGCAGGATGGCGACCTTGGTCTCCAAATCGGGCGGCTGGATATCGGCAATCAGGCCCCACTCAAACCGCGAGCGTAGGCGGTCTTCAAAGTCGGCCAGCTCTTTCGGCGGACGATCGCTCGCGATGACGATCTGGCGCATGCTCTCGTGCAGCGCGTTGAAGGTGTGGAAGAACTCTTCCTGCGTGCGTTCCTTGCCGGCCAGGAACTGGATGTCGTCGATGAGCAGGACATCGACCGTGCGGTATTTGTCGCGGAAGCTGGTCTGCCGGTTGTTGCGCATCGAGTCGATCATCTCGTTGGTGAACTTTTCACCGGAAACGTACGAGATTGAAAAGTGCGGATTGCGGCGCTTCACTTCATGCCCGATGGCGTGCATCAGGTGCGTCTTGCCCAGGCCCACGCCGCCGTAGAGGAAGAGCGGGTTGTAGGCCTTGCTGGGCCGCTCGGCCACGGCAAGCGAACCCGCGTGCGCGAACTGGTTGCCGCTGCCGATGACGAAGTTGTCGAAGAGGTAGCGCGGGTTCAGTTGCGCGGCAGAATTCCAATCAAAGCGCGACTGTTCTGTCGTGGGCGCCTGGGGTGCCGCGGGGCGGTTGGGGCTAAGGCCGCCGTGATGGTTGCTGTAAGAAGCGGCGTGCGGCGCGCTGTGTGGTGCCGGCTGCGAGGCGTTCTGGGGCGCGTTGGGCGAGTGCGATGAGGCCGGAGCGAAGCCGCCGTCTTCGCGCGTTTTTACCTCGCGCGGCTGCGGATTGGTGGGATCGGTCTCTGCGGTAACGTAGCGGATCTCATCGACCTCGAGGCCCATGTTGTCGATGGCTTCGTGGATCAGGTCGTGGTAGCGGTCCAGCAGCGGCTCAAACTGCGACGAGGGGATGCGTACGAACAGGGTTCGCCCGTTCATATGGCTGAAACGCGTGGGCTTGAGCCAGGTCTGAAAATTCTGGCGATTCACCCGCATTTCCAGCGCGCCCAGAATGCGCATCCAGTCGTTCACCGTAACCGCCGCTAAGGGAGCAAAACTCATTCCGCTGATTTCCTGTCCGTTCTCGCGCAGCAGTGGCACGTGCAGCGCGTCGGTGCTCGGGCAGCAGGCGGTCCCTTACTCAGGGCGGCGTGCGTTGCCGGTCACTCTGTCTATCCAAACCGCAAAGCGCCGAGGCGTTGCGGGAGCAAAGGGAAGCAAGTTGGGCAGATCATAAAATGTCTGCCTGCAAACACAGCATGTCGTTGCCGCGCAAACCTGCGCAGCGTGCAAGCAACCTGCTGTGTTGTGAAGACCGCCTTCGGGACAGTGCCCGGGGGAGGCTGGTATTAGGTGGCGCAGGAACGTTGCGGTGACCGGCTCTTTCCGTACTCGTCCAGCTTCTGCAATCGTTCTGAAATCTTGCGAACGAGCCCAATCGTAGCACGTTCACGATGGCGTTTTGAAAGAGGCATGAACGCAAAAAAAGAATCAGTTTGCGGCTTGCACCACCTGCACTGCAATGCCGCTTGCGGTCTACCACGGAAGTGTTAGAGGGCACAAAAACACTTGCAAAGACAAGGATTTCTGCGGTACGACGGCTGCCGAAATGGAGCTGCGAGCAAGCCGGTCCGCCGTAGTTGTACATGGGAAACGGGTTAGCCAATGAGGTGCGTTTCGGTGCCCTCGGCTGCCGCTCACTCACCTTTGGCCCTCGACTGATTAGGCGACGTCTCCGGCTGAAATGGCGCACGGCAATCGATCTCATTCGAGAGGTTTAGAAGAAAGCTTTCCTGGCGTCTCTCTGTGGCGCGGGCCGCCTACGGTATCCCATGCAGGAAAGCGGCCAGCCGGTGCGGACCACTACACTTGACCCATGGGACTGCCCGCGTTCGCAGGAAGGTTGATGCTGGTCTGGCTCGGCTGCGCCGCGGTGGCGGGCCCGCTGCACGCGCAATTCACGCTGCAGGATTCCGGCACAACCGCCGACCTTCGCGGCATTGTGAACGTGGGCAACGGCACGGCATGGGCCAGCGGAACGCACGGCACGGTGCTGCGCACCGAGGACAGCGGCTTCGTGTGGCAGGGATGCTCGGTGCCGCCCGGCGCGGAGCAGCTCGACTTCCGCGGCATCCAGGCCTTCGACGATCAGACCGCAATCGTGATGAGTAGCGGCAAGGGCGACCTGTCGCGTGTCTACAAGACAACCGACGGATGCAAGTCGTGGAAGCTGGTGTTTACGAATCCGGATGCGGATGGGTTCTTCGACGCGATCAGCATGTCACCCAGCGGAGCTGTGGTGATGGGCGATCCCGTTGGGGGCGTCTTTGCATTCTTTGTATCGGATCGCGATGAGCAGAAGTGGGTGTCGCTAAACAGTCCTCATTCAGGGACGAAGGCGCCTGAAGCGCTGCCGGGCGAGGCTCTGTTTGCAGCAAGCAATTCTTCGATGGACGCGAACGGTGGGAATTGCGTGGGGTTTGTGACCGGTGGTCTTCCCGGCGCCGCAATTTACCTGCCCGATCTGCGCACGATGCCCGGCGATACATCTCCGGAGCGTACTGCAGCTTTCTGGACCACATACAAGCGCTACCCATTGCCTCTGGCACGCTCAGCAAGCGGAGGTGCCTTCTCCGTTCGAGACATGTCAGACGGCAAAAACGAGTACTGGATCATCGTTGGAGGAGATTACAGCAAACCAGATCAGACCGCTGGAACGGCTGTAACTGTCAGAGGTGCTGCTCTCTCCAGCATTCGAAAAGCGTTGCCGTCCCAAACTCCTCCCCACGGCTATCGCTCCTCCGTCGCATTCGACAGGCACGCTGGAGCGTGGATCGCCGTCGGACCGAACGGGACCGACGTGTCCACTGATATAGGTCGCAACTGGCGTGCGTTGAAGCCGGGCTTCGGAGACGATCCGAATGCCGACAAGCAGTGGAATGCGCTCTCGCTGCCGTATGTCGTAGGGCCGCACGGCCGCATCGGACGGCTGCGCGACGATGCGTTGTCGCCAGGCAAGTAAAGGTACTCCACCTCCGCCGCAACTCCGCAGCTTTCCCGCCACCTCACGCCATAGGCGACACGGAGGCAATCGCCTGCGCTCCCTTGCATCCCACCGAAGCGAGTGAGGATGACAATGGCAGACCTGAAGGTACCCGTAGGCAACGACGACCACTGTGCCGGCGATGAAAGTGCGGCGGTCACGCTGGTGGAGTACGGCGACTTCCAGTGCCCCGACTGCGGCGTGGCGTACCCGATCGTCAAGCAGTTGCAGAAGCACTTCGGCGACGACCTGCGCTTTGTGTACCGCAACTTCCCTCTTCCCATGCACGAGTTCGCGGAGACCGCCGCAGAGGCCGCGGAGTTCGCCGGCAGCAAGGGCAAGTACTGGGAGATGCACGACGCCCTGTTCGAGCACCAGGAAGAGTTCAGCGAAACGTTCTTCGGTGATCTCGCGGAACAGGTAGACCTGAACCCGGCTGCGCTAAGCCGCGCGCTCGAGAACGAAAGCTTCGAGGACAAGATCGAGGACGACGTGAACTCCGGCGAGCAGAGCGGCGTACACGGAACGCCCACGTTCTTCATCAACGGGAAACTGCACGACGACAGCTACGACCTGGCAACCCTGCGCGCCGCGATTGAGGCAGCCGTAGAGAAATAGTCTCAAAGACTCGCGCTGCTTGATCCAGAGGCAGCGTGGGCTGCTGCCTCATGGTCGAGACGCTTCACGATTGCAATTCGCAGGAGATTGACATGGCACGCCTGGAACCCATTGCACCCGGTGCTCTGACGGATGAGCAGCGTAAGTTGCACGAGACCATGCTTGAGGGGATTCGCAAAAACCTGAAAGGCTTCGTCACCGAACGCGAGGACGGCGCGCTGGTCGGACCATTCCCGGCGATGCTGCACTTCCCGAAGCTGGGCACCGCGGCGTGGAGCGTCTTCACCGCGCTGAGTGAGGTGAGCACGCTGCCCAAGCCTGCGCACGAGATTGCGATTCTGGTCACGGGTGCGCGCATGCACTCGCGGTACGAGTTGTACTCGCACGAGGTCGTCGCGCAGCAGGCCGGGCTTGAGCAGGCAAAGATCGCGACGATCACGGCAGGCAACCGTCCCGCGGACCTGAGCCGTGACGAGGGCATCGCGTACGACGTGGCGAGCGTGTTGAGCGCGGGCGGCCAACTGCAGGAGAGCACGTACCAGCAGGCCTTGAGCGCCTTTGGCGAGCGGGGCTGTGCGGAGTTGTTCTACCTGATTGGCTGCTACCAGATGATCAGCACGCTGCTCAATGCGTATGACGTGAGCGTGCCGGGGCGGTAGGCGTTGCCGCGTTGCTAGCTCTTTACGAGTGGCGGCAGTTCGTTCCATCGGCTGATCACGCGGGTGTCGCGCTCCCATCCGAGCACGCTGATGCTCGCCGTGGAGAGTGCTAGATGTTCGCCCATCTCGCCGCCCTGCGCCGGGCCCGGTCCGATCCATACGCCAGCCAGGATGCGGAAGAAGTGGGCATGCGCGAAGAGGGCGCAGCGGCCTCCGTGCTGCAGGCAGCGGTCAATCACAGCTTGCGCGCGGGCACTTACTTCCTGCAGCGATTCGCCGCCCGTGATTGGGCTGCGCCACACGTTCCAGTCGGGAATCTGTTCGCGAATCTCTGGCGTGGATTTGCCTTCGAACTCGCCGTAATTCCACTCCTGCAGATTCGGCTCAATCTGCGCGGCGGCGTGTACGCCGGCCAGCTTCGCGGTCTCCTGTGCGCGCTGGCGCGGACTGGTCAGCACCAGGTCAAACTGCACCTTGGCCAGCACAGGCTCGAGCGCAGCGGCTTGCTCGCGGCCATGATCGGTCAGCGGCAGATCGGTGTAGCTGGTGTGCGCGCCGCTCTTCGACCACTCGGTTTCACCATGACGGATGAGCCACAACTCGGCTTTGCTCGCGTTTGCCATGGCACCAGTGTAGCCAGTGGCTTCAGCAAAGCGCAGCGCTACTGCGGGTCGTTCTCGCTCGGCATCTTGCCGACAAACGGCGAGCAGCAAACTGTGCCGCTGGGCTCGTACTCCATCAACTCGACGCGCGAGTGGTCCGGGTCGAACACGTTCAGTTGCACCTTGCCGTCGCGGCCCATCTGGCTGGTGGTGCAGTTGTGCGTGTCGCAGCCGTTGGCCTTGAACTGCGCAATCGCCGTGTCCATCTTGCGCACGCCCAGCGAGAAGTGATTCGACACGCCACGCTGTTCGGCGCTCGCATCCGGCTTCACGTTCAGCATGAACTCGATCCAGTCCGTGCCGTTCGGCACCTGTTGCGAGATGAAGTCGGTCACGCCATCGTGCATGCCGCCGTGCCAGTAGGGCTTGAACCCGAGCACGTCGCGGTAGAACGTGTTTTCCTTGTCGCCACTTCCCACTACAAAGCCGGCATGGATGATGCGGTGCGAGACGCCGTTATCGTGCGCGGGTACCTTGGGTGTGGGCGTGCGGCGATCGACGAAGACGACGGTGTTGCCCTCAGGATCGTGCACGGCAAGTCGGCCTGCGCTGACCGGACCGACCGGCGTAATCCCCTTGGCCTTCAGGTAAGCCTGCATGGCGGGCACACTGGTGGTGCGAAGGCCCACGGCCAGCAGCCGGCCGCTCGGAGCATCGGCGTGGAACGGTCCGCTCGCGGTCTCGATCCATTGGCCGCGATTCACGGGGTAGACCGTGTCCTGCTGCGAGCCGGGCAGGGTCTGCTTTGCGAAGCCTAGCTCCTTGCCATAGAACGCCTCGGCGGCGGCCTCGTCACTCACCGCAAACTCCACGAAAGCGATGCCGGTGATGGGCGGCCGCTGCGGAGCAGTTTGCGCGGACAACATGGCGGTGTGCAGTGCGGGTGCAAGGGCGAACAGGGCGAGGCGGACCAGGGAGCGCATGTGCGTCACTGTAACGATTGCCTAACGACTTCGTCCAGTGGCCCGCTCACTTCGACTTACAACGTACGTAGCTTGCGATGGACGTCCATGATCTCCGCGCCAAGCTGGCGGCGCATCGTATCGTCGCCGCGACGCTCGGCTTCGGCACTCATGCCGCGCAGTTCGCGCATGCGGCTCTCCAGTCGGCGACGTTCCAGGGCGTGCAAGACGTTGGCGATGTCGGCGGCAAGCACCTCCGGGTCGACGGGCAGTTCCTCCGCCAGAACGCGTGCCAGCATCTCGCGCGACCGGTCGTCGGGCGCCACGGCCATCGCGTCCACCGGCTCGTCCAGCGGAGCCTGCGCGAGCGCCTCCAGCAGATCGGCGGCGGCCATGCCCTCCAGCCACTCGGGATGCGCGGCCAGCTCCTGCGCGGCGCGGCGGCGAGCCTTCTGCTCAGGCGCAAGGGTCAGCGCTCGCAGCAGGATCTTCTCCGTCTCGCTCATCTCTGCCGCGACGGATTGCTTGATGCTGCCCAGCCGCTGCGTCGCGGCCTGCTGCAGCTCTTTGCGCATCAGGCTGGCGTCCACGCCGAGTTTCTGCGCGGCGTCGGCGGCGAAGTCCAGGCGCGCGATCTCGCTGGGCAGGCGCCGGATGTGCGGCAAGAGGAAGTTGATCGCCTTCACCTTGGCGTCGGCGGTGCGCTGCGGGAACAGCGCGCGTGCGCGTTCGATCAGGTAGTCGGCGTGCGGCTTGGCGGTGCGCAGCGCCTCGGCGTACATGGCCACGCCGTGCTGGCGGATGAAGCCGTCGGGATCGAGGCCGCCTTCCAGCGTGACGATGCGGACCTCGAAGCCTTCCTCCGTCAGCAGCGCCAGCGACTTTTCGGCGGCGTTGGCGCCCGCAGTGTCCGGGTCGAAGTTGACGATGACACGCTTGGTGAAGCGGCTCAAGAGGCGCACCTGGTGCTCGGTAAACGCGGTGCCGCTGGTCGCGATCACGGGCTGAATGCCGGCGGAAAACACTCGCAGGCAATCCATCTGGCCTTCCACCAAGAGGCCGTAGTTCTGGTCGCGCATGGGCTGCTTGGCGCGGTGCAGGTTGAACAGGACGCTGCCTTTGCTATAAAGCGCGGTCTCCGGCGAGTTCAGGTACTTCGGCCCACTCTTCTCGTCGCTGTCCAGCGCGCGCGCGGTAAAGGCGATGGTGCGGCCCTGCTCATTCGCAATGGGGAAGGTGATGCGCTTGCGGAAGCGGGCGTACATGGGACCAACGGGGCGGCTATCATCGCTCTGCTCCTTGCTGCTGAACAGGCCGCTCAACCGCAGCGCTTCCTCAGGGAAGTGCCGCGCCATCGCGTCGCGCATCGCGTTGAAGTCGTCGGGCGCGTAGCCGATGCGGAACTGCTTCTGCATCTCCGGTGAGACGTCGCGACTGGTCAGGTACTCGCGTGCGCGTGCCGCCTCGGGCTGTTGCAGCGCCTGCTCAAAGTACTGCGTCGCGGCTTCATGCAGGTCCAGCAACTGCTTGCGCAGACCGGCCTCGCGCGCCTCCTCGGGGCTGGCGAACTCGCGCTTGGGCATGGGGATGCCCATCTTGCCGGCAACCGTGCGGACGGCTTCGGGAAAGGTGACGTTCTCCAGCTTCTGAATGAAGGTGAAGACATCACCCTTGGCGTGGCAGCCGAAGCAGTAGAAGTAGCCGTGCGTGGCATTCACGCTGAACGACGGCGACTTCTCCTTGTGGAACGGGCACAGGCCATTCCAATTCTGCGCGCCGGCCTTGCGCAGCTTCACGTAGTCGCCAATCACCTTGACGATGTCGGTCTGCTGCTTCAGAGTCTGGGCGAAGTTGTCGGCCATGCTTCAGGACAAGTGTATTCAGCCCAACGCGAACGCGGAATCGGCCAGGCGAGACGGTCGCTTTTCGCTAGCGATGCATCGCGAACGAGACGAATGCGGTGATCACCGCCGCGATGATCCCAAAGCTGAGGATGCCGATGAACCAGGCGGCGCGGCGCTCCTGCTCGCGCGTGGGCTGCGTGATGCCGAAGACCTGAATGAACGCGCGCGCGAGGAAGAGAAGAAGTCGCATACCTTACCGGATGTCTGCTGATGCTAACGGACGCGCGGCTGCGTTGCGGGCGGCTTCGATGAACGCCTGCAGCCGCGCAGGGTCCTTGCGGCCCGGAGTGCCGGTTTCCACGCCGCTGGAGATGTCGACGCCCCACGGCTGCATCATCTCAATCGCATCGGCCACGTTGCCGGCGTGCAGGCCACCCGCGGCGATCACCCGGTAGTTCAAGCCCCGCAACGCGGCGTGCGCGGCGGCCCAATCCAGCGCAATGCCGGTGCCGCCAGTCTGTTGCGCGGTGCGGGAGTCGATCAGCATCGCATCGGCGCTTCCGTCTTCCGCGACTTCGCGCGCAGCGGCGGTGAACTGGGAACGTTGCTGGTCGGCCGTGCGGTCGGTCCACCACGGCAGCACCTGGATCACGCTGCAGCGCTCGGCGTCGCCGAAGTAGGCGCGCAGCCGTTCGCTCAGGGTGTAGTCCGGGCCGCCGTGCATCTGCACACCGGTTAGACCGGCCTCCTCCACCGTGCGCACGATGGTGTCGTAGTCCAGGGTGGTGAAGACGCCGATCTTCTCCAGGCCCGGCAGTTGCGACGTGATCGCGGCCACGCGCTCGGCGGTCACCAGGCGTTTGCCGTGGGCAAAGATAAAGCCGACTGCGTCCGCGCCCAACTCCGCGGCCAAGAGGCAGTCGTCCAGATTCGTGTTGCCGCAGATTTTGATCCACATACGAAAAGCCTTGAGCGGGTAAGCGAATCAGCGAACGCTGACTTCAGAGCCTTGGGGTTTCAGCAGGTCCGCCAGCGCGGCACCCGGGTCAGGGGCGCGCATCACGGTCTCGCCGATGAGGAATGCGTTGAAGCCCGCGGAGGTCATGCGGGCAATGTCGTCCGCGGTGCGGATGCCGCTCTCGCCGACGCGGATCGCGTCTGACGGCAGCATCCGTGCCATCGTCAGCGCGGCTTCGCTGTCCACGTTAAAGGTGCGCAGGTCGCGGGTGTTCACGCCGTACAGTTCGCACTCCAGAGGCAGCGCCCGCCCGATTTCTTCGGGCGAGTGGACCTCGCAGAGCACGTCGAGCTCGGCGTCGCGGGCAGCATCGCGCAGGGTCCGCAGTTCCGCGTCGGTCAGGGCGGCGACGATCAGCAGGATGGCATCGGCGCCGTTGGCGCGCGCCTCAATCACCTGGAACGGATCGACCATAAAGTCCTTGCGCAGGCAAGGAATCGTTACGGTCTGCGATGCAATGAGAAGGTTACGGAGGCTGCCTTGAAAGAACGGCTCGTCGGTTAGTACAGACAGTGCGGCTGCGCCGGCCTGCTCCAGCGTAGCGGCCAGCGCGGCGGGGTCGAACTCGGGGCGGATCAGGCCCTTGGACGGCGATGCCTTCTTGAGTTCCGCGATCACCGCGGGGCGGGTCTGTGCAGCGCGGCGCAGGGCTGCCGCCAAGCCGCGAGGCTGGTGGTCGGCGGCGGCGCGCTCAAGCGCAGCACGATCGGTCGCGGCCATGCGCTCGGCCAGGTCCAGCCGGGTCTGCGCAACGATGCGGTCCAGGTGAGTCGGGCTTGCGGTCGTAACGGACATCCTTATTCAGGGTAGTGCATGGCCGCCGCGGTGCCCTGGGCCGGTCTGCCTACGTTGCACTCCAACTTTGGGTGTGCCGGCGTACATCCGGGTGGGTGATGCGCTGCTCACGATTTGCCGGCAAAAGACAAACGCGATGCCGAAGCATCGCGTTTTAAGAGTCTTGGTGCCGAAAAGAGGACTCGAACCTCCACACCCTTGCGAGTACATGGACCTGAACCATGCGCGTCTGCCAATTCCGCCATTTCGGCACGGAGCGAGGCGCTAGTCCATCGCTTGCAGCCTGTTCAGTATCGCAACGGAAGTTCCGGCGTGTCAAACCGATGAACTCTTTGCGCGCCTCGGCGCAACACCCTGCGGAGTGCCGCGCATCTGACCCACCATTCTCTTCCCTTTGCAGGAGTTCTCTGCCGCCATGAGCAAGCCCGCTACTTCTGTCAGTGCCAACGTTTTACCGGAAGACCTGGCCCTGGAGATCCGCAAATTGGCTCACGATCTGAGCAATGCGCTTGAGATCGTGGTGCAGACCGGCTACCTGCTGAGCACGGCCGACCTGCAGTCGCCGGCCAGCGACTGGTTGCGCATGCTCGAGAGCGGCACACAGAAGGCACTGGACATCAACCTGCAGTTGCGCAACTACATCAAGGCGCACTCGCCGCGGTAACGCGAGGCGGCCCTAAGCCTGCCAGGATCGCCTGCCCGAGGAACAATAAGGAGGCACAGCGATCGCTGTGCCTCCTTATTGTGTGATCCCTTGTGATTTCTAGCGGAGACCGGTCGCGAGCAGAGCCGTGCTGATGCGGCGGTGCTTCTTCTCAGAGGGCTTGCTTTCTTGCGGCGCGGGCTGATTCTTTGCGGTCAACAGGGTTGCGGAGGCGTCAGGCACGGGCGCCGAGCGACGTTGCGAGGGCAGCCCAAGATAGCGCCGGTACACGCTGATGTGGAAGCAGCTTTGCTGGAACTCCTCTTCCACATCGATCTTGCCGTCGTTCTCCACCGGGGTTAGGTAGGCGCGCATCCACGTCAGCTCGGTCAGGCTCATGTGGCCCTTGCCGATGTCGATGGCTTGGCCGTACAGGTGCGGCGAGGCAACATCGCCCGTGGGCGGCGCGGCGTTCCCGTTGACGCGCACCAGCCGGCGCTGGAACTCCACCGTGCGGGCGGCGCTGGTCACGATCAGCGGCGTTCCAAAGCGAGCGTAGTGCGCCTTCGCCAGGTCGCGCAGGAAGCGCACGGTCCACGGCCGGGCGTAGCGCCGGTTCGCGGGCAGGCGATCGTCCGGGTAGGTGCTGTCCTCGTCGGGCAGCGCCACCAGCAGCTTGCGCTGCCGCAGGTCGAGCAGGTCGCCATCGTCCCGGATGCGGTCCAGGCCATCGGTCACGGCCATCTGGTTCTGGTGGACGAGGATCTCGTGCGACCCCTTCATCGGCGGCACCAGGATCAGGTGGCCTTGCGGATCGAACAGGTTGACGTGGACCAGAGCGGTGGGCGCGCTGTCGGCATCGTCTGACAGGGCGTGGGTGCGGTTAGGCACCAGGCCGGCAACGGCACTGGGAGCGGCCAGGGCCACGGCGGTGCGTGCCGTCGCGGGCGACGAGCCGCCATCATCGAAGGTCTGTTCCGCCATGCCGGAAACGACTGCCGGGTCCAGCTCCTTGCGCCGGGCACCACTCTCCACCGCGGCCACGGCCGGCAGCTCCTTGCGCAGCGCTCCACTGGGCGGTGCGGGCAGCTTGAGCACGGGGGTGGGCGAGCTTGCGGTCTGCTGCGCCAGGGCGCGGATAGCACGCGGCGAGCTGTCCGCCGCAGTGGCCACCGGGATCTGCCGTTGTGCCGCGGAATCGGTGCTGCCGGCCTGCGCCGCGGCATCTGCGGCAAGGGCAGTGCTCAGGCCGTCGCCGCGATGCTTCAGGTCAACATGCTGCGGCGGTGCGAGCGTCACGCCTGGTGCGACCGCGCTGGCCGCCTGCCGCACAATGGGCGCGGCGGTCTGGCGTTGCGCGTGATTCGCGGGAGCGTCATCCGCAGGCGCGGGGGACTCGCCGAAGCTGCCGTGAACGAAGGGCGCTGGTTCGCGCTCGGTGGGTGCTGTGCTGGGAATACGGCTTTCGGCGTCGGCATTGTCATCGTCGGCCGTGGTCTGGTGGGCCTGCTGCTCGCGGGCCGCGGCAATGGTTTCGCGCTGGGCGGCAGCGGCGCGGGCAAAGTCGTCGGCGGTTGCCTTGCGCGGCGTGGTCGAGAGGTCCAGTTTGGCCGGCGTTGCGGACGCGCTCGCGACAGTCCGGGGCTCAGTCGGCTGCGCCGCAGAGCCACGTTCGTCGGCGTCCGTGGTCTGCGGATGGCGGGCGCGATACCAGGCGTGAACCCGGTCCTGAACCCGGGAATCGGGGGCGGCGTCGGCATCAGCGGTCCGGCTACCCGGGCGCAGAACTTCGCGCGGAACCTCAAGACGGGCTGTCTGCCGCAGCGTTGCGGAGCTTCGGGTGCCGCGTGAAGTAGTGTGACGGGCAGCGCGCTCGCGCAGTTCGGCCAAGGCCTCTTCGCGCTGCTCGGCGGCCTGTTGCTCCCGTTCTTTGCGGGTCAGCGCATGGGCGGGCACGGTGCGGCTGGCGGCGTGTGCGGTTTCGCGGGCTCCAGCTTTGGAGCGGCTGTGCACGGAGACTTCTGCTGCCTCAGTCTGTGCGTGTCGGCCATGCTGGGCCGCGGCCAGCACCGTGGCTTTGCCATGCGGTGCAGAGCTTTGCCGCGAGTGGGCAACCGGCGCAACGGCTTGCCGTGAGACGGCGTGGCTGGAAGCGTGCGCCGCGGGTGCGGAGCCGGCGTGTCGGGCCGCATGCCCGGACGGAAGAGCCGACGCGGGCAGAGCGGCCGCGGAGAGAGCAACGGCAGCCAGCGCAAGGGACAGCAGCGCACCTCGCTTTGGCAGCGCGGGCGGAGCAGATGCCTGCGATGGCGTCCGGAGCAGCCGAGCGGCAGCCGAACGGTTGAGGGGCGAACCGAAGTCGGTCGGTGCGGCAGCCATAGATCGGACCGGCCGCGGAGAATCAAACATCAGAGCCTCCTCAGACTAGAGCTGTCCCGGCGCCGCCGAAAGTGGCGAACGTGGTACGTGCCGGAACAATTGGGTAAGGACGCACGGCTGGTTCGGACGTGCCAAGGCGCGCGATGCTCTACCAGGCCCAGACGTGACGTTCCCTGGCGGCCAGCGCCGGGCACCGATTCCACCGGACGGAAAGAGCAGGGCGACTCGCGTCCATGCCACGCGAGCCGCCTTGCGAAAATAGACACGGGGTTGTCGCTGCAGTTGCGGCAGTCGCCATGCCCTCTGTCCCTTTGCCTAGAACCTGGTCTAAATCCTTGCCCTTGTCCCGTCCAACTACCGTGCACGTCCTTCGCCACTTCGGGTTAGCGCTGGCTCATCTTGCGGTGGCCGCGGCCGTGCTTCCGCTCTCCGGCTGCAGTGGTGGAGCCGCAAGCCCGACCGCGGCCTCGCCGGCAGCGGCGGCCAGCACGAACCCACAGCAGGCCGCTCGGCTGCAGTTCTACCGCAGGGAGGTGCTGCCCACATTGCAGGCCAACTGCCTGCGATGCCACGGCGGCATGAACCGGCGCGGCGGCTTCAACATGAGCACGCGCGCCAACCTGCTGCAGGGCGGCAAAGATGGCCCAGCGGTGATCATCGGCCGGCCCGAAGACAGCCTGCTGCTGCACGTGCTCGATCCAAAGCTGGCCGCGGACGATCCCATGCGCATGCCGCCCAAGGGCGACCGGCTGAGCGCCGCGCAGGTGGCGGCCATCCGCAAGTGGGTGGCGGACGGCCTGGTGATGGACCGGTAACAATCGCAGGCCGAAGCCGCAAAAGATACGTGGCGTAAAGAGTCGCACCGAACCAGGAAAACATCCATAAAACGGCTGTGCTGCCGGCAAGCGGTGCTGCGCCTCCGCATCCAGACCAGATCCGCGAGTGGCACGATGAGTTCGTTGAAACAAAATAAGATCGCGATCGTTGGCGGTGGCCCGGGCGGGCTGACGCTGGCCCGATTGCTGCAGCAGGCCGGTGCGACGGTCCAGGTGTATGAGCGCGACAAGAGCCGCGACGCGCGCGTCCAGGGCAGCGCTTTGGACCTCCACGAACACTCCGGGCTGGCCGCTCTGGAAGAGGCAGGCCTGATCGATGCCTTCTGGGCCAATCACCGACCCGACCTGGACCGGCTTCGCCTTACGGACGCGACCGGAACGATCCTGCACGACCACGTTCGCCGCATGTCCGGCGCGGGCAAGCGGCCGGAAATTGAGCGAGGACCGCTGCGCGACATTCTGCTGGATTCGCTCGAGCCCGGGACCGTGCATTGGGACTGCAAGCTGCAATCGGCAGAGATGGCAGGCGAGAAGGTGTTGCTGCGCTTCGCCGGCGGGAAAACCGTTCTGGCCGACATCGCTATTGGGTGCGACGGCGCAAACTCCCGCCTGCGCGATCTGGTCACTCCCATTCGGCCGAAGTATGTGGGAGTGGCGCTGGTGGAGGCGCTGGTTCCTGACGGCGAGCAAACCGTCCCCAGGTTGTGGAACCTGCTGGGCGGGTCGGCACTCATCGCTCTGGGTGGCGAACGAACGATCGGCATGGGCACCAAGCCCGACGGCAGCATCCTGGTCTACGCCGGGTTGAAGTCGGACGACGACGGCCCGCGAGAGAGCCTCGACCAGGCGACCGGACCGGAGGAGCGCGTCCGGTGGTTCCATGCCAACTTCCAGGGCTGGAGCGATCTGTGGGAACCGCTGTTCGCTCAGGCTGCGTCGATGGTCTGGCGACCGCTGCTGGTCTGCCCGCCGAATCAGCATTGGGAGCCGAAGCCCAACGTGACGCTGATCGGAGACGCGGCGCATGTGATGCCGCCCTACGCCGGCGAAGGCGTCAACATGGCGATGCTCGATGCACTGGTGCTGTCGAGGCTTCTGCTGAGCGAGAGTTCGACGGCCGACGCGATCGCCGCCTACCAGGCCGAGATGTTTGCCCGAATGCGAGAGATGACGGCCGACACCATGCAGAACACCGGGATGTTTTACGCGCCGGATGCAGCGGACCGGGTCGTCGCGATGTTCCGCAGCTTCGCCGCGGCTGAGACCACGCCGGTCATCCAGGCATAGCGCTCAAGCGCGAGCTAGCCCGGCGATGCAAGTCCTGGGTGGCGGAGGACTTCTCCGGCACCCAGGACTCGCGACCCAATCCTGGTCCGCTGCTCCGCCTTACTTGGGAAGAGTGGTGGTTCCCTGCACGTCGAAGCTGGCCGTAACAGCGTTCGATCCCGGCCCGGGTTGGGTCGATCCGACACTCAGTTCATAGTGGCCGGGCAGGATCACGTGGTCGCCCGCGTCAGTCACGCTCGATAGTGACCGCTCGCCAATGGTCAGAGTCACGTCGCGGCTCTCGCCTGGGTTCAGGTGTACGCGGTTGAAGCCGACCAGCGAACGCGCCGGGCCGTCCGGCTGCGGCGTTTTCAGGTAGGCCTCCACAACCTCGTCTGACGCCATCCTGCCGGTGTTCTTTACCGGGACCGTTACGGTCAGCGGCTTGCCCGCGGCCAGCGTCGCATCGCTCAACTTCGGCGTGCCGTACTGGAACGTGGTGTAGCTCTGCCCATAGCCGAAGCCCCACAGCGGCGTCCCGGTGTAGTACCGATAGGTGCGGTTCTTCATGGAGTAGTCCGTAAAAGCCGGCAGATCGCCGGTGGAGGCGTAGAACGTGACGGGCAGACGGCCGGCGGGGCTGGCCTGTCCCGAAAGGACGCGCGCAATCGCGGTGCCGCCGGCCTGGCCGGGGTACCACGCCTGAACCACGGCGGCAGCGTGCTGCTTGGCGCAGGTCAGGGCGATGGCGCTGCCACTCAGGTTCACGACGATGACCGGCTTGCCGGTCGCGGCTACCGCTTCCAGCAAGCGCTCCTGTGCCTTGGGCAGGTCGATGCTGGTGCGATCGCCGCCGCTGAAGCCCTCCACGTGCACCGGCATCTCCTCGCCCTCAAGCTCCGGCGACAGTCCGGTGAAGGCGACCACCACGTCGGATTGCTTTGCCGCGGCCACGGCCTCATCCAGCAGCGGCTGCGTGGGCGGCTCCCAGCTCAGCACGATGCCGCCACCGGAAGGGTCGGCGGAGTGGCTGTATTCCACGACCAGGTCGTGAGGCTTGCCGTCGTTCACCGTGATGCTGAACTTGGCCGGGTTCGGCTCCTCCATCGGCTCGGGCGCGGTGTTCGGCACGCCTTCGGGCATCTTGTAGGCCGCGTTGCGCGGCTTGCGCAGGCTGCCCTCGCTCACCACCTTGCCGTCCAGCAGGAAGCGGTAGGTCTCCTTGGGCGAGTGCGGGAAGCTCGACGGACCGTCGATGGTCAGCTTGTACGTGCCGGCCGCGGGCATCTGCAGCTTGCCGGACCAGCGCACGGAGTAGTCAGGCGACTTCGATCCCGGAACCATCGGCACGTAATCCCAGTCGTTCTGGATGTTCGGAACCGTGGTGGTCGAAGCGGGCTGTCCAGTCCAATCGGTTGAGGCGAACACCTGCATCTGCAGACCGCCGGGCATCGCCGTGCGCGGCACCGGCACGACCACGCCATCCGCCAGCGTTGAACCCTGCGCGTAGTGCACGGTCTTGCCTGGCAGCTTCTGCATGCCATCCAGCGGCGAAACATACTGGCGCGCCTGGCCGTTGTAGTTGCCTTCCAGCGCAACCAGCAGGTCGGCCGTTGGTCCGACCACCGCGATCGACTTCGCCTTGCCCGTTAGCGGCAGGGCGTTGTTCTTGTTCTCCAGCAGCACCAGCGAGGCCTCTGCTACCTTCTCGGCCATCTCACCGTTCTGCGCGTCTCCGGCAACATCAGGCGAGATCTGGTCCAGCGGGTTCTTCCCGCCGTCGTACAGCCCCAGCTCAAAGCGTGCGGTGTAGAGCCGTTCGGCTGCCTGGTTCAATTGCTGTTCCGTGATCAGGTTCTGCTGCACGGCCTTGGCAAGCTGGTTGAACTCTGGCGAGCGCACCGAGCACGACAGGTCGGTGCCCGCCGCCAGCGAAATCGCCGAGGCGTGCACAATGTCCTTGGCGTCGTGATGGCCGTTCAACACGTCGTCGATCGCGCCGCAGTCGCTGACGACAAAGCCTTTGAAGCCCCAAGCGTCGCGCAGGTGGTCCTTCAGCAGCATGGTGTTGTCGCAGGCGGCGTGGCCGTCGATGGCGTTGTAGGCGCACATCAGCGACTTCACGTGCGCTTCGACCACGGTGGAGCGGAAGGCCGGCAGGTATGTCTCCTCCAGGTCGCGCCTGGACGGGTCCACGTTGAAGCTGTGGCGCTGCGACTCCGGTCCGCTGTGTACGGCGAAGTGCTTGCTGGTGGCCACGGCTTTGGGGTGCGCGGGGTCAGGTCCCTGCACGCCGCGAATGAAGCCGCCGGCAATCTGCCCAGTCAGAAAGGGGTCTTCGCCGTAAGTCTCCTGGCCGCGGCCCCAGCGCGGGTCGCGAAAGATATTAATGTTGGGCGACCAGAAGGTGAGCCCGAAGAACATGCGGCGGTTGCCGTCGCGCACGGCGCCGTTGAACTTGCCGCGCGCCTCGGTGGAGATAACATCGCCTTCCTTCTGGATCAGCGACGGGTCCCAGGTGGCCGCCATGCCGATGGCCTGCGGGAACACGGTTGCGTAGCCGGCTCGCGCTACGCCGTGCAGGGCTTCGTTCCACGTCTGGTAGTCGGGAATGCCGAGCCGCGGGATCGCGGGTGCATAGTCCTGCAACTGCTGCGCGCGTTCATCCACCGTCATGGCCTCTACCAGCAGGTGGGCACGCTCGGCTGCGGGCAGTTGCGGATTCAGCCAGGGGCGTTGTTGCGCAGCCAACGGAAGAGCGGCGATGGAAATAGCGGCAAGCGCGAGAGCAGAGGGGCGAAACGTCACAGGGGCGGCTCCGGAAGAGGTTGGTTCGCAGTGGGTGCGGGTGCAAGTCCGCGCTGGTCTGCTGTGCTGGATGCGCGTCGCAAGGAACGGCAAGGGACGCGTGGCTATCGTATGGCGCTCAGAGGACCGGCGACAAGCGGAGAGCGGCGGAATGCAGCGTTGCCGCTCGCAGAGATGCTTCCTTATGATGTGCGCATGGAACAGAACACCATCGTCGTTATGCTCGACGAGGAGATTTCTCGACTCCGGCAAGTCCGGACGATTCTGCAGTCCCTGGTAGTCATGGAAGCTCGGGTTGCGCCAATGCTGGAAGCAGCGGCAGAGGAGCCGGAAATCGAAATCGAAGAGCAGCAGGAAGATCAGCAGGAAGAGCAGGAGACCGCAGAAGCTGTCTCCGTCGTGCGGCATGTGTCACGCCGCGGTATCAAAACGGGCCAGCGCGGACCACGACCCAAGCAAGCCGCCACGCCACGGCCGCTGGACGCCGCCGTGCCCAAGGCGCCTGTTGTGGTGTCGCGTTCGGCACTGGCAGAGCGCAAGCCGGTAGAAGCTGCCGCACCCATGCCAGCGCCAGAGGCCACGCTGGAGGCTTGGGTTCGCAATTTCAAGCAGTCGCAGGCCTCTGCGTAGGTTTGATTGAGCCCGCGCGCTACTTGACGTTCGCCCGAGCTTCCTCGATCAGCTTCTGCGCCACTTCCGGGCCCTCGGTGCCCAGCAGCTTGAACTCTTTCTGGCTCAGCACCCGTGGGTAGTTCTGGAAGAACTCCTCCATGTGGCGCATCAGCGGTTCGGGCAGATCGTTCACGTGCTGGATCCCGGCGTACAGGTCGCTGGCTTCGGCGACGGCGAGCAGCCGGTCGTTGCGCTGTGTCTCGCCCTCTGGGAGCTGGTCTTCGCCCGTGATGACGCCAATCAGGCGAACTCCCAGAACGCAGCCGACAAAAGCAGGCTCATCCATCAGCACCAGCACGTCAAGCTCGTCACCGTCCGAGGCCTCCGTGCTGGGCACAAAGCCGAAGTCATACGGAAACACCATGCCGGCCGGCAGCGTCTTCTTCAGCTGAAAGCAGAGCCGGTCGCCGTCAAAGGCGTATTTGTTGCGGCTGCCCTTGGGCGTTTCAATGACGACTTGCAGCGTCTCGTCCTGATACGGCTCCAGCTTGGACAGGTTGGCGAGGGAGTTCCGGGGCGTGCTCATCCGTACTCAGATGCACATCCCGCTTGCTGCACCCACCGCATGCAGCAGGTGCCGAACCGCGGGCTGCGGACGCTTACCGCGACCGGACGACATGAGCCGCGCATGGTACATGGTCAGGGTCGCTACTGCCCCAAAATCGGTGCAGAGACGATTCTTCTGCGGTTCGGACGCACTTTCCGCGTTCGCCTCTGCTTTCCCCTGTCGGATACAATCGTCTTCTCAGCACCGGAACGAAATCCCTGTGTGGTGAAGCACCGCCGCGGAACCGTTCTGGGACGTTCAATACCGTCTGCCATGCATGGCGAGTGAGCGTAGTTTCAGGGTCCGCGTTTCCGCGCTGGCTCGGCAGTGAGGATGTGCGTATCTTGTCGGAGAAGTCGAGGGGGTTCTACCCTTCCAAGCAATCAGAGCAGGGTGCGCTTAGCGCATCGCCGTCCGGTTCGCGTGTGCAGCGAAGCGGCGGATTCATCCCCGGACACACGTCTTCATCCATGCGAAACGCAGCCGGCCTGACCGCCACTGTTCTTCCCCTGCTGCTGGCCGGCCTTTTTGGTCCGGAGCGACTCCAGGCGCAGGCAAGCCCCGCTCCCGCTGCGGCGCCCGTTGCCGCCTCGGCACCGCTGTGCGCTCCCCAGGTGATCGGCAATCGGCGCATTCCGAAAGAGTCGGTGATCGCGCGCCTGTTCTCGCACCAGGGTGACCAGTACGACCCGGCTACCGTCGAGCGCGACTTCAACCAGCTTTGGAACACCGGCTACTTTGAAGACGTTCGTATCGAGCGGTCCGAAGGTGCCACCGGCTGTACCCAGTTGATCGTCTATGTGCGCGAAAAGCCCACCATCGGCGAGATCAACTACAAGGGACTGAACGCCGTCACGGTCAGCGATGCTCTGGAGCGACTGAAGAAGGCCAAGGTCGGCATCAGCGTGGAGTCGCAGTACGACCCCACCCGCATCAAGCGTGCCGAAGTAGTTTTGCGCGGTCTGCTTGCCGAGCACGGGCACCAGTTCGCCACCGTCACCACTGAGGTGAAGACGATTCCGCCGGCGCGCGTGAATCTGACCTTCATCATCAAGGAAGGTCCGACGGTCAAGGTCGGCAAGATCGATTTCGACGGCAACCACTCCATCTCGTCGCGCACGCTGCGCAGCGCGATGAAGAACTCCAAGCCGCTCGGCATTCCGCACTCGATCATCCTGGAAAACCTGTTTGCGCGCACGTTCGACGCGACCAAGCTGGACGAGGACACCGAGCGCGTTCACTACGCCTACCGCGACCGCGGCTACTTCAAAATGCAGCCGGGCGAGCCTGCAACCCAGGTGCGCGACGTCACGGGCTTCAACCCGTTCACGCTGCACCCTACCCACGGCAAGCGCATCGACATCCGGATCCCGATCGAAGAGCGCGATCGCTACAAGCTGGGCGGCATCAACTTCACCGGGTATGACAAGACCCGCTTCCAGGCGGCGGCGCTGCGTGCGCAATTTGCCAACAAGGACGGCGAGTGGTTCAACGCGTCGCAGTTCGGCAAGGGACTTGAAGCTCTGCGGAAGGCCTTCGGCTCTGACGGCTGGATCAACATGGTGCCCACGCCGGTACCACGGTTTGATGAAGCTAAAAAGCTGATCTACCTGGACATCGACATCGACCAGGGCAAGCAGTTCTTTGTGTCCCGCATTGAGTTTACGGGCAACACCATCACGCGCGATCGCGTCATTCGCCGCGAACTGCTGCTGGAAGAGGGGCAGAAGTACAACAACCAGCTCTGGGAACTGTCCATCCTGCGGCTGAACCAGTTGAACTACTTCGAAACGCTGAAGGCGGACCAGGATTCCGAAACCCGCACCAACACCGACGAGGGCACGGTCGACCTGCTTCTGAAGCTGAAGGAAAAGGGCAAGAACTCCATCGGTTTGAACGGCGGTTTAAGCGGTCTGTCGGGATCGTTCATCGGCTTGAACTACGAGACCAACAACTTCCTCGGCCTTGGCGAAACGCTGAGCGTCATCGCGAATCTCGGCAACCTGTCGCGCAACCTGACCTTCGGCTTCACCGAGCCCTACTTCCGCAACAAGCCGGTGTCGCTCGGCATCCAGGTGTATGCGCAGAAGTACGACTTCAACCAGGCGAAGAGCTACTCGACGACCGGTGCCAGCCAGAACCTGTCGAACGCACAGCAGTCGCTGCTGACGAACTACAACACGTCCACGACCGGCGTCACGCTGTCTGTGTCGTCGCCGCTGCGCCACCTGTTCCGCAACAAGGGTGTGACCCGCGTCGGCGCGTCCTACGCCATCACCCGGCAGAACATCAGCACCTTCAACGACAACACGCGTAACGTATTTGAGACGCTCGCTTTCCGCAGCGGCCTGCAGTCCAGCGGCAACCAGTTGAATGGCATCCTGACCAGCGTTCTGACGCCGAACTTCAGCTTCTCGTCAGTGGATCGCGCCGTGGGTCCGCACTCCGGCCGCGACTTCAACGCCGCTCTGCAGATTGCGGGCGCCGGCGGCAACGTGAAGTACATTTCGCCGCAGATCAGCTTCCGCCAGTTCTACCCGATCAAGGGCCTGCACATTACGCGGGAAGGGCACAACGTGCTCGGCATGCGTGCGCAGGTGGCACACGTAGAAGGCTTCGGTGGCGAAGTGGCTCCGCCGTTCAACCGCTTCTACTCGGGCGGCGAACAGGAACTGCGCGGCTTCGACATCCGCACGGCGTCGCCTTACACCTTCATTCCAAACCGCGTGAACTTCAACCTGACCAACCCGGACGGTTCCACGGTTCCACGCGACCCGTCGAACGCCGCGCTTGGCAACGTACAGATTCCGCTGCCGATCTACCGCCTGGTCCAGGTGGGCGGCGACACCTCGATCACTGGCAACATCCAGTACACGATTCCGATCGTGTCGCAGGTGAACTTCTCGTTCTTCACCGACTTCAACATGACGTTCAACGCGCGTGAAAGCCAGTTGCGTCAGAGCCCGCTGGGTCAGTCGCAGATCACCAGCCCGCTGTACGGCTGCCCCGTGTTCACCAACGGCGCGTGCTCCGGCGGTCAGCAGGTCAGCTTCCCGTTCCTGCTGAAGACGGTGGGCGGCACCAACTTCGTCCCGCGCATGTCCAACGGCGCGGAAATCAGCGTGCTCCTGCCGATCGTCAACGCTCCATTCCGCATCTTCTACGCGTACAACTCGCTGCGTCTATATGAGACGGTGCCGCAGCAGTTTGCCGTGCAGACCGATCCGAAGAACCCGAACAACACCTTCCGGTCCTTCTTCCCGAACACGGGCGCGGGCGCATACACCTATGCGCAGGCGCTGCAACTGTACGGTGCGAACTACATCCTGCGTGAACCGCGCAAGACCTTCCGTCTGTCGGTCAGCACCACCTTCTAAGCGGGACCAAAATGTCAAAGAGGCGCTCCTTCCGGAGCGCCTCTTTGTTGCTCCAAACAAGCATGCTCGCGCCCCCGTTGCACAGCGGAACGCGATAGCATCATGGGTGAAGGGAAGGCGAAACTATGCTGTTGCTCATCGCCGTCTTGCAGGTTGTCGGAATCGTTCTGGCGCTGCTGCTGTTCACTCGCAAGTCAGCCGCCCCGGTGCTGGATCCGCGGCTGTCGCAACTGCCGGATGCATTCGTTTCGCTGCAGGCCCGCATGCAGTCAGCGGACGAGCTGAATCGCGCCGCGTTGGCAGAGTTGCGGCGCGAGCACGCGGAGACGGCGCAACGCAACCAGGCAGCGGCGGTAGAGTCCGCGCGGCACCTGCGCGAAGAGGTGCACGCGCGCATCGAGGCGCTCGGATCCGCACTCGCCGAGGGGCTGAACAGCTTCCGCCACGACAACGCGAGCGGTGCCGACAGACTCCGCGAGCAGGTCCACACCAACCTGCGCGAGATCGATACACGGCTGCAGGCGTTCATCCGCGACACCGCAACCGCGCACACCACGGCGCAGGATGTGCTGCATGGCAAGCTGAATGACCTGGGCGCGAAAAATCAGCAGAGCCATGACGCTCTGCGTGAGAGTGTGCAGGCGAGGCTGATCGAGCTCGGCGCCAAAAATCTGCAGAGCCACGAAGCCCTCCGTGAGGGCGTCCAGAGCAAACTGGCCGGCCTGGGCGAAGAGCAGCGGCAGCATCAGGAGCGCCTCCGCGATGCAGTGCAGCAGCGCTTGGACAAGCTGAACCAGGACAACGCGCAAAAGCTCGACCAGATGCGCGCCACCGTGGATGAGAAGCTGCAGTCCACCCTGAACGAGCGGCTGACCAGCAGCTTCGGGCAAGTAACGACTCACCTTGGCGAGGTGCAAAAAGGCCTGGGCGAGATGCGCGAGTTTGCCAATGGCGTGAGCGACCTGAAGAAGGTGTTCACCAACGTGAAGGCGCGCGGCATCGTCGGCGAGTTCCAGCTCGGACAGCAGTTGGAGCAGATGTTCTCGCGCGAGCAGTACGAAAAGAACGTGGCGGTGAAGCCGAACAGCGGCGAGCGCGTGGAGTATGCGCTGAAAGTGCCGCGCGGCGGCGCGAATGGCAACGGCAACGGCGACACCGTCCTGTTCCCCATCGACTCCAAGTTCCCGCGCGAAGATTGGGAGCGCCTGGAGGACGCCTACGAGCACGGCGGCTCCGAGGAGATTGCGAAGGCGGGCGCGGCGTTTGAGCGCTCAATCCGGGCCGAAGGCAAGCGCATTTGTGAGAAGTACATCAACGAACCGGTCACGCTGCCGCACGCCATCATGTTTCTGCCGACGGAGGGCCTCTACGCCGAGGTGATGCGCCGGCCCGGCCTGCAGCAGGATTTGCAACATCAGTGCAATGTGACGATCGCAGGGCCGTCCACGCTCATGGCGATTCTGACCAGCTTCCGCATGGGTTTCCACACCATTGCGATGGAGCGCAAAGGCCACGAGATCGAAAAGGTGCTGGGCGCGGTCAAGACCGAGTTCGGCAAGTTCGGCGACCTGATCGGCAAGGTAGAGACGCAGGTGGGCACGGTGCAGACCACGCTCGGCAAAATCCGCAGCAAGACCACCACCATCTCTCGGTCCCTGCGCGGCGTCACCGAGCTGCCCGCCAGCGAAGGCAACGGCGCGCTGCTTGCCTTTGAAGAGTTCGCCGGCTCCGTGCCGCAGTTGGCCGCTGGCGAAGACGAATAACCCGGGCCTCAGTCGCGCGGTCAGTTCGCCTGGTAGGCGCGGTCCTTCCACGCCGCCGGGCGGCCGATCAGCTTTCGAACAAACGCGTACCACTGCAACACCAGCAATGTGGCCACCCCAACGGGGTGCAGTGCCGCGCTCACGCCACGCTGGCGAAATCGGCGCACCTCAAGCAGCCGCGGTAGATAGCTGAGCACCACCGCCGCCCAGGCGAACAGGACGGCTGAGGTCGACGCCGTCTTAGCCGTGAGTGCCACGATCAGCAGCGGAACCGGCAGCACCGCTCCAAAGCCGAGCAGAAAAGTGAACGGCAGAATCGCAGCGGGTGCCGCCATGCCTTCCGTCGCGTTTTTGGCCAGGCCTCGCCACGTTGCCGCGGCGGAGTGATACATGCGGCATCGCGCCAGGCCGGTCAGGTCGGCCAGCCGTGTCCCGTAGCCGTGTTGCCGCAAGAGGCGCGGCAGCAGCAGGCCGTCATGCATGGTGTGGCGGATCGCGCTGTGCCCGCCACTGCGTACATAGCTTTCCGGTTCCACCAGCAGAAACTGCCCGCACCCCGCCGCAAACCCCGGCGAGTTGTAGAGCCGGAGCAGCCACAGTGGAAGATAGCCGAGCAGAACAAAGTGGATCAGCGGCAGCAGCAGCCACTCCATCGGCATGCCGGTTTCCTCCTGGGGGAATCCACTTACCAGCGCTGCCCCCGTGTCATGCAGCAGGGCCGCCATGCGGTCCAGCGCCGCCGGCTCCAGCCGTACATCCGCGTCCAGGAAGCAGAGCAGCGGCGCATCGGGCACCTCCGCCCTCGAGCCTCCGTTTGCCGTCTCTATTGCGGCCCCGTTGAGCACGTTCTGCGCGGCAATCCAGCAGGCATGCTGCTTTCCATTCCATCCGGCCGGCAGCGTGGGTGCTTCCAGCAGTCGCACGCGGCTGTCCCGCTGCGATATCGCTTGCACGATGGCGGCGGTCCGATCGGTGGAGTGATCGTCCGCCACCACAACCTCGAGCAAAACCAACTCCGATCGCAGAACGGACTCCACACACGCCGCGATGCCGCCTTCCTCATTGCGGGCCGGAATGCAGACAGCAACCGCCCGCCTCTTCCCGCCCTTCGGTACCGGCGGAGGGGGCTGGTACTCGCGCAGGTTCACAATAGTCAGCACCGCCGGAAGGGCGGCGCATCCCGAACACAAGAGCGAGAGGGCAAGCAGCATTCAGATGTATTGGACACGCGCCGAGCGTCAGGCGCGTCAAGGTTTCGGCGGCGCCGTGTGGGTGTTTGCCGCAGCGATCGCGCTGGCCGTGTGGTCGCCCCGCCCGCGGCGTCCCTTCGCCACGGACCGCAAGCGCTCAATCCAGCCATACCAGCCTGCGCTTCCTCGCCTGCCCTCCAGCAAGGACCGGAACGCGGCGGGATCGCGCCGCATCGCCAGGGCCCGGAGCTCGTCCTGCGTCTGCTCCATGGCACGCTCCAGCGCCGTGTGAATATCGCGCTGCGATGGACCAGCAATCCCCTCCGGCGCGCTCCCGAACGAAAGCGGCGTACCGCAGTTCACCAGCGCCTCCGGCAGCCGCTGATCCCAGAACGTGTATTCCAGTGCCAGCGGCAGCACCGTGGTGCGCTTGCCCTGCGCGGATCTGCGGTGCAGCAACGATGCGAGACCGGGCCGGAAGACGACCGGGCGCTCACGCACGTCGGTGAAGTGGCCCTGCGGTGTTACCGCCAGAATGTATCCGCGGTCCAGCACCTCGCCCCCGGCGCGCAGAAACTGCGCCGCGCCACGCGCGGAATGCATGGCCACCGGAAACAAACCCAGCCGGCGAAAGATGCCGTAGCGCTGCAACGCCTCTGCGTCGATCGGCGCATAGAAGCGGCGCCCCGGCAGCAGCCACCGGCTGAGTGCAAAGCCAACCAAAGGATCCCACCAGGACGGATGGTTCAGTGCCACGACCAGCGGTTCTTCTATAGAGAGCGGCGCACGGTGTTGGTTCGCCAGTCGAAGTGCACGAAACGAATTGGAAAGGCGTCTGTGTGCGATGACATGAAAAAGACGTAAACGCCACGTTGAAATTGGAACGAGTTGGGTCAACTCGGCGCCCGAAAGACGATCTATGTTTACTGGCACGCCGTTCGCTCGTGGCACCATATCTGAGCGAATGCTAGCAGCCGCGGCGTAGGAGAGCGGCCGCAGCAAATGGATCCGATTGGATGATCGGAGGCGTGAAGGCAGGTGCAGATTGGCAGCAGCAATTGGGATCGCCACCGCCGATCCCATTCATACCCGCGTGCTCGATGCAGCGGTGATACACATTGGGTTTACTCCTCTTGTCTTGGATCCGTCTCACACGTTTGCCAGCATGGAAGAGACTCGGGTCGAGTTGATCCTGGCGGAAACGGAGGTCGCCTCGCGGCTGATGCGCGAAATGCAGCGCAACCGAAAGGCTGACGACCCATACCGGCCGGCGATCATCGCCATCGTGCCCAAGGCAGACGGCATTGTGGAACAGGACACGCCCGCGCCGTACGACGGCGTGATGATTCTGCCGCAGCCGCCCGCACAGATCGCTGCACAGTTGAGCGTGGCCGTGTACGCCCACCGTGCCTTTGCGCAGCGATTTGAGAATGCAATGGACGAGTTGAAGCTGCACCGCCAGGTGTTTCACTCCGTCACCAGCGGCATCAGCGTGTCCAGCGCCACTGATCCCGATCTCCCACTCACTTACGTCAACCCGTCGTTTGAGGTGCTGACCGGGTACAGCCTGGAAGAGTCCATTGGCAAGAACTGCCGCTTCCTGCAGGGCGATGAGCGGAATCAGCCGGGCCTGGTGCTGGTGCGTGAGGCCATCGCGGAACAGCGGGAAACCAAGGTCGTCCTGCGCAACTTCCGCAAGGACGGCACGCCATTCTGGAATGAGCTGTCCTTGTCGCCCATCCGCGATCGCGAAGGCAAGGTGACTCATTTCGTCGGCATCCAGACGGATGTGACTGCGCGCGTGGAGTTCGAAGCGGCCCTGCGCGAAAGTGAGAAGCTGGCCGTGGCTGGCCGGCTTGCCGCGTCCATTGCGCACGAGATCAACAATCCGCTGGAGAGTGTGACCAACCTGGTCTACCTGGCCGAGCGCAGCGACAGCCTGGACGAATCAAAGCGCTACCTGAATCAGGTGGATAGCGAACTTCGCCGGATCAACCTGATCACCGCGCAGTCGCTTCGCTTCACACGGCAAAGCACACATCCGCAGGCCGTTCTGCTGCAGGAGCTGGTGGACGTGACGCTGGACCTGTCGAAGGCGCGCATCCAGGCGGCGAATGTGACTGTAGAACGCCGCGCGCAGTCGCATCGCCACATCGTCTGCATGGAAAGCGAGATCCGGCAGGTGGTTCACAACCTGGTGCGCAACTCAGTGGATGCGATGAAGAACCGGGGCGGCGGACGACTGTTCGTGCGCACTGCGGAAACCACCCACGAGGGAACACCGGGCGTCGTGCTGACGGTGGCGGATCAGGGCGGAGGCATTCCCGGGAAGGACCTGAACGAGATCTATCGACCGTTCTTCAGCACCAAGGGAAACCAGGGCACCGGCCTCGGCCTTTGGATCAGCAGTGAGATCGTGCAACGGCACCACGGCCACATTCAGGTGCGAAGCTGCACCGAGGGCAGGTTCCAGGGCACGGTCTTCCGCGTCTTTCTGCCGTTCCAGGGTGTGGCAGCCGGCGAGTCCCCGCGCAAGGGCTAAGTCCACCTTAAAAGCCGCCGATCCGGTGTAGCCGCATCGGCTGTTGGTTCGCGCGACCGTGTACCCTGTCTGCCTATGGCGAAGGCGGATGACGCAGCGGTTCTGTCCATTGCGGGGCATGAGGTTCGGATCACCAACCCGGGAAAGCCGTACTTTTCGCGCGAGGCGCAACTCTCCAAGTTGCAACTCGTCGAGTTCTACCTGAGCGTTGCGGGTGGGGCTGGATCAGGCGCACTCGGCGGCGTGTTTGAGCGGCCATTTGTGCTGAAGCGCTTCGTCAACGGGGCGCACGAGGAGCCGTTCTACCAGAAGCGCGCGCCCGACAACCTGCCGCCGTACGTGCGGACTGTGACCCTGCATTTCCCGTCAGGCCGTACCGCGGACGAGGTCGTGATCGACAATGCCGCCGCGCTGGCCTGGGCGGTCAATCTTGGCTGCATCGAACTGCACCCGCACCCGGTGCGCGTGGCCGACCTGGACCACCCCGACGAGCTCCGCATCGACCTGGACCCCGGCCCAGGCGTGGGCTGGAACGCGGTGCGATCCGTCGCCAGGGTCGTGAAGTCGGTGATGGACGAGGCCGGCCTGCGCGCCTGGCCCAAGACCAGCGGATCGCGCGGCATGCACGTGAATGTGCGCATCGAGCCTCGCTGGGGCTTCACCGAGGTGCGCCGCGCCGCCCTTGCGGTGGCACGCGAGGTGGAGCGCCGCGCACCGGAGATCGCCAGCAGCAAATGGTGGAAGGAAGAACGCCACGGCGTCTTCCTGGACTACAACCAGAATGCCAAGGACCGCACCACATGCTCGGCGTATTCGGTGAGGCCGCTGCCAGACGCGCGAGTGTCGACCCCGCTGCACTGGGACGAGGTGATGACCTGCGACCCCGCCGCGTTCACGGTGTTCACCGTTCCGGAGCGCTTTGCGTCGCAAAGCGACCCGCACGCGGCCATGAACCAACACGCGGGATCGTTGGAGCCGCTGCTCGCCATGGCCGAGCGCGACGAAGCGAACGGTATTGGCGACGCACCCTGGCCGCCGCACTTCAAGAAGATGGAGGGCGAGCCCGCGCGCGTGCAGCCCTCCAAAGCGCGCAGCGTCGGCGCGAAGTCCGCCCCGAAGAAAGCAGCTAAGAAGAAGGCCTCTGCCGATGAAGAGACAGCGAACGGCGAGAGCGAAGAAGCCGTCACAGAAGGCGCGGACGGCAGCAACGCGCCGCCAAAGCCGACCGGCCGCCGCCAATCGAAGATGCCGCTCATCAGCATCGGCCAGGGTCAGGTTCGCGCCGAGGTGGAAGCAGGGCTGGAGCGTTGGAAGGCGCGTCATCCGCAAGCTGCGGCGCTGCTTGCCGAGGACGACATCCTGCTGGACCGCATGCGCGGCAGTGCGTATGTCTGGTACCGCATCCGGGTTAACCTGCGACACATTCCAGAAGCGGAGCGACCCCCACAGGAGACGCTCGATCCGGATGACGACCCCACCCGCAAATGGCGCGAGAGCGAGGGTTGAGGCGCAGCGGCGACTACGCCGCCGACTCTGTCGATGCGCAGCGGGTCGCAACCACGCAGGGGCAAAAGATCATGGCGAGGTAGCTGAGAACAACAAGGCAGTCGTGCATGGGATTGGTTCCTTTCAGTTCGGTGTGCGTGAGAGAGGCGGCCGTCGTTACAGCAAAGGCCGGCAAACGATCGAGCTGTGTCAGGCTGCTTCCACCAGCGGCCGGCGCAGCGTGAGAACCAGCATGGGAGCGGTGACGGCGGCAGAAAAGATAGCAAGTGCGATCAGGTTGAGCATGGTGTTCCCTCCGGTGTGCCGGGCGGTTCGGCCCGCTGACATTCACACCATCGCCGCTTTGCCGCGCGTGGCACATTGCACGATTGAGCGTCGGCCGAAGCCTTCCGGGCACGTGCTCCGCGACAGGTGCCAGCCGCGCTGCCACGATCCTGTCAGGCCTTTGTGCTACAACGGGACGAAATGACCGACGCCGCGACACAGCCCACCATCTTTGCCCGCATCGTGCGCGGCGAGGTGCCCTGCAACAAGGTGTACGAAGATGAAACGTGCCTCGCGTTTCACGACGTTTCCCCCGTCGCCCCGGTGCATGTGCTCGTGATCCCGAAGGCGCCGGTGGAGTCGCTGGGCCACATCGATGGCTCGCACGAGGCCATGCTTGGCCACTTGCTGATGAAGGCCGGCGAGATCGGTCAGCAGCTTTGCCCGGACGGCTTCCGCGTAGTCGCGAACACCGGAAGCGATGGCGGCCAGACGGTCGCGCACCTGCACCTCCACATCCTTGGCGGACGCGCGATGGGCTGGCCCCCGGGCTAGACCGGCCGCTCTACTCCTCCAGGCGCGGTATCAGCACAGCCAGGTTGCAGTTGCCGCTGCCCGGCGCGAACAGGTGCGACAGGATGTCGTCCCAGGCATCGCGAACAGCTCCGTTCGACCCCGGCAGAGCGAACAGGTAGGTGTTCTCTGCCACGCCGCCCAGGGCGCGCGACTGGATCGCGGCCAGGCCGATTTTGCGAAAACTGAGCGCGCGAAACACTTCACCAAACCCGGGCAGCTCCTTGGTCAGCACCGCGCGAAATGCCTCGGGCGTTACGTCGCGGCCGGTCACGCCGGTGCCGCCCGTGCTCACCACCACGTGGATGCGGGGATGGGCGATCCACTCGCGCAACTGTGCGGAGATCGCCACCGCATCGTCCCGCAGCAGGGCGCGCGCAACCGCCTGGTGCCCGGCCGCGCGAATGCGGTCGGCCAGGATGTCTCCGCTGCTGTCCGTCTCTGCGGCGCGGGTGTCGCTCACCGTCAGCACGGCGAATCCCAGGGAGGCCGGCACGGTGTCGTCGGCAGCGGGAGCGGCGGGGGCGAGCGGTGTGGGATCGGCCATGGCAGTTAGAATAGAGCGATCCCACTTCGGGGCGCGTTGCCGCTTGTCAGCCGCGTCTTTTCAGGACGGAACGTTTCGTGTCACCTTTCGCACTTCTGCTTCTTCAGGCGTCCGGCTTCGGCGGACTCAGTCTCCTCCTCCCGGTGGTCCTCATCGGCTTTGTGCTGCTGACCGCTATTCCGCAACAGCGCAAGCAAAAGGCGTGGAACGAGATGCTGACCAAGCTGAAGAGCGGTGATCGCGTGACCACCAACGGCGGCATCCGCGGCCAGATCGTCAGCCTCAAGGACGATTCGGTGATCGTCCGCGTGCAGCCCGACGGCGTAAAGCTGGAGTTCGTGAAATCCGCCATTGCCAGCGTGACCACTGAAGAGGACGCATCGGCTTAGCTGGTTCCACGCAGAAGATGGTTCCGCCCGGGTTGCCTCGCTCTTGCTAAAATGTTGCGGTACAACGCCTGTGGGTGCGGTTGCGCTCACGTGCGTTCCCGGCAACATCTCGGGATCATTTCGGCCTCCGGGAACGGACGGCACCAGAAAAGACGCGCGGAGGCGGCCAAACCGGTCCCACGAGCGCGAACAGGGCCATGCAGACCAATCTCCGCGGCAAAGTTGTCGCTATCATCGCTGTTCTTCTCGTCTTTCTGTACGGCATCTTTGGCATTCCGCACGGCAGCCTGAAACAGACCCTCACCGATCGCATCCACCTGGGTTTGGATCTGCGCGGCGGCACCCACCTGGTGCTGCAGGTGCACACGGATGAGGCCATCGCGGCGCAGAGTGACTCTGACCAGCAGCGCCTGCAGCTTTCGCTGAAAGACATAGCTCCGGCCGCGACCGTAACCAAGCCCGACGCGAAGCAGCCCGTGCTCGTGGTCAACAACGTGCCTGCCGACAAGAGCAAGGCCGTCGATGACCTGATCACCGGCAACACCTACGGCGACTACGACGTTTCCAGCCAGCAGGGCGGCTTCAAGCTGGCAATGAAGCAGTCGGCCATCAAGGCGCTGCGCGAGCGCACGCTCGACACCAGCATCGAAACCATCCGCGGCCGCGTCGACTCGCTCGGCGTTTCCGAGCCCGTGATCCAGAAGTATGGTCTTGGCGAAGACCAGATTCTCGTCGAACTGCCCGGCGTCTCGGACATCGACCAGGTCCGCCGCATCGTGCAGTCCACCGCGCGGCTTGAGATCCACGAGGTCCTCGGCACGCAGGGTCAGGCGCCGAGCTACAACACCAAGGAAGAGGCGGACGCTGCCGCGATCGGCCAGGACGCCGTGGTGCTGCAGGGCGGCAACAACGGCGACGACACCAAGTGGTGGGTGCTGCGCCGCATCCCCATCGTGCAGGGGCCTGACTTCCGCGACGCCCGCCCCAGCAAGGACGAGGCTGGTCGCGACGACGTTTCGTTCAACCTGACCACCGCCGCCGGCGACCGCTTCTATGACTACACCAGCGCCAACATCGGCAAGTACATGGCCATCGTGCTGGACAACAAGGTGAAGGAAGTCGCCAGCATCAACGGCTCCATCCGCGACAACGGCCAGATCTCCGGTGGCTTCACGCGCCAGGCCGCCAACGATCTTTCGCTCATGCTGCGCACGGGTTCCCTGCCCGCCTCCATCACCTACCTTGAGGCGCACTCCGTCGGGCCGTCGCTTGGCGCGTCGTCCATCCGACAGGGCGTGATCGCGGCCGTGGTCGGCATGCTGGCCGTCATGGTTTTCATGCTCGTCTACTACCGCGGCGCGGGCATCAACGCCGATCTTGCCCTGGTCCTGAACCTGGTTATCCTGCTGGGCTTCATGGGCTTCTTCCATGCCACGCTCACGCTGCCCGGCATCGCCGGCGTGATCCTGACCATCGGTATGGGCGTCGACTCCAACGTGCTCATCTTTGAGCGCATCCGCGAAGAGATGCGTGCCGGCAAGAACGCCGCGGCCTCGGTCGGCAACGGCTTCAATCACGCCTGGGTCACCATCCTGGACACGCACGTGACCACGCTGGTTTCGGCGTTCATCCTGTTCTTCGTGGGCACGGGACCGGTGAAGGGATTCGCGATCACGCTTGCATTTGGCTTGTTGGCCAATCTGTTTACTGCAGTCTTCGTTTCGCGCGTCATCTTTGACGGCGTGCTCAGCCGCAAGCAGCGCGGCGAAGCTCTGTCGATTTAGCGGAACCTCTTCGAACGTGGGTGAGCACGCCCCACGTTCGCGCAGCTCACGTGGGTCTTCGCCACATCAGCCCACCCCGCCGCAATGCGCGGCGGGGCGAGGGCACCAAATTTAGGACACGGACATGGAACTCTTCCAGAACACAAACATCGACTGGCTCGGCAAGAAGTGGTACTTCCTCGGCTTCTCGCTCATCTTCTCCATCGCCGGCGTCTTCAGCATGCTCTTCTGGCACGGCGTGCCTAAGGGCATCGACTTCAAGGGCGGCACGCAGGTGCGCGTCTCGTTCCCGTCCGCGCCCAACGAGGACCACATGCGCCGCGCGATGGACGCTGCCGGCATTCACGATGCCAGCATCCAGCGGCTGAACGGCGACAACGGCTATGAAGCCGTCGTTACCCTGCCGCAGACGACCGACCAGGCCGCCATCGGCGCGCGTACTGCCGTCGAGCAGGCGTTGCAGAACGATTACCACGACAGCACCTTCAAGGTGCAGGACGCCTACACCGTCGGCCCCACCGCCGGCGCGCAGCTCACGCGGCAGGCCGGCTGGGCCATCCTGTGGTCGCTCATCGGCATGCTCGTGTACCTGTGGTTCCGGTTCGAGTTCATCTATGGCGCCGCCGCCGTGATCGCCGTCTTCCACGACACGCTCATCACCATCGGCTTCTTCTCGCTCTTGAATACCGAGATCACGCTGACCGTGGTCGCCGCCATCCTCACGCTGGTCGGCTATTCCATGAACGACACCATCGTGGTCTTCGACCGCATCCGCGAAAATCTGCAGACCATGCGTCGCTCCACCTTGAGCGAGGTCGTGAACAAGAGCATCAACCAGACGCTGTCGCGAACCATCCTCACCTCGGGTCTCACCTTCCTCACTGTGCTTTCGCTGTTCCTCTTCGGCGGCGAGGTCCTGCACGGCTTCTCGTTGGCGCTGGTCATCGGCATCCTCATCGGCACGTACTCGTCGATCGCGGTCGCTGCGCCCATGCTGGTGGCGTGGACCGACTGGCGCGCCAGCGAGGGCAAGCGCACGGCTCTGCCGGCCGCGAAGCGCGTAGCGGTCTAGCCGGTCTCCTCCAGGCTCAGAAAGCCAGATCCAGAACGGCGCAGAGGTCACCTAGAGAACAGGGTGACCTCTGCGCCGTTTGCGTTGGAGAGAGCGTGAGGCCGAACGCTTCGCGCTGGACGGATTGCAGACGCGCTGGATGGACGCGACAGCATCCGTTCTGTTCTCAGACAGCCTCTCCGAAGTCGTCCGTTTCACGGGTGCGGCAGCTCACGACCTGATCCATACCGGTATGGCGATTCCAACTGCTTCTAGAACGGCTTGCAGCGCCCGGTACCGTGGAAGCGAGCGGTCGCTGACTTGGGCATTCACCACTGCAACGCTTGCTTCTCGGTTGCAAGCACCGGTCCCCCCTTCAGTCTCTTCGACCGGCGCACTCCAGCGAGAAGACAAGGAAGAGCTGCTGCTTGGTGTGGACCCGCTTCGCGCGCGTGCGCAGTCGTCAGGAGAGTGGCCGACTCTAGAATCCCGTCGTTGTGACCTTGCCCACGTAGAACCGTGCTGCAGGAACAGACGTCGCGGGCGAAGCTCGCTACACAAATGCGATCAGAGCGACAGATTGCCAGAGGCACTGACAGATGCCATGTCGCCCCTTCCCGCGAACTAAACCGAGCAGTTTGCATGGACTACCGGCAAGAACGAAGGCCACCCGTACGGGTGGCCTTCGTTCTTCGTGTTTGGTGGGTTTACCGGACCGTTACCGTCAGAGTGTTGGAGGCGGTTGCGCCGGGGTTGGTGGCGACCAGGTTGCCCGTGCTCGCCGCAGCCAGATCGGACGCTGGGATCGCGACGCTGACGTGGGTGGCATCCACGATGGTTGTGGTGCGATAGCTGCCATTCCACGTGACCGCAACGCCCGGCTGGAAGTTGCTGCCGGTCAACGTAAGCAGCGTGTTCTTGCTGCCCACGGTGATGCTGGTCGTAGAGGAAGATGTAAGCGTTGCCGCCGTGCTGCTCACCATCTCCTGCGGCACTACGAAAGGTCCGCGGAGTAGGTACAGGTGGCCCGTCGACGTGATCATCGCAAGGCCGTCCTGGCCCCAGCGGACGATGTCGCCTACGCCTGTGGAGTAGTAGTTGCTGCCTTCAATGGTCGGGATGTTCAGGAATAGGGAACCGGTCCTGAGGAAAGAGTGCAGGTCGTACGAGAACAGGCCGTCGGCGTAGCCGTAGGACGAGCTAGAGGTATTCGCAGGGTAGAAGACGCTGCCCAGAGATGTGTCTGGCGCGGCTTGACCCGTCGAGTAGCTGTAGGCATTGGAGAGAACGACCGTGCCCGTCTGTGTCACGCCGGACGTGGTCACGTTGTACAGCTTGCCAGACGTGTCCGCGCCGGTGGTGCCGTTCAGCTGGAAGCAAGCTGTCGTGCTGGGCAGCAATTTGCCGGTCCCGAAGCCCGTGGCGGTCACCGGGTACAGGTAGGTATTGTACCCAAGCGTCAACAGGTCGGACGCATCCAGAAAGTACAGGCAGGGGGACGCGCTATAGCTGTTGCTTGCAGGCGCTCCCCTTTGCGTCAGGGTGTTACCGGAAGCCGAGTAATCCAGAAGGTCGGCGTAGCCATACTGCAGTCCCACTGCCAGGGTGTTCTCCGAACCGGGCTGAACCGCCATGGAGTTGAGTGTCGAGTTGTAGCTGTAGGTGCTGGTGGACAGGTTTGCAGTGACCGACGCTCCGGTGCCACTGAGCAAGTCGACACGACCCATGGGCAACGAGGAGATGAAGGTGTAGTTCGACGAAGACGGGAGTGCCAGGTTCGTGTAGAGTGTCTGGCCGGAGTTGGAGAGTGCCAACAGGTTTGGAGCTGTGTTGAAGGTGACTGGTGTTCCAAAGGTGCCGGTCGCCGGATCGATACTGACGATCGAATTGCCGGTGACATTGGTCGATCCACTGGAAACGCTGGCGTAGAGTTTGCGCGAGTACGGCTCGTACACGATGTGATTCAAGCCAACCGTAACGACGTTGAAGACGGTGAACGGCAACGAGTTGCTTGTACCGCCGCCCGGTGCTGGCGTGCTGATCGAGACAGGCGCCCAGGTCATCGTCGTGAGACTCGCCGTGGGCACCGTCGCTGTGAGAGTGGAGCTGCTCACAAAGGTGGTGGTCAGTGCAGTGCTGCCCAGCACAATCTGCGAGCCCGAAGCGAAGTTCGCGCCTGTAGCTGTGATGGTGGTGTCGGTGCTGCCGGCCTTCACTGCATTCGGGGTCACCGTAATGAGTGTCGGCACCAGGTTATAGGTAGTCCCTGTGACGGCGATGCTGCTGGAAGCAACGTTGTTGCTGCTGACCGGGTCGGTTGACGAGCTCTGTACCTGTGCATTCAGGCTGCCGCTACCCGCCGTGGTCTGAAGCACCTGGATGGCAATGGTCGCGGTGGAACCCGAGGCGATCGTGCCCAGGGTGCAGCCATTGACCGAGGAGCAGGCGCCTACCGTGGATGTTGCCCCGGTCAGGACGCCGGTAGTCGGCGCCTGAAGCGAAACAGCCACATCCGTTGCGGCCTGTGGGCCGGCATTCTTCACCGTTGCGGTGTACGAAGCGGTGCTGCCGGTGGTGGTTCCGCCCGATGCACTGAGCGTAATCGACAGATCCGCCGAGACCGAGGACTGGTCCTTGATGACATTCGACTGCGCGCTGAAGATAGCAGCCTGGGTGTGCAGAAGCAGGCCGTTAGAGCCCCAGCGAGTAAGCCGGTGAGGCTGAAGGTTGTAGTAGGTCTGGTTCGATCCGGAACCGGTCTGGAGCGAGGAAGGGATGTTCCAGGCAAAGCTCTTGCCGGTGCTGGAGTAGTCTGTCGGGCTGAACAGGCTCACCTGCGAGTAGCCGTTGTAGTAGTAGCCAGGGTTCTGAGAACTATTCAGAACGTAGACCTGCGACAGGCCGGGATCGTTCAACGTCGGCCCCTGCAGAACCGTCGTTCCCTGGTTGAAGGTGCCGAGTTGTCCGCCCGATTCCGGGTCATACACGCGACCGTAATCGGTGAACAGCTTGCCGCCGGTGAGCTGGATATCATCGAGGCCGCTGCTCGCTACGCTATAGGGAAATGAGTTGGTGCCGGAGGACTTCAGCGTAATTCCGGTGTTCGAGTAGGTGTACGCCTGGACGGTGTAACCGCCGGCGTAAATCTCCTTGCGGGTGCCGTCAGCCTGCAGAGCATAGGCCGAATTCGTGCTGATCGTGCTGCCACGAAGAACACCGGCGTCGTAGATGCCCAGCAGACTGCTGTTCGTTACGGCGACGGAGTCCGTGGTTCCGGGCAGGACCAATAGGGCCGTAACGGTATTGTAGTAACCCGCCATGGCAGAGATGGAGTACTGCGCTCCAGCCGTTGCGTGCACCAGGTCCACCTTGCGGATCGCCGTGGTGCCGTTCAGCGCGACCCAAAGTGTGGTGCCGTCATCGCTGATGGCCATTACGCCAGGCTCGCTGCCGACGAAGATGGGAGTGCCCAGCGCGCCCGTCGCCGGATCGAACGAAACGATGCTGTTGCCGGTAATGGTGCTGCCCGTGCTGGGGATAGAGAGGTACGCCAGCCCGTTTACCGGGTTGAAAACCATGCTGTTGCTGACCAGCGGAACGTACACGGTGAGCGGTACGCCAGTTGAGGTGCCACCTCCCGGAGCCGGCGTGGAAACCGTAACCGCGTTGTTGCCGGGAACGGTCAGCGATGCGGCAGGAACTGTGACGGAAAGGCTGGTGTTGCTGTTGAAGGTGGTCGTGAGCGGCTGACCGTTGTAGGAGACTACCGAGGACTTCGCAAAGCCCGTACCAGTGATGGACAGCTTCGCGTCCGCGTTTGTCGGCACGGCGTTCGGTGAAAGTGAGCTGACAGACGGTACCGGTGGATTCCCGACGGTCACCGTGAGTGCATTGGAAGCGGCAGCAGCGGTAGGCGTGGTCACCGTGACACTGGCTGTGCCGGTGCTGGCGAGCAGGTCCGTGGAGACCGTACCGACGAGAACGTAGGTGTAGGCGTAAGGGTTCGTCGGAGTGGCGGAGTAGGTATAGGTATAAGTGGTCGGGATCGGTGAGCCGTTCCAGTTCAGCTTGGACGAGCTGGCGAAATTGGTTCCGGTTGCCGTAATGCTGAACGATCCACTGTTGATGGCGAGGGTGCTGGGCGTGATGGTCGCCAGCACGGGTGTGGCGGCCTGCACAACGAAGGAGGCGGGCTTGGACGCACCGCCCGACGCGGCGGGGTTGGTTACCGTTACGGGATAGTTGCCGCTGTAGGTGAGATCGGCAGCGGTGAGGGGCAGCGTCAACTGCGTGCTGCTGACAAACGAAACACCCGCATGCGTGACAGCACCGAACTGAACCGTGGAAGCGGGAACGAAGCCGGTTCCTGTGATGGTGACCGTGGTTGCGGCAGATCCAACCGGCAGGGTCGCAGGCGAGAGCGACGTAATCGTGGGAGCCGGGACGCCGACCTGGACCGTGGAGACGTTGGAAGTGCCGCCGCCCGGTGCCGGATTCACAAGAGTGATGCTGAGCGTGCCCGTCGAGGCCATGTCTGCCGCGGTGAGCGAGAAGGTGATCTGTGTTCCGCTGACGACTGTCGCGGCGCGTGCGGCGCCGTTGATCTGCACGGCGGTGGCGGGCAGGAAGCCTGTACCGGTGATCGTAACGGTCACGGGAGTGCTGCCGCCGGTAGGAACGGTGGCGGGCGATACAGAGGTGATGGCAGGTGCGGGATTGCTGACGGCCAGCGAACTGGTTCCGGAGGTGCCGCCGCCCGGCTTCGGATTGATCACGTTGAGAGGCAACGGCCCTGCCGCGGTAAAGTCAGCGGCTAGAAGCTTGGCCGTGAGCTGGGTGGCGCTCACAAAGGTCGAGGTGCGCGTGGTGCCGTTGACAGCGAGCGCGACGCCCGGCACAAAGTTGGTGCCCGTCACGGTGACGGTCGTATCCGGTGCACCCAGCGCGATGGTCGCCGGTGCGATAGAAGCGAGCGACGGCACCGGGTTGTCGACCGAGAGCGCCGTGGTGGACGGGTCGGCGGTCACCGCCCCTACCTCGCTCTTCACGCTGACAGAAAGCACCGCGCCCACAGCAAGCTGGTTGGCCGGCACCGTGGCCTTCAACTGCGTTGCGTTTACATACGACGTCGCTTCCGCAACGTTGTTGACCGAAACAACAGAGCCGCTGGTGAACCCGGTGCCGTTGACGGTGAGCGCTACATCGCCTGACCCGACTGGCACATTCGTGGGCGCGACCGCGGTAATGGCAAGTGCGGTCGGCGTGGGCGGATTCGATCCACCGCTGCTGGTGGAGGTGGAACTGCTCCCCCCTCCAGCGCAACCGGCAAGTAATGGCAAACAGGCAGACATAGCAAGGCAAACGCCCCGCAAGGACAACAAGGAATTTTTCATAGCCCACGCAGCCTACTGGAATAAGCGGCAGAAGTAAACGAAATTGCCTGGCGCAATGTGGCCGACAAACGCTATATCCGTCAGCGAAAATGACGGCGGATGTGGTATAGCTCTGCCGTATTGCGGGCTGCGCAGGCTGCAAGTGACACGGCAGCCTGTCGTCGTCAGAATGGTGTTTGCGCCCTTTCCGAAGAGAGGGACCGCCTCCGAAAGAGGGCCAAGCCGAATGCCTGAACCACTGCTGATTGCAAAGAGCGGAACGCTGGATCTTCACCTGCTGCCCAACATGGCCAATCGTCACGGCCTTGTCGCCGGAGCCACCGGCACCGGCAAGACGGTCACGCTACAGGTCATGGCCGAGGCCTTCAGCAGCATCGGCGTGCCCGTCTTCGCGGCCGACGTCAAAGGCGACCTCAGTGGCATCAGCATGCCCGGTGCCGCGAGCGACAAGTTCGATGCGCGCCTCACGAAGCTCGGTCTGCCGCCGTACCAATTCAGCGGATCGCCGGTCACCTTCTGGGACGTCTTCGGGGAAGAGGGTCACCCGCTGCGCACCACGGTCAGCGAGATCGGCCCGCTGCTGTTTGCGCGCATCCTGAACCTGAACGAGACGCAAACCGCCGTGCTTACGCTGGTGTTCAAGATCGCCGACGACCAGGGCCTCCTCTTGCTCGACATGAAAGATCTGAAGGCCGTGCTGAACGCCGTCGGCGACAACGCAAAGAGCTATCAGACCGAGTACGGCAACATCTCCGCCGCCAGCATCGGGGCCATTCAGCGTGGCCTGGTCACGCTGGAGCAGCAGGGCGGGGCGAAGTTCCTGGGCGAGCCCGCGCTCAACATCGACGATCTGCTGCAAACCGTGGATGGCCGCGGCGTGGTCAACCTGCTGGCAGCGGACAAGCTGATGCAGTCGCCGCAGCTCTACGCCACGTTCCTCTTATGGCTGCTGAGCGAACTGTACGAGCACCTGCCCGAGGCCGGCGACCTGCCCAAACCGAAGCTGGTCTTCTTCTTCGACGAGGCACACCTGCTCTTCAACGATCTGCCGCAGCAGCTCTCGCAGAAGATTGAGCAGGTGGTGCGGCTGATCCGGTCCAAGGGCGTCGGCATCTACTTCGTCACGCAGAACCCGGCAGACATTCCGCCCGTGGTGCTCAGCCAGCTCGGCAATCGCGTGCAGCATGCCTTGCGCGCCTTCACCCCTCAGGAGCAGAAGGCGGTGAAGGTGGCGGCGCAAACCTTCCGCGCCAATCCTCAACTGAACACGGAAGAGGCGATTTCGCAGCTTGGCGTGGGCGAGGCTCTCGTTTCGTTCCTGGATGAGAACGGCACGCCGCAGATGGTCGAGCGCGCCTGGGTGGTGCCGCCCCACGGGCGCATCGGCCCGGTCACGCCCGACGAGCGCAAATCGCTCATGCAGGCTTCCTGCGTTGCGGGCGTATACGAGCAGACCGTCGACCGTGAAAGCGCCTATGAACGCCTGCAGGGCAAGGCCGCGGCGGGCGCAACCGCGCCGGTGAACGCGCCCGTTCCCACCGTTTCGCCCAACGCTCCCGCTCCCGCCGGTGCGCCGCAAGCAGCCAGCGGCGGCGGCTGGTTTCACGAGATCACGCAGGTGCTCACACAGCGCGGCCCAACTGGCCCGCGTGGAGGCCGAGGCAGCGACTCCATCCTGGAGACGGTGACCAAGAGTGCTGCGCGCGCTGCTGCCTCCACCGCCGGCCGGCAGATCATGCGCGGCGTTCTTGGCTCCCTGCTTGGCGGCGCTCTGGGCGGTTCGTCTGGCCGTCGATAGCGGGCTATTGCTCGCGTGTTGAACTGCTGCAGCGCGCATCGCGGCAGCAGTTCCACGCTCGCATTTGCCAGCCGTTAGCGCTAACGGTTAGTATCGCCTTCTCGTTGGGTCGGCTCGTCATCGCGGAGCTGCCGGATGCACAGCGGGGCCTCTGAAAATTTCTCGTCTTTGCCGGGAACAATCGGCACAAACGCGGTGTCTACCGTCCCAAGCTTTACCTCTCGCAGACTCGAGGTTGCAACATGTTTGAAGATTCCATGGTCGAATCGGCGGGCAAGCTGAAGTCCAAGTCCAAGTACTGGATGATTGTGACGGCTGCCTTCAACTTCCTGATTCTGGCGGTGCTCATCCTGATCCCCTTGCTGTATCCGGAAGCTCTTCCGAAGACGGCAATGACCGCGATGCTGACCGCTCCGCCGCCACCGCCGCCGCCGCCACCCCCGCCGCCACCGGCGCAGGTGGTCAAGGTCACCAAAGTCGTTGCCGCGCTCGATCCAATGACCGCGCCGACCAAGGTGCCTAAGAAGATTGACATGACCAAGGAACCGCCTCCGCCGCCGCCGGTCTCCACCGGTGTTGCCGGCGCGGGCATGGGTACCGGCACGGGCGCTCCTGGCGGCGTGATGGGTTCGCTCGGCCTGAACACCGCTCCGGTGGTCGTGGCCAAGCCGGCCGCACCGCCCAAGCCGACCGGTCCGGTCAAGATCTCCAGCGGTGTTGCCGCCGGTCAGATCATCACCAAGACCACGCCGACCTACCCGGCCATCGCCAAGGCGGCGCACGTTTCGGGTTCCGTGGTTCTGCACGCCATCATCTCCAAGACCGGCACCATCGAGCAGCTCTCGGTAGTCTCCGGGCCTGAGATGCTGCGCTCCGCGGCGCTCGATGCGGTTCGTCAGTGGCGCTACAAGCCATATCTTCTGAACGGCGATCCCACGGAAGTCGACACCACCGTGACGGTCAACTTCACCTTCGGCGGCTAAGCCGAGCTTCTCTGGCCGCGGCTCGACACCGCGGCCAGGTTTGCCCGTCTAACACCTGTGTCGCATGTGCGGCAGGGCGGGCAAATGATACCTTTGCTCTCAAAATTGGGCCGGCCGTTCTGAGGCTTGTGCCTCTGCCCAACGCAGTTCCAACCCCACCGCAGTCGATCTTGGAGGACTGAATCTCGTGATTCTCGCTCACGCCACCACACTCGTTGCACACGTTCCCGCTACGCTTGGCATGCTCTTCCAGGATGCCGCAGCCCCTGCCAGCTCCGGCGGCGGCGGCTTCTCCATCCTCGACATGTTGAAGCACATGGGTTGGGTCGACGACGTGATCGTCGGCATCCTGTTCATCATGTCCATCTGGTCGCTGGCCGTTATGATCGACCGCGCCCTGTACTTCTCGGCAGCCCGCTCGCAGTCGCGCGAGTTCGCTCCCAAGGTTGCCGGCGCTCTGAAGGACGGCCGTCTGGACGAGGGCATCAAGATCGCCGATCGTTCCAAGAAGTCGCACCTCGCCGAGGTCGTCACCGCTGGCCTGCAGGAGTTCCGCTCCTACGGTTCGGGCGGCACCATTACCGAAGAGCAGATTGAGTCGTCCAAGCGCGCCCTGGAGCGTTCGGAAGCCATCGTTCACGCCAAGCTGAAGCGCGGCCTGGGCTCGCTGGCCACCATCGGTTCCACCGCACCGTTCATCGGCCTGCTCGGCACCGTCATCGGCATTCTGCACGCCTTCCAGGAAATCGCCACCCAGAAGACGGCCGGTATCGGCGCAGTCGCCGGCGGTATCTCGGAAGCCCTGGTTACGACCGCTCTTGGCCTGCTCGTCGCCATCCCGGCCGTTATGACGTTCAACTACTTCACCAACAAGGTGGAAGCGTTCGACGTCGAGATGGACAACAGCTCGTCGGAGCTCGTCGACTACTTCATCAAGCAGTCGCAGCGCTAAGGTAGCGGCCCGCTTCGGCGGGCCTCATCCAAGGGGCGGGTTCAGGGTATCGAACCCGCAACGGTCTTCGGCCACAGCGTGGCTCGAGCCCCCGCCCCGCATCGCAGCCTTACAAGGATGGAGCCAATCTCATGGCAATCTCAACTCGTGATGAGGGCAAAAAGGTAAACTCCGACATCAACGTCACACCCATGGTGGACGTGATGCTGGTGCTCCTCATCATCTTCATGGTCGTCACGCCCATGCTGAATAACAAGGTCAACGTGGAACTGCCGCAGGCTACAGCCGCGGTTGTCATGGAAGACGCCAACAAGGAAGACTCGGTCGTCGTCGCAGTGACCCGCGACGGCAAGACCTACCTTGGTGGTGACCAGGTGGTTCCCGACTCACTGGGTGAGAAGATTTCCGCTCGCCTGGAGAACAAGACCGACAAGCGGGTGTATTTCCGCGGCGATCAGCGTGCCAACTACGGTACGGTGATGACCGCCATCGACGGCATCCGTGCAGCCGGCGTGAGCCAGCTCGGCATGCTCACGGATAAGCCGCTGATGTAACAGGCTCTCGGAGGACCGCAGCCCGGCAAACGGCCGGCCGGTCCCGGGAGGACGTTTTCCCACTGCCCCAGCGGTAAGACCGCTCACGGCAGTGAGCCAACCACCGCTCCGGCGGGCAAGACAGGCCGCCTCGGCGGTAAAGGAGTTACGACCATGGGCATGGGAGGAGGCGGCGGCAAAGGAGCACGCTCCGACATCAACGTCACGCCGCTGATCGACGTTCTGCTGGTGCTGTTGATCATCTTCATGGTCATTCAGCCCAACGTGGTGCGCGGACTGGATACGCTGGTCCCGCAGCCGCCGAAAGACAAGACTGCCGACGTGGACAACCGCACCATCGTGGTGCAGGTGAAGGCCAACGGCAAGGGCACACCGACGTACCAGATCAACGAAGATCCACCGCTGAACCTGACCGACCTAACCGAGAAGCTGCGGACCATCTTTGAGGCCCGTAACGACAAGGTGATGTTCGTCAAGGGCGATCCATCGCTCGACTTCGCCGCGGTCACCCCCGTCATCGACGACGGCCACGCAGCCGGCGTCGACAACATCGGCATCATCACGCCGCGGGTTGAGTCGGGCCAGTAGCGTTCGCAACAAGTAGGACAGAAGGGGACGGCTAATGCCGTCCCCTTCGTCTTGTCCTAACGTCGCCTGACTTGCGCGCGGCCTCCCGCGAGATCGGAACGCCGCGCTCCCCGGGGCCGCGAGCCTCCGGCCTGCCTCGCGCTAGCAATACGCCTTAGCGCAAGATCTCTGCGTCTCTGCCTGCGCGCTCCTGGGGCGAGGGTAGCCGTACCTGAGCGTCAGCGCCACGCGTTCAGGCGCTCAGGCACGTTCGGGCCCTTCAACTCCAACTCAGCATAGGGGCGGCACAAAGCGTCAGGCATCGGTGTCTTCGCTACACGGTCCTCGTCGCCGCGTGCGCTTGCTCTCTCGCTTCCTGCAGGCCAGGCGCTGGTGTGGGCTACACCACCGCTCCTTCCCGCTCTCGCGCTCACCGCCTCTGCCCAGCCCGCGCCCTGCGCGCACAAGGAGAGCTCCATGGCAATGACCACCGCGACCACTCGTTCGGCGCACGCCGCCATCAACGTGACTCCACTCATCGACGTTCTGCTGGTGCTCCTCATCATCTTCATGGTGATCGAGCCAAGCGCCGTCCATGGACTTTCTGCGATGGCCCCGCAGCCGTCACCGAGGCATCGAGAGGCGCCCTATCCGCAGTCCATCGTTGTCACTATCGAGGGGAACGCTTCGGCTCCAGCCTACGCACTTGACGGCGTCCCGCTTCAGCAATCGGACCTGCCGGAGCATCTGCGGCAACTCGTCCAGCAGCAAGGCCGGACCACCTTGCTGGTCCACGCCTCGCCCGGTCTCGACTATGCCGACGTCACCACCGTTCTGAACGCTGGACGCGCGGCTGGCGCGGACAATATGGCATTGCTGACCGGCGCAGACACAGCCAGGAATTGATCTGCTTCGACGGATTGCAGGCGTCAGCGTGGCGCCTGCCATTCACGGCTTGGTCCGTTCTCAACCTTGATTGCTCCGACGAAGGCGAGACTCGGCACGAAGGTGATGCGTCCATCCGTTTAGGCGACAGCCACTGCTTCGTGCTATACCGGAGTGGTCAAGCCTACATCGGGGCAGCTCACTTGCTTGCGAGTGTCTGCCGTTTTGGTGGTCTTCTCCTCAGTGCCTTGCACCGGCTGGTCACAAGTGCAAATCTGCGGATACAATCACTCCACAACAGCGCGCCACTACCTTGCGCGCAAAGAACTTATTTTGCCCAGGACGAACGGACTCTGCATGCCGCAACTGAAGGAGACATTTGGCTCAATGAAACTGAACGGACGTGTTCCAGCCGCGGCTGCACTCGCGCTCGCCATGACTCTGCTTTCTGGTTGCAACCAGCTCAAAGCGCGCGACGACATCAACAAAGGCGTGCAGTCGTTCAAGAACGCGCAGTATGAGCAGGCCATCGGGTACTTCCAGGAAGCCAAGCGCCTGGACCCCAAGCTGCCCATGGCTGACCTGTATCTGGGCACCGCCTACTCCTATCTGGTCATCCCGAACTCGACCGACGACGCGAACATGAAGACGGCCAACAACGCCATCGCGATCTTCAAGCAGTACCTGGCCGACCACCCGGGCGATAAGACCTCGCTGCAGCAGCTTGCGTCGATCTACCGCAACATCAAGCAGCCTGCGGAAGCCAAGCAGTACGAGATGCAGGTCATCCAGGTGGATCCGAAGGATGCCGAGGCGCACTACACCATCGGCGCCGTCAACTTTGTTGAGACCTACAACAATGCAGTCAAGATCCTGGGTGAGAGTGGTCTGAAGGACGACGGTCAGGGCAACGTCAAGATGTCCAAGGACACCTGTACGAAGCTGAAGGCGGCAAACACGGCCCTGGTTGCCGAAGGTATCGACCACCTGAACCAGGCGGTACAGTTGCGTACCGATTACGACGACGCGCTGCAGTACCTGAACCTGATGTACCGTCGCAAGGCCGATGTGGATTGTGGCAATGCGGCCGCGGTGAAGGACGACCTGGCCAAGGCCGATGACTACGTGAAGCAGTCTATGGGTGCCCGCGCCAACAACGAGAAGAAGAAGGAAGAGAAGGCCTCGCACGGTGTGGTAACCGGCGAGTAAGCTGACCGAAAGTCGCACAGGAGCCCGCCAGAAATGGCGGGCTTTTGCTTTCCAGGCTCGCAGTTTCCCGTCTACCTCGAAAGATGATGTTTGAACGTGCGATCTGCTGGGCGTCCGCTGCCGCAGCAAGCCTCCTGCTTATGCCTTGTACCGCGGACGCACAGAGCGACTGGATCAAGGACTTTCAGGCGCGCAGCACGCGCTATACCGCGCAGCAGCCACGCTGGCCGGGGCCCGTCTTCGCCAGCACACCGCAGCTCGTGCAAGTGCTCCGCGAAGACTTTGCGCACCAGGAAAGCGGCGGCACGCACCTGTGGAACATTGGCGTTGGCAAAGGCCTGCAGTTCGTTCCCCTGCCACGCACAGAGTTCACCTTCGCCATCCCGTCACACCTGCGACGCGTCGACGAGGAGCCCGACGGCTTCGGCGACTTCAACTGCGCCGTGAAGTACCGTCTGCTGGGCGCACCAGAGAAGCGGGGCAACTACATCCTCAGCGCGCAGCTTGGCGCGGCGGTTCCCACGGGCAACGACGCGAACAACTCGGCTGACGCGGCGGTGATCCCGCAACTGATGGGTGGCAAGGGCTGGGGCCGCTTCGACCAGAGCGCCGCTGTGCTCGCCACGGTACCGGTGCACCACGCCGGCCGCAACGGTCACGTGTTCACGGCGCATACCGCATCCCAGTTTCACGCGAGCAAGTACGTCTGGCCCGCGATTGAGACGACGGCCACCCACTGGATTGGCGGCCGCCGCGATGGGCAGACGCAGTTCCTCATGGGCCCCACGCTGATCGTCGGCCGGCTGCCGTACACGCGGCACGAGAAGGACCGCCGCCGCGGTATCTCGCTCGGCTTCGGCTACCAGGTGGCCGTCACGCACACGCACGCGGTGAACCACATTGCGCAAACCAGTCTTCGCATCCACTTCTAGCGGCCGGCCTGCCCGGCAGCGTTTACGATAAGCCGCAGTGTCCACCCATCCCACGCTCCCGGCGCAGCCCCGCCGCTTTCCCACATGGCTGGTCGGCGTCCTCTACTCGGCCTCGGGTTCTATGAATGGCTTTGTTGCGGTGGCGTTGGCGACGCTGCTGACCGGGCACGGCGTGAGTAACGCGCGCGAAGCCACCATCACGGCCATCATCCTGACTCCTAGCTACCTCAGCTTCCTGCTCACGCCTCTGGTGGACTGCGGCATGAGCCGCCGCACGTGGGCCATGCTGCTGGCGTTGGCGGGCGCCATATGCCTGGGCAGCGGCGTTCTGCTTACGCCCGCAGCCAGCGCCAACGGAGGCCATGGTCCCGGAGCAAACCTGCTCATCGTCCTTCTCCTGCTCGGCTACCTCTGTACGCAGATGTACTCCAGCACCATCGGCGGCATGGTTCCCAACCTGGTGGAGCGCTCCCGCCAAAGCGCCGCCAGCGCGTGGCTCAACGTCGCCTACCTTGGCCTGACCGGGGCCTGCGGATACCTCTCCGTGCTGGAGATCCGCCACCTGCCACTGCGGCTGGCGGCGTGCGTCATTCCTCTGCCGATCCTGCTGTCCGCGTCACCTCTGCTGTTCACCGCAAAGGAAGATCGCATCCCGAAGCGCGTCGGCACCGCCATGCGCGAACTCGGCCGCAACCTGCTGCTGTCCGCAAAGCAGCGCAGCTACTGGTTCGCGCTGCTGGTCTTTATCGTTCCGTCAGCCACGTTTGCCATGCAGAACCTGTTCGGCGGCATCGGCCGTGACTTCGGAGTCAGCGACGATCGCACCGCCTTCATCAGCGGCGTGGTACTTGCCGTGGCGTGCATTGCCGGTGCCGCGCTCGGCGGCCCGCTCAGCAACCGCTACGACCGCCGCCTCCTGTTCATTGCGCCTGCCATGGTCGCCGGGCTCGGCTCGCTTGCGATGATCGGCCTATTGAATCGCGGCATTGCTCCCGCGACTGTGTTTCTGGCCGGAGTGATTTTCTACAACGTGATGGCCGGCATCAACTACACCGCGACCAGCGCGCTGGTGTTCCAGATTGTCGGCCGCGACAACCCGCTCTCGGCCACGCAGTACGCCATCTGCATCGCGGCATGCAACGCTGCGATTGCGGGCGCGGTCGCTCTCGACGGCAGCGGCTCAACCCTGCACGGCCACTGGTCCGGCGCCCGCGGCGAACTGCTGGTCGATGCCCTGCTCAGCCTCGTTCTCGGCTCCATCGTGCTGGCCTTGGTGTACCGCTTCGGCGGCGGCTTTCCACGCCCGCCGGTTAGCGATGAGCAAGAGGCATAGGCATTCGCTGCTCGCCCGAAATGCAGCGAAGTTCTACCCCTGGCGTTTCTCCGTGGTCGCCCGCATTTGACGGACCAGATCCGTGGCAGTGCTTTGCCAGTCGGCATATCGGAACGGGAAGCCTTCGCGTTCCAAACGCCCCGGATACACCCAGCGACTCTTCAGCACCAGCTCCGGCTCGGTGCGCAGCAGGAACGTGCCAATCTGAATCGCCCACTCCGGCGCGGGTGGGCCGAAGCGCACACCCCAGGCTTTGCGAAGTGTGCGCATGAAGTCGCGGTTCGTGGGCGCCTCCGGTGCCGACAGGTTCACAACACCGTCCCAGCGTTCGTCCTCCAGGAGCATCTCCACCGCGCGAACATAATCCTCGGCGTGCATCCAGCTCACGCGTTGGGTGCCTTTGCCGTTGGTGCCGCCCAGGCCGAACCGTACCAGCCGAGATAGCACGGCAAAGATGCTGCCCGGCTGCGGGCTCATCACCAGCGACGTACGCAGCGCAACGCGGCGCGTCCTCGGCATGGCATGCTCAAACAGCGCCGCCTCCCAGTCGAGGCCGACTTTCACGCTGAAAGCCCACGACTTCGGAACGCCCGCCTCGTGACCACCCTCTTCACCACTGAACTCGTCCTGCGCGCGGTCCAGGGAGTGGCGGTAGATCGTCGCCGTGCTCGCGTTCAACCACACCGGCGGCGCGTGCCGCAGACGTCGCATTACCGCCCCCAGCCGCGACGTCGTGTCGATTCGCGAGTGGTAGATCTCGTCGCGTTGCTTTGCGGTGGCGCGTGTGTTCACGCTGCGCCCGCTCAGGTGAATGCACGCATCCGCACCGTCGAGGGCGTCGATCCAGTCGCCGTCTTTCGCGGGATCCCACGGCAGCACCGTCCATGGCCGTTTTGGCTGCTGGTGCGGGTTTCGGCTCAGCACAGTTACTTTGTCGCCGCGAGCATGGAAGTGCTCCGCAAGCAGTTCGCCCACATGCCCGCTACCGCCCGGTATTACAATGCGGCGAGACGTTCGCTCGGCCATGGTTGTCTGCGCGGTTTGCTCCTGCGTGGCCTGCTTCGTGTCACTTGCCATACACCACCTCCAGCAGGTCTCCGGCAATACGGTGCAGCGGCCGCAGCAGCGGCAGCGCGGCCAGCCGTAGTGTGATGGTCAGCATTTTCAGCGTGCCGTCCAGCAGCGCGGTGGTGCGGTGCTGCTCGGGCGATTCGTCGAATACCCAGAACAGTAGAATGCCCATCTGGTACAGCCACAAGAGCCGCGGCAGGTACGGCGCGATGTTCTTCGGCAGCTTGACCTTTGCCTGCGCGACCGCCTGCTCGAAGAAGGCCTGGTCGCGTTCGCGGATCGCCGCGGTGTCCGGGCTGAACGGCGACACAGGCGCCCGCGGATTCACATGCGATGCCAGAGCGCTCATCAACTGCCGGTTCTCGGCAAAGGTTTGGAGTTTTACCCGGATGATCCCGCGCAGCGTCTCTTCCAACGGAGCCTTCCTCGCCAGCACCTCTTCCAGCGCGGGCTGCATCGTGTGCTGCGCTTCCTCATAAAACGCCAGCACGATCGCGTCTTTTGCGGGGAAGTAGTAGTACGCCGCTCCTACCGCCATGCCGGCGGCGGCGGCCACCTCCCGCATGGTGGCCGCCTCAAAGCCGCGCTCGCGAAAGACACCGAGCGCGGCCTGGAGGATGCGTGCCCGCGTCTCCTTAGACTTGCGAGAGGCCGCGGGCGCCGCAGTCCGAGTCTCCGGTTCACCGTCCCGAGCGTTGCGGCTCACGCACGCACCTGGTCCGCAGCGGCGAATGCAGTTGCCGGTCCCGCAGCGATCGAAGGAACCACACTGCCCGCGTAGGCAGTCATCCCTTGCCGGTTCCGCATGCGCGTCAGTACCAGGATGTTCAGGAAGTGCACGATGCCCAGCACCAGCATGACCGCGCCAAGCTTGGCGCTCTCCAGTTCAATCACCGCGCGCAGGTTCTGCAGGGGATCGCCGGTCTTCAGGTACAGCGCCACATACCCAAGATTCATCATGTAGAAGCCGACCACCAGCAGGCTGTTCACGCTGTCGGCCAGCGCCTCGTTGCCGTGAAAAGCGTCCACCAGGAACACGCGGCCGCTGCTATGCAGGGTGCGTGCCACCCACACGGTCAGCGCAATGCTGATGAGGAGATAGCTGAAGTAGCAAATCGGGACGTACATACTTGGCTCCTTTCGGCTGGTGCTTCCTGCTCGTTTTCGTGCGGCGCTTTCGCCCGCCTGCTCATGCTGCCATTCTGAACGCGTTCAAAAACTAGGATGGAGCAGGGCTGCACCGGGTTGCAAGATATTTGAACGCGTTCAGAAAAGGAGCATCGATTCTTGGCAAGCTGCCTTTCGAAAGAGCGCCCGCGGAGGACTCGGTAGCATAGAACCGATGCGTCCTGTTGCGGTTCAGCACACGCGCCCGGTGTGGGCTGAAGTTTCCTCCGGTGCCCTCTGCGCCAACTACCGGCGGCTCTGCGCGGCGGCGGGACCGGGCATAAAGGTGCTGGCCGTGGTGAAGGCCAACGCGTATGGTCACGGCGCCACCGAGTGCGCGCCCGTGCTCTTTGGCGCCGGCGCCCGCTGGTTCGGCGTGACCGCGGTGGAGGAGGGCGTGACCGTGCGCAACGCCCTGCGGGCCGCCGGCATTGCCGACGCCGAAGCGCGCATCCTGATCATGTGCGGCGTGTGGCAGCACGAGGCCGCTGCCTGCTTCGATCACGCGCTCACGCCAGTGGTGTGGGAGCCATACCAGCTTGCCCTGCTGGAAGAGGAAGCGGCCCGGCGGGGTGTGCCGCCCCGCAGCTTCGCCGTTCACGTCGAAGTCGATACCGGCATGGCGCGCCAAGGCGTCGCACCGGGCCCGGCACTGGCTGTCCTGCTGGCCGCGCTGCAGGCTTCGCACCATCTTCAGCTCGAAGCCTTGATGACACATTTTGCCTCGGCCGAGGTGGTCGACGATCCGCAGAACCGCGAACAGCAGCGGCGCTTCGAAGCCGCGCTGCACCAGGCACACGAAGCCGACCTCACCCCAGCGCTGCTGCACGCCGGCAACACCTCCGGCGTAGACAGCGCCGAGACGGCGGCGTGGCTGCCCACGCTGCCATCCACGCTGGCCGCCTTGGGCCGCACCGCGCCGCAGCTCATGACGCGCGCCGGCCTGGCTCTCTACGGCTACGCGTTGCCGCTGCACCAGGGCGCGGCGGAACCGGTCTCGCACCTCGCCGCCATCGAACCCGCACTGGTCTGGAAGACGCGCATCGTCAGCCTGCGCGATCTGGGACGCGGCGAGACCGTGGGCTACAACGCAACCTACGTGACTGCCCGGCCCATGCGCGTGGCGTTGCTGCCTGTCGGTTACGCCGACGGCTTCCGTCGTGCGCTCTCCTCTACCAACGCGGTCGAGGGCTCTGCCGTGCTGCTGCACGGCCGTCGCGCCCCCATCGTCGGCCGCGTGTCGATGGACCTGTCCGTTGTCGACGTGAGCGCGATTCCTGAGGCCGCGGTCGGCGACGCCGTAACGCTGCTGGGCCGCGACGGCGCCCTGGCGATTTCCGCGGCGGAACACGCTCGTCTCGCGGGCACCAACGTGTACGAAGTGCTTTGCGGCATCAGCGACCGCGTTCCGCGACTGATCGTCTAGCGCGAGCGGCCGCGCCTTCTACTGCCGCGGCGCGGTCGGCTCCGGCTTGCCGCCGGGCTTCCACTCGGGCTTCCACTTGGTGTCCGCCAGCCAGCGCACCGGACCTTCCATGCTCTGAATCGCGGCAACCATGTGCGTGAAGTCAATAGTCCCGATCTCGTCGCTCACCTGGTGGTAATCCTTGTGCAGGCCAAAGCTGCTGACCGTCTGAGCGATGGTTCCCTGCCGCGCCAACTGAATGTTGTCGCTGCGTTCGAAGAAGTGCTGATCCGGGTGTGGATCGGCGACCAGGTGCGCACCGTGCGCGGCGAGCGTCGGTCCCAGGTTGCTGCGCTCGTATCCGGTGAGCCACAGCGTGCCCTCTGGCACTGCCGGGTCGGGCCGTCCGATCATCTCGAACTCCAGGTTCGCCACGATGCTCGTCAGCGGCACCGGCGGGTGATCCAGGAAACCGCGAGCACCGTAGCCGCCCAGCTCCTCTGACCCGAACAGCGCAAAGATGACCGTGCGCTTGGGCGCCGGTCCGTGCGCCAGCACGCGCGCCAGGTTCAGCACCGCGGTGGTGCCGCTGGCGTCATCGTCCGCGCCGTTGTAGATGCTGTCTCCATTCACCGGCTGTGCCGCAACGCCCAGGTGATCCAAATGCGCCGTCAGCAGCACCACCTCGCTCTTCAGCGTGGGATCGCTACCGGGCAGCGTAGCGATCGCGTTCCATGTGCTGGCGCGCGGCACGTCTTCATAGCGGGCAATCCGCTTCTGCGCGCGTTCGCTCAGCGTGACCGGAATCTTCTGCAGAAAGCTGCCGTTGTCTCCCGCACCTTTCAAGCCAAGGGACTCGAAGACGCTGGCGCAATACTGTGCTGCCAGGTGCTCGTCGCGCGTAAGCGATCCGCGGCCATGCATCTCGTCCGCCGCCAGGAAGTCCATGTCCGCATGCACGGTCCGGCTCAGTTCCGCGGTCGGAGCGGGCTTCTTCGCCGCGAACGCAGCGGGCAACCCAGCAGCACAGAACAGCAGCAACGAAGCGACAGGCGAGAGCACACGGGTAGACAAACGCATACCCACAGCCTAAAGGGTCACGGTTCGCGTCAGAACTCGATTCCGCGCTGCGCCAGAATGCCGCGCGTGTAGGCATGCTTCACCTCGCGCATCTCGGTCACCGTGTCGGCCAGTTCCACCAGCGCCGGGTGCGCGTTGCGCCCGGTCAGCATCACGTGCAGCAGCGGCGGCCGGTCGCGCAGCGCTGCGGCCACGGCCTCGGCTTCCAGCATCCCGTAGCTGATGGCGTACAGGATTTCGTCCAGCACCACCACGTCCCACGTGCCAGAGTCGATCTCTCGCACGGCTTCGGCCCAGCCCTCGGCCACCAGCCGCAGGTCCTCCGGATCCGTCTCCGCTCCGCCCACTTTCACAAAACCGCGGCCAAGCTGCCGGATCTGAAATCGCCCGCCAAAGCCCTCACTCACATGCAGCTCGCCGTAATCCCACGAGCCTTTCAGAAACTGCAGCACCAGCACGCGCATGCCACAGCCCAGCGCCCGCATGGCCACGCCCAGCGCAGCCGTCGTCTTGCCCTTGCCCGGACCGGTGTGTATCAGCACCAGCCCCTGTCTCCTGCTCTCCACCGCTTCCATTGCGCTCCTGTTCCCGCCGGTTCCCGGCTATTCGTGGCCCAGGTGGTAAGGATGCCCCGCCAGGATCGTCGTCGCCCGATACACCTGTTCCGCCAGTACCAACCGCGCCAACTCGTGTGGCAGGGTCAGCGGACCCAGCGACAGCAGCATGTCGTTGCCCTGCAATCCGCCCAGCGCCTCCGCGGACCATCCGTCCGCCGGGCCCACCGCAGCAACCAGGCGGCGCACCCCGTTGTTCCGCAGGCGGTCCAGCGCCTGCGCCAAACCCTCTGAGCTGAGCGCCTTGCCCCTGCTATCCAGCATCCATCGCGTGGCACCGTCCCGGCGATCGGCGGCGACCTCCTCCAGCAGCGCCACCTCCGTCCGGAACACGCGGCTGTCCGCCTTCCACGATCCGCCCAGGCGCCGCAGGTACGCCGTGACCATGCCGTCCAGTTCGGCCGAGTGGCTCCGCCCTGGCCGCACCGAATACAGCGACACATTCATCCGGCCAGCATAGATCGCCTTTTCGTCACTTGGAAAAGCAAACCGCCCGTGAAAGCGCTATGACTTTTTGAAGAATCTATGAAAATCGGGATTCTCCCCCAGCGAGTCATCCCGACGAGCCAAATAGGTTGTTGAAAACAGGCGTTCTCCGGCTCCTCGGCTTTGGCAACCTACGTGCAACCTTCTCAGCAAAATCAATTTCAGCGCGGTCTGGCTCTCACATGGCCGCGCAGTGTTGTCATCGCTCATCGCTACCTCGAGGACATCCATCTTGAAGAAGAATCTCCTAGGACTTGCACTTGCGGCGGTATCACTCACCGGCGCTGTTGCTATCCCTGCTCCGTCTCTGTTCGCACAGGCAATCTCGATTAATGGCGGTTCCATCCAGGGAACAGTGACCGATCCGAGCGGCGCTCGGGTCCCGAATGCGGAAGTCACCATCACCGGAACAGATACAGGTGTATCCGCGAAGACGCACACCGATGCAAGTGGTTTCTATGCCGCTGGTCCGCTGAATCCGGGTCGCTACAGCATCCAGATTGTGGCTCCCGGGTTTCAGCAGTTGACCGTGAACACGACCGTTTCAACGGGTACCGCGACGAGCGGCAACGCCAAGTTGACGCTCGGTGATTCGGGAACCACGGTGGAAGTGACGACTGGCGATGTCCGGATCAACACGGATCAGGCGACGGTGTCCGGTGTCTTGAACTCAAAGGATTTCGATCAGCTGCCGGTAAACGGCCGCAATTTCCTTGATTACGCCCAGTTGCAGCCCGGCGTTCAGCTGCAGAATGCTGACTACTCCGCAGGCGGCTTCGATCCGACTAAGGCCGGTTACTCTGCCCTGAGCTTCAGCGGCGTCTCCGGACGTACTACCCGTATCCTCCTCGACGGTCAGGACATTACCGACGAAAACGTAGGTTCTACGATCATTAATGTGCCTTCTGGTGCGGTTGGGGAAATGCAGGTGAACCGCTCCACCGCCGATCCGTCTGTGCCGCTCACCTCCTCAGGGTCTGTTGTCGCTTCGACCCGCTCCGGAACGAACAGTTTCCACGGTAATGCCTTCTACAACTTCCAGGACCACAGGGCTCTTTTTGCACGGGTTAAAGGGCAAGATGCTCCGTTCCAGCGCAACCAGTTCGGTGGATACTTCGGCGGGCCGCTGATCAAGGACAAGCTATTCTTCTACGGCGGTGGCGAGCGCATCAAGCAGGATCTGGCTTCCCCTTCTGCGGTTCTCTCCACTGGCCTGTTCGCGTCGTTGCTCACGACCTATCCTCAGGTTTCTACACCGGCGCGTGACACCTTCTCGCAACTTCGTTTGGACTATAACGGGCCGCATGCCATTCACATGTTCGCTCGCGCCGCATATGAGGTGAACTCCTTTACTGCCGGCATCGGGCCAGGGTACTACCAGCCGTACGCAAACCGGGATAACGTGCCTTCGCTGGCCGGCGGTGCCGACTTCGTTACCGGTCGCTTTACCCACAGCCTTCGTGCTTCCTACGAAAAGTTCCACAACCTCCTGGTGGATGCGACCCTAGGTAACAATGGCATCTACAACCCGTTTCCCGGCGTAGGCGTCAGCCTTACCTCCCAAGGCCTACGTACTGGCGGCAATCCAAACGCGCCACAGCAGACCTTCCAGTCCGACAAGCAGGTACGCTACGACGGTTCGTTTACCCGGGGTGCGCATAATATCCGCTTCGGCGGCGAGATGAACCGGATTTTGGCTGGCGGTTTCGCCAGTTTCTACAGTCAGCCCTACATCGTTCTCAGCACGTCCTCGGTTTCGCAATTCAAGGGCGGCACGGGTAAGGGCTGCAATGGTGTTGTCGGCGCCGCGCCTTGTGCAAGTGACCTGGTGAACGGGTATCACCCTTACTACGCTCTGCTCGGCAATGGTCAGGGACTCTCGACGGAAATCCCACAGTTCGGCTTCCCCGGTGGTGGTCAGGGTGACTGGCGCATCGGTATCTACATCAACGACACCTGGAAGATGACGCCGAACTTCACGCTCACCTTTGGTGCCCGCTACAACCGTGATACGGGTCGTACGGACTCTGATCTGCAGCCTTTGCTCTGCTCGACCATCGATCCCGGCACATTCCCGAACGCTCCCTGCACTGGCAGCGCGCACCTCCTTGACCTGTTTGGTCCCGGTCTGGGCGACCGCATCAACCAGCCGAACAAGAACGTTGGCCCGCAGATCGGCTTCAACTATGCACCGCCCGCAGCCAATGGCAAGACAAGCCTTCGGGGTGGTTTCGGAGTGTTCTTCGAGAACTCCGTCTTCAACAACATCCTGTTTGATCGGCCGTACAAACTGCAGACCGGGCGATTCTTTGCGGATCAGCCCGTTTGCGGTCCTTACGGTAACTCCGTCACAATCCCTGGCCGTGGTCAGGTAACGACGACGCCCGATGGTACCTCCATCGCAACGGTTTGCGGCGCCCCGATGCGACAGGCAGCACCGGAAATCCTTGCTCTCTCGAATCAGCTGAAGTCTGCCTCGGCGTCCAGCGTGGGAGCCAACCCTAACTACATTGGTAACTTCCTCGAGACCACAGACGTAGGAGCGACTCTATTTGCTCCGAATCAGAAAACTCCGTACTCCCTCAACATGAACTTCGGCATTCAGCAGCAGATTGCCAAGGGTGTGGTTGTCACCGCTGACTATGTCCACATTGGCACTCTGCGGATTGCCCAGTCCATCGACGCCAACCATGTTGGTGACGCTTCTACGCTGAACGCGACAGCAGCGCGCAATGCTGTGCTTCGCACGGCCGCCGGCTTCGGTTGCACAGCCACAGGCGTTACCGCTGCTGCGGATTGCGCCATCGCGAACGGCGCAACCATCAGCGACTTCGCTTCCAACGGTCTAGGCACCACAACCGATCCGTATCTACAGAACTACCCGTACGAGGCATACCCGGGTCTCACGGCGAACACTGGTGCCGCTTTCGCTGGTAACAATCCTGCTGTTGGCGTGGGCAACTTCTCGTTCCCGAATGGCAAGTCCGGCTATGACGGTCTGCAACTTAACCTGCGTCAGCAGGCCACTCATCCGTTGCCGGGCATTCTGGCCAGCACGGTCGAGGTCTCCTACGCTTACTCCCGGTTTATCAGCACCTCTGGCGCCGGTTCGTCAGATCAGTTCTTCCTCGCCGGGACTTTCGATCAGCGCAACCCGACCCGTTACATCGGTTACGGCGGGCTTGATCGGACCCACATCCTTTCCTTCGGCCTGACCTCGACGATCAAGTACGGGCCGCGCCTGTCCTTCATCGGTCACTTCGAATCCCCGACGGCGACCAACCTGACACTCGACACGCAGGACGGCGGCGGTGTCGGTCAGATCTTCCAGACCGACTTCACCGGTGACGGCACGACGGGAGACCTTCTGCCGGGCACCAACCCTGGCTCCTACATGCGCAAGGTGCATCCTGGCGATGTAGGCAACCAGATCACCCAGTACAACGCTAAGTACGCAAATCAGCTGACGCCCGCCGGTCAGGCGCTTGTCAATGCTGGCGTGTTGAATCTGGGTCAGATGCGGTCCATCGGAGCTGTTATGCCCACGTTGCGTCAGCCGGGAGGCGCTGTATTCCAGAACAGCCCCTACCGTCAGCTGGATGCGTCGTTGGCCTACCCAATCAATCACTCGGTTCTGCGCTTCCTGCCTGAGTCGGTAAGCCTGGAACCTCAGGTGAACTTCTACAACGCTCTCAACCTCGCAAACTACGGTGGGCCTTCGGGCGTCCTCACCTCGGTGAACACCGGCTCGGTCACGGGTGACGTGAATGCTGACGTCACGAACGCCTTCCTCAATAAGAACAACTACCGAACTGTCCGCGGTATCGGCACCTTCTCGCAGGGCGCACCGCGTACAACCGAATTCCAGCTGCGGCTCAACTTCTAAGCTGGATCAAACTAGGCGACGCCCCGGAGTAATCCGGGGCTTTCGTCGTTTGCACAAGCTTCAACTCACGCCCTCGATCAGAGTTGTTCGGTTCAGGACAGGCCAACATTCTTATGAGGTCGTGCGAGTCGCGCCTTGGCTCTGGTTTGGCACGCAACCCGGAACTCTCGCCTGAGCAACCAACGGAAGGCAATCCGTGCGCGCCGCTATCCTGCCGCGCTCCTTCTTTCATTGTGTTCGGACCAGGAGTTTCTCATGAGTGACAACATTCTTTCGCGTCGGCGGTTGGTAGGTGGCCTTGGTGCTGGTATTGCTGCGGCCACGCTGCCCGGTGCGGCGGCTGCTGCGCAGACTTCCGCAGCCGACGCTACGGCGCAGCCTGTGGCTGATCCCACGTCCAAGTACCCGAAGCCGCCGTACACGAGCCCGTTTCAGCCGTGGCCGGGGTTGGCGAGCAAGATGACGCCTCCGCCGGACCACGGCGAGACCAGCTACAAGGGCTCGGGCCGGCTGCTGGACCGCAAGGCGCTCATCACGGGAGGCGACTCGGGCATGGGGCGCGCGGCTGCGATCGCGTACGCGCGCGAGGGTGCGGATGTGGCCATCAACTATCTGCCTGCGGAAGAGCCGGATGCGCAGCAGGTGGCGCAGTTGATTCGTCAGGCCGGACGCAAGGCGGCGCTCATCCCGGGCGACCTGCGGGATGAGAACTTTTGCAAGCGATTGGTGGAGCAGACGGTGCAGCAGCTTGGCGGGCTCGACATCGTCGTGTCGAACGCCGGCCGTCAGCACCAGGTAGAGTCGATCGCGGACATGACCACGGAGCTGTTCGACTGGACGATGAAGACGAATATTTACGCTCCGTTCTGGATCATCAAGGCCGCGCTGCCGCACCTGAAGCCGGGGTCGGCGATCATCGCGACCACCAGCGAACAGGCGTACGATCCGGCCGCAAATCTGTACGACTACGCGCAGACCAAGGCGGCGACGATGAACTTCGTGAAGTCGCTGGCCAAGCAGTTCGGGCCGAAGGGCATTCGCGTGAACGGCGTGGCGCCCGGGCCGATCTACACGCCGCTGCAGATTTCCGGCGGAGCGACGGAAGAGCACTGGCGCAATTTCGGCGGCAATTACCCGCTGAAGCGCGCAGGCCAGCCCGCGGAACTGGCGAGCATCTACGTGCAGTTGGCGTCGCAGGACGCGTCGTACACGACCGGCAACATCTATGGCGCCGGCGGCGGCATGGGCCAGCCGTAGGCTGACCCCTCCCCCTCCGTCGTTTTTGCAAGTTCTTCTTGTGGCGGCGCTTAGGAGCGTCGACGTCTGCAAGTTCTTCTTGGAAAGGTACTTACCCGCAAATCATTTTAAAATCAGGACTTAGCGCTGATTGCACGAAAGCAGAGGCAGCGATACTCGGGCAGCACCTCGAGCTCTCGCTGATGTGGGCGGTCCGGTCAGGACCCTGCGGGCCCAGACTATTTGCGCTACCTGGTGCGGGTGAAGTCGAGTCGGATGTGGTTCGTGTTGCGGAAGTGGACGGCGACGCCGGGTTCGCCGGCCTCGGTCTGTTTCGGTTCTGAGGTCACGGCGCCGTCGGTCGAGACGGCGACGCGCAAGCCGGGCAATGTCCAGGTGTTGGCCTGGACGGCAGCGGCATCGGCGCCCTGCGCGTCGAGCATGAAGTCGACGTTGCCGTGCGTGGTGATGGTGATGCCTTTGCTGTCCGCCACGGCATCGATGTTGGGCGACTGCGTCAGACGGATCCAGCCAATGCTGCGTGCCGGGGTGCGCCACTGCGCGGTAACGGGGTGGAACTGGGTGGCGTGGCCGGCGTCTTTGGTCAGGCTGGTGGCTTCAGCACCGTAGATCAGGTCGCGGCCCACGGACGCCGTCGCGGTGCGCTGGGCGTCGATGGTGCGCGTGATGAAGTGCGGACCGGCAAAGGTGCGGAACTTCGCCATGGCGTCGGCGGGGATCTCCGTGCCAAGGATTGAGAGAAACGGCGCGAACCACAGGTCGGCGACGTGATCGGTGGCGAGCGTGGGAGCTTCGGGCAGCGGCGCCTGTTTCGCTGGCAGCACCGTACGCAGCCACACACCGGTCACGGAGACGTATTTCTCCATGTCCATGCCGTAGCTGCGGTCGTACGGCCCGCACAGGTTGCGCAGCAACGGGTTGTAGAAGTCGGCGATGTCGCGCCACAGTGTGGCCTGCATGGTGCTGCCCATCTGTCGCGTGGCGGGCGCGATGCCGTAGCGATTCCAAAGCTGCAGACCGTACAGGTCCACGCCGTAGTAGGTGGGCGCGTTGTACTCGTAGAAGGTGTTGTGCTCGCGGAAGAGGCGAAACACCTCGGCGTTCCACGCGGCTGCCTTCTGCTTCCATTCGGCGTTGTTGGAGCGCTGTGCGGCAAACTCCCACTCCACGCCGTACATGAGCGCGATATTGCTATAGCTTTCCTTCAGGCGACCGTCCTGGATTTCGCCGGTCACCGCGGTCTCGATAGACTGCTCCAGCGCCTTTGCCAGGTCGGCGGGGATGCGGTCGGGGTACTCAATCAGGATCATCTGGAAAGTGGTGCCGATGAAGTGGCGCCAGTTGGGGTCGTAGCCGCGGAATTGCACTTCGCCGACGAGTGGTTCCGGCTCCTCGGGCGTGCGCTTGAAGGTGCCGTACCACTTCTTACCGGGGGTCGTGTACTGGTTGGCCAGCACCGTGCGCAAGATGGTCGCGGCAAGTTCGCGGTCGCCGGGCTGATCGCGCATCAACAGGCCAAGCGCGTACCAACTGGACTCGCGAACCATGTAGCCGCCGCGCGAATTCGAGTGGCTCTGCGTGGGCCGGCGGATGAGATGTGCCGTTGAATCGAAAGCCTGCGCGGAGAGATCCATCGAGCGCGTGTAGAGGTCAAGCTGGTAGGGCGTGAGACTCTTTACCGTGACGTGGCGCGGAGTTTGCGCGTGCAGCGAGGTCTGCAGAAGCGCGGGCGATCCGGCAACGAGGAGTGCAGCACCCAGCGTGGCGCAGTTTCTTACGAGCGTGTTCATGTGGTGCCTTTCGCGTTTGTCTTACTGTGCCGGTGAAGCGGATGCGACCGGAGGTTTCGACGCCATGGTGAAGTCGAGCGTGCCGCCGTTCACGATCTCGGAGTGCAGGAGGTACCAGCGGTGCAGAGGTTTGCCGTTGAGCGAGACCGAGCGCACGTAGATGCTGCCGGCCTCGGCGCCCGGAGCGTTGATGTGCAGCGCCTTGCCGCCGGGCAGGTGCAGGGTCATGTGGTCGAAGCGTGGCGTGCCGATCTGGTACTGCGGCGTGCCCGGCGTAACGGGGTAGAAGCCGAGCGCGGAGAAGACGTACCAGGCCGACATCTGGCCGGCGTCGTCATTGCCGGTGTAGCCGCCGGGGCCGTCCTTGTAATTGGCGAGCAGGGCATCGTGTACGCGACGCTGCGTCTGCGCAGGCGCACCGGCGAAGTTGTACAGGTAGGCGATGTGGTGGCTGGGCTCGTTACCGTGGTTGTAGAAGCCGCCATCGAACAGGCCGTCCAGCTTCTCCACGAATGCCGCGTTGCCGCCGACCGCGGCGATCAGGCCCGGAACATCCTGCGGAACGAAGAAGGTGTACTGGTAGGGCAGGCCCTCGGTGATGTAGTGGTAGGGCTTGGTCGGGTCGAAGGGCGAGTCCCAGGTGCCGTCGCGATGGCGGCCGCGCGCGAAGCCGGTTTCCGGGTCGAGTACGTTGTGCCAGTTGGCGGAGCGCTTGTGCATCGCGGCGGCTTCGGCGGTGTGGCCGAGCGCCGCGGCAAGCTCGCCTACGACGAAATCGTCGTAGGCGTACTCCAGCGTGCGCGAGACTTGTTCGCCCTTGTGAAAGGCGTCCCTGACCGGGTTTTCGAGCGGGATGTAACCAAGCGCGCTGTAGTCGTCGAGCGCGCGGCGGCCCTTGCCCAGAACGTACTGGTCGCGCGGCGGCGTGACGGTGGCGTTCTGGTAGATCAGGCGCCAGGCAGAGGCCGTGTCGAAGCCGCGAATGCCCTTGATGTACGCGTCGGTGACGATCGCGGCGATGTGGTCGCCGATCATCTCCGAGGTGTAGCTGTTCCATGCGGGGAAGATGGGCAGAAAGCCGCCCTGCTCGCCTTTGAGGATGAGTGACTCGACCATGGCGGAGTCGCGCTGCGGGTCGAGGATCGTGTAGAGCGGGTGGACGGCGCGGAAGGTGTCCCAGACGGAGTAGTCGTCGTAGTAGGTACCGGCCGTGTGCTCAATGTGGGTGCCGTCGGCAAAGCGCGGGTAGGTTCCGCTCACGTCGCTGAAGGTGCGGGGCACCAGGCTGGCGTGGTACAGCGCGGTGTAGAAAACTGTGCGGTCCGCGTGGTTGCCGGCGATGCTGATGCGGCCGAGCTGCTGCTGCCAGGCGGCCTTTGCGCGGTCAGCGATGGTGTCGAAGTTCCAGGTGGGGATCTCGGCTTGGAGGTTGTGGCGAGCTTCGTCGACGCTGACGAACGAGGTGCCGATGCGGACGCGAACGATGTGGTCGGGTGGCAGGTCCACGGTGACGTAAGCGCCAACAGGTGTGTTGCCGCCCATCCAGCTAATCCCCGGTCCGATCGACCTGTCCACGGCGACGTTGAACGTGCCGAAGCTGCGGATGGGAGCGTCGATCTGCAGCACGGCGTGGCCGGAGAAGCCGGCGGGCTGGCCGTTGCCGGCGTAGATGCGGTAGACCGGATTGCTGCCCGTGATCTCGCCGTGCGCGGCGTCGATATCGACACGGTTCTCGCCGAGGCGCAGGTTCGATTGCAGCACGATGGTCGCGGAGTTCGCGTCGGTGGGATAGCGGAACTCGAGGATGCCGCTGTGCAGCGTGCCGGTCATCTCGGCGTGAATGCCGCTGTCCGCCAGGTCGACGCTGTAGCGGTAGGGCGTGGCGTGTTCCGTCGAGTGCGAGAAGGCAGAGGCACGCTCCGCAGGCGTGAGCTTCGTCGCATCGCGCAGCGGCATCACGGTGAAGCTGCCGTAGTCCTGCGCGCAGGAGCCGCTCAGGAAGTGCGATCCGCGGAAGCCGGAGATCCTCGCGTCGTTGTAGTAGTACGGCGCGATGCACTTGGTTTCGTCGGGCCGTGTTTCCGGTGTCCAGTCGGACATGGCGAAGGGAACGCCGGCGATGGGAAAGGTCTGGCCGTCATTCGCGGTGCCGACCAGCGGGTGCACCAGGTCGACGGGCGCGTCCGACTGCGCCATGTGGCCGCGGTCCTGCGCGAATGAGGGCGCGTGTTGCACGCCGCAGGTGAGGGTCAGCGCAATGGCCAGCCCGGTCTTCACAGATCGCATCATCAGCCTCTTGCCAAAAGGGGTCGAAAAGAAAGGGCAGCGCCAAGCATAAGCGCTGCCCCGAGGCGAAGGGTTAGAAGTTGAACTTGAAGCCGAACTGCACCGTGCGGTTGAAGCCCGTGGTGCTGGTGATGGTGCCGAGCGACCCGGGGCTGGAGACCGAGGCGTTGGGCGTGCCGAAGTTGGGGTGGTTGAAGATGTTGAACGACTCGGCGCGCAACTGCACGCGGTAGCGCTCGCCGAAGTACGTGTTCTTCACCAGGCTCATGTCCCAGTCCTGATAGCCGGGGCCGCGCAGGAGGTTGTAAGCGGAGTTGCCGTAGGTGAACTGCGACGCGGGTGCGGTGAAGGCAGCCGTGTTGAACCACTGCTGCTTGGTGCGCTTGCTCGGGTACAGCGGCACCCCCGGAACCCGGTTGGCGCGCGTTGTGCCCACGCCACCCGTTGCGCTGGTGGTGTTCGTCACGCTGAACGGCTGACCCGTCTGCGCGTTCGTGATGCCGGAGATTTGCCATCCACCGATGAACTTGTCGACCACCGGGTTCAGGTTGCCGGCGAAGGTCCGGCCGTGGCCGAACGGCAGCTCATACGAGTAGCTGACGGAGAAGACCTGGGGCGTGATGCCGCCGATGGGCCCGTAGGAATCGTTGGGGGTGAACGTGTTCTGGAAGTTCTCTTCGCCCAGCACGCGCACAAACTGGTACTCGGCGTTCACCTGCAGGCCCTTGGAGAGCTGCTTGTGCAGGCCGATTTCGAGCGCGTTCATGTTGCTGAAGAAGAGCGGCTCCATGGCGTAGCTGATGGTGGAAAAGGGCTGGAACGGACGCCGCGGCTGAATCGCTCCGGGAGCCGGGAGCACCGCATTCAGATCGCGGTTCACATTGCCGCTGCCGCCGTAGTTGTTCTGCTTGCGTGCGCTCTGGCCCACGTAGCCCACGCGCAGGTCGAGGCCCAGCGGGAACTGGTGTTCGATGGCCAGGTTGTACTGCTCGGTATAGGGCGTGACAGGCTTGTGCACGGCGGTCACGGTCGGGTTGGCACCGGTTGCGCCGGTCAGACTAAACGGCGCGTCCATGGTGAACGTCGGCTTGGTTCCCGTGGGCTGGGTGAACGTGTTCGCCGCGGAGAACGGGAAGTTGGTGAAGGCCAGGGCCTGCTGGTACGAAGCCGGCAACAGGTTGTAGTAGATGCCGAAGGCGCCGCGCACCACCGTGTTGTGCGCCGGCTGGTAGGCGAAGCCGAACCGCGGCGAGATGTTGTTCTTATCCTGACCCAGGTAGCCGAACAGGCTGTGACCCAGACCGGCTGCCGTGCCCAGCGTGACGTAGGGCGCGTAGGCCGGAATGGTCGACGCGGGCAGTTGCGAGGCGAAGACCACGACCTTGTTCAGGCTCGGCACCCACGTGGAGTTGGTGCCGTAGGGGTTGTCCAGGAAGACCTGCAGGTCGTAGCGCAGGCCGTAGTTCAGCGTCAGCTTGGGCGTGGCCTTGAAGTCGTCCTGCACGTACAGCCCGATCTCGTTGCTGGGATTGCGGTAGCTGATAGCGGAGGGCAGCGGCTGCTGGGTGCTGCTGGGATAGCCGAGCAGGAAGTCGGCGAATGCGACTTTGGAGTACACGCCGGAGAAGTTGTACGCGCCTCGTGCTGGCGTGCCGGGGATGCTGCCCGCCGCGGCCACGTTGAAGTGATTGTCGAACACGTACGACAGGCCCGTTTTGATGGAGTGACGGCCGGCGATCTTGGTCAGCGAAGCCACACCCTGCATGTCCTGCTCCAGGTCGCGCGATCCCGTCTCAGAGATGCCCTGGATATTTGTGATGTTGATGGTCGGCGCGCCCTGGATGGCCTGCGGTCCAAGCCCCGGGATGATTGCGCTGAAGTTCGTGTTCACGTTCTGCGGCGTGCGGAAGACCGGGATATGCGTGTAGCCCAGGTTCACGTCAAGCAACAGCGTGGGTGAGAAAGTGTGAGTCCAGCCCACGATGCCGTAGGTGGACACTTCGCCGTCGGCTGAAAGACCGCCCTGCAGGCTATCGTTGCCCACAGTGGGCACCGGGCCGTAGAAGGCTTTCAAAAACGTGCCGCGAATCTGGTTGGTGCTGTTGATGTTGTGGTCCAGCCGGAAGAAGTAGCGGCGAATGCTCTGGCTGTACGGCACCTGCTCCGACGTATTCACTGCGCCGGGCGCGGTGTTGGCAGTTGGCAGGGGCATCAGCAGGTTCATCAGCGCCAGGTCGGGCTTGCTCAGGCGGGCCTGCGGAATCTGATTGTTCGGGAACGGCAGGCCCGTGAGCGGGTCGATGATTCCGCCGGAAAACGCTGAGAAGTCGCCGTTGCGCATTGCCAGCGTGGGCTGCACGGTGTTCTTTACGGCGGCCTGATCCAGCAGGAACTTCTCATAGCCGAACGTGAAGAAGGAGCGATCGTGGCCGTTGTAGTGCGGGAACATGATGGGTCCCGTCACGTTGCCGCCGAACTCGTTGCGTTCGTAATTCGGCCGGGCCGGGGCTTGGTTGTTCTGGAAGTAGTAATTCTTCGCCGAGGTGCCCTTGCCGCGGTTGTACTCGACCAGCTCGCCGTGCAGCTTGTTGGTGCCGCTGGCGCTGACGACGACTACCTGGTTGGGCTGGTTGAACTCGGCGGCGGCGCCGTTGGTGATCACCTTGAACTGGCCGACCAAGTCCAGCGGTGGGATCTCCGCCAGCGGACGCTGCAGGGTGATGTAGACGTTGCGGATGCCGTCCAGCGTGAAGTTGGCTCCACCATAGCTGTTGCGGCTGCCGGAGCCAAAGGCCGGGGTCACGCCGCGGTTGGGCACCTGGTCCTGGGCACCGGCGTTCTGCACGCCCGGAGCGAGCTGCAGGAGGCCGATGACGCTGGTGTGGCTGTTCAGGGGCGTGGCCTGGATCGTGGCAGCGTCGATGACGAGGCCTACCGAAGAGTCCTCGGTCTGGATGGCCGGCGGCGTGGCCGAGACGTCGACGGTGGTCTGCTCCGTGCCGATCTTGAGGCTGGGGTTGATCTCGGCGCGCTGATCGATGCTGAGAACGAAACCGGTCTGTTCAAAGGTGCCGAACCCCGGGGCCGTAACGCGCACGCGATACGTGCCGGGCGCCAGTTGCGGCAGAACATACGTCCCGGAGCCGGACGAGGTGACGGTGCGCGACTCGTTGGTTTCAGTCTGCGTGACGGTGACCTGCGCGCCGGGAACGACGGCGCCGCCGGCGTCCGTGACAGTGCCGGAGATGACGCCGGTGGTGCCCTGGGCGTGGGCGATGCCGCCCAGCATGACCAGGGAGAGAAGAGGAGCGGTGCGGGTGACCGCCGAGATCGAGAGGCGCATGGGTCTCCTTGAAATGGGTGGAACGCCGGACTGCTGCGCCGGGAACACGTTGCGCGCAAGGTCCTGTGTGGTGGAACGATTGCGAGAGATTCTGCGAAGATAGAGATACAGGTGGCAACAGGATTTACGGTGAATTGACCGTAACTTCGGCGGTTTTGCTGGGAATTCAGCAGATCTCACCCCAGGTAAATTGCCAGCAGGCACACCATGGTCGCGGCGCACCAAACCCGAAATCCGCAGGCAGAGGCGCAGTGGGCGCTGGTGGAGCGGGTGCTCGCCAGCCAGCAGTTTCGCCGCACCGTGCGGCTGCGCGACTTCCTCCGATTCGTGGCCGACCGCAGCATCCACCACCCGGGAACGCCCGTGCCCGAGCACGAGGTGGGGACGGCGGTGTTTCACCGTGCCGCCAATTACGACACGGGTGCGGACAACATCGTCCGGGTTTCGGCGGGTGACCTTCGCCGCCGGCTGGAGCAGTACTTCCTGGAGGAGGGTGCCGGGGAGGCCCTGGTATGCGAGATGCCGCGCGGCGGCTACACGCTGGTCTTCCATCCCCGTGAGGCGGACGCGGTGCAGGCCGCGGAAACCGTTCCGACGGTCGTGGCCTCTGTTGCACCTCCCGGTAACGGGCCCGCCTTTGTCGCCGACGAGCTGCGGGAGCCGGTACCCAGCGACGCTCTCCGGCACACGTTCGCGGATCGACTCGCGCCGGTTGAGGGCGCTCCCGCCCGGTCCTGGTTCCGCGACGTGCGGACGCTGGTGCTGGTCACGATATGCCTCTGCCTGGCGGCTCTGACCGGAGCCATGCTGCTGCGGCACGGCCGCGAACCCTGGCAGCAAACGGCACCGCTGCTTGCTATCTGGGGCGACTTCCTGGCGCCCGGCAGCGGAACGGAAGTCGTGCTGGCGGATAGCAGCTATGCCGTGATCCGCAGCCTGACCCACAAGGCGGTGAGCCTGCAGGACTACCTGAATTACCGGTACCGCGACGCTGCGAACGATCCGACCCTGGACCCGTCGACCCGCGCGGCGATCGCAACCATGCTGGCGCGCAACAGCGGCAGCATTGGCGACTTTGAGGCGGCGAGGAGCATCCTGGCGCTGACACGGCAGCCAGCGCAAGTGGTCATGGGGTCGGCCCACGACTTCACGCCGTCCGTGGTCAAGAGCAACAACGTGGTGCTGGTAGGCGCCAGCGCGTCAAACCCCTGGGTCACGCTGTACCGCGGCCAGCGCACTCTGGCTATCGAGCAGGACCCCGTGGACAACGTGGCGGTGGTGCGCAACCTGCAGCCGGGCCCGGGCGAGCAGGCGGAGTACCGCGTGGCCACCAGCAGCAGCGATGTGAGCGGCTATGCCGTGATCTCCATCCTGCACAATATCGACCCGGGCAAGCGCGTCATGATCCTGGAGGGCACCGATTCGCAAGCGACGCTGGCGGCCAGCAACTTTGTGTGCTCGGAAGCGGGCGCGGCACAAATTGAGAGCGCTCTGCACGGCCGCGAAAACGCTCAGCAGATCGACGTCCTGCTGCGGTCATCGAAGCTGCTGGCCACCACGCTGGGAGCGAGCATGGTGACGGTGCACGCGCGATAGCGTTGCCCTCTCCCTTGACGTAAGGCGGCGCACTCCCGTACTTTCATGGGGCATTCATGGTGAACCGAGATTCCAGCAAGCCTCCCATGGGGAAGGCGATCTTGAGCGACGTCCAGTTCTGGATTCCGCTTGCCGTGCTGGTCGTCGGGCTCGTGCTGCTGATCTGGCTGCACTGATTCGCTTTGGGCTGCGGCGATGGTTTGCGCCGAGCGCGCGTGTGCCTGAGCGGACGATCGATTTCTGAAACGGAGTACCACGCTTGAAGACCGGAACAGACGCCGCTTCCTCGTTGCGATCCTTGCACTCGCTGGGAGTGTTGTGCGGTCTGACGGCGGGCGTGTGGCTGGGGGCGGCCGAGGCACCCACCAAGCTGGTGACGGCCGGGTTCTCGCCGTTCACGATTTCTCTATGCATGGTGGCGGGTGTGTTCACCGCAAGGTGGACCTTTCCGACCTTGTTGAAGGGAACCACGTACGTCTTCGCGGATCTCCTTGAGAAAAAGCACCTGATCGTGTGGGCGATTCTGGCCGGCGCGTTGTGGGCTGTGGCGAACACGCTCACGGTCTTCGCGGTGCGCGATGTTGGTCTGACGATTGCGTTTCCGCTTTGGAATACGAACTCGCTCGTCGGCCTGCTTTGGGGCAGAGTGCTGTTTGGCGAGTTGAAGGGCGCGAGTCGCGGCAACATCGCGAAGGTGGTGCTGGGCACCGTGCTGATCATCGCGGCGGCGATCCTGCTGGGCTTCAGCTCGCTGCAAACGGGCAGCAGCATGGGCACGCACGTGGGCGGCGGTTTGCTGGCGGCGCTGGGTGCCAGCCTGATGTGGGGCACCATGTATGTGCCGTACCGCAAGGCGTACCTGAGCGGCATGAACCCGTTGTCGTTTGTCACGGCGTTTACCGTGGGCGAGCTGGTGACCATGCTGGTGCTGGTGTACTCGCTGGATGGTGGCGCGAACGCGCCGGCGTTCCACTTCTCCGTGATTCGGCCGGTGTTGTTCTGGCTCTTTCTGGGCGGCATGATCTGGGTAGTGGGCGACCTGTTTCAGCAGTTCGCCTGCAAGTACCTGGGCATCGGGCGCGGCATTCCGTTGTCGAACACGAATCAGTTGTGGGGCCTCGCGTGGGGTGCGCTGGTGTTTGGCGAACTGCGCCACGCAGACAGCGCGCATCGCATGCTCGTCATTGCGGGCTCGGCGCTGATGATCCTGGGAGCGCTGGCGGTGAGCACGGCAGTGGCTTCGGCGAAGGAACACAGCTCCGTGAATCAGGCGCTGGCGCGCGAGTGCGACCGCTACGGCCTGGACTACCAGCGCACGCTCGCCGCGCAGGCAGGCGAAGAGTTTGGCGACCGCAGCGAACGCCGGCGGTGGTGGGACTACGCGATCGTCGCCACGGCATGCGGCGTGTTTATCTTCCTTGCAACGAAGGCGCAACGACCGGCGTTGACGATGAACGGCCGGTGGATCGCGGTGCTTGCGGTCGTGCTGGTGGTCAGCCTGGTGGCCGCGTCGGTTCGGCTGCAGCGGCAAACACGCTTTTCCTAGGTCTGCCTAAAGTGTCAGGCAGATAGTTAGGATCTAACCAATGCCGTTCTGTTCCAGTTAGGTCAGGACATAGGAACCTCTCGGGTCGTAAGGCAGAGGACCTACGCGGGGAGTGACTTTGCTGGTACAGGGGTAACGCTCTTCGCGGTGACTCAGGAAATATCTGCAAAAACCCTTGACGTAAGCGCTAACGAAGGTGGATTGTGGGTGCCGCCCCGGAAAGCGACTTTCATCGTGCTGTCACCACAGTCGACGGTCGTTGCCCCAGGATGGAAGTATCCGAACCAGGAGTAAGTATGTCTCTTCGATCCACACGTACGCATGGCCTTCGCCTGTGCTGCGCCGCCGTTTTGCTGTCCTGTGCCATTCCGGTCTTCGCCCAGTTTGACGCCGCGTCGGTCCTCGGCTTCGTCCGCGATGCTTCCGGTGCTGCCGTTGCGAACGCCACCGTCACGCTCACCAACGTTGAGACCGGCGTGACCCAGACGGTGAAGACCGACAAGGATGGCAAGTACGAGTTCGCCAGCGTCAAGATCGGCGACTACAAGGTACAGACCGAGGCGAGCGGCTTCTCGCGTTATGAGAGCGCGACCTTTCCGCTCACCGTCAACGCCCGTCAGCGTGTGGATGCCGACCTGAAGGTTGGATCGTCCAACGAAGTGGTCGAGGTGAACAGCCTGCCCACGCAGTTGGAGACGGAAACCAGCTCGCGCGGACAGGTGATTGGCACCCGCGAAGTGGAGAACCTGCCGCTGAACGGTCGCAGCTACGCCGACCTGGCGCTGCTGGCGCCGGGCACGCGCCGCTCCGCGCTGGAGACGGGTGCGCCCGACAGCCGCGAAGCCAGCTTCAACGTGGACGGCCAGCGCTCTGCCTTCAACAACTTCCTGCTGGACGGCCTGGACAACAACAACTACGGCACGTCGAACCAGGGCTTTGCAAACGAGAACATTCCGCCCTCGCCCGATGCTGTCGACGAGTTCCGCGTAGAGACGAACAACTACTCCGCGGAATACGGCCGCAACCCGGGCGCGGTCATCAACGTGTCGACCCGACGCGGCACCAACGCGTTTCACGGCAAGGCCTACGACTACAACCGCAACACGGCGCTGAATGCGAACAACTACTTCTCCACGCCGGGCACGCACCTGAAGTACATCCGCAACCAGTTTGGCGGAACCTTCGGCGGACCGATCTTCAAGGACAAGGCCTTCTTCTTTACCGATTACGAAGGCAACCGGACGATCTTCAACCAGGCGCTCACGGTGTCCACGCTGCCGACGGCGAACCAGCGCGCCGGCCTGTTCTATGTGAACGACGATCCGTCGAACCCGGCGAACGCGATTCCGCTGCGTAATCCGATCACGGGCCGCACCTACCTGGGCGTCGTTCCGCAGGCCGACATGACCACGTTTGCCAAGAACGTGCTCGCCGCTCTGCCGGCGAACAACGTGGCCGGGCTGGCGAACAACTACAACACGACGCCGCGCGGCACGATCAACGACGACAAGGGCGACGGTCGCATCGACTACACGCTTTCGCCGCGGTACAGCCTGTTCGGCCGCTACTCCGAGCATCGCGCCACCATCTTCACGCCGCCGGGTATCCCCGGGCCGGCGGGTGGCAACGCGAACGGCAACGTCCACATCCTGAACCGCGACATTGCGGGCGGCGCGACCATCACGCTGTCGGCAACGCGCCTCTTGGACCTGCGCTTCGGCTGGTCGCACAACGAGGGCGGCAAGACGCCGATCGGTGTGGGCCAGGCGTCCATCCTGACGCAGAGCGGCATCACCGACGGCCTGCCGACGGACCCGACGATCGTGCGGTCGCTGAACGGACAAGCGATCACTGGCTTCAGCCAGTTCGGCGCGCAGACGTCGAATCCGCAGTTCCAGAACCCGACCATCTTCAACCCCAAGGCGAACTACACGACAATCCGCGGCCGCCACGCGCTGAAGCTCGGCTTCGAGTTCCAGCAGGTGAACACGCAGATCAACGACTTCAACCCGAGCTACGGTCAGGACAACTACGCGGGTCTGTACTCCACGGCGATCAATCCGGCAGTTGCGAATACCCCCGCATGCCAGGCGGCTAATGCTCTGTCCGTCGCGAACTGCACCAACCCGACCAACACCACGCCGGCCGGCAGCGCGCCCAGCCTGAGCTCGCAATTGCAGGAAGCTCGCAACCTGACGGACTTCCTCTTCGGCAACCGCTCCGGCTACTCGCTCACCACGTTTGCGATTGTGAACGTGCGGCAGCGCTACAACTTCATGTACGTGCAGGACGACATCAAGGTGTCGCCCAGCCTGACGCTGAACGTGGGCCTGCGGTATGAGATTGTCACGCCGCAGTATGAGCGCGACAACAAGCTGGCCAACTATGACCCGACAACCAGCACACTGATCCAGGCGAAAAACGGCAGCATCGCCGATCGCGCGCAGGTCAACATCAACTACACGAACTTCGCGCCGCGCTTTGGCTTTGCCAAGACGCTGGACGCGAAGACGGTGGTGCGCGGCGGCTACGGCATCGTGTACTCGCAGTGGAACCGCGCGGGTGGTGAAAACAACCTGACGTACAACGGTCCCAACGTGGTGAACGCGAACATCGCTTCGCAGGTGACGCCGTCGCCCTCAACGCTGTGCCAGAACGACACGCAGGTGCAGGCAAACTGCTTCCGCCAAACGCAGCAGGGTTACGCGGCTGGCCTGGTTTCGCCAGCGAACTTCAACCCGCTCAACGTGCTGTCGCGTTACATCCCGCGGCACAACCCGACCGGCTACGTGCAGAACTACTTCGTCGGCTTCCAGCGTGACCTGGGCCACGGCTGGCTGGTGGACCTGAGCTACGTTGGCAACAAGAGCACGCACCTGCAGGTGTTGGGCGATTACAACCAGGCCACGCCATGCCTCCTGAGCTCGGGCTGCCCCAATGTGCAGGCCCGTCGTCCGATCACGAACTTCCAGGAGATCGAGATCGCGGCAAACGAGGGTTCGGCGAACTACAACTCGCTGCAGATGCGGACGGAAAAGCGCCTCGGCTCTGGCCTGTTCCTTCTGAACTCGTTCACCTACAGCCGCGTGTTCGACATCTCCAGCGGACACCTGGAAACTGCGAACGGTGACAACTCGCGCGTGAACATTCGCAACACGAGCCAGGACTACGGCCCGGGCGGATACGATCAGCCGCTGAACGACACACTGTCCATGGTGTATGACCTGCCCTACGGTCACGGTCGCCACTTCGGCAGCAACAGCAATGGCGCGGTGAACGCAGTGCTGGGTGGATGGCAGGTGACGCTGGTGAATCAGGTGACCAGCGGTCTGCCAATCAACATCAACTACTCGCTCGCCACGTCCAGCGGCCTGTTCGTATCGGACCTGGTTACCTATCGCCCGAACCGCGTGGCGGGTCAGCCGATCTTTGCGCCCGCAATCAACCGGAAGCGCACGGCAACGGGTGGAACGATCACGGGCTACTTCAACAACGCTGCCTTCGCTCTGCCGACCACGTATCCGTGGGGCAACCTGTCGCGCAACGTGGTTCGGTCGACGCCGTTCTACCAGGCCGATCTGGGCGTGCATAAGCAATTCCCGGTGTTCTCAGAACGCGTCCACCTCGACTTCCGCGCCGAGGCGTTCAACGTGCTGAACAAGGTGAACCTGCAGGCGCCCAACAGCACCTACGGCAGCTCGTCGTTCGGCGCGGTCACGTCGGCATACCCGGCGCGTCAGCTGCAGTTGGCTGGCAAGCTGATCTTCTAACCAACACTCAGCGACCAGGGCCCGCGCGTCTTCAACGTGCGGGCCTTCGTCACTTCCACGGGGAACGCAACTGCGCGGTGCGAGCGTATGAGCCGCGATGCAAGGAATGATTCGGATGATTGGGAAGACGATGGGCTCTGCCGCGTTGCTGCTTTGCGGAACGCTGGCGCTGCAGGCGCAGGCGGATGTGCGCATGAACCAGATCCAGGTGGTGGGCAGCCACAACAGCTACCACGCGGGCCTCACGCCAGGCGTAAAGGCGATTTTGGCGAAGCAGAATCCGAAGGCGCTGCGTAGCCTGGACTACAGCCATCCCACACTGACCAAGCAGTTGGACAGCGGTGTGCGGCAGTTGGAGATCGATGTGCACGCGGACGCGAAGGGCGGCCGCTACGCGCACATTGCGGCCGACGACGCGATTGCCAAGGCGGGGCTGCCGGCCGATCCGCCGTACAACACAGACGGCAAGATGAACCAGCCGGGCTTCAAGGTGATGCACGTGACCGGCATCGACCAGCGCACCCGGTGCACGCTGTTCACCGACTGCCTGCGCGAGGTGCAGGCGTGGTCCAAGGCGCATCCGAAGCACGTGCCGCTGTTTCTGCTGATCGAAGCGAAAGAGGAGCAGCCGCACCTGCCTGGCACGCCCATGCCGGAGCCGTTTACGCCGGCCGTGTTCGACGCTCTGGACAAGGAGATCCGCAGCGTCTTCACGCCTGCGGAGCTGATCACGCCAGACGACGTGCGTGGCAGCGGCAAGGACCTGCCGTCTGCCATTACGGAGCATGGCTGGCCCACGCTCGAGAGTGCGCGCGGCAAAGTAGTGTTCCTGCTGGACAATCGCAAGTTCACGGCGATGTACTCGGAAGGCCATCCGGCGCTGCGCGGCCGCGTGCTGTTCACCAACTCGGCACCGGGAACTCCGGAGTCGGCGTTTGAAGAGCAGAACAACGGCACGGCCGAGTCGATCGACGCGTCGGTGAAGCAGGGCATCATCGTCCGCACCCGCACCGACGAGGGCACGGAAGAGGCGCGCACGAACGACACCACGCGGCGCGAGCTTGCCCTGCGCTCCGGCGCACAGATCATCAGCACGGATTACCCGCCGGGTGAGAAGTCGCAATGGAGCGATTTCATTGTCGAGCTGCCGAACGGTCTGGCGGCGCGGTGCAACCCGCTGATCGCGCCCAAGGACTGCAGCGATGCAGCGGTGAACGACAAGTAACTCCGACTCTAGCAGTCGAAAAAAGCGGTGGACTCCTTAGGGGTTGCGGGTATGATGCGGCTGAAACCGGAACGCCTTACAGCGGCGTTCCATGTTACGCATCGGGACTCGCGACACTGGGAGACGCACGTATGGCTCAGGCTGCTGCTGCGACTGCGGATTACCTGCTGAATCACATTGGCGCCATTACTGCCGCGATCGGCGGTCTGGGTACAGCCGCGTATGGCTTGGTGGACGCGACCAAATCCATCGCGTTTGGCGTGTCCAACGTTGGATTTGGCGTGATCGCCAAGGTGATGGCGACGCTCATTCCAGAAGCCACGCCCGAAGCGGCGGCCGCCGCGAGCACGGGCGAGCCTCCGCTGGCTCCGGCGCTTTCGCTTCGGTCTGTGCTGGTCTCGCTCAAGTCGAATTGGGTGAACGGCGTGACCAAGGACGACCAGATCGCCATTGCGAAAAGCCTGGTGAAGCTTGCAGTCAGGCCGTCTGCGGTGGCTTCCCTGGCGGCGCTCACCGGGGTAGATGCAACGGTGCTGGCGAGTGTGTTCGGAAAGATTGCCAGGGGTGCGGCGCTGTTACCCGAAGAAACCGACGTTTACGCGCGCTTCGATCTGATCGTGACGACGTTGCTGGAGCAGGCGTACCAGCGTGCCGACCAGCAGTATCGCAACGCTGCCAAAGTGCTGGCGGCAGCACTCTCCGTCGTGCTGGCGGCGGCCGGAGCATACTGCCTGGGAGAGCGCGGAGCGCAGGAGTATGGACGCGCCCTGTTGATCGGGCTCATTGCGACGCCGCTGGCTCCGGTCGCCAAGGACGTGGCAAGCGCGATCCAGGCCGGCGCCAAGGCCGTTCAGGTCTGGAAGAGTTAGCCATGTGGTTTCTGAGTTGCAGAACTAGCCGGATCGGCGGTGACGTTGGCCCGGTGCAGGTCACGGACGGCTATCTCACCTTTGTCGACGGCCGGGAGCTGCTGGAAGAGGTTCGCGGCCGCGACGTCCTGATTGCGCTGCACGGGTTCAACGTGCACCAGGCAGGGGCGGTGGATCACTTTCAGCAATGGCAGCGGCTGATGACGTTGGGCGCGAACGCTCTGCTGGTAGGCGGCCTATGGCCGGGCGATTCCGCCTGGCTAGGCGCTCTGGAATACGCCTTCGCGGCCAAGGCCGCAATGCGCTCGGGCCAGGCGTTCGGCCGGTACCTGAACCTGAATTTTCAGCAGGTTCGAAGCATCTCCTTCGTGTCGCACAGCCTAGGTGCTCGCGTTGCCCTGCGAACGATCCAGGAGCTATCCTCGGCGTTCGACGTCCGGCGACTCATCTTGATGGCGCCCGCGGTCGACGATGATTGCCTGACCGGCGAGTTCGCGAAAACCGCCAAGCGCATCGGCCAAGTGACGGTGCTGGGATCGAAGCAGGACAAAGTGTTGCGGCTCGCGTATCCGCTGGGGAACCCAATCAGCGGTATTTTTGCGCGGGGGCACCCGTACTGGCATGCGGCGCTGGGGCGCGAGGGACCAACTGCCTATCCCTCGCCCAATAACATCGGGCCGGGTTGGCGTCTGCCCGACGACTGGAAGGTCGACCATAGCGACTACCTGCCGCCGGAATCGCCTTTTGCGCCGCCCTACGCTCCCGCGCCATTCCCGCTTCCCATGGCATTCCCAGCTGAGTCCGCGGGAACTCCGGCGCTGCCGCAGGGCTACGACGGTTCGGATGGGCAACCGGAACACTGGCAGTGTGGCTGGACGGCGGGTTGGACCTCATTCCAGTTCCCCTGAGGGTAGGGACCGCGTTCGGAAGGCGGACGGCACAAGGGAAAGCCGGCGTCTCCGCCGGCTTCATTGTTACGGTTTGTTCGGACGCTACTTCTTGGCCGAAGGTGCCTTCCTGGCACCTTTCTTCCCCGCGGGCTGCGGGGTGACGCTGCGCTTGGCCGGGGTTTTCTTGGCAGCTGCTTTCTTTGCGGCCGCTTTCTTCACGCCCGCCTTCGCCTTTTTGGGCTTCTCCTCTTCGTCGGCAATCTCGACCGTGCCGGCCAGGGCCTTTGAGACGCGGGCCGAGGTCTTGCGGCCGGTCTTGCCGCCGCGTTTGGTGGTGCTGTCTTCGCTGTCGGCGTCCTCTGCGGGTGCGGCGGCCACCGGCTTCTTCTTGCGGGCGTCGGCCAGTGCCTTGGTGATGTCGGCGTTCAGGTCGTCGATGCTGACGCGGGTGGCCGTTTTGCGCAGACGTTCCAGGCCGTAGTACTCGCGCTTTTCGGGCATGAAGATGTGGACTACAAAATCGACGTAGTCCATCAGAATCCACTCGCCCTGGCGGCGGCCTTCGACCGAGTTGGGGTAGATGCCGTACTCGCGCTTCAGCCGGCCTTCGATCTCGTCGGCAATCGCGGCGTTCTGGCGCTCGTTGGTGCCGTTGCAGATGAGAAAGTAGTCGGTCAGCGCGCTTTCCGAGGGGTCCAGGGCGAGGATGCGGATTTCCTCGGCTTTGCGGCTGTCGGCGGCGTCCACCGCGGTGCTGAGCAGCTGGTTTGTCTCGAGCGTGGGCATGCAACTCCTTGGGCGCATTGCACCCGTTTTGAGCATACGACGCCGACCGTGCGGAATGTGTGACTTGTGCGCTCGCGGAGAGGTCGGAAGTGAGCGACGGCTTGTCTGGAAGGCGGTTTGCGTGTGGTCTGAAAGTTGCACGGAAAGCTCTTGCCAATCGTTGTTCCGTGTGCGTATCGTTAGCGCTAACGTAAAGGGAATTGCGACCTGGGAGCGCACATTTCCGGCCGCGCCCAGGGCAGCATGCCTGGCGCGGCTTGCGTGACAGAACAGGAGCGGGCGATGGCGACAGCAGTGGTAGACATGGAAGCGACGGCGGTAGAGAACAAGAACCTGTTGCCGGTCGAGGACGACTGGGAAGAGTTTCTGCAGGGCCGCTACAAGGAAGGCAAGACGGAAGAAGAGTTCCGCAACTACGACGCCGAAGCGAACCCCGGCGTGGCGGAGTTCTACCGCCTGAACCACCAGTTCCAGTCGCACGAGTACGTCCTCGGCAAGGAGAAGGAATACTTCGGCCTGACGCGCGGCAAGAAGTCGATCTGGGAAGCAGCGGAGTTCCTGAACACGCTCGTCGACGACAGCGATCCGGACACCGACCTGACGCAGATGGAGCACCTGCTGCAAACCAGCGAGGCGATCCGCCGCGACGGCCACCCGCGCTGGATGGTGGCGACCGGCTTTGTGCACGACCTGGGCAAGTGCCTGTGCCTGTACGGCGAGCCGCAGTGGGGCGTGGTGGGCGACACCTTCCCGACCGGCTGCGCGTACTCCGACAAGATCGTCTTCCCCGAGTACTTCAAGGCGAACCCGGATTACAACCACCCGGTGTACTCGACCAAGTACGGCATCTATGAGCCCGGTTGCGGCCTCGACAAGGTGCACATGAGCTTCGGCCATGACGGCTACATCTACGAGGTGATGAAGAACCACCTGCCGATGGAAGCGCTGTACATGCTGCGCTACCACTCGTTCTACGCGTGGCACCGGCACGGAGCGTACGAGCACCTGTTGAACGATCAGGACCGCGCCATGCTGCCGGCGGTGTTGAAGTTCAACCCGTATGACCTGTACTCCAAGGGTCACACCAAGCCCGACATGAAGGAACTGAAGCCGTACTATGACGACCTGTTCGCGGAGTTCTTCCCGGACAAGCTGGACTGGTAACGGCGGATACGTTCCGTTCCACGGATCATTCAAGGAGCAAGCAGCGCACCGGAGTCTCCGGTGCGTTTGCTTTGCGTGGAGTCGATTGCAACCCACGCGACTGAGACCGACTGGCAGGTAATCGCGTGCGTGTGCGATGTGCATCTCTGCCGACAGGGGAGGCCGTAACATCGCGCCTTGTTCCGTGCGGGGCAGAACGATGCGCGCCCAAGCTCATCTAACGAGCGATGACTGGTTTCCGGGCGCCGAACTTTCTCCGCTATGGCGCGTTTTGCGTGTCGTTGTTTCTTTCTGTCTCTTGGGCGCAGAGCCCCTCCCCGGCAAGCACGGGTGGCGCAGCGGCCCCTGCGGCTCCGGTGTCAGCGAGCACGGCGGCGGTCACTGCCGCCACGGCCGCAACTGCTGCTGCCGCGACACCTGCGGCCAACGGGGCGCAGCCCGGCCAGCCCACTGCTCCCTCGCCACAGACTGCGAGCAAAATCGCGGCGCTACCCGCACCGTTCCCGCCGGGTTTGATCCAGGGCATCGACATCCCTGCGCAGTCGCGGGCGATCCTGTCGCACCTGAGCGAGATCGTTCGCTACTACCGCATGACGGCGGTGCCGATCCAGAAGCTGGGCGAGCCCAGCGACGTACTCTACGCACAGCAGACGCAGGCCGAGGCAATGCAGATCGGCCAGACTGCCTTCAAGGCTGCCCGTAGCCAAGCCGCGTTCCTGGCGCGCATTCCTAACCCGAAGGCTTCGCCCGGCGACACCAGCAGCCCGCCTCCGCAGGAGGCAAACAAGATCGCCGAGGTGCTGCGCAACAACGCGCAACGGCTTTCCGATCTGCAGACACAGGATGCCTCACTGACGCAGCAGATTGCGCACGCGCGTGCCGCGCAACGCGGCACCCTGCTGGACCAGCAGGGTGACCTGGAGGGCCAGATCAAGCTGCTGAGCGCGGTGGTCGGCGCCCTGCAAAAGGTGGCGCTCACTTCCACGGCGAACCAGGGCGGATTGCAGGGCAACATCGACCAACTGCAGAAGTCTGTGCCGGAGCTGGTGAACTCTTCGCAGAAGACGGTCCCGGCAACGGTGGAAAGCATCGCGTCCATTCGCGATGCCGGTGTGACGACGCAGGGCACGGTGCTCTTTCAACTGCTGAGCACGGAGCGGGCCATTGATGAGCGCGTGAAGACGCTGCAGATGCTGCACGACCAGGCCGACGATCTGCGCAAGCCGCTGCTGGATGTGTTGAAGGCGACCATGGCCGAGAGCCAGCGCATCGCGGCCGACACGGGCGCATCCACGGCGGACCTCGCGAGCAAACGCAAGACCTACGACGCCCTGGCCGACGCATTCACCACGCTGAGTGACGTGGCGGTGCCGCTGAGCCAGGAGGTATTGCTGCTGGAGCAGGCGCAGGCCACCTACGGCAGTTGGCGGGCGTCCGTGGCGTCGACCGAGAGCACGGTGCTGCATGCGCTGCTGGTGCGCGTGGTGCTGATTGCGCTGGCGCTGGGCGTGATCTTCGCCTTCGGAGAACTGTGGCGCCGCGCGACCACGCGCTATGTGCAGGACACGCGACGTCGGCGACAAATTCTGCTGATCCGAAGGATCGTGATTGGCTTCCTCACGGGACTTGTGCTCATCTTCGGCTTTGTGACGCAGTTCAGTTCGCTGGCCACGTTTGCGGGCTTCATCAGCGCGGGCATTGCGGTGGGTCTGCAGACCATCCTGTTGTCGGTGGCGGCGTACTTCTTCATCGTGGGTCGCTACGGCGTGCGTGTGGGCGATCGCATCACGGTGGCGGGCGTGACCGGCGAGGTGGTGGAGGTTGGCCTGGTGCGCTTCTACATGCTGGAGCTGACGGGCACCGGGACCGAGCTGCACACCACGGGGCGCGTGGCGGTGTTTGCCAACTCCGTGCTGTTCCAGACGGGAACGCCGCTATACAAACAGATTCCGGGAACGGAGTACGCCTGGCACGAGTTGACGCTGAAGTTCAAGCCGGTGGAAGGATACGAGGCCGCGCTGAAGCAGGTGCAGGGCATCGTGCAGGGCGTGTTCGAGACGTACAAGGCCAAGCTGGAGGCGCAGCACCGCAGTGTGGAGACGTGGCTGGACACGGCCATCCAGGCGCCGGAGATCGAGTCGCGCCTGCAACTGACCGACGCTCCGCAATTTGCCGTGCTGTATCCGGTGGAGATCGAGCACGCGTCCGAGGTGGATCAGCAGATCATCCAGGCCCTGCTTCGCGCCACGGCACAGCAAACGGAGCTGGGCCAGGTGATCGACGGAACGCCCACGGTCAAGGCGGTGGTGAAGAGCTAAGCTGCTTCCCGCCGGACCACACGACAGCGGCTGGGCTGCTCAGGTTCGGCTGAGGAGGGCTCCTGTAGCATCTGCGGTGGTCTTGCTGGTGCTGGCTGTCTTGCCCGTGTCGTCCGCCGCATCTTTGTCGGTCCGGGTCAGGTAACGATGCAGCAGTTCTGCCGTTTCGGCGGAGCGCAGCTGCATCAGTTCGCTGGCGCGCTCCACACGCGCGGGATCGGGCTGCATGGGATTGTCCGGACATGGGATGCGAGCCAGGCCCTCGATAAGGAAGATCTGCTCGAAGTAGGACATGAAGGCGATCTCGGCCGAAATCAGATCTGAAAGTGCGCCCTGGGTTTTGCCGAGCGGCCCCGTGATAAAGGTCGCAATGAAGCTGAGAGTGCCAAGCCCGGCAAATACCAGGCTGTAGTCCAGCTTGTGCGAGTAGACGGCATAGCCGACCGCAAAGACGAACAAAGACATGCCCAGCCAAAACATGGCCTGGTTCATGATGTTGATCTTTTTGTAGGTGCTGGTGGCGTGCTTCATGGTGTCTTTCAGGGTCTGGACCGTGAACATGCCAAGCTCCATGTTGCGCTCCGCCTGGGCACGATACTGCTTGGCCATCTCCTGCTGTAGGAGTCCTTGAAGGGCAGGGTCCTGCGGAGGCTGCGCGGCGGACTGCGGCCAGGGCGAGCCCATGAGCGGCGGCGACTGGCCGGCGAGCGCGGCTTGCAGTTCTTCTGGCGACAGATGGACACCCTCGGACTTCAGCGTTCCATCGGGGTCCTGGAAGAGGCGGTTGGCGAAGTCGCGATCCAGCTTCGCGCGTCCGACCACGTTCCACACATCCTGCTGGCTCATAGATCTCCTCGGGTGCGGCTAAGTCTAGTGGACCTGCAGGGTAGCAAGCATCTGCTGCACGGTGGGCAGGAACTGATCGAAGTGGCTGGACTGACCGGTGTACGCCACGGTGCAGGCGCGGTTACCCAGCAGAAAGGCAAACAGCAGAACCCGGTTGGGCTGCCCGGCGGGTGGCTGGGGCGGCGTCTGGCACAGAGCGCGAAAGGCCTGCTGGCCGGCGAGGGTCGAGGGACCAGACTCCGCCACCTGGATCCGCGCCTGCATGGCCATGGTCTGCCAGGTCTGCACGATGCCGTCCAGCGTGGTGCCGGCAAACACCGGCTGCACGGTGACCGTCAGGTTCTCCTGGAACGGATCCTGCGGACCCTGCTGCGGCGAGCCGAACCAGGCGACGAAGGTGAAGGGCGTGGCCTGCTCCTGGGTCATCCAGGTGTTCGGGTAGTCCATGCGCACGCCGTGCACCAGGTTGAGATAGGGCACCCACGCCGGCGCTGCCGCGGGCTGCTGGGCGAAGGGTCCGAACGGTGGTGTTCCCATGGCGAGGTGACCCTGGCAGCAGATTTGGCGACGTGGTTGGGCGCGTGCTGACTTGCCCCGGATTATAGGGGTCAAAGCCTGCAAAAATGCTGACTTTTGGCGGCGTGAGTCAGATGCTTACGGAACGTCGCCGTTACGCATAGGTGGGCTTAGGCCTTCGCGTCGCCTGCGGCCTCGAGTGCGCCACGTGCGAGGTCGCGGAAGGTGTCACGCAGGGCGTCGGGTGAGTGGATCACAATGCGGCGGCCGGTGCTGAGCAGCATGGCGGCGAACATCTCCAGTCTGTCGCGGCTGCAACGCAGGCGAGTGCCTCCGTTGTCCGGCTCGATGGCGATGCGGCCCGCCGGAAAGCTGCCCCTCACCTCTTCGATCGGCATGTCGATCCAAACGTCGATCTGGTAGGTGGACTGGAAGAATGGCATGCGTTCGGCGAAGTAGCGCCGGGCGTCGAAGTCTGCCGGCCTCTGGAAGGTGGGGCTGCAGAGTTCCAGGTGCTCCACGCGGTCCAGGCGAAAGGTGCGGAGCGCCGCGCGGTGCAGGTCGCGACCCATCAGGTACCAGCGATCGTCGGTGTGCAAGAGGGCGTAGGGTTCCATCTCGCGGCGTGAGGCGACATCGGCGTGCGAGCGATAGTCGAAGCGAACGCGGCGACAGGCCCGGATGGCAGTGGCCGCGCGCGTGAGGCTTTCGACGGAGGTGGGGACCACCCACGGTCCGGGCTCGATGGCGACGACCTCCGCGACGGCGTCCATGCTTTCTCGCAGCGCTTGCGGCAGAACGCGGGCCAGCTTGGCGCGTGCGCCCTCGGTCGCTGGCGCAAATGCGGCCAAGCCGATCTCCTTTAGCGCCTGCAAGCCGAGCGACAGGGCAAAGGCCTCTTCGTTGGTAAGCACGAGCGGTGGCAGGCGATAGCCGGGCCGCAGGCGGTAGGCGCCGCCCACGCCGGCGGTGGAGTCCACCGGGATGCCGAGATCCTTGAGCCGGACGATGTAGCGCTGCACCGTTCGGAGGTCGACTTCAAGCCGCTCCGCAAGTTCTGCGCCGGTCACGCGATCGCGCGCCTGCAGGATTTCCAGCGTGGTGAAGACGCGCATGATCGGGTCGTACATGGGCCTGATTCTTTCTTCAATCTACGACACAGGCTGTCGGCAATGGTTTGTAGGTTGAATCTCGAGCCCAGGCAGGGCGAAGGAGAAGTGGAGATGGCACAGGCGGAGATGGCAGGGGACAGGAAGACGGGCGATTGTCCATGCACCCAGGCGCAGGTTCTGGAGCACTGGCAGGGGCATCGCAGGTTGACTCGCAAGGTAATCGAGGCTTTTCCGGAGGATCAGATGTTCACGTTCACCCTTGGCGGTATGCGCACGTTTGGCGCAATGGTTCACGAGTTCCTGGGCATGGCTCTGCCGGTGGCGAACCAGGTAGCGACCGGCACGTGGGGCGACCCAATCGCCGAGAAGCCGACCGACAAGGCCGGGCTGCTGCGGCTGTGGGACGAGCATACGGCCAAGATCGATGCGATTGTGCCGGCTATTGCACCCGAGCGCTTCCACGAGAAGATCAAGATCTACGAGCAGTACGAGGTGACTGGCATGGAGGCCATTCAGTACACGGTCGACAACGAAATCCATCATCGCGGGCAGGGGTATGTGTACCTGCGAGCGTTGGGCTTCGAGCCGCCGGCGTTTTACGACCGTAGCTAGGCTCTGGACTGTTGCGCAAAGGAAGAGGCGCGGCCGTGGCCGCGCCTTTCGTGCGCTTCGCGCGGAGACGTTACTCGTCCCAGCGCTTGAAGATGAGCGAGCCGTTGGTGCCACCGAAGCCGAAGGAGTTCGACAGAGCGTAGGGCATTGACGCCTCCACCGGCTTGTTCGGGACGTAGTTCAGCCGGCACTCCGGATCCACGTTGTCCAGGTTGGTGGTCGGCGGGACGATGCCCTTCTGCATGGCCATCAGCGTGATGCCGGCTTCCAGGCCGCCCGCGCCGCCGAGCAGGTGGCCGGTCATGGACTTGGTCGAACTGACCAGAAGTTCATGGTTCAGGGCGCGCTCACCAAACACGTGCTCCAGGCCTTTGGATTCCATGGCATCGCCCAGCGGGGTGCTGGTGGCATGGGCATTTACGTAAGTGATCACGTCTGGCTGCAGGTTTGCAGATTTCAGGGCGGCCAGAACGGCGCGCTTGCAGCCTTCGCCTTCCGGCGCCATGCCGGTCATGTGGAAGGCGTCGGCGCTCATGCCGTAGCCGACCACCTCACCCAGGATCTTTGCGCCGCGGGCCTTGGCGAACTCCAGCTCTTCCAGGATGAGGATGCCGGCGCCTTCACCGACCACGAACCCATCGCGATCCTTGTCCCAGGGACGGGAGGCGCGCGTCGGGTCGTCGTTGCGAGTGGAGAGGGCTTTCATGTTGGCAAAGCCGGCCACGCTGAGCGGCGTAATGGCGGCTTCCGTGCCGCCCGCGATCATGGCGTCGGCATCGCCGCGCTGAATGATGCGGAAGGCATCGCCGATGCTGTGCGCGCCGGTGGTGCAGGCGGTGGCGGCAGCCTCGTTCGGTCCCTTGGCGCCGTACCGAATGGACACATGCCCGGCGGCCAGGTTCACGATTGTGGCCGGGATGAAGAAGGGCGACACCTTGCGGGGGCCACCGTTCATCAGGTTGGTGTGCTCGCGTTCGATCACATCGAACCCGCCGATGCCGGAACCGATGTGAACGCCGATGCGCTCGGCGTTCTCTTCGGTCACCTGCAGGCCGGAGTGCTGCATTGCCTCGGCGCTGGCGGCCAGGGCGAAGTGAATAAAGCGGCCCATCTTGCGGGCCTCTTTTTTGTCGATGAACTGGTGCGGATCGAAGTTCTTCACTTCGGCGGCGAAGCGGACCGAGTGGCCTTCCAGCGGATAGGCCGTGATCTCGGCCATACCGCTGCGGCCCGCCACCAGGCTGTCCCACACCTCGTTTGCAGTGTTGCCGATACCGCAAATGAGGCCGATGCCGGTAACCACCACCCGGCGAGCGGGGATGAAGCGCCCATTCGCCGTCTCGTGTTGCTGTGCTGCTGTCGAACTTTCCGCCACGGAAGTGCCTTCCCTCACCGTTGCGCCCTCAGGCACCGTTACTTCGCCTTGGTGTGCGATTCGATGTAGTCGGTCGCGTCTTTCACCGTCTTGATCTTCTCGGCGTCTTCGTCGGGGATCTGGATGTCGAAGGCTTCTTCAAACTGCATGACCAGCTCGACCACGTCCAGCGAATCGGCGCCCAGGTCTTCCTGGAACGACGCGCCCGGGGTGACCTCGGCCTCGTCCACCTGCAGTTGTTCCACGATGATGCTCTTTACCTTCTCGTCCACGGTTGCCATGTGTGTTCTCTCCTGAGGGTCTGATGCTCGAAATGTTGCGGCCCTGGTACGTCCGATGCGCCTGTCCGGTTCGGGACAAGGAACAGTGGGGTACGCTCCGGTGTTCCGCCCGTGCCTTCCGGTTCAGGCGCTTGCCGCCTATGGCAGTGTACAGACCTGTCGCTTTCCATACCAGCAGACCAGGCGGATCGCGGTGAGCAACGCCATATTACGCAAGGAGTTGGCTTACAATGCTGCCATCCCTTTCTAACCTGTACGGTTTGTTCGATTTTCTGGATGCGGGTCGTTGAGGTCGTCCGAGCATGCCACTTTCTCTCTGCGGTACGGAAGCATGAACAGCCTGTTGCTGCCCGACCTGTTTGCCATGGCGGTGCTCCTGTCCGTGCTGTGGCTGGTGCGGCGGCGCTACCCGCAGCACGACATCCGGCTATGGATGTCGGCGCTGCTGCTGATCCTGCTGGAGAGCGTGGCGCGCATCCTGTACGGCATGCACTTGCCGACGGGACCGCACCGGGCGCTGCATGCGATCGCGCTGGACGCCTACCTGTTGGCAGGGATGTTGTTTCTGCGCTCGTCGGTGCGTGGCCTGCAACGGCTGCCGCGCGCGCACCTGTATTTCGTGCTGTTGACGGCGCCTGGCGTGGTGCTCGCGACCGTGTATGGGTGCGATGTGAACAGCCGCCTCGTGTACGAGGCGACCACCGTGGCCGGCGTCGTTCTGACCGCTGCCAGCACCATCGCGTTGCGCCGCCCCCGCCGCTACCTAGTGGGGCTGATCGCGGTGTGGGCACCCGCAACGTATGCCGCCTTCACGCATTCGCCGCGGATTGTCACCTATCTGCTGCTGGCCGGGGTATATCTGGCCACGGCAGTCACCTTCGGGTGGAGCCTGCCCCGCTCCAGCAGCGGCAGAGTTGCGGTTGTGGTGGGGTTCGTGGTGTGGGGCGGTTGCTTCGCGACGCATCCGTGGATTGCAAGTATGCATCCGCAATGGGTCGCGCTGGCGAGCGAAGTCTGGAACATGCAGAAGTTCCTGATCACGGTGGGTCTGCTGCTGATCCTGTTCGAACGGCAGGTGGAAAGCAACGAATGGCTGGCGCTGCACGACCAGTTGACCGGTTTGCCCAATCGTCGCCTGTTTGAGGATCGCCTGGGCAGCGCGATCGCGCGTGCAGAACGCGATGGAACGGCGCTGATCCTGTTCTACATGGACCTGAACAACTTCAAGGAAGTGAACGACACCCTGGGTCACGACGTGGGAGACACCCTGCTGTGCAAGGTGGCGGAGAGCCTGCAGCAGGTGGTGCGCCGGACCGACACGCTGGCCCGGATGGGTGGTGACGAATTTGTGCTGCTGGCCACCGATGTACAGGTAGGAAACCCCGCGCGGAAGGAAGGGCGTTGGGCTCGCCTGCGCGACAGCGGCGAGCGCCGGGCGGCCAATCCGGCGACGGCAGCGAAAGATGGCCGGCCAAGCTCGTCGCCCAAAGTCGCAAGCCGTTCTGATCTGCAGGTATCGGCGGAACAGACGTTGGACGGTGACAGCCACAGCCGCATGGTGCAGCAGGCGTTGAGCATTGAGCAGACGATTCGCACTGCCGTGAACCGGCCAGTGAAGATCTGGTCGCGCGCCGGGACGCACACGCTTGAGGCTTCGGCCAGCATCGGTTCAGCCATGTACCCGATGGACAGCACCGATCCGGATGAGCTGTGCCGCATCGCGGATCAGCGCATGTATCAGGAAAAGGGGCGCGACCCTGCAAGCAGGGCCGGCCTGGAACGGATGCTCTCGCTGCTGACGACCAAGTAGGTGCGCGGGGGCTGCCCGACAGGCGCTGTGCGTTCGGTTCTTTCTCAGCGCGGCTGCGTCGACCTACTTCTTGGGAACGAGCTTGATCTCGAAGATAGCGGGCCACTGCTTCCCGGTGACGAAGAGGCGGTCATGCTGGGCGTCGTAGGCGATGCCGTTGAGCACCGACTCGGCGTTGACGCGCTGTGAGTCCGGAAGAATGCCGTGCAGGTCGATCCAGCCAAGCACCGCACCGTCTTTGGGCGAGATGCGGGCGATGCGATCGTCGTGCCACACGTTAGCGTAGATCTCGCCTTTCACGAACTCCAGTTCGTTGAGCATCTCGATCTTTTTGGGGCCGTCGTGCGCGACGATGTGGCGCGTCTCCGCAAACGTGGCGGGATTGCGGAAGCGCAGGGTGCTCGTGCCGTCGCTGGTGATGATGCTGGCTTTGTCGTGCGTCATGCCCCAGCCTTCGCCGGTGTAGGTGAACTGCTTGACCGGGCGGAAGGAGAAGCGGTCATAGACAAAGCAGACGTGCGACTTCCAGGTCCACTCGTAGATATTGGCGCCCCAGTCGACAATGCCTTCGCCGAAGTACTGCTGAGGGAGGTCGCGCTTCTGAATGGGCTGACCGGTCGAGGGAGCAATGGCCATCAGGGCCGACTGGCCTTCCATGCCGGTGCCTTCGTAGAACAGACCGTCCAGGAAGAAGAAGCCTTCGGTGTAGCTCTGGGTAGAGTGCGGAAAGCGCTGCACCACCTGGTAGCCATAGGTAGGCGCGGCCGCCCGTGCGGGCAGGGGGTTGCACCCAGTCAACACACACGCTGAAAGCACACCGGCCAGGGCAAGCAGAGAACCCGATCGCATCGTCACTCCCACAGCTTAGACGGTCCGGCGAGTCTGTGAGACCAAGCTGGCGTGGTGGTGACTTGAAGCCGACATATCGGTACTAATCTCGCTGGTCTTTGAGGAGCTGTATGGAAGAATGGGTCACGTTCGGTATCAGGCTGACCCATGTATATTCTTGCGCATTCAAAAACGTCGATCCGAGCTGTCGTGTGTCTGATTTTGTGTTCGCTTCCACTTAGCGCTTTGGCTCAATTGCGCCAGCTCCAGCAATTTTCATTTGCTCAGAAGCAGCCTGCGTGGACTCTTGGGGATATGCATGGGCTTTTTGGACAGCAGGCCTTGGCCCTGACGCAGACAGGTGACCTGCTGATTTTTTCTTCCCGACGAACGGGAGTATGGGAACTGTATCGGGTACAGGGCTGGGACACAGGGCGACCGGTGATCGACCACCTGCAATTAGCCGATTACTTTTCTTCCCATGACCAGCATGATCTCGAGCAAACAGATGTGAAGCTCTACATCAGTCCTGATGGGATGAACGTTGTTTGTGTTGGGAGTGCATTTTGGCTCAAGCGGGTATACGGGAAGGCTGTAGGCAAATCTCGGACGAACAGCATTATCACCGTTGTCGATCTCACGACGTTCAAGCCTGTAAAAAGGGCCGAGACAAAGGAACTTGACTTACTGGAATTCCAATCAGTCAAGATGGATAAAGAAGGACGAATCCTGGTGGGCAGCAGTGTGTTTGGAGACACTCCCCAAGGAGAGTTCGTCCAGCTCGCCGTGCCGTCCCTCGACGTGGGACAGAAATGCATATACGCGATGGCGAAGCGTGATCATACGGCAGAGCAGGCCGTAGCTAAGACGCCTGACGCCTGTAGACGAGATCTGGGGACGGTGTCTCTTGAGGAATATCTGAAGCGAGCAGCAGCTATTCCGGCTGCAGCTGGCTTTATGTGTAAAGACGCGAAGGCCGAATACTGCCCCCAGCCGGTTCGCTTCACACCGGATGATCGGTTTGGATTGGGAATACGGACCGAGGGACATGATGATCTTCTGGGCTGGTGGGTACAAACGCGAACCACAGCAATCGTCTTTTCAGCAAAGACCCACCTTGAAGTAGGTGAACTGGACCTGACTCGCACGTCGCCCTACCTGACGCTTGCTTCGCTGAACGGGAAGGACTTCCTTGTTTCGGTAGAGGCGGGCTCGAAAGTGACCGTATATGAAATATCTGAACTGAATGGCTGACCTGCCGAGTCTCTGGTCTGACTGACGATCGGCAACGAGAAACGCCCTTAGCGGAAGCTAGCCTCACATGCCCACGTCAAGTGAAGAGCGTGGGAGCTTCGGCCGGGATTGGCAGGCCGGGGGCGCCGTCGTCGCATCGTGGGCAGCGGCGCTGGTGGACGCGGATGCCTTCTTCGCCGTATTCGTAGCCGCAGCCGGCGCGGATGCAGCGCAGGATGTAGACGTACTGGCCGTCCATGCCGCCGTCGACCCAGGGGACGCGCCGCAGCACCTTTTGCCGCTGTGGGTTCACGTAGCCGGGGCGGGTTGTGGGTGCTTCTGCCATTGCCTTCATAGAATACGAAGGAGTGACGCAGGGGAATCCACAGCGGCGTTGGGATGTTGTCGTGCTGGGTGCGGGCGCGGCCGGGCTGATGTGCGCGGCGGAGGCGGGCAAGCGTGGCCGTAGCGTCTTGCTGCTGGACCACGCGGAGCGCGCGGGCAAAAAGATTCTGATTAGTGGCGGCGGCCGCTGCAACTTCACCAACCTGCACTGCACACCGGCGAACTTCCTGTCAGAGAACCCGCACTTTGCGAAGTCGGCGCTGGCGCGCTACACGCCGAAAGACTTCGTCGCGTTGGTGGAGATGCACCGCATCCCGTACCACCACAAGACGCTGGGGCAGTTGTTCTGCGACGGCTCGGCGCAGGCGATCGTGACCATGCTGGAGGCGGAGTGCCGCGATGCCGGCGTGGAGACGCGGCTGCGCTCGGCGGTGGAGCGCGTGGAGCGCGATGCGGATGGATTCACCGTGTACACCGCGAGCGGGGCGGTGGAGACGCGGACCGTGGTGGTGGCGACGGGCGGGCTGTCAATTCCGAAAATGGGAGCGACCGGCATCGGGTACGACATTGCCCGCGGCTTCGGTCTCGGCATCGTGGAGCCACGCGCGGCGCTGGTGCCGCTGACGCTGCCCGAGCCGGTGCTGGAGCACTGGGCGGCGATCAGCGGTGTGTCGGCCGAGGTGACGGCGACGATCGTGCCCGCGGCGAAGCGTCGTGTGGCTCCGCCGGTCTTTCGCGAGAAGCTCCTGTTCACGCATCGCGGCGTGTCGGGCCCGGCGGTGCTGCAGGCGTCGTCGTACCGTGCGCCGGGCGATTTGTTGCGGTTGGACCTGGCGCCGGGCAAGAACGTGTTTGGACCGCTGCTGCAGCCGGGAGCGCGGCGTGATGAGCCGACGACGTCGGCGCTGCTGCGGGCGCACGTGTCGCAGCGGCTGAGCGACCGCTGGCTGCAGGCGAATGCTCCGCCGGACTGGAAGAATCGCTCGCTGGAGCAGATGGAAGCGACGCTGCACGCGTGGACGCTGCCGATTGCGGGCGACGAGGGCTTCAGCAAGGCCGAGGTGACGCGCGGCGGCGTGTCGACGGCAGACCTGGACAGCGCAACGCTGCAGGCGAAGAGCGTGCCGGGGCTGGCGTTCATCGGGGAAGTGGTGGACGTGACCGGGCACCTGGGTGGCCACAACTTTCAGTGGGCGTGGGCGAGCGCGTTCGCGGCGGCGCAGGCGTTGTAGAGCGGCTGCGCTGTGGTTAGTGCTGCTACGGAAGAAAAGCAGGTCCTTCGCTTCGCTCAGGATGACACTTGTGTAACGAGGTGGCGCTCAGGCGGTTGCGTCGCGCTTCAGGCAGTCGCGATACGTCTGGACTGATAGATCTGCAGTCGCACAAAGGCGGCGCGCAGCAGCGGCGTAGGCACGCCGTTCGCGCGGCGGATAAGGTCGCCCAGGATCTGGTCGGCTTCCACTTCGCCGCCGGCCTTCATATCGCGGTACATACTGCTGGTCACGGTTGAGTCGGGATCGGCGAAGCGGGTGCGCATTTCTTCGATCAGTTCCGCGCGCGGAGCGTGGCCGTTGGCGGTGGCCACGGCCATGCACTCGTCCAGAACAGCGCGGTTGAACTCCTCACCACCAACAGTGCGACGCGCCTCGCCCAGCGAAGCGTCGGACAGGACGCAGGCGGTGCCGATGGCGGCCAGCAGCCACCACTTCTGCCACATGTCGGCGACCACGTCGGGCGAGTTCGTGGTGGAGAAGCCGTGGACGGTGAGCTGCTCGAGTATCTGCGCGGCGCGGGCGGCGTTGTCGACAGTCGCAGGGCGAAAGCCAAAGGTGAGCTGGTCCAGCGGGTTGTGCTGCCACACGTCACCGTTGGGCAAGACCTCTGCCATGATGCGGACGGTGCCGCCCAGCACATGCTCGCGACCGAAGCGCGCGTCCAGCGTGTCCAGGTGCTGCATGCCGTTGAGCAGCGGCAGGACCAAGGTGTTCGACCCGACCGCAGGAGCAAAGTCGTCCATGGCCGCGTCCAGCGCGTAGCTCTTGGTGCTCAGCAGGATCAGGTCGTACGGCTGTGCCGCGGAGCGAAGCTGCTCTGCGGAGACGATGGCAGGATGGAGCGTCACGTCGCCGCGCGGACTGATCAGGTTGAGGCCGCGTTCGCGAATCTGCGCCGCCCGGCGATCGCGCAGGAGAAAGGTGACATCACGTCCCGCCTGCGCCAAACGACCGCCATAGTATCCGCCCACCGCCCCCGCACCAACCACCAGGATCCGCATCCATTCACCTCGCGGTTCTGATTGTAGAGAGAGCTTCCTCCAGCGACGGTTCCAGCCGGGAGGCACGCGGCGCTGATGGGAACCACGTGGTTCTGCTTCGTTGGCATTCTTTGCAGGTTGTCGTGCAGGGCGTAGTCTCAATCGCGCATGTCTACGCCGCCACCTTCTCACTCACCCGCCGCAACTCCGCACTTCGACTTCAGCGCCGCCGCCACTGCCGAGATGGCCCGGGAGGACTTCGATCTGACATCGGTACCGGGCAGCGATCAGCAGCTTCGGCAGATCGTGTCTTCGCCGCAGCCCGTGGTTCCGGGCGCAATCGATCTTCGTTCGTTGTCGTGGTCGTCCATCGATAACGACACGTCGCGCGACCTGGACCAGATTGAGTGGGCGGAGCGGACGGACGTCGGAGCGATCCGCATGCGGGTCGCCATCGCGGATGTTGCAGCGACGATCGCGAAGGACTCGCCGCTGGACCACTTTGCCGCGCGGCAGACGCAGACGGTGTACACCGCGGCCCGCAACTTCCCCATGCTGCCGGTGGAGCTGTCGACGGGGTTGACGTCGCTCAATCCGGGCGAGGATCGCAACGCGCTCGTGGCGGAGTACGTGATCGCGCAGGACGGAACGCTGAGCGCGGGCAGGCTGTTTGCCGCACAGGTGCGCAATGGGGCGCAGTTGACATACCGGCAGATCGGCGCGCTGCTGGACAGCGGTCTTTGCACGCAGGGAGCAAAGGCGGCGCAACCTTCAACAGCACTCAACCTGCAGCCGGAAATGGTAGAGCAGTTGTGCCTGCAGGTGGAAGGCGCGCAGCGCATCCGGGCTCACCGGCAGGCCGCGGGCGCGCTGGACTTTCGCCGCGCGGAGGCGACGCCGGTGGTCGCGGACGGGCAGATACTGTCGCTGGAGACCACGCTGCACAATCCGGCGATGGACCTGATCGAAGACCTGATGATCGCGGCGAATGAGACGGCTGCGACGTTTCTGCACGCGGCGGGTCGGTCCAGCATTCGGCGCGTGGTGCGGTCGCCGGAGCGTTGGGCGCGCATTGCCGACCTGCTGAAGCCGCTGGGGTACGACCTGCCTGCAGAGGCCGACTCCTTTGCCCTGAATCGTGCGCTGGCCGAGCAGCGAGCGAAGGATCCGGACCACTACCCGGACCTGGCGCTGAGCGTGATCAAGCTGATGGGCGCAGGCGAATATGTGCTGGTGAAGGCTGACGACCCGTATCCGCCGTCGCACTTTGCGCTGGCGGCGCACGACTACTCGCACTCCACCGCGCCCAATCGGCGCTTTGCGGACCTGGTGACGCAGCGCATCGTTCACGCTGCTTTGCAGAGTCTGCCTGCGCCTTACACGGACGACGAGTTGGCAGCGATCGCCGACCACTGCAATCAGGTGGACAAGGCGGCGCGCAAGGTGGAACGCGCGATGGCTAAGCGGGCGCAGGCAGTGGCGTTGCAGGGCAGCATCGGCCAGGTGTTCCCTGCGGTGGTCACGGGAGCGGGGCCAAAGGGCACGTTCGTTCGCGTGCTGTCGCCGCCGGTGGAAGGCATGCTGCAGCGCAGCTCCACGCCGCACGATGTAGGCGACCGGTTGCAGGTGCGGCTGATTCACACCGACCCGGCCAAAGCGTTCATCGATTTCGAGCAGGCCTGAGGACGTGATTTGAATGGTGTGAAAGTGACCGCGCCACACGCTGCCGCAGCGCGACGAACGCTCTGCGTTCGAACGGGGTTTTGCATCCGACTGCTGAGCGCCACGCCGGAATGCAACGAGCCGTGGCCAGGAGAGTTCTTGATGATCCAGTCTGTCGGCTACGCTGCGAACCATTCTTTTACCGGCCTGAAGCGGCATGAATTTGAGCGCGAGGACCCCAGGCCGAACGAGGTCCTGATTGACATCCTCTACTGCGGCGTCTGCCATTCCGACATTCACCAGGTGAAAAATGACTGGGGCAACACCGTGTATCCCTGCATGCCGGGGCACGAAATTGTCGGTCGCGTGGCGCAGGTGGGCAGCGATGTGTCGAAGCACCAGGTGGGCGACGTGGTGGGCGTGGGCTGCATGATCGATAGCTGTCGCACGTGCGAGCCGTGCCGCACCGGCGATGAGAACTACTGCGAGGGACCGAATAGCTGGCTGGCGACCTACAACGGTCCCATGGTGCCGTCGAAGAAGTCGCCCGACGGCGAGAATCACTACGGCCGCGACAACACCTTTGGCGGCTATTCAATCAACATCGTCGTGCCGGAAGATTTTGTGCTGAAGGTGCCGGCGAACCTGCCGGTGGAGAAGGTGGCGCCGATCCTGTGTGCAGGCGTGACGACCTACTCGCCGATGAAGCACTGGGGCTTGAAGGCGGGGCAGAAGGTAGGCATCGTCGGCTTTGGCGGGCTGGGCGACATGGCCGCCAAGCTGGCCAAGGCGATGGGCGCAGAAGTGGTGCTGTTCACCGAGACGGAAGAGAAGCTGAGTGAGGCCGCGCGGCTGGGGGTGCAGGCCGTGTACAGCAAGGACAAGGATCAGATGGAGTCCCAGGCGAACACCTGCGACTTCATCCTGAGCACGATTCCGGAGCCGACCGACCTGGAGCCCTTCATCCCGGTGCTCAAGCGGGATGCGTCGCTGGTGATCGTGGGCGCGCTGGACAAGCTGAAGCCGTTCAACAACATGGAAATGGCGATGCACCGTAAGTCGGTGGGCGGTTCTCTGATCGGCAGCATCCGCGAGACGCAAGAGGTGCTGGACTTCTGCGCCGAGCACGGCATTACGCCGGATGTGGAGATGATCGGGATGGACGACATCAACGACGCGCACAAGCGGGTGAACGACCGCGAGGTCCGGTTCCGGTACGTGATCGATATGGCGTCGCTGAAGACGGAAGAGGCCTGAGCGGGCCGTAGCGCCCATGCGTCGTTCTGCGGAAGAGTAAGGACATTGATCGGTGCCGATGGTGCGATCTCTTCCAGCAGAACGGCGACCGTGCTGATCGCACGAGTGTCACGCGGACCGGAACGGCGCCCGCCCGCGAAAAGACGTAGAGTAAGCGGCCTGGATGGCGGATGATGGAGGCAGATCGAGATGGCGACAGATCATCCGTGAGGCGAGGCCTTCTTGTCCGAGAACAATGCGTTTCGCCGCAATCTTAGACTGATTGCGGTCTTCAAACTGATCAAGGTTGTGGCGCTGATCGCGGTCGGCATCTCTGTGCTGAAGCTGGTGCATGGCGGTGCGGTCGATACGCTCTACGACTGGATTACGACGCTCGGCCTGAACCCGGACGGGCACTATGTCGATCTGGCGGTCGGCAAGGTCGCCGGTATGCCGCCGGAGCGATTGAAGGAGTTCGGGTTTGCGAGCTTCCTGTATGCCGGGCTGTTCCTGGTGGAAGGCACCGGACTGTGGTTGCAGAAGCGATGGGGCGAGTGGGTCACCGTGTTCATCACGAGCTCGCTGGTCCCGCTAGAGGTCTTCGAACTCTTCCACCATCCCAGCGTTGCGAAGGGCTTCATGCTGATCGCAAACCTCGGCATCGTCGTGTACCTGGTGGCGAATATCCGCCGGCAGGACGCGTAGCGGACCGGCCGTTGAGCAAGCAGGCTACATGTCGGGGAATGCCGCGAGCCCGAACCTGCCTGGATTCCTGCGGGTTGCCGCGACATCTGGCGCGCTCTACCGTCAACGGGAGCATGAAGTTTTTCCGTTTCGCCCTCGCCCTTGCCGTTCCGTTGTCGATCTGTGCTGCCGCGCGTGCACAGATTGCCGCCTACGCCGCCTTCACCGGAGCGCACTATGACACGCCGGACAAGTTCTATGGCGGCGGCACGTTCGGCATTTACGACGACTTCTACAAGTTCGGTCCGCTGCACCTGGGTGCGGACGTGCGCGGCACAAAGTTGAGCGGCAGTAATCACAACAGCTCGACCAGCGTCCTCGCCGGGTTTCGCGCTGCGGTCAAGCCGCCGGTGCTGCCGATCAAGCCGTACGCGGAAATCCTGGCAGGCGTGGCGAGCACGGACATCGGAGCAGTGGGCGGATCCAAGCACCTGTCGGCCGAGGCGAACGGCGGTGTGGACTTCACGTTTCTGCCGCACCTGGACTGGCGTGTGGTGGAGCTTGGCGGCCAGATTGGTGGCGACAAGGCCAACTCGAACTTCCACGTGAGCACGGGCATCGTGCTGCGCTTCTTCTAGCCGGGTGTGCCCGGCTCTGCGATGATGAAAGGCATGGAGAGGGGATCAGCCGTGCAGCAAACCCCGTGGGGAATAGCCCGCAAAGTGTCCTGGGAACAGGCGCGGCAGGAGCAGCGCGATGAAGCCCGTCGCATGTCGATCGCGGAACGGCTCGCGCTGATGACGGAGCTGAACCGCCAAGCCTTTGTGATCGCCCCGGAGCCCGCCCGTGACCCCGCAGCAGCTTACTTTGTTCGCCGCCCTGAACTCCGGAAGCGTTGAGTACCTGGTCGTCGGCGGAGTTGCAGTGAATGCCTACGGCTACATACGAAGCACGCAGGACCTCGACATCTTCATAAGACCGACTCTGGAGAACGCACAGCGAGCATTCGCTGCGTTGCAACAACTCGGCTTGGATTTACCGGGAGACGCCTCGGACCTGCTCGTCGACTATGAAAACCTGCGCTTCGGCAGTCGGCCGGAACAGATCGACTTGCTGAACTCGATTGGCGAGATGTCCTTCGAACATGCCTGGCGAAATCGCGTGGTGGTGGGCGTGGAGGATGTGGACATCGCATTCATTAGCAAGGCAGACCTGATCGAAAACAAGCTACAGGTGGGACATCTTCGTGATCTGGCCGATGTGGAAGAGTTGCAAAGCCGCGGGGATCTGGATGAAATACCCGACTCGCTTTGATTGTGGTCCTGTCAAGACGTATGGCGCGTTATGTCTGTCTTGAGCCGCTACAACTTCCGTAGCCGCAGCATGGGCCGGAATCGCCATCGTCTTGTGGCGACATCGGAAATAGCCTAAGGGCAACCTTGTTTCCCCCAACAGGAGTTCCCCCATGCGGTTCCATATCTTCCTGGCGGCTCTGGCCGTCCTGAGCGGTAGCGCGGTTGCGCATGCCGACGATTTCACCTTCACCCTGTCCGGCAGTGCCGGCGGATTCTCTGGAACGGGTACGTTCAGCGGGTCGGAACAGGCCGGAAAGCCCGGCACTTACGACATCACCGGCGTCAGCGGCAGCAATACCAACGGCATCATCGCGGCCGGGCAGTACAACGGCAACGACAACCTGCTGACGCCGAATGCGAGCTATTTCGTCGACACATCGGGCATCTCGTTCTACGACCAGACCGCTTCGGGCGTGTACGCCGTGCGGCTGTACAAGTCCGGTAATGGATATTGCGGGATGGACACGAACGATCCTTCGCAGTACTGCATCGACCTGCAGGAAGTGAACACTCCCAATCCCGGCGATACCACGCTTCCGGTGACATTCCCGGGGACATCGGGCAGCCCCGCCCGCCTGGCGGTGCGGTTCTCGCTGGCCAGAACTGCGGCGGAACCCGCGCCGGCAGCGACCCCGGAGCCGGGCAGCCTGATGCTGCTGGGCACTGGAGCCCTGGCCCTGGCCGGAGTGGGCCGGCGCCGGTTCTCGCAGCGCTAGACACGGATTCGAAACGCAAGAGGGCGCAGCAAAAGCTGCGCCCTTTTCGCGTGCACGGCGATCCGTTTGGAAAACGTGGCTCCAGAGGGCTTTGCTGTGCGGAATCTTTCTCCTCCGGACCCGTATCCTAATAGGAGATGGCGACCCTGTTTGGACTCACGCTGCCGGAGCTGACCGAGCGCATGACAGCGCTGGGGCAGAAGCCCTTCCGCGCGCGCCAACTGTGGGACGCCTTGTACCGCGGCCGCGTGGCGTCGCTGGACGAGGTCACGACGCTGTCGCAGGAGTTGCGGGAGCGGATGGCTGCCGAGGGCGACGTGGTTGGCCTGCCGGAGATGGTGCAGACCGCGACCAGCGTGGACGGCACGGAGCGCTACCTGGTCCGCATGGCCGACGGCGAGACGGTGGAAACCGTGTGGATGCCGGACGGCGACGGAGCCGAAGCTCCCTACGAGGATGACGAGGCAGAGGCGGCTGCCGAGACGCGCACGGAGCGGAACGCGAGCCTGGCCGCGCGCCGCCTGCCGCACGGTGCCAACGCCATGCGCCCGGTGACGGACGCGCGCAACCGCGGCGCGCTGGCGGAGGCGGGCTACCGGCGGGCGACCATCTGCGTGTCGTCGCAGGTGGGCTGCGCCGTGAACTGCCAGTTCTGCCTGACGGCCAAGCTGGGCATCAAGCGGAACCTGACGCCGGGCGAGATCGCCGGGCAGGTCGCGGCCGTGCTGAACCGGCACCGGATCCAGGTGGGCCGGGACCGCATCAACCTGGTCTTCATGGGCATGGGCGAGCCGTTCCTGAACTACGACAACTTCATGGCGGCGGTTCGGCTGCTGGTGGAGGGGATGGGCCTGCCGGAGTCGCGCATGACGGTGTCGACCAGCGGCATTGAGCCGGCGATCCGGCGATTTGCGCAGGAAGCGGTGCGGCCGCGGCTGGCTCTGTCGCTGAACGCGAGCAACGATGCCGTGCGTGAACAGGTGATGCCAATCACGCGCAAGTGGAACATTCAGCAGCTTTTGGACGCGGTGCAGACCATTCCGCTGGGCAAGCGCGACTGGGTCACTTTCGAATATGTGTTGCTGGGCGGGGTGAACGATCGGCCGGAGCATGCGCAGGAGGTTCTGGACCTGTTACGCGGCATTCCGAGCAAGGTGAACCTGATTGTGTGGAATCCCGGGCCGGGTATTGCGTATACGCAGCCGCTGCAGGACGATGTGGATCGCTTTCAGAAGGCGCTGATCGCGGGCGGCATTCCCACCTACATACGGCGGCCGCGCGGGCGGGACATTTACGCGGCGTGTGGCCAGTTGAAGCGGACCGTGGCCGAAAACGCCGAACCCCGGGAGCTGGTTACGCTGGTGGCGTAAGCAGCGCCTCGGGGCAGGGCACGGATCGAAACCTTCCGGTCAGAGCATTTGGCACGGACCGGTCTGGCAGAGGCGGGCTTACAGGCCTTCCATGGCGGTGGCCATGGAGATGCCGAGCGCACCGGAGATGTCCCAGAGCATCTCCAGGTCGATCTCTTCCTTGCCCTCTTCGATGTCCTGCAGGTGAGCACGGGTGATGCCGATGCTCCAGGCCAGATCGACGTCAGAAAGCTTGCGTTCCCGCCGCAGATCGCGGAGGCGGATGCCGAACTCGGTGAGAATGTTCGGCGTGGATGTGGGGTACGACGAAGATGGGGTGTAGCTGAGCGAGAGTGACAAGGCCGATCCTTTCGTCCTTCTTGGTTTCGTTCCGTCCGTGTCCAGCGGGCGTCCATCGCGCGCCGCTTGTGACAAGTTCAGCCTCAAGGAAACCAGGTAGGTTCGCTATGGCCATTTCGAGACACCGGCGCTCCCACGGAAGTGGCAGGGGTGCTACGGTCACCGCCTACACCTGTGGTCGGCCTGTTCGAAAGCGCTAACGCATTCCGTTCAGGATGGACCCGACCACACCGCCGATGGCACCGCTTTCCACCTCGCGCCGGCTTTCCCCGGACGGCAGATATTCCTGCAAAGCGTGTGCCAGATTGCTTATCGGCAGAGTTTGCAGCCACACGCGTCCCGGACCGGTCAAAGCTGCCAAAAAAAGTCCGTCGCCGCCGAAAATCAGGTTGCGGATGCCCGGAACCCGGGTGATCTGGAAGCTGACGCTGGCCTGAAAGGCGCCGACGTGGCCGGGATGGACACGCAGGGTCTCGCCAGGCTGCAGATCGCGGACGACTTCACCGGAAAGCTCGAGCCAGGCCGTGCCCTGGCCGGAGATCTTCTGCAGCAGAAAGCCAGAGCCGCCAAAGATGCCGGCGCCCAGCGACTGCTGGAAGCCGACGCCGAGCTGGATGCCGGGCGTGGCGCACAAAAAGCCGTGGCGGTGAATCATGTACTGGTCGTAGCCGCTGTGCAGCTCCAGGGGGACGATGTGGCCGGGCACCTTGGTGGCAAAGGCGACTTCGCCGGGATAGCTGACGGCGGTGTACTCCGTCATGAACAGGGTTCCGCCGCCCGCCATGCGCCGGATGGCACCGAGGAAGCCGCCGCCGCCGGCGAGCTGGGTGTGCGTGTTGAGCGTGATGCTCTGCGTCATCCAGCTGAGTTCGCCGGATTCGGCGATAACGGACTCGCCCGGTTGCAGCAGAAGTTCGAGGGCGGGCATGGTGCTTCCATGAATGCGTGTCTGCATAGAGGTCTCCGCGACCAAGATACGCTGCGGCCGGCGGAGGGGTTCCAACGCCCAGCGAGGTGATCGGCGGGGCTCGATGGCGTTGCAACCGGAAGCTCACCGCATGTCGAACCCGCGGTCATCGGCTATTGACTTCAGCTTCACGGTGGCGCTGCACAGTATGCGCAGAACACGGCGCACTTTCAGCGCAAACACCAGCGAGGCTGCCCAATGTCGTTTCTGCCCGTAGTTCTTCCCGCACCTACGCCGGCCCTGCCGTTCCTGCGACCGCAGGAGCTTGCACGGACGGCACGGTTCCAGGCACGCTTGGCACTGACCGAGGATGACCGGCGCGCGGTGTACCGGCTGCGCTTCGTGGTGTTCAACCTGGAGATGCACGAAGGCCTGGAGAGCGCGTATCTCGACGGTCTGGATACGGACGCCTACGACGACGTCTGCGACCACCTGCTGGTCGAGGACACAACAACCGGGCAGGTGGTGGGTACGTATCGCATGCAGAGCGGCGCCACGGCAATGCGCCACCACGGCTACTACTCCGAGCAGGAGTTCGACTTTTCGCCGTACGAGTCGAAGCGCAGCCAGATCCTGGAGCTGGGGCGAGCATGCGTTCATCGCGAGTTCCGCAACTCCGACGTGCTGAACCTGCTGTGGAAGGGTGTGGTGCGGTACAGCCGGGAGCGAGGGTTACGATACCTGATTGGCTGCTGCTCGCTGTCGTCGCAGGTGCCGGCGGAAGGCCGTGCCGTGGCCGAGCTGCTGCAGGCCTACACGGTGGAGCCGGAGTGGCAGACGCGGCCGACGGCACAGTGCGCGCTGCCGGGCGAGCCGAAGGAAGCGGAAACTGACGAGAATGGCGCGACGACGGAGGGCGAGGTGCCACGGCTGCTGCGGGCGTACCTGGCAATGGGAGCGCGGATCTGTGCAGCGCCCGCGATCGACTATGCGTTTGGCACGATCGACTTCCTCACGCTTCTGGATCTGGAGATGCTGCACCCGCGCGTGTTGCGCCGCTTCCTCTAAGCTGGGAGCACTTGTATTCGATCCCAGAACTCGCGCGAGGGTGTTGGCGAAGCGCCCGCCTAGTGGCGCTGCTGCTGTGGGCAGGCGTGGAGGCTCCGCGCATCGCTCGATCAGACGACGCAATCAAGGCACGCTGGCGGAAGCATTGGGCGCAGCGGCTGCTTCGCGTGATGCACGTGACGGTGGAGCAGCATGGCGCCGTGCCGCAGGGTGGTTTGCTGGTCAGCAATCACCTGGGCTACCTGGACGTGGTGGTGTACGGCTCCGTGATCGACGGGACGTTTCTGAGCAAGGCCGAGGTGGCGCAGTGGCCGCTGCTGGGACCGCTGACGCGCGCGGCCAACACGGTGTTTGTGGAGCGGGACAGCGCGCGGTCCACCGCTGCGGCGAACCGGCAGATTGCAACGCTGCTGGAGCAAGGGCAGGAGGTGCTCATCTTTCCGGAAGGCACGAGTTCGGGCGGAGAGGATGTATTGCCCTTTCAGTCGCCGTTCTTCGACGCACCGCAGCGGACCGGGGCGCCGGTGTGGGCAGCGGCGGTGGCGTACCGGGCAGCGCTCGAGCACGGCACGGTGGCGGAACGGGTGTGCTACTGGGGAGACATGGTGATCGGTCCGCACCTGTTCGGTCTGTTGTGCGTGCGATCGATTGCGGCGACTGTGTGGTTTGCGGAGGCTCCGCTGGCCATAAAGGATCGCCGGGCGGGTGCGGTGGAGGCACACGGGGTGGTGGCGGGCCTGCATGCACAGGCGCTTCGCGGATAGCAGCGCTTTACGGAATCCCACTTGCCCGCATACCCTCTACGGATGCGCATCGGCTACTTTGGAGGCAGCTTTGACCCGCCGCACCGCGGGCACCTCCTGCTGGCGCGGCTGGCGGCAGACGCGTTTCACCTGGACCGGGTGCTGTTTGCGCCTACGGGTAGACAGCCGCTGAAGGACCATATCGCGCATGCGGAGTTCGCGGACCGCATGGCCATGGTGCGGCTGCTGTGTGCGAGCGAGCCGGGTTTTGAGGTGGTCGACCTGGATGCTCCGCACCCGCATGGATCGCCGAACTACACAGTGGATGCGCTGGAAGAGCTGCGGAGGCGCGAGCCGGACGCAGATCTGTTTGCCCTGGCGGGGGCGGACAGCTTTCTAAGCCTGCCGCGCTGGCGCGATCCGCAGCGATTGCTGGAGTTGGCGGAGTGGATCGTGGTGTCGCGGCCGGAGTTCCCGCTGGAGGAACTGGACGCGCTGGGCCTTACGGCGGAGCAGCGCGCCCGGGTTCACGTGCTGAACACACTGCACGACGACACAAGCGCGACGGAGATCCGTGCCCGGCTTCGGTATGGCGTGACACCGGCCGACCGCCTGAAGCCGGAGGTGCTGCTGTACATCGCGCGGATGCACCTGTACCACGCGCGCTAGGCGCGCGGCAGGCCCGTGCTGGCGCGCACGACAACGCGCGGCGAAATCAGCACCGAACGAGGCTTGGAGCGAGTCTTGCTGCCGATCAGTTGCAGGGCCAGGCTGGAGGCGTGTTCGCCCAACTCGGCCGTGCCCTGGTCCATAGAGCTGAGCGGAACTTCGAGATACGCCGAGATCGGCAGGTTGCCGCAGCCGATGATGGCGATGTCTTCCGGGACGCGACGGCCGAATTCACGGGCGGCGCGGATGGCCCCCACGGCGAGCAGGTCGCTGTAGCAGAAAACCGCGTCGGGGTGCTCGGGGCGTTCCAGCAGGCGTCGCATGGCGTTGTAGCCCAGCAGGTCCGGGCGGCCGCTGTGCAGGTCGCAGGCAAGGGTGAGCGCGGGATCGGCGGGGATGCCGCGGTGGGCGAGTGCCTCCCGGTAGCCGAGCAGACGATCGTTGGCGGTGCTGGTGCCTTCGCTGCCGATGTGGGCGATGCGGGTGCGCTTGAGGGAAAGCAGGTGCTCGGTGGCGAGGCGGCCGGCCAGGACGTCGTCTGTGCCGACGAAGTTGGCGTTGGAGCCGGGCAGGGCGCGATCCAGAAGGACGCAGGGCGTGGACCGGGCCAGAGCGGAGTTGAGGCTAGCCGGGTCGGTCTGGCAGGAGGCGATCAGCAGAGCGTCGACACCGCGCTGGAGCAGGTTTTCGATCTCGTGCTGCTCCACCGCGGGGCTCTCGTCTGCGGAGGCGAGCAGGAGCTGGTACTGGCTGCGACGAAGATGGGCGCCGAGGCTGCGGGCCAGCTCCGCAAAGAACGGATCGGCGATATCAGGGACGACCAGACCGACGGTGAGGCTGCGACCGCTGGCCAGGCCGCGCGCGATCATGTTGGGCTTGTAGTTCAGCTCCTCCATTTTGCGCAGGATGCGGTCGCGGGTTTCGGCGCTGACGTCGGTTTTGCCGCGCAGCACCTTGCTGACGGTCACGATAGAGACGTCCAGGGCGTTCGCGATGTCTTTGAGTCGGGTGGGCATGGAGCAAGAGCGCCGCAAACAGGAGCGGCAATACGCCTCATTGTAAGGGCGTATTGCCGCGATCTGTACGGGTTGCCGACGGGAGTGTGGAGCGTAAGCGCTAACGCAGCGTGCGTGCGTTAGGCAACCTCCTCCGCGCGTGCGGCGAACCGCTTGCGGAACGACAGAGCGGTGCTGATCAGACCCGTACCGAGCAGGGCCAGGCTGGAAGGCTCAGGCGTGGGAGCGGCGGAGGCGGCGCCGATGAACTCCTGCGGCGTGCCGTTTGTCCAGCCGGTCTGGTCCGCGGTGGGCGTGTAGAGGACGAAGTTCGAGAAGAAGCCCGAATTGATCACATCAGGGTCGGCGGCATAGTACGACGCGTAGTCCACCAGGGTCTGCGAGGTGCTGGTGAAGCCGGTGTTCGAGGTGATGTCCGGATCGAAGATGCTCCAGATGGCGTACTGAACGTCGGAGTTGGACAAGCCGTACTGGCCGAAGACGTAGTAGAGGATGGCATCCGTGCGGTAGTCAATGGCGGTCTGGGACGATCCCAGGTCCAGGCTCTGGACACTCACCTGCCACTGCTCGCCGATGCTGACCTGGCGGTTGTAGTCGAGACAAACCAGCGAAGTAAGTGAGCTACTTCCATTGATGCTGAAGTTATAAGGGTAGATATCTTCGCCATTAACACTGCCTCCTGTGGTGGAGACGAGGTTCAGGGTGTCAGCGTGGACCAGGAGCGGGCAGAAGACGAGAGCGAAAGCACAGCAAAAACGCAGGGCATTACGGAAAGAAAGCATGATTTCACCGGGCTGCGCTGTAGCGCAGCAAGTTAGGCGACCGCAGGTGCGAACGCTGATCTGATGTTGGATCCGGTGACGCTCAAGAAGAGGAACCAGACCAAGGAGAAGAAGTACAACAAAGTGTTCCAGAGTTACGAAAGCCAATCTAACTGCAATGGATGGAGAACGCGCGTCCTAAGTTGAGCGATGTCGTCGTAAACCGACAAAACTGATGGCGTAAGTTCTGGGCGTAACGCGTTGAGAACCTGAGTGGTTACCGGAGGTAACCTCCTGAATCGTTGCGATGGAGAGTTACCGCGGCAGATGCGCACGTGAGAGACGGGACTGAGCCATCCTGCCATGCTCGATGAAGGTTTTCGGGCTAGCCATTGTCGAGCCTTGGCCGACGGAAGGCAATTGCGGCTGCTCAGAGTCGTGCCGAACCGCGGCCGCGCATGCGCGGTGCGTGGGAGTGCGATAGTTGGCGCGGAGCGGTTAGGATGCGGGTTGGACTGCCTTGCCCATGACGTTGCTGGAACAGATTCGCGCGACACCCAACCTGCTGACACTGCTGCGACTGTTTCTGATCCCGTTTCTGGTGATCAACCTCCTGGATCACCACAACGGCGTAGCGCTGCTGCTGTTTGTGCTGGCGGGGATGTCCGACGCGCTGGACGGACAGATTGCGAGGCGGTGGGGGCAGTCGACACGGCTGGGCCAGTATCTGGACCCGATTGCGGACAAACTGCTGCTGAGCACCCTGTTTCTGACGGTGACGCATATGCGGCTGGTGCCGCAATACGTAACGGTGCTGGTCTTTGCGCGAGACCTGGGCATTCTGCTGATCAGCACGCTGCTGTATGCGACGAACACGATGCGGGACTTCAGGCCCAGCCTGCTGGGCAAGCTGAACACGCTGCTGCAACTGGCGACCGTGCTGGTGGTGCTGGTAGAGGCGGTACAGCCGACGGAGCCTTGGTGGACGGTGCGGGGATGGATGCTGATTGCGGTGGCGTGGCTGGCACCGCTGTCGGCGGCGCAGTATGCGTGGATCGTGACGCGAACGGTGAGCGCAGATTCGACGCCGAGCCGGGCGGAAGGCGCGTCCGGCACACCTAGCCCGGCGGCGGTGACGGCGGATGGAACGATGCTGCCGCTGGACGATGCCGCAGAGGTGCAGCCCGCTCACACAGAGTCTTCGGCACGGGTGCTCGCTCAGCCAAACGGAGATGCCTTGTAGGACCCTGCGTTCAGGCGGGCGACGCCCGGAGAGCGGTGGCGTAGAGCTTGATGGCCCGAGCCTGTTTCGCTTGGCTCGCGCCGGACCGCTTTCTGTTCGATAATAATTCTCAAAGAGGCCCGAATTGCCGTTGCTATGGGCAAATCGCGAGCCTACACTTGAACTATGGAGCGAGTCCGCCTGGCGGTCTTCGTTCTTTGAATCCACCATGCTGCGGCTGACGAAAAAAGCGGACTACGGACTGATGGCGCTGAAGTACCTGGCGGAGCAGGCGATGACGCCTGGCGCGCCGAGTGCGCAGTCTGCCAAGGACGTAGCCGAGGCGTACCACATCCCGCCGCAGTTGCTGGCAAAGATCCTGCAGACGCTGACCCGGGCGAACATTCTGGTGAGCACGGCTGGAACGAACGGCGGCTACGCCCTGGCGCGGCCGGCAAGCGAAATCAACGCGTTTGAGGTGATCCGGGCGATCGACGGGCCGCTGTTTATCACCAGTTGCATCACGATTCACGGCACCTGCGACCTGGCCGGTCATTGCACCATCAAAGAACCGTTGCGCAAGGTGAATGACAGCATCAAGGACCTGCTTTCCGGCATCCGGATCGCCGACCTGGCGGAGCCGGTAGAGGGTGAAGGACGGACGCCGGTAGCCGGTGGCCTGGTCTCAATCGCGCTGTAGCGGGCATTACTGGAAGAGCGCGGGACCGAAGCAGATACGAGAGCGCCCCCGAAAGCAAGAGAGGCGCATGACAGACGACAGGAACGGAGAGGAAACAAACGCATGAGCACCGCAGCCGTAGAACTTCTGGAAAGCACACCGGTACACACGGGCGTGCAGTTGCCCATTTACATGGACAATCACGCCACCACGCCGCTGGACCCGCGCGTTCTGGAGGCGATGCTGCCCTACATGACCAAGGTGTTCGGCAACGCGGCCAGCCGCAACCACGCGTTTGGCTGGGAAGCCGAGCAGGGCGTGGAGAAGGCGCGCGAGCAGATTGCAAAGCTGATTGGCGCGAGCGCGAAGGAGATCATCTTTACCAGCGGCGCGACCGAGTCGAACAACCTGGCCATCAAGGGCGTGGCGGAGATGTATCGCGAAAAGGGCGACCACATCATCACCCAGGTGACCGAGCACAAGGCGACGTTGGATGCTTGCAAGCGGCTGGAAAAGCAGGGCTACCGCGTGACCTACCTGCCGGTTGAGGCAGACGGCCTGGTCTCGGTGGAGAAGCTGGCCGCTGCGATCACGGACAAGACCATCCTGGTCAGCATCATGTATGCCAACAACGAGATCGGCACGATCAATCCGATCGCCGAGATTGGCAAGCTGTGCCATGAGAAGGGCGTGCTCTTCCACACGGACGCCGTGCAGGCCGTAGGCAAGATCCCGGTGAACGTGATCAGCGACAACATCGACCTGCTCTCGCTTTCGGGGCACAAGGTGTACGGACCCAAAGGTGTGGGCGCGCTGTATGTGCGTCGTCGCAACCCGCGCGTGCAGTTGAATGCGCAGATCGACGGTGGCGGCCACGAGCGCGGTATGCGTTCTGGCACGCTGAACGTGCCCGGCATCGTTGGCCTGGGCGCGGCATGCGAGATCGCGATGAACGAGATGGAAGCGGAAGGCAAGCGCCTGCGCGAGCTGCGCGACTACATGCGCCAGAAGTTCGAGAATGCTCTGGACTACGTTCACGTGAACGGCAACATGGAGCACCACCTGCCGAACAACCTGAACATGAGCTTCGTGTACGTGGAAGGCGAGTCTCTGCTGATGGGTATCAACGACATCGCGGTCTCGTCGGGCTCGGCCTGCACTTCGGCGACGCTGGAGCCCAGCTACGTGCTGAAGGCGCTGGGTCTGGGCGACGATGTGGCGCACAGCTCGATCCGCTTCGGCCTGGGCCGGTTCAACACCAAGGAAGAAGTGGATTACGTCTCCGACAAGCTGATCGATACGGTTCTGAAGCTGCGCGAGCTTTCGCCGCTGTACGAGATGGTGAAGGAAGGCATTGACCTGGAAAAGGTGGAGTGGACCGCCCACTAAGGAATTGGCATGACGGAGCCAAGCTGGAGGACATGGACGAAGACGGCGGTAGTCACCTTCGTCCTGTCTCTCCTGATTGGCGGGCTGATTGGTGATGGGTTTGGCTGGCGGGAGTGGTTGCGCCAGATGGAGTACGCGGCGGGTTTTGCAACAGTGGCGTGGGTGTTTGCGCTGATGCGCTGGCACCGGGCCAACAGCAGGATGTGAAGCGGGGTAAAGATGTTTGCGGAGCTGGTGGCGTTCACCTGGAACTCGGCAATAGATTTGGGAGCATGCAAAGCCTTTGAGCGGCTCTGGCGGTACTCTGATCGGGAACAGACGAAGCGGAGACGTTTAGAAGCCATTCAAGCAATCAGGAGCCGGCGAAGCACGAGAAGTCCGGAGAGCATCTAAGAATTACGTTTCGCTCACAGCAGTAAAGGTAGGGAGACAGGAACATGGCATACAGCGATAAGGTTGTGGATCACTACGAGAACCCGCGCAACGTGGGCACGCTCGACAAGAACTCCACCGAAGTGGGTACCGGCCTGGTTGGCGCGCCGGAGTGTGGCGACGTGATGCGCCTGCAGATCAAGGTGAACCCTGAGACGCAGGTTATCGAGGACGCGAAGTTCAAGACCTTCGGCTGCGGATCGGCCATTGCCAGCTCGTCGCTCGCGACCGAGTGGGTGAAGGGCAAGACGGTTGCCGAGGCGCTCGCAATCAGCAACACCGAGATCGTGAAGGAACTGGCGTTGCCGCCGGTGAAGATTCACTGCTCGGTGCTGGCGGAAGATGCGATTCGCGCGGCAATCGGCGACTGGAAGAAGAAGAACGGCCAGCCGGAGCAGGCAGCGCCGCAGCACGACCTGGTCGGCGCGGCCAACTAGGCGCGTTTCGTTATTGGCGCGGGATGGGTGGTTCGCCGCCTGTCCCGCGTTTGCGTTCCCGGTCGATGGTGGAGAGAGCGTCGCGCAAAGCGGCGTCGGACTGTTTGCGTTCGCGGCGCTCGTAAATCCAAACGCGGGCAGCGAAGCAGATGCCAAAGGCAATGCAGGCGATCAGCAGGCCGTCCAGAATGCCGGTAAGGACTGCGGCGCCGAGCATCTCCGGGTGGTTCGGGTAGGTGCACAACATGTAACGGCGGGCGAGCCACCAGGCCACGGGCCCGGTCACCGATGCAGTCACGGCCGCGCACAGCGCGGATGCGCTGAAGTCGCCCGGGAAGCGGTCCGCCGAGTAGGCTGGCGCGTTCTGCATGCGGCCATCTTAGGCGCGGCGATTGGTCCGATGGAAGCGTGGCCGGCGGGCAAGAGGTCTGCGGCAGGAGAGTAGGGCAATGGCGATGGTAGGGATTAGCAGTACGACGAGCCAGGAGATGAGCGCGCCGGCCCCAGCCGCGGCGGGCAGTGTGCAGTTCTCCAGCGCGATTGCGCAGCCGGTTTCCGCGCCTGAGGCAAATGCGAAGGCGCAGAACATCCAGGTGACGGAGAAGGCGCTAAAGCGAATTCACGCTGCGATGCAGAAGGAAGGCGTGTCGGCGGAGCAGGGCGGTCTGCGGCTGGGTGTGACGGGCGGCGGATGCTCGGGGTTGAGCTACTCGATCCGGTTCGATTCCGAGCCGCGGCAGCGCGATCGCGTGTACCGCTACGAGTTCGATGGGACGCCGGTGCAGATCTTTGTCGATCCGAAGAGCTTTCTGTACCTGAGCGGCATGACTCTGGATTTCGAAGAGACGCTGATGCGGCAGGGCTTCAACTTCATCAATCCGCACTCGACGAAGAGCTGCGGTTGCGGGTCGAGCTTTGCGGCGTAACGGTTCGTTTCCGGACAGGTGAAGGTCAAAGAGAACGCGCTCCGGCGCGTTCTCTCTTTTTGTGTGCGTGAAGATCGTTGTAGAGACTGCGGTTTACCTTGCGGTTCTGTTGCCGTGGGTCTGTCCGCCGCAGGCCTCTGGCTTGTAGTCGACGGACTCGATGTTGATCGCGAGTGCCATGCCTTTGCGGAAGGGTTCGGGCGGGGTGAGCTCTAAAGTGTGATCGGGGCCGATGGCGACGTGCTCCTCGGCACCGTCGTTCAGGTCGATGGTGCGTGCGTGGTGGTTGGAGACAAGCGCAATCTGGCCTTGGCCGCGGCCGTGGAAGGTGACAGCGGCGCACCCCTGCTGCACTGGCCACCGGAGTTTGTAGAGAGTTTTGGGAACCTCGTAGCCCTCGCCGTTGTAGTTGTAGAACTTCTGCGCGTCGGCAGCCTGCAAAGTTGCGGGCCTGCCATCGGTGAGCAGGACTTCCTGGATCTTCAGCGGGCCCTGAAAGGTCAGCTTGATCACCGGAAGCGTACCGGAGAGAGCGTCGGGTGGTAGCTGCACGGTGGTGTCAGTGCCGTCTGATCCGAGCGTGAGACTCTTGCCGTTTACGAGCACTGCTGCGGCGGTCCAGTTCGTTCCGGCGGAGCGGGGCAGGCGCAGGATGCCGTCCGCGGGACGCTGCCTCACGAGAAGGTAGACCGTATTGCCCTTCCGGGTGGCGTAGCCGAAGTCGAGGTTGGCGAAGGGGGAGGCGGTGGTGCCGAAGATGGCTTCGCCGTTTGTCTTCAGCCAGGCACCGATGCCGCGCAGCACGTCGGCTTCGTAGGGCACGATGGAGCCGTCACCTTCTGGCCCAATGTTGAGGATGTAGTTGCCGCCGCGGCTTGCCACCTGCGCAAGGCGTGTGATGTTCTCCTCGATCTTGCCGGGTAAGTTATCGCGCTTCTGCCAGGAGCGGTAGCCCCACGTCTCGTTGAACATGGACGCGGGTGTCTGCCACGGTTCGTCAATGCCGTAAGCAGGCACCTCGTTATCGCCCATCACGGTGAAGTCGCCCTGGTAGTTCCACACGCGGCCACTGACCATGGTCTGTGGCTGCAGGCGGTGCACAGTGGTGGTGAACAGGTTGCTCTGCTGCGGCGTGGGCTTGCCCATGTCAAACCAGATCTCGGTGATGGGGCCGTAGTTGCTGAGCAGCTCTCGCAACTGCGCGGTGTTGAACTGCGCGTGCGCGTCACTGAGCGGGTTGCTGTTGCCTTCGATGTAGTGGTCCATGCCGGGCTGGTGCCAGTCGATCGACGAGTAGTAGACGCCAAAGGCGAGACCGCCGCGGCGGCAGGCGTCGGCGAGTTCCTTGACGATGTCGCGGTGGTAGGGCGTGGCGTCCACGACGTTGTAGCTGGACTGCGCGGTGTGAAACATATTGAAGCCGTCGTGGTGCTTGGACGTGATGACGATGTAGCGCATGCCTGCGGCCTTGGCCAGGGCGACGACGGCGTCGGGGTCCCACTTGGTCGGATTGAAGGTGCTGGCGGTGGCGGCGTACTCGTCCAGCGGGATAGGCGCGTTGGCCATGATCTGCTCGCTGTAGCCGTTGTCGATGCGCTTGCCGTGCCACATGCCACCCAGTTGCGAGTAGAGGCCGAAGTGGATGAACATGCCGAACTTGCGGTCCTGCCACTGCTTGACCGTGGCGGCAGTGGGGCGCGGCTGCGAGAGCGGCAGAGGCGTGTCGTCTACCGATGTGATGTTCGCGGGCTGCTGGGCGTGTGTGGCCAGGCTGAAGGCGAGGGCAGCAACGGGAAGAAGACGGCTCAGGCAGCGCTCCATGGTCCCCATCGTAAAGTGCGCCGCCATCGCGAAGGCACTGCAGGGCATCTGAGGGAGATATGACGTACTTCGAAGTGTTTGACCTCCAGCCAAAGCTGCGCATTGATACGGCGGCGCTGGAGAAGAGCTTTTACCGGCTTTCGCGCGAATACCACCCGGACCGGTTTGCGGCGAAGCCCGCGGCGGAGCAGGCGGCGGCCACGGAACGAGCGTCGTTGCTGAATGACGCGTATCGCGTGCTGCGCGACCCGATCCGGCGTACGGAGTACCTGCTGGAGCTGGAAGGTGTGGAGTTGGAAGAGCAGTCGGTACGGGCGACGGAGCAGGCGCGCGCGGCGGGCGAGCAGAAGAAACAGATTGTGCCGCCGGATTTGTTGGAAGAGGCGTTCGAACTGAACATGCAGTTGGAAGAGATGAAAATGTCGGCCAAGATGGGCGATGACGATCCGCAACTGCGCAAAGATCTGGAAGCGGCAAAGGGGAACTTCACGCGGCTGCTGGAGGAGTCGCAGAAGTCGCTCGAAGCGGAGTGGGATTCGTGGGACGCCGCAGTGGAATCCGGCGACGACGGCGCGAAAGACGCGGCGAAGGACGAAATGGTCGCGTTGCTGAACCGGCGGTCGTACCTGCGCAATCTGCTTCGCGACGTGAGTGAGTTTGTGTAAGTCGATTCGATCTGAAATTGTGAAGGGCTCCACCAAATTGGTGGGGCCCTTTCGCGTGGGAACTGGTAATGCTTATGTCGAGATGACAGAGAGCGGCGAAGGGGCGGCAGGTACGACGGCGGCGAGCATCCGTCTGGAGCGGAAGCACCCGCTGGCAATCCGGTGGATGCACTGGGTGAACTTTCCGGTGCTGTTCACCATGATCTGGAGCGGCATTCTCATCTACTGGAACGACTCGGACAATGCGTACCAGCATGCGCATCGCGTGTACCGGGTGGGCGTCGGCGGTTGGACGCTGTTCCGCTTTTTCCCGGATTGGTTTTACAAGCTGTTGCAGGTGCCGTACCACGTGACTACGGGGCTGAGTTACCACTTCTTCTTTGCTTGGCTGTTTGGGCTCAACGGGCTGGCGTGGGTGCTGTACACGTGGCTTTCCGGCGAGTGGCGGCTGATTGTGCCGCAACGGCGCAGCCTGCGCGATGCGATCCAGGTGACGCTGGTCGACCTGCACCTGCGCAAAGGCCTGCCGCCGCAAACCAAGTACAACGGCGCGCAGCGCATTGCGTACACCAGTTGTGCGCTGATGGGCGCGATGATGCTGCTGACCGGCTTTGCGATTTACAAGCCGACGCAGTTGCACTGGCTGACCACGCTGCTAGGCGGATACGAGATGGCGCGCTGGTTGCACTTCTGGACGACGATGGCCTTTCTGGGCTTTTTCGGCGTACACGTGGTGCAGGTGATCCTGGCCGGCTGGAACAACTTTCGCGCGATGGTGAGCGGGTACGAGGTGCAGAGGGTGGAAGCGCCGTCAGTTGAGGCGGAGAGGAAGAGCTGGTCATGAGTGACGAGCAGCAGCACGAACCGAGCGGCCACACCAACGATTTGCCTGAGGCGCCTTCCGCTACGGAGCGCGTTGCTGATCTTGCCGGCGAGCAGGCCGCGAAGCCTGTGGCGGAGAGTGCTTCCGAGGCGGGAGAAGCGCCGGCGGTTCACGGGGGCAAGGCCCGGCCTGCCGACCCGACGGACGCGGACGATGTGTTGACGCGCAGCATGCCGGAAGAGGCGCCCGGCGGTGTGGAACGCAACGAAGCAGATGCTGAGGTGCTGGCGGCGTCGCGTAGTCGAACGCGCCGGGCGTTCGTTGGGTTTGGCTTGGGCATCGCCGGCGCGTACGGGCTTCGCCGCTACCTGCAAGGTGCGCCCTTTGACGAGATGATCCCGGGGCTGCTGCACAAGACATACGGGTTCAATGCCGATGTGTCGCGGGCGGTGTTTCGCGAGCATGGGATGGCTCCGAGCTACCCGGTGAGCAAAGCGGAAAACCTGCGGGTGAACGGGGTGTTCGGCCTGAAGAAGATGCTGCAACCGGACAGCTATCGGTTGCAGATGGTCGGTGTGCAGGGGGCAAGCAGGCATCCGCGGTATGTTCCGGATGTGACCGCCTGGAGGTACCAGTACGAGGCGGCTGCTTCGCACGAGGATCAGGGGCACGACTCGAAGACCGATCCGAGCAAGGTGATGTCCTCTACCAAGATGGCGCCCGAGGAGATGCTGGCGAAGACCCAGCAGGATGAGAACGGGACGGGGCGGGGCCCGCGCGGGTTGGAGGAAGCGGGGGAGAGCGACTCGACGCTGAGCCGCAACACGCCGGGGCTCCTGCTGACGCTGGACGACTTTCTGCCGAAGCTACCGAAGCACGATGCGGTCTACCAGTTCAAATGCATCGAGGGGTGGAGCCAGTTTGTGCACTGGGGCGGTGTGCGCATGGCGGACTTTCTGGAAATGTTTCCGCCGGAGCCGATCGACGGCAAGGATCCGAAGTACGTGTACCTGGAGACGCCCGACGGCGATTACTACGTGGGATACGACCTGAAGGTGTTGCGGCATCCGCAGACGCTGCTGGTGACGGAGATGAATGGCGAGCCGCTGACGCAATTTCATGGAGCGCCGCTGCGACTGTACACGCCGCTGAAGTACGGCTACAAGCAGATCAAGCGCATCGGCCTGATCGCTTATACGAATGACAAGCCAGACGATTACTGGACCCGGCTGGGATACGACTGGTACGCCGGGCTGTAGGCGATACGCGCTAGCGAGGCGGTGTTGCGGCTCGGGACGCGAATACTGTCAGACGGTGAGATCGAAATCGAGGCCGAGGTCGAGGGCGCGAACGCTGTGAGTGAGCGCGCCGACGCTGATCAGGTCTACGCCCGTGGCAGCGATGGCGGCGATGCGGTCGAGCTTGGCGTTGCCGCTGGCTTCGACCAGGGCGCGGCCGGCGATTTGCTGCACGCCGGTGCGCAGGTCTTCCAACGAGAAGTTGTCGAGCAAAACGCTGTCGACGCCGGCGGCGAGCACGGGTCCGATCTGGTCGAGGCGGTCGACTTCAACTTCGACGTGCGTGGTGTGGGGAAGGCGCTGCTTCATCGCGCGCAGGGCTTCGGTGATGCTGCGCGGATCGCCGTTGGTGACGGCGGCGAGGTGGTTGTCCTTTACCAGCACGGCGTCGGAGAGCGAGAAGCGGTGATTGTGGCCGCCGCCGCAGCGGACCGCGTAGCGTTCCAGGATGCGCAGGCCGGGCGTGGTCTTGCGTGTGTCCACGATGCGGGTCTTTGTGCCGCGGGTTTCGGCGACAAAGGCTGCGGTCTGCGTAGCGATGGCGGAGAGGCGTTGCGTGTAATTCAGCGCGACGCGCTCGGCCTGCAGGATTGCGCGTGCCGGGCCGGCAGCGGTGGCGATGGTGTCGCCCGTGTTGAAGGGGTCTCCGTCGTGGATGGTGAACGTGATTTCGACGTCGCCGAAGCTTTGCATGGCAAAGCGAAAGAGGTCTTCGCCGCAGAGCACGCCGGGCTCGCGGGCGGCCAGGTGGGCGACGGCGCGAGCATCGGCGGGCACGAGCGATTGCGTGGTGAGGTCGCCCCAGGGTGAGTCTTCGTCGAGCGCTATGCGCACGAGGCGCTCGATGTGCGCAGCGGCGGGCCGCTGCAGGTTGTCGGCGTTCATCGTGCGACGGCCTGCGATTGTGGTGCGAGCGCGAGCATGCGTTCGAGCGCAATGCGCGCGGGTGCGGCAATGTTTTCAGGAACGGTGATGCGGTTCAGGACTTCACCGCGTTCAAGCGCCTCGAGGACCCACGCGAGATAGCTGGGGTGGATGCGGTACATGGTCGAGCAGGGGCACACGATCGAGTCGAGGCAGAAGATGGTGTGCTGCGGGTGCTCCTTAGCAAGGCGCTGCACGAGGTTGATTTCGGTGCCGATGGCGAAGGTGGTGGGCTCGGTCGCGCCCTGCACGGCTTTGCGGATGTAGTCGGTAGAGCCGGCTTCGTCGGCGGCGTTCACGACCTCCATGGTGCATTCGGGGTGGACGATGACGCGGACGCCCGGATGACGCTGGCGGCCCATGGCGATCTGGTCGACGGTGAAGCGCTTGTGCACGGAGCAGAAGCCGTGCCAGAGGATGATCTTGGCCTTGCGGAGTTGCTCGGGTGTGTTGCCGCCGAGCGGCTGGTCGGGGTGCCACACGATCATCTCGTCCAGCGGGATGCCCATCGCGACGCCGGTGTTGCGGCCCAGGTGCTGGTCTGGGAAGAAGAGGACGCGCTCGCCGCGTTCAAAGGCCCAGCGCAAGACGCGGTCGGCGTTGGACGAGGTGCAGACTACGCCGCCCTGTTCGCCGCAGAAGGCTTTGAGGTTGGCGGCGGAGTTCATGTAAGTCACTGGCACAATAGGTGCGCGACCGTTTGCGTCTGTTCCGTCGCCGTAAAGGGCGGTCAGCTCTTCCCAGCAGTCCTGCACGGTGTCGATGTCGGCCATGTCGGCCATGGAACAGCCGGCGGCCAGGTTGGGTAGGATGACGGCCTGCTCGGGGCGCGCGAGGATGTCGGCGGTTTCGGCCATGAAGTGCACGCCGCAGAAGACGATGGCTTCAGCGTTGGGCTTGGTGCGTGCGGCCTGCGCGAGCTGGAAGCTGTCGCCTACGAAATCGGCGTATTGCACGATCTCGTCACGCTGGTAAAAGTGGCCGAGAAGGACGACGCGCTCGCCCAGGGCGTGGCGCGCGGCGCGGATGCGCAGGTCGAGTTCGGCGGGTGAGGCGCGGCGGTACTCCAGCGGGATCAGGCCCTGGCGTGGCGCGTCCTGCGGCAGGCGGTCGGCAATGGAGGCTCCGGGGCCGTAGCCGTGTTCGGCGTCGTGCTCCCAGGGACCGTCGTCGAGTCCGGCGGAGCAGGTTTGTACTTGGGTTCCCGTGGCCGGGTCGGGAAGGTTCAGGACCACGAGGGGGGAGGTGTCGCTGGTGATGGGCACGGCCGCTCCTGGAGCTTCGCAGGCTGACACCCTCCACCATTGGAGATGCACCGCAGACGCGAAACTGCCTTACAGATGAGTGTATCGCTCCGCTGGATGCGGAGATTGCTCCGCCGGATGCGAAGGATTGCCCCGCCGGATGCGCGGTGCCGCCGTTTCAAGGCATGTCAAAGGTGTGGCATCGCTTCTAGACTGGCTGGGCGCGGAACAGCGCCAGGGAGATGCCGTGGAGATGGGTCCGACACGTCGGCAGGTGTTGCAGTGGGGAGCGGGGTCGGTTGCGGCGGCCGCGGTGAGCGGATCGACGTTGGCGATGGCGGCGGATCGTGCGAAGCCCAGCCCGCAGGAGCCGCAGGCGTTTACGCCGTTGCCGCTGGGCGAGGTAAAGCCTGCGGGATGGCTGCAGCGGCAGTTGCGCATCCAGGCTGATGGCATGACCGGGCACCTGTACGAGTTCTGGCCCGACGTGGGGCCGACCAGTGGATGGCTGGGCGGAACGGGCGAAAGCTGGGAGCGCGGGCCGTACTACCTGGACGGCTTGTTGCCGCTGGCGGTGTTGCTGGACGATGCCCGGCTGCGCACGCTGGCGAACCGCTTCGTGGAATGGACGCTGACGCACCAGCAGGCGAACGGGCAGATCGGCCCGGCGAGCAACGACGACTGGTGGCCGCGCATGGTTATGTGCAAGGTGCTGCAGCAGCACTACGAGGCGACGCAGGACGAACGGGTGGTTCCGCTACTGACGCGGTACTTCCACTACCAGTTGGCGGCGATGCCGGCAGCTCCGTTGCATGACTGGGGCAAGTTCCGCTGGCAGGACGAGGCACTGGTGATGCAGTGGCTCCATACGAAGACGGGGGACCCGAAGCTGCTGGAGTTGGTGTCGTTGCTGAAGCAGCAGGGCTTCGACTGGGTCGGCAGCTTTGCCGACTTCCCGTTCAAGGGCAAGGTGGACAGCAAGGCCATTCTGGACGGCGTGGGCGGCGCGAACAACGCGCACGGCTACCAGAGCCACGGCGTGAACAACGGCATGGCGCTGAAGACGGCGGCGGTCGAGGCGCGCATGGGCGATGTTGCAGGCAAGCGCAGCGGCTTCTATCGGCAGATGGGTGCGCTGGACGAGTACCACGGTCTGCCGAACGGCATGTTCAGTTGCGACGAGCACCTGGCGGGCCGCAACCCGAGCCAGGGATCGGAGCTGTGCACGGTCGTGGAAACGATGTTCTCGCTGGAGGTGGCGCTGGCGATGTTTGGCGATGCGCCGATTGCGGATCGGCTGGAGAAGATTGCCTACAACGCTCTGCCGGGCACGATCACGGCGGACATGTGGGCGCACCAGTACGACCAGCAGCCAAACCAGGTGCAGTGCAGCCTGAACACCAAGCCGTGGACGACAAACGGGCCGGAGTCGAACCTGTTCGGACTGGAGCCGCACTTTGGCTGCTGCACGGCGAACTATCACCAGGGCTGGCCGAAGTTTGTAGCGAGCTTATGGATGCGTTCGAGCGATGACGGCCTGGCTGCGGTGGCGTACGGACCGTGTACGGTGAACACGACGGTGCGCGGCGTGCGGGTGCGTGCGGAGCAGCAGACGGAATATCCGTTTCGCGAGCGCGTGACGATTGCGGTGAATCCGGAGAAGGCTGTGCGATTTCCGCTGCAGTTGCGTGTGCCGGAATGGGCGAAGAACGCGACGGTGCGCGTGAATGGCGAAGCGTTCGCGGGTGCGGTGAAGCCGGGTAGCTTTGCCGTGATCGATCGCGAGTGGAAGAGTGGTGATCGCGTGGAGGTGCACCTGCCGATGCAGCCGCGCATCTCGCGCTGGTTCAACCAGTCGGTGGCGCTGGAGCGTGGGCCGCTGGTGTTCAGCTATTCGCCGGGCGAGCACTGGGTGAAGCTGCGCGATCGAGGGCTGACTGCGGACTGGCAGGTGTTTCCGGATCGCGGGTGGAACTATGCGCTGGCTGTCGATGAGAAGAGTGCCGGCGCGCTTGCGGTGCAGGAAGGCGACATTGGCGCGATGCCGTTTGCGGCGGAGTCGGAGTCCGTACGGCTCACCGTGCCTGCGCGGCAGCTGGATGCATGGCGCGTGGAGGATGGCGTGGCGCCACCGCCGCCGGTGTCTCCGGTGAAGACGGCTGCGGATGCTGAGACCGTGGAGCTGGTGCCCTACGGGAGTGCGCGGTTGCGGGTCACGGCGTTCCCGGCTGTGTCTGGCTGAGTTCGGGCTCGTGCTTCGCACTCGGTTTGTAACAGCAGGTCCTTCGCTTCGCTCAGGATGACACTGCCTTTTGGGCGACGGGTGGACTGTTCGCTCGAGGCGGACGGCGTTTGCTTTGTGAGGACGGGTATCCGATGTCGCTGAGGATGGGATCGCTGAGGATGACGTCGCTGAGGCGTGCGAGAGCCGGGTGCGCCAGCCATGTTTCTCATATGGTATTGTTCTCGGCGTGAAATCAAAACGTTTCATGCGCTGCGCTTTCATGCTGCTGATTCCGTCCTGCGTTACGGCGGCGCATGCGGCGACGCGCACAGTGACGGACGCGAAAGGCGATGGCGTTGCGGACGACACCGCGGCGATCCAGCGCGTTCTGGACGCGGCAGAAGGTACGCACGACACGGTGACGCTGCGGCCGGGGACCTACCGCATCGGCTCGTTGTTTGTGAAGAGTGGCAGCCGGTTCGATGTGCCGAGCGGTGTGACGCTGCGCGGCATCCAGGAGCTGAGGGCGTATCCGCTGCGGCCGACTCGCGTGGCCGGCATTGAGATGACTTGGCCGTCGGCGCTGATCAATGTGTATGGGCAGCACGACGTGCAGATCACGGGCGCGGGCACGATCGACGGCGACGGCAGCTACTGGTGGAAGAGCTACTGGGACCTGCGCCACATCGAGGAGCCGAAAGGGCTGCGCTGGGCTAGCGATTACGACGCGAAGCGGCCGCGGCTGATTCAGATCTTCAATTCGAACGATGTGACGCTGGATGGGCCGACTCTGACGCGCTCCGGCTTCTGGACGGTGCACATCTGCTACTCGCATGACGTGACGGTGCGGAATGTGACGATCCGCAACAACGAGGGCGGCAAGGGGCCGTCGACCGATGGCATCGATATCGACAGCTCGCGCGAGGTGCTGGTGGAGCACGCCGACATTGACGTGAATGATGATGCGCTGTGCTTGAAGGCTGGTCGTGATGCCGACGGTCTGCGGGTGAACCGGCCGACGGAGGATGTAGTGCTGCGCGATTCGCTGATTCGGCGTGGAGCGGCGGTGGTCACGTTTGGCAGTGAGACGTCGGGTGGCTTTCGCAACATCGAGGCCTACAACCTGACTGGGCAGGGGACGTCGACGGGCGTGCTGTTCAAGAGCGCGAAGACGCGTGGCGGCTGGGGCGACAACCTGCGCATTCACGACATTCACCTGACGTATGTGCCGGTTGCGATTCGCGTGACGATGAACTGGAACCCGGCGTACAGCTATGCGGTAATGCCGGCGGGGCTGGTCGATCCGCCGACGTACTACAAGACTCTGACGACGAAGGTGGAGCCTCCGGAGCGAGGGCTGGCGCACTTCCGCAACGTGCACATCTGGAACGTGGACGCGAAGAACGCGAAGCGCGCGTTTGAGATCTCGGCGTACCCCGAGGCGAAGCTGGTGGATTTCGCGATCGACCACGTGAACGTAAGCGCGCAGGCGGCGGGCAGCATTGCCGACACGCAGGACCTGAAGCTGAGCGACATAACCCTTCGGCTGAACGACACTGCGCCGATTGCAACGAGCGATGATCCGGGCCTGAGCGGGCTTGGCCAGGTGCACTACGTGAAGAGCGCGGATGCGTACCGCGATCCAAAGGACATGTTTCATGACCAGTAGGTTGGTGGTACCTCGCATGGGGTGGCGTTTTGTTCTGGCCGTTGCGGCGCTGTGTGGCTTTGCGTTTGCGATGGCGCATGCGCAGGATGCGACGGGAAAGCAGCCTCCGACGACGTGGGTGGACAAAGACACGGGACATCGCGTGTACCGGCTGACGCCGGAGGCGCAGTCGTCGGGCTTTTACTTCAACAACAACGCCTACTCGCCGGACGGTCGATGGATGGTCTACACCGCGCCCGACGGTATTCACGCGATGGACCTGCACACGCGAGCGACGAAGCTGGTGGTGCCGAATCCTCCGCGCGCTGCGGGTGACGAGAGCGGACCGATGCGCGGCGGCAATCATGCGATCGTGGTGGGGCATAGGACGAACTCGGTGTTCTTCTCGCGCATGGACGCGAAGACGCAGCGCAACCAGGTGTTCAAGGCCGACCTGGACACGGGCACGGTGACGCCGCTGGCCGTGCTGCCGCCGCGCGCCAGTGTGGCGACGGTGAATGCGGACGAGACGCTGGCCGCGGGCACGTATGCGGAGAACGAAGAAGCGGCCAAGAAGGAGTACGGACGCGCGGCGCAGATGCCGAAGAGTGCGGACGGCAAGCCGCTGGGCGGTGGCCTGGTGCAGCCCATGAACAAGGGCCAGATGATGGAAGAGCGGCTGGCGGCGCGTATTCCGCTGGTGCTGTTCACGGTGAACCTGCAGACCGGAGCGGTGAAGCAGTTACTGCACTCGACCGATTGGGTGAACCACCTGCTGTTTTCGCCGGCCGATCCGAACCTGCTGATGTATTGCCATGAAGGTCCGTGGCAGAAGGTGGATCGCATCTGGAACATTCGCGTGGACACGCTGGAGAACACGCTGATCCACAAGCGCACGATGCTGATGGAGATTGCGGGTCACGAGTTCTGGGGTCTGGACGGCGAGACCATCTGGTACGACTGGCAGTTCCCCAAGGGCGAGGACTTCTTCCTGGCCGGTTACAACCTGAAGACGCATCGCCGTGTGGCGTACCACATGCAGCGGAATGAGTGGTCAATTCACTTCAACGTGACGCAGGGCGCGGACCTCTTCACCGGTGATGGTGGCGATTCGGGGCAGGTGGCGAAGGCGAAGGACGGCGAGTGGATCGAGCTGTTCCATCCGCAGTGGATCACCGGCAATGGGGCGCTGAACGAACCCGACTTCTGGCAGCCCGGTGTGTTTCATTCCGAGCATCTGGTGAACATGAGCCACCACAACTATCGGCTGGAGCCGAATGTGCGCTTCTCGCCGGACAAGAAGATGGTGATCTTCACCAGCAACATGTTTGGGCCGAGTTATGTGTTCGGTGTGGAGACGGAGAAGGCTGCGGCGGGTGCGAAGGATGTTGAATCGACGCCGGATCTGGCGCGGCAGTTCAATCCGCGCGACCCGACGCCGACGGGAACCAATCCGTAGAGCGTTGCTGTTGCACCGAAGTAGGCTGGTTCGAACTTGTTATCCGGAGATCAAGGCACGTGAAACTGACTCGCCGTTCGCTTTCGAAGATGCTCGCAGGATCTGCCGCAACTGTGCTGGCCGCATCGCGTTTGCCAGCGCAGGCTGGGCAGGCGCAGGGCACGACCACCGCGCCGCACGAGAATATGGCGGCACCGGAGGCGATCAGTGCCGCCGATCGCAAGGGGCTGGAGCACTTCCCGAAGGGGTACACGCCGCAGGAGGCGGGTAAGGCCGTGGCGGAGCACTTTGTGACGTCTGCGCACTACCACCTGGATCGCATCGTTTACCCCGAAGTGTGCGCGTGGTACGGCTCGCTGGAGTTTGCGCGCGTGACAAAGGACCAGGCCTTGATCGACAAGTTGAAGGCGCGCTTCGATCCGCTCTTCAGCAACGAAGCTGCGCTGTTGCCGCCGCAGGGGCAGCATGTGGACTTCAGCATGTTTGGCGCGCTGCCGCTGGAGCTGTACATCCTAACGCAGGACAAGCGTTATCTGGATCTGGGGCTGCAGTACGCGGACAAGCAGTGGCAGAAGCCGGACGCGCAGGGGCTGACGGGCGAGACGCGCTTCTGGGTCGATGACATGTACATGATCACCATCGTGCAGGTGCAGGCGTATCGCGCGACCAAGGACGCGAAGTACCTGGACCGTGCCGCGCTGGAAGCAGCGGCATACCTGGATAAACTGCAGCAGCCGAACGGCCTTTTTTATCACGCGCCGGATGTGCCGTTCTTCTGGGGGCGCGGCAATGGTTGGTTTGCGGTAGGCATGGCGGAGCTGCTGCGCGATCTGCCAGCGTCTCACCCGAAGCATGCGCGCATTCTGCAGGGCTATCGCACGATGCTAACGTCGCTGCTGAAGTACCAGGGCAAGGATGGCATGTGGCGGCAGTTGATCGATCACGACGAGGCGTGGCCCGAGACGAGCGGAACGGGTATGTTTGCGTTTGCCATGGTCACGGGTGTGAAGAACGGATGGCTGGACCACGATGCGTATGCACCAGCTGCTCATGCGGCGTGGACGGGGCTGGTGGGCTACCTGGATCAGAACAGCAACGTTACCAGCGTCTGCGAGGGCACGAACAAGCTGAACAGCCTGGAGTATTACCTGCTACGCAAGCGGCGCACGGGTGATTTCCACGGACAGGCGCCGTTGTTGTGGACGGCCGCGGCGTTGTTGCGGAGCTAGCCAGGTAGAGCATCGTACGGCGTCGGCGGGATTATTGGCCGGTGTGGCTTCGCGCTTCCATGTCGCGGGCGCGGAGGGTGGCTTCGTAGAGGTTGAGGCGGGAGTAGACGCCGAAGCCGGAGCCGTCGTTGAGGAAGCCGCCGCCGGGACCTTCGGTTTCGGTGAGCAGGTCGTCGGCTTGCTTTAGCGTGAGTGAGGGATAGGCGGCGGTGAGCAGGTAGCCGGCTTCGGGTGCCAGGCGGCTTACGTCTTCGGTGGTGCTTGCGGTCCGCGTGAAGACGACGGGCAGCGTGTAGGTCTGGGTAGCCGTGTACTGGGTGTGGTTGGCTTCGGGGTCGTTGAAGCGACCAAAGTCGATGCGGGCGCAGGCCTCTACGGTGTCGCCGCAGTTGCTGGTGAGGATGGCGGAGAGGTCGCTGCGCGCTGCGGCGACGGCGGCGCGGAAGTCGGGGATGGTTTCGCCTGACTTGAGCCTTCGGTTCAGGTAGGCCGAGTCGTTCGCGAGCAGGTGCGCCATGTCGTAGAGGGCGGTAGTGCGGCCGCCGAGCACGTCCATGGCATAGTGCGCGCCGACAATGATGCGGTTGCTGCCGTACTCGGCGCCGCGGGCGATCATCTCCGGGTAGCGGTCGGGCACGAGCACGCCGAGCAGGATTGCGCCGGTGTAGCCGTAGGTGGTGTGGCCGCTGGGGTACGACGGGCTGTCGGTCAGGTCCATGGCGGGACCGCGTTGGTAGGATTCGCTGGTAGTTGGCCGGTTGAAGTAGTCGCGGCCTGTGATTCGAAGGACGCGCTTCTCGGTTTGGAAGGGGCGCGAGTCGCCGAAAGGATCGGCACCCGGGGTGCCGGCGGGCAAACGGTAGGCGCGGCCGAAGGGGTCGGTCTGGCCGGCGTGGGCTGTCACAATGCTTTTCAGATCGCTCGACACGGGCTTGTGGCCGTTCGTGGTCCCGTTGGCGAAGAGGTATTTGCCAGCGTTCGAGTCGTCGCCGGTGACCATGAGCGCGTAGGCGATGAGTTGTTGCACGGTGGGCGAGATGCTGGTGGCGTGGCCGTGCGTGTCTTCATGGGCGCGGGCGATGTAGGCAGCGCTGAGCGTGGAGCCGAGGCCTTCAGCGAGTTGCGCGAGGTTGTGCCAGGTGATGGAGGCGTCGCGCAGTGCCTGCTGTTGCTGGGACTCGAAGGTGAGCGGCGAAGGCAGGTGCGTGGTGCCGTTCTGGATGGCGCCGGTGACGACATAGTTGGCCTGGAGCGCGGCGCGGCCCGCGGCGGTTTGCGAGAGGCGCGTGACGGTGGAGAGGCCCTGGAGCACGGGCGTATCTACCGTGACTTCTCGCGTGGGCGGCGGAGCGATCTGCGGTGTGTTGCGGGGCGAAGGTGCCGGTGTGGTCTGGACCGTGCCCTGGGCCGATGCCACCGACGCGGCCAGCGCGAAGAACAAGAGGCTGCTGCAAGCTTTCATCATCACCGTTGGCCGGCACACCGGGGGTGCAGGCGCTCTCTCCAGAGTACTTTGGCGAAGGCTTCTAAGGACGGCACCAGGACCGTACAAGGGGTCCCCAGTCGCGTCGAAGCGCCCTGCTAGGTGACACAGGGTTCACCCCAGAGAGGTATGCTGGCGATAGCCCATGCAGTCCAGCAACGTTCGGAAAGACAGCACGGTTGAGGCCGATGCGAACTCTGCGGCAGCCATCCCGTGGTTGCGGCCGCTGCTGTGGATCGTGCTCGTGCTGCTGGTGCCGGTGGCGTGGTTCAGTATGCAGCACGATCCGTACGCGATCGACGGCGATGCCGTGGCGTACATGGACATTGCGGACCTGATCCGCACGCACCAGTGGGCAGGGGTGGTGAATGCGTACTGGCATCCGCTGTACCCTGCGGTGCTGCTAGTGGGGCAGTGGCTGTTTCACCCAACGCGCGCGAATGAGCTGGATGCGTACTACCGCATGAACTTCCTGATCTTTCTGCTGGAGGCGGCGGCGGTGGTGGCGTTCACCACGGCGCTGAGCCGTCTGCGTGATGCGGAGGAGCGTGGGCGGTGGTTGCTGTCGGCCGATGCGCTGCGGCTGCTGGGGTTGGGGCTGCTGGTGATCGCATCGCAGCGGGAGCTGACGCTGGGCAAGGTTCGGCCGGATGCGTTGCTGCAGGCGCTGCTGCTGTTTGCGATGAGCGCGATGCTCACGTTGTGCCGGCCAGGGCTCGATGCGGGACGTCGGTTTGGGATCTCCGAGCGGTGGCGGTTTGGTGCGGCGGCGCTGATGGGTGTGGCGCTCGGATTTGCGTACCTGACGAAAAGCTTCGCGCTCTTGGTGTCGTTTTTGGCGATCCTGGGTGTAGCGCTGGTGATGCTACTGCTGCTTCGCAAGCGGCTGGGCCAGGTGGCGGCGCTGTCTGGGTTGGCGGCCGTGTGCTTCGCGGCGATCGCTGGGCCGTATGTGGCCGCGCTGTCGCACCAGAAGCACCGGCTGGACTTTGGAGATTCGGGATCGCTGAACTACGCGTGGTACGTGGGCGGCACTGAGAAGATGCACCTGATGCCGTGGCAGACGGATCGCTTCGGCAGCTCGGACGTGCACCTGATTCACCCGGAGCGGCAGGTGATGGCGTCGCCGGGCATTTACAGCTACAAGGCGCTGCCCTACGGCACGCTGCCGGTGTGGTTCGATGCGAGCTTTTTCAACGAGCGCATTGTGACGCACATGCGGCTGGGGCAACTGGTCCGGCGCGATGCGCGCAACGTGGTGCTGGTGGTCCGATACCTGCTGAACCATCCAGAGGCCTGGTTACTGTTAGGTTTGCTGGTTTGGATGGGTGCGCGGATGCAGATGCGCAGGGAGAGCTTTGCATCGCAAAGCTACCTGCTGCTGCCGGCCGTGCTGGGTGTGCTGATGTGGTGCATCTATGGCCTGGTGAATGTGGAAGAGCGCTACGTGACGGTGGCGTACCTGCTGATTGTGTTGCCGGTGTTTGCGGCGCTTAGGCCTGCGCGCAGCAGCATGGGCGCGGGCAGCCGTGCAATCCTGCCGCGTGAGTTGACGCTGCCTGCGGCGGCGAGTGCGTGTGTGGCGCTGCTGTGTTTGCTGGCGCTCGGTGATTCGGCGCGGGTTGCGGCGGAGGAGCGGCGGCAGCAGTCGATTCGGGGGTACTCGCGCGGGTGGCAGGAGTCGCCGCTGTTTGCCGTGGCCGCGGGATTGCAGAAGATGGGTGTGCCGCAAGGCAGCGAAATCGCGTGCGTGGGGACGATTGCGTGTTTGAACGACCCGTACTGGATGCGGCTGGCGGGTGTGCGGACGACGACGGAGATGTACATGGATCATGACCACGTGGCGCAGGAACTGAGCGCGATGCCGAACCGCGAGGCCGCGTACGCTGCGATACGGGGCGAGGGCGCGCCGGTGCTGGTGGGGCACTTCGATCCGGCGGATCTGTTAACGTCGCCGCTGCGGAGTGAGCCGTGGCAAAGGCTGGGGCGTACGGACTTTTATGCGCTGCCGCTGGGAGCACTGCCCGCGCCCGCGGTCACGGAGGTTCAGCGGTGAGCGACGATCTGCAGGGCCGGGTGGATGTGCAGGCGGGCCAGGCCGGCTTGGGGTCTGCGGTGGGTGAGCAGCCCTTGGAACTGACGGTGGTAATGCCGTGCCTAAATGAGGCGGAGACGCTGGCCACGTGTGTGGACAAGGCTCTTGCGGCGCTGCGGGACAACGGCATCGACGGCGAAGTGGTGGTGGCGGACAACGGCTCCACCGACGGATCGCAGGCGATTGCGGCGGAGCATGGGGCGCGCGTGGTGCCGGTGCCGATTCGTGGCTATGGCGCGGCGCTGAATGCCGGGATTACGGCGGCGCGCGGCCGCTATGTGCTGATGGCGGACGCGGACGACAGCTATAACTTTGCGCACATTCCGCGGTTTCTGGAGCAGCTGCGCGCGGGCAACGACCTGGTGATGGGCAATCGCTTTCAGGGCGGCATTGGGCCGGGAGCGATGCCTCCGCTGCACCGGTACCTGGGAAACCCGGTGCTGAGTTGGCTGGGACGGTGGCTGTTCCGGACGCCGATCGGAGATTTTCACTGCGGGATTCGAGCGTTCAGCCGAACGGGGTATGACGCGCTGGACCTGCGGACCACCGGCATGGAGTTTGCCAGCGAGATGGTCGTGAAGTCGTCGCTGCTGGGCCAGCGCATCGCGGAGGTGCCGACGACGCTGCAGAAGGACGGGCGGTCGCGTCCGCCGCACCTGAAGACGTGGCGCGACGGTTGGCGGCACCTGCGCTTTCTGTTGATGTATTCGCCGCGCTGGCTATTCCTGGCGCCGGGGCTGCTGCTGATGTTGGTGGGCGGTGCGCTGACGGCGTGGCTGCTGCCGGCAGAACGTCCGCTGGGACATGTGAACCTGGGCGTCGACACGCTCGCCTATGCGGCGGCGGCGATTCTACTGGGGTTCCAGTTGGTGTTTTTCGGCGTGGCGGCGAAGGTGTTTGCAACGACCGAGGGCTTGCTGCCGGAGGACCCGAGCTTTGAGCGGTGGTTCCGCTACATCACTCTGGAGACGGGCCTGATTGTGGGCGCGATACTGCTGCTAACGGGCGTTGGGATTGCGGCGTCGTCGGTGCTGAGTTGGGCGCATGCAGGGTACGGCCCGCTGCCGCCAGTGGAGATGATGCGTCGTACGTTGCCGGCCATGCTGTGCATGATGCTGGGAACGGAAATCTGCTTTGCGAGCTTCTTTCTAAGCCTGCTGGGACTGCGTCGGCGGTAGTTACAGCGCTGGCAGCGCCAGCGGCGCACGGTGAACTAGCGGACGTCGAACTCGATAGCCAGCACGATACCGTCGCCTGTGGTGGACCAGTTGGGTACGGTGGAAGGCTGAATAGCCTGGCCGCCGCGGACGACTGAGAGTGCCTGCCGCGAGCGCGGGCACACCGCTTTGGGTGCGGTGCCGTCCGCGCCCACCTGAATGGGCTCGCTCGTGTCCGCAAGGCGATCGCAGAAGACTGAAACCTTGCCGGTGTACCCAGGTGGCAGGTCAACCTCGAGCGGGTGTGAGCAGCCGATGACCGCCGCCAGCAAAACGGCGCTGGCCGGAAGAAGAAGGTTGGCAAATCGGGACGAATTGAGCAACGGACAGGGCTCCGGAGGTAAGAACCTAAGAGTATCAGTCGTGGCGGAGTTCGCTTACGCAACTTGCGAGGGATCGCTGCAGACTGAACCGTTATGGCGCGGCTCCGCCGGCGGTAGTCACGCTTAGTTTGCGCTCGAGAAACTCGGCCGCAAGCTGGTAAGCGGTGATCCAGTTTCGGTGCAGCAGAAAGTCGTGGACCTCGTCGGGAAAGACCTTCTCCTCCACGGGGACGCCGCGGTGACGAAGGTCTGCCGCGAGGCGGACGGTCTGGGAGAACAGTACGTTGCGGTCGTCGTCACCCTGGATGAGGAGGACGGGGCTCTTCCACGTATCCAGGTTGGCCATGGGGCTGCTCTGGAAGGCGCGGCGCGCGATGGCAGCCTGGTCGACGCCCGGTTCGTCGGTGGGCCTCCACAGGTCGAGTTCGAGTGACCAGTCGTGCACGCCGTGCAGATCGACGCCGGCGGCGTACAGGTCGCTGTGGCGGGCCAGGCCGAGCGCGGTCAGGTAACCACCGTAGCTGCCGCCCCAGGCGCCGATGCGCTTGGAATCGACTTCCGGGCGAGTCTGCAGGTACTTCGCCGCGCCCAGGACGTCGTTGTCTTCGGTGCCGCCGTTGGCACCATAGTTGAGCGCCTGGCGGAAGTTGAGACCGTAGCCCACGCCACTGCGGTAGTTCACGCTGAGCACAATAAAGCCGCGCGAGGCAAGGTATTGATTGAACTCGTACGCCTGGAAGTAGTACTGCATGGGGTGATAGCCGAGCAGCATCTGGCGACGCGAACCGCCATGGAAGAAGACGACGGCGGGCAGATGCGCGCACCGCGCTTGATCGACATAGGGCAGCGTCTTTTCGCAGAAGCGCGGCAGAAAGATTTGGCCGTGGATGCGTATGCCGTCCGCTGCAGGAAATTCGACGGGCTGCGGGTCGACGAAGTAAGGCTCGATGAAATGGTCGCGTGCAACATACCTGGGTTGTAGCTGTGGCGCGAGCCGATTCATCAACCGGTGCATGGGATCGCGCAGAAGCACGGGTGCAAGCGGCTGTGTGGCGGAGCCCTGCAGGTAGGCGATGCTGCCGTCGCTGAGCAGTGCGGGCGAGGTTTCGATCTCGCCGCCTGCCGTGACCTGCTCGGGCGCAATGCTGGAGGCCTCGGCTGCTGGCCGCCAGAGATGTCGACGGTCCACGTTGTTGGGGTCGCGGTCGTAGCGATTACTGCTCCAAAGAAGGTGTTCGCTGTCCGTGGTAACGCTGTCGACCTCCCAACCGGTGCCGGCGGTTTCGCTGGGTGCATTGTTGCTGTTTGCGCCGAACGAGACGGGAGTCGCAGCGGCTTCGCCCACCGGCTGCAAACGGTAGAGTTGCACAAAGCCGGTCTTCTCCCACGGGAAGACGACGGAGCCGTCGCGCATCCAGAGCAGTTGATCGTGCGCATTGACCTCGTGGAAGAGAGAGCCCGGGCCGGGCTGGGCCCGCCACCGCTCGCGGCCGGTGCCGGAGGATACGTCTGCGATGCGGATGGACCAGGGATCGCCTTCGCGCATCCAGCGATCGGCAATGGGCGAGACGATGGGCACCTCGCGGAGGAACGCGATCTGTTTACCGTCGGGCGACCAGGCTGGGTCGTGATCGAGGCCGGTGCCCGGATCCATCCAGGTGAGCTGGCCCGTGGCAAAGGTGAAGACGCCGATGAAGCTGTGGTCGCCGCGTTCGGAGACGAAGGCGAGTTGTGCGCCGTCCGGGCTGAGGCGCAGGCCGCGCGCGCTGCCACGAACGAAAAGGAGCTGGCGCACCGAGCCGGTGTCCGCGCCGCTGGCATGGCTGGTGCCGGTGCGATCGTCGGGGTCGTCGGCGCCTGCACGCTCGGGCTGGGTCGCGCCGGAGCCGTTTGAGTCAGCGCCGGGCTGCGATTGTGCCGTGCCTAAAGCTGACGATGGGCGCAGGTCGGCGATCCAGATGGCGCCACGACGCAGGAAGATCAGGTGGTTGCCATCGGCGGTGAAGAGTGGGGTGTGGGCTTCGGGGATGCTGTGGACCACGGGCGCGTGGCGCTGCTGCTCTTCGCGCAGGTCGATCCACTCCACGTGTTGACGGACAGGGCCGGGCAGCTCGGCCGGGTTCGCGGCCATGGTGTGCTCGCTGCCAGCAGGGCCGGTGCCGCGCGTCCAGGCAAGGCGCTCGGCGTCGCGCGACCACGCGATATCGTCGATGTCCTGGCCGTCGTCGGCGGTGTTTGCCGTCACAGGCCGCGCAGCTTCGCGGCTGCCAGCGACCCAGACGTTGCGGCGGCCTTCGGAGTCCGTGAACCAGGCGACGCGCGCCTTGGCGGGGGCGGCGGTCAGTTGGTTGCTGAACGGTGCGGATAGCGCCTCGGAAACGGTGAACTGGGCGGCCAGGGTTGCCGTGAGGACGGGCAGCAATGCCGAGACTGCCACGATTCGGCCGATGGCTCGGCCCCGTGCGCCAAAAAATCTTTGCATGGCCGCAGCATACTCGTCAGGAGGGGGCATGCGGCCCGGCTTGCCCAGCGCAAGCGAACTCCGTACACTAGGAGATGTCGCTGCGGAACCCACGCAGCGCCGCGGTGCATTCCCGCGGCTGACACACGCAGGCGCGTAGCTCAGTTGGTTAGAGCGCTACCTTGACACGGTAGAGGTCGTTGGTTCGAATCCAATCGTGCCTACCAATCCAAATAAAACTTGCGCAGCATCGAAGATCGGCGTGCGCTCTTCACTGCTCCCTCTGAGCTCTGTCGGCGGTGCTACACGTCGCGCAGGAATTTGCGATTCTGATCCAGGTCTGAGGAAAGTTAGGCGGAGCGTGAGACATGACTCGCATCACACCCGTCGCGGTCACAAGAACATCTGGGTGGCGGTTCGAAGCATCGCTTGATCCAACTTACGGCAGGCTGACGAGCCCAATCCTGTGATGCTTAGGGCAACCCTCCCTTTGGATAGGCCGATGTCATCGGACCGCGGAGCATTCGCAACGTGGGCCAGAGCCTAGACGACTAGAACCACGACAGGAAGTGCGTTCACGTCCTCTTCCGCTCCGCCGATATGCTCCTCATGCGGGCATCGCTTCCAACCTTCAACCGTCGCATCCAAGACGCCCCCTCCACAGAGCGATCGACCGCCTTGGCGACACCGGTCAGACCCGATCGGCGGCTTCGACTGCTGGCCGTTCTCCTCGCAGGCAGCCTCTCGTTCTCGGGGATGTGTGAAGCAGCCCAGCAGGCGCCCACTGCTCTGGCGGACCGCGCACTCAGCGAACTGATGACTATCCCGGTGTACTCTGCATCGCGGTCAAGCCAGTCTGTGTCCGAAGCGCCTGCTTCCGTCTCGGTGGTCACTCGTGAAGACATTCGCCGCGGAGGCTACCGGACCCTCGGTGACATCCTCCGCAACGTGCGTGGCTTCTACATCAGCACCGACCGGCAGTACACCTATGCCGGTGTGCGTGGCTTCTCGGAGCCTGGCAACTACAACACGCGAATCCTGCTGATGGTTGACAGCCACAGGATGAACGATGCGGTCTACGAACAGGCCTCTCTTGGCAATGAATTCGCTCTCGACGTCGATCTGATCGAGCGTGTTGAAGTGGTTCTCGGACCTTCATCGTCGTTGTATGGCACGAATGCCGTGTTCGCGGTCGTCAATGTAATTGCTCGTACAGCGGAGAGCTACCGTGGCTTCGAGTTGTCCACAAATGCCGGTTCCTGGAATAGCTATCGGCAGCGCATCTCTTACGGCGGACGCATCGCCGGCATCGACACGGTGCTCTCCGGAACTTTCTACAACAGCAAGGGCGAGAACAGACTCTACTACCCGGAGTACGACTCTCCTCTGACGAACAATGGCATCGCCAGTCATCTGGACGGAGATACGCTCGCGCAAGGTTTCCTGAAGGCATCCGGGCATGGCCTTCGACTTGAGGCCGCATACGGCACCCGTCAGGCGGCTGACCCTACCGGCGCCTGGGGCGACATCTTCAACGATCCCGATAACTGGAGTCGCGACACGCGCGACTTCGTTGAACTGAAGTACGACCGCAAGCTGCCTCTTGGCAATGTGATGGCGCGGGCATACTTCGATGCGGAACATGCCAGTGGCAGCTATCCTTACGCCGATGCATCTAGCACCCGTGTCCTGAATCATGATTACGCGCAGGGCAGGAGTGCCGGCATGGAGGTGGAAGCCAGCACCAAGCTACGCGATCGATATGCCCTGGTCGGTGGATTTGAGTACCGGGACGATTACAAGCAGCACCAGAGCAATTTTGATGAGAACCCGTTCGTCCTCGCTCTGGACACAAACAATCCGGCCTTCGTCGCTGCGCCCTACTTCGAAGCCAAGATTCCGCTGCTACGTGGCTTGACGCTTACGCCCAGCATCCGCGAAGACTACAACCCGCGGGTGGGTTGGACAGTAAGTCCACGTGCCGCGCTGACGTATCACGCGACGGAGCAGACCACGGCACGGCTCATTTACGGAGAGTCCTTCCGCACGCCTAACGCATACGAGCAGTATTACTACCCCAACACAGCCCCGCTTCGCCCTGAGCGCGATACCTCGTGGGAATTAGACCTCGATCAGACACTCACTTCGCAAGTTAGCCTGACCGCTGCGGTCTATGAGAACGTGCTTCACGACTTCATCACGTTGACTTCCGATCAGACGTATGACGCACCCTACGCGAACGAAAGCCGTGAAGCTACGGCCGGAGCGGAGATACAGATCGATGCACGAATCCGGCAGGGTTCGAAGGTCACCGCCAGCTATAGCAACACGTTTGTCCGCCGCGATGTCGAGCACGGCTGGCTAGAGAACTCACCGCAAAATCAGGGCAAGATTTACGCCACTGTTCCACTCTTCAGCCGAAGTGCGTTCGCCACGGTAGACGGCCAGTACATGGGGCGCAGACTTACGCTGCCCAAGGATGGCGAAGGCGAAGGAGGGAAGCACACGATCCATCCGTATGCTTTGCTGAATGCCACGTTGTTAGTCCATACTCCCGCCCGCGGACTCGACGTGTCTGCCAGCATCTACAACGCGTTCAACAAGGTGTATTACGATCCGGGTGCACAGCAGCACGTCCAGGAGCAGCTCCAGCAGGCTGGTCGTAGCTTTCGAGTGAAACTCGTCTGGAATCCAGGAGGCGCAAGGTGAGGCGCATACTCCTGAGAACACTTCGGCGAAGAATATGGAACGTTGCTCGGCGTGCATCGCGCGCTGCGCTCCAACTCTGCATTTGCCTGCTACCTTGCGCTGTCGCTTGCGACGCACAGGACACGTCGGAGTACGCGCTCAAAGCGGCCTTCTTATTTCACTTCGCGCAACTTACTAAGTTTCCAGCCGAAGCGGGATCGCCGCGAGCTTTCGCATTCTGCACAGTTGGGAAAGACCCATTCGGCGGCGAGCTTGAGAGAGTTCTCTCCGCGAAAACGATTGCAAGTCGGCCAACGACCATACTGCACTTGAAGGATGCGGCAAACGTCCGCAACTGCAGCGTGCTCTTCGTCGGCGCCGACCAGGAAAAGCAGGCAACCGCATTCCTAGCTGGCGCTCGTGATGCTGCTGTCCTGATCACCGGCGAGTCCACCCGCATTCTGCACGCTGGCGCGATGATCGCCTTTGAGCGAGATGGGGAGCGTCTCCGGTTTCAGGTGAACCCGGCGAATGCTGCTAAGAGTGGCATCAGTTTCAGCTCTAACCTATTAAATCTCGCCAGCTCGATCGTTCGCGACTAACAAGTACACATCTAGAGGAGTTTCCGTGCGTCCCAGCGCATTACCCGTCCAGAAAAAGCTGACCCTGCTGATCATGTCGGCATGCGCATTTGCGCTCACGCTTGCGATCTTTGGACTCTGCATGTACGAGCGTGAAAGCGCCCAGGCTCGAGCCAAAGCGGAGCTGTCTACCCTGGCTGGCACGCTGGCTTCCAACTCTGCTGCATCTCTTGCATTCAACGATGCTCAGACGGCAACGCAGATGCTCAGCGCTCTCAGCATCGACAAGGATGTCGTGCGAGCCGACCTGTACGATCTGCATGGCAAAGTCTTCGCGCGTTATCGCCGTGGTGGCGAGCAGGCGTCCGCGGACCTCGCGGACAAACAGGGCACCTCTGTTCGGCGCGGCGTTTATCTGAACGGCGACCACACCGGCGACCTCTCCATCGTCTCGACGATGGACAGCTTCCGCGCCAAGCGTTGGGAATACGGCAAGATCGCACTTCTCATGCTGGCGGTCTCGCTGCTTGGTTCTTATTTTGCCGCCGCTTGGTTGGTGCCCATGCTTACCAATCCAATCGTGCAGCTCTCTTTTCTAGCAGAGCGGATTACGCGAGAGAAGGATTACTCCCTGCGCGCCGAGATGACCACCACGGATGAAGTGGGAACGCTGGTCCAATCCTTCAACCAGATGCTCTCGACCATCCAGCAGCGAGAGCAGTCGCTGAACGAAGTCAACTCCGTACTCGAGGCACGGGTTGCGGAACGGACTGCAGATCTGAGCGAACAGATCCGTGAGCGCACGCTGGCAGAAGAGAAGATGCGCGAGGCCAAAGAGGCCGCAGAGATGGCGAACCGTGCGAAGAGCGAGTTTCTGGCCAACATGAGCCATGAAATTCGTACGCCCATCAATGGCGTGATCGGTATGACCGGCCTTGCCCTAGATACCGAACTAACGGAAGAGCAGCGTGAATATCTCGAGACCGTTCGCCTTTCCGCGGATTCCCTTCTCGACGTAATCAACGACATCCTGGACTTTTCTAAGGTCGAAGCCGGCAAGGTAGAACTCGACATCGTAGAGTTCGATCTCCGCGATCTGCTGGAGCTAACTCTAACCACGCTGGCTTTGCGCGCCAGTGAGAAGGGCCTGGAGCTACTCTGCGACATAGCACCGGATGTGCCCACGCGGGTCACCGGGGATGGTCCCAAGGTGCGACAGGTGATCCTCAACCTCGTCGGCAACGCTATCAAGTTCACGCCATCCGGAGAAGTCTGCCTCTCCGTGCGTCGGCAAGGTGAGGGCGACCATGTCTCCAACCTGCTCTTCACTGTGTCTGACACTGGCATCGGTATTCCAAAAGACCGCATCCAGGCGATCTTCGATCCCTTCTCGCAGGCAGACGCCTCAACCACAAGGAAATTCGGCGGAACGGGCCTTGGTCTCACCATCTCTTCGCGGCTGGTCACCTGCATGGGCGGCCAGATGTGGGTTGAAAGCACACCGGGTGTCGGCACCCAGTTCAGCTTCGCTCTGCAGCTCCCTGGAGTCGCCTCTGTGTCCGCGCCGGAGCAGCACGAGCCAAATCGCAGCTTGCACAATGTCCGCGCTCTGATTGTGGATGACAACGCTACGAATCGCCGCATCCTGGAACGCATGCTGGTGAGCTGGGGCATGCGGCCAACCTGCGCAGACAGCGCTGAACAAGGCATCTCGGAGCTGCTCTCAACCCGAAACGCGAACGATCCATATGAACTCATCATCACCGACATGCATATGCCCGACGTCGACGGATTCGAATTCGTGCTTCGTGTTCGAGAGAACACCGAGGTGAAGGCGCCAACCATCATGATGCTCACATCCGGCGGTCGTCGTGGGGACCTCTCACGCTGCCAGGAGCTGCGGATCGCCGCCTACCTCACCAAGCCCATCCGCTCGGATGAGTTGAAGCTGGCTATCGCTCAGGCCATGGAAGGAGAACTTCAGGCTGCATTTGCGCTGCATGCTCCAACTACAAAGGCCACGCCACCCAACCGACCGATCCAACAGCAATCGGCTCCGAGGCAACTGCGCATCCTGGCCGCGGAAGACAACCTGGTGAACCAGCGGCTGGTGCTGCGATTGCTACAGAAACGTGGCCACATCGTGGAGATTGCCAACGACGGCATCGAGGCGGTCAACGCATGGAAGCGTCAAAGGTTCGATCTGATCCTGCTCGACATCCAGATGCCAAACATGAGCGGCATCGAAGCGGCCGAAGCGATTCGGCGACTCGAAGATGGTCAGTCTCGTACCCGCATCATCGCGCTCACGGCGAATGCAATGAAGGGCGATCGTGAGATCTACCTGGCCAGCGGCATGGACGGCTATCTTGCGAAGCCAATCCGTACGCGCGAGCTCGATATTGTGCTTGAAGAGTCGATCGCCGTGCTGCCCGCCATGGCAGCAGAAGAAAGTTCAAATTTGGCCGACGGGGAATTGCTTACGGGAAATTCTGCCTTGCCGGTCGTCAATTTGGAAGAGCTGCTCGTGCGCGTTCAGGATGATCGTGAACTGCTGCAGGAACTCGTCGACATCTTCAACGAAGAGTATCCCCCTCTCCTGGAAAGACTGCAGGCTGCTGTCGGTGTCCAGGACCGTGCTGTGATCCGAAAGGAAACGCACACATTAAAAGGCATGCTCGGCAATCTGGCCTGTTTCCGCGCCGCGGACTGCGCCCGGGAACTCGAACGCATGTCCGAAGCTTCACCGCTATTTGCAATGCAGAAAACAAGGCAACGGCTCAGCTCGCTCATTAGCGAATCTTCGAACCAGTTGCAAGAGTATCTCCAAGGAGTGGCAGCATGAATGTTCTGATCGCAGACGATGATCCGCTATCAAGAAAGCTGGTGGAGCGGACCTTGCAGAACGCAGGCTACCAGGTGACAAGCACGAGGAACGGACGAGAGGCACTTGCTTACCTGCAAGCCCAACGCGGGCCCACACTGGCTGTTGTGGATTGGAACATGCCAGAGATTGACGGCCTTTCGCTTTGCAGTGCGGCAAAATCAAAGGCCGGTGATCAGGGGCTTCTGTATCTCATACTGCTTACCTCGCGCGAATCTAAACAGGATCTTGTGCGGGGTCTAAGTGCAGGAGCGGACGACTATCTGGTCAAGCCGACGCATCCCGAGGAACTGAAGGCGCGCGTGCGGGCTGGCGAACGAATCCTGGCTTTGCAAGCACGTCTGCAGGAGGAGGCTCGGCGCGACCCGCTGACCAAGTTAGCCAATCGTGACGCCCTGATCTCTGAACTTCAGCAGGCAAGCGAGAGCTTTGCAGCCGGAGTGGGGAGTCCATTCGCCCTGATGTTTCTGGATATTGATCGCTTCAAGATTATCAATGACAGTCTCGGCCACATTGCCGGAGACGATCTAATCCGTTGCCTCGCTGAAAGACTCACGCTGTGCGTAGCCGCTCGCAAACGCAGTCCGCAGCACCAAAGCAGCAATGCAAGAGATACGGTCGCGCGTGTTGGCGGAGACGAATTTGTGATCCTGCTGCGCGATATCTCTGAACCTGCTCAGGCTGCGCAAATCGCAGAGTTTATCCAGGACGCGTTCAACACTCCGTTCCTGATCTCAGGAAAAGAGATGGTGGTATCAACCAGCATCGGGGTGGCAATCAGCAACCACGAATCGAACACCCCAACCTCTCTCCTCAGCGATGCTGATACCGCGATGTACATGGCGAAAAGTACAGGCCCGGGACGATATCGGATTTGCGACGCAGGCATGCACCAGCAATCCTCAGACACACTTGAGCTGGAAGCAGCACTTCGCAGAGCCCTCGACCTCCAGCAGTTCCGGGTTTTCTACCAGCCCATACTGTCTCTCAAAACGATGCAGATCACGGGCTTCGAAGCTCTCTTGCGTTGGGAACGTCCGGGCCACGGCATGGTCGCTCCAGACAAGTTCATCCCGCTCGCGGAAGAAACCGGCCTCATCATAGACATTGGTGACTGGGTTCTACAGCAGGCGTGCTCCCAAATGCGAGATTGGAATGGTCACTTCTCCACATCCATGTTCGTCTCCGTGAATGTTTCCATGCGGCAGTTCTCCGGGCCCTTATTCCGCAACTCCGTGGAGAAGGCGCTCGCATCCACCGGGCTTCCGCCGCACCTGCTTGCCCTAGAGATCACGGAATCGCTCGCCATGAAGAATTCCGCGGAAACTCTGCAGATGCTCCACGAGCTTCGCAGCATGGGTGTTCAGTTGAGCTGTGATGACTTCGGCACCGGATATTCATCGCTCAGCTATCTTCATCAACTTCCACTGCGAACGCTCAAGATCGACCGCTCCTTTGTCTCTGGCAAATCAGACAAGCTGGAGACCAGGCGCATCGTCGAAGCAATAGTCGCACTCGCACGCAATCTGAACATGCAGGTCGTGGCGGAAGGCGTTGAGAACGAGCAGGAACTTGATTGGCTCACCTCTCTCGGCTGCGACTCTGCACAGGGATACCTCTTTTCGAAACCCCTCCCGCCGGAACTCGCAGCGGAGCAGATCGAAAAGCCCAAACGCCCGCTGATAACGCTTGGTAACGTACTCTCCCGTCCCACGCTGAGGCTTGCATGCGCCGTGTAGTTCGTGAGCAAAGGTGTGTAATCGTGCCTGCTCAGACATTCGAACTCAGCTGCACTCTGGAGTGAGTTGCGCCAAACTTCGGGAGGGAAGGATCGGCTAACTTCGTGAGCCGATCCTTCTCTAAGGCCAAAGGGGCAGAGGCTTGCCAGCCTGCTTCTCTGCAGCATTCCAGTCCTGCCCTAAGAAGCGGCTCATCGTGGCAGCGATCTGCGATTGTGTGACGGCCGGAACCTGGGTCAGCACTCCCCGAGCGGGCAGGCCCGGAGCCATGACGGCGATGAAGATGTTCTTCGATTCCGGAAGCTTCTGGCCGTGCGACGTCCAGCCATCGCCGGTCGCCCCTCGCCCGTGATCGGTTGTGAAGAGGATCGCCGTGTTGTCCCGATACTGCGGCATCGCTTGCAGAGTGGTCCACAGCGTCTCTAGGTACGTATCGACGCGATTCGCACTCAGCAGGTACTCACCGTAGTTCTTCCCGTGCGCCCAGTCGTCGGTTTCACCCAGGGACAGAAAGAGCACGTGTGGTCGCTTCACGCGCAGGTACTCCAGAGCGGTAAAGAACGTGGGCGCATCGAAGCTCTCGTCATCCCACACGTGCGGCGCGTACTGCTTCTGTAGGTTGATCGCATCCAGCACGGGTGTACTCGGGGAAAGCTGCAGGGGTGCGTAGCTGGTGTTGACGGTAAAGCCGCAGCGCCTGGCATTCACCACGCCGGAGATGACCTCCCACGCTCCAAACGCCGCAACGCTGTTGTGCAAACGGGGCTGCGTGTTGAGCCACTCCAGCACGGTGCGATTCGGGTTGGGCTTGTTGTCGTTGGAGTCGATGCGCGGATCGCCGTGGCCGGTCAGAGTTTCGGAGTAGCCGGGATAGGAGAAGTTGAAGCCGTTCGTGACCGAGGCGGTTGAGCCTGCGTCCTGGTCACCGAACACGACGCCTTCTTTCGCGAAGAGGCTCCAGAAGAACGGCATCAGCTTTGCGCGGCGTTCCCCCGCGGTCGGCGCCAGGAACCGCTGCTGCAGTGGGGCCGGATCTCGCCCGTCCCAGTAGTTCTCTTTTGTCAGCAGGGACGCGTCCGCGCCGCGGAACAGCTCCTGCCAGCGCAGCCCATCGGTCATCACGAGAACGACATTCTCAACCGGCTTAGGCGATTGCGCCGACGGTTGCTGAGCAAGCAGGGCGCCAGTGCAAGCAGATGTAAGAGCGGCAGCGAAACAGAAGCGGACTATGCGGCAGCGAAGGTCGATCACATTCACCACCATAGTCAATCGGGCGCGTCACGTGAGTGAAAAGAGCGTGCAAGCGACCGGTTTCGCCGTTCTGCAACATGGCAGCGACGTGGCGTTCACACGACTGCGATGGACTGAAGCCACCTTCCCCAAACGCTGAACCTTTCCCACACGCTGAGCCACTTGGAGGCACCGTTGAACTTTCACGCAAACAAGAAGTATGCGATCACATTGACACTTGCCGCAGTTGCGACAGCCCACGGTCAGTCCACCCAGGGCTCCATCTTTGGCGTTGTGCACGACGCAAGCGGCGCAGCCATCCCCGGTGCAACGGTAACGGTGACCGATACCGACACTCAAGTGAAGACGACCACGACCAGCAAGGGCGACGGTAACTACCAAGTGCTGAACCTAACTGCCGATCACTACACGGTTCAGGTCAGTGCGGCTGGATTTCAGACCACAACGGTGAACAGCCTGCTGCTCACAGCACGCCAGCAGTTGCGCGCCGACATCGCAATGCCGCTTGGATCGGTGGGGCAGGAAATGACCGTGTCCGCGGGCGATGCGGGTGTGATCGCGACGGACAGTGCAACGATCGACGCCTCGCTGACGGGAGAAGAAGTACGCGACCTGCCGGCGAACTACCGCGCGAGTTCCGGCGGCAACAGCCCGCTCAGCATAATTCAAGCTCTGCCCGGCGTGCAGCCCGCAGGCGGCGGCTACTCCGTGCAGGGCGGTCTGCCGTTTCAAACGGAGGTCTCCGTCGACGGCATCACCATGCAAAGTACAACCAGCAACGCGCCCATCGCGGATGCGATGCCCTCAGGCGATTCCGTGGCAGAGATACGCGTGGACGGCGTACTGAACGGACCTGAGTTTGGCCAGCCGGGCGAGGTGACGACCGTGACCAAGAGCGGCACGAACCAGATGCACGGCAGCGCTTTCTATTATCACCAGGACTCTGGTTTGCAGGCGAACCAGTATGGCGCGCTGCTAAAGCCGAAGTTGGTGACGAACGACTTCGGAGCGAGTCTGGGCGGGCCTGTGTTTCTCCCACACCTGTATCGCGGCAAGGACCGCACCTTCTTCTTTGGAACCTACGAGGGCTACCGTAGCCCGCGCACCACGCCCTACCAATACAGCGTGCCGACAGTACAGATGAAGCAAGGAAACTTCAGCAACGTGGTGGGAGTCAAGCCGCTGACGAACCCATTCACCGGTGGAACCTATGCCAACTACACGGTCCCGGTGAATTCAGTTGCTGCTAAGTTTCTGTCACTCTTTCCAGATCCAAACTTTGGCAATACCGGGACGTATGCGCCGGGAACGCTCAACTACTACGCGAATCGTGACAACTCGCTCAACTCCAACCAGTTTGACGTGCGTGGCGATCAGTACCTGGGCAGCAAGGGGCTGATCTTCGGGCGCTTCACCTGGAAGAACAGCGCGCAGGCCACACCCGCTACGCTGCTGCTACCCGTCGGTCAGAACCAGGTGCAGAATCGCGTTCTGGTCACGGCGTTCAATTACAACTTCACACCTTCGCTGGTCAATGAATTCCGGTTCGGTTTCCTGCTCAACACCAGTGGCAACACGAACCCGTTCAACGGCACAGGGTTTGTAACTACGACCGGTCTTCAGGGGCTGCAAAACCTCTTCTACAACGGCGTCCCCGAACTCGACTTCAACTTTCTGACCTCGCTCAATTCCGACCGCCTCTCGTCCATCAGCAAGTCGCGTACCTTCCAATACACCGACAACCTGACCTGGGTGAAGGGCAGGCATAGCTTGAAGTTCGGCGGAGACATTCGCCAGATTGAGGCGGTCACGCCGCTGGGTTTCAATGGCGCAGATAACTACGGCACCTTTGACTTCACCAGCGCATCGTTCACCGGCCAGGAGTTTGCGGATTTCCTGATCGGCGCGCCGAACCAGACCTTCTACGACGTGGTGCAAGCCGACAATGATGGCAAGACGCTGCACTACCACTTCTATACGCAGGATCAGTGGAAAGCGTCCGACCGCCTTACACTGACCTATGGTGTGCGCTATGAGTTTCATCCTGCGTATCACGATCCGTCCGGCAATATCGGTAACTTCGACCCTTCCGTTGCAAAGTCCGGCCGCGTGATCTATCCCACTGGCAAGCAGGCGCTTCTCTCGCAGCCGTTTTTAGATAGCTTTAACTCCTGCGGTGTGGGCCAGAGCACTGGCCGTGCCGCGCAGAATGGTGCCGCATGCACGCCCACGCTTGACAACACGCAAGCGGGATTGCCGGACGGCCTTCGCACGGCCATTCACACGCGCTTTCTGCCCCGCTTTGGATTCGCCTACCGACTGACGAATGACAACCGCACCGTGCTGCGCGGCGGCTTCGGCATGTACAACATCACGCTGCTCGGCTCGAACTTCTATTCGCTCACGGGTACCTTGCAGGCGAACACGGTGCAGTATACGAATCAGCGAACCGCGAATGGCCCGGCTTACGTGTGGCCTTCCATCTTTGTTGGTTCGGGCACGTCAACGTCAACGGCAAGCTATGGACAGGCCTACTTCGGCACGGCAAACGACGTGCACTGGAAGGATCCGTACTCCGAGCAGATCTCTCTCTCGCTCGACCGCGACCTCGGCCATCAGTTCGGCGTACGCGGCTCGTACATCGGCATGATGACGCACCACCTGGTTTGGGCGCCTAACCTGAATGACCTGCCGTACTCCACAACCGTGTCGGCCTACAACCAGCCGCTCTCGGCTCGCCCGTTCCCGAACTGGGGACGCATCAACACGCGCTCCACCGGGGCGGACGCGAACTACCAATCGCTGCAGATCAACGTTTCGCATCACCGTACGGGCGGCCTCACCTTCGACTCCACTTACACGCTTGCCAAGAACGTTTCCAACAATCAGGGCCCTGGATCGAACTCCGGATTTGCCGGCGAGAGCGGCGGCAGCCGTGCGTCCTACGCGGGCGGAGCGAATGTCGACTTCGGCCAGGTGTATGGCACGCGGCGCCACCGCTGGAACTCGACCATGGTGTACGACCTGCCACTCGGCCGCGGACGCCGCTTCGGCGGCAACATGAACCGTTTTGCAGATCTGCTGGTCGGCGGCTGGCAGACCAGCAACATCTTTCTCTGGCAGGGCGGCGCGTTCCTCTCTCCGTATTTCCCTTCCGGACAGGGCGACCCGTCGGGCACTGGTTCGGGCCTGAATGGCGGCCTGTACGGCGACCTCGGGCATCGGTCGCAGAAGGCCGACCGCGGTTTGGGAAGCCTGACCCCGGCGAACCGGAACAGATTGAACTGGGTGAACAAGGCAGCGGTCGTCTGCCCGGGTAGCCCCAACTGGGTGCCGGGCTCCGCTTGCACCACAGGCAGCGGCCAGGCCGGAGCACCGCTGCCCATCGGCCGGTTTGGCAATCTGCAGAATGGGTCGATTGTCGGACCGGGAACGGTCGCTCTTTCCTCCGGACTCAGCAAGCGGTTCCACATCTATGATCGGGTGGCTTTGCGAGCAGAAGGAACCTTCACCAACGTGCTGAACCACACGAACCTTGCGGACCCGTCGATGAACGTTGCAAACGCTCAGTTCGGTGTCATCACCGCCACCACTACCGATGACTTCGCCGGGCCGCGCACCGGACAGATTTCCGCTCGTATCGAGTTCTAAGGTCAGTACATCGCCATAGACGATCCGACACGTAGAGGGCCGCGTGCGCCGATATCGCCACGCGGCCACCCGTCTATTGAAGCTAAGCGTTGAACTGGGGGACACTGCGGCCGTCGCTTGAACTTCTGCAAGGGCCAGAGGCGCTCCTCCTCGGCCAAAGCTCGTGAGTATTCCGAAACGGAAGCTTCTCTGCGCAGATCGGAGTCGGTTTGCCGGTCCCTGCTTCGAGTTGTTTGTTTTGCGTCTTCTCGGCAGGTAACGAAATGTGGTGAGATGGGGAGCGTTGGACCTGATTTCAGGGACCGGGAGCCGCCCACCATGCATGCCGATCTGATTCGAAACTGCTCTTGCATGGGCCAGCCCGGGGGCACGCGCCGCATTTTGTGGCGACTCGGAGCCGTGCTAGCCCTACTGCTGGTCTCAATGATGCCGTGGGCCAGAGTGACCGCGCAGGCAGGGCCACCTCAGACAGCAACGGGCGCCGGCAGCTCGGCTCCACAGAGCAGGGACAGCGGTTCCGCTACGGCGGGCACGTTTGCGCCGGTGCTGGATGCGCAGAAGCGACCGATCACGGCGGGCGGCTTCGTCAAAACAGGGCCTGTGGTCTTCATGGACGAATCCGAAAAGTCGGGCCTGACCAAGTGGCGCGAGACGATGGGTTCGCCGGAAAAGCACTACATCCTGGAGTCGAATGGTTCAGGCGTGTGCCTGATCGATTATGACCACGATGGGTGGCTCGACATTTACCTGGTGAACGGGTCTACGTTTGAGGCGCTGCAGGGTAAGGCGCCGGCCCCACACGCGGCGCTGTTCCACAACAACCACGACGGCACCTTTACTGACGTCGCGAAGGCGGCCGGGGTGGAGAACGACCGGTGGGGGTTCGGCTGCGCCGTGGGCGACTACGACAACGACGGCTGGCCCGATCTGTATGTGACCAACTACGGCAAGAACCGGCTCTTCCACAACCGGCACAACGGGACCTTCGAAGACGTGGCGGAACACGCGGGCGTGACGCTGGGCAATTGGAGCACTGGGGCCAGCTTTGGCGACTACGACGGCGATGGCAGGCTGGACCTGTTTGTGCCGGGGTATGTTCACTGGAATGAGAAGGATCCGAAATCGATCGGAACCAACGTGGTGGGCGAAGGCAACTGCCAGTTTCGCGGGGCACACGTGAACTGCGGTCCGCGGGGCCTGCCGGGCGAGCCCGACCACCTGTTCCACAACAACGGCGACGGCACCTTTACCGACGTGAGCGCAAAGGCCGGCGTAGCGGACCGCGTTCACAACTACGGGTTCTCGTCTACGTTTGTCGATGTGAACAATGACGGCAAGGTGGACCTGGTAGTGGCGGACGATTCCACGCCCAACTACCTGTACCTGAACAAGGGCAACGGCACCTTTGAGGACGCCAGCTTTTACTCCGGCTTTGCTCTGAACCAGGACGGCCGCGAGGTCGCCAACATGGGCCTGGCTGTTGGCGACTTCAAGAACAACGGCTTGATCGATCTGTACACCGGCACCTTCTCAGACGACTACAAGCCACTGTTTGAGAACACGGGCGGCGGCAACTACAACGAGGTGAGTCCGCAGATGGGGATCGCGGAAGTCACGTATCCGTTTCTGACCTGGGCGACGGAGTTCATCGACTTCGATAACGATGGATGGAAGGACCTGTTCCTGGCGAACGGCCACGTGTTTCCGCAGGTGGACAATCACCAGTGGGGAACTAGCTACGCAGAGCGGCCCTTGCTGTTTCACAACACGGACCATGGCAAGAAGTTTGAGCTGATGCCGGCCGTGGAAGGCACCGGTTTGGCAGACGTGATCCCGGCGCGCGGAGCGGCGTTTGGTGACCTGTTCAACGATGGGCGGGTGCAGGTGGTGATCAACTGCATCGACCATGCGCCGGTGCTCTTGCGCAATGTAACGGCAGAGACGAATCACTGGGTGGAGCTGGCGCTGGAGGGTGGTCCGAAGGGACCGCGCGACGCGATCGGAACGACGGTGTACCTGACGGCGAACGGCGTTCGGCAACGAAACGACGTGCGCAGCGGCGGCAGCTACGAGTCGAACAGCGACATGCGGCTGCACTTTGGCTTAGGGCAGGCGACCCGGGTGGACGACGTCGAGATCCGGTGGAGTTCCGGTGAGGTGGAGCACCTGAAACTGCCGGAGGTGGACCGCATCTTCAGCGTGGCTCAGGGAAAAGGCATTGTGCCCGGCGTGTACGACGCCCTGGCACATGCCGGGGCGGGTCACCCACCCGCAAAGTAGTTGCGCGGGGCAATCGAAAAGAGAAGCCGGCCGAGGCCTGAAAGAAAGACTCGGAAGACGGGACCCCAGGACAGGGCGTGCGGGCACCTCGCGGTGACTGGCTCGTTCGGTCCCGCTTGTGCGACGCTATCGCGTCGTAACCCGGCAGCATTACGATTTATTTCTTATAGTTTCTTTTCTGCTTGACACGCCGGCTTCATCTTCCTAGTATTCGTTCCAAGTCATTCTCGATCCAAAGATCTAGCTCGTTCTCCTTCAGCAGTACATTTCGGATCGCCGGGTTCGGCGGAGGCCTTCGTCCATGTCCAGGAAACCGCTTCTTGCTTGTCTGTTCGCGCTGCTGTTGATGACCGTTCCGGCAGCGCTGGCGCAGTCGTTTGCGCGCGTTGACGGAATCGTTTCGGATCAGACGAAGGCCGTGATCCCCGGCGCGAAGGTCACGATCACCAACGCGGAAACCGGCGTGGTAACGACCAAGACCTCCGATTCCGCAGGGCAGTTTGTGTTTCCTTCCGTTCTGCCGGGCTCGTACAAGCTGGTCGTGGAGTCGAACGGGTTCAACGTCTACACGCGGACGATCATCGTGCACGCCAATGACCGTGTGACAGCGAACGCTCCGCTGGTGCTGGGCGGCGTGGCCGACGTGGTCACCGTGACCACGACAGCGCAGCAGACGGATACGGGCCAGCGCTCGGAAACGCTCACCAGCGATCAGATTCAAAACCTGGCGACGCTCACCCGCGATGCCGAGGAACTGCTGCCACTGCTGCCGGGCGTAGTGCAAAACGGAAGCACGGCGTACGGCGCTTCGTTTGGCGGCGGCGGTGTGACCACGTCTGCCGCCGGCATTGAAGGCTTTAACGTGAACGGCAATCGTTCGGACGCGAACACCTTCAAGCTGGACGGCGGCAATATGAACGACCTGACCGGCAACAACGGTTCGGCCATCATTCCAAACACCGAATTCATCTCGGAACTGACCGTGGAGACGAGCAACTTCACCGCGGACCAGGGCGGATCGCCGGTGCTGATTACGGCGATCACGAAGTCGGGTACGAAGGACTTCCACGGCGAGGCGTACTACGTGGGTCGCAACTCGCGTTTCGACGCGAACGACTGGAGCAACAACTTCGCTGGCGTGGCACGGCCGGATTCCCAGTTCAACTATCCTGGCTTCTTTGTCAGCGGACCGATCCTCTTCCCTGGAACGCACTTCAATCGCGGTCCGCAAAAGAAGCTGTTCTTCTTTTTCGGTAGCGAGTTCATGCGGCAGAAGCCGGACAGCGGAACGGAGCTGACCAACGTGCCGACGGCTGCGATGCTGGGCGGTGACTTCAGCCAGATCGTGTACAGCAGCGTATGTGCTGCGGCGCGCGCTGCCGGCACGGCGGGCACCACGCTTTATCTGAACCATCCTTGCGCCATCACCGACCCAACCACCGGGCTGACGCTGGACCGGCAGAACGGCCGGCTCCAGACCTTCAGCGCAAACGGAACGGGAATTCTGAAGTCGCTGTCGGGCCCCGGCCTGCTCGGTCCGAACTATACCGATCCGGGTGGCAACTGGAACTATGCGGCGCATCCGCAATCGCCCACGGACATCAACCAGTACGTTGCGCGATTCGATTGGGATCCGTCGGAAAAGGCACGCTTCTACGTTCGCCTCGGTCGGCAGGACGAAACGGAAACGCGGCCGTGGGGCGAGTACGTGGGTGCGGGCAGCACCTGGACGTCTAACGTGCCGGAGCCTACGCCGACGATCCAGCGCTACAACTCGCGCTCGCTCAACGTAAACATGGTCGACGTGCTGAGCCCGTCGCTGACGAACGAGTTCTCGTTCAACACCAACGTCCTGCGGCAGACGAACCAGTACGAGAACGCGAACATCATCAGCAAGCAGGCGCTCGGCGTCAGCTTCAACGGCGTGTTCAACAACGGCTACCCGACGGTTCCGCAGATTGTTCCGGCGTTCGCCGTGTGCGACTCGCTGAACACCAGCGGCTGCGGCACCGGGTACACCCCGCCTGCCACCGGACGCTGGGGCGAGAGCAACCTGGCAGGCGACGGCAACTATTACAAGCAGACGCAGTTTGAGTTCTCCGACAACCTGACCAAGGTAGTAGGCGCGCACAATATGAAGTTCGGTGTTTCGGTCGGTCGCGCGCGCAACGATCAGAACTCGGCGGCGAGCACGCTGGAAGGCTACCTGGTGCCCGCGACCTGGACGGCTGGATCGAGCGGCGACGAATACGCCGACATTCTGACAGAGCACTTTGCCGAGTTCGTGCAGGCGAACCATGATGTGCGTGGCAACCTGCGTTCGTCGCTGTTCGAGTGGTATGGGCAGGACAGCTGGAAGATCCACAAGCGCCTGACGCTGGAATACGGCATCCGCTGGACGTTGCAGGGACCCTGGTACGAGGCGCGAGGTCTGGGATCGACCTTTGATCCGTCGGCCTACATTGCGGGCAACACGAGCGTGTACAACGGCGTTCGCACTGCGAGCTGCGCCAACGCCGGACAAAGTGATGTTCCGTTGTGCGGCACCGTGCCGAAAACCATTCGGCCGTATCCAACTCCGCTGACGCAGCCACGTGTCGGCTTCTCGTGGGACACGACCGGCACGGGCCAGACCATTTTGCGTGGCGGGTTCGGTGTGTACACGCAGCGCGATCCTACCAACGCCGGCTTTGGCGCGGTGCTTGGACCGCCGAACCTGTTCACGGCAACCGTCTGCTGCAACCTGAATCTCGCGCAGATTTCGGCGTCGAACCCGGGCGCGCAGGGAGCATTTACCTATAGCCAAAGCAGCGCGGTGTACAACCCAAAGGACGACAAGAACCCGGCCATCTACCAGTTCAACCTGACGGTGTCGCAGGCGCTGGGTCACCACTTTAATGCGGAGCTGGCGTACGTGGGCAGCCAGAGCCGGCACCTGGAGTTGTTGCAGAACATCGACAACATCGCTCCCGGCGCTCTGTGGACACCTGGCACGCACATTGTGCCCACCTCGGTGCAGGGCAACGAAGGGAACTTTGCGCCCTATGCACCGTTCAAGCAGATCGTGCAGATCTCGCACGAGGGCACGGCGAACTACAACGGCCTGCAGACCACGCTGCGCAAGCAGGCGGGCCACAACGTGGACTTTTTGGCGAGCTACACGTTTTCGCGAGCCATGGGTGACAGCGATCAGTTCCAAACGCTGCTGCCAAACCCGTACAGCACGAAGGGTTCCTATCATGTGCTGAGCTTTGATCGAACGCACCTGTTCTCGCTGGGAGCGCAGTGGTATGTTCCGAAGCTGGCGCGCGGCAGCCTGGTGAATCACGCTGTGGCGCGCGAGGTGCTGAACGGCTGGATGTTCTCCGGCATTGCGAAGGCACAGAGCGGCGGGCCGATTGCGATTAGCGCGTATGTGAACTGCATCCAGAACGGAGCGCCTTGCCCGACGTCGATCTGGAGCCCGACCGATACGTGGTTTGGCAGCAACGCCTGGTCGACAGCGTTTCTTCCCGGATCCACAACATCGCCGCCGAACGGCATATACCCGACGTACACCTGTGACCCGCGGCAGACGCACAACGGCATTGGCACCCGCTACCTGAATACGTCATGCGTCTCTCTGCCAGCCTTTGGTCAGCAGGGCTCGGTGAACCCGCCGTACATGAAGGGACCCGGCTTCTCGGACTATGACATTGCGCTGCAGAAGTCGTTCCACCTAACGGGAGAGCGGCACCTGGACATCCGGGTCTCGGCGTTCAACTTCCTCAACCGTGCGCAACTGAACCAGCTGAACACCGTGGCGAACTTCAACTACATCCTGCCAACGGGCGCGACCGATCCGGGAGTGGGAACCTCTGTGCTGACGAACGCCAATCAGCCGTGTCTGGACGGCATTGGAGGTCTCGGCTACAGTTGCGGCAAGACCGGCTACCGTCAATTGGAGGGCGCGGCGAAGTTCTTCTTCTAAGCACTGTTCCATGCATTCACCCGATGGGGGTTCGACCGGCGCCACATGGCCGGGAGAACCCCATCGGCGCTAGAATCGATCCACCTCGTCCACTGATTTTTGCTGAAGGCACCACTCCGATGATTTCGAGCTTCCCGCGACGCCGTGCTGCAGGTTGTGTGCGAAGTCTTGCGATTGCGGGCCTCTGCTGCGCGCTGGCTGCCCCGGGTTATCTTGCCGCGCAAAGTGCTGCCGCGCCTTCGAAAGACAAGGCGATGCAAGCACAGGCTGCCGGTGACGACGCGTTAGCGGAGTCGCTCTACAGCAAGGCGCTGGCGCAGGACCCGGGTTGGACGGAAGGCTGGTGGAAGTACGGTGGCCTGCTCTACGAAGCGCGCAAGTTCCAGGCCGCGGACGATGCGTTTACGCACCTGACGCGACTGGCGCCGGCGAACCCGCTGGGGCTTGCGATGCTGGGCATGTGCGAGTACGAGTTGGGCGACTGGAGCAATGCTTCGCTGCACCTGAACAAGGCATTCGCGCGTGGCGGCCTGCCGGAAGGCATTGCGAATGGCGCGATGTACGACTTGGGCTTGACGCTGATGCGGCAGCACAACCGCAACGGAGCGCTGATCGCGTTCCGCCTGTTGCAGCACAACGCGCCGGCGTTTCCGAACCTGGTGCCCGCAATAGGAAGCGCGGAGTTGGGCCTGCAACAGGTGGCTCAGCCCGGCAGCGCGAATAGCAGTGCGGTGATGCTCGCGGGGCAGGCGGCAGTAGCGGTGCTGAACCTGAAGAGCGACGATGCGGATCGTCTGTACCGGCAGCTTGTTCAGCAATATCCAACGCTGCCCAATGCGCATCTGTGCCTCGCACTGTTTTTGGAAAACCTCGGCAAGCACGCTGAGGCGGAAGCGGAGTTGAAAGCGGAGACAACGGTAAGGCCGGGCAGTCCGGATGCGTGGATCTGGCTGGCTCGACTGGCGCTCGCGCGGCGCGATGCTGCGGCTACGCTGAGCAATGTCAGCCAGGCGGTTCGCATCTCGCCGAACGATGGTGTTTGCTTTCTCTTGTCAGGGCGCGCGTACATCCTGCAGCAGCAATGGAACAAGGCGTTGAACGATCTGCAAAAGGCTGAGGCGCTGGCTCCCAACAGTTACGAGGTGCACCACGCGTTGATCTCGGTGTACAGCGAACTGCACGACCCGCAGGGCGCAGATGCAGAGCGCAAACTGTTCGCGCAGACCTTTTCGTTGTCGCACCCGCCGCAGACGGAAGCGCAATGATGCAATCCGGCGGAACGAGTCGGCTATGGTGTCTCGGGCTTGCGGGTGCAGCGTGCCTGCTGCCCGTCTGTATGCGTGCGCAGAATGCGTGCGCCGATGGCGATCGAGCGCTGGCCGCTTCACAGTGGAGCGCGGCCAACGACGCATACCAGAAGTGCGTAGTGGAGAACCCGGTGTCGGCGGTGTACTCCAACATGGGTGTCGCGCTGTCGCACATGGGTCGCATGGACGATGCGGTGCGCAGCTACACAACAGCGCTGGAACTGGATCCCGGCAACACGCGCATCGAGTTCAACCTGGCAGTCACGCTGCTGCGCTCTGGTGAGTATGCGCAAGCCGCGGACCACCTGAAGCACCTGCAGCGCACGGGCAATGATTCGCGATACGACGAACTGCTGGCCTTCTGCTACTACCACCTCGCGTCGTACCCGCTGGCAGCGCGTGCGGCGGAGCGTGTGTACGCGGCGCATCCCGATGATGCGGCCAACGCGCTCATCCTCGGCTCGACCTATACGCGCATGCACCTGTACGACAAGGCGCTGCCGCTCATCACGTTTGCCTTGAAAGCGGCAGGTTCGGCGGAAGGGCACCTGATCCTGGCGCAGACGCTGATCGGGTTGCACCAGTACCCCGCCGCGCAGAATGAATTGCAGCAGATCGCGGCCACGCAACCGGACTTCCCCGGCCTGCATGAGGCGATGGGCGAAGTGTATGTCGGCACCGAGCGCGCGCACGATGCGGAGGCGGAGTTTGCGTTGGCAGTGAAAGAAGATCCGGACAGTTTCGAGGCAAACTACCTGCTCGGTCGCTTGAAGCGGTTCGATGGAAACTTCGCAGAGGCGAATCACTTCTACGACGTTGCGGACCGTCTGCACCCGCACTCGCCGGAGATCGCGTACGAGCGCGCGGAGATCGCGATCAAGGAACGCCGCTTCGCGGATGCGATTCCTTTGCTTGAGTTTGTGACGCGCGCCGAGCCGGACGAGGCGCAGGCCGTGCTGCTGCTTGCGCAGGCGTACCAGAAGACCGGGCGGCACGAGGATGCGCAGCGCGAAGGGGAGCTTTACAACGCAAAGCGGAGAGAGTCGCACCAGCAACGCGAGGCGCAGGACCAGGCCGATGCGGGAAAGGCGCCCTGACCTGATGCCTGCACTGCGGACCAGCATCGATGCGAAACGCCGAACGCTGCAATGGGCGTGCGCGATTGTATTCGCGGTCGCGCACGCATTGGTTCCACACAGCGCTTCGGCGCAGGCACGGACGGCTGCGTCACCCGCGCAGGCGCGTGGTTCAGCCGCGCAGCAGCAGACGGAGCGGGAAGCCGATGCGGCGCGCGAGCACGGCGATACGCAAGCGAGCTTGAAGCTGTATGAGGCCGCGCTGGCGCACCGTCCGCAGTGGCAGCAGGGCTGGTGGTACTACGGCTCGCTGCTGTATGACGCGAACCGCTATGCCGACGCGGCGCGCGCCTTTCGCAAGCTGACAAAGCTGAACGATCAGCTTGGCGACGCTTGGGGCATGCTCGGCTTGTGTGAATTTGAGGTGCGCGAGTATCCAGCCGCATACCAGGACCTGCAACGGACGCAGCGCCTGTCGATCACGGAGCCGTCGCTGCAGAAGATCGTCGATTATCACCTGGCGCTCCTGCTGAATGTGCACGGCGATGCCGACGCCGCGCTGGTTCTGTTGTCGTCGCTGTATGTGGGCGGTGTTCGGTCGGAAGATCTGCAGGTCGCCATGGGCCTGAGCCTATTGCGCGTCCCCATCTTTCCGGCGGACCTGGACCCTTCGCGCGACGCCCTGGTGCACGATGCCGGCAACCTGGCTGCGCTGCTCGCAACCCGGCAGTACGAGAAAGCTGCGCTCTCGTTTCAGGACATGTTTGCACGGTATCCGACGGTGCCGTTTCTGCACTATGCGTATGGCGGCATGCTCGCGTCCCAGGCACGCGACGCCGATGCCGAGGCGCAGTTCAAGGCCGAAACCGAGTTGAGCCCGGACAGCGTGTACCCATATCTCGAGTGGGCGTTTGTGGCGATGAAAACCAAGGATTACGCCGAGTCGAAGCGGCTGGCAAACCTTGCCCTGCAGCGCAACGCCAACTCGTTCCTTGCCCACTACATTCTCGGCAACTCGATGCTGTTGTCGGACGATCCAAAGTCCGCCGTGCCTGAGTTGGAGCTCGCGAAGAAACTCGCGCCACAGATGCCGGACATCCGATACAGCCTCTCTCGCGCGTATGCCCGGCTTGGGCAGGCGGACCTGGCAAGGCAGGAGCAGGCAGACTTTCGCGAGCTGCAGAAGAAGAACGCCGTGGACCGGCTGCAACTGGTGAAGCGCTATCCCGGCGCCCAGCCCATCACAGGGGTTCGTCCCACCACCACGCAATAGAGTGCGGTCGGACAAGCATTGCATGACACAGCACTCCCCAGTAGCGGCGACATGCGCGCGTGCAAGACACCGCAGGGCGGCACTGGCCTGCACGCTTCTTTGCATCGCAGCGGCGGCGATGCTGTGGCGGCCCTGGGTGGTGCGTGCCATGCAGGACGAGCACGTAGTTGCGCCGAAGTCGGTGCGGGAAACGGGAGCCACGGCCGGCAACGCCTTTGTGGGCTCGGCAGGCTGTATCACCTGCCATAAATGGGCGGCATCGCAGCCGTCGACGGGCATGGGCATGGCCGCGATCGATCCTGCCGCTGTGGGTGCCGCGAGCGCGTTGCCGCGAGACTATCGCTCCATGCTGTTTCGCGATGACGACACCACGGTGACGCTGCAGAAGACTGCGACGGGACTGCAGATGAGTGCCACCGACGGCAGCGCCACCGTGGCCGCACCGGTGCGATGGGTCTTCGGCCAGGGGCACTCGGGGCGAACGTTCATTCTGGAAAAAGATGGGCAGTTTTACGAGAGCCGCGCCAGCTACTACCGCGCGCTCGAAAACCTGGACCTGACGATCGGGCACTCGGCGAACCGACCCACCTCCTTGCTTGGGTCGCTGGGGCGCCAACTGCCTGAGGCGGAGGTGAGGAGATGCTTCTCCTGCCACACGAGCGAAGATGTGTTCGACGGCAAGCTGGACGTGGCGAAAGCGCACCCGGGTGTCACCTGCGAGAACTGCCACGGTGCGGGCAGTGAGCACGTCGCAAGCATGGGAACGGTGGCAGGGCGCTCAACCAAGGCGGACCCGCACATCTTCAACCCCGGCACGCTGCCCGCTGCAGACCTGAACGACTTCTGCGGATCGTGTCATCGCACCACGCGCGACGTTCTGGAATCAGGCGTTCGCGACATCCGTAACATTCGCTTTCAGCCTTACAGGCTGGAGAACAGCCGATGCTACGATCCCACCGACCGCCGCATCACGTGCGTTGCGTGTCACGATCCGCATCGCGAGTTGGAGACTTCGACGGAGAGCTACGATGCAAAGTGCCTGGCATGCCATGCGAATCGCGGCACCGCGCGCGTGGCACAGGCCAAGGCACCGGCGTGCCCGCGCGCGACGAAGGATTGTGCGAGCTGTCACATGCCGCGGCTGAACCTGCCGGGCGCGCACTACGCCTTTACCGACCACTACATCCGCGTGCAGCAGCCGGGCATGCCGTACCCCGATTAGCAAGCAGGGCGGGTCAAATCTTCAGGAAGACGCGGTTGCGATACATCCATAGCAGCGCCAGGAAGTACACGGCGAGGATCAACACGCCAGAGACGACCGGCTCCAGGTTTGTGCCCAGCACGTCCAGAACGCGCGTGCCCAGGTGCGTGCGCAGCGAGCCCTGCAGGAACTCCTCCCACAGGTGCGCCATCAGGTAGGCGGCGATGGAGTTCATGCCGACGACCACAAGAGGAAAGGCGAACTTGCGGTAGCCCTGCACGTCGATGAGCCACGAAAAGGCGCTCAGCATCAGCAGGCAAACGCCGCCGCTGAAGAGCGTCCACGCCGGCGTCCAGATGCGCTTGACGATGGGGTTGATGCCGAGCACGTGCAGCAGCAGGCCAGCGGCAATGAGCCAAGCGGCATGGGTGAGCAGCTTGCGGAACGGGACGCGGCCGGGGCTTGCAATGAGCCAGCGTCCGGTGAACAGGCCCAGCAGCATGGTGCAGAGTGTTGGAATAAAGCTGAGCGTCAGGTAGCTGCCCTCGTTGTAGCGGAAGGCCTCGGTGCGCGGAAACAGGTTGAGGAACCAGCGGTCGAAGGCCTGGCCCAGGTTCGCGTTCTTGTTCCAGTGCGCCGCAAAACCGTGCAGCATGTGACTGCTCTGCCAGTCTGGCGGAACGCCGACAGTTGCGTAGTCGAATGCTGCAGGGGGCAGCGGATACAGTGCCCACGCCAGCCAGTAGCCGAAGAGAATCGCGCCGAACGCCGTCCACCCCCAGCGCGAGGGCAGGCGTGCGATGAGGAAGGCGAAGGTGTAGCCCAGGCCGATCTGGGTCAGCGTGTCTTCAAAGGTGAAGTACGTGCTGGTCGCGTGAATCGATCGCAGAAAAATGCCGAGCGCCACCAGCACCAGGCTGCGCCACAGTGTGTGCACCAGCATCTGCGGGAAGGTCTCGCCACGGCGCTGCCGGCTACGCAGCGAGTAGGGCATCGCCACACCAACCAGAAAGGTGAACGAGGGCTGGATCGTGTCGTGCAGACTCATGCCGACCCACTCCACATGGCTTTGGTTGTAGCCCAGCACGTGCCACACGGCGCTGTGTGGGAAGTGTAGCGCCACCTCGCTCAGGCGCATCACCTCGGCCATCATCAGCAGCATGACGAGGCCGCGATAGGCATCGATCGCCATGTTGCGCTGCGGCGGTGCGTTCTGTGGAGCGGGCGCCTGGGTCATGGTGTCGCCTGTGCGTTTGGTGCCCGGCCCGTCGCCAAGAATTGCTCTCGGAGATCGCGGTCGCGAAAGGCCTCTGTGCCGCCGGGGCGCAGCACAGAGAGCGCGCCGGTTCGGTTGCCGAACTCGGCGGCCTCGGCCACCGTTGCGCCGTGCAACCAGGCGTGCAGGAACCCGGCGTCGAAGCTGTCGCCCGCGCCAATGGTGTCCACCGATTGCACGGGCGTGGGCGCGGCCCACTGGCGTTCGTTGCCGTGCTGAATCAAGGCGCCGCGCGCGCCGCATTTCACGACGACGGTCGGCACGATGTCACGCAATGCGTCCAGGGCCGCTTCCACGCTGTTTGTGCGCGTGATGCGGAGGACTTCGTCCTCGTTGGGTAGCAGAATGTCTGTGCGCTGCAGAACGTCTGGCAGGATGCCCGCCCATGTATCGTCCGGATCGTCATTGGTGTCCAGCGATACGGTCATGCCGCCGGCTTTCACGTCGTCTAGCAAGGCTGGCAGGCCGGCGTGCAGCGCTGTCTGCAGAAACAGCGACGACAGGTGCAGGTGCCTGGCCGAGTGTACGAACTCACGATCCAACTGATCCACGGACAGGTCTGCCATGACGCCCGCATAGGTCAGGATGTGGCGCTGTCGACCGTGCGGCAGCAACAGCGTCACGCCGCTGCGCTGGCCACTGCGGGTGAGCACATGCGAGGTGTCCACGCCCGCTTCCCGCAAACGGTCCAGCGCAATGTGGCCCATCTCGTCATCGCCCACCAGGGACGAGAATCCCACGCGGGACCCAAGGGTCGCCAAGTTGTGCGCAAGGATGGACGACGACCCGCCCAGCGTCAGGCGAAAGTCCGTGCCGAGCAGCTCACGCTCCAGCGGCATGGTCTCGGGCAGGCCATACAGGATCAGGTCCAGATTCGTCTCACCGATGATGCTGATGTCCAGCGGCTTTGCTGTGGTCGCGCTCATGCCGTTCACGCCAGGAAGTCTGCCGAGCGCTCAGGTAAGAGCCCCAGTTGTCTTTCCTTAGCTTTCCTTTCGCGAAGTGTACACGCCTGCTGCGACAACCTGCCAGAAAGATCTGCCAGGCGTCGTAGCAGGCGGGAACGCAACCATGATCAGGGAAACTCCGCGATTCGGAAACGGTTTGCAATCGCGGGGAGGTGCAGGTATCTTCAAGGCGGTTCCCGTCACCCTATGGCAAAGTCCACTTCAACAGCACAAGCCGATCGTTCTGCACGAGACAAAGCGGAACCCGACTTTTCGCAGATGCTGATTGAGGAGCGCCGCCAATACATCCTTGGGCTGGCCCAGAAGAATGGCCGCGTGCTCGTCGAGGAGTTGTCGCGGTCGCTTGGCGTTTCGACCATCACCATCCGCAAGGACCTGGACGAGCTGCAAAGCCGTGGCGTGCTGCAGCGGACGCATGGCGGTGCGATTCTGCCGATTGCGGGGTCCATGGCCGACCCGACCCTGCAGGAAAAGGAAGGCCGGTCCACCGACGAGAAGCGCCGCATCTCTGAGGCCGCGGCCAAGATGGTGTCCGAAGGGCAGTGCATCCTGCTGGATTCAGGCACCACAACGACGGCGATTGCGCGCGCGCTGCTGTCCTTTTCTGCGCTCACGGTAGTGACCAACGCGGTGAACATCGCCGCGGAGTTGAGCGGGACCGACTTTGAGGTGCTGCTGACCGGTGGCTCCCTGCGCAAGAACTCCTTCTCGCTGGTGGGACCGCTGGCCGAAGACATGCTCGACGAGATCCACGCGGACATCCTGTTCCTGGGCGTGGATGGCTTTGACGTCGAGGTCGGCCTGACCACGCCGAACCTGCTGGAATCGCGTGTGAATCGCGCCATGGTCAAGGCGTCCAAGAAGGTAGTCGCGGTGTGCGATTCCACGAAGTTCGGACGCCGTAGCCTGTGCAAGATCGTCGACCCCTCGGTCGTGCACCACGTCATCACCGACAGCAACCTGCCGCCCACCACGGCGGACAGCCTGCGCAGCCTGGGCATCGAAGTGACTCTGGTCTAGCTCAATCGGCATTCGAGTTCTCATCCGAGAGCGCAATCTGATGTCTGTGCGGACAAAGCTGCACATCAAGCATCGCCGCCTCGCCATCGGTCCTGCCCGCTTGTTTCGTTTTGTGTTCTAATCTCGGCAGAACAATGGCGTTCCGAAAGAGAACGAAGCCGATGGAGGGCGCGACGGTGCAGGAGCAGGACAAGTTTGTAGCCATGGTCACGGCCAAGGCGTCGGTGACGCTGCCGCTCAGCGACTTCCATCCGGTCAGCATGCTGGCGTCGCCGAAGCACGAGCCGCAAACGCCGCGCTTTCCGGCCATCGATTACCACAATCACCTGGACGCGCAGGACCCTGCGGAGGTGCTGCGCATCATGGATGCGTGCGGCATCGAGGCGTGCGTCAACATCACAATGAAGACGGGCGATGAGGCAATTGCCCAGATCGATCGCTACCGCGCGGCCAATCCCAAACGTTTCTTCAGCATTGGCTGGATGGATTGGAGCGGCGCCGATAATCCGGACTTCGACGCGTTCATTCGCCTGAGCATCGAGCGGCTTGAGCGGCTTGCCGCCCGCGGCATCGTCGGCTTCAAGATCTGGAAAGACCTGGGCCTGACTGTGCGCGACAGCAGCGGAGAGCTGATCCGCATCGATGATGAGCGTCTGGCACCCATCTTCGATCGTGCCGGCGAGCTGGGCTTGCCCGTGATGGTGCACATCGGCGATCCCGAGGCGTTCTTCCTGCCCATCGACGCGCAGAACGAACGCTACGAGGAGCTTGCCGCGCACCCGGACTGGAGCTTCTACGGCGCGCAGTACGGCAAGGGTGAGTTGCTGAAGCAGCGCGACCGCGTCTTCCAGCGCCACCCGAAGACCACTTTTGTGGGCGCGCATATTGCGGAGAACAGTGAAGACCTGGCGCGGGTGACGCGCATGCTCGACGAGAACCCGAACGTGATGGTTGACATCAGCGCACGCGCGTCGGAACTGGGCCGCCAGCCGTACCGCGCACGCGAGTTCTTTCTGCGTTTCGCGGATCGCATTCTGTTCGGCGCGGACCTGGTGCCCGACGAGAAGATGTACCGCCTCTACTACCGCTTCCTGGAAACAGCCGACGAGTACTTCGAGTACCCGACGCACGCCTCGGGTCAGGGCCGGTGGATGATCTACGGCCTGTACCTGCCAGACGAGGTGCTTCGCAAGGTCTACCGCGAAAACGCTCTGCGCCTGCTGGCGCCTTGGATGTAAACGCACTGCAATCTGAGGACAAGATCGAAAGCGAAGGAATGATGAGCTCCTTGCGATGTGGAATGCCGGCCGCGCTGCTGGCCACTGCATGTGTCTTATTCGCCGGTTCTGCGTTCGCTCAGACCGGGCAGCCGACCGGGTGTGAATCGCTGGTCGTGCCCTCGTATATGGGGCCAGGCCCGGGCTGGGACACGATGATTGCGAGCGCTCCGAAGACCGGCGCGGCGGATCGCATCCTGATCGTGAACCCTGCAAGCGGCCCGGGTATGGCGGCGCGACCGGGCTTCCGCGACGTGGTGCAGCGGGTGAAGCGCACCGGGCAGAAGGTGTACGGCTATGTGCCCACCGGGTACGGCGCGCGGTCGATGCAGTCGGTTGAGGACCGCGTTCGCAAGTACGTCGACTGGTACGGCGTAGACGGCATCTTCTTTGACGAGGTGTCGGACAAGGCCCCGCTTGTGCCTCGCTACTATCAGCCGCTGGTCACCTTCACCACGTCACAAATTCGTGGCGGCGGCGTGATGCTGAACAACGGAACCTTCCCCGCCGCGGCATACGCCACGATCAAGGTGCCTGCGGGATCGAAGTTTCAGCTTGTCGTCTTCGAACATGACTACCGGTCGTTCACCAAGCGGAGCTTCACCGTGCCGCGCTGGGTCGCGCAGCATCCTTCGTCGATGTTTGTGAGCATTGTGTATGCAGCATCGGCCAGCCAGCTACCGGAGGTGCTGCGCCTGTCGGCAGAGCGGAACTTTGGCACGGTGTACGTGACAGACAAGGATCTGCCGAATCCGTACGGCGTTCTGCCGGACTACTGGGATGCGCTGAGCCGGGCGACCCAGCCGGGCTGTAGCAGGTAAGCCGCACAGGACTGAAATAGAAGAGCCGCGCATGGACCCTGCGCGGCTCTGCTGTTTATGCGGAGCGTTCGCCTATGCAGCCTCGAACGCCGCCTCCACTTCCTCCAGCGTCTTGCCCTTGGTCTCCGGCAGGAAGACGGCAACGCTCACCAGGTACACCAGTGCCGTGCCGGCAAATACGAGGAAGATCGTCGAGTACCCATGCTTGCTGACCAGCGGCAGGAACAGGATGGCCACCATGGTAGAGACGAACTGGTTCAGCACCAGCGCGACGCTCATGCCGACCGAGCGGATGCGCGTTGGCATCAGTTCCGACAGAGCAAGCCAGACACACACGCCCGGGCCCACGGCGTAGAACGCGATAAAGGCGAGCAGCGCAATCTCGAGCTGTACACCGTATTTCGAATCGGGTACACCGCCCACGCGAGCGCCCTGGATCACCAGCGGCGCGTTCTGCGCGGCGGAGAGGTTCGCCAGAGGATTGCGGAAGAACGCCTCCACCCGGTTGGAGGGCAGAGCCGCCGTGCGGTCAATGTGCAGGGGGTGCGCACCCGCCACGTCGGACCGCACGTAGGAGGTGGCACCGGTGAAGTCGCCGTAGGAGTAGATGACGACCAGCGAAGCGTGTTGCGCTGCTGCATCCGCCTCCTGCGCCCCAGCGGAACGCAGCAGTTGGTTGGCCTTGGCTTGGTCGAAGTCGAGCGTCAGTTGCTGGTCTGGCGTGACCATGGTCTGCACGATCGACTTCGCATCGACCACACCTGCCTCGGTCTTTCGGGAAATCCATGCCGCCGTGACCATCGAGAGAACGATGCCGCTGGTGCCGAGGATCAGCAGGAAGCGCCGGCCGCGACGATCCACCAGCAGCATGCCGAGCATGGTCACCAGGAAGTTCATCGCGGTGAAAAAGACGTAGCCCCAATGCGCGCTCAAATCTGACAGACCGCCCTGCACCAGGATTTCGGTGTTGTAGCCAATGATCGAGTTCACGCCCGTCGCGGTGTTCAGGCTGAGGATGAGGCAGGCCAGCAGAAACGGCAGCACATACTTGCGGCGCAGCAGCGACCCGCTCGCGCTGCCGGTTGCGGTAGCGGTCCCACTAATGCTCTCCATCTCGGCCATCTCAAGCTCGGCCTGCTGCTGCGATCTCGAGCGCAGCAGGGAAGCCATGGCGCGATCCTTGCGGCCCTTGCGGAAGAGCCAGCGCGGCGACTCACCAATGAAAAGCGCGCCGATGGTGAAGAGGACGCCGGGCGGCAGCGAGATCCAGAAGATGTGGCGCCAGGCGCTGTCCTTCATCTGGAAGATGGCACCGGCATTCTGCGTGTTCACCACGGCTTCGACGCGGTAGCTGTAGTAGATGCCGATGACCGCGGCAGACACAATGCCGAAGGTCAGCAGCCATTGAAAGACGCCCGTGCCCTTGCCGCGATTCGAGCTGGAGAGGCACTCCGCCAGGTACAGCGGAACGACCACGCCGATGAAGCCGCCGCTGACGCCTTGCAGCAAGCGGCCGATGAGCAGCGGACCGTACCCGTGTGAGAGCGCAATGATCGGGATGCTGAAGACGAACGTCAGACCGCTGAGCAGCATGACCGGGCGGCGACCCAGCCAGTCCGCCAGCATGCCGGCAAAGACGGTGGAGATGACGCTGCCCAGCAGCACCGCCGCCACGATGGTGGCGAGCTGGCCGGCATCCAACCGCGACGTGGCTTCCAGGTAAGGCAGAGCGCCGCCGATAATGCCGACGTCCACGCCATACAGTAGACCGCCCAGACCGGCGACCACTTGCAGCAACAAGTTATAGTTCTTCCGCGCCGGCTCAGGCGCAAGGGCAACCACTGGGTCAGACATAGGGCTCCAGAGCAGGAGAATACCTTGTGGCAACTTGAAGGCACAAAGACGAAGATGAACCCGGCTCTTCCGAGAGCGCATATGCAGGCGTTATGGCTGACGAAGAGATCAAGGAGCAAGTGCGATCAATCGTAAGAAAAGTGTATTTCGAATCAGCTTTCGTTTTATTCTGGCTGCTCAGAATCGGGGAAGAAAGTTGCGCATGGTCGGTTCCAGGTTTGTGCTCCACTCATTTCGCGCCGGCGTGGCGTTCGGCTCGACTCTTCTGTTTGGCTCGGTGCACTCCGCGGCCGCACAGGGCCTGCCCAGGGACCTGGCGGTCCGCGCTGGTGATCTGAGCGTTGAAGCCACGCTGCGGGACGGGCACGTGACGGGTCTGATCGCACGCGACAGCCAGTCGGGGGAGCAGGTGCGCATGCCCGAGGCGTTTTCTTTGCGCATGCAGGACGGAACGGTCTTAACGGCGAGTGCGCTGGCTGCAACGCCGGGCCGCGCCGTGGAGGACCCGCACCAGGCATTCCGCCCCCGTGGCGAAAACAGTGACGAGCACACTGCCTGCGTGGCGTTCGACGCACCTGCGTCAGCGCTGAAGCTGAACTGGTGCCTGGTCGCCCGAGCTGGCACACACTACGTTCGCGAGCTGTTGCGCCTGGAGGCGACCACGCGTGATGTTCCGCTGGGCGAGGTCAGCCTGTTGCAATGGAATGGAGCGAACGCGAAGGTCGACGGCGTGGTGAAAGGGTCGCCGATCGTCACGCCTTCCATGTACTTCGGCTTTGAGCACCCGCTGTCCAGCAGCACGGTCAGTGGCGGCGCAGCGCGCGCGTCGCTGCAGCGAACACTGCCGCTGCGGGCAGGGCAGAGCATCACGTATTCGGCGGTCATCGGCACGGCTGCGCCGGGGCAGATGCGGCGCGACTTCCTCGCCTACCTGGAGCAGGAACGCCCACGCCGCTACCAGCCGTTTCTGCACTACAACACCTGGTACGACCTGGGTTACACCAACCGCTTCGATGAAGCCGGCGTTCTGGACCGCATCCAAGCCTTTGGCGAAGAGCTGACCGTGAAGCGGCACGTGCAGATGGACTCGTTTCTGCTCGACGATGGCTGGGACGACACGAGCAACCTGTGGAACTTCGTCAAGGGTTTCCCGGACGGCCTCGCCGCATCGTCCAAAGCCGCGGGCAAGTACGGCTTCGGCATCGGCATGTGGCTGTCGCCGTGGGGCGGCTACGCGAACGAGAAGAAGGAGCGCGTCGACTACGGGGAGAAGCACGGTTACGAGATCCTGAACGGGGGCTACGCTCTCTCCGGGCCGAAGTACTTCGCCCGCTTCGAGCGGACGTGCCAGCAACTGATCGCGAAGTACAACGTGAACCAGTTCAAGTTCGACGGCACCGGCAATGCGGACCGCGTCTTCCCGGGCAGCGCCTTCGACAGCGACTTCGACGCGGCGATCCACCTGATCGAAGATCTGCGGCGGCAGAAGCAGGACGTGTTTATCAACCTGACCACGGGCACCACCGCTTCGCCGTTCTGGGTCTTCTATGCGGATTCCATCTGGCGCGGCGGCGAGGATCACGACTTCGGCGGCGTGGGCTCCTCGCGCCAGCGCTGGATCACGTACCGTGACTCGCAGACCTTTGCCAACATCGTGCAGAAAGGGCCGCTGTTCCCGATCAATTCGCTCATGCTGCACGGCATCATCTACGCGAAGCAGGCGGAGAAGCTGGCGGACGATCCCGGCAACGACTTCGCCGACGAGGTGCACTCCTACTTCGGCAGCGGAACGCAGACGCAGGAGATGTACATTACGCCATCGCTGCTGACGCCTGCGAACTGGGATACGCTCGCCACCGCCGCGCGATGGAGCCGCGAACATCGTGACACCTTGCAGGACGTGCACTGGCTGGGCGGCGACCCCGCGCGCCTGCAGGTGTACGGTTGGGCAGCGTGGTCGCCCCAGCTTGGCATCGTCACGCTGCGCAACCCATCGGACAAGCCGCAGACCTTCACCCTCGAAGCGGCGAAAGCATTCGAACTGACGCGCGGCGCGCCGGAGCGGTACCAGCTTCGCAGCGTCTGGGGTGGCAGTGAGCACGCCTTCGCTTCGTCCACACTGAACGCGTCGTCGCCCATGCAGGTGACGTTGGCGCCGTTCCAGGTGGTCACGGTAGAGGCGACGCCGGTCCGTTAGGGCCCGTTCGGACAAGCTAGTTATAGCTGTGAGTAGCAACGCCGCAACGGCTCCGTTCCGGCGTTGCTGTTGCAGATCTCTTTGTGCGTGAGGAGCTCTAGGTGGCGCGAACACCCTCGCATGCGGCAGCGTACTCGCGCAGCACGTCGCGGATCTTGTCCACGATGAGCGATGCCGGATCGTTCGCGATGGAGCCGTTGCGCACCTGCTTGTATTGCTGTGGCAGGTAGCGGCTGAGCATCGTGTCTGCGATCGTACGGGCCTGCAGGTTCTGCACCAGGCGTTCCACCGCGGTGCGGACTTCGGAGTCGTTCCAGTAATAGCGCACCCGGTCGCTATAGCTGTAGTGGCGCAGGAACTTCTGCTCCTCTGGCGAGCCGTGATAGTACGGCAGCCAGTTGTCGGGATGCGCGAGCATAACCCGCTCGAGCGTGGCATACAAATGAGACCGGTCCGTCTCGGGCACCAGTTCGGCTTCCATATCTTCCAGCGCGTCCAGAGCTTCACGCATGGCAAACGTAAGCGCCGGACCGACTTTGAGGATGGCGAAGCCGTCCTCGACAAGCTCGCGGTACGCGGTCGGCCTCTGGTAATCGGTCGAGTGCGCCTCAAACACGATGTGCTCGCCGCTGGAGGGCAGCCAGCGCACCAGGTCAGCGGCCTTATTGCGGTCGTAGTCAATCACAGCATCGTGGTCGAACTCCACACCGGGCTGCACCACCAGGGCGATCACGCTCGGCCAGGCGGACTCCAGGCCGTGCTCGCGAAAGACCTCTCGATGCACCTGCAGAGTCTGCGCCGCGGCCTCGGGCGTGGTCGCCTCAAGCTCGTGCACGGCGTGAGTCGCTCCGCCTGGAACCGGGACTTCGGTGCCGATGACGTAAACGATCGGCTCAGTACCGGGCCGGGCCGCTTCGGCAGCGGCGCACAGCGCGGCAGCACGTTCCGCAACCACGCGGTCCGACAACGGGGAAGGGTCGCCCGCGCAGGCCATGCTGGCGTCCAGGTGAATCTTGGTAAAGCCGGCGCGCACGTACTCGGCGACCATGTCCACCGCGTGCGCCATGGCGGCTTCGGCCGGCTGCTTGCGCCACGGATTGGGGCCGAGGTGATCGCCGCCCAGCAGCAGCCGCACGGGGTCCAGGCCCGCGGCTTCCACGTGCTCCAGCACAAAGCTGCGGAAGTCTGCCGGACGCATGCCCGTGTAGCCGCCGAACTGATTGACCTGATTGCTGGTTGCTTCCACCAGCAGCAGGGTTCCGTCCTCTTTCGCCTGCTCGGCGGCGGCCCGGATGACCCAGGGGTGGGCCGAGCACACGGAGTAAATGCCGGCGCTCACGCCCCGCTGCCGTTGCGCCAGGTGCTCTTGCAAAAGCTTTGCCACAGCAGACTCCTAGTACGTCGCGACTCTAGTACAGCGCAAACTTCGCGACCACGCGATTGATCACGCCGCCCGCGCTGGGTGAATCCGGCTTCAGATCGTGCCCGATCGAGCTATACAGGCCCAGCAACTGGCCAAACATCACATCCAGAATAGGCCGGTATGCGTCGTCGCAGTCCACCGCGATGGGCAGAAAGATGTCGCACACATCGGCGAAGCGCGCCTGCACCGCCGCGGGCCCCACGGCGATACGCTGGCCCACAATCTGCTTCTGCGTGATTTCCGCGAGCAGGTCATAGGCGTATCCTCCGCGAGCCTCGTCGCCGGAGACAAAGGCGACGAACAGGGTCTCGGCATCCAGTGCAGCCATGGGTCCGTGGCGCAGACCCAGTACCGTTTCGTAGCTGGACTTGATCTGGCCCGCCGTCATCTCCAGCACCTTCAGCGCCGCTTCCTGCGCCACCCCGGCCAGGGTTCCGCTACCAACAAAGCAGACACGCGGAAAGCTCATGCGCGCGGTGCGCTCGGCCAGTTCCGACGCGCGCGGCAGCAGGTCTTTGCCGGCGGCAATCAGCCCCTGCAGCGTATCGCCGTACTCGTCCAGGTTCCAGGCGTGCGCCAGGCACTGCCCGAAGACGATCATGTTGGTGTACGAGCTGGTCATGACCAGACTGCGGTCGTTCACCGCGTCGTCCAGCACCACCACGTGCGCGTTGGCGGCATTGCGGCAGATGTCTGCCATGGCCGCTTTCTGATTGCACGTGACCACCAGTTGCGTCACCTCGGGGTAGCGCTTCACGGCGCGATCCAGCACGGCGACGCCTTCGGGCGAGTCACCCGACCGAGAAAACGAAATCCAAAGATACCGCCGGCCCGGAACCACGTACTCGTCCAGGTTTGGAAGCAGGTCAGTGCTTTCGACTGCGGACACTTCGCAACCCCATTTTTCGCGCAAGAGCAGCGCCAGCGACTGACCGATGTAGTCCGAAGTACCGGCACCGATCAGCCAGACGATCGGCCGCAGTGTCACTTCGTCGCGAACGCCAGCCGCTTCCAGAAAGCGGCATAGTTCGGCCTCATGCCGGCGAACGATGTCGTAAGTGCCCTGCCATGTCTGCGGCTGCTGCGCGATCTCCCGCGGAGTGAACAGCAGCCCACGGGCTGTCTGCTCTTCATTGGAGAGGGCGATCAGTTCAGAGAGGAGCATGCGACATCCTTTGCCAGGCAGGCATAAACGAAATGAAAGATAAGCAATAATAACCCGGTCAGGACGGCAGCGTATATGCAAAACGGGACGGCCTTGGCGCTCCGGTATACCGCCCGGATGAAGCAAGTCTGGCGATCAGTAGTGCAGGGTATCGCTTGCCGGGTCATCAAACGGCGGGAGTGCAGCCGCAGACGCGGGTCGGCCCACGCTCACCCACCCGACCGGGTGTCGGCCACCGCGAAAGTACGCTGACGTTGCGAACCGAGCCGACGGCAGACCGGAGGCGGGGTCGAGGATTGCCAAGGCAAGCAGATAGCGCCCCGCGCGCAGGCCGCCGGGCGCAGTGAACTGGGCATGCAAATCACCGCTACCCGCCACTCCGGGCAGAATGCGGCGCAGATCCACTTCAGGGAAGGTGGTCGCCCACGCCGGTTGCCGCGTGTTCCCATCGAGCAGGCTGACTTCCAGCGGCCAGTTATAGTACAGCGGAGAAGATCCGGTGTTTTCAATGGAAAGCGAAACGGGCAACGAATCGCCCGGACGGATCGTGGGAGGGTACTGCACCTCGCGCAAAACGAAGCGGTAGCCCAGCGCCTCCTGAATGCGCGCTGCATTCGCCACCGCTTGCGGGTTCTGCTGATCGTAGTTGCTCAGCCAGCCCAGGTGATTCCAGTGCAACTCGCGAATGCGCGCAATGATCGCGTCCGCGTTGTGAACCACGGCATCGGTCGGATCTTTGCCCAGCGGGGTGCCCCAGTCGAAGGCGGTTTCGCCACCCATCGGCGCCGTCTTCCATCGGTCGATCAGCCGCGGCGACTGCAGCAGCGGCAGGTGCGTCAGCAGCTCCTCCTTGTGCGCGAACGAGTCCCAGTAGATGCCGAACGGGTAGTCGACGAAGTCGCCAGGGTAGCGGTTCATCAGCAGCTTGTGCCGGAAGTTCGCAACGAAGGCATCGCCGATGGCTTTCTGCAGGGAAGCGCTGGGTTTCGGATCGTGCTGCTCGCCCCACAGGCCGACCAGGCCCGTTTCCACAAAGGCGACGCGCGGATCGTTGTCCCAGCAGGCGCCCAGCTTCTGGATCATCGCCACGGCGCGCTCCTGAAATTGCGGCGTGTCGTACCTGCCCTGCGGCAGGTCGGCAGGCCAGAAGTGGCCGCTCGGCGGCCAATCCAGGTACACGCGAGGAACCACCTTGGTGTTGATGTCGCGCAGGCCTTTCCATTGCGCGTCGCACACCTCGCCGATGCGATCCGTTCCGTCCGCGACGCTGCGCTCCAGGTCCGACCAGCGCAGATAGCTCTTCGCCAGCGAGGCGTAGGGCAGCTTAGCCGCCGACGCGGGATCCCCGGAGCGCAAACCTTTCAGCGGGTTGCGAAGCGCGCCCGAGTATGCCGGTGGCCGAACCGTAATGCGATCGCGTGCGAAGGCCGCAGCCCACGCGGGCCGGCATGCGAGAGCTGTGGCGAGCGCGCGCGCGAAGCTTCGGCGATCCATGCGTCCTCCACTACCGTTGGCGCTTGCCGCCGCTTGCTTCACGGACGCGCAGAAGTAAGGTCTGCCGCGGCAGCAGATCAGCTGAGATCGCCGCTCCCGCCGGCTGCTCCTTGTGGGTCCACAGATCTCGCGTGACCAGGCTGCCGTGCAGGCCCAGCTTCGACGTCGGCAGCGAAAGGTGCAACGGAGCGTCTCCGCGGTTTACCAGCGCCACCGCGCGCGAACCGTCCTGCAAGGACTTCAGCAACACTTCGCCGTCGCCATTGCGCTCGACGACCACGGCCTGCCGGGCTAGCGGGTCCTGGTCCAGCGCGATGACCTCGCGATTGCCTGCGACCGCAACCAGCGCGGGCGACCAGCGGGTGATGTCAGAACCGAGAATAAGCGGCGCATTCAGCATGGCCCACAGCGACAGGTGGGCGCGCGCCGCGTCCAGGTGGTCCGCGTCGAACTCGCCATTGCCGAGCTCCAGCATGTCCGGGTCGTTGAAGTGACCCGGGCCGGCGAGCTCGGGGTGCGCAGCGGCAGTGTCGAAGTTGGCCAGCATCGACTTCCAGGTGGGCTCGATGTCGGGGCTGGTCCGCCACGAGGTGCCGTAGCGATTGCCCCAGCGCACCACGTCGGCCTCGCCCCAGGTGCAGATGGCCAGGGCGGTGTCGTGCTGCGGGCGAACGGTGTCGATCTCTCGCTTCAGCGAGGCGTAGAGCGCCTCAACTTTGGCGGTCTGGTCGGCGGATACCTGTCCGCGCACGATGTACGGCCCGAGCGCACGGTAGGTGCCGTTCTTTACAGCCGGTTTGTCCGGACCGAAGTCGGCCAGGCCGCAGGCGTCCACCTTGATTGCGTCGAAGTTCCATGCCCCGAAGATCAGCCGCATGTCCTGCGCCTGGTGGTCCATGGAACCGATCTCGCGCTCGGCAACGCTGCCCTGTGGCAGGTTCGGGCTTTGCGGGTCCCATGCCTGCGAGCACGCGTTGCGGCCAATATCGGTATAGAGCCCGGCCAGAAGACCCATGCTGTGCAGCCGGTCTACGAAGGGACGCAGGCTGGTGGTGCCGTCGGGCATGACTGCGCTGGGAAACATGCTGGTGCGAACGATGAGGCGGTGCTGTGCGTTGCGCTGCAGCCACCAGCCATCGTCCACGTCGATAAAGCGGTAGCCGGCCTCGGCCAGCCCGGTCTGCTTCAGAGCCTGCGCTACGGCCAGGATCTTGGCCTCGGTCACCTCGGTGCGGAAGGCGTTCCACGGATTCCAGCCCATGGGAGGCGTGCCGGTCGGGCGTGCCGCCGCCTGACCGTACGCGCCGCTCATCCCAGCGATCGCCAACGCCACCGTCAGAGCAAACGCCCTGATCGGGAAGCGTCTCGCTAGGGACGGTCGTGGAGCCGCCGTGTCGGTATTTGGCTTCGAACTATTTCGATCCCCATGCATGTAGCCATCGTACGGCGTCGCGAAGGTCAGCGAGGGAAGGAATCGTAACTTCTGATTGTCGATGTTTCCGGTCGGCGGCGTGCGGGCGGAGCCTCAGGCCTCAGCGTCCTCCTTCTTATTCCACCGCCAGGTGCTCTCGGTTGAGTACGCTGGCGGTTCCATTGGCCCGCCGAAAAGCGCGAACCGGGACGGAGGTCCTGGCGTATCTTGGTGTGCACACCATTGGTGCCCGCGTGAGCAGTCGACAGCGCGGCAGTGTAACGGGCTGTGGGAGGGATGCGATGCGCGTGTATTCCGCGGGCGAGGCAATTGGGCCGGCGTGGGAGCATACCAAGGCGCTGATGTGGCGAGACCGCCGTTGGGGCAGGCTATTGAAGCTCGCTCTGGTGGCCTTCGGAGCGGAGCTGGGGACCAGCTTCAACTTCAACCTGAACGGCTTTCGCAATCATGGCACGGGCCACGCGGTAGCGGCCGTTATGGCCGGCGTTGCCGTGGTGGTGCTGTTCCTCGCGCTTATCTTTTTCGTCGTGCTGCTCTACCTGGGCTCGCGACTGCAGTTGGTGCAGTTCGACATACTGTTGCTCCGTGACCCGATGGTGGCGCCCGCGTGGGAGCGGCACGGCCCGCACACGTGGCGATGGGCAGGCCTGAAGGTCGTCATTATGATCGGCACGGTCATTGTGCTGCTGCCGCTGCTCATCCCGGCAATCCCGATCTTCGTGGCGTTCTTCAAGGCGGCGCAACCGACGGCAGGTTCTACGCCAGTGCCACTCTCGGGGATTCACTGGGGCGCGTTTTTCGTGGCCTTCGCCGAGGTGTTCGCGATCGTGATAGCAGCGGTGCTGCTCATCCGCTTCGTAACATCGCTGGTGCTGCCGGGCGTGGCGCTGGAGGACCTCCGGTTCGGCGACGCTCTGCGCCGTGGATGGGACATCTTCCGCACCGACGTGCCGGGCATGCTGTGGTTTGCCGTGCTGCAGCCCTTGTTTCTGATGTTGATGGGCCTGATGCTTGGCCTTGGGCTGCTGCTGATGTTTGCCGTGCTGGCGCTGCCCTTCGGCCTGCTGGGTTATCTGGTGTGGCACTCGGTGCACGCCGCCGGAACGGCCGCCTGGTTCCTGATGGGAACGCTGGGCGTTGTCGCAGGCGTGATTATTCTGGCGATCATGGGCTGCGCCTACCTGGCGACCGCGGGCACGCTGCTGATGTTTGCGCGGGCGTGGAGCCTGTATTTTCTGGGCGGAAGATACCCCCTGCTGGGGCAATACCTGGAGCCCGGACCGGCAGTGCCGGTCTGGACGCCGCCGCCCTCACTGCCGCGAGATGAAGACAGCGGCGGTCCGGGATTTCCGGCCAATCCAGCGCTGGCCTGAGCTGGACATCGAGGCGTATCAGGGCGCTGGAGATCGTCGCCAATAATCCCTAACGAAAACAGAAAAGGGCACAGCATACGCTGTGCCCTTGTTCTCTGCGCCCGTTCTCCGGGCTTCTTTCGATCCGGCGACTACGCCTTGGCAAGTTCGGCGATCTTGTCTTCGCTGGGCTTCAGGTAGTCGGCTTCAGAGATCTTGCCGTACTGTACGCCGGCTCCGCCCTCGGCGTTGACGAAAGTCACGTCTGTAATCCCGATGAAGCCGAGGATGTGCTGCAGATAGGGGTTCAGGTAGTTAAAGTTCTCCGTCGGCGTGCCCTTCACGTAAGCGCCTGCGCTGGCGACGATCACCGTGACCTTTTTGCCGTTCAGTTGGCCGACCGGCCCCTTGTCGGTGTAGTTCACCGTGACGCCGACGCGGACCACGTGGTCGATCCAGGCCTTCAGCACCGCCGGCACCGTGAAGTTGTACATGGGCGTGGTGATCAGGATGTGATCGGCGGCTTTGACTTCCGCGATGTACTCGTCGGAGAGCTTGAGGGCTGCCTTGTGCGCGTCGGTCTGCTGATCGGGAGCGCTGAATGCGCCCTGGATCCACTGGATGTCGACGTACGTGGGCTGGTTCACCGCGAGGTCACGCTCGGCAACGGAGCCGCCGGAATGAGCGGACTTCCAGGCTTCGGTGAAAGTGTCGCCGAGGCGGCGGGAGTAGGAGGCGTTGCCGCGAGGGCTGACGTCGATGCGAAGAAGAGATGCCATGCTGGTGCTCCGGAGGTCAGTTGATCGTTCGATTTCGAACTATCAGGTTGGATGGCAGGAGCGCCGGGCGCGGTGCAGGGAAATTCGTGTGAATTCCTGCCGCGGTAACCCAGCAGGCAGGGGGCGGGGCGGCCGATTACGAGCGAGCGGTATCTCTATGCGGACTTGAGGTTCGGGCCGATGGCCAGGACGAAGTAACTGGCCGTGGTGGTACCGGTGTTGCGCATGCCGTGCAGCACGTTGGAGGCAGCGTACAGGATGTCGCCGGGGCCGGCGGGTTCGCGCTTACCGTCGACCAGCCAGTCCACCTGTCCCTCGCGGATGAAGATAAATTCCTCATGCTCGTGCTGGTGCGGCGGATGGGGTTGCAGCCCGGCACCCAGGGTGCTGTTGTGCAGTTCGACACCTTCGCCGGTGGGCAGCGTGCCGTGGGTGACGGCCTGGGAGCTGCCGACTGCTGACGTCTTGATGGGGAGCTGGTTTGCCCGGAAAATCGTGTTATCCCGCAACAGAGCAGTGCCGCTGGGCAGGTGATCGGCGACGGCGCCATCCACGTGCTGGGCCTGTTGCGCGACCGCGGAGGTTTCGGCCAGGCGCGCAAGGGCGGCCAGAGCGGGCAAGGAGAGGCAAAGATCGCGGCGGCTGGTCATAGCTCGGCAGCATACACGCTGCGCAGGACGGTCGTCGCGCAGACGGGTGAGCGCCGATCAGGCCGGAAGGCCGGGATTCGTCTTCGATTCCGCCGGGGCTTTGCTCTTCAGGCGGAGCCATTCCAGCGGGCTGCAGTTGTCGGCGGCAACGGTAAACGGTTCCGTGCTGTGCACGCCGGTTGCCCCCATGTGGGTGTGCTGACGGCGCAACGCTTCGCCAACAATCCGCCGCACCTGCATGCGGCTGACCAGGTTTTCGGCCCTGGCGAGAATCAGGAAGCCTTCTCCGCAAACAGGACAGCGGAGGTCGTTGTAGGTGTGAGACAAGAGGCAGGTAATCGACATCGGTACAAGCTCCAACCGAACAAGAAGTGCTGGGGTACTCCAGTCTTCGGCATAGCCCGTAGCAACGCGATTGCACTTCCGAGCCGCCCGGGTGCAACGCCCGGGGGCTCGGCTATACCACCCGCACCCGGCGCCTGCCACTTCGGTGGGTGTCTTTGTCGCGAAGCAGGGCACCGGACGCGGAGCGGCCAAGTATTCTGTTGGGTGTGAGCGACGCAACCATTCAAATTACCCTGCCCGACGGCAGCACCCGCGATGTGCCCCGGGGCACCACGCCGTTTCAGATTGCGCAGAGCATCTCGCCCCGGCTGGCGGAAGCCGTGGTGGTGGCGAAGATCCGGTCGGCTGCCGCGACGACCGAAGGCGCAGAGGAACAGACCGACGCCGCGCACGGCGGAGCGCAGACCGAAGAAGCCATGTACAGCGACGTGGCCACCGCAGAGCGTGTGGTCGATCTTGCCGAGCCGCTGCAGGAGTCTGTCCACCTGTGGCTGCTGAAGGAGACCGACCCCGAAGCTCTGCGGGTGGTGAGGCACTCGGCCGCACACGTCATGGCGACGGCGATCACGGAGTTGTTCCCCGAGGTGAAGCTGGGCCACGGGCCGGCGACGGACCACGGCTTCTTCTATGACATTCTGCGAGAGAAGCCGTTCACGCCGGAGGACCTGATCGCCATCGAAGCGCGCATGGCCGAAGTGGTGGCGCGCAACGAGCCGTTCCGCCACGAGTGGATCGGCCATGAGGAAGCGCTGAAGGGCTACGAAGAGCAAGGCGACTTCATGAAGGTGCACTTCGTTTCGAAGTTCACCAAGCCGGGCGAGAATGTCAGCTTCTACCGCAACGGCGAGTTCCTGGATTTTTGCCGAGGACCGCACGTTCCGACCACAGGCCGCGTTCGCGCCTTCAAGGTGATGAACCTGGCGGGCGCGTACTGGTTGGGCGACGAGAAAAATCCGCAGTTGCAACGCCTGTACGGCACGGCGTTCTTCCAGAAGAAGGAGTTGGACGCGCACTTCAAGCACCTGGAAGAGATCAAGGCGCGCGACCACCGCGTCATCGGCAAGCAGCTTGACCTGTTCAGCATCCAGGAGATCGCCGGCGCCGGCCTCATCTTCTGGCATCCCAAGGGCGCCATCATCCGCAAGGAGATGGAAGACTGGATGCGCGCGGAGTGCCTGCGCCGCGGCTACGACCTGGTGGTTACGCCACACGTTATGCGTCGCGAGCTGTGGAAGATCAGCGGCCACGAGGGTTTCTACGGCGACAACATGTACTCGCCCATGGAATTGGATGACGCCGAGTACCGGCTGAAGCCGATGAACTGCCCGGGCCACATTCTTATCTACAAGAACTCGCCCAAGAGCTACCGCGACCTGCCGGTGCGCTACGCCGAACTGGGCAACGTGTATCGCTACGAGCGCTCGGGCACCATGCACGGCCTGCTGCGCGTGCGCGGCTTTACGCAGGACGATGCGCACATCTTCTGCACGCCGGGTCAGATCGAAGACGAGATTGTCGCCTGCGTCGAGTTCGCGGAGGAAGTGCTGAAGAAGTTCGGCTTTGCCGAGTTCAAGGTCGAGCTATCGACGTGGGACGCCAGCAAGCCGCAGGATTACACGGGCGCGCCGGAAGACTGGCAGGTGGCCATCGACTCGCTGAAGTCGGCGCTCGGGCGGAAGGGCATTCCGTACCGCGAGATCCCGGGCGAGGCCGCCTTCTACGGTCCCAAGATCGACGTGAAGCTGGTCGACGTTCTGGGTCGGCTGTGGCAGTTGTCGACGGTGCAGTTCGACTTCAACCTGCCGAAGCGCTTCGAACTGGAGTACACGGGCGAGGACGGCGAGAAGCACCAGCCGGTGATGGTTCACCGTGCGCTGTTTGGCTCGGTCGAGCGCTTCTTCGGCGTGCTCATCGAGCACTACGCGGGCGCGTTCCCACTGTGGCTCGCGCCGGTGCAGGTGGGCCTGGTGCCCATCAGCGAAAAGCACCTCGACTACGCGGCCGAGGTGAAGGCCGAACTGGAAGCAGCTGGTCTGCGCGTGGAACTGGACGCTCGCAACGAAAAGATGAACGCCAAAATCCGCGAGTTCGGCTTGCAGAAGGTGCCGTTTGTCCTCGTGATGGGCGACAAGGAATCGGCGGCGAAGGCAGTCAGCGTTCGCACACGCGGCGTAGGCGATCAGGGTTCGGTGCCGCTGAGCGAGTTCGTCGCGCGTGCAGCCGGCTTGCTGCAGGAGAAGAGCGCAACGTTGTAGGTGTCGTGCAACGAAGAACGGAGCCGCCTGTTGCGGCTCCGTTCCTCGTTGCGGGTAAGCTAGCGGGCCAGTTCGGCTTCGATGGCGACGGTGATTGGCTGCGCCAACGGCAACGTGTCGGGTGAGAAGCGGGCGACCACCTGCCCGGTGCGGCTGACGAGGAATTTCTCGAAGTTCCACAGCAGTTCGGGCTCGGCGTTGGGTTCCACACCGAACTCCACCAGGTGCTGACGCCAGGCGTGCTTGCCCTCACCAGCTGCGGTGGGCTGCTGCGCGATCAGTTCGGCGAACAGCGGATGCTTTTCGGGGCCGACGACCTGAATTTTCGAGAACATGGGAAAGCTGACGCCGAAGTTGCCTGTGCAGAACTTCTGGATTTCCTGGTCGGTGCCGGGCTCCTGCTGGCCGAAGTCGTTGGCCGGAAAGCCGAGTACATTGAAGCCGCGGTCTCCGTAGCGCTTCTGCAAATGTTCGAGGCCCTCGTACTGCTCCGTCAGACCACATTGGCTGGCAACGTTGACGACCAGCAGCACCTGTCCGCGAAAATCGGCCATGGAGCCGACGCTGCCGTCGATGCGAGTGATCGGGATGGTGTAGATATCCAGAGGCATGGGGCTAGGATAGCGGCGACAGACCGGTGTTGAAGCGCAGAAGTGTTCAGCGAGGAAGAGCAGGGATCACAGGCCCCTGCCCTCTCACACTCAAAAACAGATGTGCCCCCGCTTCAGCGGAGTGAGGGATCGGGTGCTTGCCTACGCGGCGATGGTGGACTTGCGGCGCTTCTTCTTGTAAGCGACAAGGTCGTCCTGCCAGGAGCCAAGGGCTGCCGCGAGAGGCGCATCTTCGCCCAGCGGAGCGAGCTTGCTGAGCCTGCGAATCGCTTCGCCAAAGCTCGAGGCCGGCTTGCCCGAATTCATCGTGGCGGAGGCGGTGCCGTCGAGCAGGGCAGTGTCGGTGGCCAGGCGGCTCTCCGCGGCAACCGTCTGGTTCGGTGCAAGCGTGACCTCGGTGCGCGGATCGACCCAGCCTTCGGGTCGCAAGCAGCGCGGCAGTTCGTGGTCGGCGTACTCCACTCCGTTTGCATGCAGAGTGCGTGCTGTCGAGATGAGGGCGTCGCGCTTGGTGACCAGCTTGCGAATCGCGGCGTCACGCAAGGCTTGGGTGTCGAACGCTTCGTGCTTGTTGAGGTGAACTAACTTGCGGTCGTACAGATCGATCTCGCGATGGAGATCGCGGAGGAAGTACTTATCTTGCACAATGGTGCGCATCTCTGGATGCTCCTGTGATGTGGCGGGAAAAGTAGCAGAAATGACTGCAGGCAGGCCGGCATGGATGAGTTCGGCCTGCGGATATGTAGTGAGATGCCGATTTCGCGGGACGCAACAGCACTCCCCGGAACTTTTTGTGCATGAAAAGACACAGGGGCGGCCCGAAGGCCGCCCCTGTGGTGATCCGTGTGTGAGCCGGAGGCCCGTTAACTATGCTGCCTGGACGTTCTCAGCCTGCCAGCCCTTGGGTCCCTTGACCACGTTGAACTGGACGCGCTGACCTTCCTGCAAAGAGCGGAAGCCCTGTGCCTGGATGGCGGTGTGGTGGACGAATACGTCCTCACCGTTGTCGCGCGAGATAAAGCCGAAGCCCTTGGCATCGTTGAACCACTTCACAGTACCCTGTTCCATCGCGTTTCCCTGTCCTCAATTGAGTGCTTTGCAAGTTTTCGCTTCAAATCCAGTACGGCCTTTGCAAGTGCGTTTGGGCAGGGCTAGCAAATTACCAAGACTGATTCGAACGATTTCGCACAGCGTACCACAGAAGTAGCAGGGCGCGGTTGACAAATTTCGCTGGTACGGAGTCCAACGCGCGCCCGGGAACAGGATGAGAAAGCGACTAGGCGGTACGCCGGCGAATGAGGTGGTACAGCGCCAGCAGGATCAGAGCGCCGATGACCGACATGATGAAGCCGGCGGGCTGACCGGGCTGATACAGACCAATGGCCTGACCCAGGTAGCTGCCCACGAACGATCCGGCAATGCCGAGCAGGGCAGTGATGATGAAGCCGCCTGGATCCTTGCCGGGCATGAGGAGCTTGGCGACGACACCGATGATGAGGCCGATGATGAGCGTAACGATGATCCCGTGGTGCATGGGCAGATCTCCTGGAGGAAAAGTCTTGCAACCAACCGCTGCGCAGATAAGAGGTGGAAACCTGTCGGGACGTTGGATTGCTCCAGGGCGGAACGCATTATTCGAGGGCGATGGCCTTCGTTTCAGGCACCATGGCCAGCCCGGCAAGCGTGAGCACCGCGGAGCCGGTCAGGTACCAGCCAACCGACTGCAGGCCGTAGCGCTGCGCCAGCCAGGTGGCAATATACGGTGCCAGCGAGGCTCCGAGGATGCCGGCGAGCGAGAACGCGAGCGAGGCCCCGGTGTATCGGACGGCGGTCGGGAACAGTTCGCTGATGACGGTGCCCAGCGGGCCATAGGTAAGGCCCATCAGAGTTAGTCCGATGATCAGCATGGCTGCGGCCCCGGAGGTTCCATGCTGGAAAAGCGGAGCGAGAACAAAACCGAAAATGCCGATGGCGACGGTTACGGCGGCCATGACGCGGCGACGTCCGCGCTCAGCCAGGATGGCGCTAATGGGAATGGTTGCCGCGAAGAAAACCACTCCCAGTAGTTGCAACAGAAGAAAGGTTTCGCGCGGGATGTGCAGCGCGGTCGTACCCCAACTGAGCGAGAAGACGATCATCAAGTAGAACAGGACGAACGTGGCGAGCGCGACCAGAACGCCCGCAATCAGCGGTCGCGTGTGCGACCGGACCACGGAGAAGAACGGCACCTTCACCTGCTCATGCTGCGCCAGCGCCTTGCTGAAGGCCGGCGTCTCCGTGATGGTCTGGCGAACGTAGAGGCCCAGCAGAACGAGGATGGCGGAAGCAAGGAACGGCAGTCGCCATCCCCAGGCCAGGAACTTCGCGTTGGGCATGTTGTGGCTCAGCAGGAGAAAGACCGCGCCGGAGAGCGCGAAGCCGACTGGCGCTCCAAGCTGGGGGAACATGCCGTACCAGGCGCGCTTGCCGGGTGGTGCGTTTTCCACTGCAAGCAGGACGGCGCCGCCCCACTCGCCACCCAGGCCAAGGCCCTGGCCGAAACGGAACAGCGCCAGCAGAAGAGGCGCGGCAAGGCCGATGGTGGGGTAGCCCGGAAGGCAGCCGATGAGCACGGTGGACAGGCCCATGGTGCCGAGCGCAAGAACCAGCGTCACCTTGCGGCCGACGCGGTCGCCGAAATGTCCGAAGAGCGCGGAGCCGATGGGCCGCGCGATGAACGCGACGCCGAACGTGGCGAAGCTGAGCAGCACCTGCGTCGCGGGGTCGCTCTTCGGGAAGAAGAGGCTCGGAAAGATGAGCACCGCGGCTGTGGCGTAGATGTAGAAGTCGAAGAACTCGATCGCGGTGCCGATGAGGGAGGCGAACAGGACCTGCGCGGGCCGGTTAATGGGCCGGGCGTTCAGTTGAGCTTCGTGCATAGGGTATCTTCGCATCGCTCCCGTGCTGCGCTGCGGGCAGATGTGAAAAGCGGGCGGCCGCAGAGGATTTTTCGTTGCTTTCAGGTTCCGGCGATGGCATGCTCCGAGTGCGCGACGGGCGCATGAGCGTCATTACGCTGCATCCGTGGAGGACCGATGAGACTCAGGATTGTATTGCCCGCACTGACTGGATGTCTCCTCGTCTGCGGTGCGACGGCATACGGGCAGCAGTCGCAGGGGCTTGTCAGTTGCAAGCCTGCCAGTCAGAAGACGGGTGACGTAGGCTGTTGGATCCTGACGAACTTCCCGGTCGGCACACCTGCTGGCCCGGTCTACTGGACGTTGGACACGTTCCCCTCGAGAGACATTGCCGAGCAGGCAAGGGGGCCGCAGTCGGTAGTCCTCGAGTCGCTTGGCAAAGTATGGCTCTCGACGGTAGGCGACCGGCCCAAAGAGGTGCCTGGTGGCACTCGAGTTACGGTGGTGGGACCGCTCACTGTGCGACCTGGTGTGTCGTATGCCGCGCAAGTGATGGAAGCCACGCTGCAGCCCGGGATGGTGAGTAAGACGCACCTCCATTCCGGCGTCGAGGCGTTCTATACCGAAAGCGGCGCGTCTTGCCTGGAAACTCCCGCAGGTAAGCAGATCGGGAAAAAGGGCTCAGACATCGTCGTTCCTGAGGGCGTGCCAATGGAGCTGACCGCGGTTGGGCCAGACACACGCCGCGGGCTCATCCTGATCCTGCACGACGCGTCGAAGCCGCCCACGACGCTCGTCGACGATTGGAAGTCCAAGCACCTGTGCGCAGCCGAGAAATAGACCGTTCGAAGCATTGGTGGGACGGCGCGCTCTCCTGCGCCGGACTGACGCTGATCTACGGCCCGGCTCGGTCGCTGGTACACGCTCGAGCCGTCGTGGCCCGGAAGTAGAACTGCGCCGGCTGGCTTGCCGGCGCGCGGATGTCAGCGCAGGACGACCTCCACCGCGGTGGTGGATCGGGGCACCTGAACGCCGGCGCGATCGTCCACCGTGGACAGCGTAGCGGTCTTGCCAGCGACCGTCGCCGACGTCGGCCGCAGGCCAATGACCTCGACGCGGTATTGCTTCCACCACGGATTGAACTTGCCTTCCGGAGCGGCGATGTGGACCGTTACGGCGCCGTCGGGAGCGGTGGAGCAGGTGAAGCGTACGCGGCTGTATTGTCCGCGTTGGTAGTTCAGCGTGTGACCGTCGTCGGTGTAGACCTCACCTTCGCAGGGTTCCGTGGTGCCGGTGCTGGATTGCGGAGCGGGTGGGAAGACGCGCAGAGTGAGCGGGCCGTCGGGTGTCTCCTGCGTGCTCTGCACCAGCGGAGCGACCGGCAGAATGGAGCCGCCACGCACAAAGACAGGCAGCTCTTCCAGCGTCGGCTTCACCATAAACGGCTTTTGCTCGACGACCTTGTCGCGCTGCTCCAGGTCAATCGCGGCGTTGTTCGACCGGCGCACGATCTGCTCGCCGGTCCAGTAGTTGTACCAGGTGCCCGCGGGCAGATCGACGCTGTAGTCGGCCACCTCCTCGGGCGAGGGGTTGGGCGCGATCAGCAGGTGCGAGCCCAGCAGGAAATTGGCGCCGCCCGTGTCCATGGGCGAGCCGTCGGCGTTCGCGTGCGGGAACTCCAGGAACATGGGCCGGGTTATCGGCAGGCCGGTGCGCGAACCTTCCTCAGCGACCGTGTACAGGTACGGCATCAGGCGGTAACGCTCCTCGATGTAGCGGCGGCGGATGGCCTCCTGTTCCGGGCCGTCGACCCACACCTCGTGCATGCGTGTGCCTTTGGCGGAGTGGTCGCGATCGATCGGCTGAAACGCGGCGTATTCCAGCCATTTAGTCAGCAGCGCGGGCGAGGGGGAACCGGCGAAACCGCCCACATCCGCACCGGCCATGCTGAAGCCGCTGAGGCCAAGGTTGGTCAACTGCGGCACCGTCATGCGCAGGTGGTTCCAGGTGGCGGAGTTGTCGCCGGTCCAGGTCACGGCGTAGCGCTGGCCGCCCGCATAGCTTGCGCGTGTCATCGTGAAGGGCCGCTCGTTGGGCCGGAACTGCAACTGGCCCTCGTACGTGCCGCGCGTCTGCTGCATGCCGTACACGTTGTGGATCTCAAGATGCGTTGCGGTGCGCCTGGCGAAGCCGGCCTCGCCCGGGCCCTGCGCGTCGATGCGATGCCGCACCGTGTCGGGCATGGTCTTGCCCGGCACGTTGAAGACGCTGGGCTCGTTCATGTCGTTCCAGAAACCGGCGATGCCCATCGCGGTGAAGTTTTTGTAGAGGCCGGCCCACCACTTGCGCGAACTCGCCTGTGTGAAGTCGGGAAAGTTGGACGGACCGGGCCACACGTCGCCGACGAACTCCGTGCCGTCGGGGTTGTGCACGAAATGGTCACCGGCATGGCCGGAATCGTAGGGCGCGTAGCCCACGTTGGGCTGGTGCGCCACGTGCAGATCGGTAATGACGATCAGCTTGAACTGCTGCGCCGCAAGATCTTTCACCAGGCCGGGGAAGTTGGGATAGTTCTGCTCGTCAATGGTGAACGGCCAGTTCTTGTGTTGAAAGTCGATGTCGAGCCAGAGGACGTCAGTGGGGATCTTGTCTTTGCGCGAACGGTCGGCGATCTCGCGCAGTTGTGATTCGGGGAAGTAGCTGTAGCGCGACTGCTGGAAGCCGAGCGACCAGAGCGGCGGCAGCGGCGTGGGACCCGTCAGCCAACGCCAGGTGCTCATCACCTCTTTCGGATCGGGGCCGTACATCAGGTAGTAGTCCACCGGTCCGCCCAGCGCGGCCATGGTGTAGCGGTTCAGGTCGGCGCGACCGAAGTCGAAGTTGGTGCGAAAGGTGTTGTCGAGGAAGACGCCAAGGGTGCGACCCTGCTTCACGTCGAGGAAGAACGGGATGTCCTTGTAGATCGGGTCGGTCGACTCCTGGAAGCCGAAGGCGTCGGTGTTCCACATGGTGAACATTTGGCCGCCACGGTCGAGCGGTCCCGGCTTGTCGCCCAGGCCGAAGAAGTGATCGTCAAAGGTGCGGGCCTTCGCAATGGTGAAGCGGTCGCCATCCCAGGCGAGCGGTGCGGCGTCCTGCTGCAGCACATGGCCCTGCAGGTCGCTTACGGTCAGGCGAAGCTGCGGGTCGATGCGGACTTGCAGCGCCTTTGTCGTGAAGCCGGCGGCGGTGCTGGTCACGGCAACATGAGCGGTGCGCGCTTCGGGCAGCACGGCCCAGCTCGCGTCTTCCGGGGTGGCCGTGCGCCAGGCTCGAACGCGCAAGACGTCATCGCGCAGCGCCGTCACCTGCAGCGTGGTGCCTTTGGCTGTGGCGGTAATCCCGCTGGCGCTTGCGGAGCGTTGCTGGGCGGAAATGCAGGTGGCGGAGAGAGCAAGCGTGGTGACAAGGGCAAAGCGTGAGATGGTCGGCACGGTGTAGCCACTCTGCCTGATGCGGCGGAGCCAGCGCAAGCGTTTGTGCCGCTTTTCTTCACCGCACAGTCAGGCGGACCGCATGGCGCGGATCGCTTCTTCGCGGGCCTGCTTCAGTTCGGCAACGGGGTCGCCTACGGGCAGGAACTCCATGCAGATGACGCCGCTGTAGTGGATCTCCGCGAGCTTGCGGTACAGGTTCGCGAAATTGATTTCGCCGGTGCCGGGCCGGTGGCGCCCGGGCACGTCTGCAATGTGCACCAGGCCGACCAGGTCGATGTTCTTCTCCAAGCTCTCCAGCAGGTTGCCAGCCTGTCGCTGCTCGTGGAAGAAGTCATAGAGCACGCGAATGCGCGGGCTGCCCACGGCGCGGATGATATGGAATGCTTCGACCACGCTGGTGACCGCCTCTTCCTTGTGCTCAAGCAGGTCAATAGGTTCCAGCACCAGGTTGAAGTTTGCGGGTTCCAGGACGTCGGCGGCGTACTTCAGTGTGTCGACGATGGCGGCACGCTGCTGCTGTGGCGTCTGCCCCGCAACGCGGTTGTACGCGGTGTAGATGAACTGCGAACAGCCGAGCCGCTGCGCTCCCGGAATGGCGCGCAGCAGGTCGTCGCGCAGGGCTTTGCGTTGCGTGACGTCGGCAAGAGCGTTGCGACCGGGCACGGCGCTGTCCACCGCGATGCCGAGCCGCTGCTGCGCGGCAAGATTGCTGCGCCACTCCTCCTCGGTCCAATGTTCGTACTCGTTCAGCAGTTCCAGGCCCTGATACCCGGCGTCCGAAGCGATGTGTAGCTGCCGCTGGAAGCTGGGGTGGTCTGGCAGCGTCCACGCCATAATGGAGAAGCGATTGGCGCGTGGTTGCGGTTGCTCGGCAGCGGCGATCGGCAGCGGAAGAGGCGGAAGCATCGCGGCCACTGTAGCGGCCAGAGACGTCCGTGCAAAGTCCCGACGATTCATGCAAGCTCCGATGCGCTACGGCTTGGGGCCGGTGCCATAGCGTTGCAGGTCGTAGTGGGCGCCTTTGCTGCGCTCGCCGCACATCTGCCCGGCCAGCGGCGTGTGCGCACTGCCCTCGCGAAGCGCGAGCGTGACGCCGGTGAGCTTGTAGCAAAGATTGTCTTGGAACACGGAACCGCTCACCCACCGCGCGCTGGTGGTGACCGACTGTTTCGGCTGCAGCACAATGGGCAGGACCACGGGACCGGGGTGCATGAACTTCGCGCCAGCGAGATCGGCGTCGGCCTTGACGGGCCCGTTGGCGTCGAGAAAGGTGAGCTGCGGCAGGCCCGGGATGCTGCAGGCGTTGCGACTCTTGTTGGTAAGCGTCAGGTAGGTGCCGCTGTGGCTCATGCCGTTGAAGTCGGCGTTACTGTCGCCGGGCTTCAGGACGACGTCGCGTGCCGTACAGGCAATGGCGCCGGTGCCCTCGTTCGCCTGTGGCGGCGTGGCGCTCGCAGCAGATGCCGAATCGGTGAAGCTGGAACGCTGTGCAGCAGATGCTGAAGTCGAACTGGCGCCGGTCGCACCCTTGGTCGAGCAGCCGACCGTGGTCAACACCAGCACCGCAACAGGACCGAGGAAAAGCGGACGTCCGAGCATGCAAATGGGATGATCCTCCGGTGTGCGAGGAAGCTCAAAGATCCCAAAGGCGGCGGGCAATCTACGCCTAGTAGTCGCCCCCGCCACCCTGCTGCAGATTTTCAAAGCGCGTGAAGTCGGCCAAATACGCCATCTTGATGGTGCCGGTTGGGCCATTACGCTGCTTGGCGATGATGATCTCCGCCTGCCCCTTGATGTCTTCGTTCTCGCGGTCGTAGTACTCCTCGCGGTGAATGAAGCAGACCACGTCCGCGTCCTGCTCGATGGAACCGGACTCGCGGAGATCGCTGAGCAACGGTTTCTTGTCGCCCTGGCGCTGTTCCGATCCACGTGAGAGCTGCGACAGAGCGACGACCGGCACGGCCATCTCTTTCGCCAGCGCCTTCAGGCCACGGCTGATGGCGGAAACTTCCTGGTTGCGGTTTTCGGGGCGGCGACCGCCCGGGCCGGCAGCCATGGTCATCAATTGCAGGTAGTCGATCAGGATCAGATCAAGCTGGCCTTCCTGCTGCTTCAAGCGGCGCACCTTCGCGCGCATCTCCGTCAGCGTAATGCCGGGCGTGTCGTCGATGAACATGCGCGAGCCCATCAGGCGATCCAGCGCGTTCACCAGCTTTTGCTTGTCTTCGCGCGGCAGGAAGCCGGTCTGGATCTTGCGGCTGTTCACCAGCGCCTCGCTCGCCAGCATGCGTCGCAGCAGTGACTCCTTCGACATTTCCAGCGAGAAGACGGCGACCACCTTCGCGTCGCGCACCGCGCAGTTCTGCGCGATGTTGATCGCCCACGCCGTCTTACCCATGGACGGGCGTGCCGCGATGATCATCAGGTCCGACTTCTGCAGACCGCTCGTCATGCGGTCGAACTCGGAGTAGTGCGTCTCCAGGCCGGTGATTTCGCGGCCCTGCTCATACAACTGGTCGATTGATCCGAACGACTCCGACACGATTTGCCCGATATCGGAGAAGCCGCGCTTGATGGCGGACTCGCTGATCTCCAGCAGGCGCGATTCGACTGCGCCGAGCACGTCCAGCGACTGCTCGCCCTGGTCGGCGGCGCGGTTCAGGCCCATCTCGCACACCTGCATCAACTGGCGCAGGATCGACTTGTCCTTGACGATCTGAACGTAGTTCTCAATTGCAAGATGGCGCGGCAGGTTCTCGTACAGCGAGGCAAGATAGCTCTGGCCGCCGATGGCCTCCAGCTCCTTCTTGCGCTCCAGCGCGTCCATGATGGTGAATAGATCGATGGCGTGGCTCTGCTCCGACAACTCGACCATGGCCTGGTAAATGCGGCGGTGCGAGTCGAGCGAAAAATCGTCGGCCAGCAGCTTAGCCGTCGCATCGACAACCGCGACCGGATCCGACAGCATGGCGCCCAAGATGACGCGTTCGGTGTGTACGGACGAGGGAAGGCCGTCGCGTTCGACGATTTGCAGAAAGGTAGCCACGGTTCAAGTCTAGAGAACCATTGCTGTGCTATCCAGCGTTGCAAATGCCGCGGGTACGGGGCATGTTTTCTGCAAAACAGCGGTGTGGCTGTGCATTCATGTGCATCTGCGCTGCCTGTGCGAAGATGGCAGCCATGTCGCAGAAGGATTCACTCCCCATCCCCGCCGCCGCTTCGAAGGATCCACGATCGCTGGAAGTGCTGCGCGTCTGGATCGCAGGCGGCGAGCAGCATGTGGCACTCGCATTCGGCATGTGGGAAGATCCAGCTGCCTGGGGCCTCCTGCTGGCCGACCTCGCGCGTCACATCGCCGAAGCACACGCTCAGCAGGACGACTCAGTCTCCGCCGAAGACTTCCTTGAAGAAATTCGCGCCGGCTTCGAATCTGAAATGGACTCGCCCAGCGACGAAGTCAGCGGGCAGGTGCAGTAAGGCGGGAGGCAGAAAGCGAGGTTTCGGGCACTGCTCAGGAAGACTCTGCTAAAGCTCGCGAGCCAGCATTTGGATCAACGCCCTGTGCAGCACTTCGTGCTTTCTGAATTAACCCGTAAATGCTTCTCGCGTCTGCAACATCGTAGAAAGCCAGCCTAGAAAGATCGGGGTAGAACTGAGAACTTCCCGTGCTACGCCGCGAGTTCCAAAACGAGGTGGCGACCAGAGGCTCCGGAGAGAAATCAAGAGTTCCCGTGCCATCCTGCCGAGTCGTCAGTGAAATGCTCTCCAGGTTGCACAACTGGCTGCTGACGACTTTGCGGGTCGCTCCAGAGTTAACGACCAGAACCCTTTTCGTTGTGACTCCGTAGTATGTGCGACCCTTCTTCCATGCCGTGTACAGAAAGCGTCCCCAGATCATGTACTGGCCGACGACAATGAAGGGTATGCCCCAGAGCGCCATGAAGATGGAAAACCCGTCTTTTGCATTCTCAGAGCCGAAGTGACCGGTGGCGCCCCACTCCCAAAAGATTGCGAAGCCTCCCCAAAGTAGGCTGAACGGGATCGCCCACCAGTCACTGGGATGGAAGATGATCTGACGAAGTGGCTGTCCGCTCCAGAGGAGGGTTTCACCGTTCAGGAGTTCCTCGCCGATTTCTTTCTCAATCTGTTGTTGCTGCTCGAGAGTGGCGTTCATTCTGAAGTTGAGTTCGATGTCGTAACTTGCCGAGAGCACCACTTTACTGCTTAGCCAGTTCGCGGGTGTGGACTTCGACCAGGACGTTGATCAGGGTAAGCGCGGCGGGTGTGACGCCGGGGATGCGGCTGGCCTGACCGACCGTTTGTGGGCGGACTCGATCCAGCTTTTCCTGGATCTCGCGCGAGAGGCCGCTGACGCCCTTGTATTGGAAGGTGGCAGGGATGGCGCGTTCTTCGGCCCGCTTCAGCTTGTCGATGCTGCGGCGCTGCTGGTTCAGGTAGCCCGTGTACTTGATCTCCGTCTCGACCGCCCGCAGCTCGTTACGAAGGTTGGCCGGAAGCTCGGCAGCGGCATACGCCGCCAGTTCGGGCGAGTCAGCGAGCCGCGCGCGCAGTGCTGGCATCAACTGCTCGATGCGGAGCTCAGGCCGCTTCAACAACTGTGACAACGTTTGAGGCTTCACCTGCGCGGAGTTCGCCGCGGTGCCCGGTGTGGCTTCGCTTGCACTATCCTGCGCTGAAGAGTTCGAATCCCCACTCGCGTTGGTTGCGAGCAGTTCGGCGAGCGTTGAAGTGTCGACGCGTGTGCTGTCGAGCACGGCGGTCAGCGCGGCCATGCGCGCCTGACGCTGTTCGTACTCGGCCCATGCCTCGTCGTCGATCAGGCCCAGGCGGCGGCCGTGCGGCGTCAGGCGGCGGTCGGCGTTGTCGATGCGTAGGTGCAGGCGGAACTCCGCGCGGCTGGTGAACATCCGATACGGCTCGTTCGTGCCCTTCGAGATCAGGTCGTCGATGAGAATGCCGGTGTAACCCTCGCTGCGGTCCAGCGTGAACGGTGCTTCCCCGCGCGACCATAGAGCAGCGTTGATTCCGGCCATCAGGCCCTGGCAGGCGGCCTCTTCGTAGCCGCTGGTGCCGTTGATCTGACCGGCCAGGTACAGCCCGAGGATCGACTTGACCGCGAGCGAGCGGTCGAGTTCCGTCGGGTCGATCGCGTCGTACTCAATCGCATAGCCGGGCCGCAGCATCGTCGCGTTCTCCAGCCCCGGAATGGAGTGCACCATCGCGAGCTGCACATCGGGCGGCAGGCTGGTGCTCATGCCATTGATGTAGACCTCGTCGGTGTCCAGACCCTCCGGCTCCAGGAAAAATTGGTGCTGCGGCTTGTCGGCAAAGCGAACGATCTTGTCTTCGATAGACGGGCAGTAGCGCGGACCGATTCCTTCGATGGCGCCCGAGTACATCGCCGAGCGATGCACGTTCGCGCGGATGATCTCCAGCGTCTCCGGCGTGGTGTACGCAATGTGGCAACTGATCTGCGGCAGTGCCGGGACGTTCTTCGACCGCAGCGAAAAAGGCGTGGGATCGGCGTCTCCGGGCTGCTCCTGGAAGCGCGACCAGTCGATGGTGCGACCGTCCAGGCGCGGCGGCGTGCCGGTCTTCAGGCGGCACTCGCGCAGGCCGAGACGCTTCAGCGATTCGCCTAGCAGGATGCTCGCCGCTTCACCGCTGCGGCCGGCGGTCCAGCGCTCTTCGCCGCAGTGGATCAGTCCGTTCAAAAAGGTGCCGGTGGTGATAACAACTGCTTGCGCGCGGAGTTCGGTGCCATCGGCCAGCAGGAGGCCGGTGCAGCGCCGCGAGCCGTCCACATCGTGTTGCAGCAGAACGTCCGCCACCTCTGCCTCGACCAGTTCCAGATTCGGAACGCGCTCCAGCAACTCGCGCATGCGAACGCGGTAGAGAGCTTTGTCGCACTGCGCTCGGGGCGACCACACGGCAGGGCCGCGCGACGTGTTCAGCAGGCGGAACTGGATGCCGCACAGATCCGCAACTTCGCCCATGACGCCGCCCAGCGCGTCCACCTCGCGCACCAAATGGCCCTTGGCAATGCCGCCAATTGCGGGGTTGCAGCTCATCTGCGCAATCTTGTCGAGCGACAGCGTCAGCAGCGCGGTGCGGCGGCCCATGCGCGCGGCCGCAACGGCGGCTTCGCAGCCAGCATGGCCGGCGCCGACCACCAGAATGTCGAAATTATGCTCCGAATTGGAGAGATCGCTCACAGTTCTATTGTAGTGAGCCCGGCGGCGAAGCGGGCGTCTACTCGAAACGCGGCAGGTGGTGCATCTCGTCTTCCGGCACGGGTTCGGTGGGTGCGCCCAGCTTGAGCCAGGAGCGCAGACCGCCTTCGACCACTCTCGCTTTGTGGCCGTGCTCGGCCAAGGTATGCGCGATGCGGACGCTGGTGGCATCGCGCAGGCACGAGCAGTACACGTAAATGTCGCACTCGGTGGCGAGCGTTTCGCGCAGCGCGTCCAGCTCTGTCAAGAGGCGATTCGGCTCCACGCGAATCGAGTTCTTGATGCGCTGCATGCCCGGGTCGTAGTAGCCGTGCGAGCGCACGTCGGCGATCACGATGGGGCGCGTTGGGTCGGGGTTTTCCAGCCGCGCAATCACTTCGTCGGCAGAGACACGCTCCACATCGCGGTACTTGCGGTCGCGCACGCGGGTAAAGATCCAGGTGCCAAAGTAGCCAAGCGCCACCGTCACGACCAGGCCCAGCATCACGTGGCCAAATACCGCGAGAGTATCAGTAATGGCGCGAATGAACGGGCTGAGAAAGTAGCCAATGCCGGTCCACAAGCTCACGTGCAGCAGCACGCCAAGGATGTCGTAGCGCAGGTATCGTGCCGGCCGCATGTTCAGACTGCCAGCCAGAGGAGGAGCCATGCTGGCCAAACCGGGAATGAACCGCGCAAACAGCAGGGTGCGAGCGCCGCGCTTGTAGAAGAAGTCAGCGGAGCGGAAGATGCAGGTCTCCGGATCCATGCTCACGCGGCAAAGTTTGCCCAGCAGCCACCACCCGGTCTTCCGCCCGAGCACGAACAGCGTCGAAGCTCCCGCCTCCTGAGCGGCAGCAGCAACCAGCAATAGCACGAACCAGTTCAGCGATCCGTGGTGCGCGGCGGCGCCTGCCAGGATCAGCGTGAGAACCGACGGCATCGGCAGTCCAAGATTTGACAGCAGCAGGATTCCCGCAACGGCAATATACCCCTGTGCAGCGATCCACTCGGCCCAGCCCATACATGCACCTGCAACACAGTTGAGATGCGAAAGTCGTCAATCTGCTGCTCATGGGCGTCAAATGGTTCGCTATGCCGATTCATCGCCTACTCGAAGCGGGAGGAAATGCGCCAGCTTTCGCCTACATCCGTGTTCGTGTGCCGCTTATCGCCCGGCAATTCGGGCCGTTGCAGGGCCGCCGTGGTGAAAGATGGAGCGCAACGGCCTTGCATCGCGACGCATCCAAGAGGCGAAGCCCTAGCCCCCGAGTCGCCGTCCGGTTTCGCGCGGAAGCGATCCGGAGTCGTCACTGTGCCGATTGAATCTCCTCGCCGCCGCGCAAGCGGATGAGCGTTTGACCGCATCGCTGCTACTGATGCGAGAAAGCAAGAGCACCCTTGCCTGCACGTATGGAATTCCACATTGCCCGCTCGGTTCGCGACCTGACGGAACTCGACGAGTCGTTGTTTAGCTATACCGGCAACGTGGTTTTTGCCAATGTTGCCGCGAGCCGCAAGCTGGCGCAGCAACTGAACGTGGCGCGCGGCACGGAAAGAGATCCCAAGCGCGCGATCAATGCTGGCGCCTTGTTTGCCATGGGCCTGATCGACGAACTGCAGCACGCGCTGATCGACGCCTACCGCAAGGAGGTCGATCCGGCGGTGCTGTCTGCCGCCCTGCAGTGGTTCTCGAGTCAAACTTCGCCGGAAAAGCTGGATGCGCTGTTGCTGGCGTTTACCGAGCAGTTCCCCAACGTGGCGGTGTACCGCAAACAGCTCACAGCAAACGAGTGGCTTGCGGCTGCTGAAGACGGTCTGCCGAACCGCGAGGCTGCGCTGGAAGAACTAATGCTGCTGTGGCTGGCCAACAGTAACCCGGCGTTCACACCCTTTCGCGAGCTGTTTGAAGACACGGAGTTGCAGACGGCGGCACCCGCCTATAAGACGGTGACCGAGGCGCTGCCGAGCTATTTCGAGACGCGGCCCAAGGTGTCGCCGGAGATCGGCACGCTGCTGGACGCACTGATGGCGCCGATCACGGCGTCCCCGGATTCTCTGACGGGTCAGTTGGAATACATCCGCACGCACTGGACGGTGCAGTTGGGCGGCCGACTGAAGAGCACTCTCCTGGCCATCGACACGCTGCGCGAGGAAGAGATCGCGATCTGGCGCATGTTCAACCCGGCCGGTCCGGACCGGCATCGCCACGGAGCCTTCGGCACCGCCAAGGAAGGCTTCGTCGGCGACGAGTACATGGGCTTCGGCGACTACGAAGACGAAGAGATCACGCTGCCGGACGGCCGTCGTGTCCGCCGTCGGCGTTACGCTACGGATTATCAGGCACCGCTGAACGAGTACGAGGCCTTCTCCGCCGACCAGGCCTGGATGCCCAACGTGGTGCTGCTGGCCAAGAGCACCTATGTGTGGCTCGAGCAGTTGTCACAGAAGTACGGCCGTCACATCTACCGCCTGGATCACGTGCCCGAAGAAGAGCTTCAGCTCATGGCGCGTCGCGGCATCACTGGTCTGTGGCTCATCGGTCTGTGGGAGCGCTCCGTCGCGAGCAAGACCATCAAGCACCTGCGCGGGCACATCGATGCGGTGGCGTCGGCTTACTCGCTGAAGGATTATCAGATTGCCGAAGATCTGGGAGGCAACGAAGCCTATACGCAGTTGCGCGATCGCGCGGCGCGGTACGGCCTGCGGCTGGCCAGCGACATGGTGCCAAACCACATGGGCATCGATTCGCCTTGGGTCATTGAGCATCCTGACTGGTTCCTGTACCGCTGGGAATCGCCATATCCGGTGTACAGCTTCAACGGCCCGGACCTGTCGAACGACTCGCGCGTCGAAATCAAGCTGGAAGATCACTATTACGACCAGACCGATGCGGCCGTCGTGTTCCGCCTGCGCCACCATGCCGACGGCGCAACGCGCTACATGTATCACGGCAACGACGGCACGACCTTTGCCTGGAACGACACGGCGCAGTTGGATTACAGCAAGGCCGAGGTGCGCGAACACGTGATGCAGGTGATCCTGCATGTGGCGCGCATGTTCCCGATCATCCGCTTTGACGCGGCGATGGTGTTGGCGAAACGCCATGTGCAGCGTCTGTGGTTCCCCCTGCCCGGCGCTGGCGGCTCCATCCCGTCGCGCGCGGAAAACGCCATCAGCGACGAGGAGTTCAACGCGCTGATGCCGAACGAGTTCTGGCGCGAGGTGGTCGATCGCGTTGCCGTGGAAGTACCCGGAACGCTGCTGCTCGCCGAGGCGTTCTGGCTGCTCGAAGGCTACTTTGTCCGCACGCTCGGCATGCACCGCGTGTACAACTCGGCGTTCATGGTCATGCTGCGTGACGAGGACAACGCGAAATATCGCAGCTACCTGAAGAAGACCCTTGAGTTCGACCCGGACATCCTGAAGCGGTATGTGAACTTCATGTCGAACCCCGACGAGAAGACTGCGATCGCGCAATTCGGTACCGGAGACAAGTACTTCGGCGTAAGCACGCTGCTGGCCACGCTGCCCGGCCTGCCCATGTTCGGGCACGGCCAGATTGAGGGCTTCACCGAGCAGTACGGCATGGAGTTCAAGGCCGCGAAGATGAAGGAGTGGCCGAACGAGGGCCTTATCTCCCGCTTCGAGCACGAGATCGCGCCGCTGCTGCGCAATCGCAAAATTTTTGCCGAGTCCGCGAACTTCGTCCTGTACGACTTCTGGAAGGGCGACGGCTCGGTCGACGAGAACGTCTTCGCCTACTCGAACAACTACTACGGCGAGCGCTCGCTCATCCTGTACAACAACACCTATCCGAGCACGCGCGGCACCATTCACACGTCCGTAGGCTTCATGGACAAAGGCTCGGGCGAGATGCGTCAGCGCGCCATTGCCGATGGCCTGGCTCTGCCGTACGACGGCGATCTGTTTGTGGCGTACCGCGATGTGACGAGCAACCTGGAGTACCTGCGCCGCGCCACCGACATTCACCACAACGGTCTCACCTTTGACCTGCGCGGCTTCCAGTACATCGTGCTTCTGAACTTCCGCGAACTGCGCGCCACAGCGGAGAAGCCGTGGGACCAGTTGCACGACATGCTGCACGGCGCCGGTGTGTACTCACTCGACGAGGCGATCACGAGACTTCGGTTGCGGCCCGTGCATGATGCTCTGCGGCTGACGATCCAGGAGGCCAACCTGCCGCTGGCCCCGGAAGAAGCCAGCAACACGGGCAAGGCTCAAACGCTGGACAGCACTCTGGCACGGAATGCCACTGACTTCCTGAACTCGGCGAAGGAGTTCCTGGCAGAGTCCAACATTCACTTGACGGTGCCTTCTGGCGTGCGTGCGTCAAGAGGTGCAGGCGCTGCGGGAAGCCTGGCTTCGCTCGCAGCACAGGGCACGCAGGGCCTTGCGAAGCAGTTGGATGGTGTGGCCAAGGCGACTTCTGCGGCGGCTTCAGAGCACCATGAGGCAGGTTTGCTGCATGTGCTGGAAGGTGTGGCGCACGAGGCGCGCGCGGTCGCACACGGCGTAGCCGCTGCCCTCGATCACCTTTTGCATCATGACTCCGCAGCGGAGAAGCGGGAACCGCAGGCGCAGCCAGGGGCTGCTGGTGACATCACCGCGAGTGCCGTGACCGCAGTCGCACCGGCCGGCCACGAGGGTGACGGCGAGGCGGCTCTGCAGGCTGTAGCGGAGAAGGCCGCCGCGCCGGAGCCGACACTGGACGCGGTATTCGAGAGCAACCTGCAACGCAACATTGCGCTGTTGCTGGAGCGGCACTACCGCGAGGGCCAGCCGACCACGGTTCCGGGAGTCCCAGCGCTTCTGGCGCCGCGGCGCGATGCGGTGTTGCTGGCTTCGGCCCTGGTGCGAGCCCTTCCGGTGGACGAGCAGACACCGCGCATCCATGCGGACCTGTTTGACCGGCTGCAGTTGCGGCATGCACTTGCGGAGACGTTCACTGCGCTCGGCTTTGAGGGCGATGCGGCGTGGCGTGCGGCCGCGGTGGTGCGCATCGCCACGGCCCACAACATCGGCTCGCTGAACACCGAATCCTTCTGGGCGGACGGCGACGTGCGTTGGGTGCTCAATGTGAACGAGTCCGAGGGCACCGAGTACTTCAACCGCGAACTGTTTGCGGCATTACTGCCTTGGCTGGAGTTGGAGCCGGAGACGACGCCACTGACCGCTGATGAGAAGTCGCTCGACGAACGTCTGCTGGATCGCGCGGAGAAGGCCGGCTACCAGCTTCGCAAGTTCCTGCATGAACCCGGCTTTGCCGAGCGTTCGCACGGCCTGGTGGGCGTGGAGGAACTGGCGGCAAAGTAGCTCGCACCGAACGCGCAAAGGGCGAGGCTACATGGCCTCGCCTTGCTTTGGTTCTCGCTCGCTGTTACACGCCTCGCTTGGCGCTGGCCAGCGGTGGAGCATACGGCGACTTGTGCTTCTTCGGCTTGGCCGGCGCCTCGGAGACAACGACCGGCTGCTCGGCGCGGCGTTGTTCCACTGCATCGGCAATGGCGTACTTCAGCGGGTCCAGACCCTCGCCGGTCACGCCGCTGATGGCAAAGAAGGGCAGCTTGCGGCGCTTGGCATAGGTCTGCAGCTTCTTCAGCTTGTCCGGGTTTGCGGCATCCATCTTGGCCGCAACGACAATGACGGGCTTGTCTTCCAGACCATGACCGAAGTCTGCCAATTCAGCAGAGATGGTTTTGAAGTCTTGGACCGGATCCTCACGGCCGCTGCCGTCGGAAACATCCACCAGGTGCACCAGCACTCCGGTGCGCTCGATGTGGCGCAAGAACTGGATGCCGAGCCCGGCGCCCTGACTTGCACCCTCGATCAGGCCGGGCATATCCGCAATCACGAACGAGCGCTCGTGCGGAAAATCGCCGATCTTCACGACACCCAGGTTCGGTTCCAGAGTCGTGAAGGCGTAGTTCGCGATCTTGGGCCGCGCGGCGCTCAGGCGTGAGATGAGCGTGGACTTGCCGACGTTCGGATAACCGACCAGGCCCACGTCGGCGAGCAGCTTCAGTTCAAGCCGAAAGTGGCGCTCTTCGCCGGGGCGGCCCAGCTCGTGCTCGCGCGGTGCCTGGTGGGTGCTAGTGGCGAAATGCTGGTTACCGCGGCCTCCGCGACCGCCGCGCGCGATGCAGATCTCTTCATCGGGGCGCTCAAAGTCGTGGATCAGCTCGCCGGTATCGTCGTCGTAGAGTACGGTTCCCACGGGCACGTTGAGCGTTAGGTGTTCGCCGCTCTTGCCGCTCATGTTCGAGCCCAGACCATGCGTGCCGCGGTCTGACTTGTACTCCGGATTAAAGCGAAAGTGCACAAGCGTGTTGTGCCGCTCGGACGAACGCATCAGTATGTCGCCGCCGTGACCTCCGTCACCGCCAGACGGGCCACCACGGGGCACGAACTTTTCGCGGCGGAACGCCATGCAGCCGTTGCCACCGTCGCCCGCCTTGACCCGGATTTTCGCCTCATCAATAAACATTGCCCGTCATCTTCAAGTCTACCCGGTTGCGACGATCGCGGGCATCGGGCCATGATTTCCGCTGAAAATGCGGTTCGCCACCTTGAGTGTGGGCCTGCAACCTGCGAAACTGGAGCTACCCGCATGCTTCGATTCAGGGCGCTTTACGCCAGGTTCACACAGATGTGTGACGGTGAAGCAACGTGGCCATTTTCGACCCGCACGCCTCCGTGTGTGCGACGAAGTCGTCAGGCTGTGTGAATGTGCAGGACCGTACCGGCGAAGCGCGGCAGAGAAGACCGCAGCCACGCCCGGCGTTCGATGTGTGTTTCAGGAGAAGCAATGACGCAGAAGATGAGCATGCGCAGCCTCGCCCTAGCGGCGGTACTGGCTGTGGCCACCGGCGCAACGGCGCTGGCGCAGAACACGACCCAGGGCGGCCTCGCCGGAACCGTGTTCGATCCGACCGGCGCTGCCGTGCCGAACGCAACCATTCGGATTCACGATGAAGGTACCAATGCGGACCTGACCATCACGGCCGGAGCCAGCGGCGAGTTCAAGGCGCCGCTCTTGAATCCCGGCACCTACACGGTCACGATTGCCGCTCCGGGCTTTCAGGAGCAGCGCACCACGGGCGTCGTGGTCCAGGTGCAGCAGGTGACGGAACTGAATCCGCACCTGACCACCGGCTCCGAAAGCAGCACGGTCGACGTCACGGCCGACCTGCCCGCGATCAACTTCGAATCGCCCGAGTTCGGCGGTCACCTGAGCAACCGTGAGATCGAGAACATTCCGATCAACAACCGCCGCTGGTCCACGTTGGCACTGACCACCCCGGGCGTCACGATCGATTCCAACGGCTTCGGCCTGCTCCAGTTCCGTGCGATCGCGCCCACCCTGAACAACGTGCAGATCGACGGCGCAGACGATAACCAGGCCTTCTTCTCAGAAGAGCGCGGACGTACACGTGCCGGCTACTCCACGTCGCAGGCTATGGTGCGCGAGTTCCAGGTGAACACCGGCGTGTACTCGGCAGAGTTCGGCCGCGCCGTAGGCGGCGTGGTGAACTCAGTAACGAAGACGGGCACCAACCAACTGCACGGTGAGGCGTACTTCTATCGACGCGATGACGAGCTGGGTGCCTTCAACCCGTACACCACCCTCAGCGTGCCGAACTCAAACGGCGTTGGCGTGCGCGTCATTCCGTTCAAGCCCAAGGACAAGCGCAACCAGTACGGCTTTGAAGTGGGTGGTCCGCTCATCAAGGATCGCCTCTTCTTCACATACGCCTTTGACGTATTCGATCGGCAGTTCCCCGGCGTCGCAAAGGCCAACAATGCCGTTCAGTTCTTTGACAACGCCGACGCGGCGCTGCCGACGGGTGCCACGTGCAACCTGACCACGGGTGCAGCCACGGGCCTGCCGAGCGGTACCGGCCTGAACGGGCAGGGCGTGACAACGACCTACCAGTCCTCGACCGACGCTGCGGCCTGTTTGCTGGCTGCGCGCCTGAACTCCCGCGCCGCGGGCAACACGTATGCCACTGCAGCCGCGGCCTATAACGCGCAGCTTGCGGCCCTGAACACCGATCTCGGAACGGTGCCGCGGTATGGCCACCAGAACATCAACACGCCCAAGCTCAACTGGCAGATCACTCCCAAGCACAACCTGAGCGTGCTGTATCACCGCCTGCGCTGGGATTCGCCGGGTGGCGTGCAGACGCAGTCCAGCCTCACCGATGCGGTCGACTACTTCGGCACGGACTTCGTGAAGCTGGACTACGGCCTGGCCAAGCTGGACTCGGTCATCACGAACAACATGGCCAACGAGCTGCGCTACCAGTACGGCCGCGAGTTGAACGATGAAGGCCAGCAGCCGCTGTCCAGCTACAGCAAGCAATTCCTGCAGAACCCGGCTACTGGCAATGTGGGGCAGTACAGCATCTTCTCGTCGCTGGGTTTTGCGCTGGGATCGCCGTACTACTCCTATCGCAAGGCATATCCGGACGAGCGCAAGTGGCAGGTGGGCGACACGCTGTCGATCAACATCGGCAAGCACAACATTCGCGTGGGCGAGGACATCGTCCACAACTACGATCTGCAGAACGCACCCAACCAGATCAACGGCGCGTTCACCTACAGCACAAGCATCATCAACTACGTTTCGGATGTGTTGGCGCCGGGGCACGCCGGTACCTGCAATACGGGCCTGACGGGCGTGGGCAATCTGCCCTGCTACAACAGCTACCTGCAAAGCTTTGGGCCGTACACCTTCGACTTCTCAACGATGGACTACGGCTTCTTTGTGCAGGACGACTGGAAGATTGCGCCGCGCCTCACGCTGAACCTCGGCGCGCGGTACGACTTTGAGTCGATTCCGAAGCCGTTTGCGGCGCTGAACAACACCACGCTGGCGCCGCAGACCGCGGGTCACCCAGACGATAAGAACAACATCTCGCCGCGCATTGGCTTTGCGTGGGATCCGTATGGCCAAGGAAAGACGGTCGTCCGCGGCGGCATGGGTTTCTACTACGGCCGTATCGCCAACTCGGTTCTGCTGAGCGCGCTGACGCAGACGGGGTCGGCAAACGGTGCCTACAACATCAGCTACTCGAATCAGACATCCGCCGCTCCCCTGTTCCAGGGACAGGTCGCCTCAGCCAGCCCCACCGCCGGTGGCAACATCGTGTACCTGGATAACCACTTCCAGAACCCGGTCACCTACCAGGCGGACCTGACGGTGCAGCAGGACCTGGGCCGCCGCAACGTGCTGAGCCTGGCCTACCTGGGATCGGCGGGTCGCGAGCTGCCGAACTTCATCAACGTGAACCAGAACCCGAACGCCTTCTACACCGAAACCTACACGGTGCAGCCGAGCGCAAACGGCGGCTGCAACCTGCTCGCCTGCGGATCACAGATCCAGACCCGCGTATACGCCGGGCGGCAGTACGCTGCTACGGGGAATGCACCGGCGCTGAACTCCATCGGTCTGAATCCGACGTACGGCTCCGTGACGCAGGTGAGCAGCAACATCAACTCCAGCTATCACGCGCTTTCGTTCGACATCACCAACCGCTCGCTGCACTGGGCGACGTTTGACGCGAACTACACGTGGGCGCACGCGCTGGACTTCTCGCAGGGCTCGTTCACGGGCACGTCGATCAACAACTGGCTGGATCCATTCGGCAATCAGCGCCTCAACTATGGCACGTCGAGCTACGACGTGCACCAGCGTGTGGTGGGATGGGCGATCTTCAACATCCCGGGCATCGAGAACGATAAGAGCGCCCTGGCCTACCTGACCAACGGCTGGTCCATTAAGCCGCTGATCCAGGCGCAGACCGGTCTGCCGTACTCCGCAACAGTCAGCGGAACTACACCGAACCAGTGCACCAACAACACGGCGACCAACGCTGCTTCACGCTTCTGCGACGGCACGCTGGCTCCGACCACCGCGACCAACTCCGGCCTTCTGGGAACCAGCATTACGTACATTCCGCAGATCGGTCGCAACACCTTCCGCTACCCGCGCCTTGTGAACGTGGATGTGCGTCTGCAGAAGGACTTCCGCATCAAGGAAGGCAAGGCGTTCTCGCTGTACATCGAGAGCTTCAACCTGGCCAACCACCAGAACGTAACCGGTGTGAATGGTGGCGCGTTCACCATCTCGTCGCCTGCCGCGTCAGCTGGTGCTGCCAACGGCACGGCCAACCTGGTCAGCACCACCAACTTCGGCACGGTCAGCAACACCAACAGCAACTACGCATTCAGCCCGCGGCAGTTCCAGATCGCAGGCCGGTTCACCTTCTAAGCGCAACGCCGGTGCAAGCCGGATTTCAAGGGCGGTGGCTTCGGCCGCCGCCCTTTCTCTTGGTGTGATGAAAGGCTCGACACGCTTTCGCGCGGCGAGGATTACACGCGCATGGAAACGGGGATACACTCGTGAGCACAGCTCACTCCCTGATGCGTTTGGCCGCGCTGACAGCACACGCAGCGGCGTCGCGGGACTTGCGCTGGTTTTCTCTCCTTCTGTGTCACGGCCTCCCGTGTGGAACGCGGGCCGTTTGCATGTGTCCTCGAATCTCCTCCCCTTTGTCCTGTCTGTGGCCGCGCTCCTGTGCTGCCGGAATCGTCGCTGTCGCCGCTGCCGCGGTGTTGTTCGCGCCCGCCGGTGCGCGGTCGCAGGCGCTGACCACCGGCGCTGTGGGTGGCGTTCTGCGCGATGCTGCAGGCGTGGCTCTACCGGGAGTGCGGCTCACGATGCGTCTGGGACGGTTGCCCGAGCGCACCGTCGAAACCGATGCTCTCGGTGAGTTTCGCATCGACGATCTGCAACCCGGCGAATACGAGATCCGCTGCGAGCGGGACGGCTTCGCTTCGCTCCGTGTGCCGCTGGTGCGCGTGGCGGCGGGCCAGGCGGTGCGGCTGGCACTGACCATGGTGGTTGGTTCGGCGCAGAGCCTCACGGTGCGCGCGTCGGAGGCGGAGCGGCCGTCGCTGGTCGACTCTCCGCTGAATGCAAGCCTGTTGCCACAGGAGCTCATCGCTCTGCCGATCGACGGTCGCCGCTTCCAGGATTTCGCGCTACTGACGCCGCTGACGAACCTTGGTGACGACAGCGGTGCCTTTGCGGTCAACCCTTCGGGCGGTTCATCGATGAGTGGAGATCGAGGCGAAGACGCAACCGGGACCATCCTGGACACCGATACGGGTGACAGTTCAGCCGAGACAGTGCAGACAACGACGCGCAGCTCCGATCCTTCCCAGGCGAGCTTCACGCTGGACGGGTTCACGGCCAACCGCAGCTACGACGGCGCTCCACGAGGCGGTGCGGCGATCCCGTTCAACGTGCCTCTGGAGGCGGTGCGCGAGTTCCAGGTGCGCTCCATCGGCGAGGGCTCGCCGCTGGGCCGCGATGCCGCAGGATCGGTGAACGCGGTAACGCGCCGCGCCGGTGAGGACTTGCATGGGAGCGCGTTCTTCCTCCTGCGGCACAGCGCGGCCGACGCTACGGATCCGTTTGCGATTGCCACGCACTACAACGGCGGTGCCCCGTTCAGCGAGATCGTGAAGCCCCGCGACCAGCGCGAGCAGTTTGGCGGTTCCATCGGCAGCCGCCTTCCGCACACGGCGAATCGCGTGTACGCGTTCGGCGCGGCGGAGGGCCAGTTGCGCAGCTTTCCGGGCATCAGCTCGCCAGACAACCCCGCGTTCTACACACTGACGGCGGTGCAGACGGCGCTCCTGGCCAACCGAGGCGTGACCGCGGCAGAAACAGCGCGCGGCCTCGGGTTCCTGGATTCGCTCACGGGAGAAGTGCCGCGGCGGAGCTCTACGTTAGCGCTGACGCCGCGGCTGGACATTGTCACTTCCCCGAAGAGTTCCTTGCTGCTGACCTACACCGGGGCGCGCCACGATGCACCATCGGGCGCGCGCGGTGGTGCCGTGGTGGCGCAGTCGCGGGATAACTTCTCAACCCTGCACATCGCCGCAGACACGTTGCGCGCGACCGAAAGCGTGGGCCTGGGCGCTCGTTGGGTGGTTGAAACTGGCATGGCGATATCGCGCGACGCGACCACGGTTACGGAGGCGCCCACGCTGGCTGCCGAGCCGCAAACCGGACCTGCCGGATCGGTGCCGCAGGTGAGCATCGATCTGGGGAACGCGACCAGTGGCGGCGCATTCCGGTTCGGTCTGCCGGTGGCGGCTGAGAAGCGCCGTTTGCCCAACGAGGACCGCGCCGAGGCAGAGGTGAGCGTGACCTTCTCCGGTCGCGCACATAGCGTCACGCTGCAGGCTGCCGGCAGCCTGATCGACACCGCTGTCGACACCGGCGCGGCGACCACAGGGGCGTACCAGTATGGAAGCCGCAGCACGGGTGGGCGCGCGGGTGGGCTGGTCGACTTTCTCACCGACTTCACGTACAGCGCGACGAGCTACCCGAACGGTGGCTGCCCGTCGATCTATGCGACAACGCACCTGTTCTGCTTCCAGAGCTTTACGCAAGGCTTTGGCGCGGGCACATCGGTGCGGTTTCACACCGGCGAGGGCTCCGCGGGAGTGCACGATGTGTGGCGGCTAACGCCGCGCCTGCACGTCACGTTGGGAGCGCGGTACGAATACTTCCGCATGCCGCTGCCGCAGCACGCCAATGTGGCGCTCGATACTGTGTTTGGCAACCTGGGGCAGACGGGCTTTCTGCCCGGCGATCCCGGCAATCTGGCGCCACGGCTGGGCATTGCGTATGGCCTGCACGACCGCACGGTGGTGCGCGTGGGCTATGGGCTGCACTTCGGACGCGCGACGGGGCGGCTCTTGCAACAGGTGCTAACCAACACGGCGCAGGCAGCGTCGGTGTACAACCTGCGCGTGACGCCGACGACGGAGATCGAACCTGCGTGCAGTTCCGCGGGAACGAACTTCGGCTACCCGGCCACGTACACCTGCGGGAGCACCGGCCTTCCGGCCAAGACTTCGGCGGCGACGGTTCTGTCGCGGCGTTTTCAATTGCCAACGGTCGAGGACGGTGAAGTCACCGTCGAGCGGCAAATATCCCACGGCATCGTGGTGAGCGTGAGCTATGCGGCGGCGCTGTCGCATGAGTTGCCCAACTCGACCGATGTGAACCTGGCGCCGTCGCTGAGCGCGGGAAAGTTCGCGATCCAGCGTACGGACGCGGTCACGACGCCAGGGCTGCAGAACGGGGCGACGTTCGTGGTGCCGGTGTACACGTCGCGCATCTCGCCCGATTTCGGACCTGTGACGCTGGTGCGATCGAACGGCAATGCCGCGTACCAGGCGGGCGTGGTGCAGGTTTCGCGGGTGGCGGCGCGAGGTTTGACGGTTCGTGGAGCGTACACCTTCAGCAAATCGCTGGACAATCTACGCGTAACGGGATCGGCGGTGGATACCGACGCGCAGTTCGATCCGGTGGACCCCAGCTACGACCGCGCGCTCTCGAACCTGGACCGACGCCACAAGGTCACGGCGACAGCGGTGTGGGCTCCGGAACTGGAGCACGGGTCGCGCTTCGAGCGTCGGTTGGCGAACGGCTTCACAGTGGCGCCGATCCTGTTTGTCACCAGCGGCCGGCCGTACAGCTTTCTGGTCGAGGGTGGAACGACGCTGGCCGGCGGCCGCGCCAGCCTGAACGGATCGGGCGGAGCGACGTACCTGCCCAGCGTCGGCCGCAATACGCTGCGGCTGCCCACGGAGGCGACGCTGGACCTGCGGCTCGCACGGGCGATTCCGCTGCATGAAGGCGCGACGTTGCGGCTAACCGCGGAGGGTTTCAACCTGTTCAACCACCGCAACGTGACGAGCGTGACCCAGCGCGCCTTCATCGTGGGAACAACGGTAAATGGAGTGACGCCGCTGGTCTTTCAGGATGCGGCAGCGATCGCCGCCGAGGGCTTGACCACGCGTCCGTTTGGAACGGAAACGGGCAGCGGCACGGACCTGACACGGGCACGACGGCTGCAAGGCGGGCTGCGGTTTGAGTGGTGACCGCTACTGCGTGCGACCCTACTGCGCTGTGACGATCAGCGTGAGACCGACTTGGCGGGTCAGTCCCGCAGCGGTTGCGGTGACCGTCAGGTTATAGGTGCCGGCTGGCGTCGGCGTTCCTGACGTGGAACCGCCAGAGCCGGTGGTGTCGGTGCCTTCGGGGATGTGCCGGCCCGAGCCGCAGCCCTGCAGCGCGACCGTGCCGATCGCGAGTACGGCAAGCAGTAGCGTGGCGATGCGGCGACGCGAGGCGGCGAAGGGAAGCAGAAGCACAGGCAGCAGGAACGCCAGCGCGGAGGTGCGTCGCGCATCGCGCGTTTGGTTTGACTCGTTTCTTCGCCCGTTCCGCGCGACGGTGCGCACGGCTGCGGTGGTGCCGGTGACCACCGTGACCGAGACGGTGCTGGTGGCGGACAGGTCCGCATAGGTGGAGACCACGTTGCACTTGCTGTTGGCCGGCGCACCGGTGCAGGTGAAGGTGACGGGTTGCGTACCGGCGGCGGCGGGAGTGAGCAGCAGCGGGTACACGGCGCTCTTGCCCGTGGCGACCGTCACGCTGGTTGCGCCGCTGGCGGTCAGCGTGAAGTTGATGCCCGTGCCGCTGAGAGCAATGCTCTGCGTCCCCGCGCTGCCGGTGACGGTGATACTGCCGGAGCGCGGGCCGGCCGCCTGCGGCGCGAAGGCAACGGGGAGAGTGCAACTGCCGCCGACAACGACCGTGGTCGTGGACGTGCAGGCACCCGCGGCGGCGGTCAGGCCGAAGTCGCCGCGGATGGTGATGCCGGTGATGGTCAGCGGAACTCCGCCGTTGTTGGTGATGGTGGCGATCTGGGGAGCGGTGGCGTTGCCCACGCCAGTTTGCGGAAAGGTGAGTGTGCCAGGTGCGAGCGAGACGCCTGGACCCGCGATGGCGCTGCCGGTGAGCGTGACGACCTGGTTGCGTTGCACGTCGGAGACGACCAGCGTGCCGGTTTGCGAGCCGACCGACCGTGGCGCAAACGTGACCGCGATGCTGCAGGTGCTGTGCGCTGCGAGTGAGGTGCCGCAGGAGTTCACGGCGGTGAAGTCGCCGCTGGTTACGTTAGCGCTAACGAGGGTGAGGGCGGCGTCGCCGTTGTTGGTGAGCGTGACGCTTTGCGCGGCGCTCGCCGTACCGACCGTGGTGCCGGTGAAGCTCAGGGTGAGCTGAGACAGCGTATCGGTAGCGGGCAGGGTACCGGTGCCGGAAAGCGTAGCGGTCTGCGGCCCCGCATCGGTCGCGATGGTGAATGTGCCGGAGCGCGCGCCGGAGGTCGACGGCGTGAAGGCAATGGAGACGGTGCAGCCGGTCTGCGTGGCGAGCGATGTGCCGCAGGTGTTGCCGCGGATGAGGAAGTCGCCGGTGACCGTGGCCGCGCCGATGCCGCCGCTGTTGGAACCCGTGTTGCTGACCGTGATGTTCCGCACGGCGGAAGTGGTGTTGACGGCGACGGAACCAAAGGTGAGCGTCGTGGGGGTGAGCACGACGGAGAAGCTGGCCTGACCGTTGCCCTGCAAGGCGACGGTTGCGGCGGTGCCGACCGCGCCGTTGCTGTTGCTGGCCACGACCAGCGTGCCGGAGCGCGCGCCGGACTGCGTGGGCGAGAACGTGACGCTGACCGTGCAGTTGCTGCCGGACGCCACGGTGGTGTTGCTGCAGGTGTCGGTCTCAGCGAAGTCGCCGCTCACGGTGACGGCGCCAATCTGAAGTGGGCCGTTGCCCGTGTTGTTGACGGTGACGGTGCGGACGGGGCTGAGGCCGTTCACCGGCGTGGTCGGGAAGGTGATGGTGGTCGGCGAAAGTGTTGCAACACCGGCGATGCCGACGCCGGTCACCGGAACGCTGTGGGTGCCGTTGTTGTCGACCAGCTGCAGCGTTCCGGTGCGCTGGCCGCTTGCAGTCGGGGTGAAGGTGACGCCAAAGGTGCAAGTGGCCGAGGGGGCGAGCGAAGCCGTGCAGGTGTTCGCGGTGATGCTGTAGTCGCCGGAGACCGTGGGTGTTTGCAGGCTGGCCGCGAGGCTGCCGTTGTTGGTCACGGTGACCGTTTGCGCCGCGCTGGTGGAGTGGACGGCCGTGTTGGAGAACGTGATTGCCGTGGGCTGCACGGTAACGGAAGCCTGACCACTACCCGTACCGGAAAGGCTGGCAACAAGGTAGCCGCCGAGCACGTTGCCGTACAGGGTTAGAGATCCGGGATCGGAGCCTGCTGCGACGGGCGCAAAGCTCACCCGCACGGTGCAGGTTGCGCCGCGGGCAAGTGTGTTGCCCACGCAGGTGTCCGTGGAAACGTAGCCGGTGCTGGCGGTGATGCGGGTAAAGGTGAGCGGCGGGTTGCTAGTGTTGGTAACGGTGATGGTCTGTGCGGCGCTGGTATAGCCGACGTTTTGCGCGCCGAAGCTGAGTGAGCTCGGGGACAGCGAAGCCGTCGGCAGAGCGGTCTGTCCGGCGGTGAGCAGGGGGATCTGCCAGATGCCGCGGCCATAGGTGCCTACGCGCAAGACGCCGTTGGAGGAACTGCCGGGAACGGCGAAGTTGACTGACGCGGTGAGCTGCACGGCAGGCGCAAGTGGAAGGCCCGTGCCGTAGGGACTCCAGCACTGCGAGTTCGTGTTGGTGCAGGAGGTGATGTCCGTGGCGACGTAGACGCCGGTGTCGGTCGCGACATAGACGACGCCGGAGTTGTTGGGGTCGGCCAGAACGGCGTTGGCGGGTGCGTTGGGCAGGTTTGCGGTGACGCTGGTCCAACTGGTGGCGCCATCCGTGGAGCGATACACAGCGGGCGAGTTGAAGCCGCTGACGGTGGCGTAGACGGTCTTGCCGGTGCTGTCATTCGGATCGACGGAGATGGACGAGACGTCGAAGCCGTAGGGATTGAAAATGCCGCTGTGGGTGCTGTCGTTGGTGACGGTGCCATTCGTCACGTCGGTCCACACGGTGCTGCCGGTGGCGAGGTTCGCCTGCAGCGTGCGATACAGGTGGCCGCCCGAGCCGTTGCCGCCGCCATCCGCAGTGCCTGCCATGCCAGCGTAGAGCACGGGCGAGCCGCTGGTTTGCGCGGAGCCGGTGAGCACTTGTGTGCCGCCCGCCGCCAGGGAGCGGATGAGGCCGTTGGCGCCGGTGCAGGCGCCGCCGGCTGGACCGCTAAGCGGAGCGCTGATGGCGTCTGTGCTGCCGGAAAAGTTGCTGCCGCCGGTAGCTGGGCCACGGTACACGCGGCAGGTGCCGATGAGGACGTTGCTGTTCAGGGCGGGGTCGAGGATCGCGGGAGCGTCCTCGAGCTCGGCATCGCCGTTGATCTGAGATGGGCCGATCGACGGGATTCCGGCGAAGTCCGCGGAGTTGCAGGCTGCACCGTTCTGGCAGAGCTTCAGCGATGTGCCGAAGCCGCTTTGCACGAGCCAGTTCCGCGGGTCGGCCTGGTCGATCTGGACGGCGGCGCTTTCGCCGGTTCCCATCTGAGCCCATGTCGACTGAAAGCTGGCGGAAGCGGACGAGGTGGTGGAGGCGGCGGAACCGAGCGCGCCGAGCGCCACCAGGGCGATGCCGCCGTCGGTGGGATGCGTGCTGAGGCCGTTGACTTCCGCGAGCGAGCCAAGCGCCGGGTTGAGGTTGTTGAAGTGGGTCGCGTCGTCGGCGGAGCAGGGCGTGCTCTGCTGGTTCACGCCGTCGGGGGAGCGCCACAGGCCGCCATCATTGCCGAAGTAGAGCAGCGGAGCGGCGGCGTTGCTGCTGAGAATCTGGAAGGCGATGGCGTGTTGCGCGGGTGCAACCTGCGCCGGGGCGGCACAACCGTTGGTGGCGTTGGTGGTGTTGCGCAGGGCGCAGCCGTTGGGGTCGCTCAGCTTGCAGCGGTACAGGTCACCAACGCCGGCGAAGAGCAGCGTGTCATTCGCGCTGAGGGCGGTGGCCGCGGGAACGGCCGCGAGTGCCAGGTTGTAGTCGGCCTGGGCAATCGTGCCGGTGGTGCCGTTTTCAAGCGGTGTGCTGCTGAGTTGGTGCGACCACTGCACGGTGGCGCTCGAACAGTTCGAGCCCGCGAGGTTGCAGGTGTCCTGGAAGAGGCCGGTATCGGTATTGCCGCTGCCGACGGTCAGCGCGAACAGGTCGCCGGAGACGGGCTGGGCCGCGAGCGCTCCGCGAAAGATGGGGCAGGTAGTGAGGCCGGTGTTGCCGGTGCGGGTGGGGCAAGCGGTCGTGGTCAGGCCGCTGCCGGGCTGGGCGGCAAGGCGCGTCCAGGTGCGGCCGTCCGAGGACTCGTAGTAGCCGTGGAAGCGCACGGCAGCGTAGAAGCGCTGCCGGATGGGATTCCAGATTACAGCGGTAGCGGCGTTGCCCTCGAAGTTGCTGAAGTTGCTGGACGCGCTTTGCACGATCTGCGCGCCGTCCTGGATGGTTGCCAGTTGCCAGGTGGCGCCGGAGTCGGTGGAGTAGTAGAGGCCGCGCACGCTGGCACCGGCAGAACTCGCGGCGACCTGGGTGCCTTCGGCGCTGGAGGACACGGCGGCGACGACAAGGCCCGTGCTGCTGGTGCTCCAGGCAAAGCCGCTGAAACCTTCGCCGGTGAAGGAGTGGAAGCCAGCCACGCCGTCGTTCGAGGTCTGGATGAGCGTCCAGGTGACGCCGCTGTCGGTGGAGCGCAGAAGGCCGGTGCCGTAGTAGCTGTCGGTCGCGTCGTTTGGATCGCCGGTGCCGGCGAGGATCACGCCGGTGCCGCCGGGCTGCACGGAGACTGCTCCAATGGAGATGCTGCCGGTAGCGCTGGAGCCCGCGTTGGCGCTGAAGGCCTGCAAGCTGTCCATGAGCGGTGTGAAGCTGACGGAGGAGACGGAACTGGCTGCTGCAGTGGTGCTCTTCCAGACGCCCCCGCCGGTGGTGCCAAGGTAAACCGTATTGCCGGAGGAGTCGGATGGGTCGACTGCGATAGAGGAAACGCGGCCGGTAACCGGGCCGTATGCCGAGGTCTGCACCTGCATGGGACCCACGGACTGCCACGGCGTGTTGAGCGGCGTGGTCGTGGGGGCATTGCCCGTGGCCTGCGCCGCGGCAACGTCACGTACAGCGGCAAGGCGGGTGTGCTCTTGCCGGGCTTGATGCAGCAGATCGGCGGGGTGTTCTTGGAGGGCGGCGGATCGGCGCGCGGCGGCGAATCGCTCTGCGTTGGCGCGGGCTGCTGCGGGTGCGGTGGGCTGCGGAGAGCTTTGCTGTGGCCGGGCGGCGACTGCTACGAGCGAAAGGCTGGCCACGCACATGCCGGCAAGGCGGCGCGTGGAGAGCCAGGAGGGGAGGCGGACGGAATCGATTCGAGAGGGCACAGGCAGCACAGGAGGCCGTTGCACACGGCATTCCGCAATACAGGCTGTCTGGTGAGAAAAGACTTAGAGAACAGGTGCGACACTCGCGGCCGCTTAGGCGGTAGTGTCTTCGATTCGGACGCGGATGTCACGCGAGAGGGAGCGTGTCGTTGAAGCTTTATCCAAAGCGGTGCGGCGTTCAGCCTCCGTATTGGCCCTTGGCGCGCTGGGTGCGTGGGCGCTGGATGGGCGCGGGTGCGGCCGCGGCCGAGTCACCAAGCCGCGGGTTCTGCGCGATGTATGCCTTGCTGTTGAACTTCCTGCCGGTGCTGGCACCGCTCATGTAACGGATCTTGCCAAAGATGGGCCGCTCGCCCCAGGGCCGGTCAAACTTGCCGTAAATGGCCCAGGCGATGCCGGCGTAGCCGCCGGGATCGCGGCCATCAATGAAGTACTTGTCGTTCAGGTAGATCAGCGTCTTCATCGCTTCGGCGTTGCTGGGCGACCACTCGAGCACTTTCTTGGCCCAGTACATGCGCATGAAGTTGTGCATCCAGCCGCGGCGCACCATCTGCCGCTGGGCGGCGTTCCACAATTCGTCGTAGGTCTCGGCGTTCTCCAGTTCCTTTGCGGTGTAAAGCTGATCGCGCTTGTCGTGCGCGTGCTTCTCGACCGTCTTGCGCGCCCAGTCTTCGGCGGTTTCGGGGTTGTCGTAGTTGGCGTCCCACTTGACCCAGGCGACGCACAGTTCGCGCCAGGTGACCATCTCGTCGAGGAAGCTGTCGGCGCTTTCGCGCAGGTGCGGGTTCTTCGCCGCGGCGTTTTCGATGGCCAGATAAATGCGCAGCGGGCTGATGTGACCGAAGTGCAGGTAGGGGCTGAGGACGCTGGTGCCGTCCACGTCCGGGTGGTTGCGCAGGTGAGCGTACTGCGGCAGCATGTGCGCGACAAAATGATCGAGGCGCGCCTGTGCCGCGTGCGCACCGCCGGTGAGCTCGTCGACCTTGCCGACGCTGCGGTCCAGGTCTTTCCAGCCCTTGGTCATGTCCTCGTGCGGGTCGTCGGCGTGGAAGTTCGCGGGTTTGTGCCAGGCGTGTTTGGCGCTGGGCTTGGTGGACTCTTCCAGGTACTCCGGGAGCATCTTCCAGAGCCTGCCGCGAACGGTGTACGCGGCGTAGGGCGCCTTCTCGTGGCGCTTCGTGGGCACGATCACGTCCGCATCGACGGTCCAGTAGGGGCCGTCGAACTTCTGCTGCACCTCCTGCCTCCACTGTTCGGGAACGCGCATGGGGTTCTCGTCGCCGATGACGATGGCGGCGTTGACATCGCGGAAGAACTGCAGCCGGTCTTCATGCGGAGCGTTGCGCAGGACGAAGCTAACGTTGCGCTTGTGCAGATCTTCCTCCACGTCGCGCAGGCCTTCGTTCAGGAAGACGTAACCGCGCAGGACGCCGTGGGGAAAGTTGGCAACGCCGCTGAAGAAAGCGACGACCGGCAGGCCGAGTTCGTTGGCGACTTCGATTGCGACGTCCAGGGCGAGGTTGTCGACGCCGCGTTCCGCGCGTTGCATCCAGTAGACGACGACCTTGCCGTCGGGCTTGGGCGGGCCATCGCGGCGAACGGTCACGCGATCGTTGCTGGCGATGCAGCGCAGGGCTTCGGGCAGATCGGGTGAGAGCGCGGCGTATGCGGCAGCTTCGCGGCGTTCGCGCTCGGTGCCCTCGCTGTTCTTGCTGCGTTTGGCTTTGGCGGTTTGGCCTGACCCGGGCTTGGCCTGGGCGCGCACGCTCGCCGCAGCCCGGATCGCTTTTTCGCGCGCCGGATGCGGAATGCCCGTGGGATCAGGCTCGCTCATGCCGGGCGCGGCGGGATCATGCGCGGGCTCACCGGGCGGCACGGCATCCGTCTTCTGGTGAGGCTGTTTCGGAGCGATCAATGCTTTCGGTTGGGTCTGGCGTGTCTTCGCTTTTGCTTCGCGAGAAGTTTTCGTGCCGGCCATGCTGTGTGGGATGCGGGGCGAACCGGGGCATCGCTTACCGCGAAAAAAGTAGTTCGATGAGAAAAGAATTCGATTCCGTTTCTTTTACCCGTCAGTCCAATGGAGCACCATGCCAGATCAGGCCGTTGTCTCATGCTGAAGCTCACAGTAGCCGCCCTGCTGTGTCTTCCGGTTCCTTCCGGGCTTATGGCCGTTGACCAGGGCGCCGCGGCAGTGGCCACGCTGACCGTGACCGGGTCGGTGACTGACCCCTCCGGGGCCAAGCTGCGCGGAGCAAGAATCCACATCGAGCGTGGCGCGGTGAAGGCAGACGCGGAGACCGATGACGCCGGCCGCTTCTCGCTGGATGTGCCGGCTGGCGTGTACCGCCTGGCGATTACGGCCGACGGCTTTGAGCCGTATGTGCGGGAAAGCTTCAACGTGCGTGCGCGCATGGCTCCGCTTACGGTGGCGCTGCCTGTGGCGACCCTGAGCGAAGTGCTGACGGTGGAGGCCAACCAGGCCGATACAAGCGCGGGGAGCAATGGAAGTGCGCTGGTCTTCAAAGGCAAGCAATTGGATACCTTGTCAAACGACGACGCGACCTTTCAGCAGCAGGTGCAGGCCCTGGCCGGCGGTGACGGACAGCACGCGCCGCAGGTGTATGTGGATGGGTTTTCCGGCGGCAGGTTTCCACCGAAGAGCGCGATCCGCGAGATCCGCATCAACCAGAACCCGTTTTCTGCGCAGTACGACGAGCTTGGGTTTGGGCGCATCGAGATCTTCACCAAGCCCGGCAGTGACAAGCTGCATGGATACGTGCAGGTGCAGGGCAACGATCGCAGCTTCAACGCGCTGAACCCGTTCACGGGCGCACAGCCGCCGTATCACATGCTGTTTGTCGATGGGAATGTGAGCGGGCCGATCGGCAAGAAGACGTCGTTCTTCGCGTCTGCCAACTACGGCGACCAGGAGAACAACGCGGTAGTGAACGCGGTGGTACTGGATTCTAACTTTGCGACGACCCAGCTTTCGCAGGCGGTACCCAATCCTTCGGTGCGGCACGACTACAGCGTTCGGCTGGACCGGCAGATGTCGACCAACAACACCCTGACCGCGCGCTACGACTACAACAGCAACAACCAGACGAATGCGGGTGTGGGATTGCTGGTCTTGCAGAGCGAGGGCTACAACAGCACAATCGCGACGCAGACCTTGCAGATCGGCAACACGCAGATTATCGGTGCGCACCGGGTGAATGAGACGCGCTTCCAGTACATCCGCACACGCACGTCACAAATTGCGGTGGACAGCTCGCCGACGATCGTGGTGCAGGGTTCGTTCAACGGTGGTGGAGCGCCGTCGCAGAGCCTGCGCGACAATCAGGACCGGTATGAGTTCCAGGACTACTTCTCGCTGGAACGCGGCAAGCACTTCTTGCGAATGGGCGGGCGCTATCGATTGTTGCGCGACAGCAATGTGTCGAACGCAAACTTCAACGGGCAATATATCTTTCCGGATCTGGCCACCTACCAGATCACCCAGCGCGGCCTCGCGGCAGGGCTGACGCCTGCGCAGATTCGTGCACAGGGCGGTGGAGCAACGCAGTTCAGCCTGACGGCGGGAACGCCGGGCGCTGCCTTGCTGAGTGGCGACCTGGGCCTGTATGCGGATGATGAGTGGAAGGTGACAAAAAGCGTGACGCTGAATCTGGGCCTGAGGTATGAAAGCCAGTTCGGCGTTCCGGATCACAGCGATCCGGCACCGCGTGTGGGGTTCGCGTGGGCGGTGCACCAGGGCGACAAGCATCCGGCGTGGTTCACGGTGCGGGGTGGCACAGGCGTGTTCTATTCAAGGCTGGATGGTCCGACGCTGCTGAACACCGTCAGGCAGAACGGCATCCTGCAGCAGTCGTATTACTTGCAGCAGCCGGATACCTATCCGAATATCCCGCCGGTGTCATCGCTAAGCGGTGTGCCTTCGACGACGTATAGCCTGCAGCCGCGGCTCCGCAATCAGTACGACTTCACATCGAGTATTGGCGTGGAGCGCGGCCTGGGCAAGAAGGGCAACATCTCCGCGACCTACCTTCATTTTCAGTCCGTGCACCAGTACGTTTCGGTGAACGTGAACGCACCGCTGCCTGGTACCTACAACCCTGCTGTGCCCAACAGCGGGACTCGACCGTTTGGCGATACGGCGAATCGGTATGAGTACACGGGTGAGGGGTCGGGAACGAGCGATGTGTTCTTCGTCAACCCGAACTACTCGCCGGTGAAGCAGGTAAACCTGTGGGGTTTCTATGTGAACCAGCACTCCCACAGCAACTCGAACGGTGCCAGCACCTTCGCGTCGAACTCCTACAACCTGGCGCAGGACTTTGGAAGGACGAACTTCAATCGCACCAACCGGTTGTTCCTGGGAGCGAACCTCAACTTGCCGTACGGCTTTGGCCTGAGCCCGTTTCTGATTGCCACGGCGGGTATGCCGTTCAACATCACGACGGGCAGCGACAACAACGGCGATTCGATCTATAACGATCGCCCAGCGTTTGCGACGGACCTGACGCGCGCTTCTGTGGTGCGTACGCGATTCGGCAACTTCGACACGTCACCCATCGCGGGGCAGCGCATTATCCCGGTCAACTATGGCACCGGGCCGGCGTTCGCATCGCTGCAGTTGGATCTGGAGAAGAATTTCAAGTTCGGACCGCGGCGCGCACCCGAGGGAGTACCGCCGCCGGACCCGAATGCGAAGCCGGGCACGCCGGCGCCGAAGCCGGATCCGGCGTACCAGCTGAGCTTTTCCGTGGAGGCGCAGAACGTGACCAACCACACCAACGGTGCTACGCCGGTGGGCGTGCTGACGTCGCCGTTCTTTGGGCAGTCGTTGACGTTGAACGGCAACTTCTTCAACAACTCCGCCGCGAACCGGACGGTGCTGCTGCAGACGGCGTTTCGGTTTTAGCGGCCGGGTACTTAAGGCTTGACGGCGATGGCGGAGATCTCGATCTTCGCGTTGCCGATGAGGCCGGCGACCTGCACGGTGGCGCGCGCGGGGCGGGGGAACGGCATGAGCTTCTTGTAGATCTCGTTCATGGCGGGCACGTCCTTCAGGTCTGCGACGAAGACGGTTACGGTGACCAGGTCGGTCATCTTGTAGCCGGCGCCGGTGACAATCTTCTCAATGGCGTGAATGGCGTTGGTCGTCTGCGTTTCGATGGAGACGCCTTCCAGCTTGCCGTTTTCCGGGCCTTCCTGGCCGGCGATGTAGATCGTGTTGCCCGCGATCACGGCCTGCGAGAAGGGCATCTCCGGCTTGGCGTCGATGTGGCGGTTCTCTTGAGCCAGGAGCGGCGCTGCGGCCAGCAGGGCAACGGGAACGGCAGCACGGCACAGGTGCTTGAACATGGAGAAGACCTCTCTGGGAGTGCAAGTCTGCGTGCCGTTGCGCGGGTGCGACAGATGCCCGGCACGTGAGTGAAGCATACCGAAGGTCCCCCGAGTGTCTGTAGGGCGGAAGTCGGAGATTGCTGCAGCAGACCGGCGCTGATCGCTATGCTGGAAGCATGGCTGAGTTTACTTTGCGCCGATGTGTCTCCGGTGACGAACCGATGTTGTCGCTGGTGGGAGGTGCGAGCTTTCTGGAAGCATTCGCGGATGTGCTGGATGGGCCGGATATCCTAGCGCACTTTCACAAGAATCATTCGGTGCAAGCGTACTCGAAGTATCTGGCGCCTGCGGAGAACCGCATCTACGTTGCGGAGGTTGCGCCGGGTGCGGCACCGGTCGGCTACATCGTATGCACTGCGCCTGACTTCCCAATCGAAACGACGGCTGAAGATTACGAGCTACGGCGCATCTACCTGCTGCACCGCTTCCAAGGGTGCGGCATCGGCAAGGCGCTGATGGACCAGGCGATCGCGTCAGGGCGCGAGCTTGGCTACAAGCGGCTGCTGTTGGGGGTGTACGGCAAGAACTATGGCGCGATCCGGTTTTACGAGAAGGCGGGCTTCACGCAGATCGGCGAACGGTTCTTCACCGTGGGTGCGACGACGCACCATGATGCGGTGATGGCGCGGTCGCTCTGAGGCGAGTTAGAAGTCGTAGCTGACGCGCGGTAGGGCGGCGTGCTTCGGGCTCTTTGGATTGACGATGAGTTGGATTGGCTCGCCGGGGGCGAACGGACCATAGCGGACGACAAAGAGGCGGGTGGTGTTGCCGTCCGGCAGCTCGGCCTCAACGTCCCAGGTGGGAACGTTATTGGTATAACCCGCGCTACGCGCGTGGATGACGCGGCCGACGGTTCGGACGCCGACGCGGCGAATCCATAGCTCGCGGATCAAATTGAAGATGATCCAACCCACACTGCTGAACATCACCACAACGAAACAGCTGAACGGGATCGCGATGAGCCACGGGTGAGCGCTTGCACGGGGCAAGCAAAATGCACCTGTCGTAAACATGGCCAACATGCCGATCCCGAAGAGCAGCCAGTTCGTCCGGGGCATCAGGACACCTCCCGCAAACGGATGCGCTGCGAGGGTCTTTGGCAACTTGATTACTCGTCTTTTTTCTTATTGCGCGGACGCACCTTGAACCAGATGGGTGAGCCGATGAACTTCCAGCAGTCGCGGATCAGGTTCTGCAGAAAACGTTCGTAGCTGGAGTGCAGACGCACGTCGCGGCCGGTGAAAAGCAGGGCGCGAGCTTGGCTACAAGCGGCTGCTGCTGGGTGTGTATGGCAAGAACTATGGCGCGATCCGGTTTTGCGAGAAGGCAGGCTTCACGCAGATCGGTGCGCGGTTCTTCACTGTGGTTGCGACGACGCACCACGACGCAGCGATGGCCCGAAGTCTATAGTTCCAGGTGTGTCTTGCCCGGTTAGAAGTCCTGGCTGTAGCGTGGCAGTGCAGCGTGCTTTGGCATGCGGGGATCCACTATCAGTTCCAGCGTTTCACCAGGGGTGAACGCAGCGAATCGATCGATCATCAGGCGAGTTGTGGTTCCGTCTGGCAGAACCGCCTCGACCTCCCAAGAAGGAACATTGTTGGAAAAGCCCGAACTGCGGGCGTGCGATACGCGTCCGATGACCCGAACGCCGACACGACGTATCCAAAACTCACGAATCAGGTTAAAAGTGGCCCAACCTGCCGTGCTGCCGAGCACCAGCAATACGCACATAGCAGGCGGGATCAGGAAGCCCGGATGCCCGTAGACTCGCGGCATACAGGTAAAGCCCGTAATGAGCATTCCGAGAACGCCAATGCCGAGAACAAGCCAGTTGATTCGAGGCATGATTGCACCTGCGCGACAAAGATGCACAGGCCGCGACTTTGGCTGCTGAGCTAGTCTTCTTTTTTCTTATTGCGCGGACGCACCTTGAACCAGATGGGTGAGCCGATGAACTTCCAGCGGTCGCGGATCAGGTTCTGCAGGAAGCGCTCGTAGCTGAAGTGCAGGCGCACGTCTCGGTCGGTGAAGAGTACGAACGTGGGTGGCGCTACCGCGGCCTGCGTCATGTAATAGATGCGCACGCGCTTGGACCACGGCACGCCGGCGCGCTCGAAGTCGATGCCGTCGAGGAATTTGTTCATCTGGCCGGTGGAGATGCGCTTGCGGCGTTCGCGCGCGACCAGTTGCACCTTCTTGAAAACCTCTTCGACGTTGATGCCCTCGCGCGCGCTGATGAACAGCAGCGGAGCGTAATCGAGGTACTTGAGCGCGTCGCGCACCTGCTCGGTGTAGACCTTCTTGTCGGCTGGCTCGGGCACGTTCTCTTCGCCGGCGGCGATGCGCTGCTCGCGCTCGATGGTCACGGCGTCCCACTTGTTCACGACGATCACGACGGAGCGTCCGCTCTCATGCGCGTAGCCGCCGATGTTGGCGTCCAGCCCGGTAACACCCTCGGTAGCGTCGATGACGAGCAGCGCAACGTCGGCTGCTTCCAGGTGCTTGCGCGCCATGATGACCGACAGCTTTTCGGCCATGAGCGTGGTTTTGCCTTTGCGCCGAATGCCAGCGGTGTCGACGAAGCGGAAGCGGTGGCCGTCGCGCTCGACGGTCTCGTCCACTGCGTCGCGCGTGGTGCCCGCGATGGGTGAGACGATGGCGCGGCCGGTACCAGTGAGCGCGTTGAGCAGCGTGGATTTGCCGACGTTGGGGCGGCCGATGATAGCGACGCTGGTCTCGCGGCTGACGTGTTCACCGTGGGAGCGCAGCTTGCGTTCCCGCGGCTGCTCTTCGCCGGTATCGTCTGAGGTTTCGGTGTCGTCTTCCCAAACCTCTTCGAGCTCGGGTGCTTCCTCGGGCTCGGTCGCGGGCATGGCGGCAGAGACGGCGTCGAGCAGGTCGCCCACGCCCAGGCCGTGTTCGGCGCTGATGGGGAAGACTTCTTTGAAGCCGAGGGTGCGGAAGTTCTCGGCCTGCGGCGCGATCTTCTCCGTGTCCATTTTGTTTACGGCGAGGAAGATGGGCTTGCCGGAGCGGATGAGCAGGCGTGAGAGTTCGAGGTCGGGCGCGGCGATCTCGCTGCGGCCGTCGACCACCATGACAATGGCTTCGGCTTCTTCGAGCGCGACCTGGGCCTGGCGAAAGATCTCGCTGGGGATGAGGGCTTCGTCGTCAGGGATGACGCCGCCGGTGTCGACGATGCGGAGGACGCGGCCGTCCCAGTCGACTTCGCCGTAGATGCGGTCGCGGGTGATGCCGGGCTCGTCGCCGACGATGGAGCGGCGCGTGCCAGTGAGGCGGTTGAAGAGCGTGGACTTCCCCACGTTGGGGCGGCCGCAGATGGCGAAGAGCGGCGCAGAGATGCTGTCGCTGGGGCGCTGCGCTTCTTCGATAAGCGGGAGCATGCTGGCGAGCGCGTTCTCGGTTTCGGGATCGCTGAGGGCGGCGGAGTGGACGCCGCGCCGCGGTGCTTGTTCTTCAGGACGTGTTGCGGCGTGCTTGCGGGCGTCGCTGGATGCCATGCCGCGATCACCACGCGCGGGGCGGTTGGAAGCAGGGCGCATTTCTTTCGGCAGGGCGCCGGGGGCCATCTGCGCGCCAGTGACAGCGCGGCCCTTTTGCCGGTCGGGCGATTGGGTCCGCACCTTGCCCTTGCTGAAGGAGGCGGCCTTCTTCGCGGCTACAGCCTTGCGCCCCTTGGGGGAGGCTCCGCTGAGCGCGCCGGCGGAGGGCTTTGCGCCCTTGGGTGTGGCACCCTTGTGCGGACGCGTTTGTGCCGACCGGTGCTTTTTGCCGAGCCGCTTTTTCTCAGGAGCCATTGCGAAGACCTGCCAGAGTCAAGGGTAGCAGTGTCGGTGTTTCCATTGCCTGGGCAGCGTTGCGAAGTTCACACTGCTTGCAGGTGCGGGAGCGAGCGTGAATCGAAGAAGCTTTCTGGAGAAGTCAGCCGTCGCGGTGATCGCAAGCCAGGCAAGGGCGTTCGGACTTGCTTCGGAGGCGCCAGCCGCGGTGAATGCCGATGCGCCTGTGTTTCAGACGGCGGATGCTCGGTGGCAGGCGGGATACGATCACGCGTTGCGCGTGCTGGCGGGCAATGTGCAACGGCTGCCGAACTACAAGGACGTGGTGCTGATCGAGGGTGCGGTGTACCCCGGCATCTGGCAGGAGTGTGGGCCGCACGAGTCGCTGGTATACCGGAGGTTCCGGCCGGAGGTGGCGCGCGCGAGCCACATGGTGTTCTTTGACAAGCAGCGGAACGACGGCCAGTTGCCGGCGAATCACAAGCGCACCGAGACGGGATTCGGGCAAACCCAGATGGTCGTGCCGATCGCCGCGACGGCGTGGGAGCTGGCTGCGGCGACGCGCGACGAGGAGTTCCTGCATACGGCGTATACGGCGTGCAGTGGATGGGACGGCTGGCTTTCGCAGTACCGCAACACGCGTGCGACGGGGTTGGTCGAGGGCTTTTGCACGTACGACACCGGAATGGACAACAGCCCACGGTGGAAGGGTATTCCGAATCAGTGCCCGGGAAAAGATGCGAAGCGGTTTCCGGAGGGGTACAAGCTGCCGCGGCTGTGTCCGGACCTGTCGGCGACGGTGTACGGCGGGCGGGTAGCGCTGGCGGAGATGGCGCGTGCGCTGGGTCGGCCGTCGGAGGCGCAGCAATGTCAGGACCGTGCGGAAAGGCTGCGTGCGCTGATCCTGAAGCGGCTGTATGTGCCGGAGGATGCGGCGTTCTACGACCTTGATGCGGACGACAAGTTCGTGCGGGTCGATTGCGACATCCTGTCGCGTATGTGCGGTGAGCATGTGGTGGAGCAGAAGCTGTTCGAGACGCTGTGGGCGCGGCAGTTCAGCGATCCGAAGAAGTTCTGGGCGCCGTACCCGTTGCCGTCGGTGGCGCTGGACGATCCGCAGTTTGTGCGGCCCATTCCGCGCAACAGCTGGGGTGGCGCGACCCAGGCACTGACCGCGCTGCGCACGCCACAATGGATGGACCACTACGGCCGGTCGGCCGAGTTTGCTCACCTTGCGAATCAGTGGTGCGAGGCGATCCTGCGCGAGGGCGATTTCCGGCAGCAGATGGACCCGGTCAGCGGCGTCTTCAGCCATGAGGATTCGGGCGGCTACTCGCCGGCAGCGCTGGTGATGGTGGACTTCACGTGGAGGCTGGCGGGCATCGTGGAGACCCCGGGAGAGGTGCAGTGGAACGTTCGGCCCGGGTGTGCGGCCAGCAACGGGGCGAGCTTCCGTATGCGCTCGGATTCAGGAGCGATGCTCGACTTGAGCTACGCCGCCGATGGAGCGACACTGAGGCGGAACGGGCGCGAGATCGCGCGGCTGACCGGGGGCACAGCGCGTGTGATTACTGACCCTAATGGCACACCGACTGCCCTGCTCGGCATTCATGCCGAGGCGCAGGCCGTCACGTTCCAACAGGGCCGGCACAAGCGGCATTACACCCTTCGCGCCAATGAACGCGTGCTGCTGAAGGCGTAGGCTGCGAGCGGCAGCGAACGCCTAAGATGAAGAGAGGGGCCTTCGCCTCTTCTTCGTCATGCCTGCTGCCGCCACCAGTGCCGATGCTTTGCCCACGCTGCGCGAGTTCTTTGCGCCGGGTGGGGTGTTGGCGCAGTCGTCGCTGAGCTATGAGCATCGGCCTGGGCAGTTTGAGATGGCCAAGGCTGTCGAGAAGGCGCTGGAGGAGCGGCGGCACCTGATCGTGGAGGCGGGTACCGGCACGGGCAAGACGCTGGCGTATCTGTTGCCGGCGCTGCGCGTCGCGCGGGAGCAGGGCAAGCGCGTGATTGTCTCCACCGGTACCAAGAACCTGCAGGAGCAGTTGTTCTTCAAAGACATTCCATTTTTGGAGTCGCTGCTTGGGCCGCTGCGCGTGACGTACATGAAGGGGCGCGGCAACTACATCTGCAAGCAGAAGCTGTACGCGTTGCAGGCGGCACCGCTGCTGAGTGAGCCGGCGGAGATCCAGCAGTTCCACATCATTCGCGATTGGGAGAAGGATACGACGACGGGTGATCGCGCGGAGATCGCGGGCTTGCCCGAGCCGTCGGCGCTGTTCAGCAAGCTGGATGCGCGCAGCGAGGCGTGCCTGGGGCAGACGTGCCCGAACTTCGAGCCGTGCTGGATCACGCAGATGCGCAAGCGGGCGCTGGAGAGCGACCTGATCATCGTGAACCATCACCTGTTCTTTGCGGATCTCAACATCAAGCAGCAGGCTGCGGGAGCGCCGGATGCGGGTGTGCTGCCCGAGGCGGCGGCGGTCATCTTCGACGAGGCGCACGAACTGGAGCATGTGGCCAGCGAATACTTCGGCGTGGCGGTGTCGCAGCAGCGATGCGAGGAACTGGCGCGCGACACGGAGCTGCTGCTGAAGGCGAAGAAGGTCTCAATCGACGGTGTGCAGAATGCTACCAACATGCTGCGGGAGCGGTCGCGTCTGTTCTTTGGGACGCTGCCGCAGGCGGCTGGGACGATCGGCAGGCAGCCGTTTCCGGATCGTGCGAGCTTTCTGGAGGAGCATGGCGAGCACTACGCGACGTTTACCGTTGCACTGGAGCGGCTGTTCGACGAATTGGAGCGGCTGAAGGATGTGGAGGAGGCGGCAGGGCTGCGGCGGCGCGCGATGGACCTGCGGCTGAGCACGCGCTTCCTGATGGAATCGGACGATCCGAACACGGTGTTCTGGATCGAGCGGCGCGCCGGCGGCGGCGTGAAGAACGCTTCGCGCACCAGCCTGGGCACGGCGCCGAGTTACCACACGCACCTGCAGGCGACGCCGATCGATGTGTCGGAGATTTTGCAGACGCAGTTGTTCACCAGCTTCAGCACGGTGGTGCTGACCAGCGCGACGCTGACGGTGCAGGGTGGCTTCGACCACATCAGCAAGCGGCTGGGGCTGTTGGGCGCGCGCGAACTCACCGTGCCGTCACACTTTCAGTACGGCAAGCAGGCGCTGTTGTACCTGCCGCCGTACCTACCCGATCCACGCGATTACGCATATAACGACCAGGCGGCGGAGCGCATGCGGCGCGTGTTGGAGCTGTCGCGTGGCCGCGCGTTCTGCCTGTTCACCAGCTATGCGCAGATGCGGCTGATGTATGAGCGCATGCTGGTGGAACTGCCGTTTCCGCTGTTGTTGCAGGGCACCGCGCCGCGCAAGGCGCTGATGGATGAGTTCCGCACCACGCCGAACGCGGTGCTGTTTGGCACGTCGAGTTTCTGGCAAGGCGTGGACGTGCAGGGCGAGCAGTTGAGCTGCGTCATCATTGACCGGCTGCCGTTCGCGGTGCCAAGCGACCCGGTGGTGCAGGCGCGCATGGAGGCGGTGGAGCGCGCAGGCGGTAAGCCGTTTTACGACCTGCAGATCCCGCAGGCGGTGATCACGCTGAAGCAGGGCTTCGGGCGCTTGATTCGTTCCGCTACGGATCGCGGTGTGCTGGTGCTGCTGGACAATCGCGTGCAGCGGCAGAGCTATGGCAAGGTCTTCCTGGACAGCCTGCCGCCCTATCGCATTACGCAGGACATTGAAGAGGTCGAACGATTCTTCATGCGGCCTGATGTGCCAGGTTCTACCCGGTAACGGCGATCTCCGACGCCACGCTTGGCTTCTCAGTCGCGGCTGTGTACATGCCGGCTGCGACGATCAGAATCGCGCCGAGAAGCATCGCGAGCGTGAGCCGTTCTCCCCAGAGGACATACCCGATCACGGCTCCTACGGGGAGCTGGCTGTAGTGGAATTGCGAGACGTACGCCGTGGCAGCGTGGCGCAGGGCGAAGAAGAAGCAGAGGTTGCCGACGACTCCGAAGACCGAAATGGCGACGATCACGCCGGACATCCGCAACGACACGCTCTGCAGGTGACCAGCGGTGCATGCGCCCGCTACCAGGGCGATGGTGATGCCGGAGACGAAGGCCAGGCTGTTGGCCGACTCCGTTTGCGTGAGGCGGCGCGACCACACCATGTTTGCCGAAAAGCAGGCGACACACACCGCGCAGGCAGCGTAGCCGATGGCGTCGGCGTGGTGGACCGCACTCAATGGATTTACCGCAATCACGATGCCGCAGAAGCCAAGTGCGAGGGCAAGGATGCGTTGCCACCCCAGCCTCTCGCGCAGCCACAGGTGGGCAAGCACGGCGGCCACCAGGGGCGATAGGAATACGAGTATGTAGAACATGGTCAGCGATGCGTGCTGCAGTGCAATGAGCACGCCGATGTTGTTGCCCATGTCCAGCAGCGATCGGAGCACCTGCCGCACGGGCTGCCGGGGAAGCAGAGATCGGATCTGGCCGCGCACAGCGGCTGCGAGCATGACGATCAGCGCCGCAGCCAGCCCCACGAGCGCGATGATCTCCAGGCGGGGAAGCGTGGAGGCGCCGGCAAACTTGAGGCTGACATCGCACAGCACCCACAGCGAGTAGCCGAGCAGAGCCAGGCCGGCGGCCTGCAGATGGGAGACGGTTCGCCGCATGGTGTACCTGAAGAATAGCGACTGGACGGGGCGACCTGCGTTTTGTGCCAGCCCGCGTGCAGGCGTTCGCACGGCACACCTTCGCGCGAAATCACTACAATCGTTGCAGGACGCGCTATGCTCAGCCGCAACTTGTACATCCTTGCCGCGACTCTGGGGTTCTTTGCCCTGGTGGCGTATGTCATTGGGTTCAGCGGGATTGCGCATGAGCCGGGGGCACCGCAGGATGCCAGCCTGTGGCACATGATCGGCATCATCCTGCTGTTGCTTGGCCTGGTGGTGACGCTGTTCGGCGTGTTTCAAAGCATGTTTGAGCAGGCGGAGCGCCGGTCGGCGCGGCAGGCAGGACAGGATCGGGCGAAGTCACCGCGGCGGTCTGATGGCGGACCGGTCCGATAAACTGAAAGAGCGATGTACGAAGTGACTGTGGAAGCCGGGTTTTCGTCCGGACATTACCTGCGCGAGTATTACGGCAAGTGCGAGAACCCGCACGGCCACAACTATCGCGTGCTGGTGACGCTGGCCGGCGAAGAGCTGGAGCCAAACGGATTGCTGCTCGACTTCAAAGTGCTGAAAGACGTGCTGAAGCCGGTGGTGAACTACCTGGATCACCAGATGATCAATGACCTGGAGCCGTTCACGACGGTAAATCCTTCTGCAGAAAACCTGGCGCGGTATTTCTTCGACAAGACGAACGAACACCTGCGCGAGGTGACCGGCGGACGTGTCCGGGTAAAGCGCAGCACCATCTTTGAGACGGATACGTCGCAAGCGACGTACTACGTCGACTAAGCAGTAAGTTCATGCGACTGATTGAGCTCTATAAATCCGTGCAGGGCGAAAGCTCGTTCACCGGCGTGCCGTGCATCTTTGTGCGGTTTGCGGGGTGCAACCTGCGCTGCTCGTGGTGCGATTCCACCTACACGTTTCAGGGCGGCAAGCCCTTTACCGAAGATGAGGTAGTGGCGCAGATCGAGGCTCTGCAACCGTGCCCGCTGATCGAGTTCACCGGGGGCGAGCCCATGCTGCACGAGCGCGAGCTGCTGCCGTTGATGCAGCGGCTGCTGCGCGATGAGAGCAGGCGCTACACGCTGATGATGGAGACGAGTGGTGAGCGTCCGCTGGGCGAAGTGCCCACGGAAGTGCATAAGATTGTCGATGTGAAATGCCCGGGCTCCGGGTCGGCGTTCGGGTCGTTTCGCATGAGCAACCTGGACGCTCTGACCTCGCGCGACGAGGTGAAGTTTGTTCTGCGCGATCGTCGCGACTATGAGTTTGCTCGCGACTTCATTCGCGAGCATCTGCAGGGCAAGGTTGCGGAAGGAACGTTGGGCGGCATTCTTCTCTCGCCAGCGTTTCATCAGTCACCATCGCCGTTGCGCACGGCCGACAACATGGAGCTGGACGCGCGCGATCTGGTGAGCTGGATGCTGGAAGATGGCCTGCCCGCGCGACTTTCTCTGCAAATTCACAAGTTCGTATGGGAGCCGCAGAAGAAGGGCGTGTAGGCCTGTTGCTGCCTTTCCGCGTCGTACACTGCAAGCATTCATGGCAGCCAAACGAACCAGCTCCGCGCGATCTGCTGCTTCGCGCGCAGAGGTGGAGCTGCCGCTCGACAAGAGCGCGCAGGCAGACTTCTCTGCGGCGCTGCTGGCCTGGTATCGGCGGCACGCCCGCGATCTGCCCTGGCGGCGTGATCCGGATCCATATCGCACATGGGTAAGCGAAATTATGCTGCAGCAGACGCGCGTGAGTGCCGTGCTGGAGCATTTTCGCGCTTTCACCGAGCGGTTCCCGACGCTGGTAGCGCTCGCGCTGGCCCCGGAAGAAGACGTGCTGTCGCGGTGGAGCGGCCTCGGCTACTACAGGCGCGCGCGCATGCTGCATCGGGCGGCCAAGTTCCTGCTACAGGAGCATGAGGGCACGCTGCCGCGCACTGCGGCGGAGTTGCGCAAGCTGCCCGGCATCGGCAGCTACACCGCGGCCGCGATTGCCAGCATTGCCTTTGGAGAGCGGACTGCCGTGGTGGACGGCAACGTGGAACGCGTGCTGCTGCGCGTTGCGGGACGGCCCGAACAGGCAGACCGGGCGACGATCGACTTCGTTCAGCGATTTGCGCAGGCGCTAATTGATGCGCCGGGACAGGAAGCTGAGGCCACCGGCGTTCCCGCACCTGCGCCGGGCGATCACAATCAGGCCATGATGGAGCTGGGCGCAACGGTGTGTCTGCCGCGCGGTCCGCGGTGCCTGGAATGCCCTGTGTACGACTGGTGCCGCACGCGCGGCGAGCACCCCACACCGGCGCGTGCCGCAATGAAGTCTGAGCGGGTGGCCTATGCGTTGACGACGCGCAACAATGGGCCGCGCGGTGGCGTGGAGGTACTGCTGCATCGGCGCGGTGATGAGCAGACCGTGATGCCCGGCATGCTGGAGCTGCCGCTGCTGCGCTCTGCCCCCGCCACGGAACCCATGCTGCGGCTGCGCCACGCCATCATGGGGACGAACTACTACGCTGAAGTTTTTGGATTCAAGAATCGCCAGCAGGTGCATCGAGCAGCGCAGCCGGGCTTTCAAACTGCGTGGTTCGATACGCAGATGTTGGACCGCCTGCCCCTGACCGGGTTCGCTCGAAAGGTGCTGCAACGGGCCGGGCTGATGGCGCCCGCAGTCCCGATGCCGGCGCGCTCCACGGTTGGGGAAGCACCCTTGGCGTCGAGACTGGCGGCCCGGGTGAGTTTACTGTCCACGAAGCCAAATCGCGGCAGTGAGCGGACCGAGACGGGAATGCGCAGCCAACTCTTGTTTGACGAAGAAGATAGCTCGGATGGATAGCAGACCAGCGTGACGGAATCTTCAACACGGAACGCGAAAAGGCCCGGGAGCGATCCCGGGCCTTTCCCTGTCCTGCAGATTTGATTAGCGCTTCTTGCCCGCCTTGTAGCTGTTCACCACGGACTGATCCATTTCGGCCAGGATGCCCTTGACTTCGGGAGCGAAGCGGCCAGTGGGAGCGAGTTCGAGGTACTTGTTGTAGGCCTCGACGCAGCCCGGAGGCGGCACGAGCTTGTTGCCCTGCATGGAGCTCTTACCGATGAGCGAGGCACCCTTGATGTAGTAGGCATCGGCCTTGGTCGGATCGGCGGCGATTGCCTTGTCGGCCATGGCGGCGGCTTCGTCGTTGCTGCCGGCGTTCTTCAGAGTGACAGCGGCGTTGAAGTAGTACATGCCGGCCTTGGCAGGCTCTGCCTGTGCGGCCTTATCGAAGGAATCGGTAGCATCCTTGGGCTTGCTGGTCGCACCGTATACCTGACCCAGGCCGTTGTACGCGGCTCCGGCAAAGGCGGGGTTCGGCTTCTTGCTGGTGCCGTTGGTGTCAATCGCCTTCTGGAAGGCGGTGCCGGCATCGGCGTAGTCCTGGGTCTTCTTGCTGGCGTCGGTGTCCGTCTTGGCCAGGGCCAGTTCGGCATTGCCCTGCTCCAGCCACAGCACCGGCTCATCCGCCTTGGTTGCGGTGGCCTGCTTCATGTCGTCCACAGCGGACTGCGGATTCGTTTTCTCTTCCTCGCGGGCCTTGGTCAGCAGGGCATTCAGGTTGCCGATCTGCTTGTTCGCGGCAGCGGTTTCAGAGTTGCGCTTCTTGAACTCTTCAATGTTCTTGCGCTCTTCCGGCGACAGGTGGCTCAGGTACTCCTGCCGGGTCATGTCATCGTTGGCCGCGATATTGTCGCCAGCCTTCAGAACGACGTGGTCCAGGTAATCGACGGTCTTCTCGTTGACCTGGTAGAAGAGCACGTAGTCGCCCGGCGCGACACCGTCGATCTTGTAGCTGCCGTCGGCTCCGACTGGAGCGGTGTACTGGTACTTGCGGGTCTTGTCGTCGGGGCTGGTGCGATCCGTGGTCAGCTTGACCACGCCCTCTTTCACGGGGGACCCTGCCGCGTTGGTCACCGTACCGTGAACGCTGGCGGGTGCCGGCGCCTGTGCCAGCACCGAGGCCGATGCCAGAACCAGCGTCGCTGCGCTGAGGGAAAGGTTCCGAAGAGTTTTCATGATCTGTCCTGCCGCTCCTGCCGGCCGTGAGCTTCCAACCGGTTCCTAAAATGATGAGACGCTTCTGTGACGGCCGCCGTACCCGCTGCGCCGCCACTTTAGTGTATGTCCGCTCCGCTGCTATGCTCCAGCGCCGGCAGCGTACGGGATCGGGTCTGACTGACCTGCTTCGCGGAAGGCACGCAGCCGCAGAACGCAACTTTCGCACACGCCGCAGGCCACCCGGTCGCCCGAATAGCATGACCAACTTACATGCAATGGTGCACGGAGTTCAACACCCAGCCGCACGATCTCAGCTTTGCGCATGCGGATCAGTGGCGTTATGACCCGGATGTCGCCCTCTTTGGTGCCCTGCTGAATCAGTTCGTTGAAGGCGTCATAGTAGGCCGGCCGGCAGTCGGGATAGCCGGAGCTGTCCTGCTCGACCGCGCCGATGAAGATGGTGCGGGCGCCCAGCACCTCGGCCCAACTGACCGCGGCGGAGAGGAAGTGCGCGTTGCGGAAGGGAACATAGGTGACAGGCACGTGGGCGCCGATCGCGTTGTCCTCCGCGGGCGCGTCGGGAACGGCGATCAAGGCGTCCGTGAGGGCGGAGCCGCCGATGGTGCGGAACAGATCCATGCGCAGCGGCAAAAACTGGCGGAAGCCGAGAATGCTGGCGACAGAACGGGCAGACTCGAGCTCGCGGGCTTCGGTGCGCTGGCCGTAGGAGAAGTGCAAGGCGTAGGCGTCGAAATCGCGCGCTGCCAGGGCGGCGCAGACGGTTGAGTCCATGCCACCGGACAGGCAGACCACGGCCTTGTTCCGTGGCTGCGCCGCTGTTGCAGATTCGGCCACTATAGGTCGTCTCCGTTGTCGGCCAGTGCTGCGCCATGTGGTGTGTTTGGACCGGTGACGGTCTCGCTGTCCTGCAAGCCTCCGGCAGGAACCGTGTTCAGCAACTCGCGCGCTGTTTCGGCGTCGGCCACTCGTACCTGCAGCCGGGCACCGCTCATGGGCAGCAGGATGTTGGCTTCTTCGCCGGAAAGAAAGCTGTCGATGCCGCTGCCGTCCAGCACGCTCTGCGCCAGTTGCGCATCACCAACTTCGCTGTAGCTGGCCACGGTTACGTAATCGTCTTCGTCGCGCTCTGCCATGATTCCTCGCTCTCTCAAGTCTAAGACGCCGAACTGGCAGCACCCGCTGCATGTTGTTCGCATCTGGGGTGGCGGGCTCTGGCACTCCGGGGTTAGTGCGCGTCGAGCTCGATCTTGCCAATGATGCGTGGCGGACGCTTCAAGAAGAAGACCAGCGGCAACAGGAAGATAAGCAAATAGGTGAACAGCCGGTACTGATCCATGTACGCCAGCAACTGCGCCTGTTCCCGCAGGCGCCCGTACAGTTCAGACAGGCCGGCGATGCCTTGGTTGGCTGCACTGAATCCCTGCGCGTTGCCTACTGCTTGCAGCGCCCGCTGTGCCAGCGGATTGGAAGCGGTGAGGTTCGCTCCCAGGTAGGCCTGGTGTGCCTGCGCTGTACGCTGCAGGAAGGTGCTCGCAACTGCGATGCCGATGGATCCGCCCTCGTTACGCACTAGGGCGTATAGTCCCGCTGCGTTGGAGCTTTGGTCGGAGGGCAGGAAGCGGAACATGATCGTCGACAGCGGGACGGTGACCATGCCCAGTCCCATTACCTGGACGACGCGCGGCCATATGAACGAACTCTCAGAGACCGACAGGTTGGCCAGCGAAAGCCACCAGGTGCCCAGCACCATGGTCGCGATGCCCGCGAAAATAAACCGCCGTGCGTCCGAGCCCCTGCCGAGCATCCAGCCCACGATCGGGACTTCCAGCATGGTCACCAGGCCGGCCGGCGACACGGCGATGCCCGCGCTGGTCGCGGTGTATCCCATCAACTCCTGCAGAAACTGTGGCTCCAGGAAGGTAGACGCGTACAGAGCCGTGTACACGCCGAGCACGATCACGCAGCACATTCCGAAGTTCCGCTCAGCCAACAGCCGCAGGTTCACCACCGGTGCCTTAACTCGCAGCTCCCACCAGACGGCTGTCAGCAGGCAGGCGATCGCGATGAATGCCGTCCAGCAAATGAAGCTGCTGCCGAACCAGTCGAGCTCCTGGCCCTTATCGAGCACAACTTCGAGTGAGGCGAGGCCGATGGAAATGAGTGCCAGGCCGGTGCCGTCAATCTGCAGCTTCTTGCCCTTGTTCAACAGGCGCTTGGCGACCAGTTGCGGCGGGTCGTGCAGAACGATGCGCGTGAAGAAGGCACACGCCAGGCCCACGGGAATGTTGATGTAAAAGATCCAGCGCCAGGAGTAGTTATCGGTGATCCAGCCGCCGAGCGTGGGTCCCAGAACGGGCGCAACCAGGATGGCGATGGTGTACACGGCCATGGCCATGCCTCGCTTTTCGCCGGGAAACGCGTCGGCCAGAATGGCCTGGACGCTGGGTTGCAGGCCGCCACCAGCTAGTCCCTGCAGAACGCGAAAGATTACGAGAGCGGCGAGCGACGGAGCCAGTCCGCACGCGGCGGAGAATACCGTGAACAGGACCACGGAGATTAGATAGAAGTTGCGGCGGCCGATGACGGAGGAGATCCAGCCGGAGATGGGCAGGATGATCGCATTGGCGACCAGGTAGCTGGTGAGCACCCAGGTGGACTCGTCCTGCGAGCTGGACAGGGCGCCCGCAATGTGTGGCAGCGCGACGTTGGCGATGGACGTGTCGAGCACCTCCATGAACGTGCCCATGGTGACGACGAGTGCAACGATCCAGGGGTTGATCTGCTTGACGGCCTCAAGCACCGTTGGGCCGCCCTGTGCGGGCGAACTCAGGGGCACGTCCGGCTCAAAGCGGGTGGCCGCCGGTGCGAGTGCCTGCTCGGTTTGTACGACGCTCTGTTCTGGCATGTTGCTTTGAGTTGCCGGATTGCGAAAATGACCGCACAGTCATTGTACTGACTCGCTAGTCATTGGAGCAGGCATGCGGGGAAAACGATGCAGACATGTTTCACCCGGAATGTGCTAGCTTGTGCTCGTGCCTGCAGTTGCGTCTTCTCTTTCCGCACGCGTCCGCCGCAACGAAGCTCTCTCCGAGATCCGGACAGGGGAGATCCTGACGGCTGCAACGCGGGTGTTTGGGCGCAAGGGATACGAAGCCACTCGTGCGGAAGACATTGCTGCCGCCGCGGGCATCGCCAAAGGAACGCTGTACCTGTACTTCGACAGCAAAGAAGCCATCTATAGCGCGACCGTGAGCCGGGCCTGCCGCGAGCTGCGCGCCGAACTGGAACGGCATACCGCGCAGGTCACCGGATTCCAAGAAAAGCTACGGACCGCGCTGCAGGTCCGGCTGGAGTATTGGACAGAAAACCAGTCCATTTACAGATTGTTGCTGACCGTTGGCCGGGAGCAGAAGCATCGAAGGCAGACGGCCGACTTCTTGCGGGCCGCGCAGCGCGACTACAAGACGCTGCTGCAGGATGGGGTGGATGCGGGCGAGTTTGCCTGCGACGACCTAGAGCAGCTTGCCTGGGCGACGCTGGACCTAGTGCGCGGCGCAAGTGAGCGGCGTATCGATAAGTTAGGCGAGAGTGATCCGCGGCAGGATGCGCTGCGGATTACCGCGTTTGTGCTGGCGCAGAACACACGCCGGCCAAGTTCGCGGAAGCGTTGAGCGAGGACCAGGAGAGCTAGGAGAGAGGCCGCGGGGAGTCGAAGATAGATTCGAGGCAGATGGTGTGAAACCTCCAGCCTCGCTAATCGCGCCCCACTCCCGATTCGCATCGCGGCCTGCTAGTTCTTTGGCTGTTTTTCTACACCTTTACCAGGATTCTTCGCGTCCACCAGGTCCGGTGTGCTGACTGCACCCAGGGTCTGTTTCTGCGCCGCTGTGTCAATCCGCTTGGTACGTGTGAAGGTTTGCAGCTTGACCGGTGCGCTAGTCTTCAGCGCTTCCAGTACTCCCTCCAGGACTCGGACATCGGCAAAGCCTTCCTCGCCGTCGGGTTCGGGATCGGTGTTGTTCAGAATGCAATCGCTGAAGTACTTCAGTTCGCCCCCGAAGTGATCGGTATTCTTGAAGCTCTTCGTCGACTTGTCGTCTTTGATTGCGATCGTCTGTTCCAGCGGCTTGCCGAACATGTAGCAGGGATCGAGCACCACAGTGCCCTTGTCGCCTACAGCGGTCAGGCTGTTCGTAGTATTGCCGAAGTAGGAGACGCTGAACTGTGCCAGGCGCTCGCCCGGGAACCGCAGCGTGACCGCGACGGTGTCGTAGAAGTCCTGCGGCAGGCCGGATTCGGGATGCTTCGTCCCAACCGCGCTGGCTACCTCGGTGGGCTCGTCTTCCAGGATGTAGCGAGCGGCGTTGACAGGGTAGGGTCCCATGTCGAGCACCGGACCGGCGAGGTCGCCGTGATGCGCGCGATGGTTTGAGGGGTCCACCATCTGGGCAAAGGTAGAGCTGAACGTCGTGATGCGGCCCAGATCGCCCGAACGGATCGTGTCGATTGTGGCGAGCGTTGCCGGTTCAAAGTGCAGGCGATACGCGACCATCAGCTTTGCACCGCCAGCGGACTTCGCGGCACGCTCCGCCTCAAGAATCTTCCTGCACTGCTCGGTGGAGACTTCCATCGGCTTTTCCGTGAGCACGTGGATACCGGCGTTGAGCGCAGGAACGATGAACTCGGCGTGCCGCCAGTTCGGGGTTGCGAGATAGATGGCGTCGAACGTGCCGGACCGCAGGGCTTCGCTGAACTGCTCGTAGGTATAGGTCGCTTCTACGTCGTACTTCTCGCCCAGTTCCCTGGCTTTGGCGGGGTCGCTGGTGACCAGGGCGGTAATAACAGAGTTGCCGGTGTGGTCCACACCGGGCATCATGTCTTCCTGTGCGATGTCCCCTACGCCGACGATGGCATAGCGCACTTTCTTTTCGGCTGCCATGCCGAGCCATTCCTTGATGCCCATCCTGTTCACCCTCGCGTCTCTGCGTTGTTTGCAGAGGGTGAGATGCGACGCGATCCGGGTCGCGCAGGCGGGCGGCGCGATCTAGCGTGCGCCGCCGCCGTCGGAAGGTCCGGGTTACATATTGGTGTTGCCGGCACGCATCTGTTCGTTGAAGGTCGGCTTGGTAAAGGCGAGCGCCTCTGCCAACGTGGACTCGAACTCGGAGTGGTGGCCCATGAGCGGCGTGGTGGCGCTGCCAAACTCGCGATCCTGCTCAAACTGCAGCAGGCCGTCGCGGGAGAGAGATTCGGCGCTCTTCTGCAACTCCGCAACGGTTGTGTTGAGGTACTGCGCGTCACGCGGATCCAGCAGCCACACGGGTGCATTGCCGCCCAGTACACCGCTGAGCCAGAATAGTTTGCTGGCGAGGAAATCCTGGCGCTGCTGCTCGTCCGTATCGTTGAAGATGAAGCGCCCCTGCTTGGTCGAGTAGTACCGCGTGGTGACCGGTACTGGCTGGCGGTTGCCGCTCTTGACCAGTTCGATCTGGCCCTGATCCATGACCTTGCGGACGGCGTTGTAAATGAAGCCTTCGGCAAAGGGCTGCTCCGGTGCGGCAACGACCTCGGCGAAGGTGACGGTCATGCTGGCGGAAATCTTGGCGCGCAGTTGCTGTTCGGGCGCAGTTTTGCCGTCTTCCAGGTGCGCCTCGCCGTGCACGATGTAGGTGTCGGCGCCCGACGTGGAGAGGTGGAACGGCCACTGCCATGCGGAGAAGCTGATCGGCAGGCCGCCCAGCGTGACCGCGCACTCCGGCCGAGGATTGCGCAGGCGCTTTGCCGTTTGAAGAAGGAAGTCGTGCACCGGCTGCTGGAACGCGGCCTTGGACAGGTCGAGGTTGGCGCTCAATTCCAGGGTCTGGCGCCGCGCCGGGTTGTCCGGCAGGGTGAGCGTGTACAGCTCCGTGGGCAAGCCGTTGAAGCCGGAGTTTTCACCTGCGCCTGCCAGGTGCAGCCCTGCCCGTGCTGCTGCCTCTTCCACCTGCTTCGCCAGCTTCGTCGTCAACGCCATGGTGCTCTGCTTCCTTCGGGAATGAAATCTTGGGCCAGAATGCGGAGCACCTCCCGGAACGCGGTCGCGCGGAGAGCTCTTTTGCCCCATCTGCGATGGTATCGCAGTAGGCACTTAGGCGCGGTGGCTGTGGCGGTCCGAACCGGCAGGCGCGCACCTGGGGAAAGTCCCTCTTGCGGAGTGTGCCTCGCCGGGAGCAAGATGCTTCCACCTTGCACGCATTCCGCTCCTGTGTCGGGAGGGACTATGTACCGCCTTTCGGTGTCGATCGTCGGCGTGTTGTCTGTGATGTTTCTTGCGCCCGCCCCGCTGCGAGCGCAACAGGCAGCGGCCCAGCTTGCGGGTGCCGGGAACATTCCTGCGTCTATTCCGGCGACGTCCGTGGGTGCGGACACGGCAACCCACGTGGTGGATGGCGAAGGTCCGCCCTCGATGATGTTGGCCGATTCGCTCGTCGCGCGCGGACGCTACCTGGCCGCCATTCGTGTATACAGCCAGCTATCTCCGGTCAGCGCCGATGTGCAGAATCGCATGGGCGTGGCCAGCGAGCGGATGCTGATGTTCGATCAGGCGCAGCACTGCTTTGAAGCGGCGCTGAAGCTGGACCCAAAAATGGGAGACGCCTGGAACAACCTGGGCACGGTGATGCACAGCCGCGGCGACCTGGGTAAGGCAGAAAAATACTACCGAAAAGCCCTGAAGCTGAAGCCGACCAACGCGGACACATTTCAGAATCTGGGCGCGCTGTACTACAGCAAGCGCAACTACAACAAGGGTGATGCGATGTATCGCCAGGCCATTCGGCTGGACCCTGAGGTGATGGAGCGAACGGCGCAGCACGGAGTACAGACTGCAGGCACTTCCAAGAACCAGGCCGAGATGCACTACCACCAGGCGTGCACGTTTGCGCAGAGTGGCAATCCAAAGCTGGCTTTGGAATTTCTACGGCGCAGCATCGTCGAAGGATTTCACGACCGCAACCGGTTGTTGCACGAGTCGAGCTTTGCCGATCTACGGACCAGCGAACCGTTCCTGCGGATGGTGGACGATCTGAAGAGCAACTGAACGCCGCCGTCCCTTTCTTCAGCCGTCTACGGGTGCAACTGGTCCAGCGCCAGGTTCAGTTGCAGCACGTTGACGCGTGGTTCACCCAACAAGCCAAGCTGGCGTGGCGTGGTGTTGGCCTGAACGAGTTGGGTCACCGCGTCCGCGCTCAGGTGGCGTTCGCGGGCGATGCGCGGCACCTGGTACAGCGCGGCGGCTGGGGTGATGTCTGGATCCAGACCGGAGGCGGAAGCGGTGACCAGGTCTACTGGAACATCGGTGCTGCCCTCCGCCTCAGACTTCACGCTGGTATTCACGCGGTCCACCAGGGTTTTGCTGGACGGAGCCAAGTTGGAGCCGCTGCTGGACTGGGCGTCGTATCCGGTGCCCGCCGCGGACGGCCGGCTGTGGAAGTAGGTCGCTCCGGTGAACGGCTGCCCGATGATCCTGGAGCCGATCACATCTCCGTTGCGGGTGATGAGTTGACCGGTGGCCCTGTCGCGGAAGAGAAGCATAGAGATGCCGGTGATGACCGCGGGGTAGATCAGGCCAAGGAGGACGGCCGTGATGGCCGTGTAGAGCGTTGCGGTGACGATGGTCTTCTTCATGGCTCGGGTCCTTACGCCAGGTGAATCGCGGTGATGAGCATGTCGATCAGCTTGATGCCGATGAACGGAACGATGATGCCGCCCACACCATAGACAAGCAGGTTGCGCTGCAACAGCGCTGCGGCAGATAGCGGCTTGTACGCTACACCTTTCAGCGCCAGCGGAATGAGACCGATGATGATCAGAGCGTTGAAGATGATAGCCGACAGTACCGCCGATTCCGAGTTGTGCAGGTGCATGATGTTGAGCGCGTTCAGCACCGGGAAGACGCCGGCGAACATAGCCGGGATAATGGCGAAGTACTTGGCCACGTCATTCGCGATGCTGAAGGTGGTCAAAGCGCCGCGTGTCATGAGCAACTGCTTGCCGATGCCGACGATCTCGATCAGCTTGGTCGGATTCGAGTCGAGGTCAACCATGTTGCCGGCTTCCTTGGCGGCCTGGGTGCCGCTGTTCATGGCGACGCCTACGTCGGCCTGAGCCAGCGCGGGCGCGTCGTTGGTACCGTCGCCGGTCATGGCGACGAGCTTGCCCTCGGCCTGCTCGCGCTTGATTAGGTCCATCTTGTCCTTGGGCTTGGCCTCCGCCAGAAAGTCGTCGACACCTGCCTCACGCGCAATGGCGGCGGCGGTCAGCGGGTTATCGCCCGTGATCATCACCGTGCGAATGCCCATGGCGCGGAGCTGGTCGAAGCGCTCCTTCATGCCGCCCTTGACCACGTCCTTCAGGTAGATCACGCCCATGGCGCGGCCGTTCTCGGCGACGACCAGCGGTGTGCCGCCCTTGCGGGAGATCTCTTCGACGGAGGCGCGAACCTCAGCGGGCATGCCTTTGCCGTGCTCGTCCAGATAGCGAGCGATCGCATCCACGGCACCCTTGCGAATGGAGCGACCGTCCACCTCGATGCCGCTCATGCGGGTGTTGGCGCTGAAGGGAATGAACTCGGCGTTCACCTGGCCGAGTTCGCGACCGCGCAGGTTGTACTGCTCCTTCGCGAGCACGACCACGCTGCGGCCTTCCGGAGTCTCATCGGCAAGCGACGAGAGCTGCGCCGCGTCGGCAAGCTCCGCAGCGGTCACACCGGGTGCGGGAACGAACTCAGCGGCCTGGCGATTGCCGACGGTAATGGTGCCGGTCTTGTCGAGCAGCAGCGTGTTCACGTCGCCTGCGGCTTCCACGGCGCGGCCGCTCGTGGCCAGCACGTTGTGCTGCACGAGGCGATCCATACCTGCGATGCCGATCGCCGAAAGTAGCCCACCAATGGTGGTCGGGATCAGGCAAACCAGCAATGAGATGAGCACGAACACGGTCTGCGGCGCGCCCGAGTACTGCGCGAACGGCTGCAGCGTGACGACCGCCAACAGGAAAATAATCGTAAGTCCCGCAAGCAGAATGTTGAGTGCAATTTCGTTGGGAGTCTTCTGCCGTTCGGCGCCTTCGACCAGCGCGATCATGCGGTCGAGGAAGGTCTCGCCAGGGTTCGAGGTGATGCGTACGGTGATCACGTCACTGAGCACGCGCGTGCCGCCCGTAACTGCGGAGCGATCGCCACCGGCTTCGCGAATCACCGGAGCAGACTCGCCCGTGATCGCGGATTCGTCGACAGAAGCGACACCTTCGACTACTTCACCGTCGCCAGGAATCATCTGCCCGGCGGTGACGCGGACCACATCGTCGGCACGCAACTGGGAACTGGCGATCTCCTGCACTTGGCCGCTCTTGTCCACCTTGTAGGCGGTGGTCTCGGACTTGGCCTGGCGCAGGGCGTCGGCCTGTGCTTTGCCGCGGCCCTCCGCCATGGCCTCGGCGAAGTTCGCGAAGAGCACCGTGAACCAGAGCCACAACGTGATCTGGAGGTCGAAGCTGAAGTGCCCACGGTGCAGGATGCGATCGATGACCAGCAGCACGGTGGTGAGCACGCTGCCGATCTCCACCACAAACATGACGGGGTTCTTCATCATCAGCCGTGGGCTGAGTTTGCGCAGGGCATCTACCGAGGCGCGGCGGACAATTGCGGGATCAAAGAGAGAACGTTTCTTCGTGGCCATGGTTTCCTCGTTGCGCCGTTAGAAGAGTTGGCCCGCGCGGAGCAGCAGATGTTCCAGTATTGGACCAAGGCTGAGCACTGGGAAAAAGGTGAGCGCGCCGACAATCAGGATGATGCCCGTGAGCAGCACCGTGAACAGGGGCGTGGTGACCGGGAAGGTGCCGGCGGAGGCGGGCACAATCTTCTTCGCGGCTAGGCTGCCAGCGATGGCCATCATGGGAATCAGCATGAGGAAGCGGCCAGCGAACATCGCAACGGCGAGCGAGAAGTTGTACCAGTGCGTGTTGGCGCTGAGGCCAGCGAAGGCGGATCCGTTATTGCCGGTGGCGGAGGCGTACGCGTACAGGATCTCCGATAGGCCGTGCGGTCCGTGGTTGGTCAAGCTGCCTAGGCCCAGAACCGGCATGCGAATCGCGATGGCCGCCAGGCTCAGGATGATGAGCGGAAAGATGAGCAGATACAGCATTGACATCTGCACGTCATACGCTTCGATCTTCTTGCCGAGGTACTCCGGCGTGCGGCCGACCATGAGACCGGCGATGAACACCGCGAGGATGACGAAGACCAGCATGCCGTACATGCCCGCGCCCACGCCGCCAAAAACGATTTCGCCCAGCAGGATGTTAACCATGGGAACGAGGCCGCCGAGCGGTGTGAAGCTGTCATGCATGCCATTCACGGCACCGCAGCTTGCGTCAGTGGTCACGGTTGCGAACAGGGCGGTGTTCGCAATGCCGAAGCGAACTTCCTTGCCTTCCATGTTGCCGCCGCTCTGCGTCGCGGAGACGTGCTGGTCTACATGCGCGAGTTGCGGATTGCCCTGTGCCTCTGCCCAGTAGCAAACGAACGTGCCGGCGAACCACAGAATGACCATGGCGGCGAGCACAGCCCAGCCGTGCTTCGGAGACTTCACCATCTGGCCTAGAGTGACCGTCAGGGCCGCAGGTATCAGAAAGATCGCCAGCATTTGCAGCAGGTTGGTCAGCGGCGTGGGGTTCTCAAACGGGTGGGCGCTGTTTGCATTGAAGAAGCCGCCACCGTTGGTGCCGAGCATCTTGATGGCTTCCTGCGAGGCTACCGGGCCCTGTGCAATGGTCTGCGTGGACACGGTTGTTGTCTTGCCGTCAGAGCCGGTCGTCTTCTGTGTCTCGACGAGCTTTGCTGTGTCGTAGGGCCGGAAGTTTTGCACGACTCCCTGCGATACCAGCACCAACGCGAGCACGGCGGAAATCGGCAGCAGGATCCACAGCGTGCCGCGCGTCAGGTCGACCCAGAAGTTGCCGAGCGTCTTCATCTCGCGGCGGGCGATGCCACGAATGAACGCGATCGCGAGTGCCAGACCAACGGCTGCGGACCAGAAGTTGTGCGTGGCCAGACCGACCATCTGAGTCAGGTAGCTCATGGTCGTTTCCGGCGTGTACGACTGCCAATTGGTGTTCGTCGTGAACGAGACAGCGGTGTTCAGCGCCAGGTCTGCCGCCACGTTGGGCAGGTTCTGCGGGTTCAGGGGCAGCAGGTGCTGCACGCGCTGGATCACATAGGTAAGCACCAGAGACGCCAGGCTGAAGATGAGCATGGCGTTGGTGTACTGCCACCACGTCATCTCCTCGTCTTGTTTGACTCCGGTCACGCGGTACAGCAGACGTTCTATTGGCGCCAACACAGGATCGAGAAAGGTGCGGCGGTGTTCGAAGACGGCGGTGATGAAGCTGCCCAGCGGCTTCGCCAGAAGCAACACAATCGCCATGAACAAGCCAATTTGCAGCCAACCATTCAGAGTCATTTAGAACTTCTCCGGGCGCAACAAGGCGTACACGAGATACACCATCAGCAGAACCGCGATAGTCAGAAGAGCCACATTCAGGATCATGGGCGTTTTCCCTTCAAATCTTCACATCCGCGCACATACAGCAGCGATGTGGCAAAGAGCAGCGAGAGTAATAGCAAGGCCAGAGCATCCAGCATCTAGTCAGCCTTTCTTGAGTGCGATAGTGGTCCCGCGAGTCGGCCTTCGCACCACGTCGGGGTGCGGTGCGAAGATGCTGCGTAGCAGAGCCGGGCTCTTTGGAAGAAGAGCGATGCTGTAACGCAGGGTGCGACCGGCGGGCTGAGACATAATCGTGCTGTTGCTGTGTGTTGATCTTGCCGATCACCCGGCAGCACACGAAGCCACGCGACGTACGGACTTACAATCCCGACCACACAGTAATTACATGCTTCCTCGCGTGGGAAGTCCGTTAGAAAGGCATGAGAAAGTTATAAGTTCTCAGGCGAGGGAGTAAGCCGGTAGCCCACCCAGGGCTCGCTGTGAATGTAGCGATGTTCGCCGTGCTCAATCTTCTTACGCAGTTGCGCTACCAGAGTGCGCAGCTTCTCGACTTGCCCCTCTTCGGCAGCGCCCCAAATGAAACGACCAAGAGCTCGATGGGTCAGGATGCGATCCGGCTTCTGCAACAGAGCCGCAAGTAACTGAAACTCCTTCGGTGTCAGGCGCACGTCCACACCGCGCACCAGCACACGGTGGACTTCCGGGTTTAGTTCGAAGTCGCCTGCGTTCAGCGTGCCTTCGGGTGTCGTGCTTTCCTGCGGCGGCAGGGCCTGGCGACGTAACTGTGCGCGCACACGGGCCAGCAACTCCGGCATGGCGAAAGGCTTGGTCACATAGTCATCTGCGCCCGCGTCCAGGGCGTCGATCTTCATGCCTTCGGTCGCGCGAACGCTAAGAACGATGATGGGCACGCGAGAGATGCGGCGGATCGCCTCGGTCAGTGCAAGCCCGTCCATTACGGGCATGCTTAGGTCGGTAATGACCAGGTCTGGCTTTGACGATTCGAAGACCTCAAGGCCTTCGCGGCCGTTGCCCGCCTTGATCACCTCGTAGCCGCTGCTGACCAGGGAAGCGCGCAGCATGCGGGTGATCTGGGGCTCGTCGTCGACGATGAGGATGCGGCTCACGATTCCTCCTGGGTGACGATGTGCAGATCGACGTGTGGCGCTTCGGTCATGAACTTCTGGATGGCGAGATGGTACAGGTACTTGCGCAGGCCGTGCAGGGCAGATCGGCCGAAGATCACCTGGGTGATGCGGTGCTGCGTGACGTATTCGGCCGTGGCAGACGCGACACTTTTCCCTTTCAGGTGAACGATCTCCGCACCCAGATTGCTCGCGAACTGCAGGTGCGCCTGCAGGGTGTGTTGCCGCTCCGGATCTTCGTCGCGCTCCGTCTCTACGTGAACTACGAACAACTCGCCGTCCATGCCCTCGGCCAATCTGGCGCCGCGTGCGATCAGGTCGCGCGCCTGCGGATTGCTGCTGATGCACACGGCGATGCGCTCCGTAACCGCCCAGTGCGCACCCAGGCGTTTACGGCGAACGTAGTCGTCCAGGTGGCGGTCGACCGCCTTGGTGACTTTTTGCAATGCCATCTCGCGCAGGGCGATCAGATTGCCGCGTCGGAAGAAGTTCGCCAGTGAGCGCTCGATGCGATCCGGCGGATAGATGTCACCGCGCCGCATGCGCGTGATGAGTGCTTCCGGGGTCAGGTCGGCGATAACGATTTCGTCGGCGCGGTCCAGCACCCAGTCGGGCACCTGCTCGCGCACGGTCACGCCGGTCAGTGCCTGCACGCGCGTAGTCAGGCTTTCAATGTGCTGGATGTTGACCGTGGTGAGAACGTCGATTCTGTTTTCGAGCAGCAGCAGAACGTCTTCGTAGCGCTTTTCAAAGCGGCTGCCCACCACGTTGGTGTGTGCTAATTCGTCGACCAGCACCACCTGCGGAGCGCGCTTGAGAATCGCGTCTACATCCATCTCCTGAAAGATGGTTCCGCGATAATCGAGGTCGCGCCGGGGCACCTGCTCGAGTTTCTGGCTTACCTCCGCTGTGCCTGCGCGGCCGTGCGTTTCGACGACACCGATGACCACGTCCTCGCCGCGCTGCAACCGCCGCAGGCCCTCGCTCAACATGCTGTACGTCTTGCCGACACCCGGAGCGTAGCCAAGAAAGACCTTGAAGCGGCCCTTCTGCTTCTCGCCTTCCGCCTCGCTGCTGTGCAACCAGTCTTCCGGTGTCTTCCGAACGGTCATCGCCTTAGAATTGCCCTCATGGACTCGCGGCGCTTCATCATCATCTTTCGGTGGACGGTTGCGGCTGCGGCTCTGGCCGGAATTGTACTCGTCTACAGCCGCTGGCTCCATGTGAACCAGACCACGGTTGCGTTGACGCTGCTGTTGCTGATCCTGACACTCGCAGCCAACTGGGGCTTCCGCTACGCGTTGGTAACTTCGCTTGCGGCAACGGTTTGTTACAACTTCTTTTTTCTTCCACCCATCGGCAGAATCACGATTGCAGATTCGCAGAACTGGCTTGCACTCTTTGTCTTCCTTGTAACTGCCGCGGTCGGCAGCCGGTTGTCCCAGAAGGCGCGCGATCAGGCGTCGCGAGCACGGTCGCGGCAGCGGGAGGTCGAGCTGTCGTTCCAACTGGGCCGCGAGCTGCTGCAACTGGACGATGTCGGCAATCTGCAAACGGCATTGCCGGTGCTCATCGCCCGCGTAACGCACGCTTCCGGAGTGGTGTTGTATCTGTTGGATGGTGACCGCGTGTTTCAGCATGGCAGCACTGTGATCAGCGCGGAGGTTCCGCACCTGCGCCAGGTAGCGCTGAGCCTGCGCGAGCCAGACCTGGAAGCGACGGGTGAGGTGCGCATTCCCATCATGGCGGGCGCGCGGCCGCGCGGCTTGCTGACCATGACCGGTGTCCGGGTGTCATCGGAAAGCCTGCAGACCATTGGCGGCCTCGTGTCTATCTCCCTGGATCGCGCTCAGGCGCTGGCCGACCTGGCGAAGGGTGAGGCGACGAAGGAAAGCGAACGCCTTCGTACGCTGATTATCGATTCCATTACGCATGAGCTGCGCACGCCGCTCACCTCGATCAAGGGCGCGGCTTCGGCGCTACGGGCGAACCGCAACATGCCGGCCGACATGCGCGACGACCTGATCGACGTGGTGGATGAGGAGAGTGACCGGCTGAACCTGCTGGTCGAGCGAGCCACCGAAATGGGCAAGCTGGATGCCCGGCAAGTTCACATGACCTTCCGCGCCGTGAACGTGCACGACCTGCTGGAGCAGGCTCGGCACGATTGCGCTTCGTCCTATGCGCACCACCCGATCACCATCGTGGATGGAAACGTTCCCGACGTGTGGGCCGACGCGGAACTGGTGCAAAAGGTGGTGTGCAACCTGATCGAGAACGCGGCGAAGTATTCACCGGAGCAGACACCGATCACCGTCTCTGCCCGGGTTCAAGGCAGTGCGGTTTCTATCGCGGTTGCAGATCGAGGCTACGGCATCGATCCTAGCGAGCAGTCGTTCATCTTCGACCGCTTCTACCGGGCGCGAAATCCGCATGAGCATATCTCGGGATCGGGAATGGGCTTGGCCATCAGCCGCGCGATTGTCGAGGCGCACGATGGAACGATCGAGGTGACCAGTCAACCGGGTTCGGGTTCGGTGTTCACCTTTACCCTGCCGCTGGCCACAGCCGCGCATGAGGCGACGCTCGTAGAGATGTGACGCCTGCGCGTGAAGCGAGCCGCGCTTAGAAATGGAAGACCAGGTCGCTGGCCGCGGTGAACTGGTTGATCGCTGTGCCGTGATTGTAGGTGCGGCGATCCCACGCGTGGTCGAAACGGATCTCGGGGCGAAGTTGAATCGTAGATCCGATCCAGTGGTTCCATGCGAACGTCCACTCCGACACTTTGCCCGCGTACCCGGTGCGCTGCCCCTTCTTGTCGTTCAGCAGATCGTTGCGCAGCGTCAGGTAGTTGTGCGGCCCAAGCTGCTTATTTACGTAGTTCACAAAGGCATACTCCTGGGCGAAACAGGTTGCCTTGCCGGGTGAGCAGTTGGCACCGTTGGTGCCCTTTTCCGGAGTGATGGGACCGTTCACGCTGGGAACGTCGCGCTCGTACATGAAGTAGACCTCCGTCGCCATGTGCCAACTGGAGTTGAACTTGTGGTACCAGGTTTCATCGAACATTTGAATATTGTTGAAGGCGTATTTGCCGTCGTTGATGCCGTTCACGCAGGTGTAGCTGTTGTTGTTTTCTGACTTCGACGATCGACTCACGCACCCCATGAATGAGGGCTTCGCGTCGCTGGTCCAGGGCGCGACATCATGGCTCGCAGAGATGCCGAGTTGGATCACCGTCTGCTTATTGGCCTGGATGGTCGCGAGCGCGCCTGTGTCGGTGAACGGGTCAACCGAGTAGAGCAGGGAGTGGCTGAAGACGTAGTTGTTCGGAGTGAGTTGCGCTTCAATGCCGGGAATGGAAATGAAGCGGCCGACACGCAGGTTCATGCCTTCGGCAACATGCGGGAAGTACACGTCCACGTACTCCAGCGCGGGGTCAAAGCCGTACTGCCGGTTGTTGTCGAGCAATTGGCTGCTGAAGTAACCCTTGTTGGTGGTCGACCGGTAGTCCGTTCCAAACAGCGAGGTCAGGTGAAAGCCCCAATCGATGTGATCGCGCTGCACCGAGTCGGGAAGCCGTTCCACGTAGACAACGAACTGTCCGAGTTCGAGGCGGTTCGGGTAAAAGTCATTCGCCACAGGATTATTGCGCGCGCCCTGGGCGTTGCCAGCGGTGCTGCCGTTCACCGTGGGCTCCACCCAGCCGTACACTTTCACCCGGCCCTTGGCGCCGTTCAGGGCAGTTTGCAGCGGGTATGAATTTGTGTCGGGTTCACCGATGGTGGGTGAACCGCCGTAGCTCCAGTCGGCGCTGGGGAAGGGCGGCGAGCTGAGGGGAGATGGAAGACCTCGGCGGGCCGGAGCCGGGCCGGACGCGGCGGTGCCGTTCCAGTCCTGGCGGTAGTAGGCGGCCAGCCTCTGCCAGAAATCACCAGACTGCCCCGGAGACGCGCTGGCGCTTGGTGCTGTTGGAGTCGGGCCGGCGTCCGCGGGGGCCGGCGAAGTCTGCGCAAGGCAGAGGGAACTGGCCAGAAGGACTGGAATCGAAAGAATCCTGATACCGCTCTTCATATTCCTCTACTGAGATGCCGGGTGCGCCCTCCTGCAGTTCCGTCTATAGAGGTTTGTGCGCCGGCAGTGGTGTTCGCGCTAACCGAGGTCAACCATGCGGTCGAGCCTCCATCGCTCGTGCGCTCTCACGCTGCGTGCAAGAGCCGGACGATGCACCACGTCCACACGGCCAGCAGAGTCGCTGCTTCCGCAAGCACCAGAACGCCGATGCGTCGGCAAACCGTGACTGGCGGAGTCTCAGCGGAATCGTGGCCTGCACTTCGTCCCGAGGCGCCGGGCAGCAGGCCGCCGGCTGCCTCTCTGCGCCGCGGCGACAGCAGCATTCCGCCGAAGCACAGCAGGCGGATTGCACCGACGGGGATAAAGAGGTACACCAAACCGACCAGCAAGGCCGCGGGCGAGATCTGCTGGTGCGGATGCGCAACGGCGTCATGGACGCACCACCATGTCAGCGCTACCGTGCCGCAGCCCAGGGCCGCACTGAACAGCGCCGGATAGAGCATGAAAGCACGGCGAGCTTTCTCCTGCGCACGGGTCTCTCGTGCCGCTGCCGCTTCCATGCCTGCCGACGCCACAGGGACGGAGGTCTTCATGCCGGGAGACATGGGCTCAACCGCCAATCCTGCAACGTGTTCACGTCCAGGGCACGCAACAGATCAAAGGGCTCGTCGCGCACGTCGCCCGTGTATAGCCATCGATCCTGGTCAGGTTCCGCAATTACGACCGGGATGCGATCCGCGAAGTGCCGCATCGCTGCGGAGACCGGTGTTGTGACCACAGCAAAGGTCTCTACCGGGTGGCCGTTGTCGTTACTCCATGTCTCCCACACGCCGGCCAGGCCGAAGATCTCACCGGAGGCGAGCGCCAGGGAACACATGCTGCCGGTCCGGTCTGGGCCGTGCTGCAGGTCGGTTACGTGGTCGGCAGGAAGGATGCATCGCCGGCGCCGAAACGCACTCCGGTAACAGGACGAGCAGGAGAGGCTTTCCGCGTGCGCCGCTTCCCGCTCTTCCGCTCCACCCTCATCGTGGGCATACGCGGGGATCAGACCCTGGCGCATCCACACAAGTTCACGTTGCCCCGTGCGTGACAGGCGAAGCACGGGATAGTGTCGGTGACTGTACGCCGTGCCGCGATGTGTCCACTGCGGCGTGGCCTGCGGTGCAACATGAGCCCAGGCGAAGAGGCGCTCCGCATCCATGGCGAGTTCAAAACTGGGATGGATCATAAGTGGCTGTATTGCTGCCAGGTGGGCCTCCGCTGTGCAGAAGCCCACCCGCGAGCGGGTTGAGATTGCCTAGAACTTCACAAGAAACGCGAACGTCATGCGGTTCTCACTATTGCGCAGGTCAGGCGACCAGCCAGGCACAGCAGCACCGGGCGTACCTGTGTTTCCTCCCGGCGGCGTTACGCCGCCCGGCCCGCTGAAGTACGGCACGTTTGCCGCGCGATGGTTGTACTCCAAGCGGTATGTGAAGTACTGGCTGGGCATGTAATCCGCAGTGACCGAGGCATCCCAGGCCTTGAACGGATCGCCAGGATTCTCAGTGAAGTACGTTGTGCCCGAAGCCGCGGTCGCACCATTGATCGGCGGCAGCAGCACCAGGTAGCGGCCTGGATTGTTGATGCGTCCGCCGCCGAGCGTCAGCGCGTAGCGATCGCGGTCGAACCAGAGGCGGTTGTAGAGCATGAAGCCCAGGAAGCTTTGCTTGGGGCCGTTCTTGCCATTGCCGAAGCAACTGACGCCCCCACCGGATTCACAGCCGGCGTCGCCTGTAAGGGAGAGTGCGGCCTTGCTGATCCGTGCATACTGGCTGCCTGCCTGGTAGTACTTGTACTCGATGCTGTCGTCGGTGTGGTAACGCGTGCGATCCTTCACGCCCAGAGCATCGCGTCCTAGAGCGTATTGGTTGCCCAGGATGGACCACCGTCCATTGGGACGGTACAAGATCTGGCCGCCAAGGCCGGGGCGGTTGTTGAACTTCCCATACGACTGCCAGCCGTTGGTGAACCAAGGCTCAATCTTCAATTTCGCCGTGGGATACCACTGCAGCCGCACACCGTTGAAGAACCATGGCGTGTTCGACGACACATACGAGGGCTGGTACGCCCAGTTATCAAACTGGTAGTAAGAGAATAGGCCGACATAGGACATGAAGATGCCCGCGTCCAGGTTGATGCCGTGCTGCACATTGAAGTGATACCCGCCATACGCCTCTGAGACATAGCGGTAAGCGTCTGCCAGGTTCCACTGGCCGCGGGCGGGGCTGGCGTCGTTGCGCGGTGTCGTTTCAGAGTAGAGCCCGAATTGTGTCATCAGGCGAGCCCGGACGTTGTCGTAATGGAAATCACCACCTACGCCGAGCTGCGTGAGCTGTACTTCACCTGAGCGGAAGACTTCGCTGGAGCCGGAGATGGTGTCGTCCTGCGGGTGGCGAAAGTCATAGGTGTAGTTCACGTCCGCGCGAATCTCTGGCGTGAAGAACTTGGTCGCATACGGCGTATCGATGGTGCGTGCGTTTCCGTTGAGCCAGCTGTAATCGGCATAGGCAAACGGCTCTGAGTGTTTGTCGTCAGTGGCGGCGTGTTCCACGGCCGGCTCTGGAGGCGCGCTTGCCTTCGCCGTCGTGCTGTCTTCCTCAGCAGCGGTTGGCGCAAGGCTCTGCGGTACTACTTCGGGTGTGGTGCGGATCGCGGCAGGCGACGATGAGTTCGGTTTCCGCATGGCATTGATCTGCTTTTGCAGTTCGTCGATCTTTCGTTGCAGGTCGTCGATCTGGGCGTTTCGTGTGGCGTCGTCTTCCTGGCCGGTTTGCGCATGGCAGGTTGCGTAGGAAGGGATTGCCAAAACTGCCAGCAGCGCAAGGGTTGTACTGAAAATCTTCCCGCGCTCTGTGGTTTTGTTCAACATCTCTGCTTTCTCATTTCTGAGCCGCACTAAGCGGCCTCTCCCCATTTCATTCCGGAAGAGATGAGAAAGGCATAAGAACGCTCGTGAAGTAGAGCAGAGCTTACCCGCGCTCTGCAGGTGCTCTGTTGTAGGAGCCGAGTTGCTCGTAAAAGTGCGCTTTCCTGTTCACTGCTTTTTGCGCTCCGGTTATTTTCCAGAGACAACGTCATCCCGCTGCTGCGCAAGATATCTCCATCTCCGAGTTGCAGAGATGGCGATCAGCTCTCCACGCTGACCCGTCCTTGTAGTAGTCAGCGCCTGCGGTGTTGCCCGACCTTTGCACAGGTGTATGTCACTGCCCCCACTCAGCAGCAGCCAATAAGAAGCAAGCGTTTATTCAGAGATGTCGTGGTGAGGTATTGCAGGAGAACGTCGCCCGTGATCGATCAGCCGAGCGGCTGCGCCGGCTTCATCTCTGGGGCGGCTCCAGCCAGGTGGGTCGATGTGAACGGAGTCTCGCTGTTTGGCGACGACGATGCGTTCAGGACTTCCTGGAAGAAGAAGAGCGGCCGCTGTTTACTCTCGGTGTAGATGCGGCCGATGTACTCGCCCACGATGCCGAGCGAGAGCATCTGCAGCCCCGCCATGAAAAGCATGCCGATGAAGCTGATGGCCCAACCAGCCACCCAGGACGACGTGAACAGCCGCACGGCCAATGTGTAGAGAATGCCTACGAGCGCAGCAGTGGCAGCGAAGAAGCCGAGGATCGTGACGATGCGCAGTGGAACCGTCGAGAAGCCAACGATCCCGTCGGTAGCAAGCATGAGCATGCGGCGCAGCGGATACTTGGTAGTCCCCGCGAACCTGGCGTGCCGCTCGTAGCGCAGCCCTGTTTGTTTGAAACCGATCCAACTGCCCATGCCCCGCAGCAGCCGGTGCCGCTCTGGCATTTGTGCGAGGGCCTGCACCACTTTGCGATCGATCAGTCGAAAGTCCCCGGTATCCAACGGAATCTCTACGTCAGAAAGACCGTTCATCAGGCGGTAGAACAGCTTGGCGGTAATCAGCTTGAAGCGGCTCTCGCCCTTGCGGACATCGCGCACGCCATAGACCACCTGAAACCCTTCGCGCCACAGCCGGAACATCTCCGGAATCAGCTCAGGCGGGTCCTGCAGGTCGGCATCGATAATGACGACGGCCGCTCCCCGAGTGAGGGTCAAACCAGCGGTCACGCCGATCTGGTGGCCGAAGTTGCGGCTGAGCCGGCCGATCGTGACATGTTCCCGATCGGTAAGATGAAGTTCTTCCAGGAGAAACGGCGTCGCATCGCTGGAACCGTCGTCGACAAAGACAATCTCGTACGGTACAGCCATTCCCTGCAGCACTTTTGTGAGCTGACTGTGACATTCTGCAATGACCTCTGCCTCGTTGAAGCAGGGGACAACAATGCTTAGGGTCGGCTCCATAGCCGCATTATGGCAGATGCAGCCGCGGAACCGGGGCTGGAACGCGTTGCTGAGCAGCTTTCCGCCAGGTTCTGCTTCTCAGGCCTGCGTGCGTCCCTTACCTAAACGGGTATCCTTGCTGGTGAGGGACTTATGGACACCAACAACTCCGCCAGGCGCACCGAAGACATCGCGCTCGATCTTCTGAAGTTCATTGCATCGACCACGAACGTGGTGAAGGGCAGCGGCGGCGGCACACCTGGGTTTGCGGGCGCCACCATTGCGAAGCCCGAAGACCAGGTAGGCCAACTGTTGGATCTGTATGGCCGCTGCCGTAAGGCGGTTGAGGGGTCTCTGTAAGCTCGGCGAGGCGGTCAGAGTGGCGCGTCTTCAGCCAGCTCCTAATTCGCTCTTCGGTGATGCGACCGGGCCTCATTCGGAAGCGCCCGGCTGGACGGCGCACGACTTGCAGGAGCAGCGGCGCCTGGTCGCCATGCACCAATCGCTGCTGAATGCCTGTGGAACTCCGCCGCAGCGCGAGGTCTGGGACCCGCTGACCCAGCTCATCTACTCCCTATGTAGTTCCCGCACCAAGACGCCGGAGTCGCACGCTCTGCTGCGGGCTCTGCGGGAACGTTACGACGGGTGGCCAACGGGGCCTAATAGTTGGGACGAAGTGGGGTGGGAGCGGCTGCGGGATGCTCCCGTTACGGAGATCGAAGAGACCATCCACATGGCCACTTTTGCGGACCGCAAAGCACCGCAATTGAAGGCCACACTCGAGCAGATCACGGCACGTACGGGAGCGTTGTCGCTGCTGTTTCTTGCCAACTATCGCACCGCGAAGATTCGCACGTGGCTGGAGCAGTTTCCAGGCATCGGGTCGCAGGTGAGCGCTGCCGTGGTGAACTTCTCCTCGCTGCGTCGACCGGTGATCAGCGTGGACGGCCACCATCAGCGCGTGTCCGTACGCATGGGCTTTGCACCGGAGCGCAGCACGCCGAGACAGGTCGAAGACGCGCTGATGCGCATTGTCCCTAGCGACTGGCAGGCCGTGACCATGGACGACCATCACCAGTTGGTGAAGTTGCTGGGGCAAACCCGATGCACCCCGAATCAGCCCGCCTGTTTCGCTTGCCCGCTGGTTGAGCTTTGCCCGACAGGAAGCTCAAAGATCCGCCACTATCCCGCAGTGCTTCAGTCGAAATACTGAGGCGCTCGAGCCAGCTAGTGGAATCGTCGATACAGAAGGAACACCCTGATTGCCGGTGAAAGAAGATGCCAGTGCAAACGGCGCTAAGTCCGCGCCGTTTGCACTGGCATTGCTTTGCCCCGCGTCTCCCTCAGGGCGCGGGAGTTCGCTTGCTCGGTATCGAATACCTACGCCGAGGCGGCCGGCACAAAGCCGTCACAACCGCTGATCGGCGTCACCTTCAGGTGAAGGCTGGAGTGTTTGGGGTGACCGCATTCGTCCAGCAGCACCACATCTGCCTGCTTGCTGGAAATGATGCTGACCAGCGCGTCGTTCTTTGCGTGGTTCTCGCCAAAGTGGCTACACAGCCCGCACTGTCCGTCATGAAGAGCCTGCATGATATGTTCCTCCGTCCATGAGTGAGAGACGGAATCGTGGCCGCATGTTGCTCGTCTGCAAGCGATCTCCACACGGAAAGACGCTGCACCACTCGCTTCAGGAAGAAGTCGTTTCTTGTCGCCCACCATGTGCTTCGCTAGGCTGAAGGACATGCATCTTTTTCGCAGAAGTACGTTGGCGCTCGCCCTGCTGTGTGGAATGCGCGCCGTGGCACAAGGGCCATCCGCTACCGGGCAGCGTCCCATCCCGGTCAAGGCCGTCGTCGTCACTATGTTCGAGATCGGCAAGGACACCGGGGACGCGCCCGGCGAGTTCCAGTACTGGGTTGAGCGCGAACACCTGAACCATCGCTACGCGCTGCCAGCCGCGTATCACGACGCCTTGATGAACGACGACGGTGTGCTCGGCATCGTGACCGGCATGGGAACGTTGCGCGCCAGCAGCACCATCATGGCCCTGGGGCTTGATCCAAGATTCGATCTGTCGCATGCGTACTGGATCGTCGCGGGCATCGGCGGCATCGATCCGCAGGCCGGCACGCTTGGGTCGGCGGTGTGGTCGGACTGGATCGTGGACGGGGATTACGCGTACGAATTCGATGCCCGCGAGATACCGAAAGATTGGTCGACAGGGTACGTTCCATTGCGGAAGAAGACTCCGTACGAAGAGCCCAGGACCGATGACAACGGTATGGCGTTTCAACTGAACAGCAAGCTCGTCGACTGGGCGGTCCGCCAGACGGAGCACACTCCGCTGATGGACCTGCCCGGCTTGCAGGAGCGCCGTCTACAGTTTGCGGGCGATGCCGCGCATACCGCGCCCCGGGTGCAGCGCGGAACTGCGATGTCTTCCAGCACGTACTATCACGGGCGCAAGTTGAGCGAGTGGGCGCGCGCGTGGGTGCGCTACCAGACTGGCGGCAAGGGCACTTATGCAATCAGCGGCATGGAGGATTCGGGAACGCTGTACTCGTTGAGCCAGCTTGCGAAGACCGGTCGCGTTGACATGAACCGCGTGCTCGTTTTGCGGACAGCAAGCAACTTCGATCAGCAGCCAGCGAGTGAGCCGCTGGCCGACGAGGCGTTCAGCAGCAAGATCGCAAGCTACAGCGCCCTGCAGCCGTCATTGGAAAATGCATTTCGAGTCGGCGATGCGGTTGTGCACGAACTAGTGCAGGGTTGGCCGAAATATCGCGATACGGTCCCGGCCGCCCAGTAGCCGGCCGACAATGCCAGCTTTATGCGGTGAAGCCGATGCTTGTGCGAAATCTGTCAGGTGTGGCAACACGCAGCCGCAACCCGCCGTCCCAAACGGTGTCTTCTCGTATGTCGTTGCTCCGAATTCGGAGCGTTGCTCTGAACGAGACGGGCAGGAAAGGAACTTCGCATGAACATCAAGGGACGTATCGTAACGGCCGTGTTCGCAGCAGCTTTGGCTGTGCCGGCGATCTCCATGGCGCAGTACGGAAATGGGTACGGACCGCCGCCTCCGCCACCTCCGGGACAGGGCCCGGGAGGATGGGATGCGCCTCCGTCTGATTTTCGCCAGGACGTTCAGCGTCAGGGATGGCGCGATGGCATGTACGGCGCCAGCCAGGATGCGAAGAATGGACGTCGCCCAAATGTGATGAATCGCGATGAGTACCGCAACTATCGTGGACCGGCGCGCCGTTTGTACCGTGCGGCCTTCCAGCGTGGCTATGCGGCGTTCTGGTCGCATCAGGGTGGGGGCCGTCCGTACTAGGCCGTCCTCGTCAGAGAGAAGCCCGCTCCTGCAGGAGCGGGCTTTCTTATTTGCGTTCCGTGATACTGCGATCTACCGTCAGGCGAATATCTTGGCTTCGTTCGTTGGCGCTTGCTCCGGGCGGTCCAGCGGGGAATAGGCGTAGTACATGTCACTGATTGTTTTCAGTAACTGCTGCGTCAGTTCGTCCGCATTCTTTGTGGTCATGCCGACGGTATCGATCGCTTCCCCGACCACCAGCAGCAGCGGCCGTGGCGACAGCGAGTAGGTGTGCATGGGCAGTAATTCAAATGTGCCGATGAGCGCCAAGGGAACGAGCGGTACCTGTGCCTTGATCGCCATAAACGCCGCACCCGACAGGAACTGCCTCACGTGTCCGTCGCTGGACCGGCTTCCATCCGGAAACAGCAAGATCGGCATGCCATCTTTCAGCGTCTTCACGCCGCGGGTCAGCCCTGCAATCTGCGAGCGAAGACTCGACTGATCGATGGGCACCTGCCCTGACCGCGTCAGGTGCCACCCGACTGCCGGGTACTTGAACAGATAATGGTTCGCCAGGATGCGGAACTGGAAGGGAAGCGTTCCGAACAGGGCAGGCGTGTCCATGTAGCTGAGGTGGTTGCAGGCATACACGGCGGCACCGCTGCGCTGCAGCCGCTCGGGATGTACCACCGTCAGCCGCGATCCCGAAAGCAGCAGCATGCCTTTCGCCCATGCCTGTGCCACGCTGTGCTGCTGGCGTCCAGACTTGTCCCACAGCGAACAGAACAGCGAGAGCGATCCACACGCCAAGGTCCACACTGCCATAAGCGGGATCAGCACAAGGTACGTCACCCACTTCCAGAAGGCAGACGGTTCGCGCCGTGTCATGCGAGGCAGGTCGCGCTGCGTTCGTTCACCATTCTCCACGGCCAGTTGGCTCACTTCTGCTCCTCCGAATCAGCCAGCATGGCTTCTTTCCATTCAGCCACAAGGTAGACCGACCCGGCCACCACCACGGAACCGTTCGTGGCAGAGCGAAGTGACGTGTACGCCTCGGCGATACCGGAAAGCAACTGCACCGCTTCGTCACCGGACTGCTTGTGCATCGCGACTTCATGCCCTGCGTGTCCAGCAGCAATGGTGGCAAGCCGCTCCGCACCGGCAGCGCGCGGCGAATGCACGGGCACCAGGATGACGCGGTCACCTGGTCCGTCAAAGATGGGGAACAGAATCTGGGCCATCTCCTCCAGCGCCTTGTCTGCCAACCCGCTGAACACAAGCGTGCGGGGCGCGGGCAGGGTCTCGTCCGCGAACGCGCGGGACAGGTACGACCGCAGCGTCCACACGCCTGCAGGATTGTGTGCCACATCCATCAGCAGGGTGGCTCCGCCAGGCAGCGTGGTTCGCTCCAGCCGGCCAGGCCAGCGCACCTCCCGGATGCCGCGCTCTGCCGTTGCCGCCGTAATGCGGTCAAGCCCGGTCCGGGCGGACAGCCACTCCGCCGTCGCCAGCGCCAGGGCCAGGTTGCGCCGCTGGTGGTCGCCAGGCAATTGCGGCGTCACCGTGAAGGCGCCGCCGAACGCAGGAACCACATAGCTGTCGCTCACCGCCTCGCGTGGCGAGGGCTGTGGCAGGTACGCCGCTGCATTTACGCCTGTAACGTCCAGCGCCACGGCTCGTTCGCCGATCGCGGAGTTCGCCTCAGGATGTTGCGGCAGGGTGACGAGAGTTCCGCCGGGCCGCAGAATGCCGGCCTTTTCGCGTGCGATCTCGGTAATGGTGTTGCCCAGCCACTCCTGGTGGTCCAGGGCAATGTCGGTGATCACGCTGCATACAGGCTCGACGATGTTGGTTGCGTCCAGGCGTCCGCCCAAGCCCACCTCGAGCACCGCCATATCCACACCTGCGTGTTGGAATGCGTGAAACGCGATCGCGGTCACAGTCTCGAAAAAGCTAGGCATTTGCGGCAGATCGCCGCGAGCGACCAGATCGCGGGAGGTAGCATCCACCGTGGCAAAGCTCTCCGCAAACGCCTCATCTGCGATGGGTACGAGCGAATTGCCAGGCTGGGCCGGGTCGCTGATCTGTATGCGCTCGTTGACTCGTAACAGGTGCGGCGAGGTGTACAGGCCCGTGCGATAGCCGCTGCACGCCAAGATGCTGGCCAGCGTCGCGGCAGTCGATCCTTTGCCGTTGGTCCCGGCGATTAGAACGGAGGGGAACTGAGTCTGTGGGTCGCCCAGGGCACGCGCCAACACGCGCATATGCTCCAGCTCAAACTTGCGTCGGGTACCCGCCAGCTCGGCTCCGGCGGTGGCCAGCAATTGGATGGCCGCTTCATAGGTCATGCGAACCTGATTGTAGCCAGAGCGCCCAATCCTGTCGTTTGCACCGGCGGATGTGCAGGTTGATCAAGCAGGGACTGCAGCGATCCCGCGTCGCATGAATCTATCGGCCAGAGTGCGTCCAAGGTTAGGCCGACTCCCCCGAAGGTGGTACATGCCAGTACATAGGTGATTCGTAACATTGGTATCGCCCATGGTAGGCCAGGTGAGTTGCCGGGGTGCCTGCGTAGCCGGTTGTACGCGGGACTTTGCTCCAAAGGATGTTCCATGCATGATTTGATTGTTGGCCTTGCGTTCCTCGTTATGCTAGTTCTTCCTTCCGTTTTCGCCATGCGTTCCGGCGAAGAATAGGTTGGAACCCAACCCTGCATTGGTCACGCATTGCCGGCCAGCAGCAGGCGCGCTCCCTTTCCCAGGACACCCAAACCGTCACAACGACCCGAAAAATAGCGGGCGTTGATCCCGAAACTGTCCAGGTCCAGTAGCACCTCCCAACCGGAGTCCCCCAACTCCCGCTCTATCTCTTCCGGCGCAAAGAACTGCTGAAACGGTTCCCCCGCTTGCGCTACCCGGGCACTCAACGAATCCAGTGCCAACTGCTCATTCGGCGGCAGCATCGCTCGAGGCAGACTGTAATCCAGCACAAGTCTCTTGGTTCCAGGCAAGCTCCCCAGCCCTCGCAGGGTTGAGCGCATGGCGTCCGCAGTCAGGTAGGGCACCACTCCCAGCCAGGCGATGACCGTAGTCGCGCCAGGGTCGAATCCCGCGGCCAGCAGACGTTCGATCAGGTCATCCTCCTCGAAGTCCACCGACACGTAGCGGCAAGACTCCGGCGGAACGATGCCGCTTTCCCGCAGCAGCGATCGTTTCCAGAGCTGGGTCGCGGGATGATCCACTTCGAAGACGCGTACATCCCCGTACGGGTTGCGGTAGGCGAAGGTGTCCAGCCCGGCACCGAGCAGCAGGTATTGCGTCGCGCCTCGAGCCACTTCATCACGCAGCGTGTCCTCGGCCAGGCATGCTCGCGCGACCACAAAGGCCCGCAGCGACCGCGAATAGGGTCGACGGGGCGCACGCAGTTGGTTCAGCTCCAGCTTGTCGCGCGTCATGCCCAGGATCCGCAGCGCCAACGGGTCGCGGAAGACCACGGGATCGTCGAAGACCTGATGCGCCGCGCGGCGAAGCGCTACGCGGTAGGCGGTTCGTGAAGGTGTGGCTTCGATCAGAGAGTTTGCTCCGTTGCGGTCGGCAACTGCCCCGCATGTGCGCGGCAAGCGGTCGCTGCGCCTTTATACTGGAAGTTGATGCCTACGAAGAAAACGCCCGCAAACCGGGCACAGACTCACCTGCAGCACCACCCGTACGATTTGGGCCTTGGCCCTGACGGCACACGCCGCCGCATCCGTTCGACCACGGTACTGTGCGTGCGCCGCGACGGCAAGGTGGTCATGGCGGCCGATGGCCAGGTGACCATGGGATCGGCCGTGATGAAGCAGGGCGCGCGCAAGCTGCGGCGCTTGTACAACGATAAGGTGCTGGCTGGTTTTGCCGGATCGACCGCCGATGCGTTCTCCCTGTTCAGTCGATTTGAAGGCAAGCTGGAGCAATTCGCCGGAAACCTGCCACGCGCTGCCGTGGAGCTCGCCAAGGAGTGGCGCACCGACAAGCTCTTGCGCCAGTTGGACGCGCTGCTGCTGGTGGCGGACACGGATCATATCTTCCTGCTTGGCGGCAACGGCGACGTGATCGAGCCGGACGTCACGGCGGGCGGCGCCATCATGACCATCGGCTCGGGCGGTTCGTTTGCCCAGTCGGCTGCGCAGGCTCTGCTGGAAAACACCGACCTGCCGGCCCGCGCCATCGTCGAAAAAGCGATGAAGATCGCGTCCGAGATCTGCATCTACACCAACGCGAACTTCGCCATCGAGGAGCTGTAAGGTGGCCATCTATCTGCCCGGCACCGCCGAGGATCAATCCGTCTCCCTCGAACAGCTCACTCCGCGCGAAATCGTTGCGGAGCTGGATAAGTACGTCATCGGCCAGCAGGCCGCAAAGCGTGCGGTAGCTATTGCGCTGCGCAACCGGCATCGCCGGCAGAAGCTCGCACCCGAGCTGGCCGACGAGATCATGCCGAAGAACATCATCATGATCGGCGCCACCGGCGTGGGCAAGACCGAGATCGCGCGACGTCTCGCGAAGCTGACCAACTCACCGTTCCTGAAGGTGGAGGCCAGCAAGTTCACTGAGGTCGGCTACGTTGGCCGCGACGTGGAGTCGATCGTGCGCGACCTGGTGGAAACCGCCATCGAGATGGTGCGCGAAGAGAAGCTGGAAGAGGTCGAGGACAAGGCAGAGTTGAATGCGGAGGACCGCATCCTGGACCTGCTGTTGCCCCAGCCTGCCGCGCCTGCTGCGAAGCCAACGGGCACGCCTGTGCAAGTGATCACCATGCAGGTGCCCAAGGATGGCGAGGTGCTGGATCTGAGCAAGCTCGATCTGTCCAAGGCGCTGGAAGCCGCGCAGGACAAAGCGACGGAAGGGCAACTGGAAGAGCAGCAGGCACCCGCATCGTCCGCAGAGGCCGCCCCTGACGCTGCTTCGCTGGCGCGCACCCGCGAGAAGCTTCGCGCGCAGTTTCGCGAAGGCAAGCTGGACGACCGCATTGTCGAAATCGAAGCTCGCGAACGCAACTCTCCCAATATCGAGATCGTCGGCGTAGGCTCCAGCGAAGAGTCGGATGTGAACCTGAAGGACATCCTGCCGGGCCTCTTTGGACCTCGTTCGCGCAAAAAGAAGATGAAGGTCTCGGAGGCGTTCGAGTACCTGATTGAAGAGGAAGAGTCGCGCCTGATCGACATGGATCAGGTGACACGCACGGCCATCGACCGCGTCGAGGAATCGGGCATCGTCTTCCTCGACGAGATCGACAAGATTGCCGGCCGCGAAGGTGGTCACGGACCCGACGTCTCGCGCGAAGGTGTGCAACGCGACATTCTGCCCATTGTGGAAGGCACCACCGTCAATACCAAGTACGGTTTCGTCTCGACCGACCACATCCTGTTCATCGCCGCGGGCGCGTTCCACGTCTCAAAACCCAGTGACCTGATCCCGGAACTTCAGGGCCGCTTTCCCATTCGCGTCGAACTGCAGTCGCTGACTGTAGAAGATTTCCTGCGCATTCTCACGGAGCCGAAATCCTCGCTGGTGAAGCAGTCAATTGCGTTGCTGGATACCGAAGGCCTGAAACTCGAGTTCCAGCCTGAAGCGCTGGAAGAGATGGCGAGTTTCGCCTTTCGCGTGAATGAGACCACGGAAAACATCGGTGCGCGTCGCCTGCACACGATCATGGAGCGGGTTCTGGACGAGATCAGCTTCCAGGCACCCGACCTGGTCAAGCAGGCGCAGGCTGCCGAGCGCGAAGCGGCAGACCGGGGCGAGCAGCGCGAGGATGGTGTGATCGCACAAGTCGAACCCAGCACGATTCCGGTGAAAGCAGGCGAACCCGTCCCCGAGCGCTCTCCGTTACCAGTGGTGCTCCGTCGTAATGGCGACACCACCGAGCGCGTCGTGGAGGTTCATGCCGACTACGTTCGCCAGCAGGTCGCCAGCATCGTCAAGAACCAGGACTTGAGCCGCTACATTCTGTAGCGTGCTGCATGCACAGCAAAAGCCCGGCGATCGCCGGGCTTTGCTGTTTTCACCTGCTGCCTTGCGCTACGACAGCACCGGCAACTGGATCGTGGTTCCCACCGGGATGTTGTTGGCATCCACGTTGTTGGCTTTGGCGACTTCGGGGTACTTGTTGGCGTGGCCATAGAAGCGCAGGCAGATCGCGCTCAGCGTGTCGCCGTGCTTGATGGTGTACGGCTGCTCGTCGGGCCCGGTCTGCGTCATCTGGATCTCGAAATCGGAGTAGGTCGGATCGACGGATTTAATCGTGTCCCAGATGCGGTTCACAATCACCTTGGACGGCACCGAGCACTTCAGCACCAGCTTGTCGCCGTTCATGAAGATGCCTTCCATCTTCGTGCCCTCATCGCTGAATCCTGTAAGAACCTGTCCTACTTTTGCGTACTTCTGTTCCAATGCGGCCTGATCTGCCATCGCTCAATCCTCTCCAACTGCGAAAACGTCTGTGCCGAAGTTCGGCATCCAGTCGTTCGATGCTGGGAAGCGCCGCCGCGTGGAACTGCCGCATGCGTTTCTCTACAGACGTTTCACGAAGAGAGGCTGCCCTTTGATAGCTTCACCGATTCCAGCGATGGGCCCGAAGTGTTTCCACCTGTTCCAGTGGCAGGGGACCTGCACGCATTGCCTCCACGTTCGCAAGTACGTGTTCTGAAGAGCGCATGCCGACAATCACAGTGCTGACCGCCGGATGCGTCATTGCAAACCGCAGCGCCGTCTCCGGCAAGCTCGCGTCTTGCGGCAGAGCATCACGAAGAGCGTCGACGCGGTCCATGGTGGCGCCCAGGTTCTCCGGCGTGAAGTATCGGTTGCGCCAGTCACCTTCCGGAAAGGTCGTCTCACGCGTCATCTTGCCGCTTAGCGAGCCCTCGTCGAGCGCACAGCGCGCGATGACGCCTACGCCGCGTTCCTGGCACAGCGGAAGCAGCTCATCCTCGGGGTTCTGGTCGAAGATGCTATAGATCACCTGCACCGTTTCGATCAGCCCCGTCGTAATCGCGCGCATGCCGTTCCAAGGCTGAAAGCGATTCAGGCTGATGCCCAGGTGCGCCGCCCGCTTCTCCCGCAGCAGCAGTTCGGCTGTACTGCGAAAGTCCGGGTCGTCGACCCAGGCGTCGTCCCACACATGCCACTGCAGCACAGGGATCGTGTCGACCTGCAGCGATCGCCGCAGCTCATCCACCTTGCGCAGCACATGCTCCTGCGGAAAAGCTTCCTGGTAGCTGCCTGCCGCGGGCCACTTGGCGTTGGCCGGTGGAATCTTGCTGGCGCCCACCAGGTGCGGCCGCTCGGCCAGCAAGTCACCCAGTAACGCATCGCTGGCTCCGTCGCCGTAGGCCATCGCGCTGTCGAAGAAGGTGATGCCTCGATCCGCAGCGTCACGCAGCACAGCACGATTGCGGGTCTCGTCCGCGCCAGACCAGCCCGTCATACCCCACATGCCATAGCCGATGCGGCTTACCTGAAGACCGGTGCGGCCAAGCGGTCGCAGATCTTCGGTGGAAGACTGCGCAGGAGGTACGGTCGAGTTCATGCGCCTAAGCATAGCGCCTGCGTCCGTGGGTATACCGATGCGTTGGTGTGCTGCCGCTGCGTTGTCATCGGGCTAATTCTTTACGGCTTCCATGTGATCCGGTACGTCCGCCGCAGCCGGGCTGAAGAACTTCGCGAGCGGATCAGGGTGAAGCATCTTGAGGCCCGTGATCACGGCGCGGGCATTCATCTCCGCGCCGGCCAGGCTGGTGTGCGTGTGCGGGTCCGCAAACAACGGCTCGACCGCGGCCTGGCCCAGGTTGTCGTACTCGCGGCCGATGATCTCGTTCAGGTCGATGAAGGGCACGTGCTCGCGTGCGGCAATCTGCTGCGCCCAACCGCCGTAGTCCTCCCCGCTGTTGCGATGCACGTGGCCGTCGCTGTCCCAGATCTTGCGCGGGATCAGCGAGCATACAATCACGGTCGCGCCTTTTGCCCGGCCCTCGCGCACGTACTCGTCCATGTACCAGCCGTAGGTGTGTACCGTCTCGTGCTTGTGCGTGATCGGGTTATCGATCTCCTTCGACTCGTCGCCCACACCCTTCAGCGTGCCGCGTGCGCGTGCCGTGTCGTCCAGCGGGCCGGAGTCGTTGTGTCCGAACTGCAAGAGGATGAAGTCGCCCGGTTTCAAGCGATCAAGTACCTCCTGCCAGCGGCCCTCGGTGATGTAAGTGCGACTGCTGCGGCCGCCGATCGCGCGGTTCACTACATTGATCTTTGCCGGATCGAAAAAGCTGTGCAGCGGCTCGCCCCATCCCCACTGCCCGCCCTTGCCGGTCGCGTCGCCGTTGCGCACGGTGGAGTCGCCCACCAGGAACAGCGTTGGGAGCGCCGGGTTCGCGGCCTCCGGCAGCGGCGGTCGCGAAGTTGCGCCAGGGTCGGTGCTCTGCGGTGCCGCCTGGGGCGCGGTCGTGGCCGGCGTGGTCGGTTGCTGCTGCACGGCAGCGGGCGCGACGAGCGTGATGGCCAGAAGAGATGCGAGAAACGACGGCATGCCGACCACGCTAGTTCCTTTACGGAAACAATGTCAATCGACGAACATGCGCCAGTCTGGGTATGCTGCTAGGCGAACTTCGAGGTGTCGTTTATGGTTTTCCGGTCCCGGTTCGTGCTGGCGTGCGGTGTGGTTCTTTTTGCGATGGGCGGCGCTGCCGCGGCACAGACGTTTGTGTGCGGCAAGGCCCGCGGGGCTGAGCGCCCGCTGACCGCAGCTACGCGTTACGCGTCCGGTTCCGCCGGCTTCGACCTGGTTGCTTCACCTACGGTGCAGAACGGTGCGTGTAGCGCGACCGGTTCGTTTTACTTCTCCGCTCCGCTCGCAGAGGGCAACTACCGCGTCGAGGTGGAACTGGGCGGTCCCGAGGCAGCGGTCACCACCGTGAAGGCCGAGGCACGCCGGCTAATGCTGCTGAATGTGCACACGGCGGCCGGGGCGCACACCGTCGAGCGCTTTGCCGTGAACATCCGCACGACGGCCCTGCCCGGCGGTGGCAACGTTCGCATCAAGCCGCGCGAAGTAGGCAGCCTGCGCTGGGATGACAAGCTGACATTGGAGTTCGCGGGGACGCATCCCAGCGTGCGCCGCATCACCGTCACGCCCGCGCCGTCGATCCCGACCGTGTACTTGGCCGGGGATTCCACTGTGGTCGATCAGGACAAAGAACCATGGGCTGCGTGGGGGCAGGTCTTGCCGCTGTTCTTCACCGACGCCATTGCGGTGGCCAACCATGCGGAGTCGGGAGAGACCATCGCGTCGTCTGAAAGCGAACTTCGATTCCAGAAGATCTTCTCCACGCTGCGGCGCGGCGACTACCTGTTTATGCAGTTCGGCCACAACGATCAGAAGCCCGGCAAAGGCTATGTGCCGGCGGCCACTACCTACAGCGATCTGACGCGCAAGTATGTCGCCATGGCCCGCGAACGTGGCGCCACGCCGGTACTGGTGACCAGCATGAACCGGCGCACCTTCGACAGCGACGGTCACATCACGGACACGCTTGCGCCGTACCCGCAAACCGTACGCTCCCTCGCGGAAGAAACGCACAGCACGCTCATCGACCTGAACGCCTGCAGCAAAACGCTGTACGAGGCGGTGTGCGAACCTCACTCGCGTGAGCTCTTTGTCTACGCTCCCGCCAACACCTACCCGGACCAGCCCGAGGCGTTGCACGACGACACGCATTTCAACAGCTTTGGAGCCTACGAGCTGGCGCGGTGCGTGGTGCGTGGCATCCAGCAGTCGGATCTGCCGCTACGAAAATCGCTTCGATCGGGAGTTGCAGTCTTCGATCCCGCACACCCCGACGCACCTTCTGCGGCTACGATCCCCGCAAGTCCCGCAGTTGCAGTACAGACGCCGTACGGCCGGTGACGGCGAAGGGCTGCGGAGGTGGCAGTAGCAATCACTTCAGCGGTCCCGCGAGCCGCCGGATTCAAATGAGAACAGGTTTCATTTGACACACGTTGATTCGTTCCACTAGCATCCGGCTCGTTTCCGTTGAAACGTTTCAGGAGTCTCCAGCGATGAACCCCTTCCAGTCTGTTTCCGCGCGCCGCACCGGCATGCGCTCCCTGTGTTTGTCGGCCGTGTTGCTTGCGCCCGCCGCCGCGCCTCTGCTCTTCAGCCCCGCCGCCCTCGCGCAAACCGGTGGCCAGGCCGGCATCCAGGGCACGGTCACCGACCTGTCCGGCGCTGTCATTCCCAATGCCACCGTGACGATCACCAACCAGGAAACCAAGGTGGTGACCACCAAAACCAGTTCGGGCGCCGGCCTGTTTGAGGCGGCACCGCTGATTCCAGGCACGTACACAGTCGAGGTCACGGCGCAGGGCTTCCAAACCTTTCGCCAGGAAAACCTGACCATCGACGCCCTGCGGCTTACGGGACTCAACCCCAAGCTCACCATTGGCAGCACCGATCAGACCGTCACGGTGACCGCGGCTCCGCCCGCGCTGGAGACAACCAACGCGACGCTCGGCGGCACCATCGAGAACGACGTTTACGAGTCGCTACCTGTACCGCAGAACGGCCAGCAGCGCGACCCCACGGCGTTTGCCACGCTGCTGCCTGGCGCGCAGGGTGGAGCTCGCGCGCCGATCATCGGCGGCACCGGAAACTACCTTGCGGAGCTCTCCGTCGATGGCCTTCCGCTGACCACCATCAACCAGCAGGGCGACAATCGCACCGTTCTCAACTCGATCCCGATCGAAGCCATCGATCAGTTCCAGGTGCTCACCAGCACGCCGCCTGTTGAGTACCAGGGCGCGGGCCTGCTGAACTTCACCCTCAAGTCGGGCACCGCGCAGTACCACGGCCTCGCTGCAGCCTTCTTCCGCAACACCGCGTTTGACACCTGGGGCTATACGCCGAAGTTCGCCACCGGTCGTGATGCGAATGGCAACGTGACTCCTGCCCGCAAGCCTTACGAGAACCAGAACGAGATCGTCGGCTCCGCAGGCGGACCCATCCCGTTCCTGAAGAAGAAGGGCTTCTTCTTTTTCAGCTATGACCGTTTCCACGGCCGCAACGGCATTACGCCCGGCCTCTTGACGGTTGCGACGAACCAGATGCGCCAGGGCGACTTCAGCCAATTGCTGGCGGCGAACGGCGGCCCCGGCTACGCCATTTACGATCCCACAACGCAAGCGGCTTGCACCGCCAACAGCACGACCGGTGCTTGCCGCTACCAGTTCGGGTACGGCCCGGGTGGCACGCGTGGAGCGGCGGGTAACCCGGTGCGCCTTGGCTCCCCGAACGTGATCCCTGCGAACGAAATCTCTCCGATCGCTGCCTACATGCAGAGCTTTCTGCCGGGCACGATCAACAACAACATCACCAACAACGTGCTGACCGGTGTACCGACCGGCTACGACAACTGGGAGTACGTGGGCAAGCTGGACTTCGACCTCACGTCGAAGCAGCGGCTGTCTACGGCGTTTACGCAGGGCAAGCGCCTGAACGTGCCCTATACCGTTGGTGCGAACCCGACGCTGCCGCTGCCGTACACGAACGGCGCGTTTGCGGACGTGGCGATTCACATCCACACGTTGGAGCATGCGTGGGCGATCTCGGACCGCATGACGAACCAGTTCCGCTTCGGTTACGTGAACATGGGCGGACCGCCAGTGCAGAACGTGACCACGCGCAACTCGGCGTACTCGGCAACCGCGGCCGGCATCACCAACCTGCCGCCGGGCCTGTCGTCAGCCGCATTCCCGGGTGCGGCATTCAGCGGCGCTAATGCGCAGACCACGTGGACGGCGAACGGTGCAAGCGCTGCAACGTACACCAGCGTCTCGCACACCTTTACCGTCAAAGACAACTTCAACTATGTCATCGGTCAGCACAACCTGACTGCCGGCTTTCAGTGGCAGGATCTGGAGATCAACGCCTCCACCTACGACGGTCCTTCGGGCGTTGTGCCCGTCACTTACGCCGTGAACGAGACGGCAAACCTGAACAACGGCGCCTACGCGGCGAACTCCGGCTACTCGTATGCCAGTTTCCTGCTGGGTGCGCCGCAGTCCACCTCGCTGACGATCCAGTCGTTCGGCATCCTGGGCGGTCGGTACAAGCCATTCGCTCCGTACTTCTCGGATAACTGGAAGGTGCGCCCGAACCTGACGCTCGACCTTGGTTTGCGTTGGGACTACCTGCCCACCTACACGGAGGCCAAGGATCGCTGGTCCTTCCTAAATCCGAATCTGACCAACGCGATCACCGGCAACCCGGGCGAGATTCAGTTTGCGGGCGACCATGGCGCCGGTGTCTCGTGCCAGTGCCGTACCCCTGTACACAACTACTTCGGCAACTACGGCCCGCGTGTTGGCTTTGCGTGGCAGGTGCATCCCACCACGGTCTTCCGTGGCGGCGCGTCCATCCTCTACACGCACGGCGGCGGTACTGGCGGCCGTGCGGGTGCGGCCACAGGCGGCGGTCAGCTCGGCTACTCGTCGAACCCCAGCTTCCAGGATTCAACGAACGGCCCTGCCTTCTACCTGAACAACAGCCCGTACTTCCAGCAGATCGGCCTGGCAAACACCCGCTTTGGCGGACCGACCTACAACCTGCCCACGCCGCTGGGACCGGTTGCTGCGGCGCAAACGCTGAACACGGGCAACTACCTGAGCAACGGCGCCTACGTTGCACCGGGTGGCGTGACCTACGTGGACCCGTACCTTTCGGGCCGTGCGCCGACGGTCTACTCTTTCAACTTCGGCTTCCAGCAGGCGCTCAGCAACAGCCTGACGGTCACCGCGAACTACGCCGGCACCATCGCGCACTTCCTGCTGACCGGCGGATCCAACGCGCGCGGCTACTGGGCCAACCAGATGAATCCCGTCTACACGGCGGCTCTGGGCCCACTGCTCGCCAGCGACAACAAGACGCCGCTGCTGAACGCACCGGCAACCGCGGCCAATCTTGCTATCGCAACTCGTGCCGTCCCGGGCATCAACGTGCCCGCGGCGATTGCTGCGGCGGCAAACGGTGCGGGCGGCTCCAACATCCGCATGGAGCAGGTGCTGGTCGCCTTCCCGCAGTACGCCTCAACTTCCGGCGGCAACGTCACGGACATCTGGGGTCAGAACGTCGGCAACAACAGCTACAACTCGTTCCAGTTGACGCTGGCGCAGCGGCCCTGGAAGGGGCTCAGCTACACGCTCAATTGGACGTTCTCGCGCAACATCGGCGATGACGGCACCTTCCGTAGCGGCTTCGACATTCCGGCAGCAGCGGTGAGCAACGGCAAGAACTGGAAAGCCGATCGCATCGAGCGCGGCCTGACGACCGTAAACACGCCGGAGAACCTGGCCCTCTACGGCTACTGGGATCTGCCGTTTGGCAAGAACAAGTACTTCGACGGCAACCGTGTCGCCAGCGCGCTGCTCGGTGGATTCCAGTTCTCTGAAATCTTCCGCTACACGTCGGGCACGCCTGTGGCGGTCACGTGGGCCTGCTCACCCACCGGCGTGGCGGGTGTGAACCCCGGCAACGGCCAGTGCATGCCGGACCTGAACCCGAACTACAACCCGAAGTCCGCGCGCATCAACGGCAGCTTCGGCTCTGGCATCAGCGGGCAGAACCTGTCGGCGGTCAAGTACATCGACAGCAACGCATTCCAGACGCCGCCGCAGTTGAATACCAGCGGCTCGGGCATCTACCAGATCGGCGGTGCGCCGCGAACGGCTCCCTTCAACCTGCGGAATCCAAGCAGCTATAACCTGGACGCTTCGCTCAAGCGCAGCTTCCCGCTGGTGGGCGAGCGCACCAAGCTGACGCTGCAGGCCGACGCCTTCAACGTGCTCAACAACACCGTCTTCGGCAACCTGAACGCAAGCTGGCCTTCCACCAGCTTCGGTACCGTGTCGAACGTGGCCAACACCTCGCGGCGCTGGCAGTTCTCAGGTCGCGTAACTTTCTAACCCCGGTCAGACCGGCAACCGCAAGCGAGGCCTCAGCGCAGACCGTCTGAGGCCTTCTTGCATCTCCCAACCGATCGCCTTGAGGAACTGCTTGTGCCGACGTGCACGCAATGCCTTGCAACCCTGACCTTCGCGATGGCAGTCACGGCGCCGCAGGCGCAGACCGCAACGCAGGCTCCGGCTTGGCTGCGGCTGACCATGCCGACAGCCTCCACGGTTGCGTCCGAATGGATCACACCGCCACCGCAGTATGGTCCGGAGCCGTACTACGGCCTGGCCGGTGCGGCGGGCACCGTCACGCTGGATACGGTTGGCCATGATCTGGACACCATGCACGCGCTCGGGTTTCGCGCCGTTACGCTGCAGTGGAGCACAGGAACCGGCACGCAGTATCTTTCGCCGGAGTGGTTCGCTTTCTTCCGACAGGTTGTTGCGGAAGCAAAGCGCCGCGACATGCGCATCTGGATCGTCGATGATGCCGGCTACCCGAGCGGCTTCGCGGGTGGCCGCTTCACGCGCGAGCACCCCGAGCTGCGCATGCAGGCGCTGGTTGCAACTCGCACGGAGATACGCCCGGGCACCAGCTTCGACGCGCCAATCCCTGCGAACCTCGTGGCCATCTCCGCCGTCTCCGATGCCGGTGAGACCCAGACCGTTCCGGTGCAGGCTGCGCATGCCCACTGGGCGGCGCCCGCCACCGGAACGTGGACCGTGGTTGCCGTCACGCACGACTTCCGCACGTCACCCACCCGGAGCGACACGAATCCCAGCCGCGCCAAGGATGGTTCTCAGTCGCTCGAAGATTACCTTGACCCTGCTGCCACCGCGCAGTATCTCCAGTTCACGCATGAGGCCTATGCGAAAGCCGTCGGCGATGAGTTCGGCAAGACCATCCTGGGCTTTCGTGGCGATGAACCCGACTACTCCATCGGCGGGCTGCCGTGGACGCCGAAGTTCTTCGATACGTTTCAGCGTGTAAAGGGGTACGACGTACGGCCCTACCTGCCGGCGCTGCTGGCGCGCCGCGATGCGTCGCACGGCCAGCCGGCCGCGACGATCCCCGTTGCGACTCCGCAGCAGCAGCGTGTGCGCGCCGACTACTACGACGTGTTCTCCCGCATGTTTCGGGACGGATTCTTTGCACCGCAAAGTGAGTGGTGTGCAGCCCACGGCCTTGCATACCAGGTCCACCTGAACCATGAGGAACTGCAGATCGACCTGGCTCACAGTGAAGGCGACTACTTCCGCGACTTCGCGCCGGTGCAGATCCCTGGAGTCGATGCCATTTGGCACCAAATCGGGCGCGACACCGTCTCCGACTTTCCGCGATTCGCGTCGTCTGCCGCGCATGTGTACGGCAAGCCGCTGGCCTTTACGGAGAGCTTTGCCGCTTGGAGGCCCGAGCCGGACATTGCGCTCGCCCGCTATGCAATCAACGAGCAGCTCGTGCGCGGAATCAATCTGTTCGAGATGATGTACTACCCGGCGACTCAGACCGGAACGGATCGCGGAGGCCCGCCGGCGTACATGCGCGATGCCGGCTTTCCGGCTCTCGCCTTGTACACGCGCCGGCTCAGCTATGTCTTGGCGCTGGGTCATCCCGCGGCACACGTCGCGCTGCTGCAACCGCGGGAGGCACTCTGGACAGGCGATCACCGCGCGGACGACCTCTTCGTTTCCATGGAGCGCGCGCTCAGTGAGCAGCAGATCGACTTCGACATCGTCGATGAAGACGCCGTGGCGTCGGGCATGCGGCTGGAGCGCGGTAGCTTTGTGTCGCAAAGCGGAAACCGGTATAGCGCTATCCTGGTGCCGCGTGCAGGCCTGCTTCCTTCGGCTGCCGCAGAGCGGTTGCGTCGTTTCGCCGCGGATGGCGGCAAGCTGATCTTCCTGGGCGACAAACCGGCAGGCATGGCGGCCCGCAACTATCGTGATGCGGCTGCCTTTCCGATGGCGTCCTTTGCATCTGCACCTGTGATCGCGGTCGATCTGCCGCCGGTGCCCACGCCTCCGCAGTTCCCACCAGCAACGCCGCCCGCGCCCATGCCCATCTCACCCGAACTTGCGAAAGTGCTGCGCTCTGCCGATCCGCATCCGGCGATGGAGCTTGCGAAACCCGATGCCGCGGTGCGCCTGCTGCATCGCACTCTCGCGGATGCAGACGTTTTCTTGCTCTTCAATGAGTCGTCCACTGAGGTCACGAACAGGGCCGTGCTGCACTCGCCCGGCACGCGCGTGGAGCGGTGGGACGCGGAGACGGCCAGCATCGCAGCCCTGCAGGACGCCAAGCCAGGCGCCAACGGACTCCAGGTGTCCTTGCACCTGGCGCCATACGAGGCAGAATTGCTGGTGGTGCGCCGGTGAGACATTTCCTGCAACAGCATCGCAACTGGATCCTGCGGGGCATCGGTCCCGCAGCGTGTGTGCTGCTCGCTTTGCCATGCAAAGCAGATGCGAAGCGCAGCCCAGACTCGTGCTCCGCTCGCGCCATCACGTTCGATGGCGACTGGCGCTTTCAGCGCGGTGACCAGGACGGTGCGGAGCAGCCCGGCTACACGGACGCGGCATGGCAGACCGTGGCCACGCCGCATGATTGGGCCATCGCCGGCCCGTTTGACGCAGCGAATCCTTCGCGAGGTCAGGGCGCGTTCGCACCCATGGGTGTGGGCTGGTACCGCAAGCACTTCAGCCTGCCGCTGGGCTGCGGCACCCACGCAGTTGTGCAGTTCGACGGCGTGATGGCGAACAGCACGGTCTGGATCAACGGTCACCAGCTCGGACACCGGCCAAGCGGCTACAGCAGTTTCCGTTATGACATGACGGAGTGGCTGCACAAAGATGCCGGCGCGGATAACGTGATCGCGGTTCGGGCCGACAACGCACAGCAGCCCTCGTCGCGCTTTTACCAGGGTGCCGGCATCTACCGCCACGTGCATCTGTTTGTTCTGCCGGCCATGCACATCACCGGCTGGTCCACTGTGGTTCGCACCACTGCTCTGTCTGCCGACAGCGCAACGCTCACCGTGGAGGCCGGGACGCACAACGAGGCAGATCGGCCCGTGGTTGCGCGCGCTCGCATCACCCTGCTGGATCCAGACGGCCGCGTGGCGGCGCAGGCCTTCGCGGGCGACAGCACGCCGGTTCCCGTGGGTGGATCGCCCGTGCTTTCCGCTACACTCACGGTCGCTCATCCGCAGCGCTGGGACCTTGCGCATCCTGCTCTGTATCGGGCTCGTTTCGATCTGCTGGACGGCGATCGCGTTATCCAGATGGAAGAGGTGCCGTTCGGCATTCGCGATGCTCACTTCGAAGCTGCGACCGGATTCTGGCTTAACGGGCGCAACCTGAAGATCAAGGGAGTCGCGCTGCACTCCGACGTTGGCGCGCTCGGCGTGGCGGCACCGCTCTCCCTGTGGGAACACCGTCTGCGTGCCATGCAGAGCATGGGGGTCAACGCGATTCGTACCGCGCACAACGTAGTTGCGCCGGAGTTCCTTGACCTGTGCGACCGGCTCGGCCTGCTGGTCCTCGACGAGTACTTCGACGTTTGGACCGTGGCCAAAAACCCCTTCGACTACCACCTGTACTTTCGCGACTGGTACCTGCGTGACACCCGCGATGGTGTACGCCGCGATCGCAATCATCCCAGCATCATCGCGTGGAGTGCGGGCAACGAGATTCACGATACGCCGCATCCTGAGATTGCTCTTCCTATTCTCAAGTCGCTGGTGGAGGAGTATCACCGGGCCGATCCCACGCGGCCGGTCACGCAGGCACTCTTTCGCCCCAACGTTTCGCACGATTACCAGGACGGCCTAGCCGACTTGCTGGATGTCGTCGGCCAGAACTACCGGCCCAACGAAATCCTTGCTGCTCACGCAGACAAGCCGTCCCGCAAGATTCTGGGAACGGAGAACATCCACGACCGCGCCACATGGCTTGCAGTTCGTGACAATCCACCGTACTCGGGCATGTTCGTGTGGGCCGGTACAGACTACCTCGGCGAAAGCCGCCGCTGGCCCTTGATCGGCGACAGCGAGGGTCTGTTCGATCGCACTGACTGGCCGAAGCCCGATGCGCTGGAGCACGAGAGCTGGTGGGCGGAGCACCCCGTTGTGCACGTGGTTCGGCGGATCGCACCGCAGCCGCTCGCACCCACGGATCCCGGCTATGAGGCAGAGCAATACCGGCCCAGGCAGGTTGTGTTTGCCGACTGGTCGCCGCGCGATCGATCGCCGCACACCGAAGCGGTCGAGGTGTACAGCAACTGCGCCTCGGTGTCGCTGCTGCTGAACGGCAAGATGCTCGAAACCCCAAAGCCCCTGCCTGCCGATGCCGCGCCCCGCACCTGGTCGGTCCCGTTCGCGCCGGGAACGCTGACGGCACGCTGCGTCGATACCGCAGGCACGCTGGACACTTTGAGAACCGCTAACGTTCCCGCTCGCCTTCGCCTCACACTGGAAACACCACCGCCGGGCACCGGCTTTGACCAGGTTGCAATCGTGCGCGTCACGGTTGTGGACCGCAACGGCACACCCGTGCCCGAGGCTGCGCTGCCACTGCACTTCAGCGTCGAGGGCGCGGCCACGCTGCTCGCCACCGACAACGCTGACAACGTGTACAGCGGCCCCTTTCCACAGCCTGATCGCGCAACATTGGACGGCCGCGCCGTCGCGTTTGTGCGGCGAAGCGCAGCGACCGGCCGGGCGCGGCTGCTGGTGCAGGCGAGTGGCTTACCTGTTGCGGTGCTCAACCTCGGCGCGCTTGGTCCGCACTAAACTTCTCGCCGCCTTCCGTGCTGGTGCGGGTCGCTTCTCGCGCTATCTGGCAACCTGCACCTGCGCGCTGCTTACAATTCCTGTAGCCCGCCCCGGCGGAGCAGGGGGAGCGTTCGATGCGACACTGGAAGCGGCTTTGGTGGGCATGTGCATCGTGGACGGGTGTGCTGGCCTGCATGGGGGCGCACGCCCAAAGCAATGTCGAGTTGGGCAAGCTGGGCTGGTATGCCGATCCGGAAGCGCACGTCTTCGCGGGACAGTACTGGATCTATCCGACCTCGTCCGACCCAGGCACCGCACCGCGCCCGGCCAGCGACTTCAACCCGCAGCAGCAGAAGCTGCGCGAAGGGCACGTCATCCATCCCGTGTACCTCTTGCACACATCGCTGGACGCGTTCTCCTCGCCCGACCTGGTGCACTGGACTCGCCACAAGGACGTCCTCGACGTACGCAACGTGCCTTGGGCGGCCTATGCCATCTGGGCGCCCAGCGCGGTCTATCGCAACGGCAAGTACTACCTGTTCTTCGCAGCCAACGACATTCAGAAAACCGACACCTTCGCCGGCGGCATCGGCGTGGCCGTAAGCGACAAGCCCGGTGGGCCGTTCATCGATGCCTTGGGCAAGCCACTCGTCGGCAGGTTTGAGAACGGCGCGCAGCCGATCGATCCCATGGTCTTCCAGGATAGCGACGGCTCCGTGTACCTCTACTACGGCGGCCAGGGGCACTGCAATGTGGCGCGCCTGTCCAGCGACCTGCTGCACGTGATTCCGATGCAGGACGGCACCATGTTCCGGGAGATCACGCCCGCGAACTACGTCGAGGGTCCGTTCATGCTGAAGCGAAACGGCACGTATTACTTTATGTGGTCCGAGGGAGACTGGGGCGATGCCAGCTATGGAGTGGCTTACGCCAGGAGCAAAAGTCCTGAGGGGCCATTCGTGCGTGCGGGCAAGATCTTGACCACCGATCCCAAGGTGGCCAACGGCCCGGGGCACCACTCCGTGTTGCAGATCCCGGGTACGGACGAGTTCTACATCGTCTACCATCGCCACCCACTCGGCACCACCGGCATCAACCAGCGTGTGCTTGCTATCGATCGCATGCGCTTTGACGCCACCGGCAATATTCTGCCGGTCGCGATCACACCGGACGGGGTTCCATCACGACCGCTCGCCCCTCCCGCACGATAGTTGAACGAAATCTTGGTCCCTTCGCGGGAGCGGCTCGTTTACAGTCACACCATGCAATCTGCGTCGTCTCGTTTCGATCCGTGCTCAATCCTCCCTTCGTTTGTGTGGCGTCGCGTCACTCGGAGTGTCGCGCTCCTCTCGATCTCTGCCGCAGTCTTGTCCGGCAGTGTTTCGGTCGCGCAACGGCGCGCTTCAGCAGATCAGCCGGACTATGCACGGCTCGGCAATCCCATCGCCACGCCCGCTCCTGACGCGCAGATCCGAGCGTCGCTGCATGAAGCATCGCCGGATCGCATCCGGCAAAATATCGAGCGGCTCGTCGCCTTCAACAATCGGTCCACGGTGTCGTCGACAGAAACGGACCTGAAGCCGGGCACCGGCGTGCTGGCCGCAGCGGACTGGATCCGGAGCCAGTTTGAGGAGTACAGCAAGGCCTGCGGCGGCTGCCTGGAAGTGAAGGTCGACGAGTTCGTGGAGCAGCCACAGCCCGGCTTCGGCAACAGCAAGCCACGCATCGTGCGGCCCACACCATTGCGCAACGTCTACGCCATCCTGCGGGGCACCGATCCCGTGGCCAGCAAGCGGATGTACCTGGTGACCGGCCACTACGACACGCGCGTAAACGACGTGATGGACACGCACGGCTTTGCGCCAGGCGCAAACGACGACTCCAGCGGAACCGCTGTGAGCATGGAGTCCGCGCGCGTGCTCTCGCAGCACAAGTTCCCCGCGACCATCGTGTTTGTCTGCGTCGCCGGCGAGGAGCAGGGTCTGAACGGTTCCGCCCACCTGGCCAAGCTCGCAAAGAGCGAGGGCTGGCAACTGGAAGGTGTCCTGAACAACGACATCGTCGGCGGCGACACCACGCCCGGCGACACGCTGCAATCCAAGACGCGCGTCCGTGTGTTCTCGCAGGGCATCCTCCCCACCGCGCCGATCGAGCAGATTCGCGCGGCTCTGAGCGTAGGTGGCGAGAGCGAAGGCCCTTCGAGGCAACTGGCGCGCGAGGTGCTGGAAGTAGATCGCACTTATCTCGAGAAGCTCAAAGGCAACGTGAACTCCGCGCATGGCTCTCTCGCCGGCACACAGCCTCAGGAACTGCAGGCCGTGATGGAGTTGCGCCTGGACCGCTTCCTGCGCGGCGGCGATCACAAGAGCTTCAGCGACCAGGGCTTCCCGGCCGTCCGCTTCACGGAGTGGCGCGAGAACTTCAATCACCAGCACCAGACCGTCCGCCAGGAAAACGGTGTCGAGTACGGCGATCTGCTTAAGTTCGATGACTTCCACTACATCGCACAGGTGGCCCGCCTGAACATGGCAACGCTGGGCACATTGGCCATGTCGCCCGGTGTGCCGCAAAACGTGAAGGTCGTCACCAGCAACCTGGATAACGACACCATCCTCACCTGGGATCCGCCGGCCAGCCCAACGCCCGGACCGGTGCGGTACGAGATCGTGTGGCGTGAAACTGCCGTGAACGACTGGCAGTATGCGGCGGATGCAGCGCGCTATTCGGGCACCGTGGGAGAGCACTCAGTTCGTCTGCCCGTGTCCAAGGACAACGTCTTTTTCGGTGTGCGTGCGTGCAGCGGAACGGCGTGCAGCCAGGCCGTGCCGCCCGTACCCGCACGGTAGCAATGCGACCTACGGCGGGTACATATTGTGAGGCTCTGAGGAGGCCAAAGATCGACGACGTCATTCTGTAACGTTGGATAACGGTATCCACAAAAGCGCCATCTCTGTTCGATACAGGAGAAAACGGTGACTTCATCGGATGTTCTGGTAGAGCGGCTGATTGCGTGGGGAGTTGATACGATCTTTGGCCTGCCGGGCGACGGCATCAACGGCGTGATGGAGGCGCTCCGCAAGAGCCAGGACAAGATTCGCTTCATCCACGTCCGGCATGAGGAGTCGGCCGCCTTCATGGCGTGCGCCTATGCCAAGTTCACCGGCAAGCTGGGCGTGTGCCTCTCCACCAGCGGGCCGGGTGGCATTCACCTGTTAAACGGCCTGTATGACGCCAAGCTCGATCAGCAACCGGTGCTCGCCATCACCGGCATGCAGTTTACCGACGTGACTGGTTCCTTCGGCCAGCAGGATGTACAGCTCGACAAGCTGTTTGTGGACGCGTGTTGCTACAACGAGCGCATCATGAGCCCCACGCACATGGAGCCCACGGCCGACCTGGCCATTCGCACCGCGCTCATGATGCGTGGCGTAGCCCACATCACCATCCCTATCGACATTCAGTTGAAGGATGTGGACAAGAAGGAACGCTCCGACCGCAACATCGAGCACCACACCAACAGTGTTCGCGCCATCACCGGCAACACTCCGGTGCAAGGCAATTTGCAGCACGCCGCACAGATCCTCAACAACGGCAAGAAGGTCGCGATCCTCGCCGGTGCGGGTGCCCTGCACGCCGGTGACGAGCTGGTGCAGGTCGCGGAGTTGCTGGGAGCGCCTATCGTAAAGCCGTTGCTGGGCAAAGGCTGCGTTCCCGACGATTCGCCGTACACCACCGGCGGCATCGGCCTGCTGGGCACGGCTCCCTCGCAGGACGTGATCGAGAACTGCGACACGCTGCTCATCGTCGGCTCCAGCTATCCCTACATGGAGTACCTGCCCAAGCCGGGCAGCGCCAAGTGTGTCCAGATCGATTCCAATGCGCAGCGCATCTCGCTGCGGTACCCGGCAGAGGTGGGCCTGGTGGGCGATTCGAAGAAGACTCTGCGCGAACTTCTGCCGCTGCTGCGACGGAACAGCTATCGCCGCTTCCTGGAACGTGCCCAGCGCGACATGGATGACTGGAACCACACCCTTGAGAAGGAAGGAACCAATTCCGCCAGCCCCATGAAGCCACAGGTAGTTGGCTGGGAGCTGAGCAAACGCACGAAGGAGAACGCGATCATCGTCTCCGATTCGGGCACCAACACCACGGTGTGGGCGCGGTACATGAAAGCCAAGAAGGGCCAGATGCATTCGTGCAGCGGCAACCTGGCAACCATGGCATGCGGCATGCCTTACGCGATTGCGGCGCAGGTGGCGTACCCCGACCGCCAGGTCATCGCGGTAGTGGGCGACGGTGGCTTCAGCATGCTCATGGGCGAGTTCATCACCGCCGTCGCATACAAGCTGCCCATCAAGTTCGTGATCATCAAGAACAACTCGCTTGGTCAGATCAAGTGGGAGCAGATGGTGTTCGAGGGTAACCCGGAGTACCAGTGCGACCTGTTCCCCGTAGACTTCGTTGCGTTCGCGCAGGCGATGGGTGCGTACGGGGTCAAGATTGACTCGCAAAAGACTGCAGGCGCGAAGTTCGACGAAGCCCTTGCGATCAATGGCCCTGTGATCATCGAGTGCGTTGTTGATCCGCTGACGGCGATGCTGCCGCCCAAGATCACCACCAAGCAGGCGATCAAGTTCTCGGAGGCGCTGGCCAAGGGCGAGCCCAACCGCGTAAAGATTGCGTTGACGGCGGCCAGTGACACGGTCCGGCAGATTATCTAGTCGAGTCGGTCGGCGGGTTGGTGTTTGGGTCAGGATCGGAACACGGTCCTGACCTAAGATCTCCGGGTGAGTTCTTTCGTCCGGGGTGGATCCGGCCTTCGAGGTCATGCGCGCATGAAGATTACCGGCGGCACCGCGACTTCTTACACCGTCCCCACCGACGCCCCGGAGGCGGACGGCACGTTTGCCTGGAACTCCACCACGCTGATCGTGGTGGAGCTGAAGGCCGGCAACGCAACCGGGCTCGGCTACACCTACAGCCACTCCGTTATCGCGGCGTTATGCCGCGACATGATCCAAAAGATTGTCGCCGGCTCAGATGTTTGGCAGAGCGCTGACTTGTTCCATCGCATGCGCGTCTCGCAACGGAACTATGGTCGCGAGGGCATCGGCGCGACAGCATTGTCCGCGATCGACGTCGCTGTGTGGGACCTGAAAGCGAAGCTGCTGCAGAAGCCGCTTGTCGCCCTGCTCGGCCAGGCGCACGATGCAGCGCCGGTCTACGGCTCCGGTGGCTTCACCGCGTACAACGACGAGCAACTGACCGCCCAGCTTGCGGGGTGGGTCGCACAGGGTATTCCGCGCGTGAAGATGAAGATTGGCACCCATCCTGATGATGATCTGCGGCGCGTTGCGCTGGCACGCAAAGCGATCGGCAACCATGCCGAACTCTTCGTGGACGCCAACGGTGCCTACTCGCGCAAGCAGGCTCTGGATTTTGCTCACCGCTTTCGCCACGAGTACGGAGTGACGTGGTTCGAGGAGCCGGTCAGTTCAGACGACCTGCGTGGCCTGCGGCTGCTGCGCGACAACGGTCCGGATGGCCTGGACATCGCCGCCGGCGAGTACGGCTGGAACGACATGACCCTGCGTGCCATGCTGGACGCCGAGGCCGTCGACGTGCTGCAGGCAGACGCCACGCGCTGCGGCGGCGTCACCGGCTTCATGGCTGCGAGCGCCCTGGCAGAGGCGCATCCTCTGCCGCTTTCTGCACACTGCGCCCCCAGTCTGCACCTGCACCTTGCGTGCGCGTCGCGGCCGTTGCGCCACGTCGAGTACTTCCACGATCACGCCCGCATCGAGCGGATGCTGTTCGACGGATTTCGCGAACCGGTAAACGGTGCCATGCTTCCCGATCTGACGCGTCCTGGCATGGGTCTCGAGTTCAAGCGGCAGGATGCCGAATCGTTCCGCGACGACATCTGAACGATTACACGGGAGCACTCCTCGCGCGCGATGACTTCTAACCACAGCCAGCAACACCCAAGCGACGCGACAGGAAATTCGTCTTGGATCCGATGCACGGTCCAGACGTGTAGGTTCAGCGCGAGTACTTGGGAGAGCGCGTGAATTCTCTGGCACTCTTCGATACTTCTCCCAAGGCGCTCGTGAAGTTTGTACCGCCCCCGTTTGGCGGGTTGGTGCGCACCGCTCTGGACCATGTGCGCCATGGACGTTTCCAGCGTTCGCTTTCGCTGATGGTTGCGGCTACGAGTGCGGTCAGCGCGCTCGAGGTCGGCTACGAGCATTATCGCGGTTCCTATTCGAATCCAGTCATGTATACGCCGGTAGTCCTGTCCGGCGCTCTGGCCGTCGCAAGCTTTGCGGCCGTGTTCTCGCGCCGCGCCGCACAGACTTGGATGCGCTGGCTGTCATGGATCACCTTGCTGGACGGTGTGGTGGGCTTCGGCTTCCACATCCGCGGCATCCGTCGCAAGCCGGGTGGATGGCGCATGCCGGTGACCAATCTCGTCATGGGACCACCGCTGTTCGCACCGCTGCTGTTCGGCACGAGCGCTTACCTCGGCGTGCTGGCCAGCTATCTGCAGCGGGAAGAAGACAGCGAGACAGGCTCATATGTGCTGGATGCGCTTGCGGTGGGCCGGGAGCTGACAGGCCGCGATGACTGGCGCAACGACATCCGGGTCGGACGCTTTCAGAAGCACTTCTGTATTGTGGTCGCGGCCTACACCGTGTGTGTCGGCGCTGAAAGCTGGTACTCGCATTACAAGAACAACTTCGCCTACCGCGTGCAGTGGTCTCCCATCCTGCTTACGCCGCTGCTGAGCGGCGCGGCTCTGGGCTCGCTGAAAAGTGAGCGAGTGGCCAACACCCTTCTGCCTGCTGCCAGTGCGCTCGCCATGGTCGATGGTGTGGTCGGCACGTACTTCCACGTACGCGGCATTCTTCGAAAACCCGGCGGCCGCACGAAGCCGCTGTACAACACGCTGTACGGTCCGCCGATCTTTGCACCCATGTTGTTTGCGGCGGCAGGCATGCTCGGCATGATGGCCTACCTGGTGCGACGGGAGAGATCACGATGAGCGAAAACAAGAGTCCGCTGACCGATCCGCGGACCGGAGAGGCCCTGCCTCAACGCGTGCAGCCCGGCTACTACCCCAAGTGGCGCGTCATGCGCGAGTATCGCTATTGGGACGCGGCTACCCGCGACGTGGTCACACAACGACTGGAAGCGCCCAAGCCGCTTCGCTTCTTCACCGCTGAAGAGGCGGGGGTGATGGAGGCCGTGCTCGACCGCATCCTGCCGCAGGACGATCGGCTCCCCGCGCAACGCATCCCTCTGCTGCCCGTGCTTGATACGCGCCTCGCGACGAACAAGTTGGAGGGCTATCGTTACGAAGACATGCCGCCCGACCAGGAGGCGTATCGCCTGGCCGTGCGCGCCCTGGACGCGATGGCACAGGAGATCTACGGGGCACCCTTCATCTCGCTCACCGTCACGTCGCAGGAACTCCTGCTCAAGTCGCTCAGCGAAGGCCATCCCGCGGGCGCGAAGGAGTTGTGGTCAACGCTCAATGTGAAGCGGTTCTGGACGCTGCTGGTCAGCGATGCCTGTGCCGCCTACTACGCGCATCCGTGGGCGTGGGATGAGATCGGCTTTGGCGGCCCGGCATATCCGCGCGGCTACATGCGCCTGGAGGCTGGCCGGCCCGAGCCTTGGGAGTTCAACGAAGAGCGCTATGGATGGACCGCACCGGCGGATTCCATCAGCGACTACGCAGACCCCGAAAGCGGTCACACAGCGTCCGCACACGGGCAGGCGGGAACGCACTGAGATAACCGACAATGACACTCATTGTTAGCACCGCAACCGGAGAAGTAACGCGTTGAACTGGCCGCACTCCAAATCGCCCCTCGGCGGAGCATTCGAAGAGCCCGAACATGATGGCATGCATCGCCTGGGGCCGATGCAACGCATCAGCATCCCGCGCCGCCGGTTTCGCGACGAGGACGTTGTCGACTACGTCATCGTTGGTGTGGGTTCGGCCGGCGGCGTTCTGCTGCAGCGCCTCGCCCGCGCCGGCTTCGATGTTGTGGGATTTGAAGCCGGGCCGTTCTGGGATACCGAGCGCGACTGGGTCTCCGACGAGGCGGGATCGCACAACCTGTACTGGAACGATCTGCGCATCATCGGCGGTAAGGATCCGCTGGCGCTGGGCTCCAACAATAGTGGTAAGGGGGTGGGCGGCGGCAGCGTGCATTGGGCAGCGTTCACGCCGCGCTTTCATCCCTCAGACTTCGAGGTGTACACGCGCGACGGCGTGGGTGCCGACTGGCCGATCGACTACGAAGACATCGAGCCCTACTACGAACTGCTGGAGCAGGAGATGCCGGTCGCCGGGCCGGCCTGGTATCCCTGGGGCAAACCGCACGGCCATCCATACGCGCCGCACCCCATGGGTGCCGTCGGCGACGCGCTGATCACGGGATGCACCCGCCTCGGCATCGGCGTGTCAGCGGGCGGACCCGTAGCCATTCTTTCCGCTTCGCGCGGCGATCGCCCCCACTGCATCTATCGTGGCTTCTGCATTCAGGCATGCAAGGTCGGCGCCAAGGCTTCCACGCTGATCACGCACGTGCCCGACGCGCTGAAGCACGGCGCCGAGATTCGCGATACCAGCATGGTGTCGCGCATCGAGATCGGCAAGGACGGCCGCGCTACCGGCGTTCACTACTTTGACGCGGAGGGCCGCGAGCACTTCCAGCGCGCGCGCTGTGTCATCGTCAGCGGCTACGCCATCGAAACTCCGCGCCTGTTGCTCAACTCGGCCTGCCCCGGTCACGAGCGCGGGCTGGCCAACTCCAGCGGCACCCTCGGCAAGTACCTGATGGCGCAGGCCGGCAACGTGATCCTCGGCCGCTTCGAAGAACTCATCCGCATGTACAAGGCGCCCCCGGCGCATGCGTTGACTGAGGAGTTCTACGAAACCGATCCAACGCGAGACTTCGCGCGCGGGTTCGCGATCCAGACGGTAGGTCCGCTGCCCATCGCGTTTGCGAAGCAGATGATGGCGGCCAAAGGCCAGTGGGGCTGGGGTTTGCGCCGCAGCATGATGGACTACAACCACTGGGCCGCGTTCGGTCTCTTGGGCGAGATCCTGCCGTGGGCCGACAACACCGTGGAGCTGGCGACCGGTGCCAACGAGAAGGATCGTTTCGGCCTGCCTGTTGCCAGAGTCAGCTTCAATCTGCACGAGAATGACAAGCGCCTGATCGAGTTCGGCAAGAACAAGACCATGGACGTGATGCGCGCAGCAGGCGCAGTAGAGGTGGTGCAGGAGCAGCGCTTCGCTCACCTGGTGGGTGCAGCCCGCATGGGCAAGTCGCCTCACGACTCGGTGTGCGACAAGTTTGGCCGCACCTGGGATGTCGACAACCTCTTCGTCATGGACGGGAGCGTGATGCCAACGCAGGGCTCCGCCAATCCGGGCCTCACCATTCAGTCGCTGGCTGCGCGCACGGCCGACTATCTCATCAGCAATCATTCGGCGATCCAGAGCGGGGCGAAACGCTCGCTGGAAGAGCCAGGCATCCGCAAGACGTTGTCGCCTCCCGGTACCTTCCGCAGCGGGATACCGCATCTGCGCTGATCTTCGAGGACACGGGTAGCGCAGATGTAGGGTGGCGCGTTCCGCGCGCCAAACCTGACGTTCGGCTGGCAGGCAGAACCTCCGCCTTCGTGCAAGGCGCGTTTCGCGTTAGTTTGCCTGTGCGATCGCGTCGAACACGCCGGTTTCCACCGTTGCCCCGTGCTTCATCTGCACAAAGATGCGGTAACGCCCGGCACTGGGAAAGCCGTACGGGAACTCCACTGTCGGCGCGATCGGCTTGGAGGCATCAGCGTTCCCGCCAAGCGCCATCTGGTCCATGCCGCTCATGGCTCCCATACCGCCCTCGTTCGCGACCTCCAGCGACTGCATGGGCGCGGAGCCCTCCGGGTGCGTGTGCGCGAAAGCGCTGAAGTCCGCCTTCACGAACGCGGCATGCCCAGCCATGCCGAGGTAGGGCAGCGTGTCGCTCGCGGGCTTGCCTTGCGGGTCCAGCAGCGTGAAGCGGAACCGCACGGGCTGACCGGCGCGTAACCGCGCCGGACGGTCCCAGCGCATGGTGTAGCCATCCGGCAGGTGAAAGGAAGGACCGAGCTCGTTCTCCGAAACAGGCGACGTCAGCGCACTCGCGTCCTCAGGGCTCAGCATCCCACCGTGAAAGCCCTCGGGTACGTTCAACTCCGTGATCAGGGTTTCGGGCAGGCCGTTGCGGTGCACAATGTCGCCAAACAGGCGATAGGTACCGGCCGGCATCGTAGGCAGCGTCATGGCCAGTTGGCCAGGCGCAGTCGGTGCCGGGTGCAGGTGGAAGACTGCATCCATCCCCGGCTCCCGAATCGCATACAAGTGCATCAAGTGCCCGTGGTCGGGCAGGAAATCACTATTCAGCCGGTCGCGTCGCGGGTTGTCGGTCAAATAGCTGCTCACACTCAAGTGAAGCGTGTCGCCGCTCAGCGAAGGTGTCAGGTGTAGTGGTTGATATACGCGGTCAGCGTAGTCGGCTGCCTCTACGTTCCACCATTTGCCGCCGGCCCACACTGCCGCGCTCACCACCAGCAGCGCTGCACCGGCTGCGGCCCAGGAACGTCGAATGCGAGCCGCATCAGGCTGCATGCCGGGGCGCAACCGCGCTTCGCGTATAGCTGCACCCACAATCCCTGCAACGCCAATCACCAGCAGCGTTCCCAGTCCGCCCAGGATGAGGCCCAGCGTTCGATTCATCTTCAGCATCGTCAGCGCAAAGGCTGGCACAGGCACGCTGGTGCTGGCCGTGCCTGCGGCTCCGGTCACCGCAAACTGCACCTTCCACGATCCGGGCGCCATCAGCCACAGCGAGCCGGAGAAGAACGCCGGATCCTGCGGGGAACGCGCCATAGCATCGGACGTGGGCGGGTGTTTGCTGGCCTCGCCGACCATGGGCACGGGCGTGATCGAGATGCCCTTTACCTCCGGCCCTGAGCTGCGTACCTCCACGGTCGCCACGCCGGGAATCACGTTCGGCGGCCTCACCGTGACGAACAGCCGGTACGGTCCCGCCTGTACCTCTTGGAAAACGTCTTTATTGCCCACGTGCGCATAGGCCAGTGCTGGCATCAACACAAGCAGCAGCGCGGCACAAAAGATGGCGACGCAGCGCCGAGCAGGGCGACACAACCTCAACGCTGCACCCCGCGCATCCATCGGCCAAACACAAGACCCACCCAGGTCGAGAGGACCGCGCACACCGCCGCCTGCAGGAGCCCCAGGTACAGTGGCAATCCGTAAGCCGGGTGGAAGAACTGGCGCATGCGATCCACGCCGTCTGGCCGTGAGTTGTAGTCGAAATACGTGGTGCCGAAGAAGCGGTTTTCGCTCGCCTTGGAGAGTAGGAACTTGGCAAACGGCCACTCCACTGCCACCAGCACGGCAGTAAAGACTACGCCAGAGACCACCGCGATCTGCCACGTCTTCCACGACTTTGCTCTGCGCCACAGCAGGTCCAGCGCGATGGCGGGAACGATCAGCAGAACCGGAAATTTCGCTGGGACAAGATGCGTAACGGGATTGAAGACGGGGCCCAGCTTTGGCTCAGCATGCACCAGCGGAAAGATCAGGATCTCGCCGATGATGAAGGCCATGTAGGTGGCCGCCGCAACCGTAGCCGCCCAACGAAACCGCGAAGCCTGCGAGATGACCGCAAGCGCAACAGGGATCGCAATACCCATCGCGATGTAGGCCTGCGTCTGGTGCAGCATCACGTCCCACGTGTACTCCTGCAGAAAGAACATCTGCCCGCCCACCGTGAGGCCGCCCAGATACAGCAGCAGCTTTTGCAGCGTGCTGAAGCTCGCAGAGCCGTCCGTTGCAGCGCGATTCATTGCCGCCAGGATCAGGAAGAACACGCCCAGCGACACCGCGCGGATGCCCAGGATCAGCAGCGTGTGCGGCGGGCTGACAATCTTTACGTCCAGACCGTACGCGTTGTGCCACCAGTTGTCGAATGGCGCGGAGGTGACCATCGCGAGGCCACCCCAGCCCGCGAGGAACACTCCCAGCGGCGCCCGCAGGCCGAAGATGCTGACCGACGCTGGCCGCAACTCCGCGTCGCGGCGAAACGTGCATTGGTATACCAGCCACAGACCCACGATGCCGGCCAGCACGCCGCACAACTGGATCATCAAATGCGCTGGAGTCCAGAAGGTGTCGCGTCCGATGGAGCGGTGCCACGCCACGTCCCATGCGCCGCCAATCGTGGCAGAGGTGACGCCAGCAACCACGGTCCAGATGTACCAGGGCACGCCAGCGGCGGCGGCACTGCGGGCTACGGTGCGGCTGCGGGATGTGGGAACCGCGGCAAGTGCGGTCGGGTGGGCTGCCGTAGACATGGCTCGGCTCCTGTGGCGCTGAGGCGTTACAGGTAGCCTAGCGGAGGCGAACTGGCGGAAACAAGCCATTTGGCCTGCGGCTTACGCCAGTCCGTCACTTCTCAAGTTGCATAGTGACGACCTGCACCGGTCCGATAATGCCCGAAGGCACTGGCTGCAGGTCATTCATGTCCTGCATCTGGAAGCGGTCGCCGTACTTCGCTTTCAGCGCAGTGTAATCGCGCGGCGGCTGGCCGGCCAGGGCGTTGATCGCGGTGTTGTACACGCGGATCTCGACCGTGTTGTCACCCGTGCGCGCGAACGGCGTAATGTCCAGCGCGTACGGCGGGTGCCACAGGACGCCTGCTTCCTTGCCGTTCACCAGGACCGTAGCGGCCTCGCGAATCGGGGCGTCATACCAGGCTCGAATACCGGGCTTGTTCGCCGGCTGCGTGTCCGGCAGGGCCTTACCGTCTGCAAACCGGAGCAGCAGGTGCTGTCCGCTTCTGCTTTGCACCGCAAAGTGAGTCATGTAGACTGCCGCCCCTGAGTAGAAGCGCGTGGCCGGGTCTGCAGTCCAGTCGGTATCGACAACAGCGTGCTGCGGAACCGCGGCCGATGACGCACTCCCCGGGAAGCGAACCTGCCACTGTGTCAGCGGAACCGCACTCACTTCGTGTTCTGGAGCAGGCCGCAGATGCGCTGCAGCTTCATCTGACGCGATCAGCACCCGCGATCCATAGGGCGGCAGCGTCACGGTCTCGCCATTGCTGGCGTGGGCGGTCGTGCCGCTCTCAATCTCCCACCACGTGAGCGTGCGATGCGTACTGCTCACGTGCAGCGGAAACGTCTTCGTCTCGGGTGAGGTGTTCGCGACGAAGTACACGTCGCGATCCGGCAGGCTGCGCTGGATGAAGCCCACGGCACCACCCGTCGCGCTCACATCGAAGGCCGCCGGCACAATCGAACGCAGCGTATCCGAAAGCCCGGCCATGCTGGTGCGCGTTGCTGAACTTCCCAGTGCGGCGATGACGGCTTGCAGAGCGGGCGTGTCTTTCGCATCCTGCAGTCCCGGCGCCAGCGAAGGCACCGTATCCACAAAGATCACCTTACCGCCACGCTGCCGGTACGCCGCAATCGCCTGCGCTTCCTGCAGCGGCATGCGCGTGGTGGGTGGAATTAGCAGCACTCTGCTCCGCAAAGTGACTTGCTCCAACGCCGGTCCATCTACGTAGTCCGCGTTGTGGCCGCTGTTCAGCACCGTCTTCATCAGCTCCGGCGTGATGCGTTGCTTCATGCCTTCCGTTACCGAAACGTGCCCCGGCACAAATGCGGCCTGCGCATCGTCCTCCGGAAGCAGGATTGCAACGTCATTCGCGGGTTCCCCTTGCCGCAGCAACCAGCTCACGCGTTGCAGGTAGCGCGTTACCGCCGGCATCACCGGCCACCACGGGTTGTGTGCGTTGAATACCGCCGCCGCGTACAGCGAGTACCCGGGCTCCTGCGCGTACGGCGGCGAGTACGGCCAGCCGTGCGCGATCATCTGGTTCACGCCTTCCAGGAACATGCGGTCCGCTTCCACTTTCATGTCCAGCGGCGTTGCACGGAAAGCAGGGGAGTGCAGCCAGGTCCACGTCTCCGCGCTGGTCACGCTGCGGTGGAACAGGTGGTTCGCACTCGAAGCCCAGCGGGTAAACGAGAACTGGTTCCACTGCGGGCCTTCGCCCTCGGCAAGCTGCGGCGTTAGGTCATCAATGAGCGTGGCCGCCGGCTCACCGTAGGTTTGCGATCGGAACTTTGTCCCGTGCGCCGCGGCGAAGTCCGCCATCGGCTTCAGGTAGTTCTCGCGCACCAGGTCGCTCAGCGTTACGCCCCAGTCATGGCGAACGGCTTCGGCCTGCGGTGTTCCTCCCTGCCACAACTCCGGCAGGTGCGGAATCAGATCGTAGCCTCGCCGCTTCTTGAACTCCTCCGGAAGCGATCCGGTCCAGTCCGAGCCATACACCTCCAGCGAATCGCTGAAGACCGCATACGGCGGTTTGTTGCCCGCGAAGCCCTGCAAAAGCTTGTCGCTCACCTCGCGATTATGAGTATCGATCGCAGCGCGCTTCATGTGGTCGAGCACGTAGCCCTCTCCGCCCACCGCGGCGCGCTTCACCATCTGCTTCGTGTGGCTTGCGATGAAGTAGAGCACCACGTCATGCGGCTGTTCTGCGCCGTAGTCGTAGATGCGATTCGTTTGGCGAACATGGCCATCCACGCTCGGCAGCGCATTCCCGTAGAACTCTTTGGGTGCTGCGTGATCCCAATGTTCGGGTGTACCTGCAGCGACAAACTTTGCGATCAGGCGTTCGCCGGGCTGCACTGGCGGCGGTGACGTGCGGTCGTTATAAGCAAGCGCAACTAGCTTCAGCCGCTCCGCCGCCATCTCCAGCGGAATGTGCGGGCCGCCAAAGGGCCAACCACTCCCCAGCGTAAGGTCGACGCGCATGCCCAGTTCGCGGCCGTGCTGCTGCGCCACCTGAAGCATATTGACCATCTCCGGCGAGGTGTAGCGCAGGTTCTTAATTCCCTTTGCTGGATCGTCCACTGCCAAGGGATAGACGCTGGCAAGCTCGAATCCACCAAAGCCGCCTGCGTGCATCTGGTCGATCTCTTTGCGAATCTCGTCTGCCGTGACCGCCGGTCCGAACCACCACCAGCGCACCATCGGCTTCGCATCGTCCGGCGGGTGAAGAAACTGCTGGTGTAGGTTCTGCGCCGGCAGTACGCCACTTGTAGCCGCCACAGCCAGCGTTGCGGCCGCCAGGCTAACCCAGAGTTTGCGCATCGGCATGCTCCAGGTTCGTGTCGGCAACGCCGCGCGTCCATCCCAGCCGCAAGTCGCGCACGTCTTGCAATTGGAACAGGGGCGTGCCGTTCGCGCGAGGCGCATTCAGCGCAAAGAAGTCCGCGCGCTCTACATCTTGCAAGTAGAACGGCGAGCGCGCATCGGGCGCAGCCGTACGCACCTCGATGTGGCTCATTTCCACATTGCGCACGTGCCGCAGAAAGAATCCCGTCGCGGGAATGCGCCCAAACATGCCCGGCTCCGGATACGCATTCTCTTTCTCCGGAACCGCGATGTTCCGGTCCGCGTCCGTTCCGCCGCCCTCGTTGTGCACGTAAATGTCGCTTAGCTTCACATCCTCCACTGCGTGACCAGGCACACCGCTCAGGATGGAAGCAATCTTTGAAGCCGAGTTATAGCTTTCGATATTGCTGAACAGAATGCGTGCCGCCGTACCCACCTTTGTGCTCTCCTTGGGCCCGCGCAAGCGCGCTCCCAGTCGCACAAAAATGGGCGCAGAAACACAGTCGCGCATCGTCGTATTCGTGATGGCGATATCTTCCATCAGTGCGCCATCCACACTCTCCAGCGCGTAGCCCTGGCAACCCTCGAACACACAATTCGATACGGTGATGTTGATGAATCCGCCGTTCGACTCCGTGCCGCACTTGATGCGACCGGTATGCGGCACCCCGCGATCCATCTGGCCTTCGCTCGCAACCGTGAACTTTTTGAACGTGCCATCCAGCACACTGCCGAGTTCATAGCAGCCCGTCACATAGCAATTGGTGATCGTCACATTGCGCGTGGGCCGCGCGTACCCCAGCGCAAAGCTCGATTTGGGGCAGATGCCGTCATCCCACGGCGAGTTCACCGTGCAGTTGCTCACGCGTACGTTCTGGCAGCAGTCGATGTCGATGCCGTCGCGATCCGTATCGATCTTGACGTTGTCGACCGTGCAGTTGTCCACGCCGGTCAGCAGAAATCCGAAGTGGCCGCCCTTCAGGATGCTGAAGTCGCGGAACGTAACGTTGCGGCAGTTCTTCAGCGCGATGGCCTTGTTGCCCACCCCCGCCTGCTCCGCAACGAACTTGTAACCAAGATCGGTGTGGCTGCGCCCATTCGACAGGCCGCGACCCCAGATCAGGCCGTTGCCGAAAATGCCGAAGTCATGGATGTTCTCGCCCCACAGTAGCGAATTGTGCCAATGGTTGTGGCCGTAATCCTGGTAGGCGTCGTAGCTCGTCTTCGGCTCCGCTGCGTCATAGGTCTCTCCGTTGTAGCCGGTCGCCTCGCCCGGCTTTGGCGAGTCCGCCGCGACGATCGTCGCTCCCTGCTGCAGCCACAGGTCCACGTAGCTCTGCAGGTGAATCGAGAAGCACAGGTACAGCCCGGCGGGGAAGACCACCGTGCCGCCACCGGCCTTCGCGGCGGCGTCGATTGCGGCATTCACCGCCTTGGTGTCCAGTGTCTTGCCGTCTCCCGCTGCGCCGTACTGCCGCACGTCAAACAGCAGTGCAGCGCCGCGGCCAGCGTGCGCCGGCGACAGCACAGCGTCATGGTTCTGTTGTGCGCCAACGGTCAGCGGAGCCGTGGCCCCAAACGCGGCGGCTGCAGCAAAAGGACTTGCCTGCAAAATACGACGGCGTGTTACTTCGTTCATCGGCTCTCTCCCCGCACAACATCATCCTGGCGCCGCACCGCGACATGACTATGCCAGCCGCGACGCCCAGTGGTATACCTCGTCGCGAAACGCCAGCGAAGACGCACTCGCCTCGCCCTCCAGCGTCGCAAACTGCACCGCAAAGTTGCCCAGCGTGCTCGACTCCGGCGATCCGCAACACACCTGCATGCCGGTGGCCTGCGCCGTGAGCCGGTTCAGCAACTGATTCTGGCAGCCGCCGCCAACGATGAACACGCGCCGCAGATCTTTCCCGGTCTCTTCGGCAACAACGCGCAGCACCTGAGCGTAGCGTGCTGCCAGCGAATGCAGAATGAGCGACGTCAGCGGCGCCGCGCTCTCCGGCGTTTCGGGCAGCGTGGCAGCACCGCGCGCTGCAAGCTGCCGGTTGATGCGCCGCGGCATCTCGCCCATGCGCATCAAGTCCGGGTCGTCCACATCCAGCAGCACCGCGGGTGCGGGCTCACGCTCTGCCGCCGCAAGCAGTTCTGCGATGTGCGGCGTGTAGCCCTGCTGCGCCCACGCATCCTGGCACTGCTTCAGCAGCCACATCCCGTTCACGTTCTTATGGAAGCAGTTGGTCCCGCCCACGCCACCCAGGTTGGTAAAGTTCTCAGCACGCGCCGTTGGCCCATTCACCGCCTCCAGCGTTAGCGCGCCAACCAGCGACCACGTTCCGCTGGAGATGTAGGCCCAGTCATCGCCTCCCGCCGCGATGCCCGCGATGGCGCTCGCGGTGTCGTGGCAGGCGGGTGCGATGAGCTCTGTATCCGCATAAGCGGACAGTGAAGCCAGCGGCCCATGGAGCTTCCCAAGCAACGTGCCAGGAGGCACGATGCGCGGCGCACACTCGATTGACAGGCCCGCATCGCGAAAGATCTCGCGGCTCCACTGATGCGAGTGCGTCTCCACCAATTGCGTATGCGTTGCATTGGTGAACTCCGCAACGGGCTCGGCACCCCAGCGCGCCAGCAGATATTCCGGCAGATTCAGCCACCGCTGCGGAGGCAAACCCGCAAGCTTGTCGGCATACAACTGATACAGCGTGTTCAGCGGCATCTGCTGAATGCCCGTGATCTCGCGCATGCGCAATGGGCTCAGCTTTGCATGCAGCGCGCGCTCTGCCGCTTCGTTGCGGGGATCGCGGTAGCAGAACGGTTCGGCTAACGGTTCGCCCTTGCGATCGAGCCGCACGTAGTCCACCGCCCAGCCGTCCACGGCGATGCTGCGAATGCCTTCGGGTACCAGCTCCGCCGCTTTGCGCAGACCCTCTTCCATGCCCTGCACAATCTGTTCCAGCGGCCAGTGCAGGCCATCTTCACGCTGCACGGGACCGTTGGCGATGCGGTGCACCAGCGTGTGCTGCGGCACGCCGTCCACCCACCGCAAGAGGCTCACGCGGCAGCTCTCCGCGCCCAGGTCCACTGCGACCAAAGCCCGTGTGTCTTTCGGCACACGGGCTTCCGTCTTCGGCTTTGCTTCAGTGTGGGCCATGGCTAGCGCAGGTACGCCTCGACCAGGCCGCCGTCCACCGGGATAATGTGACCCGTCGTCACGCGCGCTTGCGGTCCGGCCAGGAACATGATGGCCTCAGCATTATCCCTCGGATCGATGGGCACGTGCGTCAGCGTGCGCTGCGCATAGAACTGCGCCAGCGCATCGCGCAACTCGTCGTCGCTCGCCGACTCTTCAAACGGGATCTTGTACTTCGCCAGCGATGCCTTGACGCGGTCACGCGGGAACATCGTCGATCCCTTCACCACCGTCGCGGGAGACACTCCGTTTACACGCACTAGCGGAGCCATGCCCACCGCGAGTTCGCGCACTAGATGGCTCAGCGCCGCCTTGGAGACGTCGTACGCTTCTGACCCGCGCTTCGCGACCACGGCATTCGCGGAGCTGGTCAGCACCACCGACGCATCCAGCCCCTGCTTCTTGAAGAAAGCGCTCGCTTCGTCTGCCAGCTTCCAGTTGGCGGTCACGTTGATCTCCAGCGTCGTCGCCCACAGGCTATCGTCGATCACACCGGATGGCGTCGACGGGAAGATCGCAGCCGTGTTCACCAGGATGTCGATGCCGCCGAACTTCTGCACCGTGGCTTCCAGCGCAGCCTTGATTGTGTCGCGCTTGGTGATATCGATGCCCGTAAAGCCAACCGCTTCTTTGCCCGCAATGGCCGCGCACTCTGCCGCGACCTTCTCCGCACCGGCCAGGTCACGGTCCGCAATCATCACGTGCGCGCCGCGCTCTGCCGCAATCAGCGCCGTCTGATGGCCGATGCCGGACCCACCACCCACAATCAGCGCAACACGGCGGCTCAACTGCTTCTCGGGTGGCTGCCGGCGAATCTTGGCCTCTTCGAGCGCCCAGTACTCAATGCGGAAAGCCTCGCTCGGCGGCAGAGCGACATAGTTGTCAAACACCGTGAACTGATCCGCGCTTGCGGCCGGACCGGCCTGCGGAATGTCCTCGCACTTCACGCCACCACCCAACGCGCCCGCGCCCTGCATCACGCCGATGGCGTTGATGTAGAACTCGCCGGTGAGCCGTGCCTCCGCCTTGTTCTTGCCAAACGTGAACATGCCCACGCCCGGCAGCAGCACCACCGTGGGGCTCGCGTCGCGCTGCTTCGGTGAATCGGGCAGCGCGTGCCTGGTGTAGTACTCGGCGTATTCCGCGCGGTACGTCTCCAACGCCTGTTCGATCAGCGCTGGAATCTCCTTCGGGTCACCCGCGGGATTCCACTTCAGAAACATGGGCCGAATTTTGGTGCGGATGAAGTGATCGGGGCAGCTCGTGCCCAGGTGCGCCAGCTTTTCAGCGTTCTCGCTGTTCACGAACTCCAGCACATTCGGCGCGTCGGTGAAGCTACCAATCCAGCGTTGTTTGCGGCTGACCGCACCGCGCAGCGACGGCATCACCTCACCCGCGATCTTCGCGCGATCCGCATGTGCCTGGTGCTTCGCTCCGCCGAACACCTTGTGGCCTTCACGCAGGCCATGCCGCTCAATGAACTGGCCGATCTGGTCGATGATGGTGATCGTGTTCAGGTAGCTCTCACGCTGCGTGTTGCCCCACGTGAACAGGCCATGGCCGCCCAGCACCACGCCATCGCAGCCGGGAGTCTCTTCGACAATCTTGCGCAGCATCATGCCCAGCTCAAAGCCGGGGCGCTGCCACGGCAGCCACGCCAGCTTGTGGCCGAACTCCGCATTGAACTCGTCCATCTTCTGCTTGCCGTTGGCGCTCGCCGCCAGCGCGATACCCCAGTCCGGGTGCAGGTGATCCACGTGCGGGAACGGCAGAAATCCGTGCAGCGGTGTGTCGATGGAGGCAGCCGTCGGGTTGTTGTTGAACGTGACCAGCGGGTACAGCGCAACCATCGCGTCTTCTTCGCTCACGCCCTTGTACTGCTTCTCCAGCGCCAGCAGGCGGTCCAGGTAAAGCGTTGCGAAGCCGCTGCGCTTGATGGAGCCCAGGTCACCGCCCGAGCCCTTGACCCAAAGCACCTGCACCACGTCGCCAGAAACCGGGTCGACCTCGCTCAGCTTGCTTGATGTGTTGCCGCCGCCGAAGTTGGTGATGCGCAGATCGCTGCCCAGCAGGTTCGACCGGTAGCGCAGCAGCTCCGGCGCGTCCAGTGTTTGGGCGACTGCGTCGTCCCATTTGTCTTCCAGAAACTTCAGCGTGCTGTTCGCCGCGCCTGTTGCATTTGCTGCCATGGAGTCCTCTTGGTGAAACTACGCCGATCATGATTCCACAGCAAAGACCAATACGGCAAATGTTTCCCATTCGGAAAACTTCGTGCCCGCGATGCCGTAGCTACGTGTTGTGCGGATCCACGCTATGGAAGCCGTAGGTCACATAGCCGGTTTGCACCCGCCCTCCGCGCACCCTGACCTCCATGTACCCCTCGCGCGTTCCCAGCCGCGTACCCTGCCACCAGTTGCCACAGACCGCGCCGCCGGTGATGTACGGCACTCCGCGCCAGTCCACGCGCTCCTGAACATGAGTGTGACCCTGCAACACTGCCAGAACGTTGTGGCCTTCGAACAGCGGCAGCACTTCCGCCGAGTTGACCACCGCCATCTGGTAGTGCGGCCTCGGTGAGAGGTCACGCTGCAGATAAGCATCCACCGCAGTCACCAGCGGCATGTGCGTTACCACGATTACCGGCGCCGCTGCTGGCAGCGCGGCCAGATCGGTGCGCAACCACTGCATCTGCTCGGCGTCGATACGGCCCTCATAGTCGCGGTCCGGCGTCATCTGCACCGAGTCCAGAACGACGAAGTGCACACCCTTGTGGTCGAAGCTGTAGAACGTCTTGCCGATGTGATCGCGATAGTATTTCTTGCCGTAGTCGGGATCGCTCGGGTCCACGCCGCTGGCCGGCTTCAACCCAAACACATCATGGTTGCCGAGGGTGTGGTACACCTTCACGCTCAGTTCCTGCTGCGTTTGGTCGTATAGCTCCCACAGCGAGAGCGAACGCTGCTTGGGCACCGCCAGCGTGTCAAACACGTGATCGCCGCCCTGGATCGCGAAGTCCGCATGCGGGAACATGCGCATCGATCGAAATGCCATGGCGCAGCCTTTGGCCGCGTTCAACTCCGGCTCCAGGTGCGTGTCGGTAAAGAAGAGGAAGTCGAAATCCTGCACCGCCGGTGCAGCCGCAGCCTTGCCCGTCGACTGCGCCCAGGCCGAGCCCTGAATCAGCGTGGCTCCAGCCGCTGCGCCCGCCCCTGCGAGAAAAGTACGACGATCCATCGGAGATCTCCTCAGTGACTCAGCGTAGGAATCATGGGTGAATGCAGCGTGAACCGGCCTAAGCCCCAGCTGCGTTGGCGCCCCGCACCAGCCGGTGTACCACGTAGTTATAGGGCGGCACTGTCTGGCCTTTCAGCAGCGCCAGGCCAAGCTGCATCAGGCTCGGCCCATAGCTGCCCACCTCGTGCGAGACCGACGCAATCAACGGCGACCCCGCCTGATTCATCTCTTTCAGCGCGTCTTCAATGCAGTCCTGTCCCACCACCGCAACATGGCGGTGACGCCGCAACTGCCGCGCTGCATCTACCGCGCCCAGCGCGCTGGTATCCGTCGCCGCTGCGATCAGGATGCGCTTGTCCTTTGGGTGACGCTGCAGAAAATCACCCACCAGCTTGGCACTTCGATCGCGCAAACCGCGGCCGTCCATGCGAACGTACGACTCCACCGGCAGGTCGGGCAGTGCCGACCGCACCGCGTCAAACGCGCCGGACACTCGGCTCTGCACCAGCAAGCCCGCCTCGGGCAGGTCCAGTCCCAGAACCCAGTCAGCCTGGCCGCCCCAGTTCGCCTGTGCGTGCGCGGCCAGCACTTCACCCGCCTCTGCACCCACCCGGTAGTTGTCTACCCCAAAGTAGGTTGCATTGGGGTGGGGAATGTCGATCGCGATCAGCGGGATGCCAGCCGCGGCGATCTTATCGCCGATGACGGGCGCTACCTGCTGCTCCACGTTGAACTCAATCACCAGGTCGACCCGCTGCTGCACAAACTGCTCCGCGTTGCCCACGGCAGTCGCAGCATCGTACCGGTTGTCCAGTTCCACGATGTCGACGCCGGCGGCCGAGGCAGCGTCATGCAGGCTGCGGCTCACCTCCTGGCTGAACGGCATGTCCGCGCTCTGCCCGGCAAATCCAAACCGCAGCTTCTTGGGTCGCGCCACATGCCGGTAGCTTCCGTCCGGCGCCTGTGCCAGGTAGCCGCGGTGCACCAGCGTTTTCAGCACGCGGTACACCGTCGTTTTCGACACGCGCGTGCTGCGGTGAATCTGCTCCAGCGACATGGGCTGTCCTTCGCTCTGCAGCAGTTCCAGAATGTCGAGCGCCTTGCTCAACACCGGAATCAGGTACAACCGCTTCGTGCTCTTCGCCAAGTCTCCGCACCTGTGGCGGGCTGGTAGGAAACAAAACGCCCGGTTTCGCTATTGAAACACGGGCGTGCAGGGTTTGGGCATTCGGCGGTATAGCGCTCTACGCGTAGCTGCCACCCGATGCCTGGTTGCGCGCGCCACGCTCGGCGCTGATGCGCTCCACATATCCGCTGGTACGCAGCTCCTGCAGCGGCTCTACAGGCAGGCTTCGCGCCTTACGCCACGCGCGCAGCATCGGACGTACATCCGTCCAGAAGGCGCTGCGGAAAAGCTCTTCTGCCTCCACCAGCCGGCACTCATCTTGCAACGCGGTAAGCGCTTCCTGATCGACCAGTGCGGCGCGCGCAAACAGCTCCTGCGCGGTCACGACGGACTGCACCATCGCTTCCATCTTGCCCTTCAGGTTATGGCTCTGGTCGATCATGTAGGCGATGTTGTCCGTCGTCTCGCCTGGCGTGCTCACAATCTCGTGGAAGATGCGGAACAGCTGATACGGGTCGATCGATCCCAGCGTCAGGTCGTCGTCGGCGTACTTCCGATCATTGAAGTGGAAGCCGCCCAGCGACTCCGTGTGCAGCAGCCACGCCACGATCTGCTCAATGTTGGTGCCCTGGTAGTGGTGGCCGGTGTCCACCAGCACTTTCGCACGCGGCCCGGCCACGCGCGCCAAGTGCAGCGCCATGCCCCAGTCAGCAATGTCTGTGTGGTAGAAGGCGGGCTCGAACGGCTTGTACTCCACCAGCATGCGCTGCGTCTCGTTCATCGCATCGTGCGTTGCCTTCAGCACCTCTTCCATCCACTCGATGCGGCGCCGAATCGACTGAGAGCCCGGGTAGTTCGATCCGTCCGCAATCCACAGCGAAACATCGCGCGACCCAAGCGCCTTGCCGATCTCGACCGACTCCAGCAGGTGATCCAGCGCTGCCTTGCGCACACCTGCATCCGGGTTCGCGATCGATCCGAACTTGTACTCCTGCGACTGGAACAGGTTCGGGTTGATCGATCCAGCCTTCACGCCGTATTCGGCCTCGAGCCCGCGAATCGTCTCCACGTCCGCCGTTCCGTTGGGCAGGTCCCACAGCACGTGCAGCGCCACCGTCGGCGCGGCGCCGGTCAACCGGTTCACCTCTCCCGCATCCGCAAACTTCTCCGCAATCGAAGTCGCCGCACCGGCCTGCACAAACTTTCCGAAGCGCGTGCCCGTGTTGGCAAAGCCCCACGAAGGCACCTCAATACGAAAGCCGTCCAGCGCGGCAAAGATGCGTTCCTGCTGATGCTGCAGATCGGATGTGGAGGCTATGGAGGTGCTCATGCTTTCGACTCGTCTTTCGGCGCGCACGCCGGCGCGCAGTTCATTGGTGAAACTAACTCTCTATCGAAAACACCACATTGCGCAAGTGCCCAGCGGCAACGCAGATTAGCGAACCAGCAGAACGTGCAGAAAACGGGGCCCGTGCACGCCTTTAATCCGCGTCATCTCGATGTCCGCCGTTGCAGACGGTCCGCTGATAAACGTCGTCGGCAGCTCCGCTGTTGCCTGCAACCGCCGCATCGCTTCCGGCACCGTCGCCACCACATCCTGCTCGCGCACCACGCACAGGTGAACGTCCGGCACCAGCGTCGCCGCGCGCCGGCCCTGCCCCGGCAGGTTTTGCAGAACCAGCGTTCCCGTCTCCGCAATCGCCAGCGTGGACCCCGTCAGTACCGCCGTAAACCGGTCCAGTTCGCGCGGAGAGAAGCCCTCGTCCTTCACAAAAGCAACGCCGTCCGGCAACCATCCCTGGGCGAGCCCCGCCGGTACCAGCACCTCGGTCAAGCCAAGCAAGCTCACGATCTCCCGCACTGTTCCGGCAATCTCCTCCGGCGACACGCGATACACCTGTGCGTCGTAGTCGTGCAGGCGATCAATCAACCGGAGCAGCACCGCATCGCGGTCCGCGGCACTCGCAGCGTTGTACGCGCGCGGCAGCGCAGCCCACTCCAAACCCACAGTGTCAGCATCGCGGGCCTCGCCAACAATGCCGCGCACCCGACTGAGAATCGCCTCACGCGAGCTCATCGCGCTTGACTCGGTCATCCCGCTTCTCCTGCTGGCGCTCCCTTGCGCTCGCGCTCCTCCCACCACTCACGAAACGTCTGCTGCGGCATGGCGCGCAGATCGCGCACGTTCGTCCAACCGCCCAGCATGCCCGGCAGCCAACTCACCCACTTCTGCCCCTGCCCGTCGCGCCGCTCCAGCGGGGTCTCACCCATGCGCCCCAGCCGCTGCGCCGCGCGGAACCGGCCTTCGCTGCGAAAGATGGCGCCCGCCGCCTTCATTGCCATCGCTTCAGGATTCGTGATGGTCTTCAGCCCGCCCGTGTTCTCCTCGACCACACGCCCGCGCAGGTGTACCAGCACCTCCGGGATGTTGATCTTCACCGGGCATACTTCGTAGCACGCGCCGCACAGGGAACTCGCATACGGCAGCGACTGCGCATAGTGCATGCCCAGCAGTTGCGGCGTCAGGATCGCGCCGATCGGCCCGGCATACACGCTGCCATACGCATGGCCGCCCGTCTCGCGATACACCGGGCACGCGTTCTGACACGCGCCACAGCGGATGCAGTGCAGCGTCTGCCGCGCCTCCGCATCAGCCAAAACTTCCGTCCGGCCGTTGTCGATCAGCACTACATGAAAGTGCTCCGGCCCATCACCGGCGGCATACCCCTTGCCCACGCCGGTCCACACGCTGTTGTACGGGTTCATGCGTTCGCCCGTCGCACTGCGCGGCAAGGTCTGCAGCAGCACCTCCAGGTCCTGAAAGCGCGGCACAACCTTGTCGATGCCAGCCAGCGTGATGAGCGTCTTCGGCAGCGTCAGGCACATGCGCCCGTTGCCTTCGCTCTCCACCACGCACACGCCGCCCGTCTCGGCGATCAGAAAGTTGGCGCCACTGATCGCCGTCTCCACGCGCAGAAACTTCTCACGCAGGAATCGCCGCGCCGCATCGGCCAGATCCTGCGGCGACTCGCCCAGGTGCTCCAGCTTCATCTCGCGCAGAAAGATTTCGCGAATCTGCTGACGATTTTTATGCAGCGCCGGCACCACGATGTGCGACGGCTGGTCCTGCCCAAGCTGAATGATCAGCTCCGCTAGATCGGTCTCATACGGGTGAATGCCGACCGACTCCAGCGCGCGATTCAACTGGATCTCTTCCGTCGTCATCGACTTGATCTTGATGACCTCTCCCTGCAGCGCGACCCCGTCCGCTGCTTCGCCAGCACCCGGATGCGTCCCCTGCGGTTCACCCGCCGGTCGCCCTGCAATCGAAGGTGCAGTCCGTCCGCGCGCGATGGCCTCCTGTGCCAGCCGCACCACGATCGCGCGCGCCTCGGCGGCATCGCGTGCCCAGTGCACATGCCCACCCGCAGCGGTGCAGTTCCGCTCAAACTGCTCCAGGTAAAACGGCAGATTGCGGATGGTGTGTTCGCGCACGGCACTACCCGCATCGCGCAGCGCCTGCCAGTCCGGCATCTCGCCCACAACGCGCGCGCGCTTCGCCTGGATCACGTCCGTCGCGTGCCGCACATTCTTGCGCAACTGCGTGTTGCCCACCATCGCGGTCGCCGCAATGGGGAACGGCGGCGCGGTCTTTGGATTTAGCGCGGTGCCGCCACTCATGCTTCGTCTCCGGCCAGGATCTCTGCGATATGCACGGTTTGCACGCCGGTGCGCTGCCGGTGCAGCGCGCCGCCAATGTGCATCAGACAACTGTTGTCGCACGCGGTCACGCACTCCGCGCGCGTGTTCAACACGGCGGTCGTCTTCTCCGCTAGCATCGCGCTCGACACCTCGGCGTTCTTCACGGCGAAAGTGCCGCCAAACCCGCAGCACTGCTCCACCTTGTCCAGCTTCACCAGGTCGATGCCGCGCACGTTCGCCAGCAGTGTCTCCGGCCCATCCCCCAGCGCCAGCCCGCGCAGACCGTGGCAACTGGCGTGGTACGTCACGCGATGCGGATAGTACGCACCCACGTCCTTCAGGCCCAGCTTCTTCGTCAGGAACTCGCTGAACTCCCACACTCGCGGCAGCAGGGAAGCGACCTCGTCCACGATGCCCGGATGTTCTTTCTCAAGCCGCTGCGCCATACCCGGGTAGTGCTCGCGCATCATCGTCACACAGCTCGAGCTGGGCACCACCACCGCCTCGGCATGCCGAAACTGCGCGACAAAGCGCGGCAGTAGCGGCAACGCTTCGGCTTGGTAGCCAGTGTTGTAGTGCATCTGGCCGCAGCAGGTCTGGCCGGCGGGGAACTCCACGGTGTGGCCCAGCCGTTCCAGCACGGCGACCACAGCGCGGCCGGCCTCCGGGAACAGCGTGTCGTTATAGCAGGTAATGAACAGCGCAACCTTCACGACCACGCCTCCAGCGGGACAGAGTTCCAGACGAGCGAAGTTCCGGATGAACGAAAGTTCCAATAGAGAGTATATTTCCCAAACGCAATTCGCTTCCGGTACAGTGGTTGCGCCTGCTGTAACGGTAGACCGCACCCCTCCACTGAGGCAAAAACGCTTGGGCACAAATCCGTTTCTTGGGATCCTCTATCACTGGATTGGCGGCTTCGCCTCGGCCACCAACTTCATCCCGTTCCGCGGCATCAAGCGCTGGTCGTGGGAGATCTATTGGATCGTCCAGGGCTTTGCCGCCTGGATCGTCGCTCCGCTCATCATGGCGTCGCTGCTGGTGCCGAATCTCTGGCACGTCCTCGCCACCTCGCCGCGCTCGGCAGTCGGCTACGCCATCCTCATGGGCGCGCTGTGGGGCGTTGGCGGCCTCACCTTCGGCCTCGCCGTCCGTTACCTCGGCATCGCCTTGGGTTACGCCATCGCTCTCGGCCTCTGCACCGCGTTCGGCACGCTCATCCCGCCCATCTACACGGGCGAGATTCACGCAATTATGCACGCCCGCTCCGGACAGGTAGTGCTGCTTGGCGTCGCGGTCTGCGTGCTCGCCGTGGCGGTCAACGGCTTCGCCGGCTGGTCCAAAGAAAACGAGATCACCCCCACCGAAAAGATCGAGATCGGCGAATCTGAGTTCTCGCTGCTCAAGGGCCTGCTCATCGCCATCGGCGCCGGCATCATGAGTTCCTTCTTCGCCTTCGGCCTCAAGGCCGGCGCGCCCATTGGCGACGTCGCCAAGGCCGAGCTCATCCGCACCGGCCACCTGCCGCTCTGGCAAAACCTGCCGATCCTCATCGTCGTCCTCTGGGGAGGTTTCGCCACGAACTTTGTCTGGTCCTGCATCCTCATCGCGCGCAACCGCTCGGCCGCGCAGTTTGGCGGCGAACCCGGCGCCAATCCCATGCGCGCCGCGCACGAGACCGGTGCGACCCTGCAGGACATCGATCCCATGGAGTTCGCCCAGCGCATCGCTCCCGGCGTACTCGTGAAGAACTACATCTTCGCCGCCATGGCCGGCGTCATCTGGTACTTCCAGTTCTTCTTCTACTCGCTCGGTCAAACGCAGATGGGCAAGTACGACTTCAGCTCCTGGACACTCCACATGGCCTCGATCATCATCTTCGCCACGCTGTGGGGACTCGCCCTGAAAGAATGGCGCGGCACCAGCACGCGCACCAAGGCACTTGTCACCGCCGGCCTAACCCTGCTCATCGGCTCCACGCTCATCGTCGGCTACGGAAACTACCTGCAATCGCAACAGCCGTCTTCCACGACCACCACCGCGTCTCGCTAAACATCGGCTGATCTAAGACCGCCTACGGCAGTCTCACTCCAACGAACACCATGCAGTGTCATCCTGAGCGTAGGGAAGATCTGTTTGATCCGCTTCAGCAAGAACGTAAGAGGACGGCAAGCATATGCAGCAACGACGCTCTAAATTAACCCGGCTCCTTCAATCACTAATCGTGCTCGCTTCGGCCACCGTCCTCGCCCAAGCACCGTTGGCCCAAACACCGCCAGCGCCGGTTGTCAGCACCAACGCCGCTCTCCCGCCTAAGCTCACCGGCATCGCCCACGTCGCCATTCGCGTCGCAAACCTCGACGCCTCCCGCGCCTTCTACGCGAAGCTCGGCTACGCGCAGCCCTTCACTCTGACCGGCAAAAATGGCGAAGTCACCGAAGCCTTTATCAAGATCGACGACCGCCAGTACATCGAGCTCTATCCCGGCGATGCCGCGCACGCCCCAGCTTTCCTCCACGTCTGCTTCGAGGCGCAAAACCTGCCCGGGCTCTACCCCACCTACACCGCCAACGGCATTGTCGCGCCGCCGGTGAAGAAGGCCGGCGCCGGCAACCTGCTCATGGCCTGGAAGGGCCCCGAAGACCAGACCGAAGAGATCACCGAATACCAGCCCGGCTCACGCCACTCGAACGACTTCGGCAAGGACCTCGGCGCCGACCGCGTCAGCACCCACATGGTCGGCGCGGTCGTCCCCATGCAGGATCCAAAAGCCGCGGCGCAGTACTTCATGCAGCGCATGAACTTCACGAACAGCGGCACACGCGAAGGCGCAGTCCTCACCTCACCACCGGGCCTGCACGACGCCTACTTCGGCTTCCGCTCTAGCAGCGCGCCGGAACGACTGGCGCTGATCTTCCAGGTCGCCTCCGCCAAGTCGACCCTTCTCCGCCTTCAGCAACTCGGTATCGAAGCTACCGTCCGAAACGAACGCGTCCTCACGCACGATCCAGACGGCAACCTTCTGGTCTTCACCAGCGAGAAGCTCTAACTCAGTTTCTGAGCCACTAGGCCCTCGGCGGGTCCTGTTGAGGGTGCAACGGCTCGCCAACCGTCGGCACCGCAGCGCGTACCGCTGCCTTGAAGTCACTGATGAACTCGCGAAAGTGCGGCATCAGCTCGGCAAAGGGCGACTGCTTCCGGTACTTCAGCATCACCTCGCCAAACAGCTTCATGCCGATCGCCAGCGCGGCGGTTTCGTCCGGTTCCATCCCGGGCAGGTGTCGTGCCCGGCTTGCAATCGCCAGGATGTCGTCGTGATTCTTGGCTTCGAAGCTGAGCAGGTCGTGCCCGCTATCCAGCGGGCCGTCAATTCGTTCCACAGTGATGCGAAAGAGTGCCATCGTGTTCTCCGTTAGTTCAGGGCGGGAACGGAGCCGCAAACCGGCGCCTGTCCCGGCATGCCGCTGCTGACAGACGCAACGGCGCGGGTGAGGCGTTGGTTTACGTGAACGCTTACGGTTTGCGCCAGCGACTGCACCGCGGCGGCACAAACATCCGATGCTCAGAAGGTATCAGGGGCACGCACTCCAACCAAATCGCGTGATGGCGGAGGTGGCGCCTCCGCCAGAGGCAAAGCACCACTCGATCGCGGCATCTCCTCAACCATTGCTCCGGTCCGGGGCGCGGGATCGATCACTTGCCACCAGAGCCGCTCCAACACGTATTCGCTAAGCTGCGTTCGCCTCAGCCGCCGCGCGTTATCTTCGTGTACGCCCACCCCGACGACGAAATGATCGCAGTCGGCGGCCATCTTTCGCTCTTCCGCCAAGCGCTCTTCCTGCAAGTCACCAATGGAGCGCCGGCGGATAACGCCGACGGCAATCGCCTTGGCTTGTCGCGCGATGAGTACCGGGCCACCCGCGCCTTGGAGCTGCGCGCCGCCTTTGCCGCCGCTGGCCTGCCGGAAGCGCGTCATCGCTGCCTCAACCTCCCTGACAAGGAGGCGGCGTTCCACCTGCCAGACCTCACGGACCAGATCGCGCAGCTGGTCGCGGCGGAGCCCCCGGACTACATCTTCACTCACCCCTACGAAGGTGGCCACCCTGACCACGACGCCTGCGCCTTCGCCGTCCACACCGCTGTAGCCGCGCTTCCGGAAAACCGCCCCGTCATTCTCGAGAGCCCGTTCTACTTCAGTAATGCAGACGGCACCATGCACACAGGCAGCTTCCTGCACGAAGAGCCCGGGACCATCCTCACACTTCCTCTCTCTGCGTCCCAGCAACAAAGCAAGCAGGCCGCCTTTGCCGCCTTTCAGACGCAGCGTGACGTGCTCGCCAACTTCCCGGTGGCCGTGCGCGAAGAGCGTTTCCGCATCGCGCCCGTTTACGACTTCACCAACCCAGCCGCGCCCGGGCCGGCCTTTTACGAATCCTTTGTTCCCGGCCTGACTGCCGCCCGCTTTTCCGCGCTGGCCGCCGAAGCCCTGCAGCCCCAGGCAGCGTCTGGCGCCCCGAGGCAATCCAACGCAGTCACGAGCTTTGCCGAATGAGCCTCCGCATCCTTCACATCGCGTACCCCTACGCCCCCGTCGGTCCACGTACCTGCGGTGGGGCAGAGCAGGTGCTCACCGACCTGGATCGCGCGCTGGTCGCCGCGGGGCATAGCTCGTCCGTCGTTGCCTGCGAAGGTTCTCGCTCTGCCGGCCACCTCTACAGCGCGCCCGTTCCCCATGGCCGGCTCGACTCCACTGACTCGGACCGCCGCTTCTGGCAAAGCCGCTACCAGGGCGCCATCGACCGCGCCCTCAACTCCGAGCGGTTCGACCTGGTTCACATGCACGGCCTGGACTGGCACCACTACCGCCTGCCGGCAAACCTGCCCGTCCTGGTCACCCTGCACATGCCCATCGCGTGGTACCCGTCCACGGTGTGGGACAAGCGTGGCCGCAATCTCCACTTCCAGTGCGTCTCCACCCACCAGCGGCAGACGTGCCCTGACCGCGATGCCGCCGTGGTTGAAAACGGTGTCGCTCTGCCGTCGTACGACCCGCGCGCACGCTCCCGGCGCTTCGCGCTGGCACTGGGCCGCATCTGCCCGGAAAAGAACCTGCACGAGGCCCTGTCGGCCGGCACCATTGCAAACGTTCCTGTACGCGTCGGCGGTCAGACGTTCCCCTACAGCACTCACCTTGAATACGAGCGATCTCTGTTCCGTCCTGCGCTGCGCGGCAACGGGCGCATGCGAAACCAGCACCGCTTCCTCGGCCCGCTGCCTCCGCGCCGGAAGCAACATCTGCTCGCCGCCGCGCGCTGCCTTCTGCACCCCACGCTCGCTCCAGAGACCAGCTCGCTTGTCACCATGGAGGCGCTCGCCGCCGGCACCCCGGTCATCGCCTACCGTTCCGGCGCTCTGCCCGACATCATCGAACACGGCGTCACGGGCTTTCTGGTCAACAACGTCGCTGAGATGGGCGACCGCATCGCGGAGGTGGACACGCTCGACCGCAACGCCTGCCGTCGTGCTGCCGAGCAGCGCTTCTCGCTGCAGGCCATGACCCGCGGCTACCTTGACCTCTACACCCGCATCCTGGAGCAGGGCAGCATGGCGCATCCACGCTATGCCTGAGCCATCCGGCCAGGGGTCGCGCACCGTTCGGCTGCTCCGCACCACCTCCGACCTCGAAGCGTTCCTCCCCGCGTGGACGGCGCTGTGGCAATCCGACCCGAACCGCACGCCCTTTCAGCACCCGACCTGGCTTCTTCCCTGGTGGCATCAGTTCGGCCAGCCGGATCTGCGCGCCGTCGTCGTCTCCGTCGCCGAACAGCCCGTCGCCTTTCTGCCGTTCTACCTCTACCCTGAGCCGGACGGCGGCCCGCGTAAGCTCCTTCTGATTGGTGCCGGAACCAGCGACTATCTCGACGGCCTGTTTGCGTCCGATTGCACCGTTGAAGACGTAATGGCGGGACTGCAGGCCCTGCTCGCAGAACCCGGCTTCGACACTCTCGACGCCGTTCAGCTGCGCCCCGAGTCCCTGCTCACCCGAGCACTCCAACACCTTGGTGCTGCCGAGTCCGCTGCCGAACCCACTTCGATCATGCCGGCGCTTGCACTCGCCGACCTGCCCACCAAGATCCGACGCAACGCCATGTACTACCGCAACCGCGCCGAACGCGACGCTACCTTGGAACTCACTTTCGCTACGGAAGCCGACTGCCTCGAGCATTTCGAACAACTCGTCCGGCTCCACGGCGCCCGCTGGCAGGAGCGCGGCGAACCCGGCGTGCTCGACGACCTCAGCGTTCTCGCCTGGCACCGCGAAGCCCTGCCACATCTCGCCGCCGCTGGCCTGCTCCGCCTGGCGACCCTCACTCGCAATGGTGACCCGCTCGGTCTCATGTACGCCTTGGCCGACGATCCCGGCAAAGCCGACGCGAACGGCCAGCCCAACCGTACCCTCTATCTCTACCTTCCGGCCTTCTCGCTCCAGCACCGCGACCTGCGCCCCGGCACCGTCCTTCTCGCGCTGCTCATCGACCATGCCGCCCGTGAAGGCTTCACCACAGTCGACATGCTCCGCGGCGGCGAGTCCTACAAGCAACTCTGGCACGTCGCCGAACGCCCCACGGTCGCCCTCACCTTTCGCCCGGAGCGCGCATGAACGTCCCCAACGCCGACCGTCTCGCCGTCCGCTGGACCATCGGCAGCGTCCGCGATCGCGGCTTTGAGATGCTGCGCCTCTCCATCCACTGCGCAACGCGGCTCTTCGGCCCCGAAGCGGAATACCTCGTCTGCGTCAACGAACTCACCGTAGAAGAAGCCCGGCGCCGCACCGGCTCCGTTCCCGACCACGTGCAGTGGCAGGCCGTCACGCGCGCCGACCTCGCCCCGCAGCTAGCGACCTGGCTTGGCAATGGGGAGCACGGCTACATCGAAGGCATGGGCTGGAAGCTCGCTCCGCTCCGCACCTTCCCCGACCGATACGAACTCGCCATCGACAACGACGTGATCCTCTGGGACCTGCCCGCCGGCATGCGGCAGTGGCTGTCCGAGCCGGCCTCGTACCTCTTCGCCGAAGACGCCGACCGCTGTTTCGGCGCCTTCGACCCGCAACTCGACTCCGCCATAAAGACCCTCGGCGTCCGCGGCCTCAACGCCGGTGTCCGAGGCCTGCCGCCCGGCATCGACCTCGGCCAGGCGCTCACATTAGCGCTAACGCAGGCCGACAGCGACGCACGCCGCCTCACCTGCAAGCCGCTCGACCTTTCTGGCGAGATTGAGGAGCAGGGTCTGCAGGCCGCCGCCATGGCCCGCCTGCCCGAACTCCACGGCGGCACCCTCCACCTCGTCCGCCTCGCCGAGGTGAATCTCTCGTCGCCGTTCTGGCCCAAAACGCCCAACTTCGGCACCTGCGGCGCGCATTTCATCGGGATGAACGCCCGCCACATTCCATGGGACTACTTCGATCGCCCGGCGGACGACTGGCTCGCTGAGCACTGGGCAAGGTCTCGCCCCACGCTCTACGACCGAGCCGAACTTGCTCTCCCGTCGTAACTTAGAACGCATTTGCAAGTCACCTCGGACGGCTCTTCCGTCTTGCCGGGAAGCGCGCGTCGGAGCGCGTCTGCGACTTTCGCCGACGCGCACGTTCTTTTTACAAATATGAGTGCGAAGCACTCACTATTCCTGCATCCTTCCTGCTATGATCTGCGTCAGATGAAGTGAGCCGATGTGAGTCGGCAGAGATCAAAGGAGGTTCGCCATGACCATCACCCGCCGTTTCGTCCCCGTCCACGACGCCACCAGCGCCATCCAGAACCGTTTGCTCAACAGCCTGTTCCAGGACTTCGCCCGTCCCGAGGTCACCGGCAGCTTTGTTCCAGCCGTTGACGTGTACGAGGACGCAAGCAAAATCGTCCTCACGCTGGAAACGCCCGGCATCGCGCCTGAGAACCTGAATATCCGCGTGGAAAACAACACGCTGAGCATCGAAGGCGAGCGCAAGGCCCAGACCGACCTGAAGCAGGAAAACTACCACCGCATCGAGCGCCGCTTCGGTTCGTTCGTCCGCAGCTTCACCCTGCCGCAGACGGTCGACACCGAACAGGTGAGCGCTCACTCCGAACACGGCGTGCTGACGGTGGAGTTGCCCAAGAAGGCTGCCGCCCAGCCTAAGCAGATCAAGGTCAACGTGGCGACGCCGGCCATCGAGCAGGGCTCCGCGCAGGGCAAGACCATGGAAGGCGAGGTCAACCAGCCCGCCAGCCAGCAGAACGCCGAAGTCCGTCCGGCTCAGGCCTAAGCGGAGTCGGGGCGAAATCAGTGCGCCGGCCGGTCCGGGCCGCAGCAGGGAATGCAGCGAGGCTTCCCTGATCAGTGCCCGGCCGCCGTGCAGCGCGGGGGCTGCCTGAGCCAGACTCGGCAGCCCTTTCTCCTAAACCGTGGGAGCGAGGCTCTCACGAATCAGCAGGCCGGCTGCCAGCAGCAGCAGATCGGCAATCCAGAAGCTGCGATCCCCGAAGCGCGGGGCACACCACGCGCCCAGAACCGCTCCGGCCAGGAAGCCTAGGCAGATTACGCCAAGATCGCGGAACATACGGCGGCCTCTCTTCCGAATCTGCACGCGCGGTTCTACCGGGAAGAGCATGTCGAATGCGCCGTCAAACACGGCACGCAGGTTGCCGGTGACAAACGTGGTGTTATAGGCCACATTGCCCAAGCGGCGAAACGCTGTGATCTGCAGGGCCGCTGTCAACGCGACCAGGCCGACAACAGCCTTCGAAGGCAGGTGCAGGGGAGCGCCCGCGATGGCAAGTCCGGCCATCTCAATCAGCAGGGCAAGCCGCAACGCCGAGGCCGAATGGTACTGCAGCACATATTTGCCGAGCGACACACCCAGCACGAACGCTCCCAGCGGCGTTACATGCCGCATTACCTGGGCGTAGTCGTGGCTGACCAGGGCGATCGCGAGCAGCACCACGTTGCCTGTCATAGCGTTGGCGAACACATGGCCGTGGAGCAACCAGACCACCGCATCCAGCAGACCGCCACTGGCCGCCAGCAGGGTTGCCGCCGCAACAGTGCGAGGTGTCTCCGGCAGCGTCTCAGGCGGCTTTCCGGCGAATCCCGGAACAGGTGCGGGTTGGGCGGCGGCAGCGATTCAAGTTTGGATGAGATCTGAAGTTCAGGAGTAAACAATGGCAATCAAATGGGACAAACTGACCGTCAAGTCGCAGGAGGCCATCCAGGCCGCTGCGCAGATGGCGGCCGAACACGGCAACCCGGAGGTGCAGCCCATGCACCTGCTCGCGGCGCTTCTTGAAGATCGCGAAGGCATCGTTCTGCCCGTGCTCGAAAAGATGCAGGTGCCCGCGCAGCAACTGCTGAGCACCGTCAACGCCGCCATCGGCAAGCTGCCGAAGGTGCAGGGCTCGAACCAGCAGCCCAACGCGGGCGCGGGGTTCAACCGCGTGCTGGAACAGGCCTTCAAAGAGGCCGACAACTTCAAGGACGAGTTCGTCTCGACCGAGCACCTCCTGCTCGCGCTCTCGCAGCAGCGCAATGAGCCGGTGCAGGCCGCGCTTGCCGCCGTCGGCGCTACGCACGACGCCATCCTGCGCGCGCTGACTGCCGTCCGCGGAACGCAGCGTGTGACCGACCAGAATCCTGAGGGCAAGTTCCAGGCGCTGGAAAAGTACGCGAAGGACGTGACCAAGCAGGCCCGCGAAGGCCGGCTTGACCCCGTGATCGGTCGCGACGAAGAGATCCGACGCGTCGTCCAGGTGCTGAGCCGCCGCACCAAGAACAACCCGGTGCTGATCGGCGAACCCGGCGTGGGTAAGACCGCGATTGTGGAAGGCCTGGCACGCCGGATCGTCAGCGGTGACGTGCCCGAGTCGCTGAAGGACAAGCGCGTCATCTCGCTTGACCTGGCCAGCATGCTCGCCGGTGCCAAGTTCCGCGGCGAGTTCGAAGAGCGCTTGAAAGCTGTGTTGAAGGAAATCGAGGATTCGCACGGCGAGATCATCCTATTCATCGACGAACTGCACACGCTCGTTGGCGCAGGCGCGTCCGAGGGCGCGATCGACGCGAGCAACATGCTCAAGCCGGCACTCGCGCGCGGCGAACTGCGTGCCATCGGCGCGACCACGCTGAACGAGTTCCGCAGGTACATCGAAAAGGACGCCGCGCTCGAACGCCGCTTCCAGCAGGTGTACGTGGGCGAACCCAACGTCGAGGACACGATCAACATCCTTCGCGGCCTGAAGGAGAAGTACGAGGCGCACCACAACGTCCGCATCAAGGACTCGGCCATCATCGCCGCGGCGGAGCTATCGCACCGCTACATCTCGGACCGCTTCCTGCCCGATAAGGCGATCGACCTGGTCGATGAAGCCGCGGCCGCGCTCGCGATCCAGATTGGCAGCGTGCCGGAGGAGATCGACGCCCTCGATCGGCGCGCGATGTCGCTCGAAATCGAAGCGACCGCGCTGCGCCGTGAGGAAGACGAGAACTCGAAGGACCGCCTCGAAACGGTCGAGCGTGAACTGGCCGAGCTGAAGGAAAAGGCAAGCGGCTTGCGTGCCCGCTGGCAGCGCGAACGCGACGCCATCGGCAAAGTCACCGAGCTGAAGAAGACGGTCGAGCAACTGCGCTTCGAGATGGACGACCAGACGCGCCGCGGCAATCTGCAGCGCGCAGCGGAGATCCAGTACGGCGAACTGCCGCGTGCCGAGCGCGAACTTCGCGAGCTGGAGGCCGAGCAGGACGCTCTGAAGTCCGGCGCCGCACACCGCATGCTCAAGGAGGAAGTCGAGGAAGAGGACATCGCCGAAATCGTCTCGCGCTGGACCGGCATTCCCGTCTCGAAGATGCTCGAAGGCGAAGTGCAGAAGCTTGTCCAGATGGAGAAGCGACTGCAGGAGCGCGTCATCGGTCAGGACGCAGCGCTGGAGGTCGTCGCTAACGCCATCCGCCGCTCGCGCGCTGGCCTCAGCGATCCCAAGCGCCCCATCGGCAGCTTCATCTTCCTGGGGCCCACGGGCGTGGGTAAGACCGAGACCGCGCGTGCTCTCGCCGAGTTCCTCTTCGACGACGAACAGGCGATGGTGCGCATCGACATGTCGGAGTACATGGAGAAGCACGCGGTCGCACGCCTCATCGGCGCGCCTCCGGGCTACGTCGGCTTTGACGAGGGCGGTCAGCTTACCGAGGCGGTGCGCCGCCGGCCGTACGCCGTGATCCTCTTCGACGAAATCGAAAAGGCTCACCCGGACGTGTTCAACGTGCTGCTGCAAGTGCTCGATGACGGCCGCCTGACCGACTCGAAAGGTCGCACCGTGGACTTCAAGAACACGGTGCTGATCATGACCTCGAACATCGGCGCGCAAAACCTGACGACGGCGTGGGCCAGTGGCGAGGAGGGCTTCAACGATGCGAAGACACGCGTTCTGGACGACCTGAAGAAGCACTTCCGGCCGGAGTTCCTGAACCGCGTGGACGACATCGTCGTCTTCCATCCGCTGGGTGAGGAGCAGTTGACGCACATCGTCGACCTGCGCCTGCACGACTTGGAGAAGCTGCTGCGCGATCGCAAGATCAGCATTTCGCTGACCGACGCGGCACGCACGCTGCTCTTCCGGGCAGGCTACGACCGTGCCTACGGCGCGCGTCCGCTGAAGCGCGCAATCCAGCGCCTCCTGCAGGACCCGCTGGCCATGCGCATCCTGAGCGGCGAGATCCGCAATGGCGACCACGTGCAGATCGATGCCACCGGGGACAAGCTGACCTTCACGGCCAGTCACCCCGGCGCGCAGCCAGCCGCCGCGAGCAACGCAGCCGAACCCGTGAGCGCGTAACCGCTTACGTTCCGCACTGTCTCGAGCCCACGCTGAAGTTAGCGTGGGCTTTCTTTTTTGCTAGCCTCGACCGGAATGGTATGGTGTTGCGCATACAAGGAAATACGAATGCAACGCTGTTCTCTTGCGGTGCTGTGTGCACTCGCTTCTCTGCCTTTGCTGCTGACCGGTTGCGGTTCCGCACCCGCAACGGATTCCGCTACTCCGATCGCCGTTCCGCCTACGCAAACAGCAACAGTTACCAACCTGCCGATTGACGGTCGTTGGAGCTTCTTGCCCTATGTCGTCGTGCCGGTCGGCAGCGGCACAATCCCGGTTGTTCCGGGGGCTTCGTTCCAGGGCGCACTGGTGACCAACGGAACCCAGGTGACGGGCGCTGGGCGAATCCAGGTCTCGGCCATCGCATCCGGGTCACTCCAGTGCGCCCGTCCGCAAGCTGTGTCGCTTCACGGCACGTTCAACGCTGCGCGCCATCTGAGCCTCAGCTCCGATCCTCTGCCGGATGGCGGCGCCTTGCAGATGGAAGTTGATATCGCACCGGACCCGCATGTTACATCCAAGGGGACGACTAAGCTGACCGGCTCCTGTGCTACCACCGGAACGATTCAGGGGCTTCTGTTCGAGCCCATCTCGGGCAGCTTCAGTGGTGGTGTCAGCAGCCTGGACGCAATCACCCGCCTACCGGTCGCGTTGGGCACTGCCGACGCAACCTTCACTGAAACGGATCCAGACGTCAACGGCCAATCCGTTGTGAGTGGCAGTATCAACCTCAAGTTAAGCGCGTGCAGCACGCAACTGCCGATCAAAGCAGTTCGGTCAGGTGCCAGTCTTTCACCAGGAGGGCCCTTATCATCGGCTGACTCCAATGTCGAAGTGTTGCTGTCAGAGCTTCCGGATGGCACTCGCGTGAATGCCTCGGTCTTATACCTTGGGCAGGATTGCAAACCAGTGGCGCCACCCTCAACTGTCGGCACCAGTTCTACGATTATGTTTAGCTCTGCAAACTCACTCGCAATTACTTTGTCGAAGCAGTAGCACTCGGCGGCTGTGGCCTGCGAATAGGGCACCCGCCGTGACGCTTTCTCGGTATATCGAGGCCAGGGTAGAGCCGCTATGCTGAAGAGGCATGAACGAAACGCGTCGAGTTAGTTGGCCCTGGATCGCACTCGGCGCACTTGGTCTCGCCTTTAGCTTGTGGCTGCATCTTCGCCTTGGCGACATGGGCTTTGACGACACGTGGATTCATCTCCGCATCGCGCGCAATCTGCTTGCGACCGGGCATGCCTGGTTCAACACCAACGAGCGCGTAATGGCGACTTCGTCTCCGCTGTGGACGCTGCTGATGGCTGCGCTGCACGTCACCGCCCGTCCGTCCGTATTGCCTGTGTTGGAGGCATTGCTCTTCTGGGGCGCGTGCGTGCTTGCTTTCAGCATCGCCCGTCGCCACTTTGCCTTGCAAAGCGAGGCAGTGTGTTCCGCGGCCGGAGCACTTGCGGCGGTGTGCACGGGCGCTCTTCTTCTGCCCAGTTCTGTCGGGCAGATGGAAACACCGCTGGCCATGGTGCTGTTGCTGGCATCGTGGCGCGCGGCGCAAGCCGGGCTCGGCCTTGCACTCCCCGTGCTCGCCATGGCCGCAGTCGCGCGCCTGGAGCTTCTGCCCGTGTGGTTTGTTGCCACGCTCGTTACGCTGCTGTGGTCGCGCCGGCACCGCGTCGCAGCACTGGAGAGCCTCTGCATCGTTCTGCTGATGGCCGGATGGACTCTCGCGCAGTTCCACGTCTTGCTGCCCAACAGCATGCGCGCCAAGCAGATCTCCTACGACTTCACGCTCGCGCAAACGGCCAAGCAGTTTGTAGGCTTCCGCGTGCGCGACGGTGTGGAAGTCCTGCTGTTGTGCGTTCTGGTTGCGATAACGATCAGCCTGTTCTGGCGCTCGCGCGCCACTCGCCCTGCATGGCAGAACCTGCTGCCGCCTGCGGCTGTCCTCAGCGGCATTCTCATTGTGGTCGAGTACATTGCAAGGCGCACAGTTCTCTTCGATTGGTATCGGCCGCTGTACCTGTTGCCGCTCGCGCTTGGTGTTCTGCTCCTCCTGCCTGACACAGCATGGTTTGGCGCCAGCACTCGCCTGGCATTCGCGACTGCGCAATGCGTGCTGCTCGGTTGGCTGCTCGCGCCGGCGGCGCGGGCCCTGCCGCGCTATCTCCGGGGTGCCATCACGCCGACCGTGGCCCAGAAGAGCTGGATCGACGGTGGCGACTACGTCCGCGTGCAGGAGTACCTGCAGGTCGGCCGCGTGCTGCAACAGACCTGTCCAGACGCGCGCGTGCTGGCCTCTGAGATCGGCGGCCTTGGCTGGAGCTTTCCGGGCGAACTGCTCGACGGCTTTGGCATCGCGTCGCCTGCCGCGTTGCGCTTTCAACCGCTGCGCAACGGCTCGCCCAAGGGTGGCATTCCCGCGGCGTTCGCTCTGCAGGCAGCGCCAGACATCATCGTCAGCTACACCGTCATGGCAGACCAACTCTTCTACACACCTGAGATTGCGCAACGGTACAGCCTCGTCCTGCTGCCGACCACGCCGCGCGACCATCGCGGCGGTCTGCTCGACATTGCATGGCGCTCCAGCACACACCTGAATGTCTGGTTGCGCCGTAACGGAGCGTGCAACTCTGCCGCGGTCGCCACAGCACTACACGCGCAGATCGACTGAGGTCTAACGCTGCGCGGGCGCTGCGGCACTCTCTGGTCTGACTACCCGATACAGCACAAACACCTGGTGATCGGGGTCGGGCTGGATGCGGTACCGGGCTACCTCCCGCAGCGGAACCAGCCGTTGCATCTCCGCGATCCGCTTCGCGTCCCACGACAGGTATCCGCCGTACCAGGCTGGCTTCTCCTGCGCCACGAGGGCGGGCAGGCCGCCGATCGGCCACTCCGGATTGGCGCCTTGCACACCCGTGAACAGCGCCACATCATCCGCCGAGGCCGCCAACAGCTTCGGTCTCGCCTCCTGCGGCGTATCGGCTCGCATCCGCGCGGCAATGTCCTGCGCCGCGCTCCACCACGTGTACTGCGGATGAGCCGCTATGCTGAGCGTCACCAGCAGCATCATCGCGAAAGCCGCTTCCAGCACCAGCATCGCCGCAGTGTGCGCCATCCGGAGCCGTAGCGTTGCCGTGCCGCGATGCGCCCGTCGAGCCAATGCATGCACGCCGAGCGCGATCGCCATCATCATCGGCGCAACGCACGAGAGATAGTAGTGCGGCAGGAACCAGGTGTGCCAGCCGATCCAAGCAATGGGCAGAACCAGCGCCAGTACGGCGCTGCCGAACAGCGGCACTCGCCACAGCTCGCGCAGGTAGCGCAACGACGCGGCCAGCAACAGTAGCGTCAGCGCCCACAACAGGCCGCCCATCCACGTGGCATCGCCCACCGCGCGTGCCATCACCTGCAATAGGATGCGCCCATGCGCCTTGCCCGCGTTCACTGCGAACAGGTGGTGGAAGTCCGCGGCATAGTGCGGCCGCACGAGCAGCAAGAAGTACAACGCCCACGCACCAAGCGCCACGCCCGCCGCAACGGCCACCGGCACCAGCGCTGAGCGATCGGCGACCGCTCGCCGCAGCGCACCATGCCACGCTGCCTCGGCCAACTCCGCATCGTCCTGCCGATGAATCCTCGCTGCCTGCCACAGCAGGTAAAGCACCGACGGTGCCAGCAGGACAGCCGTCGTCTTGGTCAACACGGTGGCCGTTAACACCAGGCCCACACCGCCACTGCGCAGCAGCGATCCGCGACGTGCTGTCGAACGTGGCCACGCCAGCCACAACGCCAACAAAAACTCCAGGCTCACCAGCGACTCGGGAAGCGCGAGCCGGTTGAATCCGTAGCAGAACGGGTCGGCCAGTGTCAGCAGCACCGCAGCCACCGCCAGCACGCGCCCAGTCAGCGGGCGCAGCAGCGCATACAGCAGCACATTGCTCGCACCAAACATCAGCACCGCCAGCACCCGCGCGCTCACCATGCCCACGCCGGTCAGAGCGAACCACGCGCGCAGCAGCAGCGGCCACACCGGCAGAGCTACGGCCGGATTGAACCCGTTCGGTGTGAACCACTGTCCCGTCTGCGCATGGTGCAACGCGGCCCCGCCGTACCAGCCCTCGTCCGTGTAGCGAGCCCAGTCCACCGCCGGCAACACACTTGGGTAGTCCGCGCGCAGGTGGACGAAGTACATCGCGTACAACAGCGCGCTCAGAACAAGCAGCACCGCAAATACGCCACGTTCCGTGGAGCGGTGCAGCGAGCCGAATCTATCGGTCGCCATCCGCATTCAACTCCATCAGGCTCGCGCCGGCGACATCACTCAATGCACGCACCGGGGTCGCACGCGCGCGCAGGTCGTCCCCGATCCACTCCCATCCGCTGTGATAGTTCAGCAGGAGGGCATCCGGCTCGGCCAGCATCCGTGAATAGGACGCAATGTGCAATGGCGAGAACTGTTGCAGGTTCACTGCGGTCACGGCATTCGTGTTGTGCCGGAGCCACTTTACTTCGGTGGGCTCGTCATATAACAGCGTGATGCGCTGACGCACCAGCGGGTCCGGGGCGTAGTAGCCATCCAGGAAGAAGTCCCCCAACGACTGCGTGTAGAGCGGCTTGCCAGGATGCGAAGCCAGTTCATCATGCAGGGACGCCGGCACCGCCATCGCCGCCAAGATCGCATCACTCTTGCGCTGTTCCGCACGAATCTGGATCGCTCCCAGCGCAACCGCCAGCACAAGTAACGCAGAGATCGTTCCAAGGAAGAATCCGTTCGACCGCAACCGGCGCTCCAGCAGCAAAGCCAAGCTGACCGCAAACGGAATCAGCGCGGCGATCACGTACCGCACCTCCATCGTGTGCGTCACGAATTCGCCAAACAGGTAACCAAAGAAGGGAAGCACCGCGAGCGCAAGCATGGCCGCCCAGAACGCCGGCTTCAAATCGCGCCCCATCCGCTCTTCGCCGGCAGGGTTTGAGCGCACATACCGCACCGTCGCCCACACCAGCGCCAACGTTGCCACGGCCAGCATTGCCGCGCACACCTTTTGCGCCGGCAACGGCCACGTGTTGTAGCGCACGAACAGTTCGCGATACCCCTGCGACACGTTGTGCAGATTGACGGCGCTCGTGTAGTAGTGCCGCTGGTAGGGCGCCAGCGCCGCCTTGCCCGGCAGGATCAGCGCGATGCTTGCCATGCCTGCAACCAGAGTTCCCACCACCGGCCAGTCGAACCGCCCACGGCGCAAGCTGCGCACCGCCTCGCCCGTACTCACCGGCAGCAGAATCAGCAAGCCGAAGTAGTGACTCGTAATCGCCAGCGCAATGCTGAGCCACAGACCGAGCAGCGCCACGCCGCGCGGCCGGCCCTGCTCACCCCATTCCGCCGCCACCAGCCAGCACAGCACCGCTGCCGCATACAACCCCAGCAACAGACCGTAGGGACGGCCCTCCACCGCATAGCGGAAGCTCGCGGTACACAGCGGCAGGCTCATTGCGATCAGGCCCGCACGCCACCCTGCCAGCCGCCGCACCAGCAGAAACAGCGAGAGCTCCAGCAGCAAGAATCCAAACAGCGCAGGCAGCCGCAGTGCCATGCCGTTGCGTCCCGCAACGTCCATCGAAAGATGACTCAGCAGGTGATAGGTCGGCGGGTCCAGTGAAATGGGCGAGTGCATCTGCACCCGCAGCACACCGCCTAAAGTCTGAACCGAATCGCTGTAGAACGAGAGAAACTCGTCATTCCACATCAGCCGCGCATGCGACCACAGCAAGCCCAGCACGGCGGTCAGCAGCAGAACGCCAGCCGCTGCTGCCAGGCCACCGCGATTCCCTCGCGGATTCGCTTCGTTCACTGCGCCGGCACCACTGGAGCAACGATCACGTTCCGTGCCGGCGCGGCCGGCACCACAATGGTCGTCGGTGCCGTGGTCGAGGGCAGTGTCGGCGCAAACACCTGTTCCACCCATGGCATACGCACAAACAGCAGCAATGCCATCACCAGCGTGGTCGCGATAAAGCTAGCCATCAGCATCGGTTCGCGGTATAGCTTCTCAGGATTTTGTACGGCGCTCTGCGGCTTGAACGCGATTTTCAGGTACATCGCCATGGTGAACGCCACCAGCGGAAATCCAAAGATCAGTTCAATGCGGTAGCGGATGATGAAACCGCCGAGGAACAGCATGGCGGTCGAGGCGTAGAACAGCACACTGACCAGCAGGCTTTCCGGCGTGTACCGCTGAAAGCTCTTACGGTAAGCGCCAGCAACGCTGCGGTCGCCAATCTCGTTCAGTTCGCTGAACCGTTTCAGCGCCATGAAGTAGCAGCCGATCATCCAGTACGCGACCAGCAGGCTCACCGGTGGCACCAGCACCGCCGTCACTGCGTACCACCCCAGCAGCATGCGCAGCGGGTTATTCACGCTCTCCGTCAGCACGTCCAGGTACGGCACGTCTTTGGTGCGCACCGGCGGAAAGTTGTACAGGCACCCCATGATCCACAGCACCAGCGCCATCAGCGCAAACATGCGGTTGATCGTCAGGCCGATGCCGACGCCCAGCAGCATCATGACGATCCACTGCACATAGGCAGCGCCGGTGTGGACGACCCCGCGCGCCGCGGGACGATTGCGCTTGATTGGGTGCAGCCGGTCAAAGGGCGCGTCCAGCACTTCGTTGATTACGTAGTTGCTGCACGCCACCAGCGTGATCGCCACAAACGCGACCACCAGTGTGACCAGCAGGTGCGGAGACCAAAGAGCCGGGTAGGTGCTGAGCGGGACGATCACGCCGGGCAGAACGAACAGGTTCTTGATGGAGTGATCGAGGCGCGCGATCTGCACATGCGCCTTCAGGCGTTCCGCCAGCGTGAACGACGGGGTTGGAGTCGCGGGAACCGTGCTCAACTCAGAATCCTTTGCGGCTGCAGTTGTGGGGTTTCAACGTCTCAGTCTAGCAAAGAGGACAATTGTCGACGTCACAGTTCCGTCAATCCCCAGTTGTCCGCAAACAAAGAACCCCACGGCGACTGCAACGCCGTGGGGTTCCGTATGAGCGTGATCAGGGAAGCGGAGCCTACAACGGCTCCACCGGCCCGCCCGCACGCGGGTCGGTCACCACCACGCGGCGCGCGGCCGCAAAGCCAAATACCGCGATGAACACGTAGCACAGTGCCGGGATCACGAACGCATGCTGGTACCCGATGCGGTCCGCCAGCTTGCCATAGATCCACGGCAGGATCGCCCCACCCACAATCGCCTGCACCATCAGGCTCGATCCCTTGCTGGTCAGGTCGCCCAGCCCAGCCAGGCCCAGTGTAAAGATGCTGGGGAACATGATGCTGTTGAATAGGCCCACCGCCAGGATGCTCCACATGGCAACGGAGCCGGTCGTCGTCATGCTGGTCAGCACCAGCACCAACGCGATCACTGCAAACAGACCCAGCAGCAAGCCCGTGCGCACCTTAGTCAGGATCGCTGAACCGAGGAACCGGCCCACCATGGCGCCGCCCCAGTAGTACGCGACCAGCTTGCCCGCGGTCTGCGCAGACAGGCCGCCCAACTCGGGCCGGCCAAAGTAGCCGATCAGGAAGCTGCCGATGCTCACCTCAGCACCCACGTACAGGAAGATTCCCACTGCTCCCAGCAGCAGCCATTTCTCCTGCCAAATGCTTCCGCCGAATCCAGCGATCGGCCGGTAGTCCACCGTCAGATTCTGGCGGCGCTCCAGCCGGATCGCTGCCAGCGCAACCGCTAGCACCACCAGCAGACCGGCGATCACCAGGTACGGCATCGTCACGGTGGAGGCCTGCTGCGTCTGGTAGGCGCCGCGAGCCGCCGGAGACAGTGCCTGGAACTGTGCGGTCGTCAGCTCTGCCGCCGCGCCCAGGATCAGGATGGAGCCCAGGTAGGGCGCAACCGTCGTTCCCAGCGAGTTGAACGCCTGCGACAGGTTCAATCGGCTGCTCGCTGTGCCCACCGGTCCGATGCTGGCAACGTACGGATTCGCGGAAACCTGCAGCATGGTGATGCCCGCCGCCAGCACCACCATGGCGCCCAGAAACAGCGGGTACGAAATGCTGCGGGCGGCCGGGATAAACAGCAGCGCACCTACCGCGGCCACCAGCAGGCCGATCACCATCGTCTGCTTATAGCCGCGGTGCTCCACCAGCTTGCCCGCGGGCAGTGCGAAGAGGAAGTATGCCCCGAAGAATGCCGTTTGGATCAGCGCCGCTTCCGCGTTGCTCAACGAAAAAATCGACTTCAGGTGCGGCACCAGAATGTCGTTCAGCGCGGTGAGGAAACCCCACATAAAGAACAGAACGGTAGCCACCGACATCGCGCGGTAGTCGGTCTTTGCCTGCCCGGGAGCATACGCGGTACTTGCCGCAGAAATGGCCATGGTCAACTTGCCTCGAAATCAAAAGAAATGCAGCCTTTCGAGAGTAAACCGTTCCCACTCACAACGTCACCACTCGGCCTTCTCTCTCGTTCGTGTCGGTACACTGGCTGCAGTGCCGACTGTCTCTGTCATCGCGACTGTACTCAACGAATCCGAAACCATCGGCGGCCTGCTCGCGTCCATGCAGATGCAGACCCTGGCCCCCGACGACATCGTCATCGTCGACGGTGGTTCCACCGACGGAACCTGGGAGCAGCTGGTCGCAGCGCAGGCAACAATGCCGAATCTGCTCCCCATTCGCGATGAGACCTGCAACCGCAAGCACGTCATCGGCCCCATCGCCCGCGGCCGCAACGTCGCCATCACCAGCGCCCGCGGCGATCTGATCGCCTGTGCCGACGCCGGCTGCCTGTACGACTCCACCTGGGTCGACCACATCACAGCGCCTTTGCGATCCGGCACCGCCGATTACACGCTGGGCGGCTCCCGCCTCGACCTCGCGCAAAGCACTGTATGGGACATCGCCTCTGCTCCCTTCCTCGGCGTGAAGCTCGCACCCACGGAGCCCAGCAAATCCTGCGCGGCGCGCTCGGTCGCCTTTACCCGCTCCGCCTGGGCACGCGTCGGCGGCTTCCCAGAATCGCTCTTTCACGCCGACGACGTCCTCTTCGACCAGCAGATGCGGGCGGTCGCGCGCACCGTGCCGGCGGACAACGCCAAGGCCATCTACATTCCGCACCACACCTTCTCGACCGCCGTATGGCAGGTCAGCAGTTACAGCCGCGGCGACGGCATCGCCGGCCTGCGCTTCGCGCGGCTCATGCGCAACGTCCTCCGCTGCGTTGCAGAGGTCGCCGCGCTCGCTCTGCTGCCACTCACCATCTGGCCGTTTCTGTTGGTGCTCGCTCTGGAGATTTACTTCGCCTATCGCCTGGATTGGAAGCACGTGCGCAGTCTCGGCCCACGCGTGCTCCTGGCGCGCCTCGCTTTTTCGCTGGTCGTGCCGTGGGTGGTCGCGATCAACCAAGTGCGTGGTGCCCTACGCAAGCAGTACCAGACCAATCGGCAGAACGCCTGAGTCCCGTGGCTTCATCGCAGCGCGCCGACGACGCGCACCGCCGCACCGCCGTCATCATCGGCGCCGGTCCTGCAGGTTTGACCGCCGCTCTGGAACTGCTTCGCCGCACAGACATTCAACCAGTCGTCCTCGAAGCCAGCCACGCAATCGGCGGCCTTTCCCGCACCGTCGAATACAAGGGCAACCGCATCGACATCGGCGGCCACCGCTTCTTCTCGCGCAGTGAACGCGTGAACCAGTGGTGGCAGCAACTGCTGCCGTTGCAAACGCAGGCCGGTGCAGACACTAGTTCGATCGACCCTGTTTCTGCTTGCGAAACCGACCGGCGTGACGTCCTCCTGGTGCGCCCGCGCCAGAGCCGCATCTATTTCGCCCGTAAGTTCTTCGACTACCCGCTCGCACTCAACGCAAACACGCTGCGCGGCCTGGGCTTCTGGCGCACCCTGCGCATTGCCGCCAGCTACCTGCGCGTTCGTCTGCGTCCAAACCGCCCCGAGCGCAACCTGGAAGACTTCTTCATCAACCGTTTCGGTCGAGAGCTCTACCAGACCTTCTTCCAGAGCTACACCGAAAAGCTGTGGGGCACGCCCTGCGCCGACATCAGCGCCGACTGGGGCGCGCAACGTATCCGCGGCCTGTCGCTACTCGCCGCCGTGCGCAACTGCATCCCGGGCCTCGGCGGCGCGAAGCCGAAGACCCGAGCATCACAAGCGTGCAGCCCAGCCCGCGAAACCTCGTTGATCGACCAGTTCCTCTATCCCAGACTCGGCCCCGGCCATATGTGGCAACGCGCCGGAGACGAGATCCTCGCCCTCGGCGGCACGATCCACCACGGCACCACGGTCCATCGCCTCTGCGTCCATCGCGACCGCATTCAGGGCGTGGAAGCAGCACAAGCGAACGGCGGAACCATGGCTTTCCGCGCTGACTTCGTGTTCAGCACCATGCCCATTCCGCAGCTGATCGACTCGCTCAGCGAGCCCGCCCCGGCCAACGTGCGGGCCATCGCAGAAGGCCTTCAGTTCCGCGACTTCCTCACCGTCGGCGTGCTCGTGCAAAAGCTCGCACTCACCGAATCCGACGGCTCGCCTCTGCGCGACAACTGGATCTACATCCAGGAACCCGGCGTCCGCATGACGCGCCTGCAGATCTTCAACAACTGGTCGCCCGACATGGTCGCGAACGAAGACACCGCCTGGCTCGGCCTCGAATATGTCTGCAGCGAGGGCGACGATCTATGGAGCATGCCCGACGCGGCCCTGCAGACCTTCGCCGCGCGCGAACTTGAGAGCATCGGCGTGATTCAGGCTGGCAGTGTTCTGGACGCCTGCGTCGTGCGCGCACCCAAGGCCTACCCTGCCTACTTCGGCACCTACGAAGGCTTCGGCGAAGTCCGCGACTACCTTGCGCACTTCTGCAATCTCTTTCCCATCGGCCGTAACGGCCAGCATCGCTACAACAACCAGGACCACAGCATGCTGACCGCGATGCTCGCCGTCGACCAGATCGTCAGCGGCACCTTTGACCCAGCCGCGCTCTGGTCCGTGAACGCAGAGCAGGCCTACCACGAATCCAGATAGGCCCGCCCCACCGCGTGCGGCTGCGCTCTACTTCCGGAAGTCCAGGTATCCCCACTGCTCCGGCACGTGCATGTTCACTACGCCCTGCGGCGACCACACCCAGTTCTCCTCGTGCTCGTGACCGGGCAGCCATTCCACGCGGCTGAAGTTGATGCGCCACGTCGTCCCGTTCCCCGGCAACGTCACCTGCTGCCGCGACGCAAACGAGTTCAGCGGCAGCGCGATCTCCAGCGTCCATCCGCGGTCCGTATCGTCCGGCTGGTTCAGCGTGCCGTTCACATGCACGGCGCTCTTCAAACCCGTTGCCTCCCAGCTATTGTCGGCCTTGCCGCCAAACCGGTACGGCTTGTTCAGGAACAGGTCCCACGTCGTGTTCAGCGCATTCATCTCGAACTCGTAATACGACTCGCCATCGACCACGGGCTTGATGAAGAACTCGAAGTCGTCGTCGTGAAAGATGACGGAGTCATGCTCCGTCAGCTTCGCGTGTACGTTCGGCTCTTCCAGTTCAGCGGCAATGTACAGGTTCTTGTCGTCCCACAGCATCTTCACGCGCGTCTTGTACTTCGGCGTTGGCGCGGAGCCGCCTAAGATGTCCACGAAGTCGCTGGTCCACTCGGCCTTGCTCCAGGCAGGGTCGTCCAACCTGCCATCCATGGCAGGCGGCGTGCTCACATGATGCACCGCGTAGTGCAGTGGCGGCGGCACCTGCCGAGTCTCCTGTGCCATCGCTACCGGCGTCACGCTCATCGGCCCAACCAGCGCAAGCGCGCCCAACGTAATCCGATTCATCTGTCTCCTCAACTTCGCCAAACCCGTTCGTCAACCCTGCCGCTCTGAGTACCCACCACTCCAGCGGAGCCTACGCGCCCTACTTCATCGTCGCCGGCCGGATGACCGCACCATCCAGGTCAGGATGATCCAGTCCCCACACCTTTACTCCGGGTTGCCCCTGCAAATCCAGCACCACTACTTCGTTCGTGCCTTTGCGCAGCCAAGGCCCCGGCAGGTACAGCGCCTTCTGCGGACCCACGTCCCACACGCGGCCCAGGTTGTGCCCGTTCACCCAAACCTGGCCTTTGGTGAAGCCGCTGGTGTCCAGGAACGTGTCGGCCTGCCTGGGAACAGTAAAGCTCCCGCGGTAAAAGCACGCCCCGCTGCACGCCTGTGCCGTGTACTTGTACTGCGTCGGGTCGGTCAGCGGCAGTGGGAAGTTCTGCCAACCCGTCACCGGCCTGCCACCCACGTTCACACCGCCCAGCAGCCCAACACGCTCTCCCGGAATCGCCTTTCCGTAGTTCACGCGGCCCGTGTTCTCCACCAGTATGTCCAGCACCGCCGGGCCGGCTGGCAGATCCAGCGGCAGAGCGTGCTGGTCGTAGCGGCGGTCAACCGTGCCTATCAGCCGACCGTTCACGTACACCTGTGCATAGCTGTGCAGCTTGCCCAGGTTTACCTCGCCCTGCACGGGCCCCTGCATCGTCGTGCGGTACAGCACGTAGCCATACGCCTGGTTCAGCTCTTCCATCGCCAGCGGCTGTTGCGACGGCACCGGCTTCGGCAACACGCTCCACAGCGGCACCGCGCCCGTCATGTGCACAGGCGCAAACTGCTGCGCTGGCGCTATCGTCGGCACCGGCGTTGGCGTCGTTCCAGTCGCCTCTGCAATCGTCTTCCGCAGCAGGTCGTACTTCGGTGTCTCGCGCCCGCTCTCATCCAGCGGCGCGTCGTAGTCATAGCTGGTCACGTCGGGCTGGTAGTTCTTGCCTTCGGAGTTCGCCCCGTCCGCATTCGCTCCGTTCATGAATCCGAAGCTGGTGCCTCCGTGGAACATGTACATGCTCACGGAGTAGCCCTGCTTCAGCATCCATCCCACCTCGTCCGCTTCCTCTTGTGGGCTGCGCGTCTCGTGCTTCGCGCCCCAGTGGTCGAACCACCCGGCCCAGTACTCACCAGACATGAACGGCCCCTGCGGCCGCAGCTTGTGCAGCTTCGCGAACTCGCCCTTCGCCTCGCCCGTGCCGAAGTTGATCACCGCCGGCAGCTCCGGCAAGGATCCACGAGTCAACTCATCCGCACCATCGGCCGTGTACAACTGTGCCTTGGTAAAGCCGGCGTCCATCAGCATGTGGTGAATGTCTTCCATGTACTCGTGGTCGTCGCCGTAAGACCCGTACTCGTTCTCCACCTGCACCGCGATGATGGGTCCGCCATTGCCGATCTGCAGCGGCGCCACCTCTTTGCCCAGCCGCAGCATCCACCGCCGAGCCGCTTTTAAAAACTTCGGATCGCGTGACCGCACCTTCATATCGGGGTCTTTCAAGAGCCAAGCCGGGTAGCCGCCAAACTCCCACTCCGCGCACGCGTACGGCCCGGGCCGCAGGATCACGTACAGCCCCTCCTGCTGCGCCTCACGCACAAACTCCGCCACGTCGGCATTGCCGCTGAAGTCGTACTTGCCCGGCTCGGTCTCATGCACGTTCCAGAAGACGTAGGTCGTGATCGTGTTCAGCCCCATCGCCTTCGCCATGCGGAACCGCGACCGCCAGTACTCCCGCGGAACACGCGCGTAGTGCATCTCGCCAGAGATGATCTGAAACGGCTTGCCATCCAGCAGGAACTTGCCGTCCGCCACGCGAAAGCTGTGATCCGCCGCCGTCTGCGCATGCGCTTGCAGGGCGCCGCACAGCAGCAGTCCCGTGAGCACGAAACAACAACGACCAACAGAACGAGGGAACCGCGAAAGCCGCTGCTGCATCATGCCTGCATTCTAGAAGCTCACCTGAAGTCATAGGCAGCAGGGAAGCGCCGGCGCACAATCAAGGCGTGCGCATCCTTTTGCTCCTTCTGCTCGCCATGCTGCTCGGCACACCGTTGTCCCTCCGCGCCGACCAGGACCCCGCCTGGATCACGCCCATCGCGCCCTTTCGCATCGCAGACAACCTTTACTACGTCGGCAGCCTGGACCTCGCCAGCTACCTGATCGTCACGCCCAGGGGCAACATCCTCATCAACGCCAACCTCGCGACGTCGCCACCGCAGATTCGGGCAAGCGTCGAGCAGCTCGGCTTCCGCTGGCAGGATACGAAGATTCTCCTGAACGGCCAGGCTCACTTCGACCACATGGCTGGCGCGGCAGAGGTGGTGCGCGAGACCCACGCCAGAAACATGGTCATGGACGGCGATGTAAGCGTCGCGGAGACCGGCGGCAAGACCGACTTCCTCGCTCCCTCGAACAACGTGCCGAGCTACGCACCCGTGCACGTCGATCGCGTCCTGCACGACGGCGACACCGTCACGCTGGGCGGCGTCACGCTCACTGCGCACAAGACAGCAGGTCACACCCGCGGTTGCACCACGTGGACCATGCGGGTGCACATGCCGGGGGACCCCGCGACCGTCCTGCGCGACGTAGTCATCGTCGGTGGCACCAGTTTCTGGTCGGAGTACCGCTTCACCGCGACTGCCGGCCATCCTGCCAGTTATCCCGGCATCGCTCAGGACTTCACGCACACCTTCGCCACTCTCCGCAATCTGCCGTGCGACCTCTTCCTCGGTGCGCACGGCCAGTACTTCCACATGCTCGACAAGCTGCGGCAGTACCCCACAGTTGGACCGCGCGTTTTCGTCGATTCGGCCGGCTACAGAGCGTTCGTTGCAGAGGCTCAGACCAAGTTCGAACGAGCACTGCAGCAGCAGCAATGAGTCCGCTGACTGCACGCGGCCGAGCATATTCTTGCTGCACCGGGCCTGCGGGGACGGCCCGCGGTGCGGATCCCGGCAAGGCCACCCGCGGGTGAGTCCACGCACGGCCCGGTGCAGCAGGCTGGGCGGTGGCTTGTACCGGGCAACCGCCACAGGCCAGAGGCAAGGCCTGCTGCCTTGCTCAAACCCGTTTTGCCCGGAAAGGACGCGCCGCCCACTCCTGATATTCGCCATATATTCGCCCAGCGCAGCGGCCCTGTCCAGTGCAAATCTGCGCCCGGTGGCCACACTTCAATTCCTTCCAGCCAGCTGCATCCCCTGCATCCAACTGGGTGCATGCAAACGCCAATTCCAGTTCCAGCCGCAGAGATCCTGCTGTCCTGCGCGGAAGCGCTGCGGATGGTTCAGGACACCTTTGCCAGCCAGCCCACGCCTCCGAACGAAAACATCCCGCTGGAACAGGCGCTGGGCAGGGTTTTAGCCGAAGCTGTCCACGCTGACCGCGACCAGCCACCCTTTCCACGTAGCACTCGCGACGGCTTCGCGGTTCGCGCCGCGGATCTCGAGTCCTCGCGGACGCTTCGCATTGTTGGTGCCATTCGCGCGGGCGAGGAGTGGACCGGCGCGCCTCTGCAGCCTGGGGAAGCCCTGGAGATCATGACCGGCGCCCCTGCCCCGGCGGGTGCAGATGCTGTCCTGATGGTCGAGCACGCGAAGCGTGACGGCGACATCCTGCTTCCCAGCCGGACCCTTTCGCCCGGCGAAAACATCGTTCCGCAGGGTGCCGAAGCTCGCTCGGGGGACATCCTGCTACGGCCCGGCGTCCGGCTCGGTCCGGCGGAAATTGCTCTCGCCGCCTCCGTCGGCCGGCACCATCTCTCCGTCTACGCCAGACCAACGGTTGCAATTCTGAGCACAGGAGACGAGCTTGTCTCCGTCGAGCAGACGCCCGGTCCCCAGCAGATTCGCAACAGCAATGCCTATGCCCTCGCCGCGCTGGTTCGGCAGAACGGTGGCGAGCCCAGGCTCCTGCCGGTCGCGGCAGACACCCGCGAGTCGCTGGAGCGGTCCATCGCTCGCGCCGCCGGCTGTGACATGCTGGTCCTCTCCGGAGGCGTTTCCGCCGGCAAATATGACCTCGTGGAGCCGGTGCTCGCCTCGCGCGGCGCGCAGTTTCTTTTCACAGGGGTGCGCATGCAGCCGGGCAAGCCTGCCGTATTTGGCCGCATGACCGATGTCGAAAACCCGCCCGAACCGGCGAGCGCGACCAGGACACAGTGGATCTTCGGGCTGCCGGGCAATCCGGTCAGTGTCCAGGTGACCGCGATGCTGTTTGCGCTGCCCATGCTTCGTGCACTCGGTGGCGAAGTGAACCCGCAGCCGGCCTTCGCTGCCGCTCAGCTCACGCAACCGGTGCAGGTCTCCCCCGGCCTGACCCGGTTTCTTCCGGCCCGGCTCACCGCCGGTCTGGAGGGCACCGTTGTTGAGCCGACAGGTTGGAAGGGCTCCGGCGACCTCCACAGCAACGCTCGCGCCAACTGCTACCTCGTCGTCCCACCGGATGCCGTTCAGCTTGACAAAGGCACCCACGTGCAGGTGCTGCTTCGCTAGGCACGGTACCTGACCGCAGCGCAAGTGATGCAAAAGCAGGAACTTACGCCGAAGTTCTTCCGCACGAGGAACTTCCGGCGAAGCGTCAGCGCAACCTGTTTGCAATGAAGAACTTACAAAAATGGCAGGGGGGCGGCTTTACTGGACCCGCTCGTAGTGATAGCCACCCTCATCCAGCGCAGCCAGCAGTTCCGCCACCTGCTCAGGACCGCGAGTCTCCATGGTGATGTCGATCGTCGTGTCGCCCAGGTTCACGCCGTAGTACGACCGGTTGTAGAGCGTGTCCACGATGTTGATGCGGTGCGCTGCAATCAACTGGGACAACTCCACCAGCGCACCCGGGCGGTCCAACAGGTGAATGCGCAGCCGAATCAAGCGTCCGTCCTGCACCAGGCCGCGCTCGATCATGCGGCTCAAGAGCATTACGTCGATGTTGCCACCACACACAAGAACCGCGGTTCGCGCGCCGGTTGGCAGACTCGTCCGCCGCTGCAACAGCGCTGCCAGCGCAGTCGCACCGGCGCCTTCTGCCAGCATCTTTTCGCGTTCCAGCAGGGTCAGAATCGCGCTGGCGATCTCGTCTTCTTCGACCGTCACAATCTCGTCGACGAACCGCTCGACCAGCGGCAGCGTCAGCGATCCCGCACGGCGAACCGCAATGCCATCCGCAATGGTCGTCGCGGCTGCCAGTGTTACCGGTGCGTTCTGCGCAACGGCAGCCTGCATGCTCGGCAGGCGCGCGGTCTGCACGCCAATCACGCGCACGGTCGGCCGCAGCGACTTCACCGCGCAGGCAATGCCGCCGATCAGGCCGCCCCCGCCGATCGGCACCACCACGGCGTCAAGATCGCTGACCTGCTCCAGAATCTCAAGGCCGATCGTGCCTTGCCCGGCGATCACCTCTGCATCGTCGAAAGGGTGAATGAACGTCAGACCTTCTGCATCGCGACGCCGCACCGCTTCCGCATACGCCGCGTCGTAGTTCGCGCCGTGCAGCACGACCTCTGCGCCAAAGCGCCGGGTGGCCGTCACCTTGACCAGCGGCGTTGTTTCCGGCATTACGATCGTCGCGCGGATTCCGCGACGCGTCGCGTGGTACGCAACGCCCTGCGCATGATTGCCCGCGCTGGCGGCGATCACGCCGCGGGCGCTCTGCTCCGCTGACAGCGTCAGGATGCGGTTCAGCGCTCCGCGCTCTTTGAACGCGCCAGTCATCTGCCGGTTCTCGAGCTTGAGAAAGATTTCCTGGCCGGTCAGGCCGCTCAGGATGGGCGAGCGATCGCATGGCGTGTAGACGACCGAGTCTCGCACACGTTCGCGCGCGGCCTGGATGTCAGCAAGCGTGACGGCAAGATCTAAGTGTGTTTCAGGCATCGGGTTCCGTTAGCTTACCGGACACGCACCTAGTGAGTGCGACGGAAGTTGTTCGCCTTGGTGAACTCGTCGCGTAGCGCGGGCGTGCGCAGGTTTTCGCGCAAATGCTGCAGCCGCTGCTCCAGCATCAGCAGCGTGTGCGCCAGCGGAGCTTCATTGGTGCGAGCGATGTCGCGCCACATGCTGAAAGGCGACGATCCCAGGCGGGTCATCTCGCGCAGCGCGCGTCCGCCGATGGCGCGCAGATCCGGATCATCGCCGAACGTGTCTTCCAGCAGAGCGCTCAGTGCGGTGCTGAGCATCTGCGGCAGGTGGCTGACCCACGCGCAGATCTCGTCGTGGCGGTCCGCTGGCATGTCGATGATCTTGGAGCCGAAGCGCTCCACCCATCCGCGCCACTCCGTTGTAAGTGCCTGTGACGAGCCCGAGAAGGCAACCGCGGCGGGCGATGTGTCGGGCGTAAAAATCCACGTGGCCCCGCGAAAGAGTGCGGCTTCCGCCAGCGCCGCACCGCCGCTTTCCTTGCCTGCCATGGGATGGCCTGGCAGAAAGCGGCCAGGCAGAAGGCGGCGCGCGGTCTCCACAATGTTCAGCTTGGTCGAACCCGCGTCGGTAACTAATTGGCCGTCTTGAATGACGGGCGCAAGCTGCTCCAGCCATTGCAGGATCGCGAGCACGGGCACGGCGAGCACAACGATGTCGGCACGTTGCACCGCCGCGCGCTGCTTTTCCGGAGACTGCGCCAGGTGCGTAATGGCGCCGCGATCGAGGGCGGTGCGCAGTTCGTCGGCGCTGCGGTCAATGCCGGTGATCAGGCCAGCAAAACCGGCCTCGCGCAGGGCGAGGCCGATGGATGCGCCGATAAGGCCGGTGCCGATGATCGTGATTCGCTTCGCCGGCAACGTCTGCTCCTGCTTACCCGAAGTGCTGCTCGAGGAAGAGCAACGTACGCTTGTTGGCCAGCGTTGCGGCCTCAGCGCGGTAATGGTTCGGGTCGACGGAGCGCTCGAAGGCGTGACCCGCCCCTTCGTAGACGAAGATTGGCACCTCAGGATGCGCGGTTTGAATCGTGTCGCGCGCGGCCTGCGGGATGTACTCGTCATCCGCGCCGAAGTGCAGGATGACCGGGCACTGCGGCTCTTCATTTGCGAACTGCGCGATTGCTCCGCCGTAGTAGCCGGCAGCGGCGTCGATCTCAAGCCGAGTCGCGGAGAGGAACGCCATGGTGCCGCCGAAGCAGTAGCCAACGACGCCTACGGGTGCGTCAGTCTCTGCGCGCAGCCACTCGACGGCGGCCTTCACGTCCTTGGTCTGGTCGACCAGGCCTTCGCTGAACTGCTTCATCAGGCCGAAGCCCTTCTGAAAATCTTCCTGGTTGTACTCGAGATTCACGTTCTTCTCGATACGGTCGAACATGGCCGGCGCAATGCAAAGATAGCCGTGCGATGCCCACTCCTCGGTCGACTTCTGGATCTGGCGGTTGACGCCAAAGATCTCCTGCACGACAACCAGCGCGCCTTTCGGCTCGCCGTCTGGCCGCACCACGTATGCGGCCAACTCGTTGCCGTCCTCTGCCTTCAACTGCACCCACTCGGTGTTCATTGTTGCTCCTGTTGGTTACGCTACGTTGCGGCCGACGACGGGTGCGAGCTGACGCAGTTGGTCGACAAGCTTGTTGAGCTGGTCGGGGAAGAGCGATTGCGCGCCGTCGCTCATGGCCTTGTCCGGATTTGGATGCATTTCCATCAAGAGGCCGTCCGCACCGGCGGCGACTGACGCCAGCGCCATGGGCGGAACGAACTCGCGCTTGCCCACGCCGTGCGACGGATCGCCGAAGACGGGCAGGTGCGTCAGCTTCTTCAGCACAGGGATCGCGCTAATGTCCATGGTGTTGCGCGTGTAGGTCTCAAAGGTGCGAATGCCGCGCTCGCACAACATCAGGTCGTAGTTGCCGCCGCTCAGGATGTACTCAGCCGAGAGCAAGACCTCTTCGATGGTCGCGCTGATGCCGCGCTTCAGCAGCACGGGTTTACGCACGTGGCCCAGTTCGCGCAGCAGATTGAAATTCTGCATGTTGCGCGCGCCCACCTGGAAGCAGTCGATGTACGGCAGCATGGGCTCGATCTGCGCGATCTCCATCACCTCCGTGATGATGAGCAGGCCGGTAATGTCGCCGACTTCGCGCAGGAGCTTCAGGCCTTCGATGCCCATGCCCTGGAAGCTGTACGGCGAGGAGCGCGGCTTGAAGGCGCCCCCGCGCAGGAACTGTCCGCCCGCCGCCTTCACCTGCTGTGCGGAGAGCAGAATCTGGTCGCGCGACTCGACCGAGCACGGACCGGCCATGATGGTCACCTGGTCGCCGCCAACAACCACGCCGTTGGGAAAGGTGATCTTCGTTCCGTCCGGGCGGAAGGAGCGGCCTGCCAGCTTGTACGGCGAGCTGATGCGATACGCCTCAAAGACGCCGGGCAGTACCTGGAACTCTGCCACGTCAAACTGCGCGGGCGTACCCACGCCGGCCAGCATCATCTGGCCCGCGCCGCTGGTGCGGTGCACATCGAAACCCAACTCCACCATGCGCTCAATGACGGCCTGGATGTGCTCGTCGTTGGCGTCCTTCTGCATCACTACGATCATTGCGTTCTGTCTCTCTTTTTCGCGCGCCGGGTGTGTGGCGCAGGGAATTACGACTGCGGTGTGCGTTTTTGCAGGGAGCGCATCACGTCCATGATGCGTTCGTAAATGTCGATCAGGTCTTCGTCCTTCAGCGGACCGCTGTTGACCTGCTTTGCGTGCGCGAAGACGGCCTGCTCGCGGTCTGGCTCATAGATGTTGGCGCCGGTCTTTTGCTTGATTGCGCCGATCTCTGTGGCAGCCCGGGCGCGCTCGTTCAGCAGCGCCACAATCTGCTCGTCCAGTCCGTCGATCTTCTGCCGCCAGTCTGCGATTTCCATCGTTGCCGTACCTCGTTCGTGTTGCTGGGTTCGTGTTTCAGTGTACCGAGCGTGGGTTGCGGTTACGCCGTTCCGCTGCGCAAACCTTGTACAAACTCGCCAACGCGCTGCGCCTCTGTGCCCGGTTCGCTCTGCTCAATCAGGTGAACGATGGCGGAGCCAATGATGGCGGCGTCGGCGAACTTGCCGACTGCGGCGACGTGTTCCGCGTTGGAGATGCCGAAGCCTACTGCGATGGGCTTAGTGGTGAACTGGCGCAGGCGGCGGACGAGCGACTCGGCATCAGACTCAAGCGCGGCCTGCTTGCCGGTGATACCGACTCGGGAGATGGCGTAGATGAAGCCCTCGCTGTGTTCGGCGATGGCGCGCAGGCGGTCGTCCGGGCTGGTGGGCGCGGCGAGAAACACGGGGGCGAGGCCGTTTGCGCGCATGTGCCGCAGGTAGTCGGCAGATTCTTCCACGATCATGTCGGTCAGCAGAACGCCGTCGGCGCCGTGCTCCTTCGCCGCCTTGCAGAAGGCCTCAAGGCCCATGCGGACGACCGGGTTCAGGTAGCTGAAGAGGACGATGCCGGTCTCTGGGCGCGCCTCGCGGATACGCTTGCTTAGAGCGAGCACATCGTGCAGCGAAACGCCGCGGCCCACGGCACGCTCGCTGGCGCGCTGGATCACGGGGCCGTCGGCGAGCGGATCGCTGAACGGTACGCCGAGTTCGAGCACGTCGGCACCGTTGTCGATTGCGGCGAGAGCGATGTCGTAGGTGATTTCAATCGACGGATCGCCTGCGGTGAGATAAACGACGAGTCCTAGCTTGCTTTGAAACTGAATCGACATCGGTCTAGCGTGTCCCTTTGTTTTCAGCGGGAGCGTTGCCCAGGTGCAGTTCGCGGCTAAGGATGCCCATGTCTTTGTCGCCGCGGCCGGAGAGGTTGACCATGATGTTCTGGTCCTTGCTCATCTGCGGTGCCAGCTTCATCGCGTAGGCGACGGCGTGGGCGGATTCGAGTGCGGGCAGGATACCTTCGGTGCGGGCGAGCGCCTTGGTGGCTTCGAGTGCCTCGTCGTCGGTAGCGCTGGTGTACTCGGCGCGTCCGGTGTCGTGCAGGTTGGCGTGCTCGGGGCCGACAGAGGCGTAGTCGAGGCCGGCGGAGACGGAGTGCGTCGAAGCGATCTGGCCCGCGTTGTCCTGCAGCACATAGCTGTAGGTACCCTGCAGAACTCCCGGCAGGCCGCCGCTGAAGCGCGCGGCGTGGTCGCCCAGCGCGGGGCCGCGGCCACCTGCTTCCACGCCGATAAGGCGCACATTCTCGTCGGGGATGAACTCGTAAAACGCGCCGATGGCGTTCGATCCACCACCCACACAGGCGACGACGGCGTCGGGGTTGCGGCCCACCTGCTCGGCGAACTGGCGCTTGGCTTCCTTGCTGATTACGCGATGGAAGTCGCGCACCATGGTCGGGTAGGGGTGCGATCCGAGTGCCGAGCCCAGGATGTAGAACGTGGTGCGGACGTTGGTGACCCAGTCGCGCATGGCCTCGTTGATCGCGTCCTTCAGCGTGGCGGATCCCGCGCCAACGCCGCGCACATCGGCACCGAGGAGGCGCATGCGGTAGACGTTCAGCTCCTGTCGGCGCATGTCTTCCTCGCCCATGTAGATGACGCATTCCAGGCCGAACAGAGCGCACACGGTGGCGGTGGCCACGCCGTGCTGGCCCGCGCCCGTTTCCGCGATGATGCGCTGCTTGCCCATGCGGCGCGCCAGCAGGGCCTGGCCTAGCGCGTTATTGATCTTGTGCGCGCCGGTGTGCAGCAGGTCTTCGCGCTTCAGCCAGATCTTCGCTCCGCCAAGCTGCTCGCTCATCCGCTTCGCGTAATACAGCGGCGTGGGGCGGCCCACGTAATGGGTGAGCAGGTCATTCAGCTCGGCGTGGAACTTCGCGTCCGCCTGCACCTCCACGTAGGCCTGCTCCAATTCGAGCAGCGCGGCCATCAACGTTTCGGGAACGTAGCGGCCTCCGTAGGCGCCAAAGCGCCCGGTGCCTAACGACCGCGTGACTTCCGAGGCGGGTTCAAGAAGGTCGAGTGTCGGCATGGTGAAGAAAGCTCCTGAAACACAAAGCGCGACCTTGTGGGGTCGCGGTGCGGGTGAAACCTGATCTCGGGTGAGGCTGTTCGGTGCTGCCTCAGAGTGAGAGCGTGTTCGCCGGCGCCGCTACTGAAACCAGTAGCGGTAGGTAAAGCGCCAGAAGTACGAAACACGTGCCATGTGGGAACAGCGTACCGCACTTTCTCTGCAATGGGAAGCAAACCTGCGCCAAGCGACGCCATCCATTGTTCACGAATCGTTCGCCGGAGCCCATCCCCAGGGTGCAGCCGGGCGAACAGGAGACAGGACATGGATCGGAAACGTATTTCGGCAACGGTGGCATTGGCCGCCGTTCTGTTATCGCCGCTGGGGGCCTTTGGGCAGGCGATGTCGCACGCGCGGGCCAAGCGGCTGCAGGAGGCGCATGATCGCCGCCACCATCACAAGGCCAAAATCGTGGGCAGTTCCGTTGCGGGCGGCGCGGTAACCGGCGCCCTGGTGGGCGGGCCGGTGGGTGCCGTGGTCGGCGCAGGCGTGGGTGCGGGTGGTGGCATCATCGCCAACAAAATCCGCAAGCATCATGGCATCAAGCACAAGATGCGTCACGGCTACTAAGATATTCGCCGTGGAAGTGGCCGAGTGTTCCCGGTCGCTTCAGGGTTATTTAACAAGGCAGGGTCTGCTGGAGCCAATGGCTGCAGCGGGGAACGACAGGAGCGGAATATGCAGATGAAGAAAGTTGTTTCGACGGCACTTTTTGCAGCGGTCATGGCTGCTCCCGTGGCAGCGATGGCGCAGACACAGGAAGACCACGACGTCGCCAAGGCGCAGGTTGAGGCCAAGGACAAGCATCACCACAACAAGGCCAAGATCGTGGGCGGATCGGCAGCGGGCGGCGCGGCAGTTGGGGCCGTGGCGGGTGGACCGGTAGGTGCTGTTGTTGGCGCGGGCGTGGGTGCAACCGGCGGTGTCGTTGCGAACAAGATTCGCAAGCACCACTCCATCAAAAAGCAGGAGAAAGAGAACGCTGGAGTTCCGCAGTAAAGCGCCGCTTGCGACGCGAATGAAGAAGAGCCGGGCATAACGCCCGGCTCTCTCTGATTGCGGTGGCTTAGCGAGCCAGCCAGCCGCCATCCACGTTCAGCACGGCGCCGGTGATGTAGTTGCTGGCGGGTGAGGCAAGGAACACGGCAGCGGCGGCCAGATCTTCCGGCTCGCCCCAGCGGCCGGTTGGGATGCGTTCGAGAATTTGGCGGTTGCGGGTCTCATCGGCCTGCAGCGCACTGGTGTTTTCCGTGCGCATGTAGCCGGGCGCGATGGCGTTTACCTGTACCCCGCGAGGTGCCCATTCGTTGGCCAGCGCCTTGGTCAATTGCGCAACGCCACCTTTGCTGGCGGCGTAGGCCGGCACGCGAATGCCGCCCTGAAAGCTGAGTAGCGAGGCGATGTTGATGATCTTGCCCACGCCGCGCTCGATCATGGCCTTGCCCGCAAGCTGCGACAGTTGGAAGACGCTGGTCAGGTTCACTTGCAGCACGGTCGCCCAGTCGTCCAGGGGGAACTCGACCGCTTCGTGGCGCGTGATCATGCCGGCGTTGTTGACCAGGATGTCGATCTGTCCCAGCGCCTCGACCGCGTGATCGACCAGCACCTGTGCGGATGCGGTGTGCGACAAGTCGGCCGAGAAGGCGAACGCCTGGCCGCCGGCGCTGTTGATGGTGTCTGCGGTTTCCTTGGCGGCGCGGCGGTTGCCGTGGCAGGCGACAGCGGCTCCAGCCTCGGCCAGAGCGATCGCGATCGCCGCACCCAGGCCTGTCGCGGAGCCAGTGACCAGCGCCTTCTTGCCGGTGAGTTGAAACTTCTGCAGGATGCTGTGGGCCGGTGCGGATGCGGTTGCGTCGCTCATGCTGGCAAGGGTAGCTGCCGCCCGCAGTGTGTCGCAAATGGATCGTGTTGCGAAGTAAGCGGGCCGTGCTTTGGAATGCGCAGGTTGACGGTCGTGCAATCCGCTTCGTATCGTTGGCGCAACTTCGATTATTGCGAGCTCCGAACCAATGCTGCAACGCCGCCTGCTGTCCCGTTCCGCCGCTCTGTTGTGCTCGGCCATGCTGCTGACGCCGATCGCTGTTTCAGCGCAGGAAAAGCCGATGCCCTTTGACAGCATCAAGGCTGCGGCCGGCGACGAGGACCCAGGCGACACCACGATGGCGAAGTTGTCGCCGGCGATGAAGTCTGCGGACATCCGCGCGGCGATAAAGAAGGTTGCGGATTGGCAGGCGGGGCATTCGCAGGCCAAGTTCAACCAGGACTGGACGTACGCTCCGCTGTACCTGGGCCTACTCGCCGCCTCAAAGACGACCGGCGATGCGAAGTATCACGACGCCGTCCTGCAGGCCTCGGAGAAGTTCCAGTGGAAGCTGTGGGCGACGCGGCAGTTTCATGCCGATGATGAGGCGATCGGGCAGGCTTACGAGGCGCTGTATGTGGAGAAGAAGGACCCGGTTCGCATCGCGGATACGAAGGCGACCTTCGACCGTCTGCTGCAGCGCCCCGACGATCCGCAGAAGGACTTGTGGTGGTGGTGCGATGCGCTGTTTATGGCGCCCGCGGGCATGGCGCGCATGAGCGCGATCACCGGCAACCGCGCCTACCTGGACAAGATGGACCACGAGTGGAACCTGACCACCGAGCACCTGTACGACAAGGGCGAACACCTCTACTTCCGCGACAACAGTTACATCGGCAAAACGGAAAAGAACGGGCAGAAGATCTTCTGGGGGCGCGGCAACGGCTGGGTGCTGGGCGGCTTGGCGAACACGATTACCGCAATGGATAAGAACGACCCACTGCGGCCCAAGTACGTTGCGCTGTTTCGCGAGATGAGCGAGCGCGTCGCAGGTCTGCAGCAGCCGGACGGCTTGTGGCACAGCGGCCTGCTGGACCAGCAGGCATACGCGCTGCCGGAGATCAGCGGATCGGCGTTCTTCACCTATGCGTTTGCGTGGGGCGTGAACCAGGGCATCCTGGATCGCGCAAAGTACGCCCCGGTCGTCGAGAAGGCCTGGGCGGGCATGCTGCAGCATGTGTATGCGGACGGTCGATTGGGATGCATTCAGCCGATCGGCGCAGCTCCGGGAGCCTTCGGTCCGACGTCAAGCTACGTGTACGGCGTTGGGGCATTTCTGCTGGCCGGGGCTGAGTTGGATCGCATGGCGGCTCACGGTGGTGCAGCCGCGAAGCACGGTAAGTAAGCACCGATGACGACTCGGCGCGGCTTCCTGGTGCGAGGTGCGGGCGCGGCGATGGCGGCTTCGCTGCCGGTTACAGGTGCTGCGGCCAGTGCTGTGGCTTTGCAACGCAAAGCGGAGGCGAACGAACGCGAGCAGTGGCTGAGCTGGGTGGAGCGCCTGAGCGAGCCGGTGCTGTTGGCGCTGAGCGAGCGAAGGCTGCGCGCGACCATGCCAGTGGAGGCGAAGCCGGGATTGCAGGAGCAGCGCGCAATCGGGACGCACCTGGAGGCGCTTGGCCGGCTGCTGATGGGCCTGGCTCCATGGCTCGAACTGGAGCCAGGGCAGGGCGAGTCGGCCCGTGAGACGAAGCTGCGTGAGCGCTATCGCGGCTACGCTCGCGCAGCAATTGCGTCCGCGGTCGACCCGCAATCGCCGGACTACATGCGCTGGAGCGATTCGGCCCAGACTGTGGTCGATGCGAGCTTCCTGGCACTGGCGCTGCTGCGCGCACCAAAGCAATTGCTCGACACCATGGATGCGGGAACGCGCTCGGGCATGATCGCAGCGATGGTGAAGGAGCGCCGCATCCTGACCGGGCTGAACAATTGGGTGCTGTTCGCCGCGATGGACGAGGCGCTGCTGTTTCGCCTCGGCGCGGAGTGGGACCGCATGCGCGTGGCGTATGCATTGAACGAGCTGCAGAGCTGGTACGTGGGCGACGGCATGTACGGCGACGGCCCGCATTTTCACGCGGACAACTATAACAGCTACGTGATGCAGCCGTACCTGCTGATGCTGATGCAGGTGCTCGGCGAGCAGGAGAAGCCGTGGGCCGCACTGCGCGAGAGCATCACTGCGCGAGCGACGCGCTACGCGGCCATTCAGGAACGCATGATCGCTCCCGATGGGACGTTCCCTGTGCTGGGTCGCTCGATCACGTATCGCGCGGGTGCGTTCCACCTGCTGGCCGATGCGTCGCTGCGCGGCATGCTGCCTCAGCACATGTCTCCCGCGCAGGTGCGCGGTGCGCTCACCGCGGTACAACAGCGAACGCTGGACGTGCCGGGAACGTTCGATGTGAAGGGATGGCTTCAGATCGGGCTGGCGGGCCATCAGCCCGATCTGGGTGAGCCGTACATTTCGACCGGCAGCTTGTATCTGTGTTCGGCGGCGTGGCTGCCGCTGGGCTTACCGCCGTCGCACACCTTCTGGGCAGCGCCAGCGGAGCCGTGGACGCAGAAGAAGGTGTGGGCAGGCGCGAATGCGCCTGCCGATCACGCAATTGCCGATTAGCTACTGCTGCGGCGTGAAGCCCTGCGGAGCTTGCGCATAACCTTGCTGCTGCGGTGCCGCAACGGCGGCCGTACCGCGATGCGTTCCCGCCTTCAGGCCGGCAAGAATCTGCTGCAGAAAATCATTCGCCGCGCCGGGGTTGTTGGGCAGAAACAGCGTATTCGTGCCGCTGCGGATGCCGATGTCCTTGAGGGTGTCGAAGTACTGCGTCAGCAGCACCAGCGCCATGACGTCTTCGGCGGTCGCGCCTGGAACGGCTTCGCGGAAGTGCTCGATGGAACTGCGCAGGCCGTCGATGATGGCCTGGCGTTCAGCCGCGATGCCCTTACCCTGCAGGGCTTTCGACTCGGCTTCGGCCTCGGCCTGCTTCACCTTGAGGATTTTGTCCGCTTCGCCGCGTGCCTGCGCCGCAACCTGCGAGCGCTGCGCCGCGTTGATGTCGTTCATCGCGGTCTTCACCTTCACATCGGGAACAATGTCGGTGACCAGGGCGGTGAGGATGTTGAAGCCGAAGTCATGCATCGTCTGATCCAGCTCGGTCTTCACGGCGATGCTGATGCCGGCCATCTGTTCGAACGTCTCGTCCAGCGTCAGCTTGGGAACGTGGCCTAGCAGCGAGTTAAAGACGAAGCTTTCGATCTGCTTTTGAGGGCGCGACAGGCGGTAGAAGGCGTCGAAGATTTTGTCGTCGAGCACCTGGTACTGCACGCTGACGGGGATCTGCACGAAGACGTTGTCGCGGGTCTTGGTTTCCACGCTGAATTGCGCCTGCTGCACCTGCAGATCGACAAAGAAGACGCGCTCGCCGTACGGGATGAGGAAGTGCAGGCCGGGCCGCACGATGCGATTGAACTTGCCGAAGCGTTCGACGACCCCCGCCTGCGACGTGCGCACGGTGTACAGCGTCTTCAGCAGCGTCACGATGAGAATGATGGCAAGGATGACAAGAAAGGCGGTAAACACTGGAGCTAACTCCATGGCGAGGACCTCCTGGGACCCTCACCTTCAACGATAGTCCTCCGCCGACACGCTTCCTAGTGGATTCGTGAGCTGCTGGGTGCGCTATCGACGGGAGCGTACCGACAGCCGCACTTTGTCGATCCCCATCGCCCTTCCAGTGACATCTCACCTGTGCAGGGGCAGTGCGATGCGGCTTGGCTTGATCCGGTGGATGTTCGATCGGGAACAGGGCGTGGGCGACCGCTTGATTGCGCGCTGGCTGTTCCTGCGAGCGCTGGGCGTCATCTATTTCGCCGCGTTTCTCGCTCTGGTCTTCCAGGCTCGCGGTCTCATCGGAACGGCCGGCATCCTGCCTGCGCAGGCTTACCTGCAAAGCCTGCATGGTGCGGGCGTGCTGCGCTTCTGGTACGCGCCCTCGCTGCTGTGGATCAGCAGCGGCAACGGCATGCTGATGGCCCTCATATGGCTCGGCCTTGCTGCGTCGCTGCTGCTGGTGTGCAACGTCGCACCGCGCTCCATGCTGCTCGTCTGCTTCGTGTGCTTCCTGTCGTTTGTCGGCGTGTCGCAGGACTTCGGTGCTTACCAGTCTGACGGCATGCTGCTGGAGGCGGGCCTCCTGAGCCTGTTCGTAGCGCCGTCGGGCCTCTTGCCGGGATTGGGAGCGCGCTCGCTTCCATCGCGCGCCGCGGTATTCCTACTGCTCTGGGAGTGGTTCCGCATCTACTTCGAATCGGGCGTGGTCAAAATTCAAAGTGGCGACCCCACCTGGCGCAACCTGACCGCGATGTATGAGTACTACCAGAACGGCCCGCTGCCCACGTGGGTCGGCTGGTACCTGCAGCACTTACCGCACTGGTTTCACATCGGCACGGCGGGACTCACGCTGGTCATGGAGTTCGCCCTGGTGTGGATGGCGTTTCTGCCTCGGCCGTTCCGCATTGCCTGCTTCGTGATCGTCACTGTGTGGCAGGCCGGCGTCATCGCCACGGCGAACTATGCGTTTCTCAACTACCTGGTCCTCGTGCTGGCGGTGTTTCTGCTGGACGATGCTCTGCTGCGGCGTTGGGTACCGGCGCGCTTCCGCACCGGTCTTCCTTCAGCGGAGAGCGATGCCCGGCTGCGCGACGAGAGCGCAACGCAGCAATCACACCAAGCGCATCCGCTGGGCCTGCGGCGCGGAGCCGCCGTACTTGGCACGGCGGTCGTGCTTACGTGGGTCGGGTACAACACCACGGCGCAGTTGATCCGCATGCTCTTGCCGGACGTGCCGTTACCGCAGGCACCCATCGCTGCACTGGAGCCGTTTCGCGTCGCCAACAGCTACGGTCTCTTCGCGAACATGACCCCGCACCGCTACGAGATTGAGTTCCAGGGCTCGAACGACGGCACTACCTGGCAGTCCTATGAGTTCCGCTTCAAGCCGCAGGAGGTGAACGCGCGGCCACCCATCTACGCGCCCTACCAGCCACGCTTCGACTGGAACCTTTGGTTCGCGTCGCTGTCTACCTGGCAGCAGGAGCCCATCGTTCCGCTAACCGAGGAGCGTTTGCTCGATGGCGACCGCGACGTGCTCTCACTTTTCCGCAGCAGCCCGTTCTCACCGCGGCAGCCGCCCCGGTACGTGCGCGCTGTCATCTGGCAGTACTGGTTTAGCACGCCCGTGCAGAAGCGGCTAACAGACGTCTGGTGGACGCGCGCGCTGCTAGGCACGTATGCTCCGACAATTACAAAAACTCAGGGCGGCCGCTACGCCGCCGTGGACGCCCCCACATGGACCGGCGCGGTCGAGGATCGACCCGTGCCGTAGCGGCCGTGTGCGGTGTTGTGTCAGAGCGCACTCCTGCTCCTTGGGCCAGCGTCCGGGGCAGCGTTTGAGAGCCTCCGAAAAAAATTGCGAACCGAGCAATCCGAAGTCTCACCCCGTCCGTTGTAGCTAGAAAGCAGTACAACTTCTGAGGGACCCTGATGACTCGATCGCATCGTTTCGGTGTAGCCGCATTGTCGATGGCGGCTACTTTGCTGGGCAGTTCTGTTTTTGCGCAAACCCTTACCGCCTGGGCCCCCACGGCAACGCAGGCATTGCCACTCTCCACACTTGTATCCGCAACCGACCTGGGACCCTTGCCGGTTTCCACGCCGGTGACGGTACGTCTTGGCCTCGCCGTTCAGAACAAGGCTGCACTGCTGAGTCTGGTCAAGGCGCAGAGCGATCCGAAGAGCGCCAGCTACGGCAAGTTCCTCACGCCGGCGCAGTTCGCCACCAGTTTCGGTGCACCCGCAGCGCAGGTTTCGGCCGTCGTGCAATACCTGCAGTCGGCCGGCTTCGGCAACATTAAGGTCGAGCCGAACAACCTGATCGTCTCCGCCGACGGTACTGCTGCCCAGGCGTCCGCGGCGTTCAACACACCGCTGGAGAAGATCAGCCAGTTCGGCAAACAGGTCTATGTCAACACGTCTGCAGCGCAGGTCCCTGCTTCGTTGGGCGGCATTGTCACCGCGGTATTGGGCCTGAACACGGCAGGCCAGATGAAGCCGAATCTCGCACTGCCTTCTACCCCTCTGCCGCAGTATGCGGTGTCGTACACGCCCAAGCAGTTTCAGCACCTCTACTCGGCTGACTACGTTGCGCCCGCGAACAACGCGACCATCGCGATCATGGCGGAGGGCGATATGACCGGTGTTCTGTCTGATCTGCGCCTTGCGGAAGCGTCGTTCGGTCTGCCGCAGGTTCCGGTAGAAGTTGTGCAGGTGGGACTCGCTAGCCCCGATGTTTCCGGCGCCGACGAGTGGGACATGGACACGCAGTACTCGACCGGCATGGCTGGCAATGTCAGCAAGTTGTACCTCTACGCAACGACGTCGCTGTCGGACTCGGACCTGGCTCTGGAGTTCTCGCGCTGGGCAACGGACAACAAGGCCAAGGCGGCAAGTGCGTCGCTGGGTGAATGCGAGGCATTCCCGTATCTGGACGGCTCCATGCTGGTCGACGACATGATCTTCCTGGAAGCCGCGGCGCAGGGTCAGACCTTCTTCGCTTCCTCGGGCGACACGGGTTCGTTCTGCTCAGTGGGGACGCCGAATGGTGTGCCGGCCGGCGCTCCGCTGGTGGAGTATCCCGCGGCTAGCCCCTACGTTGTAGGCGTGGGCGGAACCACGTTGCTGGCCAACCAGAATGGCAATTACAACCAGGAGATCACCTGGTACGCGGGTGGCGGTGGCCTGTCGCAGTTTGAAGGCGCAACCTTCTGGCAAAAGGCGGCCAGCCCGGTTCTGGCACAGTCCAACACGCGTTCCGTTCCAGACATTGCGCTCGATGCAGACCCCTACACTGGCGCTTCGGTCTACGTGAACGGCGCTGCCGAAGGCGTGGGCGGAACCAGTCTGTCGTCTCCGTTGGCACTCGGTATCTGGGCGCGTGCCGTGTCCAGCAATCCCAACCTCGGCTTCGCTCCCATCCGCTTGTACAGCCTGTATGACGGAACGGGTGTTACGGGTGCCTATCCCTATGGTGGCTTCCACGACATCACCGTCGGCAGCAACGGCTTGTACACCGCTCTGCCCGGCTTTGATTTCACCACCGGCCTTGGCAGCGTGATCGTCGATCAGCTCACGCTGGCGCTGTCTCGCTAGCTGGCGAAGCTACGCCGCGGTTGTCGGGGGATCGCCGCGGCGTCGTTTCGTTGACTTGCTTCACTGAAGTTACTGGACTTACCTCAGGAGTTGCAGCATGCGTCTTTTTGCTCTCGCGGCGGCAGTTACTCTGTCGCTGATTCCGTCGCTCGCCTCGGCGTCGACGATCTACAACTACACCGGTCAGGCTTATTCGTCTGCGACCACGCCCTACACCACTTCGGAGTTCGTGACGGGCAGCTTCACCGTGGACACGCCCCTGGCCGCAAACCTGACGAACGGAACGGTAACGCCGGTATCGTTCAGCTTCAACGATGGCGTGCAGACCATCACCGACCAGACCGCCTTTAGTTCTTCGTTCGGGGATCTATCAACCGATGCCAACGGCAACATCATCGGTTACTACATCCAGATCTATAACCTCGCCCAGGGCTTCATCAAGCTGAGCAACGTGGGTGGCGGCCTGTCCGGCGACACGGTTCGGCTAACGGTCGCAACGTCCGGCAGCAACACGGTCGCCGGTGCGTTCCAACCCATAGCAGCCAGCGCAGCCGCAACACCGGAGCCGTCCGGCTTTGTTCTGCTGGGCACCAGCGCTCTGGGACTTGTGGGTCTCGTCCGACGGCGTTTGGTGTAAGCGCGCCAGCATCACGTTCGCGCAAGGGCCTGGCCAAGGGTGGCCAGGCCCCTTTTTCGTCGCGGCAGTATCCTCAAGAGGATGTCTGGTCACCCGTATCCGCAGACTGATCGCGAACTGCTCCGCCGCATGGAGCGCGGTGGCGGCCGCGCTACCTACAAGCAGCTCGTGCGCGAGCTTGGCATCGGCGGCGGCCGCGAGCGCCGGCTGCTGCTGGAACAGCTCGCCAAGATGACCGCGCGTGGCGCCCTGGTGAAGGTGGACCGCGAACAGTGGGCTGTGCCGCGGGCAGACGACAGGGAACAGGGCGGAGGCAGCAGGCCAGGTGGCGGCAACTTCGGCGCGGCTGCGTTTGCGCCGGGCCGCTCCGGCGGGCGTCGCGGCTTTGCGGCAGAGATGGCGGCGCGCGTGCGCGGCCGGCAGCGGGCTTCGGCTGGCCACCGCGACGACCTGATGGCGGGCCGACTCTCGCTCCATCGCGACGGCTTCGGCTTTGTGCGGCCCAACGGCGCTGAAGGCCAGGACAGCGACATCTTCATCCCGCCGCATGATCTGAACAGTGCCATGCAGGGCGACCAGGTGCTGGTGGATGCCGGACCTCCCACGCGTGAGGGGCGCCGGGCCGGCCGCGTGGTCCGTGTGCTCACGCGCCGCAATCCGACCGTGGTCGGCATCTTCCATGCCTCGGGAGCGCGCGGTCGCTCGTCCGACTTCTTCGAAGGCAGCGATCCACGCTCGCGTGGTGCTTACGTTGTTCCGTTCGACACGCGGGTGGCGCGCGTCGTGCTCATCCCTGACGAACACGATCTGCCCGCCGCTGCCATTACGCCGCACCGCACGCTGGGCGAAGAGGCGATGAAGCAGGAGCATCGCTGGGATGGCACGGCTGAAAATCTGACCGGTCTCGCTGTCGATGTCGAGATCACGCAATTCCCCACCGAGCATTCGCCCGCGCGCGGCCGCGTGATCGAGGTTCTGGGCGATCCCAATGGGTTTGGCGTCGACGTGGAGATCGTCATCCGCAAGCATCACCTGCCCCACGTCTTTCCGGCGGAGGTGCTGGCCGAAGCGCAGGAGGCCGCGCAGTGGAACGTGGCCGCTTTGCTGGAAGAGCAGGGATCTGGCAGCACGGAACAGGGCACAGAGGCCGCAGGCCGACGCGACTTCCGCGACGAGCCGATTGTGACCATCGACGGCGAGACTGCAAAGGACTTCGACGACGCCGTTCTGGTTCGCGCGTTGGACGACGGCACGTTTGAATTGCAGGTACACATCGCCGACGTCGCCGAGTATGTCGCGGATGGCACCGCACTGGATTTGGAAGCGCGCCTGCGCGGCAACAGCGTCTACTTCCCGGATCGCGCAATCCCGATGCTGCCGCAGGAACTGAGCAACGGCGAGTGTTCGCTGCGTCCCGATGAGGACCGGCTGGTGCTCAGTTGCGTCGCCCAGATCGATTCCCAGGGCAACGTGCTCGGCTATGAAGTGTGCGAGGGCATGATCCGTTCGGCTCGCCGCATGACTTACACGAAGGTGCAAAAGATCCTGGACGGCGACGCCGAGCTGCGCGAAGAGTACGCGCCCTTTGTCGCCGACTTCGAGCTGATGCTCGACTTGGCAAAGCGGCTGAACGGCAAGCGCGTTCGCCGGGGCTCTATTGACTTCGATCTGCCGGAGCCGGTGATCGAGTTCGACGAGCGTGGAGCGATGCGGGGCGTCGTGCGCAGCGAGCGCGCATGGGCCAATCGCCTGATCGAAGAGTTCATGCTCTGCGCCAACGAGTGCGTAGCCCGCTGGGTTGAGGCGCAGGGCGTCCCCGGTATGTACCGCATTCACGAGCAGCCCGACGCGAAGAAGATTGTCGAGTTCGAAGATCAGGCGGCGGAGTTCGGCTACACGCTCGGCGTGGGGCCGCTGCCGGTGCAGGTTGTGAAAACCAAGGGCGACAAGCGCGAGGCACATCGCCGCAACGAGCGCGACCGGGATCGCGGCCGCTCGGCGCATCGTGAGGCGCGAGGCCACCAGGTTGTTGGCGCAATCGATGTATCGCCGAAGCTGTACCAGCGGCTGACGGAGAAGATCGCGGGCAAGCCGGAAGAACGCATTCTCAGCTACCTGATGCTTCGATCGCTCAAGCAGGCGAAGTACTCGGCCGACAACGAGGGCCACTTTGCGCTAGCCGCGCCCAGCTACACGCACTTCACCTCGCCCATTCGCCGCTACCCCGATCTTGTGGTGCATCGCGTGGTGAAGACGCTGCTGCGCGAAGGCGCTTCGCCCATCGGTGAGGCCGAGGAGACCGCCTCGCAAAGCGCGCGCAACCTCGTCGCCAGGGAGCGATCGCACGGCCGCTCGTATACCCGCAACAACCAGGAGTACGCACCGCCCTACGCGCACGATGAGATCGCGGCCATCGCTCAGGAGTGCAGCGAAACCGAGCGCCGCGCCGCCGACGCCGAACGCGAACTCATCGAACTTAAGAAGCTGCAGTTCATGGCAGACCGCGTCGGCGAAGAGTTCGACGCCATCGTGCTCAGCGTGACCAAGTACGGCTTCTTCGTGGAGCTCAACGATCTCTTTGTCGAAGGCCTGGTGCCCATCTACACGCTGCAAGGTGACCACTTCACTTATCGCGAGACGCAGCGCGAGATCAAGGGTGGTGCGACCGGTTTTGTCTACCGGCCCGGCATGCGGGTCCGCGTCCTGCTGGACCGCATCGACCGCGAAAACCGCCGCCTGCAGTTCGCGGTCGTAGATGATGAGGCCGAGCCTTCGGTAAAGCCGGATCAGCCCGCGAATAGATCTTCCGAAGCGCCTGCCGGGACCAAGAAGTTCGTATCCAAGAAGGGCAAAGCCTCTGCGAAACAGGTCGGCGCGGCTGCGCGCGATACGGGTGCCTCGGCCAGGCGTCCGGGCGGCAAGTCGAGCAAGTCCGCCCTGCCCTCGTGGGTGCCGGAGGAAATCGCACATCCGCGGAAGAAGTCCAACAAGCAGCGCTCTGCAGAAGCGAAGCAGAAGAAGCGAAAAAAGCGGTAAGCGAGCGCGGTTCCAGTCGTCCGATCAAGCTTCGGAACGTCGCGCCGTCACCTGCAGATATTCGTTCGGCACAAGCATGTGGTGCTCGGGGTTCGGCGCGGTGTTTGCGCCAGACCACAGTTGGATCAGGTCGGCCGCAAAGGCCTCCTGCCGCGCTGCGTCCAACCGCTGAAAGGCGGCCTGCGTCGGTCCGAAGTAGCGCCGGAAGTGCTCCACGGTTTCGGCCGCGCTCATCGGCATGTCAAACATCAGCCCGATCCGCTCTGTCCGGATGTCGCAGAAACGCCCGTCCAGCCGCTGGTGCACGGTGATCGGATCGCCCCACAGCACTGGCGGCGGCAGCGGCACACCGTCCGGTCCTGGCGGTGGCGGAGCGTGCCTGGAGCCCACGGCGAACATGTGGCCGGCGAAACCACCGGGCGTCCAGTTCGCCATCGCCAGCGTTCCACCCGGTCGCAACACGCGCGCCAACTCCGCCGCGACACGCTCCGGGCGCGGCGCGAACATGGCACCGAACATCGTAACCACCGCGTCAAAGCTCGCGTCCGGGTAGGGCAATGCCTCGGCGTCGCCCTCGTCAAACTGGACTGTGAGACCCTCTGAAACCGCTCTCTGACGCGCCTGCTCCAGCAGGTTGGGGGCGATGTCCACGCCGGTGACGATGGCGCCTGCCCGAGCGATGGGCAGAGCAAGGTTGCCGGTACCGGTGGCCACGTCCAGCACGCGGGCTCCCGCTGGGAATGCAAGCCGCTGTGCGAATGCGATGGCATCGTTCTCGACGGTGTGCGCGATCACACCGAAGTCGCCTGCCATCCACGCGGCGCGCATGCCTGCTTTAATCTTCTCGAACCCTGTGTCTTGCTTAGGATCTGACGCGACCATGTATCGTCCCCTTTTTGACTGCGGACAGAATCAGCCGCGGTTCAGAGGACGTCAAGCAAAACTTGCTTCCGAATCTTCTGTCAACAGTTACGCTGCCACTGCGTCGCGCCGCTCCAGGCGAGCTGCGATCAGCACCGCCAGCAGCACTACGGTCGTCACAGCCGCGCTCGCATAACTCAGCCGGCCGTAGCCGAATCCGCGCGTCAGCACCAGGCCGCCCAGACTGGCGCCCAACGCATTGCCCAGGTTGAACGCGCCCTGATTGAGCGTGCTCGGCAGATTGGGCGCGCCTTTCGCTTGTTCCACGATGCGCGCCTGCAGCGGTGCTCCAGCGGCGAAGTTCACCATCCCGAAGGCGCACACAGCAATCACGCTGGGCACCACGCTCCGCACGGCAAACGGCAGTGTTAGAAAGATCGCCAGCAGCGTTCCATATCCAATCCACAGAGCCGGGATCTGCCGCCAATCGCTCAGCCGCGCGCCGACCAAGTTGCCGATTGTGATTGCGACTCCGAAGATCACCAGCACCTTGGTCACCGCATGTGGCGTCAATCCCGTCACGTTTTCCAGCAGAGGCGTAATGTACGTCAGGACGCAGAACATCGCCGTGCTCGAAAGAGTGCTCATTGTCAGAACGACTTGCACACCGGGCCGCAGTACCGTGCGGAACTCGCTGCGGAGGTCGATCGTCTCCGGCCACTGCCGCGGCACAAACGCCAGGAGCCCCGCGCCAGCCATAAGCCCGATCGGAATCAGTGCGGCAAACGACATGCGCCACCCGAAGTGCTGACCCAGCGCCGTTCCCGCCGGCACTCCCAGCACATTCGCCAGCGTCAGCCCGGTAAACATGAGCGCAATCGCCTGTGCTCGCTTTTCTGGTGGAACCAGGCCCGCTGCAACGATGCTGCCAATTCCGAAGAACGCACCGTGCGACAGCGCCGTCAGGATGCGCGCCCCCAGCAGCAGGCCGTAGTTCGGTGCCAGCGCGCACAGGGCGTTGCCGACTACAAACATGCCCATCAGGAACACCAGCGCTCGCCGCCGCTCCCAGCGGCTCACCAGCAGCGCGATCCACGGCGATCCCAGGGTTACGCTCAGGGCGTACGCCGTCACCAGCGTTCCCGCCTTTGGAATCGACACGGAAAAGTCCCGTGCCAGGTCCGGCAGCAAGCCCAGGATGATGAACTCGGTCGTGCCGATGCCAAACGCGGCAACCGCCAGCGCCAGCAGCGCGCGATTCTTCAGCATCAGGCGCTTGCGACAGCAGGCAGGATCTCGTCCACATCCACCCACTGTGTCGGGTAATCGCCCGTGTAGCATGCCGTGCAGTAGCGCACTGGCTTCTCATCCCCGATCGTGCAGGCGTGAATCAAGCCGTCCAGCGACAGATACGCCAGCGAGTCCGCTTCGATGAAGCGTGTGATCTCTTCCAGAGAGTTGTTCGCCGCGATCAGGTCGCGCTTGTGCGGGGTGTCCACACCGTAAAAGCACGGCGACACCGTCGGCGGACAACTAATGCGCAGGTGCACTTCTTTCGCGCCCGCTGCGCGCACCATGCGCACGATCTTGCGGCTGGTCGTGCCGCGGATGATCGAATCATCGATGAGCATCACGCGCTTGCCTTCCAGCAATGCGCGAACGGGATTGAGCTTCATGCGCACGCCAAAGTCACGCACGCGCTGCTCCGGCTGAATGAATGTGCGGCCCACGTAGTGGTTGCGGATCAGGCCGAAGTTGAACGGCACGCCGCTCTCCGATGCATAGCCAAGCGCAGCGGTCACACCGCTGTCCGGCACGGGCACGATCAGGTCCACCGGCACCGCGGACTCGCGTGCAAGCTGCCGGCCCATCTCCTCACGGCTCTTCTGCACCCAGCGGCCGAAGATCTTCGAATCAGGCCGCGCGAAGTACACGTGCTCAAACACGCAGCTTGCCTGCTTCGTCTCGCGGTTGAAGTAGCGCGACGTTACGCCGTCTTCACTGACCATGACCAGTTCGCCCGGCTCCACATCACGCTCGTATTTTGCGTGCAGCAGGTCAAAGGCGCACGTCTCGCTGGCAAAGACGAACGTGTCAGGCTTACCGTCTGTACCAGGAATGCGGCCCATCGAAAGTGGGCGGAAGCCATGTGGATCGCGCGCCGCAAAGATGCGGTTGCGCGTCATCATGACGATGGAAAACGCGCCGTCCACTTGCGACAGGGAATCGGCAATGCAATCCACGAGCGTGGTCTCGCTGGAGTGCGCAATCAACTGCACAATGATCTCGGAGTCGCTGGTGGTCTGGAAGATCGCGCCGTCCCGTTCCAGTCGCTCGCGCGCGGTGCCCAGGTTCACCAGGTTGCCGTTGTGCGCAATCGCGATCAGGCCCTTGGTCGATTCCACCTTGATTGGCTGCGCGTTCAGCAGCGCGGAATCACCGGTGGTGGAGTAGCGCGTGTGCCCGATGGCAAGGTTGCCAGGCAGCTTCGCGAGTACGGGGTCGGTGAAGATTTCACTCACCAGGCCCATGCCCTTCAGGTCATGGATGTCTTCGCCATCGGCGGTAGCGATGCCGCCCGACTCCTGGCCGCGATGCTGCAGCGAGTACAGGCCCCAGTAGGTCAGCCGCGCCGCGTCCGGGTGGTTGTAAATGGCCATGACGCCGCACTCTTCGCGCAGCTTGTCAAAGTGGTCGTCGGCCTCGTGCGCCTGCATGTCGAGTGGTTCCATTTCGTCGATCATGCCAGCACCACCTCTGCTTCCAGCGCCTCGTGCAGCGCGCCTTCTGTGATAGCCTTCAACTCCGCCAACGACGCGTCCAGAAAGTGTCCGCCCGGCGTGTTTACTTCCAAGCGGTTGCCGCCGGTTTTGCCAAGCGGGTAGCTCATCAGGCCAGCGTCAGTCACCAGCTTCTCCACCTTGCCGAGATTGTCAGGGGAGCAGGTGACCAGCAGATTGCCGTCTTCCAGGAAAGAATTTGCCAACGCTGCGGCGGGCGGTTCACCCGGGAACTGGATGCGAACGCCGATGCCGTTCGTAAGCGCACACTTCGCAAGCGTTACCGGCAAGCCGCCGCTGCCGATGTCTGCCGCGGAGTGCAGTAGCGATTGCGCTGCCGCTTCCGCCAGAAAGCGGTTCGCGGCGGCTTCGTCGCTCAGATCCAGAGCGCGCAGTTCGCCCCACTCGGCACCAAAGATCACGCGCGCATATTCGGTCATGCCCATGCGCGGCGGAATGGCGAACGGATCGCGCGAGGCTCCGGCTTTTTCCTTCGGAAAGATCAGAAGGATTGAATCGCCGCTGTGCTGAAATCCACTCGGGATGGCCTTGGTCACGTCGTCCAGGATGCCGACGATGCCGAGCACAGGGGTAGGGTAGATGCCCTCGCCCTTGGTCTCGTTGTAGAGCGAGACATTGCCGCCGGTGATGGGTGTGCCGAGCGCGGTGCAGGCTTCCGCAATGCCGTCGATGGCGTTGGAAAGCTGCGCCATGATCTCCGGCTTTTGCGGATTGCCGAAGTTCAGGCAGTTGGTTGCGGAGACCGGCGTGGCGCCGGTGCAGGCCACCTTGCGCGCAGCTTCGGCAACGGCGTGCATCGCGCCCAGCTTGGGGTTCAGGTACGTCCATCGGCCGTTGCCAGCCAACGCCATAGCGATGCCGCGCTCAGGCTTGCCAGTCTGCGGATCACCTGTGCCCTTGATGCGGATGACGCCCGCCTCAGCCTCACCCGGTCCGAACACAGTGTTGGTCTGCACCATGCTGTCGTACTGCTCGTACACGTAGCGCTTGGAGCAGATGTTCGCGGACGCCAGCAGCTTCTTGAGATCCGCGGTGTAGTCGCGCGGCTTCTGCATCTCGGCCAGCACATGCGCGGGAGCCTCCGCGGCAATCGGCGCCTTCCAGGTACCCACGGGACGGTGATAGACCGGAGCGTCATCGGTGAGCGATTCATTGGACAGGTCCGCGACCAGTTCCCCGTGGTGGCGAACGCGCATGCGGTTTTCAGGAATTACGGTACCGACCACCGAAGCGTCGAGGCCCCACTTGTCGAAGACGTCCAGCACTTCCTGCTCGCGGCCGGCGTGGGCCACCAGCAGCATGCGCTCCTGCGATTCAGAGAGCATGATCTCGTAGCTGGTCATGCCGGAGTCGCGCTGCGGCACCAGATCGAGTTCGATCTCGAGACCCACGCCACCGCGCGCGCCCATCTCACAGGTGGAGCAGGTAAGGCCGGCGGCGCCCATATCCTGAATGCCGGCAACCGCACCGGTCTTCATCGCCTCAAGGCAGGCTTCCAGCAGCAGCTTTTCCAGGAACGGGTCGCCCATCTGGACGTTGGGCCGCTTCTGCTCGCTGCCTTCGGTGAATTCTTCGCTGGCCATGGTCGCGCCGTGAATGCCGTCGCGGCCCGTCTTCGCGCCCACGTAAATCACCGGGTTGCCGACGCCGGTGGCCTTGGCATAGAAGATCTCATCGTGGCGCACAAGGCCGAGCGCAAAGGCGTTCAGCAGCGGATTCCCGCTGTAGCAGATCTCAAAACGCGTCTCGCCACCCAGGTTCGGAACGCCGAAGCAATTACCGTAGCCAGCGACGCCATGCACGACGCCTTCCATAACGCTGCGGTTCTTCGCGTAGTCGATGGCGGCAGAGGGAACAGGGCTGAGGGAAGAGGCAACACTCGCCGCGGATGCAGTCGCAGCGTCTGCTTCTTCTGAGGTGTCTTCGGTCGCGCCGTGGAAGGGCTCCGTCGCCTCGACGGACGTCTGAGCTGTTGCCTGAGCCCTATCGCCTGATCCCTGCTTCTCCGGCAGCAGCGGGCCGAAGCGCAAGGAATCCATTACAGCCAGGGGTCGCGCGCCCATGGTGAAGATGTCGCGCAGAATGCCGCCCACGCCGGTTGCGGCGCCCTGGTACGGCTCAATGTAGCTGGGGTGATTGTGCGATTCAATCTTGAACGCGCAGGCCCAGCCGTCGCCCACGTCAATAATGCCAGCGTTCTCGCCCGGACCCTGTACCACCGCTCCGGGGCCGCTGGTGCGATCGCCCTTCGTCGGCAAGCGCTTCAGGTGAACGCGGCTCGACTTGTACGAGCAGTGCTCTGACCACATCACGCTGTAAATACCCAGCTCCGTCAACGACGGGGTGCGGCCGAGCGCGGCGAGGATCTTTGCGTACTCGTCTTCGGTAATGCTGTGGGTTTTCAGCAGCCCGGCAAGCTGTGCGGGCGTTGCCTGAATGGGCCTGGGTACGTCGTGCGGGGCGGACGGTGCAACCGGTGTTCCCGTGACCGCGACCTCCGCCTCGTGGGTGCTGGCTGTGGGCTGGCTCACACAGCTAGTGTCGCACGCTCCTCCTGTGCAATCGGAGTGCTGGCCGGTTCTCCCGGAGGAGTTGCCGGCAGGTAGAGCACAAACTGCGTGCCGGACGCACCCTGCCGCGTGCTGCTGGTGAACTGCATCGTGCCGCCGTGACGCTGCAGGATTTCGGCCGAAATGGAGAGACCCAGCCCGGTGCCACTGGCACCCTTGGTCGTGAAAAACGGCTCAAGGATGCGCGCCTGGTCCGCCTCAGAGATACCCTGGCCGGTGTCGGCGGCAACCACCTGCACGCCGTCCTTGTATTTCTGCACGGACAGGTCCAGCCGGCCTCCCAGCGGCATGGCGTCGATCGCGTTGCCGACCAGGTTGGCAAAGACCTGCCGAATCTCACCGGCGCGGCACGTCACTCGCGGTGCGGCGGGATCCCAGTCCTTGTTGACGACGATGCCCGCCCTCTTCAGCCGTTTGTCAAAAATCACCAGCGCCGATTCAAACAGTTCGGCCAGTGACGTGGAGGTGGGCGCGCCCTGCTGACGGTAGAACTTCAGCGTATGTGCCGTAATTTCGGCAATGCGGGCAAGTTCGTCCTGCGCCATACGAAGGTATTCGCGCTCGGCCTCGCCAACATTGCCGTGCTCGGCCAGATACAGCAGGTTTGTGACGGCTTCCAACGGATTGTTGATTTCGTGAGAGATCGAGGCGGCGATCTTGCCGGCCGCGCTCAGACGTTCCGCACTGCGAGTAGCTTCCTGCGCGGCGAAGCGGGCCTGGTTTGTCGCTTCCAGCAGGCGCACCTTGTCCCGCGAAAAGACCACCAGGAGTCCAACGGTGAAGATAAGCGCATTCCCAACACCAACGCGCCCCAGTTCCGCACCGCTGAACGAGTTCGGACCGACCACGCTGGTTGCGCCTGCAGGCAGCATCATCGCAAACATACCGGTGTAGTGCATGCCGCAAATCGCCAGACCCAGTACCAGCGAAGCGATAGCCTGGCGGCGTGCGCTAAACTCGCCCCGTCCACTGCGGCGGAACAGGTCCAGCGCAACGAACGATGCGCCAAACGCAATCAGCGCAGACAGCAGCACCAGCGGCCGGCTCCACATCTCGGGCTCCGTGAAGCGCAGGGCGCTCATGCCGATGTAGTGCATGCCGCAAATGCCTGCCCCAACCAGCAGGGCTCCGGCCAGCATGTGGTTGCGCTTCGCTCCGGCGCGATGGCGAATAGTAATGCGCACTGCCAGCCATGAAGCGACCACGGCGGCAAGAACCGACAACAGGGTTCGATCCAACGCGTAGTACAGCGGAAAAGGCGGTTTCCACGCCAGCATCCCGACAAAGTGCATGGACCAGATGCCTAGACCGAGCGTGGCACCGCTGATGAAAGTCCAGAGCTCGGGCCGGGTGCTGTAGCGCGTGTGTTCGATCGACTCGAACGCGACGTAGCCCGCGAGCGAGGCGATGACAAACGAGAACAAGACCGTCCACAAATCGAAGTAGCCGGGCAAAGCGAGTTTCTCCGCCCCCAGCTTACAGGCGATAGCCGTCAGAAGGCACGGTGAACTTCCGCTCCGGCGAAGATCATTTTCTTGCCCGCCGGCGAGAAAAAGCGGTCCATGCTGGTGGGTTCGGTCGCGCTTGCCCGGTCCAGTGCCTCCACCTGCTCCCGCGAAAGTTGCAGATCGAGCGCCGCCAGATTGCTGCGCAACTGCTCGACCGTCTTCGCGCCCAGAATGGTCGAGGTCACGCCTGGCCGACTGTACACCCAGGCCAGCGCCATCTGGGCGAGGTCTAAGCCAGCCTCGGCAGCCACCTGCCGCACGCGCTCCAGCACCTGCCAGTTCCGCTCCGTGAACTTCTGGAACGAGGGGAGGTTCAGGTCCAGCCGGCCGCCTCCCTGCTGTGCGCTGCCGCTGGCGTTGCGCGAATACTTGCCGGCCAGAAAGCCTGCTGCCAGCGGACTCCAGGGCGTAATGCCCATGCCGCACACCTCCGCCGCCTTCACGTATTCCGCTTCGATCTCACGGCTGGTCAGCGAGTACTCCATCTGCAGGGCGATCGGGCCGGGAACGCCCCGTGCCTCCGCCAGCGTCGCTATGCGTGTGGCGTACCAGGCTGGCACGTCAGACAAGCCGAAGTAGCGAATCTTGCCAGCGCGAATCAGGTCGCCCATGGATTGCAGGACTTCGTCGATCGGCGTCACCTGGTCCCAGGCGTGCATCCAGAGCAGGTCCACATAGTCGGTGCGCAGGCGGCGCAGCGATCCCTCCAGCGCACGAATGAGGTTCTTGCGGCTGTTGCCGCCCAGCAGCGGCCGTCCCGGGTTGGGGTTGAAGGTGTACTTGGTCGCCAGCACCACGTCGTCGCGCAGTCCGGCCTCCGCGATGTAGCCACCCAGCAGTTCCTCGCTGCGGCCCTTTGCATACACGTCCGCCGTGTCAAGGAAGTTGCCGCCGGCGTCGATGTAGGCGCGGAAGACCTGCTCGCTCACATCGTCCGGCGATCCCCACCGCGGCGTTCCGAAGGTCATGGTGCCCAGGGCAACGGGAGAGACCAGGAGGCCGGAGCGGCCCAGGGTACGCAAATCGTTCGGCTTCATCACCGCATTGGATGCTCCGCAGCAGCAGAGGCGGCGCGGCGCAGCGGCGGACCGTATGCTGAACGAGCATGGAACCATCCAACGATCTCGATCGGGCGATCCTAGCGGCACGCGCCGGGAGCTTGTCGCAGCAGGACTTCATCGCCGCCCTGGTCCACAGCACAATCGCCGTCCCCAGCCGGACGGAGGTGCTCACCGAACTGAGCGAGATCCGACCCATCCTGCTCGACAAGGGGAACGAAACATTCGTCGCCGCATTCACGGAGCCGTCCTATGCGGACGCATTCCGGCACATGGCGGGCTTCTGTGTCGAGATCGAAGCCTTGGCCTGGCTGCGGGCTATCCCGCGCGACATCGGCCTGGTGATCAATCCGGGCATGGACGCGGCCATCCAGTTTTCAGCCGCGGGGGTTCAGCAGATTGTGCGTAACTTCTCGCCGGTGCCAATCAACTAGCCGGTTCCGCAGGCCGCGCCGTTCGTTGCCTTGGAGCGGAGCACTATCGCCCGGTGGAACCAAAGCCGCCTGCACCGCGGACCGTCGCCTGCTGCGAGTCGTCCATCGCGGCGACTTCGACAAACTCCGCCTCGATGCGCCGCACTAGGCGCAACTGTGCAACCCGGTCTCCTGCGGCCAGGGTCACCGGAGCATCCGTCACATTGATCAGCACAACTTTGATTTCGCCGCGGTAGCCCGGATCGATCACGCCTGCCAGCGTGGTGATGCCTCGCATGGCGAGTCCGCTGCGGTCCTCGACCAGCGCACCATATTCGGGAGGAAACGCCATCGCCAGCCCGGTCGGAACTACGCAGGTCTGCTGCGGCATCACCGTTGCGGGAGCAACGCTGTACAGGTCTGCGGCCAAGTCACCGTATGGGCCATGGTGCGCGTAACGCGGCAGTTTGGCGTCGGGGTGCAGGCGGGCAACGGAGACCTGAAGCATGGGGTCAGCATACCGCTGCCGACGGCTTACGCCTGTGGAAGCCAGCAGAGATCAGGTCTGTTCGTAAGTCTGAACCGCGCGCCTATGGCGGCGCGATTCACCGCGGTCCCGCAGCATGGTCCGGGCGCTGCAAGCGCGGCAACGCCACGGATACATGCCGACCAGGGCAAAGACGAACCTCTCCATGAAGCCCTGTCGGCTGCTCCGACGCAGATTGCTGTGCCCGCATCCGGAACAAACACGTTCCACCATCATCTGCACTCCTGCGTTACCCGGTTTGCGGCTGGGGAAGACAAACCACATCCTCCTAACTGCACGCAATACTCCGTTAGACGCAATTTGGGGAACTTGGACCGAATCGGAACTGTATTTTTCTGACACACCGGAGCGTTCGGACCGGCGACTGCTCCTCGCGATCCGAACACCCCGGCTGCGGTGTGTCTGCTACCGAACGGACGGTGGAATCGGGTTCCGCTCCTGAAACTGCCGCTGGTGCCAATACGGGTACGGCACCGGGCGGTCGCTAGCCGCGTCCAGTGCGGCGACCTGCTCGCGCGTGAGCCGGAACTCCGCCGCGGCAAGGTTCGCCTGCAGCTGCTCTTTCTTGCGGGCTCCGATGACGAGGCTGCTGACCGTGGGCTTCTGCAGGAGCCAGTTCAGCGCAATTTGGGGGACCGACTTACCGGTTTCGGCCGCAACCTTGTCCAGGGCGTCGACGACCTTGTACAGGTATTCGTCCTCCACTTCGGGCCCGGCGTCGGCTCCACCCTGGCCGATGCGGCTGTCCTTGGGTGCTGGCTGCCCGCGGCGAATGCGGCCGGTCAGGCGTCCCCACCCGAGCGGGCTCCAGACCAGGCACCCTACGCCCTCGGCAAGGCCCAGCGGCATCAGTTCCCACTCGTAGTCGCGACCCACGAGGGAGTAATAGGCCTGGTGCGCCACGTAGCGCGCCCACCCATATCGTTCGCTCACGTCCAGCGATCGCTGCAGGTGCCATCCACTGAAGTTGGAGCAGGCGATGTAGCGCACCTTGCCCTCGCGCACCAGCTTGTCGAGCGTGTTCAACGTCTCTTCGATCGGGGTCAGGGCATCGAACGCATGCATGTGGTAGACGTCGATGTAGTCCGTCTTCAGGCGCTTGAGACTGCCTTCAACCTGCTGCGTGATGTGCAGGCGCGACGACCCCACGTTGTTCTCGCCGGGGCCAAAGCGGAAGGTAGTCTTGGTGCTGAGCAGAACGGACTCGCGCGGGAGGTGGGAGATGGCTTCGCCCAGAACTTCTTCCGATGCTCCGTTCGAATACACGTCCGCAGTATCGAAGAAATTGACGCCTGCTTCCATGCAGGTGTCGATCAGCTCGCGCGCCTCCGCGACGTCTGAGGTTCCCCACTTTTTGAAGAAGTCGTTGTTGTGGCCGCCGAATGTGCCCGTGCCGTAGCACAGTACCGGGACCTGCAGACCGCTCTTGCCTAGCTGTCGAAACTCCATGCAAGTTCAGATGCTCGCGAGCGCGCGAGGGCACAGCGTCGAACTATGCCGCGCGGGCTTCAGTCTGCTGCTGCAGCTTGGCTTCGATTACGGAAACGCGCTCCGCCAGCGCGGAAACCTGCTTGTAGACCACAAGCTCATTCTCTGCCTTGCTCTGGTTGATGGCTGCCAGAAGGGCGTGGAACTGTGCGTCAGTGCGGGCGTGCGAGGCCTCGAACTTGTCGCTGATGTGCCGTTCCAACGCTGAGATCTGCTCAGAGAGGCGCTTGTCGACCGACGCTATCTGCTCGGAAAGCCGCTTGTCGACGGACGCGATCTGCTCGCGCAGCGACTCGACCTTTACCTTCAGTTCACGCATCCGGAGCAACCACATCCTGAATGGCTGTCTTGACGGTCTGAACGATGTTTTCGCCGCTGCTCATGCGTCTCCAGTGTACCTTCGCCCCGCCTGGAATCAAGAGGCCTGCTGGGAGGCTTCAGCCGTTTCCACCGGCTTATCGGGCTGGGACTGGTAGATCTCTTCTACCCGCGCGACCGTGTCGATCTCGTCCAGCGGTTTGTCGCGGCGAATCTGGAGGATGCGCGGGAATCGCAGGGCGAAGCCGCTGGCGTGACGGTCGGAACGCATGATGTTGTTGAACGCGACCTCCAGGATCATCAGCGGCTCAACCGTGCGGAAGTGGCCATAGTCCTCCAGCGTGTGCGCCTTCAGCCACTCGGTCAGTTCGGCGATCTCCGCGTCCGTCACACCGCTGTATGCCTTACCCACATTCTTCAGCAATCCGTCGGCGTCGCGCACGGCAAAGGTGTAGTCGCTCAAAAATTGCGACTTGCGGCCGTTTCCGTATTCCGCGCCGGTGATCACGACATCCAGCGTGTCGAGCGTGCGCTTCAGTTTTACCCAACTGATGCCGCGCCGGCCCGGTTGGTAGGCCGAACTCAATGCCTTGATCATCACACCTTCGTTGCCGCGGTCGCGGGCGGAAACGTAGGCGCGATCCAAGTCTTCGGCGCTGGCGGCGTGGCGCACTTCGCTCAGCAGCAGCCGCTGTTCGCCCTGCGCCTTGCTCACGCCATCGTCGACAAAGAGCCCACCTTTCGGCATGGGCGCGGGCGTTTCCAGCGGCGAACACGTGACGCGCTCAATGCTGTTGACCACAGCCTGCAAACGCTGCCGGCGCTCGCGCAGCGGCAGGTCCAGCAGAAGCGAACCTCCCGCGAAGAGGATGTCGAAACACATGAAGACTACGGGAGTTCCGCGGCGCACGTCGTTGGTCACGCGCTTGCGGCCGATACGGGGGCTGAGTACGGCAAAGGGAAGCGCGCGGTGCTCGCGCACGTCCCACGCCAGCACCTCACCATCGAGAATCAGCCCTGAGCCGCTCGCGTCACCGAGAACCTCCGGCGTCACGCGGGCAAAGGCTTCGGCGATCTCCGGATAGCTGACCGTCACGTCTTCGCGGTTGCGGGAGTACAGCGCGACGCGCCCCGGTTGTGACGCATCGCCGCAGTGCAGTTGCACGCGCATGCCGTCATATTTGTCTTCAATCTGCGCGTCAATGTGCACCGCATCCAGCGCAATCTGCTCGCGCTCGACCGGGTCGTTGGAGTCAGCGGGCGCGTTTTCCTCGACGGGCTGCTCTGGCACATCTGCCTCCGCGGCAGCAACCTTTTTCTTGCGCTTCTTCGGCTTTTCCGCGGCCTCGTCGGGCTCAGGTTCAGGCACTGCGGAGAAGCGCTTCACCGCCTCTTCCGGCGTGTCCACCGGCGACGCCAGCATGAACCCGAGCGGATGGAACAGCCGCATACGCGCCTCGGCAAGGCGCCCCTGGAAGGCTTTGCGTACCGCGTCCGCCAGGTCGGCTTCCAGCGTGATGGCATTGCGCACGGCCTCTAGCGGCTGCTCGCTGGCGACTGCGACCGCTTCCTCGATCAACGCCTGCTTCACGCCGATGCGCATGTCACCCAGCATGAGCTTCACCAGGTACTTGGCTTCCACGGGCGTCGCGATGCGCAGCAGGTCCGTCAGCAGCTGCTGCCGGATTGCCGTCGTCTTCGCGACGGCGATCTCGGCAAAACTCTCGGCAATGCCTGCGTAAGTGAGTGACGGCGCAGGCGTGTGGCCCTTCTCCGCCCACAAGTCTCCTGTAGCAGCGCCCAGGTCTCCATACCGGCGAAACGCCGCGGTGAACTCTGCATCCGTCGGGTTCACGATGTCGCGGATCACGCGCGACATCATCGCGCCGCCAATGCTCAACTTGCGGGCGTCGAACTCGGCGAAGGGTGTGCCTGCCAGGTACATCGCGAACAGGCCGGCGTCGCGCAGGCCGTCTTCCGCCTCGCCACGCTCGGCTGTACCGGCATCCCGCGCTGCCAGCAAGCCGGCCGCAATGGCCGCTCGTTTCTTCAGCTTGCTGCTGGTGGCGGCCAACTCGTCGGCCAACTGTGCCATGGGAAGGTAAAGGCTCATCGTTGCACCCGCTACCCATAGATGCGCCGCGGCGTCCCGCTGTCGTAAAGCGGCGGGACCCCAGCCTGTCAGACCGTGTATCCCGGCGCATCCGAAGGTGTGGTGCGCGGCCTTGGCCCGCTTGGAGATAGGTATGGCTGGAGAGTTGAAAGGAAAGAAAGTTGCCATTCTGGCAACCGACGGTTTTGAACAGGTCGAACTGACCGGACCGAAGCAGAACCTGGAGGAAGCCGGTGCCACCGTCACCGTGCTTTCCGTGCAGGCGACGCCGAAACAGATCAAAGGCTGGGACAAGACGGATTGGGGCGAGTCCGTCGACGTGGATGCGCAGGTGAGTGAGGCGGATCCGCAGCAGTTCGACGCCCTGGTGTTGCCTGGCGGTCAGATCAATCCCGACAAGCTGCGCATCGACGCCGATGCGGTGAGCTTCGTCAAGCGGTTCGTGGAGACCGGCAAGCCCACCGCTGCGATCTGTCACGGGCCGTGGACGCTGATCGAAGCGGGCGTAGTCAAGGGAAAGACCATGACCTCCTGGCCGTCCGTTCACACCGATCTGCAGAACGCCGGTGCGAACTGGGTGGACAAGGAAGTGGTTGTCGATGGACAGTTCATCACCAGCCGCAAGCCCGAAGACATCCCCGCGTTCAGTCGCGAGATCATTCAGGCACTCAGCAAGTAGCTACGGAAAAGCAGCAGACCTCCCGGAGTGTCCGGGAGGTCTGCCGCTTTGGTGCCGGGATCGATCTTCTACATCTCAAACATCGCCGGCTCTGCGTCTGGGAGAGACGGCGGCCGCCGGTAGATCTGCTTCTGACCCGTCACATGCCGCAGCACTGCAAGTGCCACCAGCAGCACGGACAGCCCGCTGATGCCGTTGACGCCAAGGTGCTGCCAGGCCAGCGTGCTCAGGGCCGAGGAGATCGCCGCGCCAGTGAAGTAGCTGACCATGTAGACCGTGTTGATACGCGAGCGTGCGTCGGGCCGCAGCGCAAAGATGCGTGTCTGGTTCGCAATCTGTGACGCCTGCGCGCCCACGTCCATCACGATCACGGCGACAGCCAGCAGTGCCAGGTACAGCCACACCTGCAGGTGGGCGGTGTGCTCCTGGTGCTGGGCCAGCCGCTCTGTGCCGTAGACCATGCAGTAGGACGTGCCCAGGATCGCCAACGCCATCGACATGACATAGCGCGGTCCGCGCTGGTCGCTCAGTTTGCCCGCAAACGACGCCATCAGCGCACCTGCCGCGCCCACCAGGCCGAAGCTGCCCGCAATCCCCGCGCCCAGCCCGTGCGCTTGCAGCGCGAATGCGAGCGTATTCCAGAACACGGAAAACGAGCCAAAGACGAGCGCGCCCATCAGGCAGCTTTCGCGCAGCAGCGGCTCTTCGCGGAAAACCGTCCACAGCGATCGCATGGCGTCCGCGTAGCGCAGCTTCTGCTTGGGCGGCAGTACCGGCATCAGCCGGCGAATTGCCGGTGCAAAGCCCGCGGAGATGATCGCCGCGATCAGAAAGACCACACGCCAGCCAGGGATGTTCCAGCGCGTGCCGCGCTCCAGGTACACCACAGCGTCGTTGATCCAGCCAGCAAACGTACGTGCCAGCAGCACGCCGAGCAACAGGCCGGTCATCACAATGCCGATCGCCTTGCCACGCTCCTTTGGCTTGGCCAGGTCGGGCGCAATGGGCAGAGCAACGTGCGTGACACAGGCGAGCGCGCCCGCAACTGTGCTGGCCAGCACTAGCAGCGGCAGGGTGGGTGCTACGGCCACCAGCAGCAGCGCAACCGCAACGGCGGCATACAGCTTCGTCATCAGGCCGCGGCGTTCCACAATGTCGCCCAGCGGAACGCAGCACAGCAGGCCGGCGGCGTAGCCCACCTGCGTCGCTACCGCAACCAGGCCGGCCTGTGCGGCACCCACGTGGAAGCTCGCTGCGATCTCCGGCAGCAACGGCTGCGCCAGGTACATGGTGGAGACGCCCACGCCGCAGCACATGCCCAGGAAGGCAAGTGGAGCTTTGGGCTGAACAGGGACTGAAGTTGGCGAGGAGGCGTCGGATCGTGCAGACATCGTGGCTCTTTCGATGTTACGCCGCGGTGCCCGGCGCGGCCGCAAGCGCAGCGCGCAATACGCCGTTCGCAGCCTGCAACTGGGCTTCGGCCTGCTCGCGGCTGCCTCCGCGCGCGGCCATAACGATTGCAGTTTTCACGTTGCCGCCCTCGCGCAAAAGGCCGCTGGCCCGCTCGCGCGACACACCCGTGACCTCCATCACAATGCGCTCCGCACGATCGACCAGCTTGGCATTGGTCGGGGCGACGTTGACCATCAGGTTGCCCAACACATAGCCCAGCTTCACCATCAGGCCGGTGGAGAGCATGTTGAGCACCAGCTTCGTCGCCGTGCCCGCCTTCATGCGCGTGGAACCGGTGATTACCTCCGGCCCGGTGGCCGGTGTGATCGCGAGATCGGCTGCCTGCTCCACCGCCGACCCCGGAACACACGAGAGCCCGATCACGAGGCAGCCCGCATCGCGTGCGTGCTCCATGGCACCCAGCACGTAAGGCGTGCGCCCGCTCGCCGCGATACCGACCAGCACGTCCAGCCCTGCGGATTGGCCGAAGCCATTGGCCACCAAGTCCTGCACACCACGCTCGCGCGAGTCCTCCGCGCCTTCCTCGCTCACGCGCAGCGCCGGGTCGCCTCCCGCGATCAGACCCTGCACCATGTCGCGCGGGACCGAGTAGGTGGGCGGACACTCCGACGCGTCCAGCACACCGAGCCGGCCGCTGGTGCCAGCGCCGATGTAGTACAGCCGGCCGCCCTGGCGCACCCGCTCCGCAATCGCGTCCACCGCCTGCGCGATCGCCGGAATCGTCTCTGCCACGCGGGCTGCGACGGTTGCGTCTTCCTCGTTGATCAGTCGCAGCATCTGCTCCGTCGGCAGGGTGTCAATGTCGGCGGAGCGCGAGTTGCGCGTTTCGGTCAGCAGCGTGCCCAGGTTGGCTTCCATGACTCCAGTATCCGCGATCTCGCTGGCGTCCTCTGTAGTGCGGTCTCACGCCGAGTGGTCCAGCTTCATGACCGGGTTGCTGCGCGGATGTGAGCGCGTCAACATCTGCGGCGGACCAATGAAGAACCATGCAGAAGGTGCGAGATGGCGAAGGTCTGTGAGTCCATCACAGCCACATCCCACAGTCGCGGCTGCATCTGACTTTTCGAAACGGAGCGAATCAATCCTCCCGCAGAAAGCGAGCCGCATGCCTTACTTCCAAGCAAAAGACGGTACCAACATTTACTTCTACGATTGGGGTGCCGGAGCGCCCGTGGTGCTGATCCACGGCTGGCCGCTTTCGTCCGCGTCGTGGGAGTACCAGGCGCGCGTGCTCGCCGACTCCGGCTTCCGTGTCATCGCCTACGATCGCCGTGGTTTCGGTCGCAGCGACTGGGCCGCCAGGGGCTACGATTACGACACGCTCGCCAGCGACCTGAACGACCTGATGGAAGGCCTGAACCTTTCCGGTGCAACGCTGGTCGGCTTCAGCATGGGTGGCGGCGAGGTTGCGCGCTACATCGCACGCTATGGCGAGTCGCGAGTCGCAAAGGCGGCGTTCGTGTCGGCCGTGACGCCCTACCTGCTGAAGACTGACGACAATCCCGACGGCGTGGACAGGAAAGTCTTTGAAGACATCTACGCCCACCTCATCAAGGATCGTCCGGCATTTCTGCAGAGCTTCGCCGAGAAGTTCTTCAACTACTCGGCGCTGCACCACACCGTCTCGTCGGCGCAGTTGCAGTTCGCCGGCCAGCAGGCGTTCATGGCCTCGCCGGATGCAACGCTGAAGCTGGCGCATGCCTGGGCCGAGACGGACTTCCGTGGCGACGCGACGAAGATCACCGTTCCGACGCTGATCATTCACGGCACCAGCGACAAACTTGTGCCGATCGAACACTCCGGCGCGCGCATGAAGAGCCTGGTCGCCAACAGCGAACTGCTGGAGTACGACGGCGAGCCGCACGGCCTGACCAACACCGCGCCCGACAAGCTGAACGAGGACCTCCTGCGCTTCCTGCGCGCACCGGGCCGGGTTGCCGCCCTGTAAACTTGCGGGCTGTAGCGACACAGAGGCGTGGCCGACGAGGCCGCGCTTTTCTGTTGCAACCCGCGCCGGCTCCGGTATCCTGCCGCCGGCGGTCTCCCATGCAAAGCACGTGCATCATTGGCGGTGGACCTGCGGGCATGATGCTTGGCCTTCTGCTGGCCCGCGCCGGTCTGCCGGTCACCGTGCTTGAGAAGCACAATGACTTCTTTCGCGACTTTCGCGGCGACACCACCCATCCATCCACGTTGCAGGTAATGCACGAACTTGGCCTATTGCCGGGCCTGTTGCGGCTGCCTCATACCGAGCTGCGCCGCGCCAGTGCGGTGGTCGGCGGCAGAACATTTCCAATTGCCGACTTCACCCATCTTCCCGTGGCCGCTCCTTTCATCGCGCTCATGCCGCAGTGGGACCTTCTGAACTTCCTCGCCGAACGGGCCGCCCGATATCCCACCTTTCAGTTGCGCATGGGGCACCAGGCGACCGGCCTGCTCTACGACAGCACCGGCCAGGTCAGTGGAGTAACGGTGCGCACTGCGAACGGCGAGGAGAGTCTGCGCGCTGACCTGGTGGTCGGCTGCGATGGCCGCCATGCCACGTCCGTTACTGCTGCGCACCTGCCTGTTGTCGAAACCGGTGTTCCGATCGACGTGCTCTGGTTCCGCATCCCGCGGCAGCACGACGATCCGGAAAACGGTCTGGGCTATGTGAACTTCGGACACCTGGTCGTTCTGATCAACCGCGGCGGTTACTTCCAGGTGGGATTTCTCATCCGCAAGGACGGCCTTCCAGGCTTGCAGCAGCGAGGCCTCCCTGCGTTTCAACAGCTTCTGGCGCGCATCGTTCCTTTTCTCGCGGGCAGGGTCGACTCGCTCCACTCGTGGGTCGACATCAAGCTGCTTACCGTGCAACTGAACCACCTCGAGCGTTGGGCCGTTCCCGGTCTGCTGTGCATCGGCGATGCTGCGCATGCTATGTCTCCGGTCGGCGGCATCGGCATCAACATCGCCATTCAGGATGCGATTGCCGCGGCCAACCGGCTGGTACCGGCGCTGCAGCGGGATGCCGTAACCGTGCACGATCTGCTGAGTGTGCAGCACTATCGCGAGGCCACCATCCGGCGCACCCACGGCTTCCAAAGACTGGCGCACAAGGTCCTAAATCAGATCCTGCAAGCCGAAGGCGCGATGCGGCCCCCGCTGGCTATCCGCGTGTTGACGCGTCTGCCGGGCGCGCAGCGTCTGGCCGGGCGCCTGATCGGCATGGGGCTGCAACCGCAGCACGTCCAGACGCCGGAACAGGCTTTCTGACAACTCTCAAACAAATGGCGTACCATGCTCCCGCAACCAAAACAGGGGAAAACATCGAATGCCGTCACGCCGAGAGTTTCTGGGGAACGCCGCCACCGCCGCCGCGGGTCTCGCCATTGCAGCCAACGCCAAGAGCTATGCGCAGATTGCCGGCGCGAACGAGCGCGTTCACTTCGCCGTAATCGGCCTGAACAGCCGCGCCTACGCGCACCTGTCGTCGTTGAAGGCCAACAAGGCGGACGCCCGCATCATCGGTGTTGCCGATGTAGACACGGTGATCCTCGACCGGTTCGCCGGCCGCACGGCGACGGCCATGGGCGACGCTCCGCGCAAGGAGCAGGACTTCCGCAAGCTGCTGGCCAGCAAGGACGTGGACGTAATCACCATCGCCACGCCCGATCACTGGCACGCGCCCATGGCCATCCTAGGCCTGCAAGCGGGCAAGCACGTGTATGTGGAGAAGCCCTGCAGCCACAACCCGCAGGAAGGTGAGTGGCTGGTCGCTGCGCAGAAAAAGACCGGCAAGCTGTGCCAAATGGGATCGCAGCAGCGCTCGCACAAGGCCACGCAGGAGATCGTTGCCAAGATCAAGTCTGGCGCGATCGGCAAGCCCTACTGGGGCGAGACCTGGTACGCCAACACCCGCAAGCCCATTGGCGTCGGCAAGCCCATCCCGGTGCCGGCAACGCTCGATTGGGACCTGTGGCAGGGCCCAGCTCCGCGCGAGGCCTATCGCGACAATGTTCATCCCTACAACTGGCACTGGTTCAAGACCTGGGGAACCGGCGAAAGTCTGAACAACGGCACCCACGAGGTCGACGTGGCGCGCTGGGCTCTTGGTGTGGAGTACCCGAACAAGGTCACTGCCGCCGGCGGTCGCTACGCCACCCACGACGACTGGCAGTTTTACGACACGCTCGACACCAGCTTCGAGTATCCCGATGCCTTGATCACGTGGAAAGGCTCCTGCATCAGCGGCAAGAAGACCTACGGCCGCGATCGTGGCACCGCTATCCACGGTACTGAGGCGACCGCGGTGATCGACCGCGGCGGATGGGAGATCTACGACCAGAAAGACAAGGTCATCGACAGCTACAAGCAGCCGGCGCACGCAGCGACGTCGTCCGCGGACACGGTCGGTGCCGACAGCATGACCGACGCGCACTTCGCCAACCTGATCGCGGCCATCCGCACCGGCGAAAAGCTGAACCAGCCCATCGCGCAGGGCAACGTGAGTACAACGCTTGTACAACTGTCGAACATCGCCTACTTCTCGCAGGCCGTGCTCACGCTAAACCCGGAGAACGGACACGTCACCGGCAACAAGCAGGCCGAAGGCATGTGGGGCCGCAACTACCAGAAGGGGTGGGAGCCAAAGGTTTAGTTCGCCAGCCCGCGTGACGCAGCTTCTGCTTGGAGCTGAAGATCTCTCCGCTTCGCCAGAAAGATCAAAGCTCCAAGAGGCACGCCTGCGAACAAATACCAGGGAGCATAATCTACGCGGCTCGCATTAGCTGGTGGTATCGCAATCCAGAACAGCCGAAAGCCAAACTGGCTCGTCTGCCAGTTGAAAGACAACTGGCAGACGCCGAGAAGAGTAAACAGTAGCCAACGCCACTTCTTGCGAAGTGGTGTCCGAATGCAGAGGACGAAGGCGTAGAGCACCAGGCCGCCACACGCGAGCGTCAACACCGCCATGCAGTCGTTCCAAAACGGCTTACCCGCAAAGGTGAAACGGTTCGTCTCCTCTAACGACCGAGTAAGTCCGGTGGCATGGAAGCCGACGACCACGGGAGCATTCTCTTTCCTGATTCGCACGTTCGTGACAACCCAGGTAGTGTCGTTGAAGCCGTACTCCGTTATGACTTCAGAGTTCAACTGACTGCCGGACCGCAGCGAATGATAGCCGATGGTTTTCCGAGAGGTGGGCGGACCTTCGGGAAAGAGTGCCTGCATTTTCGCCAGAGTTGGCTCTGTAGCGCCATCCCGCAACGATGCATCCATCTGTTGTTCGATCGCTTGAAAATCGCCGGAGCGCAGAAGCCCTATCAGCTTTGCCGACTCGCTTTCGTCCGCAGATCGCTCAGTAGCTGTCGAATTGCAGCCCGCGAATGTAAGGGCCGCGAGCATGCAGGTGCAGCAAAGGATTGTTCTTCTTCTGACCACGATGCGCACCATCTTACGATGGCGCGCATCATGCTAGCCTCGTAGAGCTACGCGCAGATGCAGTTCACGCAGTTGCTGCTCGCTTGGCGCGCTCGGTGCTTCGCACATCAGGTCGAACGCCTTCGCCGTTTTCGGGAAGGCGATTACTTCGCGCAGGCTGGTTGCGCCGGTCAAGAGCATGACAATGCGGTCCAGGCCGAGAGCGATGCCACCGTGCGGCGGTGTGCCGTACTCCAGTGCCTTCAGAAAGAAGCCGAACTGCTCCTGCAGCTCTTCGTCCGTCATGCCGAGCGTGCGGAAGATCTCCGCTTGCACGTCCTGCTGGTGAATACGGATCGAACCCGAGCCAAGCTCCAAGCCGTTCAGCACCACGTCATACGCCTGCGCGCGCACCGCGCCCTTGTCGTTGTACAGCGCGCCACTAGCGATGTCGGCCTCGTGCGGGCTGGTGAACGGATGATGCGCCGCGTCCCAGGTGTGCTTCTCCTCGTTCCACTCGTACATGGGGAAGTCGGTGACCCACAGGAAGCGGTAGTCGTCGGCGGTGCCTTTCTTCTCAAACAGGCCGTGCTTGTCGGCGTACTTCTTTGCAAGCTCCAGCCGCAGTGCACCGACCTTTTTCGGAATCCACAGGCGATCGAAGTTCCACAGTGCCGGCGTCCCCAGCTTGGGCGTGACGACAATGGCGAGATCGTTGCTGGTGAAGTTCTCGCCGTTGAAGCCGATCGTGGTCGCGTTCAGGTGCGATCCGATATCCTCCGCAAGCGGAACGAAGGCTTCGTTGGTGCGCAGGCGGGCGAGATCCAGAACGTCTAGGCCGGTCTCGCCGAAGAACGCGCGCACCTCGCCCAGCAAGGCCTTGCGCGCGGTGCCGCTCAGTTCGCCAATCTTTGGAATGACGAAGCCAAACACCGGCAGGCCATGCTCGATCTTCAGCGTGGTGCGCAGTTCCGGCGTCAGCACATCGCTCAGGTCAGCCATGTGCGGCAGGCGCATGTCCGGCTTGTCGATGCCGTACTTGCGGATCGCCTCATCGTACGTCATGCGAGGGAAGGGAAGCGTGATCGGCTGATCCGCCGCCGCGAACGCCGCGGCGACAAAGCGTTCCGCTATCCCGAAGATCGCATCCTGCGACGGAAACGTGATTTCCAGGTCGATCTGCGTGAAGTCGGGCTGGCGGTCTGCGCGCGGATCCTCGTCGCGGAAGCAGCGCGCGATCTGGAAGTAACGATCCAACCCGCCGATCATCAGCAACTGCTTGAAGATCTGCGGCGACTGCGGCAGCGCATACACCGTTCCCGGATGCACCCGCGACGGCACCAGGTAATCGCGCGCGCCGCCCGGCGTGGTGCGCGTCAGCAGCGGCGTTTCGATCTCCAGGAAGCCTTCGCCCGACAACTGCGCGCGGATCGCCTGCATGACCTTGTGCCGTACGATCAGGTTGCGCTGCATCTCCGGCCGGCGCAGGTCCAGGTAGCGATACTCCAGGCGCAGCTCTTCGTTCTGCACGGCGTCTTCTGCGGGCGAAAACGGAGGCGTTTTCGCGTCGCTCAGCAGCAGCAGTTCCTTCACGACGACTTCGACATCGCCGGTCGCCATGTTGGGGTTATTCAAGCCCTCGCCGCGCAGGCGCACGGTGCCGATGGCGGCCACCACAAACTCCGGCCGGGCCGCTTCGGCCTTGGCCAGCGAATCGCCGGACTCGCTGCGATCGACCACAACCTGGGTAATGCCACTGCGGTCACGTACATCCAGGAAGATCAGGTCGCCGTGGTCGCGGCGGCGGTTCACCCATCCCATCAGAACCACGGGCTTGCCCGCGTCCGCTGCGCGCAGTTCGCCGCACAGGTGCGACCGCTGGTGCTGGCCTAAGAAGTCAAGTTTCACAATGAGTTCTATTTTATGTCGCGCTGCCGAACGGGGCTGTAGCCCGCGCTCAGAATCGGCCGCAGCGATCAGTCGTGGCGTGCCGCTCCTGAGAGTTCCTTGGCTAGCCACAGACGGCCGGAGGCCCAGTCCCGATTCGCTGTCGCGGTTGAGATTTGGAGAAAGTCTGCCGTTTCCTGCACAGAAAGCCCACCGAAGATGCGCAGCTCCACAACCCTGGCCTGGCGCTCGTCAAGCTTCGCCAAGCGGTCCAGCAGTTCATCCACCTCGCTGAACAGGATCGCTGGAGCCGCCGGTTCCGGCGTTTCGCTCAGGCACAGGGTCGTGTCCTCGCCGCCCCGCTTGCCGGCTTCTTTCTTCTCCTGGTGTGTGCGAAGAATGCGCCGCATCATCTGTGCGGCGACACCGATCACCTGTGCGCGATTGGAAAAGTCGAGGCTGTGCTGGCTGAGTAATCGCAGGTAGGCCTCGCTGATCAGGGCCGTAGGCTGCAGCGTGTGGCCGCGCCGCTCGTTGCTCATGAAGATCGCAGCGACGCGATGCAGCTCCTCGTAAATCACCGGCATGAGCGAGTCGAGCGATCGTTGCGCCCCGGAGATCGCCCCACCCGGTTCCAACATCCTGTCCTGTTCCTGCGTTTGCATCGACTGTGTCAGTCCAAGGAGAAATCAAAAGCCAGAGAAGAAATCTCGAGAAACCATCGCATCGCGCGATACGAACCGCTGACCGTTCCGGCGTTCTCTGTAGACAACAAATTCTGCCACCCGCCTTCACGAGTGTGTCCATACTCGCGCCGACGTGCGTGGTTTTGCAAAGGAATTCGCATGGTCGCCAGCGGTTTTCTCCCGTCCCGCCCTCGTCACGCGCTGCTTGCCCGTTGTGCGCGCGCAATTTTCTGTTCCGCGTCGGTTCTTGCTACGGCCGCCGGCATCGCTCAGCAAGCTCCGCCAGCGGTTCAGGGGACGTCCGTGCCCGACGCAGCGGTTCCTGCCGTGATCTCTCCTTCGGTGTACGGGACCACCTTCTATGTCCTGAATCAGGACATGACCTCGCTCGCGCACTCCACGGCATCGTCGTACCACGTGACGTGCCCTGCGCCAGCAGCAGCGACTTCGCCCTCAAGCCTGCCCAAGGCTCTCGCCAACGACACGCAGAACGGCTACGTGGTCGGGCCCGACGCGAACTCGACCGACGCGCTCACCGGGCTGCTGTTCGGCAGCAGCACCTGCCACACCACTGCTTCCAGCACGCTGCAGGGTGCCGCGCCGGCTCAGGCCTTCATCGCCAACGACGAGTTCCACGGGCGCGCCTTCACGCTTAACGCCTCCAGCTCCGGCGACCCAGACATCCTCACGCAGTACAGCAACCTGAGCACGGGAACCGGCGACTCCATCAGCCGCACCTCTCGCACCAGCCTGGACAGCGGCGCGCAGTACACCTCCTTGCTAGTCGACGGGCGCGGACAATACGGCTTGGTCATCGCCACCGAGCGCAAGACGGGCACCAGCCCTGGCAATCTGTGGGTCTACAGCCCAGGCATCAGCACTGCGTTCAAGATACTGGACCCCGCCGGCAATCCCTTGCCCGCCAGCAACGCCTTCATCGTCCCGGCGGTGAACGACGGCGGCGGCGACCTGCTGATCCTCGTGAACCAAGACAACTTGACCGCCGCCAACCTCGCTTCGGCGCCGCAGGACACAGTCCCGTTCACCATCATCGATCTCGGCCAACTGCAGCGGACCTTTTCCGCTGTTGTTGCCAGCGGCAACACGGTCACGTTGCCTTTTGTGAAGCAGATCAAAGCCACGCAAAACTACGCTGCCATGCTCGGCGCGGTATACGACCCCGTGTCCCGCCTGCTGTACGCGGTGGTCGGCAGCGGCTCGAACTCGGCGAGTAGCCTGCTCAGCTACAACCCATACACTCCCGACACGCCCAACGAAACCGTCGTTGGCGACGTGTCCACGGTTCCGTACACCTTCGGCGCCTATCCGCAATTGGCCGTCAACAGCGCTTCCGGAACGCTGCAGATCCTCACACCTTCGCCGTCGGCATTGTTCACCATCGGCATTACCGGGACCGGCAACACAGCGGTCCAGGTAAACGGCACGCCTTTCAACGATTCCAACTTTCAACCGACCTATATTGCGGCGAACCCACTCTTCGGCCAAACCTATGTCGCGTCGGGCGACGGGCAGGTCGACATCCTCACGAAACCCTCTGCTTCACCGCTCCAGGCCAACCTCACGCTGAACGGGTCTGACACCGCCACTGCCGGGTCCAGCTACTACCTGCGCGGTCTGGCTCTGTACTCGCAGGGCGACAGCTCGCTCATCGGTGCAACCGTCACCATCACTGCAACGCCCGCGGGTGGATCACCCTTTACGCTGGCCTCCACGACCGTGGGAGCCCTGGCGTACCCGGGCGGCAGCGTCCCCAGCCTCTCATTCACGCTGCCCGGCGTGTACACGCTGGTGGCCACGGTGCCCGCCACCGCCACACACGCGGCGATCACCTCCAACACCATGAGCGTCACCGTAGGTGACACGGCCAAGCCGTATCCCGGTGTATACCCCACCACGCTTTCCCTCAGCGTGCCTGCCACCACCTCCAGCACCACCGTCACGGCGGCGCTCACGCTGGCAGGCAGCACGTATGCGCCCGGCGGCCGCATCGTCATCAACGACGCCTCTGGTACCGAAGTGGGCCGCTACACCTTTACCGGCGCCGCCACGGCGTACCCGGTCCAGGTCTCTCTGACCCTGCCGCAGGGCCCGTCCACCTTGACGGCGGTCTACAACGGTGACGATCAGAACGCCGGCAGCGCCTCTTCCCCGGCCAGCATTACAGTTGGCGCCAGCTCCAGCCTCACCACACCCACGCTCGCGCTGTCCGTGCCAACCTCCGCAACCGCGGGCGCAACCCTCTCCGGAACCGTGGCTTTCGTTTCCACCACCACGGACGCACCCACCGACACGATCAGCATCTACGCCGTACCCGCGGGCACCACCACACCCATCACCCTCGCCACCATCCCCGCGGCGCAGGCCTTCACCACCGCCGGCAAGACGTTCACCTTCACCGCTCCAGCGGCAGGGCAGTACACGCTGCTGGCCTACTACCCCGGCGACAGCAAATACAACACCTCGCAGTCAAACCTTGGCTCGCTCACGGTCACCGCTCCCGCCGTAGCGACTACCGTTTCACTGAGTGGCGTAACCAACCAGGTTGCGGGCACCGGGTTCAACCTCTACGTCCGACTCACGAACGCGCAGTCCACCGCAACCCCGACCGGGAACATCACAGTCCGGGGCGGCGCAACCAATGCCGTGGTTGCTACAGTCAGCGCTGCCCAGGCGCTTGTCTCCGGCGGCTTCGGCTTCCCGGTCACCCTGAGCATCAACGGCAGCTATACCTTCACGGCGTCCTACCCGGGCGACGCGAACTTCTCGCCTTCGACGGCTTCCCTTGTCGTGCACGTGAAAGCGACACTTGCCCTGACCAACCTGTACGTGCCTGCTGGCGAAGTAAGCGGGACGAAGATCACCGGCACGCTGAACACCACGCTGGCTCCCGGCCTGCTGCCACCCACGGGCACGATCACCATCGTCGCGACAAAGGTCAGCAGCGGTGCTCAGACCACGCTTGCAACCATCGATGCTGCGACTACGGTTACCACGCCCAACATCAGCTTCCAGTACCTTGCACCGGCTCCGTCCGGCCTGTATCGCGTGGACGCCAACTACAGCGGTGACGATAACTTCGTCGCGTCCTCCGCACCCTTCATCAACTTCAATGCTTCCGATCCAACTACCATCCCAACGACTCTGGCGCTCAGTGTGCCGGCAACGTACCCGCCGAACGCCATCCTCGACGTCGGGGTTCAATTAGGGGCTCCAAACGCTGGGACGGCAGTTCCCAGCGGCAACATCACGGTTACGGTCAGTAAGCCCGGCACCACGATTACCCAGCCCAGCCCCGTGCCCGCGTACCTCGCGTTTACATCGGTCTGCCCGTGCGCTTCGGTTACGCTGACGGACCCTGGCACTTACACCATCACGGCTGTGTATGCCGGCGACAGCAAGTTCAGCGGTTCGACCCAAACGGGCACGGTTCTGATCCAGCGCTCTACCGTTGCGATCCACTTAACCGGACCTGCCACGACAACCACGGGAGCTGCAGCGACCTATAACGTTGCACTTACCGGCTCCATTACTTCTCCCAATGCTGGCATCCTTCTAAGCTCCAAGGATGCGTCCGGCGCGAATGGTCCCTCCGGTGTGGTCTCCGGCACCAGCGGCTCTTCCGTGCTCACCTTCCTGACCGCAGGCACGTACACCATTACGGCCAACTTTGCCGGTGACGTTTCCAACCAACCTGCTACCGCAACGTTGACCACAGTAGTGACGGGCGCGCCGGCCGCTGGCTTCTCTATGACGCTCGACAACGCTTCAACTTCGAGTGTCAACACAGAACTCACATCCAACACCGTCGTCGATGTTCCGTTTACGATCGCCGCACTCAATGGGTATAGCGGAACGGTCGTAATGGACGGCAGCCTGACGGAGATCGATGGTGGTCAACTCTCTGAGGACGCGTTCATCTACTACCTGGTCGACAGCAACGGAAATTCGGTTGCCGGCAATCTCGGAATTCGAGCAGTCTCCGTGACGCCTACCAGCACCGGATTGCACCTCAAGGTGCGCATGGCTGGTGAGAATGCACACTCTGCACTGCGCTCGCCGTTCGAACGGTCTCGTCGCCTTGTGCTGGCTGGGCTCTTCTTCGGGGGCGGCCTACTTCTGTGGCCACGGCGGCGGCTCTCCCCGCGCTTGCTGTGTTTATTACTCATCCTCTGCGCGATCGCGGGCGGCGGGGCTGTGGTGTCTGGCTGCGCCGCTTCTGAGGGCGTTCTACGGGTAGTGGTCACGGCGAGAAATCCTGCGACCAATGCGACCCAAACCATCTCCTTCCCCGTGCACTACACGCGATGACGGTTCGGGCGTCGAGAGCTCTCCCAGGGTCTCGGACGCCCGATTCTGCGTGTTCCTCAACTTCACCGCATGTGTCCGATTGCTCGTTCACATCTGTTGACCTGACCCGAAACCATTCGGAATCGCCATGCTACAAATCCTCAAGCTAGGCCCATTCAGCTTTTACACTTTTGGCCTGCTCTTCGCCGCCAGCATCTGCCTGGGCACGGCTCTGTTTCTTCGCTACTTTCGTGAGCACAGCATCCGCGTCAACCCGGTCTCGCTCTCGACCACGCTGATCGTTGCGGGATTTCTGGGCGCAAAGCTGGACAACTTCCTCGTGCTCTCCACGTACCTACTGCACCGCGACACTGCGGGGCTGGACTTCTTCCGCGGCGGGTACACCTATCTTGGTTGTGTGCTCGGCGGAGTTCTGGCAGGCGTGGCCTACATCCATCTGCATCGCATGCCGTGGCTGCGCTCGCTGGACTCGCTGTATAGCATCGCGCCTGCCTATGCTCTGGGCCGTGTCGGTTGTTTCCTGGCCGGCGACGGCGACTACGGACAGCCCTCTACGTTGCCCTGGGCTGTCGCCTTCCCGCACGGTCTGACACCGTCTCTCGTGCGCGTTCACCCGACGATGCTCTACAGCTCACTGTGGGAGCTCGCGATATTTCTCATCCTCGTGCGAGTGGATCGCAGACAGAGCAGGCCCGGCGTATTGTTCGGGTCGTACCTCCTGCTCAGCAGCGCGGGCCGCTTCAGCGTCGAGTTCCTGAGCCGCAATCTCGTGCTCGCATGGCGAATGACCGAAGCCCAGGTGGTGAGCCTCGTTCTCTTCACGATAGGCTGCGTGACGCTGATCGCCGTTTCAACGCTGCCCGGCAAAGCAATAGCCCTGCTCGCACGCCCGACGCTCGACTCCGCAAAACGCCTGCGCAAAATGCATGACGGGTCCGTGGCCTGCGTGGTACATCTCTAACCATCCTCATCGCCTCAGCACAGGAGCACCCGAGTGACCGCCGCACACTGGGCTGAAGTTCGCGCGTTACTGGAACAGACGCTGGAGCTGCATCCCGCCGAACGTGAATCGTTTCTTGCCGCCTCTGCCGCCGATCTTTCCGTTCTCACCGAAGTGCACCAACTGCTCTCGTTTGAGGACTGGGCAGCGTCTGCGTTCTCCATCGACGCCTGGCAGCACGAGACACCTCGCCCGCTTCCGGAAGGCGCTCTCGACAACTCGACCTTCGGCAGCTACCGCATCCTGCGCCAGCTTGGCCGCGGTGGCATGGGTACGGTCTACCTGGCAGAGCGCGCCGACGGCACCTACGAGCAGAAGGTCGCCGTCAAGGTCCTGCAGGAAGAGATCTTCACCCCTGCACTGGCAGAACGCTTTCGCCGCGAACGACAAATCCTCGCGCAACTCGCTCATCCCGGCATCGCCCGTTTGCTGGATGGCGGCGTGCTTGCGGACGGCCGCCCTTACCTAGTGCTCGAGTACGTGGACGGCATCCCCATCGACCGCTATTGCGACGAGCATGCGCTCACCCTAACGCAACGCCTGCGCCTCTTCCTCCGCGTTGCAGAGGTGGTTCAGTCCGCGCATCAGCAACTGGTGTTGCACCTTGACCTGAAGCCGGCAAACATCTTCGTCACGACCGAAGGCGAACCACGGCTGCTCGACTTCGGCCTGGCACGCATCCTGTCCAACGCCGAAGCTCACACCGAAACCACGGTCCGGCAGCTGACTCCGCGCTACGCCAGCCCTGAACAGGCAAACGGCTCATCGCTTGGCGTAGCCAGCGATGTCTTTTCATTGTCGACGCTGCTCTACCGCCTGCTGACCGGAACGCTGCCGTATCCCATCGAAGAAGTCCTTCCACTCACCGCCATTCGCATCCTGAATGAGACGGCGCCGCAAGCACCCAGCCTGCATAACCCGGAGCTGAAAGGCGATCTCGACAACATCCTGCTGCAAGGCCTGCGCAAGGAACCGCAGCGGCGCTATCCCACTGTTGCCGCACTTGCAGAGGACCTGGAGCGCCATCTGCAGATGAGGCCCGTGCGCGCCCACGCGGACAGCTTCGCCTACCGCGCAGGCAAGTTCCTGCGGCGCAACCGGCTGGAAGCCATCGCTGTGGCGGCAGCGCTTGCCGTGGTCGCCGGCAGCGGTGTTGCCGTGCTGCACTCCGCAACGGTTGCGCGGCGCGAGCGGAACGCGGCCGAGCGCCGTCTTGCCGACATTCAGAACCTCGCGCGCTTCTACGTGACGGATCTCTACGCATCGCTGAACGACATTCCCGGCACCCTCACCGTTCGCAAACAGATGACGGCCGAGGCCGTGAAGTACCTGCAATCCATGCGGGAGGAGCGCAACGGAGATCCCAAGTTCTCGGTCGATCTCGCGAACGGCCTCTTTGAAATGGCCAAGACCGAGGGCTTTCCCAATCAACCCAGCCTTGGCGATCTGCATGGCGCACAAAGCGTTCTGAGCCTCGCCCGGCAGATGGTGGAGCTGCACGCGCTGCAGGTTCCGGACGATCCGAAAACGCCCGCGCGCCGCGGCCTGCTTGACGCATCTCAGGCGAACATCTCCAACGCGCTGGGCGACGTAGCGGGCGCAGTCGCGCTGGAACAGAGAGCATGGGACGAAGTGCAGCCGGTGCTGCAAGGGCCCAAGTCCAATCGCTGGATGCAGATTGCAACGTACTGCTTCTTCGACTCCATCTATCTCGCAAGCCGCGATCAGTTCAGCATGGCCGACCCTGCCGAAGCCCTGCGATGGGTCGACCGCGCCGAAGCTCTTCTGCTGGACCTTGGCCGCGACAAGCCGGAGTTTCGTCAGCAGCCCCTGTACATCACGCAGCTTGCGCAGGTCCGGTTCACCAAGGCGAATCTGCTGGATCAGCTGAACCGGGACGACGAGGCTCGCCAGTACTACCTGCAGGCCATGCACGATGCCGACGGACAGAACGCGGAGCACAGCATTGAAATCGCGGAGCACGTCCGCAAGTCCCATCTCCACTACGCGGAGTTTCTGCTCGCGCATGGGCAAGTCAAGGAAGCAGTGGAAGTGTCGGCAAATCTGCGGCCACCCGAAGCTCCTGCACGCACCGTGGACCAGGGCAACTTCGATGAATCCGAGTACGCGATTCAGACGCGGTGGTGGGCCGTGCTTCAGGCAGCACAGGGCAACACGCAGGCTGCACGGCTGTACATGGAGAAGAGCATCACTGCGTCCCGCCGCCTGATGAACTCAGCCCCCGAGGATCAGACACTGCGGAGCCTGCACGTGATCGGGTTGATTCAGTTCGCCGGGTTGCCAGGAACGGATGCTACGACCGCTCGCAGCCTGCTGCTGGAAGCGCAACAGCTTCTGAGTGAGTTCACCTCACACCAGCCACTCGTGCTCGGGGCCAGGATGATGGAGGCGCAGGTTCAGCTTGGCTTAGCAAATCTTGCGAAGAAGAGCGGCGCAGCTACGGACCAGGAAGACCACCTGCGCAAAGCGCGGAACATCTTGGAGTCCGTTGCGAAGAACCGCCAACCCTTCAAAGATCTATCGCTGCTTCAGCAGCAGGCATCCGCTTCCATCACGCCCAAAACCTAGCCCGCTCCTGCCATCGATAGGTGTGGGCACTTCGTCGAGAAGCCCATGAAAGCAATCAAGTACAACTTGCCAGGGTGAGAGCAGATACCTCGGCCAACGCGAGCAGCTATTTCGGAAACCACGTGAGCTGTACCGTAGCTCCGAATGGACGTCTTTGCTGCGAGTCGATGAGGGGCGCTCGGGTCAACTCCTGCTGAACGCTGCCTTTGATCTCCCACGATGCGCTTGGTCTCACTCGGGCATTGAAAGAGAAATCGTGCTGAGTCGTTCCGAGTGGAACAAAGTCCTTCGCTGCCTTCACCATCCTGTATTCCACCTGAAAGTCCTGTCTTGGCGAGCGATGGTAGGTGAGCCATGCATTCCCTCCCTTGTCCTCGCGGCCTAGGGGATCGCCGAGCATGAACGACCGGTTGGTGTATGCATCCGCGTAAACAGCTTCAGCGAAGAGAAAGCTACCGCCCACACTCTGCTTATCATCCACGTCGGTATAGGCGCCCTCCAACCTAAGATCAAGCTTCGGTGCACCGGGCAGACGAGAGATCAGCAGACCGGTTCTTACCGCTGCGCGCCTCGGATTCGACACTGGAAAGACGTTGTCGTGAACAAAGGTGTCGGCGTAGAGATCAAGAAGATGCTCCCAGGCTGGAATGCGGAAATCGAAATCGAAGGTGCTGAAGCGAGCGCCGGGATCATCTCGGGAGAGCTTGACGGCAGGCTGCACACCGGCGGGACTGAAGAAGCTGCGGAAGAACGTGCCAAGGGTCACAGGTACGTGACCCTTGCCGCCCCACAGCGCGGTGCGTGCAAAGCCGAACTCGATATCTTTCGTAGGTTTGAAGCTGGCTTTCTCCATGTGGACCCAGGGAGCGTTGGGCGTGTCATGCCCTTTCAAACTGCCAACGAAGAACTCGTAACGAAACGGGCCGGTGATGCGCGAGAGTACCGGAATATACAACGGTTCGATCCGGTTGATCCGAAAGGCATAAATAGGCTCCGCGTTGGTTGACCACGTCATCGCTCCACCACGGGCGGGGCCCAGCCATTCATCGCTCCTTCCAAAGCTCACTTGGTGCCCGGCGAGGTGCGCGGAGGCGAGTGCGTTGAGCATGCGGAACTGATCGCGCTGAGGAATGGGGCCGGCAGGGATCGTGAAATGAGGCACGGTTTGACTCACTCCGTCCCCAGCGGCAAGGATTGCAGCCACCTGCGCTGAGTAGCCCGGTGCACTGGGCGCGTGCTGGTACTCGCCGCGCAGGTACAGGTTGAAGCGGCCGCGAGTCACGTAACCGCTCGCACCGACCAGGCCGTTCACACCCTGCTGGAAGGGACGCCCGTAATCGTTCACATACGTCTGGCCAAGATGAAAGCTGTCGTTGAGAACTGGACCGTTTATGCCACGCACGCGTGCATACGCCTGCTCCACCACCGTCCGATGCGAGTCGAGCTGATTCAGCTCCGGCGCCAACTCTTCCGTGAGAGCTTTGTCCAGGGCAACAGACTCTTCCGCGTTGCCATAGTTGATCTCGTCTTCAGCAATGCTCTCGCGCGACAGCAGCAGAGCATGCGCGAGTGAGATGCGGGTATAAGGGCGCAACCCCACATAGAGGGTCGACAGGTATCCAAGCTCATGCAGACGCATCGCTGCTGAGTAGATCCAGCTATCCATCGGGATAGGAGGCGAGCCCGCCGTTCCACGTGAGGCCTCGATGATCCGCTCTCGATCCTGAAGGCTCAAGTCATCCTGTGCAGTAGCGGCAGCACTCAAAGCGATCTGCGTTCCCAGGACGGCAGCTACAGTCACAATGCGCTTACGCCAGGTATGACAACGTCTATCCAACACTCAACCTCATAATGTCCGCGGAACGCCGCCTGTGGAGCGTGGGACACCCTAATGCATGGTAGCTCTCAAGCGCCCGTCGATGCGCGCTCCGGCCCTGACCACGTAGATCGCCAGAAGCTGCAGAACAGACGATGACCGGATGCTTTCCGATGCCCAAGATGAGTAACGGAGCAAATGGCTTCTGAGTGCAGCAGCGATGCTGAGATTTGTTGGTCGGGACGACTGGATTCGAACCAGCGACCTCACCCACCCCAAGGGTGCGCTCTACCAGGCTGAGCCACGTCCCGACACGGGCGGCAAGAGGATTGCCGCGCAGGGTGTATGTCCTTCAGTGTACACGCGAGAGCCCGTCCTGCTCACCGCGGCGGCCCTCACGCTATTCCGGGCCAAAGCGGTTGTGAAAGTGGAACTGGTATCGCACGCCGGCGCTGACGGCCAGCGGATAAAACGAGTAGTTGTACCCGCTGAAATGCCAGGACTGGCGCTCCACTTCGCCGCGCACCGCCCAGGTGCGCGACAGTCGGTAATCCAGGCCGCCGCCGTAGGCCTTCACGAGCGATTGATCGTGGGTATACCCCGGCGTGGTCACGTACTGGAAGGCAATCCTGCCGTAGCCGACGTGGAACTGCGCAAACGGCTCGAAGCGGCCAAGGTTCACCTGCGCGCGAGGTCCGCCGCCATAGAAGTATTCCCGCGAGACGCGCCCACCCGAGCCGACCGCGCGCAGGTCGAACCCCAACTGAACCGGATACATCGTGAACACATTGGCGGTGCCGCCCACGGTGGCGCCCGCATTCTTCAGGGCACCCCCATAGTCCGGCCGCACATACGATCCCGTGCCGTACGCGTACAGCCGAATGCCCTGGTAGGCCGTTCCAGTCGCTTGGGCAAGCAGCGAACTCGCCGGCACGACCGCAAGCAGGAACAGCGCCGGATGCACGCGGACCATCATGTGTCTTCTGACGCGATCCGTCGCGCCCGGGTCACCACCCGATGCTGTCTTTCCGCTCGCGAACCATCAACAAACGCCGCTTACTGGGAGGCGGACACGACCGGTTCCGAAGGATGCCGCGGCAGGCGTACCCGGACCGTGGTGCCCTTGCCCTCTGCCGAGTCGATTTCCAGCTTGCCGTGGTGACGCTCGACGATTTCGTGCGAGATGTACAAGCCCAGCCCGTTGCCCAGGTCGCCCTTGGTTGAAAAGAAGGGCTGAAACACATGCTTCCGCATCGATTCCGGAATGCCCGCGCCATCGTCGGTCACGCTCAGCACGGTATCGTCCCCGTCATACACGGCGTTCAGGGTTACGTTGCCGCCCACGCGCGCCGCGTCCAGCGCGTTGGAGATCAGATTTGCCAGCACCTGCCGAATCTGCCCGATGACGCCATGCACCACGATGTCTTCGGCATAGCGCTTGTGAACCGCGATCATGCGGTTGCGCGTCTTGCCCTGGAAAAGGCGCAGAACCTCGCCAAACATCGCGGATGCCAGGAAGTCCTCTTCCGCAGCGCGATCTTCCCGATTCCAGCGCAGCGTCTGCTTGGTGATGCCGCTGATCCGCTCCAGCTCAGCTTCCGCCATGCCAATGTACTCGCCGGCGTTTCCGGTGTCGCCCGCTTCCAGCCGCAGCAGGTACATCAGGTTGGTGATGGATTCCAGCGGGTTGTTGATTTCGTGCGCGATCACGCTGGTCATGCGTCCGCTCAGGGCAAGCTTTTCCGCGATGCGCAGGGCATCTTCGCGCTCCCGCCGCTCGGTCAGGTCCAGCAGAAATCCAACCCAGCCCGCGGGCCGCTTGCCCACCCTGCGAAACGGTGTAAGGCGCACCAGGTTCCAGCGGTCGGCGCCGTTGCTGCGCACGCGAACCTCCGCCTCCAGAACTTCCCGTTGATCGACGACAGCCTCTTCCCACAGAGCCCTGACCCGGGCTTCGTCTTCGGGAGCCAGGCGGCCATCTCCGAACCACAAGCCGCTGTCGCTCAGGCCATCCTCTCGCCAGCGCTGATTCACATAGGTCAGCATGCCTTCCGCATTGCAGGTGAATACCTTGGTGGGCAGGCTGTGGGTCAACTGCAGGAACCGGGCAGAGCTCAGCTCGGCTTCTTCCTCCGCGCGCTGCAGGCTGATCGTTACCAGCGCATTGCGGAACTCTGTAGCGGATTCGGTTTCCACGTTGCTCCAGCGTTCGCTCTGGCCGTGAAACGTTTGCTGCCACTGGGCGAAACTGGTTCGCGGATGCAAGCGTTCGTTGCTGTCCACGTTCTTTACGGGTTCGCCGGCCCAGGTCACCGTTTCCAGAATCTCCGGCTTGAACCACAGGATGTAGCGCTGCGACAGATCTGAAATTCGAATTGCGAGCAGACCGCTTGCCTCCGCGGCGGAAGACGCGACCGCGGGCAGTTCGGCGCCCAGGGTGCGGGTTGCGTAGACCTCGAATTCGCCCTTGGTATCCAGCCAGTTCACAATCTGGGTCAGGACACGCTTCGGCGGCACCCGGCCCGTGGTGTACACCGTTCCGAAGTCCGACAAAGCCACGCCCGAGGCGTGCGTAACCTTCAGCAGCCGATCCATGCGGGTGGCGAGCGCCGGGATGTAGTCGGTTTCCGCCGCGATCTGCGTTAGCAACTCCCTCTGCACCGCATGGAACTCGACCAGGTCGTGCAGCCGGTCTGCCGTGCGGAACGCATTCAACTGCGTCCCAACCATCTTGGACAGCATGTCGCAGGCCGATCGGACCAGGAATGGAATCGTGCGTGGCTCGGCATGGTGGCCGCTGATCAGGCCCCACAGTTGGCCGTCCACCACGATGGACACACTCATGGAAGACAGCGTTCCCATGTTGCGCATGTACTCCAGGTGAACCGGCGATACGGAACGCAGAACCGAAAGAGACAGGTCAAACGCCGGAATCGCCTGCGTGCCAGCAGCAGCTGCACCCGGGTTCTCGGAGATACGCACAATGGGAGACGGGGTGTAGTTCGCGTTGGGGATAATGCGAACGGTATTTAGGACGTACAGCTCGCGCGCCTGCGCCGGAATGTCAGTGGCAGGGAAGCGCAGGTCCAAGTAGCTGGGCAGGCGTCCGCTGTTCGACTCCGTCAACACGGTGCCGTGACCCTCGTTGTCAAAGCAGTACAGCAGGCACCGATCAAAGCCGGTCAGAGCGGCAAACTGGTCGGTGAACGCCTGGCACAGTTCCTGGCGGGTCTTCAGCCGCGCCAGGGTCCCCACAAAGTTGGTGATGACGGCGTTCATCATCTCGGCGCCCACCAACCGGTCCTGGCGTTCGAACTCCAGGATGCGCGTGCTTTCCACGCAATGCGTGATGACCGAGAACAGTTCCTTCCGGATCTGGAACGCGCCCAGGTAGCTGACCATGCCGGACGGGTCTACGCGGCAGTTCACCTGGCGAAGCGCCGCAAGCAGTTCGCGCTCAAACAGCAGATCCAGCGATCCACCCAGGATCAGCTTGACCGGGACTCCAAGGAACTCTTCGGCATTCTCGCTGGCAAGAATGACGGTCTGCTGCTCGGCGTCCAGGCCAAGCAGGAACCCGTGCCGCTGGATCGCCCCCGGGGTGCGAATCAACTCCTGCGCGCAACCTTCCAGAGGGGTTGCAGGAACATCTGCTGGCTCTTGCGCCACTATGGGAGCGCTCAATTCAACTGACATCGGAAGCCTAATAGGATGCGCGAACCGAGGGCGATGCAGCCTGCGCAATCACAGTTTTTCTAAGTCATGAACAAAGCGTTTTGGTCCGCTTCAGAGCTCTTTGAGAGGCACCGGCGGAACACGCCAAACATTTCCTTCGCCGCGCCGATCGCTTCGTCGCTGTAGATATCCGGCAGGTCCATCAGAACGCGCTGAAACTCCCGCCATTTCGGCACTGTGGAGGAGCCGTATCCGCGGAAAAAGGCGGTGCCTTCGCCGGCGGTCAGCCCCAGAACCGACTCCACGTGGCTGGCAATGTACTGGCCTCCCAGCGTGGAACCCTCCACAACATACATGGCTCCCAGAAAACGGCCGGCTTGCTCTGGTGCGTCTGCGGGTGCGTCTGCCAGTAGATGCTCGATCTGCTCGACAACCCCAGCCGGGAGATCGCTCCGGAAATCCGCCTGGAAAAACCGGAGATCGGCTTCCAGCGCCGCGCGCCGGCTCCGTTGCCGCACCAGGTCCGCGTAGGCCGGTGGAACCCGTCTCGCCGCTACCGCTTCCCACGCACGGATCGCTTCATAAAAGCGTTGCAGCACAACCACGTATTCCGCCCGTGTCAGGTCCGGGTGCATCAGGGGGACCATCGCTTCGGTCGCTTCGTGCTCGGGCCGCGTCGCCTCGCGCAGCAGCTTTGCATCCATAAATCAGGCCGCTCCCTGGCGCATCCGTACCGTTTTAGCCTAGCAAAGCCGTAGGCCTCCCGCCCCGCCTTCGATCCGCAGGACGGAAGCGTAAGCGAGCTCCGCCCGGAGACTAAATCCGCCGAAACCTGTGTCGCGAGCATCTACTTAGCTGTTACCCTGCATCTACAAAGCTGCATCCCGCTCCGGGTGCTCCATGCGCGCTGCCGGAACCTGCATGCTCCAGTGAGAAAGGGTCACTGCTCTTGATCGAAGCCGTCGTTGTCTGGAACGAGCCGAACAACCTGTCCCATTGGAACTTCCACCTGGACCCGGGCTGGCAGCAGTTCGCCGCCATGGTCAAAGAGGGTGCGGCGGCAATGCGCTCAGTGAACCCGGTGCTGCCCATCGTCCTGGGCGGTGTGTCGTCCGGCGACCCGGACTGGCTCCGCCTGCAGGCTGGCTACGGAGTCATGGAGCACGTCGATGCCGTTGCCATCCACGGCTTTCCGTTGGACTGGAATCACTGGCAGCTCACCGAGTGGCCGGAAAAGATTCGCGAAGCCGAACAGGTCACCGGACGACCGGTCTGGGTCACAGAGGTCGGCTGCTCGTCCTTTGGCTTGGAGGAAGTCGCCCAGATGGGCTTCCGCCGCACGATCGATCTCCTGCGCGGCAGAACTCCCCGCATCCACTGGTACTCGTTGTACGACCTGCCGCCAAGCTGGCCCGCAGAAACCCGCCATAAAGAGGCAGAGGGCTCCAGCTATTACCGGCATTACTATTTGGGCCTCTTGCGCCACGACGGCACGCCCAAGCTGGCCGCCGCGGACTTCCCAACGGACGGCTCCGTGGGCCTGTGCCAGTGGTTCCACTGGCAGGACCATCGCCTCGACGATGCGGTCGCTTGGATGCGTGAGCACGAGGTGCAAAATCTGCGCACCGGGCTGAGCTGGGCCGATGCGTACCGCCCGGACGCCGAGGCCTGGTTCGACCACGTCTTCACCCAGCTTTGGCCCTTCCAGGTCGCCATGACCCTGTGTTTCACGCCGGGGCACCTGGGCAAGGAAGACCACCACACCAGCCCGCCGCTGGACAACGCCGACTTTGCCGAGTTTGCCGCCTGGGCCGTGGAACGCTACGCCTCCCCTGGCCAGACCGTTCCGGTCAACCCCAACTCCCGATCGCTGTATGACCTTTCCCAAATGCGTCGCCGCCACGCCGAGCTGAACGCGCAGCACCAGGTCACCAGCCCCGCACAAGTCTCGAAAGAAGAGGTCCTCGCCGTTTGAGCATCCAGAGCGCACAATCTCTCCCGTCCACCCAGAAGCGCAACGTCCTCATCACCGGCGGCGCCGGCTTTGTCGGCTCGCACCTGGCCGATGGCCTCTTGCGCCAGGGCCACGCCGTCCGCGTTCTGGACGATCTGACGCCCCAGGTCCATCCCGGCGGCGTCCGGCCCGACTACCTGTCCAACGACGTCGAGCTGGTCCACGGCGACGTGCGCGATCCCAACCTGCTCAAGAGCGTGCTGGAAGGCATCGACGTGATCTACCACTTCGCCGCCACGGTCGGCGTGGGCCAGAGCATGTACGAAATCAGCCGCTACATGAGCGTGAACACGCAGGGCACCGCGGAACTGCTGCAGGCCGTGCTCGACACCAAGGCGCCGGTCCAGAAGATCGTCGTCGCCTCCTCCATGTCCATCTACGGCGAAGGCCGCTACGTGGGCGCCGATGGCAAGCGCTACGCTCCTCCGGTCCGCACCGTGGAGCAACTGAAGCGCGGCGAGTGGGAGGTTTCGGTCGGTGACTCCGGCGCGTTGAAGCCGGTTCCCACCGACGAGGACAAGCCTAGCGAGATCAACTGCATGTATGCCCTCTCCAAGCGCGACCAGGAAGAGCTCTGCATGATCTACGGCCGCACCTACGGCCTGCCGGTGACGGCCCTGCGCTTCTTCAACATCTACGGCACCCGCCAGGCACTGTCGAACCCGTACACCGGTGTCGCCGCCGTATTTGCCTCGCGCATGCTCAACGGCCGCCAGCCGCTCATCTTTGAGGACGGCGAGCAGCAGCGCGACTTCGTCTCCATCCACGACATCGTTCGCGCCAACATCCTGGCGATGGACGCCCCGAAGTCGAATGGGGAAGTCATCAACGTCGGCTCCGGGAACCCGGTTTCGATCCGTCGCGTGGCCGAACTGCTGGCCAACGCTCTGGGCAGCAAAGGCTTGGAGCCTGTGGTCACCGGTAAATACCGCGCCGGCGACATCCGGCACTGCTACGCCGACATCTCCAAGGCGCGCGCGCTGCTCGGTTACGAGCCGCAGGTGACCCATGAAGAAGGTTTCGCCGAGCTTGCCGACTGGCTCGCCGGCCAGGAGGCCGAAGACAAGGCAGACACCATGCTGCAGCAACTGGCGGCACACGGATTGACCGCCTGAGTGGCGCGGTAAACACAAGGAAGCAACCTTTTTGGTGCAACGGGTGTTCCTGTGCCGTGAAACCCGCATCTATTCCCATAAAGGTACAAAGAACAGGTACATTCGTTGGAGTACCCTGGAACGTCAGTTCGAGGCACGAAAGGTAATAACGCGACCAGAATGGCAGTGCAGCGCGAGATCCTGATCACCGGTGGCGCCGGATTTGTCGGTGCAAACCTGGCAGCTCGGCTCCTTGCCGAAGGCGGCAACAACGTCGCCATCTTCGACAACTTGTCGCGTCGCGGCACCGAGCACAACCTGAGCTGGCTGCGTACCCTGCCCCAGGCGAAGAACCTGCGCTACATTCACGGGGACGTACGCAATGCGCAACAGGTGAGCGACGCCGCTCGCTACGCGACGCAGATCTACCATCTGGCTGCACAGGTCGCCGTGACGACCAGCATCACCGACCCCAAGTGCGACTTTGACACCAACGCGCTCGGCACCTTCCACGTCCTCGAAGCGGCGCGCCGGCACGGTCGCCAGCCGATGGTGTTCTTTACCTCGACGAACAAGGTGTACGGTTCGCTGGAATCGGTTCCGGTGGAAAAGGCCGGCACTCGCTATCGGGCCACGGATCGAAAGTTCATCGGAGCGGACGAGAGTACGCCGCTCGACTTCCACTCGCCCTACGGCTGCAGCAAGGGCGCGGCGGACCAGTATGTCCGCGACTACGCGCGCATCTACGACCTGCCCACCGTAGTCTTCCGCATGAGCTGCATCGCCGGCCAGCGCCAGTTCGGCAATGAAGACCAGGGTTGGGTCGCCCACTTCCTGTACAGCGTGCTCTCCGGTCGGGCCATCACGGTCTACGGCGACGGCCTCCAGGTCCGGGACATTCTGCACATCGACGACCTGGTGAATGCCTTCGTCGCCGCCCGGGACAACATCGGCAGCACCGCCGGGCATGTCTACAACGTCGGCGGCGGCATGGGCCGCGCCATCTCGATTCGCGAACTCCTCGAAAAGATTGAACGGCGCGTGGAGCGCCCTGCTCGGCTCGAGTTCAGTGACACCCGGCCCGGCGATCAGCCGCTGTACGTCTCGAACACCACCCGCCTCGAGAGCCACACGGGTTGGAAGGCCGCACTTTCACTGGATCAGATCCTCGACAGTATTGAGGCGTTCTACTCCGCCAACCGCGGCCTGATCGCGCAGCGACCCGCCGCTTCCGCGGATGCCAAACCGCTGTCCGACAAAGGTTTTTCGTCCGCGCTGTCCACCCCGGCGCTGGCCACGGCGGAGGCGCGGTGAAGTTTGCCCTGGTCAACCCGCATTGGTCGTGGGAGGGCTCGACCTACTTCGGCTCGCAGGCGCCCGTGGTCCCGCTGGAACTGCTGGGAGCGCGTGAGTTCCTGCGCCGCGCCGGCCACGAAGTCCTGCTGATCGACGCATTCCTGCTGAAGCTGACGACGGACGAAGTGCGCGTCCAGCTTGAGGGCTTCGGCGAAGACTTCCTTGTCATGCCCACGGCGAACAGCTACCTGTTCTGGCGCTGCCCGCAGCCGGAGCTCCGCGTGCCCCAGGCCTGGCTGCGCGCCCTGACCACCGGCCGCACGCACCGTCCCACCACCGTCATCATCGGACCGCATGGTTCGTCCACGCCTATCGCCACGCTCAATAAGACCGGCGCCGACGTGGTTCTGCGTGGCGAGCCGGATTCCAACCTGCCGCTGCTGGCCACCACGCCGCGCTTCGCCATTCCGGGCTGCGTGTGGAAAGAGAACGGCCGCGTGATGCAGGCCTCCGAGCCGCTCGGCGTGGTCGACATGAAGATGGTGTCGCACCTGGACTTTAGCGACTACCCCATCGAGCTGCACACGCACAAGCACCACATCTTTACGCCGGTCGAAGGCCTGGGCGCTGAACTCGAATTTGCTCGCGGCTGCCCCTACGCCTGCACCTTCTGCAACAAGACACAGTTCCGCAACAAGTACCGCGAGCGCGACGTCGCCGAGGTGGTCGCGGAGATCGACGCGCTGATGGCGCGCGGCGTCACCTACATCTACTTCATCGACGAAATCTTTGGCGTCGGCAAGAACGTACGCACTCTGCTGGAAGAGATCGCGAAGCGTCCTTCGCTGTCCATCGGTTTCCAGACCCGCATCGACCTGTGGGACGAGGCAGGATTCGACCTGCTCGGCCGCGCCCACTGCATCAGCATGGAGTGCGGCATCGAGAGCATCACCGAGCAGGGCCGCGACGAGATGAACAAGAACTGCAAGTACTCCACGGAGCGCATCACCGAGCTCCTGGTGTACGCAAAGACCCGCATCCCCTGGGTGCAGGCAAACCTGATCAAGACACCGCACGACAATCCCGAAGAGGTGCGCGCCTTCCAGGATCATCTGAAGGCCAACGGCGTCTGGGTCTCTGAGCCGGTGCCTATGTTCCCCTTTCCCGGATCTCCTGAGTACGTCACGACCTTCGGCGCGCAGCCGGACGACCGTGCCTGGGAACGGGCCCATGAGTTCTACCTCAATCTCTTCGCGGACAAGGGATTCTCCGACATCCAGGATCAGCAACCCATTCCGCTGCCTGAACTCGAGTCTGCATGCCGCTGATTCGTTCCCAGGTTTGTTGCCCCCGATTCCGCTTTGCAAATGCCTGGTAGTGCCGTCTCTGCTTTGCCTAATTGCCTCGCCTGTTTGGCTCCCGCAAAGCCTCAATCGTTTGATCCAGCAGCACCTTTCGCTGCTGGTCCTGCGTTGACCCGGATGAGTTCATGCGCATCCTGATGACCACCGACACTGTCGGCGGCGTGTGGACCCAAACGCGAGAACTGGTTGCAGGTCTGCTGCGGGCCGACCCCTACATTCGCATCTTCCTCTTTGCCGTCGGAAGCACCTGCAGCCCGGAACAACTGGGCTGGCTGCGGGCCATGCGCGAGCGCAACCCGGGCCGGTTCGACTCCGCGGTTCACTCCGTGCCGCTGGAGTGGGAGCAGCGCAACGACCAGGTCGATCCGTTCGAGCCGCGCCTGCTCAGCATTGCGCGAACGTTTGCTCCGGAAGTCTTTCACAGCTCACAATTCTGCTACGGCGCTCTTCCGGTGGATTGCCCGCGCCTGGTGGTCGCCCACTCAGACGTTCTGTCCTGGTTTCGAGAGGTTCACGGAACAGAGCCGGAGCCGTCGCCCTGGATCGACCGGTACGTCTCGCTGGTGCGCCATGGCGTGGAGCAGGCATCCGCAGTCGTTGCACCCACCCGATGGATGCTGCAGGCCTTTCGTGATGGCTTCCCCGCTCCGGCACACACACGAGTCATTTACAACGGCGTCAGCTTTCGGCCTCGCCCACCGCAGGAGCGGCTGCTGCAGGCGGTGACCGCGGGACGTCTGTGGGATCAGGCCAAGAACGTGGCCCTCTTGCAGCGCCTGCAACACCCAGCCGTACCCCTGCTTGTCGCGGGAGCTTCGCAGCACGAGAACGAGACTCTGAAGTGGAAGGGCAGCGAGGCAATCCAATTGCTCGGCAACACCTCGCGCCGCGACCTGCTCTCGCTCTTCGCGCAATCGGCAATGTATCTGTCGACCGCGATCTACGAGCCATTTGGCCTTTCAGCGCTGGAAGCCGCGCGCTCCGGCTGCGCCCTGCTTGCGCTGGATATCGAATCCATGCGGGAGGTGTGGGGCAACGCTGCCTTGTACTTCCGCACCGTCGAAGAACTCGCTGCAGCGATCGAGCACCTCGCCAGCTCGCCCAGGGCGTTGGCCCTGGCGCAGCAGCAAGCCGAGGCCACCGCCGCCCAGTACACGCGCGAGCGCATGGCAGATTCCTACCGCGCGCTCTATCGTGAACTGATGGATTCACCCCGGGGGAACTCTGCCGTTGCTTAGCATCGCCATCTTTCTGCACACGTTGCGCTCCGACTGGAACAATGGCAATGCCCACTTCCTGCGCGGTCTGGCGCGCGAACTCGGGTCGCTTGGCCACACCGTGCGCGTCCTTGAGCCGGTGACCAACTGGAGTGTCGAGAACCTGCGCACAGAGCCAAACGGCGAAGCCTCGCTGGCGCAGTTCGCCACGACGTACCCCGACATCGACCTGCGACTCTACGACCCGACTGACCCGGACCTGCGCAACGAGCTCATGCGCGAACTGCACGGCTTCGATGCCGTGATAGTGCATGAGTGGAACGAGCGCGGACTGATCGATCTCCTCCTCGACCTGCGGTCGGAACTCGGCTTCCGCGCTCTCTTCCATGACACGCATCACCGCGCCTCCTCCTCACCCGAGGCGATCCGGTCGCTGCGTGTCGACGAGTTCGACGGCGTGCTCGCCTTTGGCGACGCGCTCACGAAGATCTACAAGGAGCGCTTCGGCATCACGGAGTGCTGGACGCTGCACGAAGCCGCGGACACCACCGTCTTCTACCCGCGCGAGGCGCCCACCGAGCAGGAGCTGATATGGGTTGGCAACTGGGGAGACGGCGAGCGGTCCGCCGAACTGCGCGAGTTCCTGATCCGTCCGGCCAGGCGTTTGCGCGAGCAATACGGCCCTGAGGGCTTTCGTGCCACCATCTACGGCGTGCGCTATCCCGCCGACGGTCTGGCCGCGCTCGCCGATGCCGGCATTCGCTACGGCGGCTATCTTCCGAATCTCGCCGCGCCGGACGTGTACGCGCGAAGCCGCGTCACGATGCACGTTCCGCGCCAGCAGTACAACGACGCGCTCACAGGCATCCCGACCATCCGCGTCTTCGAGGCGCTCGCCAGCGGCATCCCGCTCGTCTCCGCGCCCTGGCAGGACACCGAAGAACTCTTCCGCCCGGGCGACTTCACCCTCGTCTCAAACGGCGAAGACGCGTACGAAGAGCTGAACTTGCTGCTGGATCCCGAAGAACGCGACAACGCGCAGGCACAGATCGAACAGGGACTCGCCACCGTGCTCGCGCGCCACACCTGCGCGCACCGCGCGGCGCAACTCACGCGCATCCTCACCGAGGAGGTGCTGGGATGACCTTCGCCCAGTGCAGCTGTGCATTGCTTTTCGCATCCACCTTGGTTTGCTCGGCAGCCACGCTGCACGGCCGGGTGAAAGACCAGCGGTGCGCGGTGTTGCCGCAGATGCAGGTCCGCATCCGCGCGACCTCGCCGCAGCAGGGATTAGAGCGCTCCGCTTCCACCGACGACGCCGGCAACTACACGGTTGATCTGCCCCCGGGCGAGTACCAGGTGTGCGTGCAGCGCGACGCACACGCCAGCCCCACCTGCACCGGCATCGCCATCTCCGCCAGGGGCGACACATGGATCACCACGCAACTGCGCGACACCGCGCCTGACCTCTCCAACTTCGGCAACCGCTGGTATTAGGGAAACTTGGTCGTGTTATGCGGGGTCGTATGCCGCAGACGCTTTACAAGACTCCAACTCCAGATCAGATTGACGAGTACGCCGACTGCGGCAGGACCATAAGGACCGTGACGAAACATCCAGGCGCTGACATACAAGGAGATCTGCAAGAGTACGAGCATGCCTACCGATAAGTAGCGATTCCATCTCGTCCGGCGAACCGGGCGTTCTCCGGCACGCAATCTTCTCCTAAAGTCCATAGCGATGAAGGCTAGCGCGACACAGAGGAAAAGCAGTATGACTACTGTCAGTTGGTCGCTGTTGACCACGCCCGTAAGTCCCACTCCAACAGCAGCCAACACGGCAATCAAAAGCCAGATGGTGTAAGCCAGACGGTTCACGGAAAGAATGTACATGAAGATTTTCGCCTTCGGCTCGTCGCTCGTCTCCAGCTATTGGAACGGCGCGGCCACCTACTATCGCGGTTGTTACAAGTACCTGGCGCGCCTCGGCTACGAAGTCACCTTCGCCGAACCCGATGCCTACGGCCGCCAGACGCACAAGGACGACGTTGATCTTTCGTTCGCGAACCTGGTCACCTACAAGCCCGTGGGCAGCGAAGGCGACTTCGGCCACGGTCCCGACTACGATCACCTGCCGACGCTGCACGAGGTCTTTGAGGAAGCGCGCAAGGCCGACGTCGTCGTGAAGCACTCCGGCATCGGCGTGGACGACGCGCTTACGGAATCACTGATCCTCGAAGCGCAGCCGCACGCGCTCGCCATCTACTGGGACGTCGACTCGCCCGCCACGCTCGCGCGCATGGACGCGGACCCGAACGACAGCTTCCGGGCCGTTGTGCCACGGCTCGACGCGATCTTCAGCTACGGCGGCGGCCCCGTCTGCCGCGAAGGCTTCGAGCGCTACGGCGTGCAGCACTACATCCAGGCCTACAACGGCCTCGACCCGGAAACGCACTATCCCGTCGCGCCCGATCCGAAGTACGCCTGCGATCTTGCCTTTCTCGGCAATCGCCTTCCCGACCGCGAGGCACGTGTCGAAGAACTCTTCCTGCGCGCCGCCGAACTCGCACCCGACCAGACCTTCCTGCTTGGCGGCGAGGGTTGGGGCGACAAGCCGATGCCACCCAACGTGAAGTACATCGGCCACGTCCCCACCGCCCAGCACAACGTGCTCAACTGCTCCGCGCGCACCGTGCTCAACATCAACCGTGCCAGCATGGCGAACAGCGGCTTCTCGCCACCGACGCGCGTGTTTGAGGCCGCCGGCGCCGCCGCCTGCATGCTGTGCGACGACTGGCCGGGGCTCGATGACTGCTTCCAGCCCGACACCGAAATCCTCGTCGTGCGGAACGCCGAAGACGTCGTCCGCCATCTGCACACCCACGACGCCGCGGCCACCAAACGCATTGGCCAGGCATTCCTCCAGCGAGCCCTGCGCGACCATACCTACGCGCAACGCGCCGCGCAGGCCGACGATGCCATTCGCTTCCTCAGAGGAAAGCGATAGCATAGGCCTTCACCACAGGAGGCCGCGATGAGTGCTGAAGCAAAGCCGGAAGTGCCCTATGTGTACCTGCTCGAGGGCCGCGACGCAGGCGACGCGATGCGAACGACGCCGGGGGAACTGCAGGGGCTCTTCGCAGCGTTCTCAAGCGCGGAGATCGACGCGGTTCCCGCGCCCGGCAAGTGGAGCCTTCGCGAACAGATGTGTCACCTTGCCGATTGCGAGATCGCCTGGGCGTGGCGGCTGCGCCAGACCTTCGGCGAAGACAACCCGGTGCTGCAGTCGTTTGAGCAGGACCCATGGGCGCGCGCTTACTCTGGCAAGTCCTTCACCTTCCCGGCTGCTTTCGAAACCTGGCGAACCATCCGCGAATGGAACCTTGCCTTCCTCGATGCGCTGAGCGAAGACGATAAGAAACGGCCGGCGACTCATCCTTCCGCCGGTCCCATCACGCTGTGGAATCTTATCGAGATCGCGGCCGGCCACGATCTTCATCACCTCGCGTCTCTCCGCAAGCTCCGGGACAGCCGCGCCTGAACAGAGTTACGATGCATCAGTCGATCTGCAGACCTTTGGTGAGAGCACATCCATGCGGCGTTTGGTGTTCCTGTTTCTTTTCGTTCTGTGGATCGGCAGCGGCACGTTGCGTGCGCAGGGAACTACGGCCGAGCACATCGCAGAACGCGCCGCCCAGGCCGAGATCAACGAAACTCCACGCGATGGCAACCTTCGCTCGTACCGCCTTCCGCTCGAGGACCTGACCAAGGCCGAGCACCTGGAGCACACGCGCACACTGCTCGAAATTGGTGGCACGGCGTGGGGCATCATCTCGCTTTACCTCCTGCTGCACTTCGGCGTGATTGGCCGCATGCAGAGCGCTGTCACTTCGCGCTTTCGCAATCGATGGGCGCAGGGCTTCGCCTTCTTGTTGCTGTTTCTGCTTGCAACGACCCTGCTGGGCTTACCCCTGGATGTGTACAGCCAACACCTGCGGCGAAGCTACGGCCTCTCTGTGCAGAGTTGGGCGAGCTGGCTCGGAGACCAGGCCAAGAGTTTCGGTTTGAGCTGGGCGATTGGCGGCCTGCTTGTCATGCTTCTCTTCTTCGTCATCCGCAAGGCGCCGCAGCGATGGTGGCTCATTTTCTGGGCGGCGTCCATTCCCATCACACTCGTGGCCATCCTTCTCACGCCCTACGTCATCGATCCGCTCTTCAGTGATTTCGAGCCGCTCAACGCCTCGCACCCTGAACTCGTGCAACGGCTCGAACAGGTGGTCGAGCGCGGCCACATGAACATTCCGCCAGATCGCATGTTCCTGATGAAGGCGTCGGAGAAAAGCACAACGCTCAACGCCTACGTGACCGGCTTCGGCGCCTCCAAGCGTGTCGTTGTATGGGACACTAGCATCGCCAAGGGCACGCCCGACCAGATCCTGTTCATCTTTGGCCACGAATCCGGCCACTATGTTCTGCACCACATTGCGTGGGGTATCGCGCAGTCCATGCTTGGCCTGCTTTTGCTGCTGGCCGTCAGCTACCACCTGCTCACACCGCTGCTGTGGCGCTACGGCACACGCTGGGGCATCACCGTCCAGTCGCAGTGGGGAGCGCTCGCCGTCCTCGTGCTGATCTTCAGCGTCTTCGGCGCGGTTACGCAGCCCATCTCAGAAGCCCTGAGCCGCAGCAAGGAACACGCTGCCGACGTCTACGGCCAGGAGGCCATTCACGGCCTGGTTGCCGATCCCAAGGAGGCAGCGCGGAGCGCGTTTCAACTCCTCGGCCAGACCAGCTTCGACGATCCCAATCCCTCGCCCATCGTGGAGTGGTGGACCTACTCGCACCCGGCCATCGGCCGCCGCGCCGCCTTCGCCGCGCACTACGATCCGTGGCAGCCCGGCATGGAACCTCGCTACTTCCCAAAGCATTAGCCGCGCCACGTCCGCTTGCAGCTTCTACAATGAAGCTCGCATGAAGATCGTGATTCTCGGCCTGTCCATCACCTCGTCCTGGGGCAACGGCCACGCCACCACCTTTCGAGCGCTCTGCCGCGAGCTCCATCGGCGCGGCCACAGCATCACCTTCATCGAAAAGGACGTCGAGTGGTACCGCTCGAACCGCGACCTGCCGGAGCCGCCCTACGTCAAGCTCTGGCTCTATGAAGATTGGCAGCGCGACGGCATCGGCACGGTGCGCGACGCCATCCGGGACGCCGACAGCATCGTCGTCGGCTCCTACTTTCCAGACGCCATCGCGGCCACCGCCCTCCTCCAGCAGGAAGCGAAAGCGCCCGTCCTCTTCTACGACATCGACACGCCCATCACCATCGCTGCTCTGCGCCTGCACGGCCAGTGCGAATACCTGCGCGCACAGGACATCCCGTTTTACGCGGCGTATCTCTCCTTCACCGGCGGACCCACGCTCATGGAGATCGAACAGCGCTTCGGCTCTCCACGAGCCGTTCCGTTCTACTGCTCCGTCGATCCCGAGGCCTACCACCGCACTGCCGTGCAGCCGGAGTTCGCCTGCACCATGAGCTACCTTGGCACTTACGCCGCTGACCGCCAGCCCAAGCTCATGGAGCTGCTGAACGCTCCCGCCGCCGCCCTGCCCGGCGAGCGCTTCCTCGTTGCCGGCCCCATGTATCCCGCGGACACGCAGTGGACCCGCAACGTGGTCACGCATCCGCACCTGCCGCCATCCGATCATCCCGCGCTCTACTCTTCCTCGCGCTGGGTGCTCAACCTCACGCGTGCGGACATGGTCGCCGCCGGCTACTCGCCCTCGGTGCGCCTCTTCGAGGCCTCGGCCTGCGGCGCGCCGATCCTCAGCGACGCGTGGCCCGGCATGGACGAGTTCTTCGCCCCGGGCAAGGAGATTCTGCTCGCCTCCAGCACCGATCAGGCGCTCAGCATTCTTCGCAACTTCGACGAAGCGGAAGCCCGCCGCATCGGCGAAGCCGCCCGCGAACGCACGCTGGCCAAGCACACTTCCGCCAGACGCGCCGAAGAGTTCGAACAGGTCATGAACGGCATCACCTCTGCAACCACTTAGTCACCTGCGACAATGGCACGCATGCGTGTTCTTCGCACCGTCGCATGCCTCTGCCTTCTTGCTGCGCCACTCGCCGCGCAACGAAGCTCCACCTATGCGGACGTAGACCCGTTCATCGGTACCGGCGCGGAGGGTCACACCTTCCCCGGTGCATCGCTGCCCTTTGGCATGGTGCAGCTCTCGCCCGACACGCAGATCCGCCCCGTCAAGCAGAGCTACAAGTGGGCCGCCGGCTACCGCTACAGCGACACGACCATTCTCGGCTTCAGCCACACGCACTTCAGCGGTGCCGGCCACTCCGACTTGGGCGACGTACTCGTCCAGCCCATCAGCGGCGACGTGCGTCTCGATCCCGGCGACATCGACAAGCCCGAGAGCGGCTATCGTTCACGCTTTCAACACAAAACAGAAGAGGCGCACCCCGGCTACTACGCCGTCACGCTGGACGACTACAACGTCCGCGCCGAACTGACCGCGACTACGCGCGTCGGCGTGCACCGCTACACTTTTCCAGCAGGCAAGCCCGCGCACCTGCTCATCGACCTGCGCTCGTCCATCTACAACTACCCCGGCAAGGTCCTGTGGTCGTCGCTGCGCATCCGCCACGAGGGCGATGGCAGCACCACACTGACCGGCATGCGCGAGACCCGCGGCTGGGCACCCGCACGCCAGCTCTTCTTCGCGATGAGGTTCTCCGCGCCGGTCACCGGAACCCATCTCTACAACCGCGAAGACCAGCCCATCCTTTACCGCGGCTTCAAGACACCCGGCGACACGCCCGAAGACACTCAGGCCATCGAAGGCCGCGGTATCGTCGCAGCGGTTGACTTCGCCAGTGCGCAAAAGCTGATTGTGAAAGTCGCGATCTCGCCCGTTAGCGAAGCGAACGCCCTCGCCAACATGCAGGCCGAGGTTCCCGCCTTCGACTTCGACGCGGTGCGTACGCAGGCCCAGCAGCGTTGGCAAGACGTGCTCAGCATCCTGCGCGTCGACGCCGACGAGCCCACGCGCAAGACCCTCGCCACCGCGCTCTACCACTCGCTGCTCGCGCCTTCCATCGCCATGGATGCGAACGGCGACTACCGCGGTCCCGACCACGCCGTGCACCATGCCGACGGCTTCAACTTCGTCAGCTCGCTCTCGCTCTGGGACACCTACCGCGCCGAGCAGCCGCTGATGACGCTCATCGAACCGCCGCGCGTCACCAGCGATCTCGTGCGCTCCATGCTCGCCTCGCAGCAGCAATCACCCTTCGGCATTCTTCCCGTGTGGCAGTTCGCCGGCATCGAGACGTGGTGCATGATCGGCTATCACGCCGTGCCCATCCTCGCCGACGCCATCATGAAGGGCATGGACAAGCCGGGCCCCGACACTCCCGGGTTCGACGCGAACGCCGCTCTCGACGCCATGGTCGCCTCCGCCGACTACCGACCCTACGGCCACATCGGCGAGTACATCGACAAGGGCTACATCCCCATCGACACGGGAGCGCCCGGTTCGCACGACGAGTCCGTTTCGCAGACCATCGAGTACGCCTTTGACGACTGGACCATCGCGCAGGTCGCGCGCAAGCTGGGCCGCAACGACATCGCCGACCGCTTCACCAAGCGCGCAGGCTACTGGCGCAACGTCTTCAACACCAAGGATGGCTTTGCCGAACCTCGCCTCGCCGACGGCAGCTATCGCAAGCCCTTCGACCCCGCCAAGGCCGGCGCCGGCTCAGGCTTCACCGAAGGCAACGCCTGGCAGTACTCCTGGTACCAGCCACAGGACGAGCAGGGCCTCATCCAACTGCTCGGCGGAGACATCGCGCTCGTCGATAAGCTCGACAAGATGTTCGACCAGCACGTCGATCCCAAACAGTACGCCGACGTCGAAGACATCTCGGGCCTCATCGGCCAGTACATCCACGGCAACGAGCCATCGCACCACCTCGCGTATCTCTACAGCTACGCGGGCCAGCCCTGGCGCACCGACGAGCGGTTGCAGCAGATCATCAGCTCGCAATACCAGCCCACGCCCGACGGATTGGTGGGCAACGACGACCTGGGCCAGATGTCCGCCTGGCTGCTCTTCAGCGAAATGGGTTTCTACCCCGTCGCTCCGGGCTCCAACCAGTACGTCATCGGCCGCCCCTTCGCCCGCGACATCGACCTCCAACTCGGCAACGGAAAACACCTGCACATCGTGGCGTCGCAACTCATCGACGAAAACAAGTACGTGCAGTCGGTCATGCTCAACGGCAAGCCAATTGACCGCGTCTACCTCACCCACGACGAACTCATGGCGGGCGGCACCCTGCGATTCGAAATGGGACAGGAGCCCAACCGCAAGTGGGCCGTCAGCCCCGCAGCCCGCCCTTACTCGATGTCGTCCCCTGGCTCTTCCGATCAGCAGCCACGCAGGGTGAAGGCGCCGCGCAGCCGGCACTTGTGGCGTTAGTCCGACTCATGAAAGCGGCAGGACTTCCACTCGCGCTCTCTAAGGAGTGATCGGTCCGTCCTTCGTCGGTACGCCGAAGTCCGGCGTGCCATCCGCCTTCCACGTGAACCTCTTCGCCCGTGTGGCGCGGGCCCGTGGTGTCGGGTCGTCGGTCGACTTCGCCGCATACAGCAGCCACCACGTTCCGTCCTTGCCCTCGGCAAAGGTGCCACGGCCCGGTCCCCAGATGCCGTGCTCGGGAGACGCCGTAAACACCGGTTCCGGAGCCTTCGTCCAGTTCGCCGCCATCAGCGGATCGCCACCCTTGAAAGTCAGCAGCCCCAGGCAGTAGCGCGGCGATGCCGTGTCCGATCCGGAGAAGACCACGAACGTCTTGCCAGCGTGATACAGCGCCGTCGGCCCCTCGTCCACCGGGTAGTTGCGCGTCGTCCCCGCGCCCTTTTCCCACGGGTACTCGGGCTTGGCGATCAGCGACTCCGGCCCAGCCGGCTGCATCGGCCCCTGCAGCCGCACCATGTGGATCTCGTTCGCTCCGCTGTCGACCGTCACATACATCAGGTAGTTCCTGCCACTGACGGTCAGCAGGGAAGGGTCGATGCTCGCGCGCCCGTTCAGGTCCAGCGCGCCGCGAAATGTGTAGCTGCCCAGGGCATCCGCCGTGTTGGACTCCAGCACATAGATTGCGTGCGGCTTGCCCGGCATGCGCCCCGTGAAGTAGATCCACCACCGGCCGTCCATCTTCCAGATCGTCGGTGACCAGATCTCCGTCAGGCCGTCCGTCGGCGTAAATACGACCTTCGACTCCGACGCCGCTGTCGGCACCGTCGGCCCGCTCCAGATCGTGATGTTCCGCCCCGTTGTGCCCAGCAGCAGGTAACGCCCCTCCACCGGGTGCAGGGTGATGAACGGGTCCGCGTGATCCAGGATCGGATTGGCCGCGGTCTGCGGCAGCGCAGCCCACGGTGTCAGCAGCAGCGCAAGCGAAAGAATCCAGCGGGTCATGCTTTGTCTTGACTCCAGTTGCGCTCCAGCTTAGTCCAGCGCGCCCACGCTCGTCCTGCAATCCGGGCACAGTTCGTACAATCAACTCATGGGCCGCATCCGCGTACTGTCCGACCAGGTTGCGAACCAGATCGCCGCAGGCGAGGTCGTCGAGCGCCCCGCCTCTGTCGTCAAGGAGCTGCTCGAAAACTCCGTCGACGCCGGCGCCACGCGCATCCGCATCGAGGTCGAAGGCGGCGGCCGCAAGCTCATCCGCATCACCGACAACGGCTGCGGCATGGGCCGCGACGATGCCATGCTCGCCTTCGAGCGCCACGCCACCTCCAAGCTGCGCTCCGCCGACGACCTCCTGCACATCAGCACGCTCGGCTTCCGCGGCGAAGCCTTGCCCTCCATCGCCTCCGTAGCACGCGTGGAGCTCGACACCCGTGCCGCCGAAGACGAGGTCGGAACCCGCATCGAGATCGTCGGCGGCAAGATGACGCGCGTCGAAGACGCGGGCGCTCCCGTCGGTACCTCCATCGCCATCCGCGACCTGTTCTTCAACGTGCCCGCGCGCAAGAAGTTCCTCAAGTCCGAACCGACGGAACTCTCGCACGTCGCCGCGCTCGTCACGCATTACGCCCTCGCGCATCCGGAAAAGCACTTTGAGCTGCACACCAGCACCAACGCCCTGCTGGTCGCGCCCACCGTGCGCGACGCCAGCGAGCGCCTCTTCCAGGTGCTCGGCCAGGACATCAGCCGCGACATGCTGCCCTGCGCCGCAGAGATCGACTTCGCCCGCGCCGGCCTGCCCGAGCCGCCACCTTGGAAGCGCGACGCGGACTACACGCCGCCCGAGCCCGGCTTCCTGCGCGTGCGCGGCTTCGTCTCCAAACCCGAACTGCAGAAGCTGAACCGCGGGTCGATCTACGTTTTCGTGAACGGCCGCCAGGTGCGCGACCGCCTCATCCTGCACGCGCTGACCGAGGCGTATCGCAACATCCTTCCGCCCACCTCGTTCCCGGTCGTTCTGCTCTTCCTGGAAATGCCGGCCGCCGAGGTCGATGTAAACGTGCATCCGGCCAAAACCGAGGTGCGTTTCCGCCAGTCCAGCTTCGTGCACGACTTCGTTCGCGACGCCGTGCGCAACACGGTCATGAAGGCGCGCCCGGCCGCCGGCTTCCTCACGGCTCTCGGCACCACCACCGTCGAGCCGGGCCGAGCGGGCCGAAGCTTTGGCGACGCTGCCCAACCCGCCGACCCGCAGGCCGGCGACAACCTCTTGAACGGTCGCGAAGACGGCATCGAACTCGACCCAATCCTGCGCGGCCCCGGCCCTGGCAGCGACGCCCCGTGGAGCGAGCACCAAATCCAGGAAGCAATGTCCGCCGAAGAGGGCGAGCGTGCCGCCCGCGAGCTCGCCCGCACCAGCGATCCGGTCGACGCAAACGACGCCTTTCAGCTCACCGCGCTCCGCAATGCACCCATCCCCGGCCGTCTCGCCTTCAGCGACCCCAGCCCGCTTCCCGCCTCGGAGTACGACCCGCTGCTCGGCATCAGCCACTTTCCGGACGAGACCGACCGCGCCTCCGACGGACGCGAGACCGACGTGGCGGCGCAACCGGCGACTCGCATTTCGCAACTGCCGACCAACCACACCGACCCGCATCGGGCCACCCACCTGCCGCCCGGCACCGCCACCCGTGCCCCGCAAGCCGACCGCATCGAAGACACCGCGAACCTGAACGGCCTCGCCAACCTGCGTCCCCTCGGGCAGGTGCAGAACTCGTTCATCCTCGCCGTCAACGAAGAAGGCCTTTGGATCGTCGACCAGCACGTCGCGCACGAACGCATCCTTTTCGAAAAGGTCATGCGCGAGCGCGACACCGAGCGCGTGCAGCGGCAACGGCTGCTCATGCCCCTGCTCATCGACCTGCTCCCCGCGCAAATGGCCAATTTCGCCCTGATGGCAGAGGAGCTCGCCCGCAACGGCTTCGAGGCGGAGCCCTTCGGCCCGCGCACCCTTGCTGTCCGCGCCGCCCCGGTGGGTCTCGAGGGTAAGGAACTCGAACTGACCCTGGCCGAACTGCTGCAGGCCGACGAGGACGCGCCGCAGGCCGACAACTACGAGGCGCGCCGCCGCCGCATCGCCGCCTCCATCGCCTGCCACGCCGCGGTCAAGATCAACATGCCGCTCGAAAGCAGCAAAATGCAGTGGCTTTTGGACGAACTGGGCAAAACCGAGAACCCCATGGCCTGTCCCCACGGCCGACCCATCGCTCTGCGGTATTCTCATAAAGAGATACAGCGGGCCTTTCAGCGCATCTAGCTGCCCGCTGCACCGCCCAGGCGGGTTTGTGCGACGTCTCGGCCCGGCGGACTCCCGGGTCAGAAAGCCAACGTAGGACGGCTGGGAAGCCATCGGCTGCGCGCCTTCATCACACATCAGAACAATGTCCGGCAGGCACGTCGCGGGTAGTCTCCGCCTCGTCCGACCTGCCCCGAACAGCCCGGCGACATCAGCCCGGCACGCACATCCGGCACCGGCCGGATCGCACCTGCGGCATCGACCGCATCGAAAGGCACGCATCCCATGGCAGCATCGCAGCAGAACATCACCGCGCGGCAACTCACCCGCGCCCGCGAAGCGCAGTTCCATCGCAATGGCGAACCCCTCCAGACCACCGAAGCCATCCGCGAGTGGGTCGAAACCGCAGGCCTCCTGCCGGTCTACCCGTTGACCCAGTTCCAGGCACCCATGCCTAGCTTTGCGGAGGCCGTGCTCGGCCGCACCGAAAACAACTGGGTAGTTCCCTCCAAGCGCGTCGCCTCTGACGACCGCACCGAGGCCTTCGATGACAACAGCGAGTTGGAAGACCAGGACCTCGGCGAGGACGAAGAACCCGAAGAAGACTTCGCCGAAGACGACGACGCCGACTCCATTGCCGAAGATGAAGACGAGGACTTCGACGACGCTGAAGATGAAGGCGACGAAGAAGACGAAGATTCCGACGTCGAGAACGAGACTGACGAAGACGACGAGTCTTCGGAAGACGAGTTGGAACCAGCCACTACCGAAGGCGATGAAGCCATGCTCGCCGGCGATGGCAACATCCCGTCCGACCCGGAGACGATGCTCTCCGACGAAGATGAGTTCGCCGAGGACGAAGGCGATGAGATCGCCGAAGAAGACCGCATCCACGCTGACGGCGACCCCACGCCGAACGATCTGCGCGAGGGTTCCACCTCCAGCGAAGGCACCGAAGAAGAGCCTGCAACGCCTCCCGTCAACGGCTTCTCGCCCGAAGAGCGCGAGACCGTCTATCGCGCCCTCGCCCGCCTCATTGAAGACGGCTCCGTCGTCCCGCTGAACCTTCTCGGCAACGCAACCGGTGAACCCGACTACATCGTCCCCGCCTCTGCCTTCTCGTTCGTCTACACGCTACGCGGCGACAAGAACTGGAAGAACGAGCCCGCCACCACCGGTCCCATGCGCGTTTCACCGCTGGCGGTCAAAGTCTTCACGCTGCTGAAGGAGAAGGGCGCCATGGCGCCGCACAAGCTCACCTCGCTTCTGGGCCAGGGCATCACCGACTCGGCCACGCTGCGGGCACTCAATGAGCTTTGGTCCATCCAGCGCGTCATCCCGCTTCCGAACGCCGATGGCGAACCGGCCAAGTGGGAACTGATCACCAACAAGTTCCTGCGCCAGCTCAAGTCCGGCGCCAACGCCGGCCAGCCCACCGCGCTCTCGGCGCTGCTGTCGCTCTACCTGCACCAGGCCATCGCAGCCAGCACCGACGACATGGAAATCTTCCTCTCGCCGTTGGCCGCTCGCTCGCGCGTTCGCGAGGTCGTACACGGCCTTTCTGCTACGCGTCAGTTGGACGAGATCGTTGTCGAGGGCAAGACCCTTCTGCACATCGCTGGCGAACTGCCGGCTCTTCCCGCCGACGACTCCGCCCCGGTTGCCTCCATGCCGCAGCGTTCGCGCTACGAGCAGGACGACCGCCGCGCCGACATGCAGGACCGTCGCGAACGCTTCGGCGATCGCGGAGACAGCCGCCCGCCGCGCCGCTCGTTCGGCGGCGGAGACGATCGCCGTCCGGCGCGCCCGTCCTTCGGCGGCCGCAGCGATGGTCGTAGTGACAACCGTGGCGAGCGTCCGTCCTTCTCGCGCGGTGACCGCCCCAGCTACGGTGACCGTCCGCGCAAGCCGTTCGGCGAACGCAAGCCCTTCGGAGATCGCAAACCGTTCGGCGAGCGCCAGGCCTCCGGCGACAACGGTGGCGAGCGCGAGCGTCGTCCCTTCCAGCGCCGCGAAGGCGCGGGCGACCGCGGCGGCTTTGCCCCTCGCGAGAACCGTGGTTTCCAGCCTCGCGAACGCAGCAATTTCGCTCCTCGCGGTGACCGCGAAGGGTTCCAGCCGCGCGAACGCAACAACTTTGCCCGGCCCTGGGATGACGAGCGCCCGCGCCGTGCCGAGGGTGACGGCGAGCGCCGTCCCTTCACGCCGCGTGAAGGTGGAGAGCGTCGTCCGTTCACCCCGCGTGAAGACCGTGGCGAGCGTCGTCCATTCACCCCGCGTGAAGACCGTGGCGAGCGTCGTCCGTACACGCCTCGTGGCGACCGCGGCGGCTTTGCTCCCCGCGAAGATCGTGGCGAGCGCCGTCCATACACTCCCCGCGGCGACCGTGACAACGGCTTCGCACCGCGTCGTCCGTTCACCCCGCGCGAAGGTGGCGAGCGTCGTCCGTTCACCCCTCGCGAAGGTGGCGAACGTCGTCCGTTCACTCCACGTGAAGGCGGTGAGCGCCGCCCATTCACCCCTCGCGAAGGCGGCGAACGTCGCCCGTTCACTCCCCGCGAAGGCGGCGAACGTCGCCCGTTCACCCCACGCGAAGGTGGCGAGCGTCGTCCCTTCACCCCACCCGAAGGCGGCGAACGCCGTCCGTTCACGCCACGAGAAGGTGGCGAGCGTCGCCCGTTCACACCACGCGAAGGCGGCGAACGCCGTCCGTTCGCTCCTCGCGAAGGCGGACGTCCGTCGTTCGGCGGCAATCGTCCCGCCTTTGGTGGCCGCCCACGCTTTGACCGCGAGGGTGGTGGTGGCTCGGACCGCCGCGAAGGTGGTTTCGGCGATCGCAAGCGCTTCAGCGGCGAGCCCGGAGAAGGCCGCCCCAACTTCAAGTCGGGCGCCCATTCTGCTGGGCCGGGCGGAGCCAAGTTTGGCGGCTCGGGCTTCGGTCGCGACCGCGGCAAGGGCGCACCCGGCAAGTTCGGCAAGCCGGGCTTCAAGCCCTCCTTCCGCGGTCCTGGCTCCGGCCCGGCTCGCGGTGGCGCTCCCAAGCGCCGCCCGGAGTAGGGCTGCTTCACTCAAAATGGTCCGAGCCGTCCCGGTGAAACCAAGACCGAAGGACCTGCCACATCGGCAGGTCCTTTCTGTTTGCGGCGGCAACCGCACGCCAGCGCCACAGCTCTGCCAGATGTGGGCGCAGCACTCCTGCCCGACCTTGGAATCCGCAGATCCAGCGGCTGCTTGCGGCACAATGAAGGTATGCCTTTCTCCGCTGCTCCGGCGCCGTCGCCATCCTCGCGCATCATCGCCATCGACGGTCCGGCAGGCGCAGGCAAGAGCACCGTGGCCGCGCACCTGGCTCGTCACTTCGGCCTGCTCAACCTGGAAACCGGCGCCATGTATCGCGCGCTGGCGCTGAAGGCTACCGAGCGCGGCATCCCGCTGGACGACCCCGCAGCCCTGACTGCGCTGACCGCGGAGACCACCATCGCGCTCACGCCTGGCGACGGTGCAAACCGAGTCTTGCTGGACGGCCGTGACGTGACCGCCCTGCTGCGCACGCCAGAGATTACGGCCGCAGCCTCGCGCGTGAGCGTTCACCCCGGCGTTCGGCATTGGATGGTCGCCGCCCAGCGCAGCATGGGCCAAACTGCCCCGACCGGTGTGGTCATGGAAGGTCGCGATGTCGGTACCGTCGTCTTTCCCGACGCGACCCTGAAGCTCTTCCTGGACGCTTCCGTCGAGGCGCGCGGCGACCGTCGCTTCCTCCAGACGGGTGTCACCCCGGCGGCCCAAGCCGAGGATCGCGACTCCATCACGCGCGACATCGCCGCTCGTGACGAGCGCGACCGCACCCGCGAGGTCAGCCCCTTGCGACCCGCGGACGATGCCGTTCGCATCGACACCACCGCCATGACGCTGGACGAGGTGCTGGACCGGGCCACCGCTCTGGTCGAGGCAGCATTGCAAAACACCTCCAACCCGGTCCGCTAGCCTGCCGCAAACGCGGCATCCGCCAAGCTTGCACGCCGTCGAAGGTCGCCCGAGAAGCGGGTTGACCTTGCATTTTCCTGTGCTAAAGTAGCCGCAATCGCGCAGAGAGTTTCTACCAGCACCGGCCACAGCCGGCGCGGCTCTGTCTCTGCACGAGCCAACTTGAGGGAGGCGGCACATGGAGCGTGGCACGGTGAAGTGGTTCAACGACGCAAAGGGATTCGGGTTTGTCAGCCGGGAGAACGGCGAAGACGTCTTCGTTCACTATTCCGCGATCAATGCCAACGGCTTCAAGACGCTGCAGGAAGGCCAGACCGTTCAGTTCAACGTGATCAAGGGGCCAAAAGGCTGGCAGGCTTCGGACGTTCAGCCGCTGTAGTTCGCTGGAAGGAGCTGGGCAGCGCAGCCCAGCTCCTTCCTCGCACCAAAACCCGCGTGTCACAGCCTAGAAGCTGTAGCGCAGACCGGCTTCCACACGGCGACCGTTGTCGGCGGCGAACGGAACACCGAACAGCGGAGAGTTGAAGATGCCGCCCACCGAAGTGACATTGGTGTGGTTCAGGAAGTTCGACGACCGCAGGTTTACGGCAATCGCCTGCGGATGGTCGGCTTTGGTGTTGCGCGTCAGCGGAAAGGTCCGCGACAGGTTGCCGTCCATGTAGAACGCCCAGGGCAGCACGCCGCGGTTGCGCGAAAAGACGGCTGTTCCTCCCGTCGCCACCAGCAGGCCGTACCGCGTCTGCACCGCACCCGGCGTGCCGGCAGCGGCATACTGCGGCCGGTCGTTGAAGTTGCCGTCGCCGTTGTTATCGAACCCGGTCGTGATGTTGTAGCGCCGGCCTCCGTTGGCATAGCCATCCATGCTGAACTGCAGCTTCCACGGCAGGGTGACGCTGGCATTGCCAAAGGCCTGCCACGGTGCATTGTCCGATCGGCGGGCAAACTCGCCAGCATCGGAGCGCGGATTCTGCGGTGTGAAGAACGTGTCGTCGTTGGTGTCGTCGATCTGGTCCAGGTGCACCGCGCCCGCAAAGAACTGAACCCGCTTCAGCTTGTGGTTCTCAATGCCACCAAAGATGAAGTCAAGCCGGCCCTGACCGCTCGCCTGCACCTGCAACAGATTCAGGTTGGGCGCCAACGGCCTCGGTCCCGTTGGGCTGCCGTTCAGCGGGGCGTTGATGTTGTTGCTGCGGCTGTAGTTCCAGAACCGGCCATAGCCCAGGTCGGTCATCAGGCTGAAGCCATGCGGCAGGTCGCGAGTGCCGCCGATGTTGTAAATGCCGTACAGCGTGTCCGACAGGTGGGGTGCCAGGGTGCGCGCGGAAAAGATGGTCGTCGCGTTGCCGGAATAGGGCGAGCCGTACACCGGGTTGTAGACCGTGCGCGTAACTCGTTGCACGCCGTCCTGCCGCTGGATCTCCGCCCATTCGCTGCGATTGAACTGGCCGCCAAACATACCCGCGTGCGCGTGCACCGTCCACTTGGGCTCCTTGCCCGGCGCCCACAGAATGCCTAGCCGCGGCGTCAGCACGTCCGTTAGCAGGGGCTTGTCTTGAATGAAGTACCGCAGCCCGGCCGACACCATCACGCCGTGCGACAGCTTCCAATCGTCCTGCACATACAGCGCCGCCTGCGTTTGGTGAAAGTCGACCTCCGGATTCCCGGAGACCCCGGTAAAGGCCGTGGGTGTTCCGCCCGGGAGCCCGGCCAGCGCGCGCCGGTACTGCTCCAGGCCGCTGATGGTGGTAGTCTGCCCGGCCACGGCCTGGTTGCTGCTGTTCAGCACCGGCGCCGTGCCCCCGCCGAACACATAGGCGCCGTTGAAATCCGTTGTCAGGCGGCGGTGTTCGTCGTTCAGAAACAGTTGCAGGCCGGCCTTGAAGGTGTGATGTGCCGTGGAAAGAATCGCGTCGTCGTTGATCTCCGTGCGCAGTTCATGAATGCGTTGCGCCCCGATGCTTGCCCCGCCGCCGGTGAACGCGCCCGCTACCTGCACCTGTGCCGCCGTGGACGCAGGCGTGTCGTTCTCGCCATCCCAGCGCAGGCTTACGCGAGCCTCGTGCATCAGGTTGGCGTTCACGGTGGTCACATTGGAAAAGCGAAGTGTGTGGTCGTACTGCTGGCTGCTGTAGCCGGATTCCTGCAGCGTGGTCCCGCCCACGCCCACGTTGTCCAGGTTCGAGACGGAGCCCGTGTACCCGATGATGAACGTATTGCGTGGCGAAAGCTGCCAGGTCACCTTTGCCGTCGGCTGCCACAGGCGCTGCGGCGTGGCCACGTTCGCCACCACGTTCACCGGGGCGCCGTTGGAGCCAAGAGCGACCGCGTTCACAACGGCGAAGTTGTCGATGCGCCGGTACTCGAGCGACGTAAAGAAGTCCATCGAGTCTTTGCGCAGCGGGCCGCCCAGTTCAAAGCCATAACGCTGCTTGCCGATCGCCGCCTTCGAGTTTGAGAAGGGATCGCGTGCGTTCTCCCAAGGGCTGCCGTTGGTTGTGAACAGCGCACCGTGGTAAGTCTTCTGCCCCGGCTTGGTATAGATCTCCACGCGTCCGCCGTTGCCAAAGGGCGGCTCCCGGTACTCGGCGGAGAACAGGTCAGGGTTCACCTTGATGTACGCGATCGACGCCTTGGGCGGCATGTGCGTCGAGTCCTGGAATCCGTCCACGGCGATCGTCGCGTTGGCGGGATTGCCGCCCATGCCCGACGCCATCTGCTGCACCTCGCGCAGGAGGTCGTCCGGGTCGTCGGCAAGTTGCTCCAACTGCTTGCCTTGGATCTGGTGGCTCGGCCCGGCGGAGTTGGGAGACGATGCCGCGTCGGATGTGTCGGCATCCACGTCCACCGTCGTCTCCGTGGCCGGAGTCAGCGTCAGGTCCAGCGGACCTCTGGCAGGCACCTTGATCTTCAACGTCACCGGCGCGAAGCCTTCCGCTCCCACTTGCAGCGTGTGTGCACCGGTAGAGAGGCACGGCAACACGAAGCGCCCATCCGGCCCGCTCTGTACGGGCGTGCCGCTGTCGATGGAGAGGGTGGCATTTGGCAGCAGGGCAGCGGTTGTATCGCGAACCGTACCGCTCAGCGCCGAACCGGTGCACGCAGCCTGCGCCAGCAGCACGGGCGGGTGGGGAAGCGCTGGAGCGCACAGCATCGTCAACGCAAGCAGAGGGGTTCGCTGCATTGTGGCCCTACCAATCTATTTGTTCCGAAATTGCCGGCGCCTTGCGCCGACATAGACCATTACGCAGAATCTGCAGGTCCGGTTCCTGAAAAGATCCACCAGAAGCCGCCCTTTGTCCACAGCCTGCACGCTGGCCCATGACGCAAAAAGGGCGAGCCCTTAGGCTCGCCCTTTCGCTGTTCCGTCCTGCGTGCTTAGCTGATGTCGCCGTTGAGGCCGTTCGGGAAGAAGCCGCCCTTGGCGCCCGATGCGCTCGCGTACACAATGTCCAGCACCTGCTGCGGCGTGCGGCCGAAGCAAACGTAGTTGCTGTAGGTGTACGTGGTGGCGTTCGCGGCAGTCAGCTTGCCTTCGTCGTCGATGTTGGAGGTCAGGTAAGGACCGCCCACACCGTTCAGCGGCGCGGTGATCTTGTAGTTGATGCCGAAGTCATCCTGACCGGTCAGGCCTGGAGCGTCGGTCGGCAGCTTGCCCAGCGTACCGTCGACCGTGGCGCGCACGTTCGAGATCGCGTTGGCGACCGACAGCGCAACACCCTGGCCGCCACCGCCCACGGTGACCAGACCCTGATCGACCTGGGTCAGCAGCGTGCGAACGATGCCTGCGTGGTAGGCTTCCACCGCGTGAATGCCAGCGGCAGCCGTCAGGTTCGTCTTGGAGATTGCGAGAGCGCCGCCGTGGTACGCGGTCACACCCACATCCTCAAAGATGTAGGAACCCAGCAGGAAGTAGAGGTCATTCGCGAATGGATCGTAGTTCGGCACACCCGCCAGGCTGCCCAGAGTGACGAAGCTGGACTGCAGGTTGATGGCCGGCTGCGCCACAGCAGCGGTGCCCAGCGCGCCTTGCAGGAAGGTCACGTGGTTGCGCTCTTCCAGCGCGATCTCGAGACCGTAGGACTGCACCGCTGTGTTGACAAAGGGAACCTTGGGGTTCGCCTTCACCGTCACAGCACCGGCGGTGCTACCGCCCAGGCTGATCGGCTTGTTGGCGGACTTGTCAGCCGTCACGCCCTCGGTTGCCAGCGTGTAGAACTGTGCTTCCAGGTACTCCAGGTTCAACGCAAAGTTCAGGATCTGCGTGTCGTTCAGCGTGGCCGGAACTGCCGCTGCGGCTTTCTTCTCGCCGCCCAGCGCAGCCGTCGCCGCCAAAGCGCCTGCCCCGAGCAATACGGCCCGGCGGCTGGCAATGATGGAATCAAGCATTTTTGTTTCAGTGGTCGCCATGGTATCTCCGGAAAAAGCTTAGGAAGCAGTCGTCTTGATGTTGCCGTTGAGGCCGGCAGGGAAGAATCCGCCCTTCGACAGGCCCGCACCCGTTGCGCCGTACGCAATGTGCAGAACGTTGTCGACAGAACGCGCGTACCCGACAGACGTGTTCGGATCAGCCTGTACGATCACAGAGGCTTTTCCGGCTCCACCAATGCTGACCTGGGTTTCCGTGCTGCCACCCAAGGTTCCACGTGCCGCAATCAGCTTGTTGTAGTTGCCGATCACAGTCGAGTCGCCCGTGGCAACAATCAGGGTGCGCAGTGACGCGGAGTGATATGCCTCTGCCGCCTGGATGCCGGCAGCCACGTTCAGGTTCTGCGTGTTGGTGAGCAGGGCAGCCGCACCGGTGTACGCTTCCACACCATTGTCTTCAAAGCCCAGAGCCGCGCTGAAGTAGTTCAGCATGCTTGCGAACGGGTTGAAGCCGGTCAGGCCAGCCGCCGTCGCGAGTCCGGTGAAGCCCGTCGTGTAATCCAAGGCCGGCGAGGAGATCGGCGTTGCACCCGCGGCTGTCAGCGCCGCACGCAGCGTGCGGATGTGCTGCAACTCCTGCTGGGCGAACTCGACCGCAATCTGCTGGTAGAACGCATTGGCGCTGCTGAAGCCGGCAACCGGTCCCGTGAAGGAGATGTTGACGTTGCTGCCAGCACCACCGTCGGCAGTCGGTACACCCTGTCCTGTGACCGCGCGCAGGTAGAACTCTGCTTCCAGGTACTCCAGGTTGAGAGCGAAGTTGATCACATCGACGTCGGTCAGTGCGGTCGCTGGCGGAGTGGTTGGCTGGGTCGGGGTTGTGGTCGTGCTGCCGCCGCAACCGGTCAGGGTCGCCGCGGTGGCCACACCGGCTCCGGCCAGGAAACCGCGCCGGGAGAGTGCTCGATTGACAATCTGATTTGTGAGTTGATCCATCACGGGGACTCCTGTGGAAGTGGAACGTTTGAGTACTCGGAAAAGCGTGAAACGTATGAGAACGGGATGTAGGAAGCATCCCTGCTGCGTTAAGTTGCGTGTCGGCTACGGAATACCTTCAGCAGATGAAAGCCGATGTTCGGTCCTTGCAATACGGCCTTCGTACATCGTCCAGCACAGTAGCTTGATCTGAGTGCATCGCGCAAGCCTAGCGTTTAGAGAACGTATGGGAGGCAGGTTTGGATGTATTGCCACGCATTCTCTAGCGCGGCAGATCCTACTGCGAGGCGCAGGTGAACAGCGTGAAGAGAGTACTGCTCGCACCGCCCGACGCCGCACCCAGGTCCACAAACTTGCCGCCCAGATCGACAGACGGGCTGATCGCGCAGGTTGACGCGCCGGCAGCGATGTTGCTGCAGGTGGCAACCGTTGAAAGGTTTGCCGCGGGATTTGTTCCGGAACGCAGGATCATCGCCGCGCCACGCGCACCCGTGTTGTACAGCGTCACCGAACTCACCATGCACGAGCCAGGCATCAGCGTCATCAGCGCCGGCGACTCCGACGCTTGCGTCAGGTTGTTTGCGACGGAGTAGTACTGCACACCGTTGTCGCTGCTCAACAGGGCATGCGTCGCCGTAAACACGGCTCCGCTGGCGCCACTGCCACCCGTGCCGCCGGAGGGTCCTGCCGGTCCAGCGGGCCCCTGGGGAATGGCGAAGCTCAACGTGTTCACCGTTCCGCTGGTGCTCAGCGTGACCGACGCTGCTGTTCCCGCAGGCACGGTGGTCGTGCTACCGACAGCAAAGGTGGGCGTCGCTCCTGTGGGCCCGGTTGCGCCCGCCGACGCCAGCAGCGCCCATGCCGTGCTGCTGTAGGTCCCGCCCACCGGTTGTGTTCCCGTGCTGGCAGAGAGCGCCACATAGGCCGAGCCGCCGTAGCTGACCGCATCGTTCGCGTTGTAGGCCGTGCCGCTGGCCCACGGCCCTCGCCACGTGAGTCCTGCGGGGCCTTGCGCTCCGGGTGCGCCCTGCGGAAGGACGAAGTTCAGTCTGGCAGCGGTGGAGGTGCCGACGTTGGTCACGCTGGCGGTCGTACCGCTCGCCACCGTGCCGATCGTAACGGTCGCCGCACCATTTGCTCCGGTAGCACCCTGCGATGCCAGCAGCGCCCAGTTGCCGCCGTTGGTCTGAACGTCTGTCTCCGGGTTCGCCAGGTTGTTGCCGACCTGCGAGATGTACGACGACCCATTCAGCGACACGGCATCGCCCTTGCTGTAGCCGGTGCCCGCCGACCACCCTCCACGGAACGCGATGCCAGCGGGTCCCACCGGACCGACAGCCCCTGTATCTCCCTTGGGCAGCACAAAATCCAGAACCGCAGCCTGTGCGGTGCCGGCGTTTGTCACGGACGCTGTCGGTCCGCTGGTCACGTTGCGGACTGCAATCGTGGCAGCCGCGCCAGGCGCTCCATTGCTGCCGTTCACGCCGGCAGCGCCGTTCGTTCCCGCCAACGCAAGCGGTGTCCACTGCGTAACGCCAGCCGCTCCCGGCGTGTTGCCCGTGTTGCCACTCACCAGCGACACGTAACTGCTGCCCGCGTACGCTACTGCGTCGCGCTGGCTGTACGTGGTGGTCGAGCTATATGAGCCCTGCCAGGTCAGCCCCGGAGCGCCTTGCGGACCGAGGCCTCCCACCGGGCCTGCAGGACCCTGCGGTCCCGTGGCACCCGTCTGGCCGGGCGTTCCCGCTGCTCCCGCAGATCCCGCCTGCGCCAGCAGCGACCACTGCGGAGCGCTGCCCGGCGGCGTTCCGCTGATCGCAGACGTGGCGATCCAGGACGACCCGGTGTAGCTGACCGCATCGCCCGTTACGTAAGCGCTAACGCTGTTCCAGGCACCGCGAAACGCAACCGGCGCGCCTGTCAATCCTTGTGGGCCAGCGGGCCCGGCCGGACCCGCCGGACCGGTTGCACCCTGCGGTCCGGTCGCGCCCGCATTACCCGGCAGACCCTGTGGTCCCGCTGCACCCGGTGCGCCGGGTGCGGCAATCTGCACCCAGTCCTGCGTGGTTCCGGGCGTATTGCCGTGATTGCCTGCGGTCAGCGAAAGCCAGGTGCCGCCCCCGTACGTTGCTGCATCGTGCAGGGCATAGTTTCTCGTGGAGTCGTAGCTGCCCTGGAAGACTATCCCCGGATCACCCTGCGGCCCGGTTGCGCCGGGCAAGCCCTGTGGGCCCTGCGCTCCAGTCGGCCCCGGCAAGCCTTGCGCGCCTTGCGGCCCAGTCGCGCCCTGCAGACCCTGCGGCCCGGTCGAGCCCGCGGCAGCCAGCAAAATCCAGTCCGGGGTCGTTCCCGGCGTGTTGCCATGATTGCCTGCCGTTGCCGAGAGCCAGCTTTGGCCCTGCCAAGCCACCGCGTCGTTCAGAGCGTAGTTGGTTCCGGACGCGTAGATGCCCTGCCACGTAATGCCGACCGGCCCCGGCGCACCCTGCGGGCCAGGCAGCCCTCTGTCGCCTTGCGGACCCTGCGCCCCATCGCGGCCCGGTGCGCCTTGTGGCCCCGGCGATCCGACCGGTCCCGTAGGTCCCTGTTGTCCTGCCGGTCCCATGGTTCCCGGCAGGCCTTGCGGCCCCTGCGGCCCAGCCGCTCCGGTCGGTCCTTGCAAGCCCTGCGGCCCCTGGCTGGTCAACAGACCCCATTGCAGCGGCGACTGGTCCGGCGTGTTGCCATGGTTGCTGTCGGCCAGCGAAGCCCACGATCCGCCCTGCCATAGCACCACGTCGCCGGCGGCGTAATTGGCCGCGGACTGGTACGGCCCCTGGTAGACGAATCCTGGACGCCCCGTCTGTCCCGACGGTCCTTGCGGCCCGGCCGGCCCCGCTGCTCCCGGCAGCCCCGGAATGCCTTGCGGTCCCTGCGGCCCAGTCGCCCCGGCTACGCCCTGCGGCCCCTGGATGCCGACCGCCGCAGGCACCAGCGGAGCCCAAGCCGCCGCGCTCGCGTCGGGCGTGTTGCCGTGATTGCCGTCCACCAGCGAGATCCACGCGGCGGACTGCCATGTGACCACATCGTTGATGGCGTAGTTGGTGCCGCTGACGTAATTGCCCTGGTACGCCAGGTTCTTCGTGACGACCGTCGTGGTTCCACCGCCTGAACCCGCGGCTGGCACCAGCACGGCCCAACTCGCAGGCGACTGGTCCGGGGTGTTGCCCGCATTGCTGCTGGAGATGGAAACCCACGCCGCGGACTGCCACGTCACCACGTCGTTCAGGCCGTAATTGGTGGCGGCGGCGTACACGCCCTTGTACCCCAGCGAGGGCGTACCCGGGACGGGAGAACCGGTCCCTGTACCCGACGCTGCCGGTACCAGCACCGCCCAGGCTCCCGGCGATTGATCCGGTGTGTTCCCCTGATTGGCTGCGGCGATCGAGACCCAGGCGCCGTTGGCCCAGCTCACTACATCGTTCACGCCATAGAGAACCGCCGCGCTATACGCTCCCTTGTAGCCGAGGCTCGGCGTGCTGGGAGTGCCGGTCCCAGTGCCTGCCGCCGGCACCAGCACCGCCCAGTACACGCTGCCGCTGACCGGCGTATTGCCCATGTTGTTGCCCAGCAGCGAAACCCAGGCCGCGCTGTTGTAGCTGACAACCTCGTTCGCGGCATAGCTTGCCGCCGTGCTGAACGTGCCGCGATAGACGAGTCCTACGGCCGGGTTCACACCGGTGGCGGAGCTTGCTGCGGGAACAAGGACACTCCACTGGGTGGAGCCCGCCGACGGAACGCTGCCGGTGTTGCCGTCGGCCATGGACACCCAGGCGCCACCCGCAAACGTGACCACGTCACTGGCCGCATACGTGCTTGCCACGTTGTACGCCCCGCGATAGACCAGGCCGCCCGCATCGCCTTTGACTCCCGCGATACCTTGAGCGCCCTGTGGGCCTGCCGGTCCGGCAGGGCCTTGTGGTCCGGTCGCACCCTGCGGGCCTGCCGGGCCGGTTGCGCCAGCTCCAGAGGAGGACGCCAGCATCGTCACATCGAGCGTTGCGGGATGCGCCGTGGTGTCGCTCTCCTTGCTGTCCAGAACCACGTCTCCGCTGGCCGTCGTGATGGCGAAGCCGAAGTTGGCGGAAGGGTTTGCCGCCCATTGCTTCACCAGCGCCGTCACGTCGAACGCGACGATCTGTCCTTCCGCGTTCGCGCTCTCCGTATCGACCGCAGATCCCGTAGACGGCAAGGTCTGGTAGGTCACCGCGCCTTCGCGCCAGTCACTCCCGATCGCAGCCACCGCCAGCGTTCCCGGTGCGTTCACCCGGTTCACGTACACGCGCAGAACCGCGCGGCCAATGGTTGCGGCGGTAGCGTCTGGCGGCAGCGCTGACAAGTCGAAGCGCAGCAGGGCCGTGCTGTTTGCGTTCACATACAGGTTGGTCAGGCTGCCGTAGTTGGTCGAGGGCCGCAGCGACGTGACATAGGTGTCGGCAAGCAGCGTCGACTGCGCAGCATGCGCCGGCAACGCAGCAACAGCGCTCGCAACCGCGCCCAGCGCGATCCGGCAGCAGACAAAATGACGCAAACGACTCATTCGTTCTCTTCAGGAACGAACACAGACGCAGCTCGAAGCGCACGTGAACACCACAACCATCCAGGCTCACTGGGCACAACGAATCAGGGGAGAACAGAATTGTAGCGAGTTCCTCAGCGACGTGCCGGTAGCCCTGCGTGCTTCGACTTGCGGGAGATTGATAGCATCAAACCTCGCGAGCACCGAGCGCGAACCTTGCGCCACCAAGCTCCCCTTAGAGAGAGTCCCAACATGAGCGTCGATCCCAAAGCGGGCCACCTGCCCGATCCGCACTCGCTAGTCGATCTGTCCCGCCTGGTTTCCGCCTACTACACGTTGCATCCCGATCCCGCCAACCCGGCAGAGCAGGTGTCGTTCGGCACCAGCGGCCATCGCGGGTCCAGCCTGAAGTCGGCTTTCAACGAGGACCACATCCTCGCCATTACGCAGGCGATCGTGGAGCATCGGGAAGAGAAGGGGATCACCGGTCCACTGTTCCTCGCAATGGACACGCACGCCTTGAGCGAGCCCGCCTTTCGCAGCGCGCTGGAGGTGCTCGCGGCCTACGGTGTAGAGACGCGCATCGACAACGGTGCAGGCCTGCCCGCGGGTTCGAACACCGAAGGCGGCAGCTACGGCTACACGCCGACGCCAGCGCTGTCGCACGCCATCCTGAACTACAACGCTGGCCGCAAGAACGGCTTGGCCGATGGCATCGTCATCACGCCGAGTCACAACCCGCCCGAGGATGGCGGCTTCAAGTACAACCCGCCCAACGGCGGTCCGGCCGACACCGACGTGACCAAGGCCGTGCAGGACCGCGCCAACCAGATCCTGCGCGACAAGCTGAAGGACGTGAAGCGGATCCGCTTTGCGAAAGCGCTAACGGCCGAGGCGACCCAGAAGCACGACTACGTGGGCGAGTATGTGGGCGACCTGAAGCTGGTCGTCGATATGGAAGCCATTGCGGCCAGTGGTCTGAAACTCGCGGTCGATCCGCTGGGCGGCGCGGGCGTAGCGTTCTGGCCGCGCATTGCGGAGCAGTACAAGCTGCCGCTGACGGTGCTTTCAACCGTGGTTGATGCGACCTTTCGCTTCATGCACATCGACTGGGACGGCAAGATCCGCATGGACTGCTCGTCGCCGTACGCGATGGCCGGCATGATCGAGAACAAGGACAAGTTCGACGTGAGCTGGGCCTGCGATACGGACCACGACCGCCACGGAGTTGTGGCCAAGTCGGTCGGGTTGCTGAACCCGAACCACTATCTGTCCGTCGCGATTGAGTACCTGTTCCAGAACCGTTCGCAGTGGTCGAAGGATGCGGCTGTTGGCAAGACGCTGGTGTCGTCCAGCATGATCGACCGCGTTGCCGCAGGCATCGGCCGCAAGGTGCTGGAGGTGCCGGTCGGCTTCAAGTGGTTTGTGAACGGCCTGAGTGACGGCTCGCTTGGTTTTGGTGGCGAGGAGTCCGCAGGCGCGTCGTTCCTGACGCTCGACGGCAAAGCCTGGTCGACCGACAAGGACGGCCCGATTATGGGTCTGCTGGCGGCGGAGATGACCGCGCGCACTGGCAAGGATCCGGGCGAACTCTACCAGGCGCTGACCGCGAAGTACGGCACACCCGCCTACCAGCGCATCGACGCCGCCGCGACCAAGGAGCAGAAAGCGAAGCTAGGCAAGCTGTCGCCCGAGCAGGTGACGACCAAGGAGCTTGCCGGCGAACCGATCACGCAGGTGCTGACCAACGCGCCGGGCAACGGCGCGGCAATCGGCGGCCTGAAGGTCGCAACGGCAAACGGCTGGTTTGCCGCTCGGCCTTCCGGAACCGAGGACGTCTACAAGATCTACGCCGAAAGCTTCCAGGGCGAAGACCACCTGAAGCAGATCCAGGACGAGGCAAAGGCGCTGGTCGATGCCGCTCTGAAGAGCTAAACGAAGCATAGGAACGCAACAAGGCCTCGCATTTGCGAGGCCTTGTTGCGTTCGTGTTTGCGGCTTGCCGTGGCGACTAGCTGGATGCCTTCGCATCCTGGTAGTGGCCGATGTGCTCGTAGATCTCCTGCGGGAACTTCAGGTTGCGGTACAGGTTTCCGCTGTCCGGATCGCTCGGGTCGATGAACTGGAACTCCTGTTCGCTCTGCCACTCCAGCAGGCGTTCGCGGCGCGGCGGCGAGTAGTCGCGGCCCTCCACCTGGTGCAGCATCTGCTGCGCCTGATCGTCGCTGAAGTCGTTGTCTTTGGTCAGCCAGGCCCTGACTTGCTCATGCGGCAGGAAGTGCCGCGCGACCATCGCAAACACCAGCCGGCCGTAGTGGCCGATGTCGGTTCCGGCGTCCAGCGAGTCCAGCAGGTGCGCCATCATCGGATCTTTGCGCAGTTCGTCTACGCCGTCGCCCTCTGACATGGCGCGGTTCGCGGAGCCGCGGTCGAAGCTCCGGTTCCCCGTCGCTCCGTCAGGCGCGTTCTCTGCCGTGTTCGGGCTGGGCGGCTGTTTCAACTCGTCGGTCTGCATCGTGCGCGACTCCGTGGCTTGCTGCGGAGCGGACTCATGGCGCTCATCACGCGCTTCCGGAGCGCTGGTGGTCTCCGGTCGCGGCGATGTGGACGGATGTTCGCGCTGCTGCGCCTTCAGCCGCGCCAATTCCATCTCGGCGCGCTCGGCACGGTCGGTGGCCTCGCGCAGGGCGTTAGCAGCTTCGTCGGTGACGACGGGCTGATCCAGTTCCACGGTGCGTTCGCTCATCTTGGTCTCTCCCGGCGCTGTTCTATTCGCCTTATCTTCGCTATAGCTAGACGCGGGAAGCGCGCGCCGCGTTGGTTGCCACCCTCGGCCTAGGTCAGATGCCTGACACACAGGACCCCACCGAAGGAGCGTTGATCGCATGCTGGTGCGGTAAACGAACAGAGGCGATTGCCGCATCGGCGACCTCCTCCGTCAGCGTCTGTCGCTCGAGCGAACCGAGGCATACCATAGACGGGTCGAGGATTCATGGCTACCAGGGCGAAGTCGCAGAGCAAAACTCCAGGCACAGAAAAAACCGTTTCACCTACGATCGATGCGCTTCCCGAGCGCGAAACCGGTGCGGATCAACTGCGCACGACTGTCTTCGAGATCTTCCGCCGCTGGGGCTACCTGCAGGCGCAGCTCGACCCGCTACAGCAGTACCTGCCGCCCGAGCCGTTTCCGGTGGAACTGCCCGAAGGCTCTGACAACATTGCTGCCGAGGCGCGCAAGTTTTACAGCGGCACCATCGCGCTGGAGTTCAGCCACATCGCCTCGCCCGAGCGGCGCGAATGGCTGCAGGCCGCCATGGAGCAGGAGTACCGCGAAACGCCCGAACAGCAGGCGCACACGCTGACGCAACTGATCAAAGCCGACCTGTTTGAGCAGACGATTCAGCAGCGTTACCTGGGCACCAAGCGCTTTTCGCTGGAAGGCCTGACGGTGCTGATCCCGTTCCTCGAGCGCATCTTCGAGGTCTCCTCTGGCCTTGGTGTGGAGCGCTGCAACTTTGCGATGAGCCATCGCGGCCGCCTGAACGTGATGGTGAACACCGTCGGCCGTTCCGCTGCGGACATCTTCACCAAGTTCGAGGACGTTGATCCGCGCTCCCACCTGGGCGGCGGCGATGTGAAGTACCACCAGGGCGCGACTGGCGTGTACACGTCGCCTGCGGGCAAGGAAGTTCGCCTGCACCTGGCGTCGAACCCGTCGCACCTGGAAGCGGTCGATCCCGTCATCATGGGCCGTGCTCGCGCCCGCCAGGTTCGACTGGGCAAGGACGGCGAGAGCAAGGTGCTGCCGATGATCATCCACGGCGACGCGGCGTTTGCAGGACAGGGCATCTTTGCCGAAACGCTCGACCTTGCGACCATCACTGGATACCAGGTGGGCGGAACGATCCAGGTTGTGGTCAACAATCTGCTCGGCTTTACGGCGGAGCCGCACGAGTCGAACTCCTCGCGCTACTCGACCGACATTGCGAAGCGCCTGCCGATTCCGATCTTCCACGTGAACGCGGAAGACCCCGATGCCGTGCTGCGCGTGGCGAAGATCGCAGCGGAGTACCGCGCCAAGTTCGCGAGCGATGTGGTGGTCGACCTGATCGGGTACCGTCGCCACGGCCACTCGGAGGTGGACGATCCCACCGTCACGCAGCCGCGTCGCTACGCCCGCATCAAGGAGACGGCGCCGCTGTACAAGAGCTACGCGGAGCGTCTGGGCATTGACGCGTCGGCCGAAATCGCGGCGATTCAGCAGCAGTTCCTTGCCGACCAAGCGCACGGTAAAGAAGCGGAGCACGCGCCCTCGCTGAGCGAGCTGCCGACGTACTGGAAGAACTATGAAGGCGGCCGCCTGCCCAAGGGCGAGGACGTCGCCACTGGCTTGACCGCGGATGAGGTAAAGGATCTGGTCGCGCAGTTGACCACGGCGCCTGCCGACTTCCATGTTCATCCCAAGGTGCAGGCATTGCTGAAGCAGCGCGTGGAGATGGGCGAGGGCAAGCGCCCGTTCGACTACGGCACCGCCGAGCTCGTCGCATACGCTTCGCTGTTGAAGGCCGGCACGCCGGTTCGACTGAGCGGACAGGACTCGCAGCGCGGCACCTTCAACCAGCGGCACTCCGTCTGGGTCGATACGGAAACGGAGCTGCGCTACTCGCCGCTACAACACCTGTCGGACAACCAGGGCCGCTTCGAGGTCTACAACTCCATGCTCAGCGAGGCCGCCGTGCTTGGCTTTGAGTATGGCTACAGCCGCGACTACCCCGAGGCGCTGGTGCTGTGGGAGGCGCAGTTCGGCGACTTCGCCAACGGCGCGCAGATCATCATCGATCAGTTCATCGCGGCGGGCGAAGCCAAGTGGGGCCTGCAGTCGGGCGTTGTCCTCTTGCTGCCGCACGGCTACGAAGGCCAGGGGCCGGAGCACTCGTCCGCCCGCATCGAGCGGTATCTGCAGCTTTGCGCGACGGACAACATGATTGTGGCGCAGCCATCGAACGCCGCACAGTACTTCCACCTGCTGCGTCGGCAGGCGCTGTCGCCGTACCGCAAGCCGCTGGTGGTCTTCACGCCCAAGAGCATGCTGCGCCATCCGGATGCGGTCTCGCCCGTTGTCGACTTGGCCGCACCGCGCTTCCGCAAAGTGCTGGCCGACGGCGAAGCGAAGGACCCGCGTCGCATCCTCGTCTGCTCGGGCAAGATCGGACACAACCTGCGCGTAGAACGTGCGAAGCGGGGCGACTTCTCCACTGCGATCGTCTTCGTCGAACAACTGTATCCGTGGCCTGCCGAAGAGCTGGAAGCCGCGCTGGCGCAGTACCCACACGCAGAAGAGATCGTGTGGGTCCAGGAGGAGCCGGCGAACATGGGCCCGCTCACCTATGCGTACCCGCTGCTGAAGCGTTCGGCCGGGAGCCGTCGCGTGCTTCGCGTGACGCGTTCGGCGTCGGCCAGCCCCGCAACCGGCTCTGCCAAGGCACATGAGCTCGAGGAGAAGGCGCTGATCGAACTCGCGCTGGGCAGGGGTGGCAAGAAGTAGCGGTAGCGTTTCTCGAACGAAAGCGAAGGCGCGCCGATGCTGGTGCGCCTTTCGCATTTTCGCTTGAAGCACGTCGCACGTCGCTCGTCGCCTGTTCGTTTACACTGCGCTGGCTCTAGCCGCGCAATGCTGTGACGCTGTGTAGCGCGAGCCTCTTCGCACCGGGGCACCTCGCGCGATCATCCAAAGCGCTATGACTGCATCCACACCTCGCATCGCTCTCATCGCTGGCGCCTCCGGCATTGTCGGCCGCAACCTGGCAGAACTGCTCAGCAGCGATCCAGCATGGCGCACCTATGGCCTGGCCCGCCGGCCGGTCCCGCAAGATGGTGTGGAGGCGGTCGCGGCGGACCTGCTCGATCCTGAGTCGCTCAGAACCGCGCTCGCAGAGGTCAGGCCGACGCACGTCTTCTTCGCGTCCTGGTTGCGGCAGGAGACGGAGGCTGAGAACATCCGCGTCAACAGCGGCATGGTGCGCAACCTGCTACAGGCCGTGCAGGGCGGCAGCGTGCGGCACGTTGCGCTTGTGACCGGGTTGAAGCACTACCTTGGACCGTTCGAAGCGTACGGAAAGGGCACCCTGCCGGCGACGCCCTTTCGAGAGGAACAGCCGCGCCTCGATATCCCGAACTTCTACTATGCGCAGGAAGACGAAGTGTTCGCCGCCGCCGCGCAGCAGGGCTTCACGTGGAGCGTGCACCGGCCGCACACCATCATCGGCTTCGCCGTGGGCAATGCGATGAACATGGGCGTGACGCTGGCTATGTACGCGACCATCTGCCGCGAGACCGGTCGCCCGTTCGTCTTTCCGGGCTCGGGTGTGCAGTGGCGCAGCCTGACGGACATGACCGATGCGCGTCTGCTGGCAAAGCACCTGGAGTGGGCCGCAACCACGCCCGCCGCGGCGAACCAGGCATTCAACGTGGTCAACGGCGACGTCTTCCGCTGGCAGTGGATGTGGTCGCGACTCGCCGATCACTTCGGCATTGCCGCGGCTCCGTTCGACGGCGAAGGCATTCCGCTGGAGCAGCAGCTCGCGGGTGCCGAGGACGATTGGCGCCGCATCGCGGAGAAGTACAGCCTCGCCGAGCCCGATCTTCACCGCCTCACCTCGGCATGGCATACCGACGCCGACCTGGGCCGGCCCGTTGAGGTCCTGACCGACATGAGCAAGAGCCGCCGCATGGGCTTCCTGGAGTACCAGCCCACCGATCAAAGCTTTTTCGATCTCTTTGCGCGTCTGCGGCAGGCGCGCCTGATCCCGTAGCCAGCAGAGATGGCCGCAGTCTAGCGCCACATCGCCTTCTGCAAGCAGGCGCGCGGTGGAGCGACGCACGCGTTTAGCATCAGAGCATCTATGAAGGCCGTTGGATACACTTTGCCCTCGCCCATTGAGGCACCTGAGGCGTTGCTCGACATTGAAGTGCCGGAGCCGGAGATCGGCCCGCGCGATCTCTTGGTAGAGATCAAGGCCGTTTCGGTCAACCCCGTGGACGTGAAGGTGCGCGCCGGCACGCCGCCCGAACCCGGCTCCGAGTACAAGGTGCTAGGGTACGACGCGGCCGGCGTGGTCGTGCGCCGCGGCCGCGACTGCAGCCTGTTCAAAGTCGGCGACGAGGTCTGGTACGCCGGGTCGATCGCGCGGCAGGGGACGAATGCGCAGTTCCATGCCGTGGACGAGCGCATCGTCGGGAGCAAGCCGAAGTCGATCGGCTTTGCCGAAGCCGCTGCACTGCCGTTGACGGCGATCACCGCCTGGGAGCTCTTGTTTGACCGGCTCGGCATCGACCAGTTCAAAGGTGCGCAGGCGCACCAGCGAAAAGGCGTGCTGCTGGTCATTGGCGGTGCCGGCGGTGTTGGATCGATCCTGACGCAGATCGCCAGTAAGCTGACCGCGCTGACCGTGGTCGCAACTGCGTCCCGTGCTGAGACGGTGCAGTGGTGCTACGGCAATGGTGCGCACTTCGTCATCGACCACCATCGGCCCATGCTGCAGCAGATGGAAGAGTTGAAGTTTCCGCAGGCCGAGTACATTGCCGCGCTCACCGGTACCGAGCAGCACTTTCCGGAGCTGGCGAAGATCGTCGCGCCGCAGGGCAAGATCGGCATCATCGACGACCCGAAGCATCTGGACGTGAAGCTGTTGAAGCGCAAGTCCGCGTCGCTGCACTGGGAGTTCATGTTCACGCGGCCGGTCTTCGGAACGCAGGACATTCTGCGGCAGCATGACCTGCTAACCGAGGTCGCGCGCCTGGTGGACCTGGGCACGTTGCGCACCACGGTCACGCAGCACCTGGGCGCCATCAACGCGCAGCACCTGCGCCGCGCCCATGCCATGCAGGAGAGCGGAACCGCCATGGGCAAGACCGTGCTGGGCGTTTAGAAGAACGAGATCCGAAAGAACAACCGTGCAAACACAAAGCGGGCGCAGGCTCCATAGCGAAGCCTCACCCGCTTTTGCACTTCCCGGCTGTTCGGCCAGATTCTTAGGAGCGAGTGCCCGCCGGCAGCAACTGTGCCACCACGTCGGCGAACTTCTCGAGGATCTGGTTCCAGCCTTCCACCTGGCCGCTCTCCTTCGCGCTCTCCATCGTCTCGTTGCCGATCAGGGTCAGCCGGGTCTTCCCGTTTCCAAGATCCTCAAACAGAACCACGTCATGAGCGCCTTCGATCGCCTCGTGCTCGATGCCGTACACGGCGGGATCCACCTTGTTGCCTTCGGCGTCGACGGGGTACAGCGAGAGGACAATCTTCTCGTGCGGCACAATCTCGTAGTACTCGCCGCCTGTCCAGTACTCCTGTCCTTCGGGCGACCGCATGCAGAAGCGGTACTTGCCGCCCACGCGGAAATCGATCTCGCAAAACGGCGCGGTAAAGCCCTTGGGCCCCCACCATTGAGCCGCATACTCCTGGCTTGTCCATGCCTTCCACACCAGTTCGCGCGGAGCATCGAACACCCGCGTTACCGTCATCCGTTGCGGCTCAGTTGCCGTTCCGTTTGCCATCACCTGCCTCCTTCTTCATTTGGGTTACTACCGCGTCCAGCTTGTCGAAACTCTCTTCCCAGAACTGGCGATAGTTCATCGTCCAGTCGTTGACGGCCTTGAGTGCCTCTGGCCTCAGGGTGCAGACGCTCTCCCGGCCGCGCTTGGTCTTCTTCACGATCCGAGCCCGCACCAGGGAGGCCACGTGCTTTGAAACCATCTGCTGCGAGATGGCAAAGCCCTCCGTGAACCCATGCACGGTGACAGGCCCGTGCGAGAGTCGTTCAACCATCGCACGGCGGGTCCGATCGGAAAGTGCCGAGAACGTCGCGTCCAGAACATCCACAACCACATGGTTGTGGATTGAGCCGTGTCTGTCAAGAGGAATCTTTGCGTTTGACCACACCTACTTGTCGCCGGCTTGCAACTCGTATCGAATCGACCAGTCCTGCTGACCACCCACGGGCACGTGAATGGACGTGTACAGCTCCGGGCAAATGGTCTTTGCCGTGGACCAGAAGTATGCTTTGGTGACAGGAGAGTCTGAGGTCTGCAGTATCGCGGTCTTCGTCTCTGTGTTGGTGACCTGAACGCGGTACTCACCCGGTGTGCCGGCGAAGCCGCTGAATGCGCCCTGGGCAACGTGCGCAGCGTCGGGAGTAGCCAGGAACTGAATCGTGTTCCCTTGCACCCGCAGTGCAGAGGGTGTGGCTGGATCAAAGGTCGGCGCAAAGCCAAGCTTCACCACATCCTGCGGCCCGGTCGTCGCGTGGTCCAGCATGAAGAAGTCGTGATTGTAGATCTGCGTCGTAATGTCTTTCTGACCCAGGTTGACCAGTGTGTGGCGCAGGCGAAAGATGGGCTGGCGCGGGTCAAGTTCGACGGTCTTGGTGTACCGGTAGGAGTAGCCCAGCTTGGACCGCAGCACCTGCGTAAACGTCACGGAACGCTGCGTCACCTTCGTCGTCCACGTGCCGTGGTCCACGATCGGATACACAGTCCCGAACCGGTAAGGCACATCGCCAACCCTCTGCAGAACACCGACGCCCGGCTTGATGAACTCGCCTGTCGCACCCGCCTCTGCGTACCCCAGCTCCATCCCATCGGCCGCGCGAAACTCTTCTGCCGGCCCGGTGACCGCATCGTTCGTCATCGGATCGTACTGGTTGAACCATTCTCCGAAGTACGTGCGTCCGCGATAGCTTGCACACGCGATGATGCCCGACCAATCGAAGCGTGATGAACGGTAATAGCCGTTGGTCGCGTCTGGCAGATACAGGACCAGGTCGACAGCGCCGTTCGTCAGATATGCGCTGGGATGGTCGGCATGCGGAATGGCGGCACAGGGAGACGTAGCCGGGATCCGAGACTGTGCTTGCGCGTTGATAGCGGCGATAGAAAGCGCGAGTGCGGCCAATCCCGCCGCAGTGCATGAGTGAGCAGCCGGCATACCTTCTCCTTACGAACTGCGTGGCAGCGGAACCTTGCTAAGAGTTGAGCGGGCAGGACGCCGCACGACGTCCTGCTCTAATGCAACTTCACCGATGGAGCTTTCGCGACCCGGCCTACTTCGACAAGATCAGCAGCAGCACGCCGTGTCCCGGGACCACGCCCGTGAAGACGCCGCTTTGCCGGCCCAGGTCTTTGCCGTCCCACACGTCGCGCACGCTTGCGCCGTTTGGAAAGCCGACCTCTGCCAGGTTGAACTGCATCCTGCGCTCGCCCCACGACGACGTTACCAGCGCCACCGCAACCCGGCCACCGCTCAGCGGCTTCGTCCACACGCTCATGTCGGCGTGCTCGTACTGGCGTGTGGCCTGCTTGCCAAGCGGGTCCTGATCGATCGCGATCACCTCACGATTCGTCAGGATGGACCGGTCCACGTCCGACATCTTGGTCAGGTCGTTGCCGGCCAGCAGAGGCGCCGCCAGCATGGCCCACAGGCTCATGTGCTGGCGGTACTCGTCGGGCTTCATTCCACCGTTGCCGATCTCCAGCATGTCGGGGTCGTTCCAGTGACCGGGACCGGCGTATTGCGCGATGTCGGCCTGCTCCTGGCCGATGATGAACATGCGCGGCCAGGTGTCGTTGATGTCGTCCGTGGTGCGCCACATCGACGCTCCGACCGACGGTCCCCACTTCCACGGATCGGCGAACCCGTACTGGCAGAGGCTGTACAGGATCGGGCGTCCGGTTGCGCGCAGGGCATCGCCCATTTTCTTGTACGCCGCAATCATCAGCTTCTCGCCTGCCTGCGGATCGTCGGGGTGCGCCTTGCGTTCCGCGGACATCTGATCGCCGAACGAGCACAGGTCGTACTTGAGGAAGTCAACGCCCCATGCGGCGTAGGTCTGTGCGTCCTGCGCCTCGTGCCCGTAGCTGCCAGCGTAGCCTGCGCAGGTCTTCTCGCCGGGCGAGGAGTAAATGCCGAGCTTTAGGCCCTTGCTGTGCACGTAGTCGGCCAGCGCTTTCATGTCCGGAAACTTCTCGTTGCCGCGTATTGCGCCGTTCGCATCGCGCTTGCCTTGCCATGTGTCGTCGATGTTCACGTACACGTAACCGGCGTCGCGCATCCCGGTGCTGACCAACTGGTCGGCCGTGGCACGCACGTCGGCGTCGGTGACTTTTCCGGCAAAGTGGTTCCAGCTATTCCATCCCATGGGTGGTGTTGGCGCGGGCGAGGTTTGTGCGTGAAGCGCAGGCGCGAACAGAACAGCGAAGGAGGCGAGGAGCAATCGAACGTTCATGGAGGTCCTTGGGATGAGCAGCATTCACCGCGCTAAGAAGGGTAAGGCATCGAACGCGTGCCCGGCTACGAGCATCATCGCTCTTCCTCGGGCCGGGCGTGGGCGCACGGTATCATGAGCACGCGCCCAGAACCATGCAGCGGCCCAAAGGAGCACACCCATGCGTATCGGCATCATGACTCGCGAGTATCCGCCCCATGTGTACGGCGGTGCCGGTGTCCACGTGGAGTACCTGAGCCGCGAGCTCGCGAAACGCGCAGAGGTCGAGGTGTACTGCTGGGGCGAGCAGGAGTCGCCCGAAACGAATCCGAATGTGCATGGTCAGCAGCCGTGGAGCGAGATCACGGAAGGCACCGAAGGCAAGTTCAAAGCCGCGCTCGAAGCGCTGAGCCTGAATCTGACCCAGGTGAAGGCGCTGGAAGGCATCGACGTCGTCCACACGCATACCTGGTACGTGAGCATGGCGGGCTTTCTGGCGCGCAAGCTCTACAACATTCCCTTTGTGCTCACGACCCATTCCTTGGAACCGCTGCGCGCCTGGAAGGCCGAGCAACTGGGCACCGGCTATGCCATGAGCAGTTGGATGGAGCGCACCGCGATCCTGGACGCGGATGCCGTGATCGCTGTGAGCGAAGGCACCAAGAAAGACATCCTGAAGGCGTATCCGGAGATTCACCCTGAGCGCATTCACGTGATCTACAACGGCATCGATCTGGACGAGTACCAGAAGACCGAGGCCAAGGATGCGCTGATCAAGCACGGCGTCGATCCGGATGTGCCCTACGTGCTGTTTGTGGGCCGCATCACCCGGCAAAAGGGAGTCACGCACCTGGTCGATGCGATCCAGTACCTGCCCAAGGACACGCAGGTCGTCCTGTGCGCCGGCGCGCCCGATACACCGGAGATTGCGCAGGAGATGCGGGAGCTGGTCGCCAAGGCGAAAAGCATCAATCCGCGCGTGACATGGATCGAAGCCATGGTCGCGAAGCAGGAGGCGATCCAGCTTTACAGCAACTGCGCCGTGTTCTGCTGCCCCAGCGTGTACGAGCCGTTCGGCATCATCAACCTGGAAGCGATGGCCTGCCGCGCGCCCGTGGTGGCCAGCGCCACGGGCGGCATTCTTGAGGTGGTGGTCGATGACGAAACCGGCTACCTGGTTCCGTTTGCGCAGGACCCGACGACCAGCTTCCCGGAGCATCCGGAACAGTTTGCGAAGGACCTTGCAGCCAAGCTGAACGATCTGCTGGCGGATCCTGACAAGGCCAAGCGCTTCGGCGAAGCCGGCCGCAAACGCGTAGAAGCCAAATTCAGTTGGAGTGCCATCGCCGAACAGACGCTGGCACTGTACGAAAAGCTAGTTGCCGTTCGAAGCTAGACGGCTAGCGGACTCACGATCCGCTTCCGCCACCTTAGTGATCAGTGAAGACGGTGCATCGCGTAGAAGCACGGCCGCGACCCGATTTCGCTGAGCTGAGAAGCTTCAATGCCGCGGTGCGTAGCCCTGCCACACGTATTCCAGCGCTTCGGGCAGCGTCTGTTCGCGCACGGCCCGGTCCACGTGGACGGCGTTCTGTGCAAACACGAACTGGTAGTGGTAGCCCTTTGCAGCCAGGGCGCGCGCTAGATTTTCGTTGGCCAGAACCCAGTCGTGCATGCCGTCGCGCATCGCGTTCGGGTTCAGCAGGTCGCGATCGCCAACCTCCATCCAGATGCGGATAGGCTTGCGCGGCGTGTCCGCAATCAGGTGTTCGGGGAAGGCCCAGGCGCCGTGGGGCGTTCGCGGATTGCTCGGCCACTGCTGGTTGATCCATGTGCCGGAGTAGCTGAGCACGCGGTGGTACCACTCCGGGTGATACCACGCCATGATCAGCGCGGCCGCCCCGCCGGAGCTGTTCCCCATGGTCACCCGACCATTCGGATCGCGAGTCAATCGCACGTGGAAGCGCTTCTCCACCTCGGGCACGACCTCGTGCTCAATGAACTCGGCGTACTTCCCGCTCATGGTGTCGTACTCCAGGCCGCGCTCGCTGCCCTGCGCGTCTCCACCGCCGTTCTGGATCGAAACGGCGGCGACGGCGGGAATGCGGTGCTGCGCGATGAGCGAGTCCAGCGCGGGAAATAAGAGGCGGTCCGGGCCGTCCGCGGTCACGATCCACGGCAGTTCCGTACCAGGCTTGTAGTTCGCCGGCAGATACACCGTGACGCTGCGCGTGTACGGCGCGGGGTGACTCGTCGTCACCACCAGCTTGGCCGGATCAGAAGGATTTGGCTTGCCAAACGTTCCCGGCTCGCGCGCAATGCCGGGGTAGAACTTGCTGTCGGCCGAGTTCATGGTGAACTCCTGCACCGTGCCGCGTGGAACCGCCGGCCCGGGCTTCATCTCCGGCGCGGCAGGGTGCGTCGGACCGATGATGAAATTGCCATCCACGCGCGGAGAGGGGAATGTACCGTCGGGCAGATCGCGTGCCTGCACGTACCCCGCCGCATGTGGTTGGCGCGCTGGTGGCGTAGACGGCGCTGCTGCCGGAGCAGGCGCCTGGGCCTGCACCACCGCGGCAAAACACAGCGACACCCAAGGAAGCACACGGCGCAAACGGATCATGAAACCTCTCGTTCGCGAAGTATACGAGTACCGAGCAGGCCTCGTGCGCAGCGTACGGGAGCCCTCGCTCCACGAGTGGCGCGATCAGGACGCGGCTTGCACTTCTTTGGCGTACACCTGGTGTGTGACACGTGGCGACTCGTCGCCTTTGTGCATCGAGCGCACAGTCTGCAGGAGCGTGGCATCGGCGGTGGTCATGCGCTCGCGGCTGCGCAGGTACTCCAGCCAGCTTTCCATCACGAAGCTTTCTTCCAGCCGCTCCGGGTCGTTGCCGTCGCGGAAGACGCCCCACCGGATCGCGCCCGACCGCAGCCGAACGTCGCGCAACTGGTGAATCGCGTGCACGAACTCGTTGTAGCGCTCGGTGGGCACGGAGTAATCCACCAGGATGCGCACCGGCCCATCCTCCGGCTGCGGCTCCAGCTCCAGGTGCGGCACCGGCCGCTTCCACTGGTAGGGCGACAGGTCCGGAACCGTGCCACGCATCACGTGCAGGCGCAAGGTCAGCGGCAGCGATACGGCCATCGTGGCAGCGCTGGCGCACATGGCAACCTTCACCGACGAATGTTCGGCAACGTAACCCCACACCACCGAACCGATCGCCAGCCCGCCCTGGAACACCATCTGGTACATGCCGAGAGCGCGCGCCTGCACCCACCCCGGCGCGTTCAACTGCACACTCACGTTTAGCGAGCTCATGGTGCACACCCACGCAAAGCCGCCTGCAATCAGAAACAGGATGATAGGCCAGGTGGTGCGCGCGAAGGCCAGCACCAGCAGCGTGCTGATGTACTGCGCGCTGGATGCCGCAAGAATCTGGTCATAGGTGAATCGTGCCCGCACCCTGGGCAGCAGAAACGCCGCAAGCACCGCGCCCAGCCCCATGGATCCGTTCAAAATGCCGTAGCCCAGCGCGCCCTGCCCCAGGTGACGGTGCGCAACCACCGCTAGCAGCGACCAGACCGCGGCCACTGAAAACGTGAACAGAAACGCGCGAACAAACGTCGCCTGCAGCACCGGCGAGTAGCGCAGGAACCGGAAGCCTGTTTCCACCGATCCCATCAGCCGTTCCGCTGGCAGCGCCGACCGGAACAGCGGCTGCCGCTTCCACACGTACAGCACCCAGATCACCGCCGCGAACGAGGCCGCGTTCAAGGCAAAGGTCCACCCAGCCCCGGTCGTTTCGTGGATGAAGGCTGCCATCAGCAGGCCGCCGAGCGCCGGACCCACCGCACGCGCCAGGTTGTTGCTGGCGCTGGCCAGCGCCACCGCATTCGGCAGTTCGCTACGCGGAATCAGCTCCGGCACAATCGCCTGCCAGGCAGGATTGTTCATCGCCGACCCGATATTCATCAGGAACGTGAGCAGCAACAACCACACCGGACCAATTACGCCCGTGAAGGCAAGTACCGCCAGCAGCGCCACCGCGGCCATTTGCCATGCCTGCCAGAACAGCAGCAGGCGGCGCCGGTCAAAGATGTCGGCGGTCGCTCCGGCAAAGATGCCGAGCAACAGCACTGGAGCGCTTGCCGCGGTTTGCATCAGCGCGATCAGCAGTGGCGATCCCGTGAGCGCGGTCATCAGCCACGTGCCGCTGGTGTCCTGCATCCACGTGCCTAGGTTTGACACGGTGGACGCGATCCAGCGATCGCGAAAAAGCGGATACCGCAGCGGAGCGAAACCGCTGGCCCGCGTCGTGGCGGGTGAAACAGACGGCGTTGCCTCCGGAGCGGATGGATTCGGCGAGATTGCAGCGGAACTCTGCCCCTGCTCCACGGTCTGATCGGAAGAGTTCACCACTCACAGGGTAGCAACCGGCTCCTACGGGTCAGCCCAGCCCCGCAAAGGCGCGAGAAGTGCGCGCTGCCTATTGACGAAGCAGGTCTGCCATCCTGCGACGCCATGCCCGCACCTGGGGAAAACACCAGGGACAAAGCATCGATCTATGTTCCATGTTCTTGCTGGGAGCGCGGGAGCCATGCACAACACGCCGGAGCAGATAGCGAGAGACCGGAACGTTCTTCGCGAACGGGCAAGCGGCAGTAACTTTGGATCGCAGCCACGGCTTGAACGGCCTGTGTTGCACGGGAACGTGGACCGGGTTCATCCACCGACGAACTTCCATTTCCCCTATTGGGTGAGCCGGCCCACACCGTACCAGGCCTGCGACGAGAACGGCCGCGAGCACTTCTGCGGAGGGGTTCTACAGGCCGATCAGGTCGTCTGGCTGCAGCAGCCCCTGCACGAGGCCAAAGCCTCGCGCCGCGTGATGGCGTTCACGCCGTCGGCTGGTCTCATCCGGCTGGAGTCTCGGCGCCTCGCCGGGATCCGCCGACCGGTCTGACCTTCGTTACCTTAAGCCAGACCTCGAACCCGCGCGTAAGGCGGCCAAGGCTGCCCAGCCCGCCGCGTCCGCTCCGGCCTTATTGGATCGGGCGCGCTTGCATCGCCAGCAGGGAATCGATCCGATGCGACACGGCCTGGAGCTCCGCGGAAGCCTGCCGCAGGTGCTCGCTTCCGCCACTGCGACACGCGCGGATGCCTGCTTCCAGATGCTGCTGAACCTCGTACAGAGGGAGCTGAACCTGTTCCAGCAGCGTGTCCAGCAGCGCCTGCGAGGTGCTGACAAACACTTCATGGTGCCAGCTCTCCTGTTCCGACAGGTTGAGAAATGCGCTTCCAACCAGGGTGGCAAGCACCAGCAGCGTTCTGTACTTCGACACGCCGATGATCCCCGCGTCGCTGTGGTTCAGGATCCAAAGCGTTCCCCGAAGCTTGCCCGCGGACCACGGCGCGGTGATCCCGTGGGCAAAGCTTTCGCCGCCGGATCCCGCCGGAAGCCAACTGTTGGGCACCTGGAACAGTTTCGGGCGGTCGTCCGCAATCGCCACCGCGCAGGCGCTCTGCGCACGTGGCACGTCGACACCAGATAGCGCCTCGCAGGTGCCAGACGCGACGACCACGGGCAGGCAGTCCGCCGGAACCAGCTCTCCATCACGCTCCATGCAGATGCCGGCGGCGTCCGCGCCGCACAGGTGCCGCGCCACGTCCGTCAGCGGCCGCAGGAGCCGCCCGGGGTCGGTGGCCATCCGGTTCGCCATAAACCGAAGCAGCGACAGGATGCTGGTGAGAGACGGATCCGAATCGAAGCTGGAGGTGGTGAGGTGCTCCTGAACTTCGCGCACAACGAAATGGGGGGTAGGTTCGCTGGGGAGGATTCGCATAGCACTTCCGTGGTATGCACGAAGACTTCCAGCGCGGCTTAGCGGGTTCTAATGTCGGGCGGTACCGCTCTCATCGTGTCGCAACGTGATTGAGCTCCAATTAGCAACGCGCGCTCCCGCTGCGCCAAAGCATCCCAACTGTATGGTTCGGTGTGCGAGAATCCCCAGATGGTTCCGCGCGCAGCCGCAAGACCCAAGCCCGGTCAACTCGCCCCGGAGGCGACGATGAGAGCTGGTGGACTTCCGTGGCCGCACGCGTCTCGAAACGAACCTACCCGCGGGCGTAACAAAGCATGACAGTCAACAATGGTCAGCAGCATCTCGCAGGTTCAGCCGTATCTCCCAAGGTAAAGCGGAGCCGCGAGCTTCAGGTAGCACTCGTGTTGCTTCTCTTCACGCTCTTCGGGGTGGTGCGGCACCTGCACTACACGGCCATTGGCGAAGACCTGTCTTCGTCCTATGTGGGCTGCCGCCTGCTGGCCGAAGGACAGGGCTCTCATCTGTATAGCCACGATCCCCAGGTCTTCAGCAAAGTCCTTGACCCCGTTTGGAACGAAACGGCGGACAGGGCGCAGTTTGCACCCCTTTCACGGCTTCATCCCTATGTTCAAACGCCGCTCTGGGCATGGTCGCTGGAACCCCTGTGCATGCACACGACGTTCCCGCAGTTCTGCGACGTGTTCCTGGTTCTGGTGATGCTCTCGCTTGCGGGCATGATCTGGCTGGTGGTGCGCTACTGGGCACCAAGCCTGTTCCACCCCGGCTGGGTCGCGTTGCTGTGCGTGGCCTGGATCCTGACCGAGCCGTTCAAATACGCTCTGTTCCTGACCCAGACGCACCCGCTCTACCTCTTCCTCACGGTGCTCGCGCTGGTTCTGGCGCGCCGCGGCTTCCCAGTGTGGGCGGGCATCTGCCTGGCCGTTGCCGCCGCTGTAAAGATCACGCCCGCTTTCCTGCTGCTGTACTGGCTGATGGTCCGGCAGCGCAGGGCGGCGGTGAGCTTTGTGGCGGCTTCAGCGGTGCTCACGATACTGATCGTGGTGACTACCGGGCCGTCGATGTTTTTTATGTACCTGCAGGAGTTGTCGTGGGTGTCGAACGTGCTGCTGGTCGCGTTCAACAACCAGTCGCTCGCCGCTTTCCTTGCCACGGTCATGCATCCCGAGCTGCGGAACGAGGTGATCGACTGGCGCATCCACGCGCTGGCGCCATGGGTCAAATGGATCTCCCTGCTGTTGAGCGTGGGCATCACCGTGCTGGGTGGATGGCTGGATCGTCGCAACGGCCTCATTGCTTTGCGACCGCACGGCGAGTCGGAACCGCCGCCATACGGGGCCGTGCTGGCGATGCTGGCAGCTACGCTGCTGGCACCCATCGCATGGAGCCACTACTACATCGTTCTGCTGGTGCCGGCGGCGTTGCTGCTGGACCAGAGAAGGGCGCAGCGCGCGCCGCTGTACCTGGCGTGTGCCGCTGCCATCTTCGTCCTGAACGTGTATCCGGTGGCCTACCGGGCTATCGCTAACCAGGCAAGTTCGTTTTCGATTCTGCGGGCTCAGTTCGATGCAGGCCTAATTGCGATGGGGGCCATGGTGCTGCTGAGCACGCAGGCGCGAGCTTTCGACCATGCGCGGAGTTCAGGCTGACGTACACTCCTTGCACCCCTAGCTGTCTCAGCCGCGGGCGCGCTCGTAGTGGAAGTGCAGTTCCTGCGCGCTTTGAACGGGCGTGCCGTTGCGTTTGGCTGGTTGGAAAGTCCAGGTCTGGACCTTGGCGAGGACCTCCTGGTCAATTGCCGGGGTGAGGCCTTCCATTAGTGTCAGCTTGGAGATCTTCCCCGCTTCGTCAATCACCGCTTCCAGAACAACGTCGCCCTGCTGCCCGGGAGAGAGGGTGCTGAGGTCCGGCTGCGGCGACGGGTAGAAGCGAACGAGCGCGATAGAGATGTCGCCCTGGCCCAGCCCGCTAAGCTGGCTGGAGCCGGTGCCTTTCTCCGCGCTGGTCTGGTCGGTGCTGGGCTTCGTCGTTGGGATGGGTGGCCTGGGCTTAGTCACGTTCGGCTTCTTCGCTTCCACGGGCCGCGTCGTCTGCGCGCGCTGGTCCGCCGCGGAGCCGGGGCTGTAATACGTGAGCAGGTGCAGACCGGATGCGGTGCCCGGAAGTTTGTAGGGCGCGATCGACGGGGCGTGCTGGATGGTGACCAACAATAGCGCGGCCGCGCTGAGGTGCGCTGCAAGGGAGAGAATCATTCCGCGCGGCTGTTGCATTGCTGCACACCTCCAGATGGGACAAGTATCTGACGATCTGGTATTGCATTGGTGAAATCTTGCCAGAGGCTTCGGATCGACCTCTTACAGGTGATTCAACCGACCAGTGACCCGAAGCGAAGCCAGCCGTGATGGCAGGCGTCGTGGAGGCTCCGCGTGAATCGGGAATGGCTCAACCGCCGAAGGTGAAGTTGACCGTGACGGTCGTCTCCACCTCGGTGGGTTCACCGTTCAGCAGGTAGGGGTGGTAGCGCCACTGGCGGACGGCGTCCAGTGCGCTGGCGCGCAGCATTTCTGGACCGGAGACGACCTGCAGGCCCTCGCTGGTGCCTGCCTTGGAGATGATTGCGCGCAGCACAACCGATCCGGAGACGTGTGCGGCCTTTGCGATTGCCGGGTAGGCAGGCGTTGTCTTGTTCAGCAGCGCACCGGCGGCGACGCCCGCCGAGATCGGGATGCGGGCCGGCTTCGGCTTCGGAGTGACAGGCGTGACCGCGACGGGGACGCTGGCGGTGTTCAGAGCGCTCATGACGCCGCCGTCGGAGCCGCTGCCGCCGCCCGTGGTTGAGCCCACGATGCCGGAGGTTGCGAATGTGGGTGGTGGCGGCTCGCGGTCGGTGCTGATCCTGGTTGGGATCTTGGGCGGCGCGACCATTGGGTTCAGCGGTGCGATGGTTTTGGCTGCTCGCACGGCCTGCACCGGTGCTGGTGGCGGGGCGGCGGGTGGTGGCGGCGGGGCGATCAGGGTTGCGGTGAGCGCGGTTCGGGGCAGCGCTTCCGGGTGCAGCAGAGGGATGAGGATGAGGGCGGTGAGGATGAGGAGGTTGAAGGCGAGCGTGGCAAACATCCAGTACCTGGACTTCGACTTCAGCTTGCCGGCGGACTCGACCAGCGCGGTTTCAAACACGATGCAGACTCAATTCTGCGAGAGCAGGTGAGGCTAAGTTCTAGACACCGTAAGGATTGCTGTTGTTCCCCCCTCCCCCTACTGTTCTAAGTTCTTCTCGCAGAAGAACTTAGGTGTAAGTTCTTCTTTCCATTCAGGTTCCGCGCCAAAATCAGAAAAGCCAGCCGGGATGGCTGGCTCTGGGCTCTGCTTCTATTTTAGTTGATCGGGGTAAATAGGGCGCCAACTCTATCTTGTTCGGATTGAAAGACTTGGATGAGGTGACGCTTGACAGGTTTCGGGCATAGCGGAATCGAAGTGCTAGTCGCAGCCGAGTCCTTCAAGGAAGGTCACGTCCTCGGTGATCTCGTGGGGTTGGACTTGAAGGTGATCCTGAATGACTGCTTTCAGGGTCAGCCAGACTTCAGGCGCAGTCCACGGCACCACTGCTGGATCAGGCTCAATGGGAAATTCGATTGTCTTGTGGAACATGCGCCGCGTGGATGAGCGAAAGCGAGAGAAGACGACCGTTGACGGCTCAATCTGCTTGGTCGGGATATAACCAAGTCCAAGTTTGTCGAGCACGAGTCGGTAGAGGTCGCCCACGGTTCTCACCTGCGCGCAATCGCTGTCCGGCAGCGAGATGCCGAACACCTCCTCCGTACGCAGGATGATCTCGATGGTGTCTAGGCCCATTCACGTGCAGGGTAGCAGGTGAAGGTGTGTGCCCCACGTCCGTTGCGGACGCGCTAGGTGGAGGGCATGACTCGAGGCTTAGTGCGGTGACACGTAAGAGAGACCTGCACTTCCTTACATTCAGTTGCTGGCAGAGCTCCCCTTCCTACACGACGCTTTCGCTCTTGCCGAAGAGGCGCTGGAGCGGGTGCGAGTTCGCTACAGAATGAATGTGGTCGGGTGTGTTTATGCCGGAGCATGTGCATCTGCTGGTGGATGAACCCGAGGTGGGCGTGTTAGGGGACGCGATCAAGATGTACAAGCTTTCGGTGACCCTGCGGCAAAAGAAACGACCTTTTTGCAGAAGCGGTACTACGACCGGAACCTTTGCACGCACGACGACATGGTTGAGGTGCTCCGGTATATCCATCGAAACCCGATCAAGCGTGGTTTGGTCGTGAAGCCTGAAGATTGGCGCTGGTCGAGTTACCGGAACTATGCGTTCGGAAAGACCGGCCGGGTTGGTGTGGATTCGAAGTGGGCCCGTGAGGAGCCTCGATGGAAGCCTGCAACTCCAGAGATTAAATCGGGCGATGGTGGCTCGTTTGAGATGTAGGGCGAAATCGGAGTACCGAACCCATGTCCGAAAATCCGGACATGGGGCACCCGGCACCCGGCGTGGTTTGGTCGTTGAGCCTGAGGATTGGTTCTGGTCGAGTTACCGGAACTATGCACTCGGAGAGACCGGCCGGGTTGGTGTGGATTCGAAGTGGGCCCGTGAGGAGCCTCGGTGGAAGCCGTCGATTCCGAGCCTTGATCTGAGTGAAGATGGGTCGTTTGAGATGTAGGTGGTATGGAGCTTCGAAGCCCATGTCCGAAAATCCGGACATGGGGCACTCTGCCCTGTCTGGTTTAATGCAGTGGAGGTTCAGGATCTCGACATGACGTTTCGAGCTCTCAATCACTTCGTCCCTGAGTTATACCTAAAGCGTTTCTCTGAAGATGGCATAAAGGTCTTCGAATACAGAACTGTCGTGAAACATGAGAAAGTTCCGATTTGGAATCCAGTGGCAATTCGGAAATTAGCAAGGCTAAAGCATTTGTATAGCTTCGTTGATGAAGATGCCGACGGCGTTATCGATAGGAGCGATCACCTCGAGAAGTTTTTCGACAGTCAGTTTGAGGCACCTGCTGAGGAGGCAATACAGAGGGCGGTTTGCGGTGATTGTATGACCCCAGATCATTGGCGCAAGCTCGCATGGTTTTTTGGACTGCAGCTACTTCGAACCCCGGCACACTACATACATACTCGCAATTGGTGGTCTTCAAATATGAAGCAAGCCACCGAATCTTATACCGAGGCTCTCAAACAGATGTTCCCTTCGTCTCCTCCGCCACCTGAGGTGCTGAGAGAGGTGGAAAAGCAGTTCCTAACAGAGCTCGGCATTCCTCTGACCGTCATCGATGAAAGTAAGCCCGATGAAAATCAGATTAGGTTGCGCTTCAACTCTGTTATCGGCCGTAGAGCGTGGCTCGTAGAGCTGAAGCGACAATTAGCCGCGAATGGAATAGCGAGAGGACTCGCAGATCATAAGTGGACCGTACTCCGTGCGCCCGCTGGCGAAATGTTTGTAACAAGCGACAGGCCTGCCGTAAACATCCACAAGGTGGGGCCGAAGAGTTGGGAGTTTGGAGCGGGGTGGTATCAGCCTGGAGCTGTGCTTTACATGCCTCTCAGTCCACATTGTCTGTTATTTACTCAGGTTGGCCAGCCCCGAATCTCACGAGACTTTGTACTCACGACCGAAAAGCTCCGAGAGGTAAATCGCACGATGGTAGCGGGAGCAATGCGCAGCATTCTTGCATTGCGGCCACTTGACTACGTAGAGGCAATTAGGCCCCGGCAAGTGAACTTTGAAAAAGCGACGCGAGAGGAGTTGGATTTTGCGAATTGGGATGAGGCACAGACGCTCGGCGATCTAAATCGATGATTTAAATCTTGCTGACGCGGTGGACTTCTCGGACGCCTGGGACTTGGCGAAGGTTTGTTGTTAGGCGGGTGAGGTGGCGTAGGTCGAGGGTTTCTACGACGAACTCTACATTGGCTGTGGTGCCGTCGGGGTTTTGCTGGGTGTCCACGGAGCGGATGTTGGTGTCGTCGTCGGAGATGGTGGCGGTGAGCTCCTTGAGCATGCCGGAGCGGTCTTCGCAGGTGACGACGATACGGACGGGGTAGCGGGTGGCGCGTTGCGCCGAGGGAGCAGGGCTCAGGGCAGAGGGAACAGGGTTCTTGCCGGTTCCCTGCTTGCCGGGTTTGCCAGAGGCGGCCGAGGCCGGGTTGGGATCGGTTCCCGCAGTGGAGCTTAGAGGGGTACCGTTCTTTTCCGCGTCGCGGGCGGCCTGGGCGGCGAGGTCTTCGGGGGTGGGGGACCATTCGACGTTGATGCGGCGGTCCGACTCGTAGAGCAGGTTCTGGACGTTGCTACAGGTGCGGGCGTGGACGGCGACGCCTTTGCCGCGGGTGACGTAGCCGATGATCTCTTCGCCACGGATGGGGTTACAACAGCGTGCGCGGTAGATGAGCAGGTCGTTCTGGCCCTCGACCTGGAGCGACTCGGTGCCCTTGGAGAAGTAGATACGGCGGGCGTCGTCGGTGAGTTTGCCGATCTGGTTGCCGGGCAGGCCGGCCTTGGCGGGGTCGAAGTTAGTGGGCTGGCCGGTGGTGTTCGTGGCAGCGCCGGAGTTCAACGTGGAAGAGCTTTGAGTGAGAGGTGAGCTCTCGGTTGCGGTCTCCGGCTGGGTGGTCGAGCCGGGGATGAGGCGGTTGAGGATCTGGCGCGAGGAGAGCTTGCCGAAGCCGATGGCGGAGAGCAGGTCGTTTTCGACGCCGTTGGGGCCGCCCAGGCCGTACTCGGTGGCGACGCGGGTGTAGTCGGCCTCGGTGGCTTTCTTGAGCGATGCGCCGAACTTGCGGGCTTCGCGCTCGAGCAGTTTGCGGCCGATTTCGATGGCGCGTTCGCGCTGGTGCTCGTTGAGCCAGTGCTTGATCTTGTTGCGGGCGCGGCTGGACTTGGTGAAGGTGAGCCAGTCGCGCGAGGGCGTGTGGCCGGCCTGGGTGGTGATCTCGACGATGTCGCCGTTGCGCAGGCGGTGGCGGAGCGGGACGATGCGGCCGTTGACCTTGGCGCCGGTGGTGGAGTGGCCGACCTCGGTGTGGATGGTGTAGGCGAAGTCGATGGGGCTGGCGTCCTTGGGCAGGACGATGACTTTGCCTTTGGGGGTGAAGGTGTAGACCTCCTCGGGGTACAGGTCGATTTTGAGGGTCGACATGAACTCGTTGGGGTCGGTCATCTCGCGCTGCCACTCCATAAGCTGGCGGACCCAGGCGAGGCGCTGCTCGTCCTTCGCGGAGACGGATTCGTTGGCCTTGTACTTCCAGTGGGCGGCGATGCCGTCTTCGGCGATGCGGTGCATCTCCTCGGTGCGGATCTGGACTTCGAACTGGTGGCCGCCCTCGGCGACGAGGGTGGTGTGCAGCGACTGGTAGAGGTTGGGCCGCGGCATGGCGATGAAGTCCTTGATGCGGCCGGGGACGGGGCGCCAGAGCGAGTGCAGCAGGCCGAGGATCGCGTAGCAGTCCTGCATGGTGCTGGTGATGACGCGGACGGCGTAGAGGTCGTGGACCTGCGCGATGTCGGGCGAGCCGCCGTGGGTGATGTGCGCCTGCACTTTTTGCTGGATGGAGTAGAGGCGCTTGATGCGGAACTCCACGCGGCCGGGCAGGCCGTGGCGGTGGAGTTGCGCGGTGATCTGCTCGGCGATGGTTTCGAGAAGCTGTTCGCCGCCACGGTTGCGGATCTGCTCGACCTCCTGCGCGAGGCGCAGGTAGGCGTTGGGATCGACGTACTGGAACGCGAGGTCTTCGAATTCGCCGCGCAGTTTGCCCATGCCGAGGCGATGGGCGAGCGGGGCGAAGATGTCGAGGGTTTCGCGGGCGATCTTTTGCTGCTTTTCTGGCCGCAGGTGCGCGAGGGTGCGCATGTTGTGCAGGCGGTCGGCCATCTTGATGATGACGACGCGGATGTCGGTGACCATGGCGAGCAGCATCTTGCGGATGTTCTCGGCCTGGTGGTCTTCCTTGTTCGCGAACTTGATGCGGTCGAGCTTGGTGACGCCTTCGACGATGTGCGCGACCTGGGGGCCGAAGCGTCGGGCGATCTCGGCGGAGGTGACGGGCGTGTCTTCGACGGCGTCGTGGAGGAGGCCGGCGGCAATGGCGGTGGCGTCCATCTTCATTTCGGCGAGGATCTGGCCGACTTCGAGGGGATGGATGACGTAGGGTTCGCCGGAGGCGCGCTTCTGACCGGTGTGCTGCTGCAGGCAGAACTGCCAGGCGTCGCGGATAACGCCGAGGTCATCGCCGGGGCGGTTCGCGTGCAGGGTGTCGAGCAGGCGCTGGAAGTCCGTGTCGATCTTCGTGGTGAGCTCGGCGGGAAAGCCGGCGAGGTAGGTGGCGGAGGTAGGGTTCTGAGCGGCGCAGGTGGCACCGTGCTCGGGCTCCGGGTCTGCTGCTTCAGAGCCGGGAGGCAACGGGTCGAGCAGGCCGCTGGGTTCCGCCAGCGAATCGGCTGGTTCGGCGGGCAGAGTGGATGCAGCCGTGGTCAGGTCTTCCAGCGCAGGTGCCAGCGGGGCGGCGAGCACACCGGGCCGGCGCACGGAGTTGGCCGGCTGCATGGGTGCGGGCGCAGGCAGAGCCGCCTCCAGATTCCTGCCGGAATCGGAGGTGGGAATGGCGCCGATGACCTGATTAGCGGACGGAATGGCCGTCCGGGGAACGCCCATAGGCCATTTTAGCGTGTGAATGCAAGGTTTCGGTGAGAGCGGTTCTACCCGAGGGAAGAGGTCGGCGCGATTAGAAGCGGTAGCCTACGCCGAAGTTGAAGATCGGGATGAATTTGGCGTAGGTGAGGTTGTGCTCCTGGCGGGCGCGGAAGGCGTTCAGGCTGGTCTGGAAGTCGGCATTGTCCTGGACTTTTTGGCAGGCGAACTGTGGCGGCTCGTTGGCGACGCAGGCAGTGCCGGTGAAGTCGATCTGCAGCTTTGGAACGTCGTTGTAGTACGCGCCCATTTCGACCGGAAAGGTCCAGTGTCCGCGGCCGTGCGTGATGTTGCCCCAGCCGATGGTGAGACCGGGCGAGACTTTGCGCAGGTCGATGCGGCCTGTGCCGTGCAGCGGGTCAGAGGCCGAGCCGTAGAAGGTGTTGCCGCCCAGGTCGAAGTTGGTGTTGGGCGCTACGGTCACATTGGCCTGGACGTGAGTCTGGTTGGCGACGATCACCGTTGGGCTGATGTGGAAGCGGCGATGACGCGCGGGGAAGAAGTCGAGCGTGGCGCGCGCATCCCCGAGCGTCATGTTGGCCGCGATGTTGGCAGCCTCGTACTGGTAGGAGCCGGTGTAGCGGATGTAGTCTCCGCCCACGCGCAGCGCGACGTGAGGGACGAGCGGGATGCCGAACTGGATGCCACCACCACCGGTGCCGATGGTCGCAAGCACGCCGAAGTGGTAGCGGTCGTCGAACATGGAGTGACGCGCGGCGAGAGCTGCCTTGCGCTCGGCCTTGGTGGGCGGCGGGTCGGGCTGCGTGGTCGGCGGCGTGGTGGTCAGGTACACGGGGATGCGCTTACCCGTAGCCGGATCGATGGTGTAGATGAGCGTGTCGGTGATGGGCTTGGCCGTGTTGGGGTCAACGGCAGGAGCGGTCTGCTGTTGCGAGGACGAGGCTTGCGCGGGCTGCGCATCGGATTGAGCAAGAGCGAACGAAGGCAGAGCAACTGCAACAGCCGTGACGAGGCACAGGGGGAGTGAGCGCACGTTTTGACTCCAGTGGATCAGGGGACTTACGTGTTTGATGGTAGTTGGTAGCCCACAGTGCGAACATCACCAGAAGGTTGCAGCCTGACAGAGATGCGGTGAACCTATCTGTTTACTCGCAGAAAGCGCGCGGCGTTGTTGTAGAAGATGTCGCGCTTCTGTTGCTCGGTGAGCCCCGGTGCGTTCTGAATGGTGTCGATGGCCGCGTTGATGGCTTCAGGCCAAACCATCTGGTCAGACCCGAACATGATGCGGTCGCCGAAGCCGGCATCGATCAGCTTCTTGAGATAGGCATAGAAGGCGGCGCGCGGAAAGGCGTAGTCGATGATGCCGGTATCGACGTAGAGCTGCGGGTGCGCGTACATGGCGGCGATGGCGTCGTCGCCGAGCGGGTAGCCGGCGTGCATGGCCCAGATGCGCAGCTTGGGATGCCGCACCAGAACGTCTTCCAGCAACAGCATGCTGCTGAAGCGCATGCGGTAGCCCGGCTCGTAGAAGTAGGGTGTGCCCGGCGGCCCGGGTCCCACATGCATGCCGATGGGGATGTCGAGTTCTTCGGTGAGGGCGTATTACGGCTCCATGCGCGGATCGTCCGCGCCGATGCCGAGGTACTGGTTGTCGATCTCGGCAAAGGCGACCTGGTGCGTTTGCTTGACGAGTTCGCGAAGCTGCTCGACGGTAGGCTTGCCGGTCTTGACATTGAAATAGAGCGTGGGCAGGGCGCGCTGCGGGTCGGCCTGATTCCAGCGAGCGACGTCGGCGCGTGGACCGCTGACGAGTGCGGTGATGTTGCGCGCTTTCAGGATTTGTAGCGTCTGCTGCATGAGTTCGGCGTCAGTCCTGGGCGAGAGCAGCGGCTTGGCGCAGGGCGGGTGCACAGCCACGACGCCTGCGTAGTTCTGCATGCCGTCTTTGGGGTCCCACGCGGGCCAGCGGTCGTACGGAGCGCAGATGGCGGAGGGTGGCGGGCCCGCAGAGTCGACGGGGTTGGCGTGCACGTGGACGTCGATGATGGGCGCTGGCTGCTGCGCGAAGACTGTGGCGCAAACAAGAAGGGCCAGGCTGGCGAAACGCTGGTGTTTCCAGGACATGCGTGCTCCTGAAGTGTTTAGAAAATGAGAATGCCGGTGATGCAGTCAGCGTACATGCTGCGGGTGGGAAGAAGTAGCACTTTGTTTGGAGTGGTGTCTGCGAAGCGCAACGGTTGTGAGGCATGGGCGCCGAATGCCGCGCGGGAAGCAGCGACGGAGTGAGCATCGGCACGTAGACGCAAGCATCCAAACGTGTGCCGCGTATGGCAACAACATCTGTTGAAGGGACTACGTATGAACGCATCGGGCAACGTCATCTTGATCACGGGCGGTGGTACCGGCATTGGCCGTGGGCTGGCGGAAGCATTTCAGAAGGATGGCAACGAGGTCATCATCGCGGGACGCCGCCAGTCGGTGCTGGAAGACACGGTGAAAGCGAACCCTGGCATGCACTTTGTCACGCTGGACGTAGAGGACGCCGCTGACGTGCAGCGCTTTGCCGCCGAGGTGAAGGAGCGCTTTCCCAGGCTGAACGTGTTGATCAACAACGCCGGCATTATGAAGACCGAAGACTTGACGGCGGGCGAAAAAGATCTGGCTACGGCGGAGCAGACGGTTGCGATCAACCTGCTGGGAACGTTTCGTGTGACGGCGGCGCTCATGCCCTTACTGCTGCAACAGGGCCAGGCGACCATCATGACGGTCACGTCGGGCCTGGCGTTTATGCCGATCCATCCCAACCCGTCGTATTGCGCGACCAAGGCGGCGATCCACTCGTGGTCGCAGTCGCTGCGCTACCAGTTGCGCGACAAAGGTGTCGAGGTGCTGGAGATTGTGCCGCCGTATGTGCAGACGGAGCTGACCGGACCGTTCCAGGCTGCGGACCCGAATGCGATGCCGCTGGCGGAGTACATCAGCGAGACGATGGAGCTGCTGAAGAACCCGCCGGCGAGTGGAGAGATCCTCGTGGAGCGGGTGCGTGGCCGTCGCTTTGCGGAGCAAAGTGGAACGTACGATCAGTTGTTTGCCGAGTGGAACGACTATGCGGCGAAGCGGCTGATTGAGCGGGCGAAGGCCGGGCAGGAGTAAGCGAGGGGGCGGAGTCTATCGGTACGGAGCTCCGCCTCTTTTCGTTGACTCAGCCGGTGTTGCGCAGGCCGGCGGAGATGCCGTTGATCGTCGCGGTGATGGCGCGGTTCAGGGCGGCCTCGTCTTCTCCGTTGATGCTGCCGGGCTTGCCCGCGGCTGCTTCGTGTTTGCGGCGCAGCAGTTCCACTTGGATCCAGCTCATAGGGTCGACATAGGGATTGCGCAGCCGGATGGAACGAGCGAGGACCTGATTCTGCTCCATCAACTCGCTTTGACCGGTGATGAGCAGGACCATGGAGCGGGCGCGTTCGAACTCGGCCTGCAGCATGGTGAAGACGCGGTCGGCCAGCGCGCGGTCAGGCACCAGCGAGGCATAGAGGCGGGCGATGCCGAAGTCGGACTTGGCGAGCGCCATCTCGACGTTGCGCAGCATGTCAATGAACAGCGGGAAGTCGCGCAGCATGGTGCGGAGCTGGTCGAGGCCGCCGGTGTTGTCGCGCGCGAAACCTTCCAGCGCGGTGCCCACGCCGTACCAGGCGGGGACGAGGTGGCGCGATTGCATCCATCCGAAGACCCACGGGATCGCGCGCAGGTCGGCGAGCGAGCGCTTGCCGCTGCGCTTGGCGGGGCGTGAGCCGATCTTGGCGTGCTCAAGTTCGGCAACGGGCGTGCCCTGCTGGAAATAATCGAAGGTGTCGGGATTGTCGAGGATGTCTTCGCGGTAGCGGTGGAAGCTGACCACGGCCAGGTGGTCGAGTGTCTGCTCCCACTCGGGCAGCATCTCGCCGGTCAGGTGGCCGGTGCAGTCGCCGCAGGACTGATGTGCGCGCAGATCGGGGCGCGCCACGGCGTCAAGCGAGGCCGCGATCATGAGTTCGAGCGAGCGCTCGGCGAGCACGACGTCCGAGTACTTCCAGTTCAGGACTTCGCCCTGCTCAGTGATGCGGTACTGGCCGTTGAAGCTGTTCAGCGGCTGCGCGTAGATGGCGCGATGCGTGGGCCCGCCGCCACGGCCCACGGTGCCGCCGCGACCATGGAAGAGGCGCAGCTTCACATTGCACTCGCGCGCCACATCGTGCAGGGCGCGGTGTGCCTTGTAAATCTCCCAGGTGGAGGCGATCATGCCGCCGTCCTTGTTGGAGTCGGAGTAGCCGAGCATGACTTCCTGGCGGCGGCCCGCAGCGTCCAGCAGCGGAGCGTAGGCGGGGCTGGTCCACAGCGCGCGGCAGATGACGGGTGCGTTCTGCAGGTCTTCGATGGACTCGAAGAGCGGCGCGATGAGCATGCCTGGGTCTTTGCGCTTCGGATTGCCGGCAACGGGAACGCCACCGAGGCGGGCGAGCCACAGGACGCGGAAGACGTCTTCGGCAGAGGTGGCGCCGGAGATGATGTACTGCTGGATCGTGGTGGGGTCACCGTGCAGTTTCAGGTCGGCGATGGCGCGGAACGTATCGACCACGTCGGTCGTCTGCGGCGTGAGCGGCTTCTCTTCAATGAGCGGCGAATCGGGCGCAGTGCCGGGGATGGCTTGCGTGATCTCTTCAACGGCCTGCAGGTGGAGCTTGGCGTGCTGGCGGATATCGAGCGTTTGCAGGTGCAGGCCGTAGGTGCGGACCTCGATGATGAGCGGGTCGATCCACATCTCCGCAAGGCGGATGCCGTGATGCGTGATGAGCGCATTGCGCACGAGTTGGAGGTCGCGCTCCAGATCGTCTGCGCAATCGTACTGCGGCAGGCGTTCGGAGTGCTTGGAGGCGTAGCTGATCTGCGGTGTGCCGCCGAGGCGAAGCAGGATGCAGGCGAGCATGAGGCGCACCTGCTCAAAGCGGAAGCGCGCGATGAGGTTCTTTGCCTCGCTGGGCAGCATGCGCAGGTAGCGCTCGATGGCGGCCTGCAGCTCCGGCGAACTGCCGACCTGTTGCGTGCTGGCTGCGATCTGCTGCAGCGCTTCGGAGAGGCGCTGGCGGTAGTGCTTCTCGAGCAGCGAGCGCGACATCTCGAGCGACTCGCGCGTCACCTCGGGCGTGACGAAGGGATTGCCGTCTCGGTCGCCGCCGATCCAGGAGCCGAAGCGGACGAGTGTCGGCAGATCGAGCAGCGACAGGTCGCGGCCGTACTCCTTGCGCAGAGCGTTCTGTACTTCGGTGTAGAGCGTGGGGATGGTGTCGAAGATGCTGGCGTCGTAGAAGTCGAGCGCCATGCGGATTTCGTCGCGCACTTCGGGGCGCTCGTTGCGCACGTCGTCGGTCTGCCAGAGCGCCGTGATCTCGGTGAGCACGTCGGACTGCAAACGGTTCAGCGCGTCTTCGGTGTTCGGTACGCGGTCGAGCTGCTCGAGCAGCTCTGCGATGCGATGCCGCTTGAACATGACGGAGCGGCGCGCGACCTCCGTTGGGTGCGCGGTGAAGACGGGCGTGATGCAGATGTCGCGAAGCAAGGTGAGTGCTTCGTCGGCGGTGTAGCCGGCTTCGCGCATGCGGCGCAGCGTGCCCTGCAGCGATCCGCGCTGCGGTGGGCGCGCGGTGTCGAGAAGGCCGGCGAGGCGGCGGCGCTTGCGGTGATTGGTCTCGGCTAGGTTGATCAGTTCGAAGTAAAAGCCGAAGGCGCGCGCGAGCTGGTAGGCCGTTGCGGTGTCCAGGTCACGGACAAGCGCGAGAGCTTCGTCCAGCTTGGCCTGTGCGGCTTCGTGCTGGTGGTTGAACTCGGCTTCGCGGCGTTCGGTCGCGAGACGGCGAAGCTGCTCGACCAGGTCGAAGAGCCGGTCGCCCGATTGCTCGCGCAGAACTTCACCAAGAAGCGCGCCGAGCGAGCGGACGTCACGGCGCAGTGGCGCTTCCTTGGTGTGGGTGTCGGTCGCGCGCAGTTCGGCGAGGCGGCTGGACCAGTCAGAGGGCTGCCAGAGCGACGGCATGGGTCTAGTGTGGCACGAGTGAGCGCAGGTGTTGCATCAGCGTGCGACTGTGTCGTTCGGCGTCCAGTTGGGATCAGCGTAAGAGCCGGGCTCGGCCGGCAGCGCGAAGTAGATCACGAGCACGGTGAGAACGATCTCGCCGAGGTCGAAGATGCTGCCTTCGGGGCCGGTGAGGCCGCCGCTCAGCAACACGGTGCCGATGGAGTGGCAGCTGAGGAAGTGGTTCTGCATCATCAGGCCGCTGTCGGGCGTGCCGAAGAGAAACGATTGCGCCCAATCCCACGCGGCGTGGTATCCGATCGCCCACCAGAGCGAGCCGGTGCGCCACAGCGAGTAGACAAAGACGAACGCGATGATCACAGTGGACGCGATGCCGAACGGTGACTCGCCGGAGTTGCTGGTGTGCCCCAGGCCGAAGACTGCGGCGAAGATGGCGGCAGCGACCCAGAAGCCGACCGCAACACTGCGGCGGTACGGCAGGCCGGCGGAGCGCGCCAGCCCCGCCAGGCCGCGCGTCACGGTGAACTGGACGAAGCCGCGGGTGAGGAACTCCTCCATCAGGCCGACGCCGACGAACGCCACGAACCACAGCAGGCCGTACTGTAGCACCGCCGGGCCGTGCATCTGCACGCCGTCAAACGCGAGGTGACCGGTCTTCCATAGAACGAGGACGAGCAGCGAGAGAGCGCCGAGGCCGAGAGCGCTGCCGAGCAGAAACTGCTTTATGCGGTGAGCCGTGGGAAGACCGATGCCGTAGCGACCGAAGCGGCGGCGCTCCACGCGCGAGACGATAAAGGCGGCCAGAGCGGCCAAGGCGAAGCCGCCGTAGTCGCCGGCCAGAACGCTGCTGACCGTGGTGAGCTTCGGGTGAGCCTGGTGGGGCGCGCCAGGGTGCAGCGCGTGCACGATCCGGTTTGCTGCAAAGGCAAGTGCAGCGGTGATCGCAACGAACAGCAGCAGGGACCAGCCGGCGCGCAGGCCGTCTTCACCAAAGAAGATGGCGCGGACATTTTGCTGGCGAGGCGGGTCGGTCGCGGCATTGCTGTCGTCTGCGGCGCTGGGCGCCCACTCGGGGGCGCCACTCTGCGGGATAGGATCGGCGTGCGGTTCGATCGGCTCGGGCATGCTTGCAACCTTACGCTAGAGCTTCGGCCGGTGTTGCTGAGGCTGTGGCGATGCCATGCAACTGGTCTGCGGAAGTGGTGTGCTGGCGCGAAAAGATGCAGACGCGCTCCGCAACTTCTGAAAGGCTCCCGTGTTGCCGGAAAATATTTCGTTTTCCACAGTGCTGACGGGGAGAAAAGCTCGGGACCGCTAGCTTATAGTTCGACGCAAGCACACCTGCCTGTACGTCCCGCACGACCCTTTCGAGCCGCTCTCATCGGTGAGACGGATCGGAAAAAGATTTGTTTCGCAGCGCGCTTCTACCCATGCCTGGACGCGGCGGCGACTTTTGGAGGTTTACCCATGAAGCGCACCCTTGCCGCTCTGCTGGTGGCTGTCGCCGCCACAGCGCCCGCGTTGGCGGAAAAGCTGATCCCCGCGGGATCGATCATTCAATGCACCATCTCAGAACCCAAGGTCTCCTCAAAGACGCTGGACCGTGGCGACCCGGTGCTGTGCCGGCTGAGCCACATGGAGTATTACGGCCGCTCCGTGTTCCCGTATGGTGCGTACCTTGAAGGACGTTTCGTCGACTACAAGGACCCGGGCCACCTGGTGGGCAAGGGCTGGATGGAGCTGGACTTCGACAAGCTCGTCATCAACCAGACCGACGACGTGATCCCGATCAGCGCCAAGGTCGTTGCACTGCCGAACTCCAAGATGCCGGTGGACAAGGAAGGCAAGATCCACGGCACGGGCCACCCGGTAAAGGACACGGTGGAGTGGATGATTCCGGTGCTGTGGCCGATCGACCTGATCAACCTGCCGCGGCGCGGACCCACGCCCACGCTGAAGGCGGAGCAGCGCCTGACGCTGAAGGTGATGGATGACTTCGGCATTCCGACCAAGGACGAGATCCAGCAGGAGCTGCACCCGAACGGGCCGGCGCTGATCCCGCGTGCGGACTATGCCGCGCCGATCGAGCGGCAGCCGGCGTACTATGCGCCGTCTGCGCAGACCTACGCCCCGCCGGTCTACCAGCAACCGCAGCAGACCGCGCCGACCACGGTGATCTACAACAACGTGTACGGCTCGCAACAGCAGCCCTACTATCAGCAGCCGCGGCCGCAGGTGGTGCGTGTGCCGCAGCCGTACCCGGTGCGTGTGCCGTACCCGGTGTATCCGCCGGTGGTTGCGGTGGGACCGCCGCCTCCGCCACCGGGATACTACGGCTACTAACGCCCCACCTCTGGTTCTCTTTCGGGTTGAGAGACGGGATCGTGCTTCGTGCACGATCCCGTTTCTGCTTGCGCCGGCATTGGCTGCGGCTAGTCGTGGTAGCGCTTTTCGCCTGCAGGAATGGTCACGTTGAGTTGGTTCTGTTTCGGTGGCAGCGGACAGGAAGTGTGCTCGGAAAAGGCACAGAGCGGGTTGCGCGCGAGATTGAAGTCGAGCACGACGGTGCCGGGCGCGGAAAGGCCGTGGTCGGGCATGGACGCGTTGAGGAAGCGACCGCCCTGGTAGGTGTCGGTACGGCTAGTCAGGTCGCGGAAGACGAAGAAGAGCGGTTCGTTTGCGCCTTGCTCGATGGTGGGTTCGAGTTGGTAGCTGTGGCCGTTGAGCGTGAACTGCGCGACGCCGTAAGAGGGATCGTTCGAGACCTGGCCGATGCGGTTGACGATGCGCACCGTGCGAGGCGCGGGGTAGGGCTGCCATTGCGCGGTGACTCGGTAGCGGGCGTCCGGCGCGTACCAGCGCAGGCCGTGAAAGGCGAGCAGTTCCGGCGCCTGTGTGTCGCGCGCGACGATGAAGTAGCCGTCCTTGTGGCGCAGGACGAAGTTGACGCTGCCCTGCACGAATTTCTGCGACGTGCCATCGGCGTCGAAGCTGACGGGCTGCGCCGTCGCGGGTTTGCCGTTGATGGTGAGCGCGGGCTGGCTTGCAGGGCCGGGCGTGAAGGTGAGGGTGTCGCCGCTCCGGTGAACGGTGCCGAGCAGAGCGCTGGCGTGGTCCAGGCGGATTTTGCTCGACGGAGCCGAGCCGATCGTCATGTCGCCTTCGGGAATGCGGTCGAGCGCGACCATGCCAAGCGCGCTCATGGGGCTGCGCAGGATGGCGGTCTGATGATCGCGGAAGGCCTGGATGGATTGGAGTTGTTGAGGAGTGAGCGGCGCTGGTTTGCTTCGGAGCGGTGCCTGCGCGGGGAGCGCGGCGGAGGCGGCGAGTACGACGAGGCTGGCCGCGGCGCGGGTGCGATGCATTTGGTTCGGTCCTTCTGCACTGCCGACAGGAGACGTGGCTCGAGTTCAGCGTGCGGGTGAAAGAGTTGGCAGATCGACGAGGGTTTTGGGTGAGTTGTTCAGGCGATGCGAAGGCTGGATGGAATAGCTGGCTGGTTCTTTACCTGCGAACGATGCCGTCTCCAACGGGCCCGCTGTGCTGCAACGTGTCGTTGAGCCACTCGGTCAGCTCGCGCTCCCAGTGCGGGATGTTCGGCATGGTCCATTGGTACGTTCCGTGGCGGCCGTTGGGGATGGGGATGAGCTCGACGCGGACGCCGGCCGAGGCAAGGGCGTTTGCGAGTTCGAGCGATTGCACAAACGGCACCGCCTCGTCCTGCTCGCCGTGGATGAGGAGGAAGGGCGGAGCGTCGCGCCGTATGTGCGCGATGGGGGAAGCGGCGAGGAGTGCGGCGGGTGTTGCGGGTGCGCCGAGCAACTGGTCGAAGAGCCTGGGTGCTCCGGGCGAAGGTGCGTCGGGAACCGGGATCTCATTCAGGCAGCAATGGCCGTATAGCGTGACCACCGCGGCGATGTTGTCCGATTCGCGGTCGACCGCGTCTCCGGTGGAGAGAGCTGTGGGTGGCAACAGGCCGACCATGTTGCTCAGGTACCCACCGGCCGAGCCGCCAAGCAGGACGATCTTTTGGGGATCGACCGCGTAGGCGGCGGCGTTGTGGCGCACGAAGCGGATGGAGCGCTCGACGTCCGCGATCATGTCGGCAAAGGTGCTGGGCGCGAGGCGGTAATTGATGGAGAAGACGGCGTACCCGGCGGGCGCGAGGAAGTCGGCGGCGTAGGCCTCTGAGCCGTTGCGGCTGGTGCCGCCAACCCAGCCACCACCATGCAGGATGATGACGGCGGGGTGCGGGCCGGGGCCGTTTGGCTGGTAGAAGTCGAGCGTGAGCGGATGCGCGTCGGTGCCGCCGTAGCGCACCGTTGCCGTGATGCGGGCGTCGCGCGGGTTGGGCTTGGCGGGCGCTGCCGGCGTTTGCGCGAACGTCTGCCGGCCACCCAAGAGCAACGCGAGGCCGCACACCGCGGCGCGTATCGCGCCGCTGCGGAAGAGGAGACTTGCCGTGCGGTTTCGCTGCATGGGCTACGGGTAGATGCGGTTCAGGGTGCGGGCGAAGGGGATGGTTTCGCGGACGTGTTCCAGGCCGCAGACCCAGGCCACGCAGCGCTCGATGCCCATGCCGAATCCCGAGTGCGGGACCGAGCCGTACTTGCGCAGGTCCAGGTACCACTCGAACGATTCGAGCGGCAGGTTGTGGTCGAGGATGCGCTGCTTGAGCAAGTCGTACGAATCGATGCGCTGCGATCCGCCGATGATCTCGCCGTAGCCTTCGGGCGCGAGCACGTCGACGCAGAGGGCCTTGGTCGGGTCCTGCGGATCGGGCTGCATGTAGAAGGCTTTCACCTCGGCCGGGTAGCGGTGGACCATGACCGGGCGGTCGAACTGGTTGGAGATGTAGGTCTCGTCGGGCGCGCCGAAGTCGTCGCCGTAGGTGTGCGGGTTTTCGATGAGGCCCTTCGCGTGCGCCTCTTCAAGCATCTTGTGCGCGTCGTCGTAGCTGAGGCGCGGGAACGGTGCCTGGATTTTTTCGAGGCGCGCGGCCTTGTCGTCGCTCCCGGTGATGGTCTTCAGGTCGCCGCGGTGCGTTTCCAGAACGCGCGTGACGATGTGCGCCAGGAAGTTCTCAGCCAGCTGCATCAGGTCGTCCAGACCGGCGTAGGCGACCTCGGGCTCGATCATCCAGAACTCGGTCAGGTGGCGGCGCGTCTTGGACTTCTCGGCGCGGAAGGTGGGGCCGAAGCTGTAGACCTTACCCAGCGCGAGCGCGGTCGCTTCGATGTAGAGCTGGCCCGACTGCGTGAGGTAGGCGTTGCCCTCGTCGAAGTACTTCATCTCGAAGAGCTCGCTGGTGCCCTCGCAGGCGGCAGGCGTGAGGATAGGCGGGTCGGTGCGAACGAAGTCCTGGGTGTCGAAGAACTCCTGCGCGGCGCGCATGATGGTGGCGCGGATGCGGAGGATCGCGGACTGGCGCGGCGTGCGCATCCACAGATGGCGGCGCTCCATGAGGAAGTCGGGGCCGTGTTCCTTGAGCGTGATGGGGAAGGGCTGGTCGTCGGGGACGCGCTGGGTGACGTCGATGTTTTCGACGTCGAGCTCGTAGCCGCTGGGCGCGCGCTTGTCCGCGCGGACCTTGCCCGTGACGGTTACGCTGGACTCGAGCGTGAGATTTTTGATCGTCTCGAAGACCTCAGGCGGTACCGCCGCCTTGGGAACGATGCCCTGAATAGTGCCGCTGCCGTCGCGAAAGATGGGGAACAGCAGCTTGCCGGACTCGCGCAGATTGTACAGCCAGCCGCGGAGCTGGACGGACTCGCCCTCGTGCTGGCCGATGTCGCGGATGGTGGTGAGCGGGGCGGCGGATTCAGGGTTCGGCGCGGTGGTGGACATACGTTTCAAGTGTATGCCGATGCTGCACCGCAACGCGCAATGCGAAACCCCACCCTTCGCGCACACAGCGCACGAAGGATGGGGCACGGAGATGTGTTGCTGAGCGTTAGCGCTCCAACTGGGCTTGAAGCTGTTCGAGCGTCTTGCCTTTCGTCTCCGGGTACATGGCGAGCACGACGACGAACTGCACGACCATCATGGCGGCGAAGAAGTAGAACGGCACCGCGCGCGAGAGTTTGACGGCGGCGATGGGGAAGAGCGCCGCGATGATCGCGTTCATCACCCAGTGCGTCGTGGCGCCCAGGCCCTGCCCCTTGTTGCGGACGCGGGTGGGGAAGACCTCGGCCAGGTAGACCCAGATGACCGCTCCCTGCGAGACGGCGAAGAAGCCGATAAAGCCCACGAGGCACCACACCAGCAGGTCCGTGTGCGAATGCGTGGAGTAGATGAGGCCAACGCACGCGAGCGAAATGCACGTGCCGACCGCGCCCAGCAGCAGCAGCGTCTTGCGGCCCAGCTTGTCGATCAGCAGCATGCCAAGCACCGTGCCGACCAGGTTGGCCAGGCCGATGTAGATGGACTGCGAAAAGCCGCTCAGGCGGTCCAGGCCGGCCGAGGTAAAGATGGAATTCGTGTAGTACAGGATCGCGTTGATACCGCTGAGCTGGTTGAACATGCCGATTGAAATCGCGAGGAAGATCGGGATGCGGTACTTGGATTGAAAGAGCGGTTCGCTCTTTTCCAGCGACTCGGCGTGAATGGAGCGGCGAATGTCTTCCAGTTCGCCCTCGGGGTTCAGCGCGCCCATCTGGCGCAGCACGGTCAGCGCGTCGCCAAGGCTGTTTTGTGTGATGAGGAAGCGCGAGCTCTGCGGCACGGTGTATAGCAGCACCAGGAACGCGATGGCGGGCAGCACCGCAACGCCAAGTTGCCACTGCCATTCGCGCGCGCCCAGGCCGAGCCGGTCGATGTACCAGTTGCTGACGTAGGCGATGAGGATGCCGATGACGACCATCATCTGGAACGTGGCGACCAGGCGGCCTCGCCACGCCGCCGGTGCAAGCTCCGAGATGTAGACCGGGCCCAGAACGCTTGAGCCGCCGATGCCCAGACCGCCGATGAAGCGGAAGATCATGAGCATGGGCCAGTTCAGCGCCAGCGCGCAGCCCAGGGCGCTGACCACGTACAGCGCGGCCATCACGCGCAGAGCGTTGCGCCCGCCCATTCTTGCGCCCAGCGAACCGGCACCCAACGCTCCGGCCACCGTGCCCCACAGGGCGATCGATACCGTCTGCCCCCAGGCCGCGGGCGACAGGTGGAAGATGTGCATGAGCTGCTCTTGCGTGCCGCTGATGACGACCGTGTCAAAGCCAAAAAGCATGCCGCCGAGTGCGCCTACAGCGGTGGAAAGCAAGAGTTTACCGGTGATCGTCATGGGTCTCCAGAAAGGCAGAAATGCAAGTGGTGCTGCCGCAGCAGTGTAGAGGGTTGAACTCACAACTGGCGAATGTTTCACGTGGAAGCAGTCCCGCCTTCGCCTCTTGCTAGACGCGCGATTGCAGTTGGGGCAAGGTGTTGAGAACGAACTGCAGGTCATCCGCGTTCAGGTCGCGCAGACGGCGCGGCTTGTCCTGCGGCCGCAGGCCTTTCTGGTTGATGCGGTTCATCAGGCTCCAGTTCTTCGCAGGGTGCGCGGGGCTGGGATCGGCAGGCTCTTGCGCGGGCAGGTCGTAGCGGGTCAGGTCGATCACCTGCCACGGCGTCTCAAAGTGCCAGTCGCGCTGCAGCGCCAGCCGGAAGTGCTGGTTCATAAACCACTCCAGCTCGATGTTGTTGTAACTGTCGCCCAGGCCGGAGCCGCGCTCGAGAAAGCTGACCGCCATGGTGCTGTTGGTGCGGTGCTCGTTGCGCCAGCGTGTGCCGTACTCGCCAAAGGTGATGAAGTGCACGTCAGGCCAGCGCTCGAGCGTGCCGGTGACCCATAGGCGCATGGCGGAGCAGATGAGGTCCTGGCCGAACTCGTGCGTGAGCTGAGCCTCCCAAATGTTGGTGACCCAGCCGAAGCCGTTGCGCCGAAAGCCCTCGTCGAAGTGGATGCTTTCGGTATGGAGCACTTCGCGCTGGCCCAGGTCCAGGCCCCAGCCCAGGTACGTCTCAATGGGGCCGACGCCGCGTCGGCTGTTGTAGCCGGTGATGGCGTGATCGGTTTGTCCGCTGCGGCGGGTGCAGATGAAGTCCATCGTCCAGCCGTCCAGGTTGGTGCAGTCGATGAAGTCGCGCGTGTCCTGCGCGGGCTTGCAGAAGTGCTCCGTGGAAGGGAAGAACGGGTACGACGGTGAGCCGTCGGCACCACCGCCGTCAATGGCGTGCTGGCTCCAGATGACCGCGTGCGCGGCGTGGATGTGTTCGTGTTCGGCAAGGTACTGCAGGTTGTTCGCCGAAAGAAAGCCGCCCATGATGCACTCGGGCCGGTAGCCATTGCCGGCGAACGAGGTGATGATCTGGATCGCCTCGGTCATCTCGCGGTTGATGCGTTCGCGCGGCAGGTACATGGCCGGAAAGTAGCCGGGGAAGTACGAGATCTCATCGCCGTAGCGCTGGTGGCACTCGACTGCGTAGGCGCGAATCTCCTCGTAATTCTTCCGCTTGTCTTCCAGCGCATTCAGCGTAAAGCCCCACGTCAGGCGTCCATGTGGGTTGCCAGTGGCGAAGGCTTCGCGCAGAGCGCGCACGCCGGCGAGCGTGTGCCAGGTGGACTCGTCGCGCGGGTGCAGCTTCACGTCGCGCGACACCTCCCACGGCGTGGTGCGAATCATGATGCAGAGCGTGACAAAGCGTCCGCCCCGCACGCCCTGGGGCGAGGGTGATGCGGCGAGGCCGACCCTGCCCGCGGCGGCGGTCAGCAGGGATGCCTTGAGAAGTTCGCGACGGTTGAGCGGCATGCTAACGGCCACCCGCGACGATGCGGGCGCCCTCGGAGAGGGCGATCTCAATGTGCATGCAAAAGCTGCAGGGCAAAGAGAGCCGTTTGCCTGCCTTCATCCAAGCGCCTCCGTCATTCATAGGCAAACCCGAAGCAAGTGTAGAGACGATGCGCCTGATTTGGCTACGAGGCTGTCGAGGGCATTCGGCGGCTAGAGATCAGCTTCGGACTGCCAACGGCTTCCGAAACACGTCGGCTTGGGGCGGACATCGATACGCAGCGGCGGGGTGTCTGTAAGCTTGGTCCACATATGCGTTTCAAGTCGTGGTTGCTTGCAGATCTGGATGTGCCCAGCGCGAGGGATGCGGAAGAGCAGCCTGAGGCGCAAAGCCCGTGGTGGCAGGTGATGTGCCTGACGGGCGTCGATTACTTTTCGACGCTCGGCTACCAGCCCGGCATCGCGTTCCTGGCGGCCGGCCTGCTGTCTCCGCTGGCTACGTTGATCCTGGTGCTGGTCACGCTGTTTGCGGCGCTGCCGGTGTATCGGCGTGTCTGCCAGCAGAGCCCGTATGGACAGGGCTCCATCGCCATGCTGCAGAAGATCTTTCCCGAATGGGGCGGCAAGCTTTTCGTGCTGATGCTTCTGGGCTTTGCCACGACCGATTTCGTGATCACGATGACGCTGTCCGCGGCGGACGGCGCGGCTCACCTGATCGGCAACCCGATCATGCCGCACTGGGTGGACCACCAGATCCTCGTCACTCTGCTCATCCTGGCAACGCTGAGTGCGATCTTCCTGAAGGGCTTCAAGGAGGCAATCGGCATTGCGACCGTGCTGGTCGTGTCGTACCTCCTGCTGAATGCGGTGGTGGTGGTCGTGTGCTTTCGAGAGATCGCGCTGCACCCGGCCATGATGACCCACTGGAAAGAAGGCCTGGTCAACCTGCACGAGAGCCCGTGGAAGATGCTCGCAGTCTCCGTGCTGTTGTTTCCGCGGCTGGCGCTCGGCTTGTCTGGGTTTGAGACGGGCGTCGCCGTGATGCCGCTGATCCGCGCTGATTCCACGGAGAAGCGCATCCGCAATGCTCGCTATCTGCTGCTGACAGCGGCTCTGATCATGAGCGTGTTCCTGATGGCGACCAGCATCGCTAGCACGGTGCTGATCCCGGCGAAGCAGTTTGGCCCTGGCGGCGAGGCCAACGGCCGCGCCATGGCCTACCTGGCGCATCACTATCTCGGCAATGCACTCGGAACGGCATACGACATCAGCACCATTCTGATCCTCGGCTTCGCGGGTGCGTCCGCAATGGCGGGGCTGCTGAATCTGATCCCGCGCTACCTGCCAAGATTCGGCATGGCGCCGGAGTGGGCGCGGGCGTCGCGGCCGCTGGTGCTTGTCTTCATGGGCATTGCAACGTTGGTGACGGTCGCGTTCAAAGCGGATGTCGACGCCCAGGGTGGAGCCTACGCAACCGGCGTGCTGGTGCTGATCACGTCGGCGTCGGTCGCGGTGCTGCTGAGTGTGTGGAGAAAGCCCGCGCTGCGTGTGATCTTCCTGCTGACCACCGCGATCTTCGTGTACACCACCGCGGTCAACATGGTGGAGCGGCCTGAGGGCTTGAAGATCTCGTCCATGTTCATTGGCGGCATCCTGGCAGTGTCGCTCCTTTCGCGCGCCTTGCGTTCCGTCGAATTGCGGATCACGGAAATCAGCCTGGACGAAGAATCGGAAGGCATTCTCGCGGAGGACAGTGACCAGGTCATCCGGCTGATTGCGCGCGGTCCTGAGAAAGGCGATGCCGTCGAGTTGCTGGACAAGGCCGATGCGCAAACGCGACGGTTCCACAACCTGAGTGCCGACGAATGCCTGATCTTCTTCGAAGTCGTGCGCGGCGACGCGTCCGACTTCTCTGAGACGCTGTGCGTCAAGGGCCGCCGAGTCGGCCGCCACTCTATCCTCTCCGCAACGAGCCCTGTGGTTGCGAACTCGATTGCAGGCCTACTGGTGTACCTGGAGCGGCGTACCGGCCGCACGCCTCACGTGTACTTCCGCTGGACGGAGGCAAGCCCGATGAAGAATCTGTTCCGCTTCTTGTTCCTGGGCGAGGGGGACACGGCTCCGTTGACGCAAGAGGTGCTGCGGCGTGCCATTCCGGATCCGAAGCGCCGCCCGATTGTGCACGTCAGCTAACGTCTGCCGCTTTAGTAGCCCGCAGCCTTGCCGAAGCTGCGGCGTGTGTCGTGACCGCCCAAGAGGTCGCCCGTCGCTGGGTCGACGGCGATGAGTTCGTTGTCGCCCCACACGCCGGGATTATGCTCGTCGAACTCGCCGGAGCGCTTGATCGTATAGCCGCGCTGCTTCAGAACGTCGGCCACGTCGACCGGGAAGCGCTTTTCCACCTCAAGCTGGTCGGGCAGGTACTGGTGGTGAAAGCGCGGCGCATCCGCGGCCTGCTGAATGTTCAGGCCGTTGTCGATCAGCGAGACCAGGTCGTTGACCACAGTGGTGATGATGGTGGGACCGCCGGGCGAGCCCAGAACGTAGCGCAGCCTGCCGTCCTTGGTAACGATGGTGGGCGTCATCGCGCTCAGCGGGCGCTTGTTGGGCGCAATCGCATTGGCCGGCCCCTGGATCAGACCGAAGCCGTTCGGCACGCCCATCTTGCTCGCGAAGTCGTCCATCTCGTCGTTCATCACAATGCCGGTGCCCGGGATGGTCACGCCGCTGCCAAATAGGAAGTTGAGCGTGTAGGTATTGCTGACGGCGTTGCCATCTGCATCCACGATGCTGAAGTGCGTGGTCTGCGGTGACTCGTGCACGGGCCCGGGCAGTTGAGGTGGTGGAGGCATGAAACCGGCGGGACGCACCAGGTCTTTGCTCGGCGTCGCGTTCGTCGGATCGATCGTCTTGCGCCAGGCCGCGGCGTATTTTGGATTCGCCATCTCCGCCAGTGGCATGTGCATGAAATCGGGATCGCCCAGGTAGTCGCCGCGATCCATGAACGCACGGCGGAACGCCTCGGTGATCAGATGGACCTGCGCAGGCGAGCGGTCGGCACCGAGCTTCGGCAGATCGTAGCCGTCGAGGATGTTGAGCGCCTCAATCAGAACAATGCCGCCCGAAGACGGCGGCGGCGCGGTGATGATGTCGTACCCGTGATAGGTGGTGGTCAGCGGAGTGCGCTCTTTCACTTCGTAGTGCGCCATGTCGTCCGCCGTGATCAGACCGCCGCCGGCCTGCATGGCATCGGCGATTTGTTTCGCCAGCTTGCCGTGGTAAAAGTCCGCAGGGTCGGCGGCGATGCGCTCGAGCGTGGCCGCCAGCTCAGGGTTCTTGAACGTCTCCCCGCCGCGGTAGAAGTTGCCGTCGCGCTGGAACAGGCGGCGCGATTCGGGGAACTGCGCCAGCGTCTTGGACTGCCACGTGCGCACCTCTTCGTCCGTCAACTGGAAGCCGTCGCGTGCCAGTCGGATGGCCGGCTGCATGACTGCGCGCAGACCCAGGCGGCCGAAGTGCTGCTCTGCGTAGACCAGTCCTGCCACCGTGCCGGGCACGCCGGAGGCCTTGTAGCCCACCATGCTCATGCCCTTGATCACGTTGCCGTCCTTGTCCTGGTACATGGTCGCGCTGGCGGCTGCGGGAGCCTTCTCTCGGTAGTCCAGAAAGTGCGGCTTGCCGTCGCCCAGTTTGTGCGGGCCGGAGCTGTGCGCCGGGCGGATCAGCATGAAGCCACCACCCGCAATGTTGCCCGCCTGCGGAAAGACCACCGCCAGCGCGAAGCCCACGGCAACAGCGGCATCCACGGCGTTGCCGCCCTTCTGCAGGATCTCGACGCCCGCATCCGTTGCGTTGTGCTGGATGGTAACGACCATGGCGTGCTTTGCGCGAACGGGTGCAGGTGTAGGCATTTGCTGTGCGAGCGTCGTGCCTGCAACGGTGAGGGCGGTGGCGAGTGCGGCGAAGCGGCGGGGCAGGGCCAAGCGGGACCTCACGGATGCAGGTGGAGTTACCGCAGCATACCGCAGAGGTCCGTAGACCAGGGCGTTGGCTCGTTCATAGCGGCCCCGCCTGGCTCGACGTTAGAGAGAAGAGCCAGGTTGGCGGGTATTCATCAAAGCCGCCTGCGTCGACGCAAAACAGAACCGACTCCAATCACACCGGTGCTGAGCAGGCCGAAGGATGCGGGTTCTGGTGTGACTGCGACAGGGAGCGTAGGAGTGACAGGTAGGGTCGGATCGGTCACCTGTGATTGAGTGACGACGATCTTAAAGGTGTCGGTGAATTCTCTTGTGCCGAAAGCTTCCACATAGCAGTTTTTGTTAAAGCCTGTAATTACCCCGGGGCTGAAGTAAGGCGCAGCGTCGCTTAGAACCAAACCTTGGGTTATCCAGCCGCCAGCCGCGCAGCCTACCAGAACGGCCCCGTCTGCACTGCGCAAACCAAACTCTCCGTCCGTCTCCCCATACGAGAAGGAATAGAGGGTTGCCGGATCGTCGTTAATCACAAGGCCGTCGTAGACAATGGTGGAGTACATCACGCCGTAGGGACTCAAGTGGCTTTTGGGCGAAAGTGGCTGGAGGCTGTCGATGCTGAAGTCGAGGGTGGTCGAGACCTCCCCGGAGTAGGGTGTCGGGACTGTGTATTGCATGGAGAAGTTCGTGATGGTTTCAGCGTGGAGGACGGTTGCAGGAGAGAGGGCAAGGACAGAGATCAAGACGAGGCGACGCACTGGGAGAACCTCCGGGGGATATTGGCTTAACTAGGTAAGCGACAACCGGGGAGAAACTCCTTCATCGGCCCCGATAGACGAAGGCTCGTGCAATGCGTCATGCTCCTCAGCATGCGGATGGCTATGTTGAAGGCTTGTCTTTGGGGCGGTTGTGTTGCGGCGGCGCCGGGATTGCTGGCGCAAACGGTTTGCAACGTGCGCAGCCTGGGGGCGAAGGGCGACGGCGTCACGAAGGATACGGCCGCAATCCAGAAGGCCATCGACCAGTGCGCGCCAAGCCATGGCGTGGTGCTGCTGGAGGGCGGCACGTTCCTGACCGCTCCGCTCCAGTTGCGCAGCGGGCTCACCCTGCGCATCGCGTCCGGCTCCACGCTGCTGGGTTCGCGCGACGTGAACGACTACCCGATCCGCGACGATGCGAAGTGGCGCCGCGTGGCGCTGCTGCACGGCGATCACCTGCAGAACGTGACGATCGAAGGGCCGGAAGATCGCAACCACGGCTCCGGTCCGGCCGTCATCGACGGCTCGGGCGAGGTGTTCTGGAAGCTTGCCCACGAGCACAAGGTGGCGGGCGACACGCTGGGCTCCGCCGGCTTCGCGCGGCCCATGCTGATCGACATCACGGAGTCACAGCACCTCACGTTCCGCAACCTGCGCGTGCAGAACTCGCCCATGTACAACTTCACCTTCTTCTTCTGCGACGGCATTCAGATCCGCAATGTCGTGATCCGCAACCCGCAGCGCGACGCGCCCAACACCGACGGCATCGACCCGTTCTCCTCGCGCAACATCGAGATCAGCGGCGTCGACATCTCGACCGGCGACGACGACATTGCGCTGAAGAGCGGCCTGGTTGAGCGCGACGCGAAGATTGCGCCGGTCGAACACGTCTGGATTCACGACAGCATCTTCCGCGCGGGTCACGGGCTAAGCGTAGGCAGCGAACTGGCGGGTGGCATCAACGACGTTCGCGTGGAGAACGTGGAGATGGTCGGCACCGACGCAGGCGTGCGCATCAAGAGCAATCGCACCCGCGGCAACGACATTCATGACCTGCACTACCGCAACATCACCATGACGAACGTGGGCCAGCCGGTGCAGATCACGGAGTACTACCCGCGCATCCCGGAGACCGACACACCGCAGAAGATGGACGCGCACACGCCGCGCTTCCACGACATCTCGCTCGACAACATTCATGCGACCGGCGCGAAAGACGCGGTAATCGTCGGCCTGCCCGAGTCACCGATCGAGAGGCTGACCCTGACCGACGTGTCGATCAACGCGGCCAAGGGCCTGCGCATCCGCAACGCTGACGTGACGATGCACAACGTGGTCGTGAACGCCACAGACGGGCCAGGAATCGTCGAAGAGACCGGCGCGAAGATCACGCAGAAGTAGCGTGCGCGTTTGTTGCTGCCAGGTCGAAGACACCAGCCAGAGCCCTCAGAAGCGCAGCAGGTAGCTGGCTTTCACGAACAGCTCACGGCCTGTCGCGAGGTATTGCGGCGAGTACGGAACGTCCGTGTTGTTCGGGTCGCATGCGCCGCTCAGGTTGCGGTAGCAAAGCGAGCGGTCCAGATTTTCCAGGGCGTTGTTATAGCCCACATACACCGCGGTGCCGGGGTGTGGCAGCCAGGTGAAGAGCACCTGTGAACTGACCTGCTTGGTGCGCGCAAGCGTGGTGACCAGCGGATTCGCCAGAACCGAGTCGTACTCCACGATGGCGCGCAGGCTGAACGATCGTGTGAACTGGTAGTTCACCTTGGTGCGCAGCGTTTGCGACTCGTAGGCCAGATTGCCCGCACGGAACATGCTGCTGCCGGGTGCGGGCGTGGGAGTGTTCTGCAACTGCGGATCGTTGTGCGCCGCGGTGGTGCGGTCCAGCAGGTACGTGTTGTCGATGGTGAGCGGACCCACGGGCTGCAGCGTCAGGTAGCCGCGAAGCTGATCCTCATGCAGCAGCTCCGGGATGCCCGCGCCGGCAGGGTTGTAGTTCACCGTGGCGCCGTGCACATACGTGAGGCGCGTGTTGAACTGCGGAATCGGCGCCAGGCGCACCAGGGCGCCGGTGTAGTTCTCCGTAAAGTTCGTGTAGTGCTGCAGCGCAGGATAACTGGCCGGCGACAACGTGTCGGAGTTATTACCGACAAACGGCACAACCAGGCCGTTGCGTGGCAACGTCAGGATCAGGTCGTTCTCGTTGTAGTGGAAGACGCGATTGCCCGCGCGGTCGAAGGCAGTATTGAACTGCGGCTGGATCTGCACGCTCTGAATGCCGTGCCGGTTCGGGTACCACGAATAGCTGGCATTGCTATTCACCTGGCGCACCTGCGGAATCGTGGTGAAGCCTGCGTCGGCTTCATAGCCCTGGCTGAAGTCGCGGTAGCGGATGTTGAGATTGAAGCTGCGGCCGCTGCGATACAAGCCCAGGCGGTTCGCTGGACCGGCGGAGTAGGTTCCGTCCTGCTGCTGTGTGCTGGACTCGACCCACATGCCGTTTAGCGTCCAGTGCTTGTTCAGGTAGGCGTTGAAGTCGATGCCGCCCACGCGATTGGCCTTGCCGTTGAGCACACGCTGCGCATAGCTCACACCGATGCTGGACTGCTTGCCGATGTCCTGCGAGACGCGAAGCATGGTGGTCAGCGATCGTTTGCCGTGCAGCGGGTCGTCCTGCGCCACGAACTCACCCGGCGCGCGGTCGTCAATCGTAAGAAAGCCGATGTTGGTGCGGCCGATCTTCCCGGTCGCACGTGCGCCGAACTCGGGGTGGATGATGGTGCGCGTGTAGAGCAACGTAATCGGCGCGTCGAAGAAGCTGCTGTTTTCCAGGAAGAACGGGCGCAGCTCCGGATAGTAGACGGCGAAGCGTTGATTGACACGGAACTGCGGCTGGTCGGATTCCACCTGGCTGAAGTCGGGATTGATCGTGCCGTCCAGCACGATGGAATCCTTCACGATCGCCTTGATGTCGCCACCCGCGGTTCCGGCGAAGTTGCGATTGCTGAAGTAGGGCTTCAGCGGATCGTCGTCGTTCAGTTCGCGGATGCGATGCGCCAGCGCGTACGGATTGATCTGGATGTTGTGCGACGTGGCGCCTTCCAGCCCGTGCGCCGTGCCCTCCTGGCTCAGCGTGCCACTGACCTGCTGCGAGATGTGCGGCCAGTAATCCTGCTCGCTCAGCCGGGGCATGTTGCGGCCCACGATGATGCCCCAATCGGGTGCCGTGGCCCGCGAGCGGATGCTGCGGAACGGAATCGCCATCACCGCAATCCATCCCTTCGGTGTGCGGCGCGCGCTCGAGTCCCAGATCTGGTCGTAGCTGAAGTCAGGATCGTTGTTCTCGGTCCAGTTCGCGTCCGCCTGCACGCCCAGCGGATTGACTTCAAAGAGGATGCCGCGCCGCCGGTCCTGAAACGGGTCGACTAGCAGCGAGACGTAGTCGTCCTGGTCGATGTTCTCGCGGCGGGCCAGGTGCGCCCGCATCAGATTGGGCCGCGAGTCGTAGCAGACGAAGACGGCAAACAGCGTCGTATGCGTGCGGCCCAGCCACACCTCGGTTTTCTCGCTGGCGGGCTTGGTGTCGAAAGGTTGGTTTTGCGAAAGCTCCGCGATGTGCGCCAGCTTGTCGCGCAGGGCCGGCGAGGGCTGCATGTCCTGAAAGTCGGCCAGCGACAGGTCGTGTTCCAGCAGCGGGATCTGCAGCGTTTGCGCGGGCGTCAGGTGGGTGGGCGCGTTGGGACCAAGTTGCGAGTTCCCGGGGCTGGCTTGGTTTTGCTGCCCACCATAGAGGGTCGCGGAGCACGCCAGCAGAAGGCACACGGGAGCAAGACGGGTTAAAGCACGCGAAAGCAAACGGGGAGCCAGAATGAACTACGCAGAAGAATCGAGGAAGGAAGCGGGAAAGTCTCCAGAAGAAAGGCGCGGGTGCGCCCTTGTCAGAGTACGCAAGGAAGTTGTGGACGGTTCCGCGCCCCGTGTACCAGGCTGGTTCTCGCCGTGTGTGTCCGCGAAAAAGATGAACTTCATGCGGCAGCTACACTCGGGACTATGCCCCCCACCGTTGTTCGCTCGTATTCCAAGATCAACCTTGGGCTGCGCATCGGGCCGCCGCGAGCGGACGGCTTCCACCACCTGACCACCCTGTACCAGACGGTAGACCTGTACGACCTGGTCACAGTAGAGGCTGCCGAGGCGGCTGCGACCGAGATCACCATGTCCGCCAGCGACGTCCGGGTGCCGTGCGACGCCCGCAACACGGCGCATCGCATGGTCAGTGCGGCGCTGCAGCAGCTAGGGCTCGCGGCACGTGTCCACATCCACCTGGAGAAGCGGCTGCCACCGCAGGGCGGCATGGGCGCGGGATCGGCGAATGCCGCCGCCGCGCTCATCGGGCTGGAGCGACAGCTCGGCGTCGCGCTGCCGGGGCCGGCCCGGCTGCGCATCGCAGAGAGCGTCGGTTCCGACGTCCCGCTATTCCTCCTCGGCGGAACCGTGTACGGCCACAACCGTGGCGAGCGCGTCGTCCCGTACCCGGACCTGCCGGAGACGCCGTGCCTGGTGGTCGCGCCGCGGCAGGGGTCCAGCACACCGCTGGCGTTCCGCGTCTGGGACGAGCAGGTGACGCGATTGACCCCGGAGGCCGCGCACGATAGACTCGATGAGTTGAGCCGCGTCTATGCCTCGGTGTTCGCACCGGCAGGGCAGGGTGGTCCGGGCAGTCTGCCGGGCGACCTTCCTTCTCAGGATACGACCGGCGCCCTTGGTGTCTCCGGGGCTCGCAGCGGGGCAGATGCCGCGCTGGGGCAAGCTGGAGACCTGGCCGGGAATCCGCTTCTCGAGCTTGTCCGCACCGGGATCGAAAACGACTTTGAAGAGGTCGTCTTTCAGCAGCACCCCTCCCTGCGCGAAATCAAGCAAGCCCTTGTCGAACCGACACGGGGCGAGACCGGTGAACCGGAGATCAGCGGCGCGCTGTGCGCCATGCTGTCTGGCTCCGGGTCGTCCATCTTCGGTCTGTTTCGGACCGATGAGCAGGCCAGGGCCGCGGAGCAACGGGTTTTAGCCCTGGGGAGCGGCGCGCGAACCTTTGTGACGCGCACGCTTGGCCGGGAGCGCTACTGGCGCGAGATGTTCGCGGGCTAGGGCAGGTACACTGGCAGTGGCAGTCTTCTTCTGGCGGCAGTTGGCCGTGGGACGAAGTTGGGCGATCGACTAACGGTAGGTCAAGTGCCTTTGGAGCACTTTGTCCAGGTTCGAATCCTGGTCGCCCAGCCAACAAACAGGGCCGGTCTCCTTTCGCGCGACGTTGCACGAGATTGTTGGAAGGGGGGACAGGCAGGACATTTACGGCAGTAGATCTCGCCAGGCTAACCGGCCGGAAGGATTCTCCCACCGCACATGACACCGCAGCAGGATATGCCTACGCTCGCGCCCACCGCTCCCACTGAATCCACGCAACAGGCCACGGCCGCACCGTCGCAGCCGATTACGGGCGCTCCGACTGCGTCCAAGGCACCGTCTGCGCCGTCGCCGGAGCGCAAGCGTTCCTCGCGCCTGGCCGACGACAAGCGCTTCAAGATTTTCTGCGGCTCGGCCAACAAGCCGCTGTGCGAAGAGGTGTGCAGCTTCCTTGGCGTGCCCATGGGCCAGACCAAGCTGCAGAACTTCTCCGACGGCGAGATCCACTTCCAGCTGCTGGAAAATGTGCGCGGCGCCGATGTGTTCGTCCTGCAGCCCACCAGCGCTCCAGTGGAAAAGAACCTGGTCGAGCTGATGATCATGATCGACGCCCTGAAGCGGGCGTCGGCCGGCCGCATCACGGTGGTCATGCCGTACTACGGCTACGCCCGGCAGGACCGCAAGGACCGCCCCCGCGTCGCCATTACCAGCAAGCTGATCGCGGACGTGCTGCAGACCGCGGGTGCGAACCGCGCCCTGCTGGTAGATCTCCACGCAGCGCAGATCCAGGGCTTCTTCAACATCCCGGTGGACCACCTGTTCGCGTCACCGGTGCTGGTCGGCTACTTCCGCGACCTGAACCTGCCCAACCTGACCGTGGTCTCGCCGGACGCGGGTGGCGTGGAGCGGGCGCGCTTTTTCGCTCAGAAACTTTCCGTGCCGCTGGCGATTGTGGACAAGCGCCGCACCGACATCAACGTGACGGAAGTGATGAACGTGATCGGCGACGTGCGCGGCCGCACCTGCATCATCCTCGACGACATCGTCGACACTGCCGGAACGCTGACCAAGACGGTCGACGCCCTACTCGACAACGGTGCCGAAGAGGTCTACGCCTGCGCTTCGCACGCCGTGCTGAGCGGCCCGGCTGTGGAGCGCCTGACCGCAAGTCGCTTGAAGGAGCTGGTGGTCACCAACACGATTCCGCTGCGGCCCGATGCGGCGGCGTTGAGCAAGATCAAGGTTCTTTCGGTTGCCGGTCTGTTGGGCCGCGCCATCGAAAGCATTCACATGGAAACGAGTGTGAGCACGCTGTTCTCGTAAAGGGAACAGGGCACGGGGAACAGGCAGCAGTTGACCTGTTCCGCAACGAAACGAATGGCCGATTCCACGGTCAACATCCAGCGGCGGTGATAACGCCGCAGAAAAGGGAGCGAGGAAAGGAAGCATCGCGACGGAGAGACGGACACCGGTCCTGTTCCCTTCGCCCTGTTCCCTCCACTTCGTGCCCGAAAGGAAAAACAATGGCAAACACAGAAGCAGTTCAGGCAACGGTTCGCACCGGCAAGTTCAACAAGAATGCGGCTCGCCGCGTTCGCGCCGCGGGCATGATCCCGGCGGTCGTTTACGGCGCGGGCCAGGAGCCGGTCGCAATCACGCTCGACCCCAAGGTCATCACCAAGATCCTGCACTCTGACTCCGGCCACAACACGATCTTCGACCTGAACGTGGCCGACGGTGCAGCGACCAAGGCGATGATCATCGACTGGCAGTACGAGCCCATCAAGGGCAAGCTGCTGCACATCGACCTGAAGCGCATCGCCATGGACAAGGCCATGAAGGTCTCCGTGCCGGTATTCCTCACAGGCACCGCGCGCGGCGTGAAGGCCGAGGGCGGCGTTCTGGACCAGGTTCTGCGCGAGGTTCAGGTGGAGTGCCTGCCGGGCGACATCCCGACCAGCCTCGACGTCGACATCTCCGACCTGGGCATCAACGGCGCGATCCACATCAAGGACCTGCCGCACTCGGGTTCGCTGAAGTTCCTGGAAGACGAGAACGCGGTTGTCGCGCACGTAACCAGCATCAAGGAAGACGTGGCCGAGACGGCGGGCGAAGGTTCCGCTGCGGGCGAGCCCGAAGTCACCAAGGGCAAGGGCAAGCCGGAAGCACAGGCGGCCGCACCGAAGAAGTAGCTGTGAGTTGAGAGTGAGGAGTGTTGCGTTGCGAGCCGTCTGTTGTTCCATGTTTCCCTCGCAACTCCTCGCTCCGCACTCGCAACCGCGGAGTATCTCGTGAAGCTGATCGTGGGACTCGGCAATCCCGGTCCTGAGTACACCTTCACACCGCACAACGCCGGCTTTCTCGCCATCGATCGCATCGCAGAGGATCGCGGTGCGGTGGTGGCAAACCGCCGGGGACGCGCGCTGACCGGCAAAGCCGTTATCGCAGGCGAAGAGTGTCTGCTGGCAAAGCCGGAAACGTTTATGAACCTGAGCGGGCTTGCAGTGGCCGCCCTGGTTGGGGAACTCGGTCTCGATCCGAAGAGCGATGTCATCGTGCTCTACGACGAACTGGCTTTCCCGCTCGGCACGGTGCGTTTGGCCGCGCGGGGCAGCAGCAACGGGCACAACGGTGTGAAGTCGGTCACCGGGTCGCTCGGCAGTGAGGATTGGATCCGCGTTCGGATCGGTGTCGGTCGAGGGACCGCGCCGGACGGCCGCGCGATCCGCGCAGGTGGCACCGACTACCTGCTGCAACCGCTTCGCAAGGGCGACCTGGCGAAGCTGGACGAAGCTCTCGACCGTGCCGCAAAGGCGGTCGAAACCGTTGTGGCCCAGGGCATCAGCGAGGCCATGAACCAGTTCAATCGTCGCGACGAGTTGTAGGCGTCGCAACGGCTTGAGTGCAACACAACGTAACTTCCATACCCTCCAGCGCGAGGGTGCGAGCCGCAAAGCCCGCAAGAAAGAAGATCTATGAACCGTACGTATGAAGTCATGTTTATCGTCCGGCCGGACCTGGAAGAGGCCGACCTGGACAAGCTGATCGAGGGCTTCTCGACTGTCGTCACCAACGGCAAGGGTGAAGTGAAGCAGGTGGAGAAGCTGGGCCGCCGTCGTCTCGCCTACATCGTCCGCAAGTTCCAGGACGGCCTCTACGTCCTGCTGCACATCTCCGCCGACGGCCCGCTGGTCGCCGAGCTGGAGCGCCGCCTCCGCGTGACCGAGCAGGTGATCAAGTTCATCACCGTTCGCACCGACGAAGAGAACAAGCGCCTCGCCAAGATCAAGGCCATCCGCGACAGCAAGGTGAAGACCAGCACGCAGCAGACCGCCAACGTGGAGGCCAGCGAAGCCCCGGCTGCACCGGCCGTTGCCGCCGAGCCTGCCGTCGCCTAAGTTTCTTCCGCTGCCCTGACCCGCAGCGGAACAGGAAAGACCCGCGACGCTCTGCTTCCCGCTTTGCCATGCAAAGTGGTTCATAGGTTCCCGAGCGAACCTGGAGCACGAGATCGCCGAACGGAGCCGGGCCAACGCCCCGCTCGAAAGGAAAGCATCAGCCATGGCTGACGAAACCACCGGCACCACCGCGGCTCCCGCCGCATCCGCGCCAGCACCTGCACAGGGCGGCTACCAGGGTTCCAACTCGGGCGAGCGCAGCTCCGGCCCGCGTCCTCCGCGTCCCGGCGGCGGACCCGGCGGCGGCGGTCGCAAGTTCTTCCGCCGCAAGAAGGTTTGCAAGTTCTGCGTCGAGAAGATCGACCAGATCAGCTACCGCGACGTTCGCCTGCTGCAGCAGTTCGTCGCCGAGCGCGGCAAGATCACGCCGCGCCGCCTGACAGGTGTTTGCACCACGCACCAGCGCCAGCTTTCGCAGGCCATCAAGCAGGCCCGCAACATCGCCCTGCTGCCGTTTGCCGCGAAGTACTAACCCGGGATCGATGGGCGCGCCAGACGCGCACGCCCGAGGAGAAAAGACATGGAAGTCATTCTGAAGGAAGACGTCGACAGCCTGGGTCACCGTGGCGACGTGGTCAAGGTAGCCAACGGCTACGGTCGCAACTACCTCCTGCCGCAGCGCCTCGCCATTGAGGCGACCGCGGCCAACAAGGCTGTGATCGTGCAGATGAAGGAATCGGCAATCCGCAAGGCTGCCAAGGACAAGGCTGCCGCGACGGAGCAGGCCGACAAGCTGAACGCGGTGGAGATGACGTTTGAGCGCAAGGTTGGCGCAAACGACGTTCTGTTCGGTTCGGTCACCGCTGCCGACATCGCCGCCGAGTTCGCCAAGCAGGGCTACGAGATCGATCGTCGCAAGATCCTGCTGGACGAGCCGCTGAAGCAGCTCGGCGAGTTCCACGTGCCGGTCAAGCTGTTCCGCGAGATCAACGCCCACGTAAAGGTCACCGTCAAGTCCGACGACCCGAACTACGTCCCCGGTCAGAAGCCGGAGATCGTCAGTGACGAGGATCCGATCGAGCGCTACGGCCAGGACGAGGACGACGACGATTACCGCGACCGCCGCTACTAAGCTGGCGCGACGCACTAGCAGCAAGGCGCACCTTCGGGTGCGCCTTGCCTTTTGCGCGGATTTGGCATCCCATGCGGACATGCGCTCGTGGGCTATCCTCCCGATGTTTGCATTGCTCCTGCTTGGCGGCTGTAAGCAGCACCGCTCCGCCGGTTCTGGTGCGCAGCCGGTACCCCTGTCGGCGCAAGGTCTGCAGGCGGATCAATCCGCCGCGGCCGCGCAGCAGGCAAAGCTGGTCGCTCTGCAAGCACCTGAGATGGAAACGGATGTCCCCGCAGACGTCCAGCGCGCAATCCCGGCCTTCAAGGATGCTCTGGTAAAGCTCACTGACGATGTGGTGGCGGGGCAGCCCGTCGCCGCAACGGCCGCGCAGCTTCAGCAAGCCTTGTCCGCCGTCTTGCCATCCTCCGCAGAGTCCCACCCGGCGGAGCAGGCATCGTCCGCCAAGCCGGACGCCGCAAATCGGCAGGCCGCCCATCCCGGTGAGTACGGAGGCGAAGTCAAGGCGCAGGTCACGGCTCCACAGCCCCGAACCCTGCTGGTCGACGTGAGCTTTGCGATCGAGTGCGGCGACGACCATGTCCTGCTCGGATATCAGAACGACGGCAGCCGTTGGAAGCGCATCCTCCGCTGGCAAGCGCCTCCCTACAGCAAGGTGAGCGGCGCCTTCGGAGACATCTTCGAACCGCTGTTGCTGCGGCCCACGCGCACGGGCCACCCGGTCTTGCTCGTCGTGCACGGCACGCCGTGGTGTACCTCCACGGAAAGCAGCCTCGCCATGGACACGATGGAGCTCGATCCAAAGGCTGAAACCGAGAAGCCCTTCTGGCACGGCCAACACGGCTATCGGCGCGCCGACGATGTTCCGCCACTCGTCTATTCGCTCAGGACCACACCGGACGGCTTCGAGATCCGCGCGAGCGTAAACGAGTGGATCGGCGATGCCGTCGCCCGGGTCGGCGTCATGCGCTACGCTCTGGTTGGCAACACCATGCGCCGAGCTTTTCCAACCGCGATGAACGTGCGCGAGTCCGTCTCCGAGTGGCTCAGCATGCCCGTCGAAGAGGCCCGCCTCTTCAGCGACGCGCAGCCGGGTTCCGGCGCCTGGCAGATGTGGGATTCTCTCTCGTACGTAGACAAGACTCCCGAGCAGGCTTCCCACGTTCTCGCTGCTTCGTACGGCGACACGCGATCGTGCTCCGATCCCAAGCACTACCAGGTGGAACTTCACACGCGAGCGAACACGCCGGGCACCCAGGGCAGCTCCGCCGGCCCTACTTACTACGTGCAGATGGAGCAGATCGCGGACGGCTATTCTGTGCGCGAGGCAATGCCACAGCCCGATCCCACCTGCGAGGGCCCAGTGATCGCTATCGATCCAAGCGGCCACGAAGCCTCCACATCTGCTCGCCCATGATTCTTCCGCGTCGAAAAAGACGAAGCGGTCCTGCGCCGCTGCACCCGTTCGATCTGCTGCACGGCACTGAAACGGGAGCACTGATCCCCGGTGACGATCTGGCCACAGGGCACCGGCACGATCGCCACATCACGGCCTATCACGGCACCGCGCCCTCTCTCTTCCGCAAACTTATGGCCCAGTGGCAGCCGCATCGTCGCCACCCCTTGCAGCAGACCGCGTTTGTCGACGTTGGCGCGGGCAAGGGCCGCGCCATGCTGCTTGCGGCAGAGCTGCCCTTCCGGCGCATCCTCGGCATTGAACTCCATCCGGCTCTCGCGGCATCCGCGCGCCGCAACCTGGAACGCTTCCAGCGGCAGCAGACCCGAAAGACAGAGGATCGTCCGTCCATCCCCATGCGGTTGGAAGAGGCAGACGTGATGCGTCTCCGTATGCCCGCCGGACCGTGCTGCGTCTTCCTGTTCAACCCGTTCGACCTGGTGTTGATGGATCGCTTTCTCGACAAGCTGACGCGCGACTTCCAGGGCCGCGAAGACGATCTGGATCTGCTGTATGTGAACGACGAGCAGCGCGACCTGATGCTTCAAGAGCACCCGCAATTCCAGGAGGTCTGGCGTGGCCGCATTCACCTCTCGCGCGAGGATCGTGACGCCGACAAGGCCATCATCGGCTACTGGGCCCAGGGCCTCTACGTGACCAGCGGATACGAGGATTGCGGCATCTGGCGATTGCGTAAGAAGTAAAGCGGCGCGCACCTGTACGCAAAAGCAAAGGAGCCGAGTAACTCGGCTCCTCTGCTTTCGATACAACCGTACTCAGGCTACCTTCGTGCGCACCTTCTCGATGCCCGTTTCGCGGAACGGATCAATCACGATCTTGGTCACGTTGTCCTTCTTGTCGCGCCACGTCTTGTACATGTTCGGCACATCGTTGATGCCGATGCGGTGCGAAATCAGGAACGTCGGGTCGATCTGGCCGGCGTACACGCGCTCCAGCAGCGGCTGCAGGTACTTGTGCATGTTGGTCTGGCCCATCTTCATCGTGATGCCCTTGCCAAACGCAGCACCGAAGTTCAGCTTGTCCAAGTCGCCGCCATACACGCCCGGGATCGACACCGTGCCGCCCTTGCGCACCGCCTGGATGCACTGGCGCAGCGCCGTGGGGCGATCCGTCTCCAGCATGAGGGCCTGGTCCACTTTGTCATACAAAGCGGTCACGTCGGTGCCGTGCGCTTCCATGCCGACACAGTCGATCACAGAGTCGGGCCCGATGCCGCTCGAAAAGTCGCGCAGCGCTTCCAGGACGCTCATGTCCTTCTCGGCATAGTTCAGCACCGTGGCGCCGCAGTAATCGCGCGCCAGCGCAAGGCGTTCCGGGAAGCGGTCGATCGCGATCACGCGACCCGCGCCCAGCATGTAGGCACTGGCAATCGCAAACAGGCCCACGGGACCGCAGCCAAACACGGCGACAGTATCGCCCGGCTCGATCTGCGCATTCTCCGCACCCTGGTAGCCGGTGGGGTAGATGTCCGAAAGGAAGAGAACCTTCTCGTCGTCGATGTCGCTCTCGATCTTGATCGGGCCCACATCGCCAAAGGGCACGCGCACGTACTGCGCCTGGCCGCCGGCAAAGCCGCCGTATATGTGCGAGTAGCCAAACAACGCTGAGCCCGAGTAGCCGTACATCTGCTCGCAGATGCGCGCGTTCGGGTTGCTGTTATCGCACAGCGACCACAGGTCCTTCTTGCAGAAGAAACAATTGCCGCAGGCGATGGTGAAGGGGACTACGACACGGTCGCCCCGCTTCAGCTTCTTCACCTCGCTGCCCACCTCTTCGACGATGCCCATGAACTCGTGGCCGAGGATATCGCCCGACTCCATCGTGGGGATGTAGCCGTCGTAAAGGTGCAGGTCCGAACCGCAAATCGCGGTCCGTGTAATGCGTAGAATTACGTCAGACGGATTGATGATGGACGGATCCGCAACCGTCTGAACCTCAACCTTACCCGTGCCCATCCAGCAAACGGCTTTCATGTGTACTCCCTCGTGTATGCGTATGTCGATCGTGTCGCGCACCATGTGCGCTGTGTCATGGAATCGGTGCAGGCTAATCGTTGTCGCTCAGGCTGGCCCACAGGATCACGCCCAGAACAACCGGGATCGTGGCGAGTCCAACCGTCGTCAACGTGTCCGGCGACAGCTTGCCGATGAATCTGTTCTTGCGCGGCAAGTCCTGGGGATGTGCGCGGTCGCTGGTGCCCGGAGGCGTAGGCAGGTTCTCACCCATCAGTAGCTGCTTCAGCTTTCCGCTGATACCGCGACGGCCGGCGGGCTGACCTTCAACGGACGGGATCTGGCTGGACTCGATGAGCTCCTTCAGGTGCCGCAGATCCTCAATCACCAGTTGCCGCGGCGAGCGCGAAATCACCCCTGCAACGGCGTTCGCAATGGCACCGCCCGGTACAGTCCCGTCCACGATCATGGTCGCAACGGTGCCGCGACCGGCGGGATGCGGTTCCAGCGAAAGAATGTCCGTGGTGCCGGCCGTTGGCCCGGTAAGAACGCGGGAAACATGCCGCTTGCCGGGTACCAGCTCCAGCTCTTCGGCGTCGAACTCGGTCTGCACACCCGTCCCGGGATCCTGCATCACCCAGTGAAGCTTGTTGCCCCCAATGCGGGTAACGCTGACCACGCCCTCTTGCCAGATCGGCAACAGGTCGATGCTGGCGTACGTGTTGTAGACCTCTTCCGGCGAGGCGTTGATCGTAGCCACTGCGTGCGCCCGAAGTCGGTTACCCTCCGAGTCGTTGGGTAGCGGCGTATAAGCGTTTCCGGTCCTGGGGAATCGAACTTCCTGAAGCGTTTCCGTCGGCATGCTCTCTCCTGTGGCGCACACGCTGCCATGCCCATCGGGTGGCTGCGCGGAAGCGCCAGACGAGAGGTTGTGATGGCACCGGGGAAGAGGGCGTGGTCTAACGCACGCTGCCATCTCCCGCCAGAACCCGCGATCGGGTGCGATCAGGGCCGCGCGGATCGAACCGGCAAAGCCTTCTCGATCCAGCGATCTACGGTGACAAACTGCAGGTCCGGCCGCGCAACCAGCGCAGCGGTTACGGCTATGCTGTCCGCCCGCGAATGTGGAGAGTCCCCGTCCAGGTGCGATGCATCGTGCAGCAGCACGTTGCTGGTGCGGCCGCGTTTGCGGTTCTGCTCGATGCCCCGGTCTACGTTCCGCAGGATGCGTTCGCTGCCCAGCGGCTCCCAGTCGTGCGCGGTCACGTTCCATTGCACGGGCTCCAGCCCCAGCGATCGCGCAATTCGAAAAACTCCGGGGCGTCGCGAACCGTACGGTGCGCGAAACACCCGGGGCGAGATGCCCAACGTGTCCTGCAGAATGGCCTGTGTCCGCTCCAGTTCTGTGCGAACACGGGCGTCGCTCTTGCGTGCCAGGTTGGGGTGCATCTCCGTGTGATTGCCGATTAGGTGACCGGCGGAGGCAACGCGTCGCGCAATCGCCGGATGCCTGCGCACGTGATTGCCGATCAGGAAGAACGTCGCGCGCACGCCGTGCTCGGCCAGCAGCTCCAGCAGCGGCTCCGTGTTGCGGGCGCTGGGGCCGTCGTCATAGGTGAGTGCGACCGTGTGGCGCGAAGGGTCGGGATCCGGCACGTCGATCAGTGTCTTGCCAAAGATCTGCGACGTGGGCCAGCCCGCCGCATACGACAAGCCACCCGTTACCAGGCCAAGCGCGCCCACACCGGCTGCGGTGACAACGGCTGCTGTTTGCCACGTTTGCATCGGTAGCAGTGTAGCGGAGACGTGAACGACTCGGGCAATCCATCCCGCATGCACACACTGTCAGTCTGGAACGGATGCAGTCGCCAGAGCTTGGCCTTGAGCGCCACCGCCGCTGCGCTTACGGATCGCGAACGCAACCAGCCCCGTCACAAGTACGATTGCGGCCAGCCGCAGCTCTGCCGCAATCTGCGGGCGCGACACCACGATAAAGACGAATCCGCCTGTGGCGGCAAGCGCTGGCATTGGATACAGCGGCATCCGGAAGCGACCGGGAAGCCGGCGTTCACGCCGATGCTTCGGCAACAGCACAGCCACGCCCTGCAGCAGAAACTGGAACAGAATGCGAAGCACTACCAGCGACGCAATCACCTCCTGCAGCCGAAACAGGCAGCACACCACCGTAATGCCCGCAAGCGTGACCAGCGAGATCGCCGGGATGCGCAACCGCGGATGCAGCCGGCCGAACACCGCAGGAAAGTTGCCGTCCTGCGCCGCCGCGAACGGGATGCGCGAATACCCGAGCAGCAGACCGTAGATGGACGCCAGCGACGCCACTGCCACCAGCACCACTGCGACCGTTGCCGCGCCGTGCGCCCACGCATGTCCGGCAAAGGCGCGCTCCGCCAAGAGCGCCATCGTGTAGCGGCGCGCGCCGGCATCCGCATGGGTCAGCTCCTGCCACGGCAACACACCAAGCGTCGCGATGTTCATCAAGAGGTACAGCGTGCCCACAATCGCAATCGCGCCAAGCACGGCGCGCGGAATCGTGCGTTGCGGCGTGCGCAACTCGCCCGCCAGGAAGCACACGTTGTAGTAGCCCCAGTAGTCGTACGCGCTCACCAGCAACCCAGCGCCCAGCCCCGCGAAAAATGCTCCGCCAAAATGGAACGCACCCGGCGGAAAGCTGAACGCACGCGCAGCGGAAAAATGCGTGAAGCCCACGGCGATCACTGCCACAAGCGTCAACAGGACGACGGCGCCCAGCACCCGCGTAACCGCGCCAATGCGCCGAATCGGTTGCAGCAGCAGCAGTGTGATCGCAACACATGCCGCAATCGCCAGCGCCGACAGTGTCCAGCGCGACGCACCCGGTAAAAACCATCCGCTGTACTGGGCAAACCCAATGCAGCCCGAAGCGATGGACAGCGGCGCCGACACCAGCAGCTGCCACGCGTATAGAAAGCTGAACAGACGCCCCCAGCGCGCGCCGTACGCTTCGCGCAGGTAGGCGTACGATCCGCCCGCCAGCGGATGAGCCGTGCCCAGTTCACTCCACGTGCAGCCATCGCAAATTGAGAGCACCGCGCCAAGCACCCACCCGAGCATCGCCTGCGGCCCGCCCATCGCGGTCACGATCAGCGGCAGCGTGATGAACGGGCCCACGCCGACCATGTCGATGATGTTGGCGCCCAGCGCACCGGCAGTGCTCAGGCCGCGATCCAGCAATGCGCTTCCGTGCGGTTCAGTAACGGCGGATTCAGCGGAGGTCGGCACTGCCGCCATCCTATGCCCCTGCCACTCCGTCTGTGGCGAGGCCTGCAAGCCGCCGCGCCTCTCGGAACAGCGCCTCCGACGTGCGGGCCAGGTGCGCCCGCTCCGTGTCGATCCATCCTTCATCGTGCTCCTGCTGCGCCTGAGCGCGATCCAGTTCCGGGTCCAGCGCAACCGCCGCAGGCCCGCCCGGAATGCTGCGCACGGCTACGAAGTACTCCGGATCGAGCGCTTGCAATAGCTCCGGCAGCGCTAGGGTGAGGCCCGCCGCTATCGCCTGCTGGTGTACGTCCTGCGCGAGCGCCTTTGGGTCGTCGCTCGTTGCGCGGCGAACCGCGGCACTCACCATGCCATGCGCTTGGTGAAAGCTGATGCCGCCGCGCCGCACGAGCGTATCGGCAAGCTCAGTCACTGTCAGGAAGCTGCGCGAAGCTCGCTCGCGCATGCGTTCCGTGTGGAACGTCGCTTCGCTCAGTGCTCCCGCCAGCAGCGTGGTGGCGCGGTGCGCATCGGCAAACGCCAGGGCCACCAGCGGCTGCAGCGAATCTTCGCTGTCGTTCATGTCCGCGAACGGTGTGTTGTGCAGCGTGCCCAGCACGGCTTGCGCCTCGGTAAGCGCGCGCGAGGCCAGCACGCGCACATGCTCCAGCGGAACAGGGTTGCGCTTCTGCGGCATAATGCTGCTGATCTGCACATAGCCGTCACTCAGCCGCAAGAAGCCGAATTCCGCCGTCGACCACAGCAGCATCTCCTGCGCGAAACGGCCCAGCGAAAGCATTGCCGTGGCCAGTGCGCTGCAGGCTTCCGCCAGGTAATCCACCGCTGCAATCGCGCCATAGCTGTTGGTGATCAGACCGCGAAATCCAAGGCGCTCCGCCGTGTTCTCGCGGTCGATTGGAAAGCCCGTGGTGGTGATGGCGCACGCGCCCAGCGGCGACCGGTTCACCCGCGTGTAGCAGGCCTGCAGCCTTTCCGCATCGCGCTCCAGCACCTCGACGTACGCCATCAGAAAATGTCCCAGCGTGGTCGGCTGCGCGGGCTGGTTGTGCGTGTACGCGGGCAGGATGCTCGCGCGGTGTTCCGACGCAATCCGCAGCAGTGTTGTGCGAAGCGTTGCGTTGGCTTCCAGCGTTTGCAGCAGCCGCTCGCGCAGCACCATGCGATACATCGTCAGGTCCAGATCATTGCGCGAGCGCGCCGTGTGAATGCGCCCTGCAAGATCGGGCCCGAGCGCCTCCGCAAGCTTTCGCTCGATCAGGAAGAACAGATCTTCCACGGAGCCGTCGTACTCCGCCGCAGCAATCGCGCTCTGATCCAGTTCAAGGATGGCTTGCAGGCATTGCGCCGCCTGCTGCTCGCTAAGGATGCCCTGCTTGGCCAGCATCAGCACATGGGCCAGGTCGATCTCCAGCAGCGACGGCAGAAAGAAGCGCTGCGCGTCCGCGAACACCTGCCGCAGAACGGTGTCACGGTAAACCGGCGCCGGAAACGTGGAAGCGGGAACAGACAAGATCAAATCCAGGTTGTGTCGCAGTTTGTAATTGCTGGCTTTGCGGCAACGGTCGCCTGCACCGTTGCCGCCCCGCCGTAAGAGTTAGAAGTCGATACGCGCACCAAACTGCAGAATGCGCGCTTCCAGAACACTGCTCACCGGCAGCAGCGAAGGCTGCCCCGTGATCACACCGGCCGCGTTCACCGTGGCATTCGTGTTGATCGTGGTGAAGTTGCTGCGGTTCAGCAGGTTGTTCGCTTCCACAAAAATCTGCGGCTTCACGCGTTCCGCGATGGTCACGAAAGTACGCGTGTAGCGCAGGTCAGCCTGCACGATCTTGGGCGTGCGCAGCGTGTTGCGCGCCACAAAGAGCGGACGCTGCTGGCCGCCCGAGCGCGGGTCGTTGTTCAGCAGCGTGCCCGTGACCAGGTTCTGCTGGTCGCCGCTAGTTGCGTTCACCAGCAGCGCAAAGTTGTTGTCGTTGAACAGTCCGCGAACATACTTGTTCGCAAAGTGTGTGGTGGGCTGGTACACCGTCGAAGTGTTGAACCCGATCGGCCGGTTGATCGAGCTGTTCCCGCGATCGCGCCGGGGATTGCTCGGGTCCTCGATAAAGTTCGAAAACTCGTAGGTGTTGCCTTCGGGGGTGTTGTCGATCGCGTGAGACCACGCGAAGTTCGCCGACGAGGTCAGGCCTGCGGAGAACCGGTGGTTGTACGCCGCGATCAGCGCGTGATAGCTGGAGTTGTTGCCGATGTCGATGTAGCTGATCGCGTTGAAGGCAGGATTGGCGCGCGTGTTCGCATTCACCGCGGTGCTGTATACCGGCCGTCCGTCGGCCAGAAAGCTGGTCGGATTGATCAGGTTGCTGTTGCGCAGAAACTGCAGGTTGCGGCCGTTGCTCAACACGTAGCCGATGCGCAGCGAGTCACCCTTGGCCAATTGCTGCTCCACCTGCGCGTCCACATTCCAGGTGTACTCATTCTTGAACCGCGAAGTGAGCGCGTACGGTGTCGGCGTGGGGAACTGTGCCTGGTTCGCCGCGCTGAACGTACCCGGAAACGCAACGCCGGAGCTGGGCGTGAGCGACGTGATCAGGTTGCCGGTGTTGGTCAGGCCGTTCGAGTACAGCGGGTTGTAGTAGCTGTTCGTCGGCGTCGCCTCGTAGTACAGACCGCCGCTCAAGCGCAGCACCAGCCCGGGCTGCGCGTTGTAGGCCAGGCCCAGGCGCGGCGCGAAGTTCGCCATGGGAACGCGGAAGCTGCGCGTCTCCGCCAGCGGCGCATTGGCAATGCCGTTGGGAGCGCGGTACTGGTCATAGCGCACGCCGTAGGTCGCGGAAAGCTTCTGCGTGAGCGCCCACGTGTCCTGCGCAAAGAATCCGAAGAACACCGTCTGGTACCCAGCACCCGGCTTGCCGATCGACGCAGCGATCGTGGAGTACGAGAACCGATTCGTGCCGTTCTTCGCCGCGGCATAGGCCGCCAGAGTCGGGAACGTGTACTGCGTATACACGTCCGCCAACTGCGTGTCGTTGTTCTTCTGGAAGCTCACGCCGAACTTGAACGCATGCGCTCCGCGGTTCAGCGAAATGTTGTCGTTGAAGGACGGGATTTTTTCCTGGTACTTATCGCCCGCAGCGTTCGTTCCACCAAAGCCGGACACCACGCCGCTGATCGTAATCATCGGTCCAGGTCCGGTGGCAGAGCCCGCAAAGTGCTGCTGGTTGCGGTACGGCCAAGATCCGCGGAACTCGTTCAGCAGGTTCGGCGTCAGCGTGCTCACCAGTTGCGCACCGATAATGTGCGCACGGTCCTGGAAGTCGGACTCCGCGCTCAACAAGAACTGGCCGCCCACGTTGGTGTTGAACGGGTAGTTGTTGCGGAAGTAGTTGTAGCGCACAAAGCCGTTGTTCTTGCTGTTCAGGATAAAGTCGCCACGCACGTCGACCCACTGGGCGCGCTGCACCTGCGGAGCTGTATTGAAGTCGCTCGCCGGCACACCCAGCGCGATTAGCGCGGCCTGGTTCGCCAGCGTCACCGTGTTCGCCTGCGGGTTGCCGCGCTTCAGGTGCTCGTACGCTCCAAACAGGAAGAAGCGGTTGCGAACCACGGGTCCACCCAGCCGTCCTACCAGATCGTCGACATGCAGATTCGGCTTGGGCTGGTAGCCCGCGGTGCCCGGCACGCAGTTCTGGCCCATGGGGCAGCTGCTGGCCGCCTTGGGCCGCCAGATGTACTGCACGGCGCCGTGCAGGTTGTTGGTGCCCGCCGGCGTGATCACGTTGTAGATGATGCCGGCCGTGTTGCCAAACTCAGGATTGAAGCCGTTGCTGATGGTCTGCACCGTGTCGGTATAGCTATCGCTGATCGCAAACAGGCGCAGCCCGTAGCGATCCGACTCGGTATCCACCATGCCGTCCAGCTGGTAGTTCACGCGGTCCACCAGGCCGTTGGTGTTCAGCGTGCGCGGCACACCGTTCTCCGCATTCGGGTGCCCCGTCACACCAGGCTGGAACAGGATGAAGTTATACGGGTTGCGCGACGTCAGCGGCAGGTTCTGCGTCTCCACGGAGCTGATCGTCCGGCCCAGGTCCGTGCGCGTCACCTCCAGCAGCGGAGCATCCGCCGAAACCTCAACCGTTGTCGCAACGGAGCCAGCCTTCAGCGTCTCGTTCAGCGACAGGTCGGTGCCCGCGTCCAGGTGAATGCCTGCCTGCGTCAGCGGCGCAAACGACGGCGCATTCGCGGTCACGGTGTAATCGCCCAGCGGCAGATCCGGCGCCACGTAGCGGCCGTCGTCGTTCGTCGTCAGCTCGCGCGTAAAGCCGTTGTTCAGGTTTTTGATCGTCACCGTCGCGCCGGGCACGGGAGCTCCAGCCGCATCCGTAATGGTGCCGCGCAGCGTGCCGTTGATTGCGTTGGCCTGGGCCAGCAGCGCCGGCGCGGGTGCCGCCAGCAGAACGGCGGAAAGGGCAATGGGAAGAAACGTGTGCTTCATGGGAACACCTCCTGGAAGTGCGGCAAAGACCGGGCCGCTTAGGATCGTGCTTCGGGTTGAGGTACGGTGTGCCAACCTGCGCGTCTGGTTGGCCTCGTCTGGTTCCGCCGGTCGCCTTACGGGTGGCGGTGGCAACTACAAATTGGAGTCAACAGAGCAGGCCGGCCTCCGCGGCCGACAACGACAGCGACACTGCGCCAAATAACTGTGCTTCGGGCCCAAGCGACGAAGCCCGCAGCTTGGGTTGAGCGAATTCGTTTTCCCGCAGAAACGCTTCCGTGGCCGAGCACAACGTGCGGTGCGCGCCCACGCCGCCACCCAGAACCACAAGCTGCGGGTTGTACAGCAGCGACAGCGTTCCAATCGCGTCGGCCAGGATGCGCGCCGTCTCCGTGGTCACTTCCAGCGCCAGCGTATGACCCTCATCGGCCAGGTCGAACACCTCGGGTGCGTGCAGCCGCATCAAGTCAGCCTTGGCCGCGCGCCGCTCGCGTCGCAGCGCCTTCTGCCACATCGCTTCCACGCCGGCGCCGCCGATCGCGCGCTCCAGTTGCCCTGTCTCTTCCAGCCGCACCGGTTCGCGAGGCATGCCGTACACCGGCAGGTAGCCGATCTCGCCAGCGGTCCAATCCGCACCGTGGTGCAGCGCTCCGCGCAGAAAGATGCCCGCACCCACGCCCGTTCCCAGCGCGATAAAGATGAAATCATCCACGCCTTGCGCTTCGCCCCGGTACTGCTCGCCAAGCGCCGCCAGGTTCACATCATTCTCGACCGTGCAGGAGATCTTCATCTCGCGCTCCACCAGAGCGCGCATCGGGAATTCAGTCCACCCCTGCAGGTTCGGCGCGGCCAGCACCACGCCATGGTCCACGTCGGTAATGCCCGGCGCGCCTACGGTCAGGTGCAGCACGCGCGCTGAAACGTCGGTCTGCTGCATCATCTCGCGAATGCCGGTCTGCATCAGCGACACGATGGTCCGCGGTGTCTTCTGCCGTTCGTTCAGGTGCGTCGCCCAATGCGCCACCGGCGTCCCGTTCAGGTCCGCCAGCATCATCCGCAGCCGGGTTCCACCCACATCCGCACCCGCCACCAGCCCATGGCTGCTATTGAATCGCAACAGGCTCGGCGGCCGGCCACCAGAGCTCTCGCCATCGCCCAGATCTTCGATCAGCCCCAGCCTCGTCATGTGCGCGATCGACACGGAAACCGTGGTCGCAGACAGGCCGGACTTCCGCACCAGGTCGGCCTTCGAGCAAGGGCTGTTGCCGCGCAGAAGGTTCAGCAGCAGGCGGCAGTTCGACTCACGCAACTGCGACGGCCGCGCCGCCTCCGCGCGCATCGGCAACCGCGGAGCCACGGTGTGTTTGCCGCCTGTGCGGCGCATCGTCTTGAGAATTCGGCTTGCCAAGCGGGTTTGCTGAGTTTATACGGAACGTGTACAAAGTCTGCAAGCTTTCCTCAAAAGTTTTTGTTCACGGCGACTTTGTTCTGCTACGCGCCGTCCGTAAGAAAGCGCCTGTTGAAAGGGAAACGATGAAGCAAATGCGGCAACACCTGCTGGGGCAGGGAGTACGAAAGCGAGTTGCAACCATCGCTTTAGCGGCTGTGTCTTCGTCGTGCCTGCCCATCCCGGCACAGCAAAGCTCTGCAACCCCGTCCGCGACCGTTCCCTGGCGGCAGCAGCAGGACGCCTACGCCGAACCGCTGCCTTTTGATCGCGGTGCAGCAGGCCTCGCGCAGAGCCTGCGCAAGCTAAGCACCCGCGCCAGCCTCATCCAGATCAACGCGCATCCCGACGACGAAGACGGCGGCATGCTCAGCTATGAGAGCCGCGCCGTGGGTGCCGACGTTTCTCTGCTTGCGCTCAATCGTGGCGAAGGCGGCCAGAATGTGATGACCGGAGACTTCTGGGACGCCCTCGGCATCCTGCGCACCCAGGAACATCTGCAGGCCAATCACTTCTACGGCGACCATCTCTACTACACGCGCGTCGCCGACTTCGGTTTTTCGAAGACGCTCGAGGAAGCTCTCGCGCAGTGGGGACACGACCGCGTTCTCGAAGACGTCGTGCGCGTCGTTCGCACCGTCCGTCCCATGGTGGTGACCAGCGTCTTCGCTGGCTATGTGTCAGACGGTCACGGCCATCACCAGACCGCGGGTGTCATGGCGCAAGAGGTCTTCAAAGCCGCTGCCGATCCGAAGATGTTCCCCGACCAGATCAAGGAGGGCTTACGGCCTTGGGCACCACTCAAGGTGTACGCTCGAGTACCCTTTGCACGGGTCACGGAGAAAGGCATCTTCGACTACGCCACCGGCAAGTGGGAACCGGTCGTCTTCAAGAACTACGTCACCGGCGAAGTGATGCACCAGGTGCCTGCGGCCACCATCGAGGTGCCCGAGGGAACCTATGACCCATCGCTCGGCGAAAGCTACTTCCAGTTGGCCCGCGAGGGTCTGAACGAGCAGAAATCGCAGAACGGCGGTGTGGGACGCCCGCCCGCCGGTCAGTTCGATTCGCCCTACCACCTCTACGCGACTCGCGTCGAAGGTGGCCATCCACCCGCGCACGAGCAGAGCTTCTTTGACGGTATTGACACCACCTTGCCCGGCATCGCGGACTACCTGCAGGGCGCGGAAGCAGGCAGCGCGCGGGAGAAGCTGCAGGGCATTGCGCAACAGGTTTCCGATGCGTCCGCCGCCTTCGATGCACGGCATCCCGAGCGTTGCGCACCGGCGCTGGGGCGCGGCCTGCAGCAGACCCGGGCGCTGATCCTCGATCTGCAACAGCCGAACGAGAGCGACGGCCGCTACAACGCCATCCACGAGCTCCAGCTCAAGCAGGTGCAGTTTGAGCAGGCGCTCAACCAGGCGCTCGGCATCCAGTTGCTCGCGGTCGTCCAGCCCCAGGGTGTCGATGCCGCGCGCATCGGACCCTTCGGCCCAACGGACGCCGCCAGTGCGGCCGCCGGCAGTCCGTTTGCCTCCACCACCGTCATCCCCGGCCAAAGTTTCGCGGTCAGCGTGCACGTCGCCGACCAGGGCGCTGTGCCGGTTCAAGTAGAAAGCGTGCGCCTCACTCCAACCGCCGGCGACTGGAAGCTGACCGACCAGAGCCCCGCGCTCAACAGCCTGCCTGCAGGCACTGCGGCCGACGTTCTGTTCAGCGCCACCGTTCCGCAGGACGCTCCCATCACCGAGCCCTACTTCTCGCGCCCCACCCTCGAACAGAGCTTCTACGACATCCACGACGGCCGCTATCTCACGCTGCCGACTATGCCGTACCCGCTCTCAGCGCACCTCACCTATACCTACAACGGCGTCGCCGTCACCGCGCAGGAGGTGGTGCAGACTGCGCGGCGCGAAACGGGCCTTGGCATCGCGTTGAATCCGCTGCTGGTCGCTCCCGCCATCAGCGTGCGCGTGACTCCGCCCGCAGGCGTCATGCCGCTCAGTGCAACCACGCTTCCGCTGGACGTGATCGTTCACAGCAGCGTCAAGGGACCGGCAACCGGTACGGTCGCTCTGAAGCTGCCTGCTGGATGGCGCTCCGAACCGGCAACTGCCACTTTCTCCACCTCCCGTGATAACGAGGATGTACATCTGCAGTTCCAAGTCGATCCTCACGGCGTGCAAGCCAAACAGTACTTGATCTCCGCAATCGCCACCTCGGGCGGCAAGCAGTTTACGCAGGGCTTCTACACTATCGGCTGGCCGGGCATCCGTCCCTACCCGCTCTACTCACCCGCCGCATACCGCGCAACCGGCGTAGACGTGAAGACCGCTCCCAGCCTGCGCGTCGCGTATGTCATGGGTCCCGGCGACGATGTTCCTCAGTCGCTGGAAAACCTCGGCATCCACGTCACAGAGCTCAGCTCGAGCGACCTGGCAGGCGCCGACTTGAGCGGGTACGACGTGATCCTGCTCGGCATCCGCACCTACGCCGCTCGGCCGGAACTGCGCGTGCTCAACAATCGCCTGCTCGACTACGTGAAGAACGGCGGCGTCGTCATCAGCCAGTACCAGACCGCGGAGTACGACCGCAACTACGCGCCCTATCCGCTCAGCGTCCCCGGCGACGCGGAAAAGGTCGTCGAGGAAAAAGGCGAAGTGAAGATCACGGCGCCTGCGGATCCCGTTCTGAACTGGCCGAACGCGATAACCCTTCGCGACTTCGACGGCTGGGTGGAGGAGCGCGGTCACGGCTTCCTGCGCAGCTACGACGCGCACTACACCGCGCCCGTAGAGATGCACGACGCCGGTCAGGATCCCCAAACCGGCGGCCTCGTCTATGCCCAGTACGGCAAGGGCTACTACGTCTATCTCGCCTTTGCCTTCTTCCGCGAAATGCCCGAAGGCGTACCCGGCAGCTATCGCATCATGGCCAACCTGCTCAGCATCGGCAAGAATCCGAAGCTGCCGCACTAGCCCCCGGAAATGACAACGGCGCGCATCGCTGCGCGCCGTCCTCACTCCTTCCGTCGGCGATCCGCTGTCACTGCGTATCCGCGTGCAACTCATGCAGCAGAAACGCGAACGTGTCCGCCGTCATATCCAATTGCTTGCTCAGCGGCATGCCCGCGCCATGGCCTGCACGCGTCTCAATGCGGATCAGCACCGGCGCCGGCCCCGCCTGGTCCGCCTGCATCTGCGCCGCAAACTTGAACGAGTGCGCAGGGAATACGCGGTCGTCGTGATCCGCCGTGGTGATCAGTGTCGCCGGATACTTTGTTCCCGGCTTCAGGTTGTGCAGCGGCGAGTACTTGTAGATCGCATGAAACTCGGCCTCGTTCTCGCTCGGCGAACCGTAGTCCTGCTTCCACCCAAAACCCACCGTGAACTTGTCAAAGCGCAGCATGTCCATCACGCCCACTTGCGCATTGGCTGCACCAAACAACTCAGGCCGCTGCGTCAGCACCGCACCAATCAGCAGGCCGCCGTTCGATCCGCCCTGAATCGCCAGCTTCGGCGTCGAGGTGTACTTCTCGCGAATCAGGTACTCGGCACATGCAATGAAGTCGTCGAACACATTCTGCTTGTTCAGCTTCATGCCGGCCTCATGCCAGGCCTCGCCATACTCGCCGCCGCCACGCAGCGACGCCTGCGCGTAGATGCCGCCACGCTCCAGCCACGCAATCCGCGCCGACGAAAATGCCGGCGTCAGCGACACATCGAACCCACCATACCCATACAGCAGCGTCGGGTTCTGTCCATCGCGCTTCAAGCCCTTCTTGCTCGTCAGAAACATCGGCACCTTCGTGCCATCCTTCGAAGGAACAAACACCTCCGTCGTCTCAAACTCGTCCGGGTTGAAGTTCAGCTTCGGCGTCCGATACGGCTGCGACTTCAGCGTCTTCATGTCCAGCCGATACACCACGCCCGGTGTCGTGAAGTTCGTAAACCCGTAGAAGGTCTCATCGTCTTCGCGCTTGCCACCAAAGCCACCCGCCGTGCCCACGCCCGGCAGTTGCAGCGTCTGCATCGGCTTGCCGTCCTCGCTAAACAGGCGCACCTCCGTGTGCGCGTCCGTCAGGTACTCCGCAATCAGCGTGCGATGCACCAGCGAAGCTCCGTCCAGCTTGCTCTTGCTCTCCGGCACCACCGTCTTCCAGTGCTCGCGCGCGGGCTGGTTCAGGTCCACTTCGATCAGCTTGCCGTTGGGCGCGTTCAGCGTCGTGTTCAGCCAGAACCGCGTCCCATTGTTTCCAATTACGCTGTAGCTCGCGTCCGGCTTATCGAATACCTTCTCGATCTTCGCGCCCGGATTCGTCAGGTCCAGAAATGCGAGTTCGTTGTTCGGGCTGGTTCCCTTGGCTTGGTACAGGATCAGGTAGCGACCATCATCCGTCACACCCGCACCCAGAAAGATCTCCGGATCGTCCGCCCGCTCGAAGACGAACTTGTCCTCTCCCTGCTTGGTGCCCAGCTTGTGAAAATAGATCTTCGGCGAACTGCTGATCGCCTTCAGCGCCGCGCCTTCCTTGGGCGCGTCGTAGTGCGTGTAGTAGAAGCCGCTGCCATCCTTCAGCCACGCCGCGCCACCAAACTTGACCCACTTGATCGTGTCGGGCAGGTCCTTGCCCGTCGCCACATCGCGCACGATAATGTGCTGCCAGTCGCTGCCCGCCTCGGCAATCTGGAACGCGGCAAGCCGTCCGTCATCCGTCACGCTCATGCCGGCCAGCGCCACCGTACCGTCTTTGCTCAGCGTGTTCGGATCGATCAACACGTGCGGCTCGCCGTTCAACCCATCCGTCCAGAACACAACGCTCTGGTTCTGCAGCCCGGTGTTGTGCGAGTAGACATAACGCGAGCCGTACCGCGTCGGCGCGCTATACCGCTCAAAGTTCACCAGCGCCATCATGCGGCTGTGCAGGCTGTCCTTCAACGGCTGCAGCGGCTTGAAGTACGCCTCGGTCACTTTGTTCTCAGCTTCGATCCACGCCTTCGTATCGGCGGAATCCACGTCCTCCATCCATCGGTACGGGTCGGCCACCTTCGTGCCAAAGTAATCGTCAGTCTGCGAAACGGTGTGCGGCTTGGGATAAGGCAACAAGGCAGAATTCCTGTTCATCGGGGCTGTCGCCTGCGCCGCCGCACTCAAGGTGCACACAGCCGCAAGGCAGGTCGTTGCGAGAAAACGCATGGGAAAAGACTCTCCTGAGCAGAGACGGGCGCGTCAGACTATTGCGAGAATAAACCTCATGCCGATCCGCCGCGCCATGCTTCTGCTCTGGATGTTCTGTGCCGCCGCGATCGCCCGCGCGCAAGCCACACAGCCCGCTCGAGCCACGCCGCCGCCGGCGCAAGCCACTTCACAGCCGGCTCAATCGTCCGCCTCGCAGGACCCACAAACCGACCAACCGTACACACTCCAGACCGGCGCGTCGCTCATCCTCGTCCCCACCACCGTCGACATCAAGGGCAAAGTCCTCTACGGCCTCACCAAAGATCAGTTCACGCTTACCGACGACGGCCAGCCACGCCCCTTCCGTCTCGAAGAATCGACTGAAGGCATCGGCCTCAGCCTCGTCGTCCTTCTGCAGTGCTCGCGCTCGGCCATCGTGGAGTACAGCCGCTTCCAGGGCCTGCCCACCATGATCGATTCGCTCATCGGTGCCGCCCCGCACGAGGTCGCTCTCGTCCGCTACGGTGCTCACCCTGAGTTGATCCAGCCCTTCACCCGCAAGCAGGACAAGATCGAAGCCGCCATGCCCCGCATGGCACCCTGCGAAGACAACGCCGCGGCCACCACCGACGCGCTCAGCTACGCCGCTTCCATCCTTGAGAACCGCGATCCTCGGTACCGCCGCGCCATCATGCTCATCAGCGAAACCCGCGACCACGGTTCGCACGTGCCCGAAGCGCAGGTCATCGCCCAGCTTGGCCGCAACAACATCGTCGTCGACAGCTTCGCCTACTCGCCCTACCGCGACGACCTGCGCGACGAGGTAAAGCCCGGCCGCGGCCCCGGCCTCTTCGGCACGGCACTGCAACTGCTCATGGCCACCGTGCAGGCCTTCCGGCAAAACGTCCCCAAGACCGTCTCGCGCCTCTCCGGCGGCGAGTACGACAACTTCGGCACAGAGAAGGGCTTCGACAACGCCGCGCTGCGTCTGGCCAACCGTATCCACAACTACTACCTGCTCAGCTTCACAGTGCCCGGCGGCGCTACACCCGGCCTGCACGAGCTCGAAGTCAAAATCCCACAGTATCCGGAAGCCACCATCCGAGCCCGCCGCAACTACTGGGTCGGTGCCCCGCCAGACGCCAGCACTGCACCAGCCCCCGCCGCACCCGCAGGTTCCGACAGCAATACCCAAGCCAAGCCTCAGTAGCACCGAAGCCGCAGCGAAGTGGGAGCAGGACAGCAGGCTCCTCATAGTCGCGGTTGAGGTGAGAGGCCCCAGGATCCTGATGAAGCCGCACTAAGGAGGGAGCAGGGACCTTCAGGCCCCTGTATCTGGCCGCCTGAAAAGGGCTTCAGCCCGGGGCTTCGTCACACTTACCGCGAAGACCGATCGCCCTCACCCGGCAACGCACCCGGCAACGCACCCGCCATCGCCGGCTCTTCAGCCTTCTTCTCATACGCACTCGCGGCCGAGAGCGCATCCTGCTGCTCCGCGCTCAACTCCAACTCCGCCGCCCGGAACAAATCTTCCAGGTGCTCTTCCTTCGTCGCGCTCGCAATCGGAGCCAGCACATTCGGCCGCGACAGCAACCACGCCAGTGCCACCGAAGCCATCGACGCACCCGCCTCGTCACTCACCTTCCGCAGCGCGTCCAGAATCTTCATGCCGCGATCGTCGAAATACTTGCTCACCGTACCTTCGCGCTTCACGCCTTTGGCATCGTCCGCACTCTTGTACTTGCCGGTCAGAAATCCAGCAGCCAGCGAGAAGTAGGGAACCACGCCCAGCGAGTACTCCGCCACCACCGGCGCCAGGTCCGTCTCATACTGCTCGCGCGTGTACAGGTTGTAGTTAGGCTGCAAGGTCTGGTAGCTCTCCCACCCCGCGTTGCGCGCCACTTCAATGGCCGCACGCAGGCGCCGGCCGTCGTAGTTGCTCGCGCCTACCATGCGCACCTTGCCTTCGTGCACCAGCGCATCCAGCGTGCGCACGGTCTCTTCCAGCGGTGTGTCCTTGTCGTCCTGGTGGGTCTGGTACAGGTCAATGTGGTCGGTCTGCAGCCGGCGCAGCGAAGCCTCGACCGCCTCGCGAATGTACTTCGCGCTCAGCCCTTTCTTGCCCTCGCCCATCTCCATGCCGACCTTGGTCGCCAGCACTACCTGGTCGCGCTTGCCGCTCTGCTTGAACCACTTGCCCAGGATGGTCTCGCTCTCGCCGCCCTGGTTGCCCGGCGCCCACCGCGAATACACATCCGCCGTGTCGATGAAGTTGAACCCGCGCTCCACAAAGCGATCCAAAATGCGGAAGCTCTGCTGCTCGTCGATCGTCCAACCAAACACATTGCCGCCCAGCATAATGGGCGACACCGGAACCTGAAGCTTGCCAAGAGAACGCATCTGCATACAAGCTCAGATGCCGCACTCACAACGAGAGTGTCATCCTGAGCGCAGCGAAGGACCTGCTTTCGCCCCTGCCACATTCCGACACACCAGGCATTGCAGAAGGGAACGCCGCTAGTTCATCCAGCGCTTGTCCTTCGGATCCCGCCGCCGCTCATCTTCCGGTGAAACGTAGCGGCCCTCGTTGTCGAAATGCACTTCGCGGTTCTGCTTCCGCATGTATACCTGGAAGCTCTTCGCCGCGCGCTTGCGCTTCCACCGGTAGTAGTCATTGCGCCATCCGTACCACCGCTCACTCAGCGACTTCCCCACACTCCGGTTGCCGTAGCCCACCTTCGCATACCGCACGTAGAGGAACGCAAACAGGCCGCAGCACAGCTCCAGCGTCGCGCTGAACACCTCGCGCGACCACACCAGCAGTCCAAGCCGCCACACCACCATGATCGCGACCATGTACTTCGCCTTCATCCGGATCACAAAGAACAGCAGGAACTCCACGTCGCCGTACAGCAGAGCAAACGCCACCAGCACCGCAAACAGCGGCCCAAACATCCCCAGGTACAGGCTGTTCGGTCCACCAAACAGCGTCATGCCCGCCGGCATCATTCGTCCCAGTGCGGCCAGCAGCACTGCTGCCGCTCCGCCTGCGACCGCAGAGCCCACGTACAGCCGCACCAGCCATTGCGCGCCCCGCGTCTCCTCCAGCGTCGTCGCCGTAAACCACAGGGTCAGCAGGGCAAACGCAGTATTCAGAAATCCAATGTTGATCACCGGATACGTGAACACCTGCCACACCCAGCCGTGCAGCGCTACAAAGGGCATCAGCCCCAGCGTGACCAGCAGCCGCGAGTACAACCCCGGCGCAAACCAGCTCAGCAGACCCAGCGCGAAAAAAATAACCAGGTTCAACAGCACCAGCTTGCGGGTCGCACCCGCAAACGGTGGCAGCGTCAGTGTCGTGCTTCCCGTGGAACGCATCCCCTTTATCCTATGCTCCGTCTGCTACGGTCAGAATGTGTCCGGAGTCCGGGCAAACAACCCCGCCACACCGTCTCGCGTCTGCTGTGAAAACAGGGGATGTGCTCTGAACCACTCCCGGTGCCCAACAGAAGGAAGGATCCAATGGCTGCTACCTGCCCCGAGTGCGACAACCCCCTCGACATCGACGTGGACGACGTGGAAGAAGGGGAAACCGTCACCTGTGACGAGTGCGGTACCGAGCTGGAGGTCATCTCCACCGAGCCGCTGCAACTCTCCGTGGTCGACGCCGAAGGCTACGACGACGAAGACGACGGGTACCGTCACACCGGCAGCGACGACGAGGACGACGAGTAGCGCCGCCACACGGGTCTTCACCGCGCGACCTTGCGCCGGCAACCGTGTTCTTACCTGGCAGAAGGAGCGTGGCGCTCGCCGCCACGTATACTGCAAGCCATGAGCCTCATTCGCCGTATTCGCATCGTTTCCGGTCGCCATCTGCGTTCCGCGATGCTCCTGCCTGGTCTCGTCGTTCTGGCCAGCACGGCCGTCTCGCTTACTCCGGTCGCGCATGCCCAGGCAGCGCAGCCTCGAACGGTCGACGGCAAGGTCGTCAGCGGCGGCCAGCCCGTCAAGGGCGCGGTCGTTCACCTGAAGGACACCCGCACCCTGGCGCAGAAGAGCTACATCACCGCCGAAGACGGCACCTACCGCTTCGCCCAGCTCTCCAGCACCTCCGACTACGAGGTCTGGGCCGAAAGCAACGGCAAGAAGAGCTCGACCAAGACGATCAGCTCCTTCGACAACAAGTCCAGCTTCAACTACACGCTCAAGGTCGACTAGCTCTCAGCGCCACGATTCGTGGCACTAAGACGACCCATTCGGCACGTACATGGAAGTTCGATCCACCCAGGCAGACAAGCCCCGTTCTTCGTGCGCACCTGCCGCGAAGATCGGGGCTTAACTGCTGGTTCTGACAAACAGCCATCCACCTCGTGACCCGACCGCGAGTCGAACAAGGACGCAAACAGAAAAGCCCTGCCGAAGCAGGGCTTTTCTACATCTGTCTAAAACTACGCCGCAACCGGCTCCACCGAAACGAACCGGCCATGGTTACCACGGTCCGAGAACTTCACGCGTCCGCCAACCTTGGCGAACAGGGTGTCGTCCTTGCCACGGCCCACGTTCAGGCCGGCCTTGATCGGTGTTCCACGCTGCCGCACGATGATCGACCCACCGGTGACCACTTCGCCCGCAAACGCCTTTACGCCCAACCGCTGTGCATTGGAATCGCGGCCGTTGGAAGAGCTTCCGCCGCCTTTTTTATGTGCCATCTCTGTCTCTCGCTCTCAGGCGGCCCCTTCGGACCGCGATCTTTCGAACCGGCAGGGCCGGGGAAGTTACTTGTTCTCGGCCTTGAAGCTCTTGCCGTTCACCAGGATCTCGTTGATGCGGACCTCGACAAAGCCCTGACGATGTCCCTGCATCTTCTTGTACTGCTTCTTCCGCTTGAAGTGGAAGACCAGGATCTTGTCGCCGCGGCCTTCGCCCACAACCTCGGCCAGCACCTTCGCGCCACCCAGCTCCTGCTCAAAGCTGCCCGCTTCGCCGCTCACGGCCAGCACATCGCTGAACTCGATCTTGCCGTCTTCGTGCGCCAGCGTCTCCACGCGCACGGTCTCACCGGGAGCTACGCGGTACTGCTTGCCACCTGTCCGAATCACTGCGTACATCTTTCAAACCTCCGCGCGTTCGCCCGGTGGGCGACGCGTTGCTGGAGCAAACCGTAGCCGGCCTAACCCCGCTCAACCTGTCCGTGAGGAGCCTCGGGCTCCGGGTCCGCGCCGCTTCCGGCTCGTCCGGCAGGCCGCACCGGGATCACTCACCCGCACAGCCGCCTGTTCCGCTCAACCCTCGAAGCATACCTCGAACAGAGCCTCAGGTCAACCCCGCCACACTTCTGCGGCGAACTCCCTGCCCAAATAGATCAGGGGCCGTAACGGCCCCCTGATCCAACCCACATCGCGGCTCAGCTTACTTCGATCCACCCTCAACCCCTTCAAAGTTCAGGGAAGCCGAGTTGATGCAGTACCGCAGCCCCGTCGGCCGCGGCCCATCCGGGAACACATGCCCCAGGTGCGATCCGCAGTTGCTGCAGACTACCTCCACCCGCCGCATGCCATAGCTGTTGTCCTCGATCGCCTTCACCGCCGTCGGCGACACCGGCTCATAAAAGCTCGGCCACCCCGACCCCGACTCGAACTTGTGGTCGCTCTTGAACAGCGGCGCATTGCACGCGCCACAGTGGTACAGCCCGTCCGCGTGGTTCTCGTACAGCTTGCCCGTAAACGCCCGTTCCGTGCCCTTGCCGCGCAGAATCGCAAACTGCTCCGGCGACAGCAACTCGCGCCACTCCGCCTCGGTCTTCTCCACCGCGTAGCCGCTGCCGGCCGTCGTTTCCGTCCCATTCGCCATCGTTTCCACCTCGTACTGATTAGATGGATTTCCGGCCCACACGTTGCGACCGGCCGACCCGAACCGCTAGGCGAAGCGCGCGACCGCCTCGATCTCCACACGCGCATCCCGCGGCAGCCGCGCCACCTGCACCGTCGACCGCGCCGGCATCACTTCGGCCCCCGCAAATGCCTCGGCATAAATCGCGTTCACCGCAGCAAAGTCGTTCATGTCCGCCAGAAACACCGTCGTCTTCACCACGTCCGTCATTTGCAATCCGGCCGCGCCCACCACCGCTGCCAGGTTCTTCAACACCTGCCGCGCCTCGGCCTCCACGCCGCCGCTCACCAGCGCACCGCTCGCCGGATCGAACCCGACCTGGCCCGACGTAAAAAGCAGATCCCCTGACCGGACCGCCTGGCTGTAGGGACCAATGGCGGCGGGCGCATCCTGCGTTGCAATAGCTGCTTTGTTCTGAGGCATACCCCAAAATACCAGCCCAGCCGTAAGCACGCTCCGAGCCGAACTCCCGCCAAACCAACCTCCGCCACCGGCGCTTTTCCTGCAAATCCGCCCACTCTGACCATTACTTCACGGTTACCAACCCATTCGTGGGATCGGATTCTGAGCTGTTTCTCATGTACCTTGGCGTCGCTCAGGCGTTTGCACCCGTTCCCCGCAAAGGGGCAGCAGCCCTCAGGCTGTAGCCCCGTTCTCGCAGCCGCAGGCTGCCGCGGGTGCAGCCCGTTCGCTGAGCGCGCCAGGGTCACCAACATCTCGTTTCTGGGAGGGAGTTCGCCGCATGCAGGTCCGGTTCTGGAAGATGCTCCTGGCGACAGCTCTCAGCGGTCTGCTGCTGTCGTGGCTGCTTCCCGCCACCGTGAGCGCGCAGGCCCTGGCGAGCAATCCCAACGACTGGCCCACCTCCCGCGTCGACCTCTTCGCCGGCTACAGCTACCTGAAACCCATGCACGCCAACGTGGGCACCGCCAACGAGGCCAAGCCCATCACCACCGGCGGCCTCTTCAGCGTCGCCGGCTATTTCAACAATGTTCTGGGCGTGGAACTTGCCGGCTCCTACCACCCCAGCGGCCCCAACGATTGCGTCGAATCCGTCCAGGGCGGCCTGATTGTGCGCCACAATATCAGTCGCCTCGTTCCCTTCGTTCACGCTCTGGGCGGCGGCTCCAAGGTCGGCGGGCCTGACGCGCAGCCCTGCACCTGGGGTCATGGCTACACCGCCGGCATCGGCGTCGACTTCGACCTCCACACCCTCCACAACCATCTCGCCATCCGCCCCATCCAGGCCGACTACAACTACAACTACGTCGACTTCGGGCCCTCGAATCCGCCGGCCAACACCTCCGGCGGCATCATCAAGATGAACGCCTACTCGCTGTCCACCGGCCTCGTCGTCCGCTTCGGCGACACCGGTTCCCGTGGCGAAACCAGCTACGGCCCCGCGCTCGCGTGCGAGGCCAATCCCACCACCGTCAATTCCGGTGAGCCCGTCACCGTCACCTCCAGCAACACCGGCCTGAACAAAAATCGCCGCACCACCTATACCTGGACCACCACAGGCGGCAAGCTCTCCGGCTCCGGCGAGACCATCCAGATCGCCACCGACGGCCTAGCCCCCGGCACCTACACCGTGAACGGCCGCGTCATGCAGGGCGGCCACCTCTCTCAGCAGGCCACCTGCCGCGCGGAGTTTCAGGTCACCGGCCCGGCTAATGCCACCGCAACCTCTACAGCGCCAGCCAACGGCACCGCACTCCCGACCTCGCCTGCCAACAGCAGGGCACTCTCGGCATTACCGGCAACTTCCGCCACGTCGGGCGCCTCGCTTACCGTCGGCTGCACCGCCGCCCCGGCCATGCTCAACCCCGGCGAAAGCGCCACCCTCACTACCAGCGTCAGCGGCAACGGGGGCCGCTCGCTCACCTACAGCTACACCGCCTCCGCCGGTCAGGCCAGCGGCACCGGACCAACCGGCACCCTCAACTCCGGCGGCGCCGCACCCGGCGACATCATCGCCACCTGCACCGCGACTGACACCTCGGGCGCCACCGGCAGCGCCAACACCACCGTCCGCGTCATCGACCCGCGGTCTGCCGCCGCTGCGGCGACCCAGGCCATGTGCACCATCAGCTTCGAGCGCGATCGCCGCCGCCCCGCCCGCGTCGACAACGAAGCCAAGGGCTGCCTCGACGACATCGCCATCAATCTCCAGCGCGACTCCGGCTCAGAGCTCGTCATGATCGGCAACAACAGCACCGGCGAACGCACCGACACCGCCGCCGAACGCGCCGCCAACGCCAAGCTCTATCTCACCCGCGAAAAGGGCGTCGACCCTGCCCGCATCTCGCTGCGCATTGGCCAGGCCGGCGACCGCAGCGTCACCAGCACCCTGATTCCGGCCGGCGCGCACTACGACGATTCCATGTCCGTCCCGGTCAACGAGTCCGCCGTGCAGCACAGCGGCGAGGCCTACGGAACACCGCAGTCCACCCGCCAGACGCACCGGCGCTGACCGCTCCAACATCCGCGCGCGGTCCGCGCATGGACCTCGCCCGTAACTTTGCTACACTACAAAGGTTGGTGTTCGCGACCTACCACGCGATCCGCTGCCAACCGCCTTGCACGCAGACCCATCGCGCAGCAGGGCACCAGCAACACCGTCGGGGAGTGGCTCAGCCTGGTAGAGCACCTGGTTCGGGACCAGGGGGTCGGAGGTTCGAATCCTCTCTCCCCGACCATCTTCTAAAACCCTTCAAATCTCTGCACAGCGTGCGATCAAAGGATCGAAGCGTACACCCAGCAGTTCCCCGGGGAGCTTTCTCCTCACCAGCGGTATACCGTAGGGCTGGACAAGTCGGGCGAGGGAAGCTGTGAACGAAGAAGAGAACACCACTGCAGAAGCGGCGAACCGCCTTGAAGAGATCGCCGGCCCTACCGTCGTCGGCATCGGTGCTTCCGCGGGCGGCCTCTCCGCATTGCGCCGACTCTTCGAACTCATCCCGGCAGACACAGGCCTCGTCTTTGTCGTCGTCGTGCACCTCTCGCCCGAGCACAAGAGCATGCTCGCCGACCTCCTGCAGCCCAGCGTCAAGTTCCCCGTCCAGCAGGTCACCGAGACCACCGTCCTCCAGCCCGACAACGTCTACGTCATCCCGCCCAACTGCAACCTGAACTCCATCGACACGCACCTGCGCCTCTCTGCCCTCGAAGAGCGCCGTCGCGAACGCGCCCCCATCGACCACTTCTTCCGCACGCTCGCCGCCACCCACAACGGCCACGCCATCGGTGTCATCCTCACCGGCACCGGCTCCGACGGCACACTCGGCCTTCGCGAAATCAAGGCCAAGGGCGGCGTCATCCTCGTGCAGGATCCCAACGAAGCCGAGTTCGACGGCATGCCCCAATCCGCCATCACCACCGGCGGCGTCGACCGCATTCTCCCCCTCAACGAGATCGCCTCCACCCTCGTTCGTCTCGCTCACGCGGGCCGCGTCATCACCCCCAAGGAGATGGAGGCGGAGCAGGCACCCCAGGAGCGCCTTCTCCTGCCCAAGGTCCTCGCCATCCTCAAGGCGCGTACGGACCGCGACTTCAGCCGCTACAAGCCGGCGACCATCCTGCGCCGCATCGCCCGGCGCATGCAGCTCAACTACATCGAAGATTTCAACGAGTACCTGAACATGCTGCGTGATCGGTCCGACGAGGCGCACGCCCTCGCCGACGACCTCCTCATCACGGTCACCAGCTTCTTCCGCGATCCCGAAGTCTTTGAAAAGCTCCAGCGCGACATCATCCCCAGGCTCTTTGAAGGCAAGAGCAGCAACAGCAGCGTGCGCGCCTGGTCGGTCGGCTGCGCCACCGGCGAAGAGGCCTACTCCATCGCCATGCTCCTGCTGGAAGAGTCGTCGCGGCGAACCGACCCGCCCAAGCTTCAGGTCTTCGCCTCCGACCTGCACAAGCGCTCGCTCGAAGGCGCACGCGAGGGCCTCTATCCCGGCGACATCGAAACCGACGTCAGCCCCGAGCGCCTCCAGCGCTTCTTCCGCAAAGAGAACGGCGGCTACCGAATCTCAAAAGAAGTGCGCGATCTCGTCGTCTTCGCGCCCCACAATCTCCTCGCCGACCCACCCTTCTCGCGCGTCGACCTCATCTCCTGCCGCAACCTGCTCATCTACATCGACCGCTCCGTCCAGAGCGACGTGATCGACCTCTTCCACTACGCGCTCTGCCCGCACGGCTATCTGTTGCTCGGCTCTGCCGAAACCATCGACGCGCTCGATCTCTTCCGCACGGAAGACAAGCGGCTTTGCATCTACGAAAAGCGCAATGTCCCCGCACCGGAGCCGCGCCTTCCCGTCTTCCCGCTCACGCGCCTCCGGGCCTTCGGCCAACCGGCCACTAAACCGGAGCCACTTGCGGCTGCAGTGCCGTACCAGACCTTGCACCTCGATCTGCTGGAGCGCTTCGCTCCGCCCAGCGTTCTCATCGGCCCTGACAACAGGGTCGTCCACCTCTCCGAACATGCTGGTCGCTACCTGGTGCACCCTGGCGGCGAAATCACCACCAGCATCTTGCGCCTCGTGGCAGAGGAGCTCCGCGTTGAGTTGCAGGCGCTCATTCACACCGCTCGCGAGACGAAATCACCCGCCGACTCCAACCCGATTCTGGTGCGTCTCCACGGTCTGCCTACCCCAGTCGTTCTGCACGTACGACCCGCGCAGGAGCTCTACCAGGAAGGCTTTCTGCTGGTCATCTTCGACGAGCGGCAGCCCATCACCGCGAAAGAGGCGGACTCTCGCGTCGCTTCGGCCGCCGTTCTCGCATCGGGCGCCGCCGGACAACGCATCGCCGAACTGGAAGCGGACCTCAACGTCGCCCGGCAGCGACTTCAGGCCACCATCGAGGAATACGAAACCAGCCAGGAGGAAATGAAATCTGCCAACGAGGAGATGCAGTCCACCAATGAGGAACTGCGCTCCACCCTGGAAGAGCTCGAAACCTCCAAGGAAGAACTGCAAAGCATCAACGAGGAACTGCAGACCGTAAACCAGGAGAACCGGCACAAGGTCGACGAACTCTCGCAGCTCTCCACCGACCTCACCAACCTGCTCGCCGCCACTGACATCGCCACCCTCTTCCTCGATCGCGAACTGCGCATCCTTCGCTTCACTCCGCGCCTGTCGGAAATCTTCAACATCCGCATCACCGACCGGGGCCGGCCCATCTCCGACCTCACCCATCGTCTCGGTCACGAAAGCCTTCGTGAAGAAGCTCAGTCTGTTCTCGACCGCCTCATTCCCGTCGAGCAGGAGATCTGCGACGAATCCGACCGCTGGTATCTGACTCGCATGCTGCCCTACCGCAGCGCGGACGATCGCATCGAGGGTGTGGTAATCACCTTCATCGACATCACCGGTCGTAAGAAAGCGGAACAGGCATTACGCCAAAGTGAGAGCCGCTTCCGTGCCCTGGTCACCACCGGCAGCCATCCCGTCTTCCGCATGAGCCCGGATTGGAAGCTCATGTACCAGTTGCAGGGCAACGACTTCCTGGCAGATACCGCCGAACCCATCGAAGACTGGGCCGAAAAATACATCCTTCCGGAAGACCTGCCCACGGTCCGCAAAGCCATCGATCACGCAATCCAGAACAAATCCATGTACGCGTTGGAGCATCGGATTCGCAGTGCGGATGGTGGTGTCGGCTGGGTCTTCTCCCGCGCTGTTCCCATATTGGACGCGGAGGGAAACCTCACCGAGTGGTTCGGTGCCGGTACAGACGTCACCGCCAGTAAAGAGGCAGAAGCCGAACTGCGTGCAGCGGAAGAGCGCCATCGCATCCAGTTGGAAGAAATCGTCGCCACCCGCACCCGCGAACTGCAAAGCAGCCGCGATCTTTTGCAGGCCGCCATGGATAGTTCGCGGGACATGATCCAGGTGTTCCAGGCCGTTCGGGACGCCATGGGCGCCGTAGTTGATTTCCGATGGCTTCTTAATAACTACCGCTCCCAGCAGGTATTCGGCGACGTCATCGGCAAGAGTCTGTTGCAGAACAATCCGGGTGTCGTTCAGGAAGGCATCTTCGACCGCTTCAAGCGAGTGGTGGAAACCGGTGAGCCCGCCCACGCTGAATTCAACTACGTCCACGAGCAGATCGACGGTTGGTTCTTTCAGTCAGCCGTCAAATTGGGCGACGGTGTCGCCACCACCACCAGCGACATCACGATCCGCAAGCAGGCCGAGCAGCGACTGCTGCAGGCTCAGCAGGAACTCGCTCTCCAAGCCCTGCGTGAAAGCGAGGAACGCTTCCGTCTGCTTGTCGAGAACGTTCAGGAATATGCCCTCTTTCAGACCGACCTGCAGGGTCATGTGACCAGTTGGAATCCCGGCGCAGAGCGGCTCTTCGGTTATTCCAGCGCAGAGATCCTAGGCCGTCCCGCTGACATTCTGTTCACACCGGAAGATCGCAACGGTGGCCTGCTTCAGGCAGAGATCGCACAGGCAGTGGCTGGCACTCACGGCGTCGACGCCCGCTGGGTCTGCCGCAAGGATGGGGAGACCTTTTGGGCTCAATGGGCCACAGAACCCGTGCTCGACGCGACGGGCCAGGTCCGGGGAGTCGCCAAGGTGCTTCGCGACGAATCCGATCGCAAGCAGTACGAGGAGCGCCAGGCACTCCTCATGGGCGAACTCAACCACCGTGTCAAAAACACCCTGGCAACGGTTCAGTCGCTCGCCAACCAGACTCTGCGCAGTACCCCGGAACCCGCCGTCTTCGTTGAAAAGTTCCAGGAACGTCTGTGGGCGCTCTCCCGTGCCCACACTGTCCTCACCCGGCGCAGTTGGGAAAGTGCAGACATCGCGGAGATCGTTCGCGAGCAGGTTTACACAGGTCACTACGACGAGAACATCGCTGCTTCAGGTCCGGCCGCTCTCCTGGCCCCACAAACCGCGGTGGCTCTGTCGCTGGTGCTCCACGAACTTACGACCAACGCCCGAAAATACGGTGCCCTGTCGCAATCCGGCGGCCGCCTCAGTGTGAAGTGGAGGTTGCCGGAAGCCGCGCAGGCGCTGGAACTGGAGTGGGCTGAAACGGGGGGGCCGCCAGTGCAGTCTCCTGACAAACGCGGCTTCGGCTCCATGCTGATTGAGCGCAGTCTTGGCGGCGTCGGCGGCACCGTACAAACCCGTTTTGAACCGGGCGGCCTGCTCTGCACCATCCGCTTACCCCTTGCCTCCAGCGCATCGGTTCTGAGTTAGCGAAGTCGGGAATTCCGCATCGGGGGAAAAGAATTTGGAGACATGCCGGGTACTTGTCATCGAAGATGAGCTGTTGGTCGGTCTTGATCTCGTTTTCACGCTGCAGGGTGCGGGTTTCCGGCAGGTGGAGCACGCAATGAACGAGCCCGAAGCCTTGGACCGCCTCCACTCCGAAACCTGGGACGCCGTCGTGGCCGACGCAAACCTGAACGGCCGCGGCATCCACCGCATCGCAGAACTCCTGCAGAAAAAGCGTCTGCCGTTCCTCGTCGTGACGGGGTACGCCCGCGAGAACCTCCCGGCCGTCATCGGCGAAGCTCCAGTCCTCACCAAGCCCTTTTCTCATCGAGAGGTCGTTCGCAGCGTGCAGCAACTCTGCGGCTGCCTCCCCAACTTGTTGTCAAGCCCCACCACGGCCTAAGACCTGCTCGTTCAGCCACTTACACTTGGCATGCAATTACTTCCAGACTTCTATACTGGAAGTAGGGGTAGCTGCTTAGAGAAACCTGCCGCGCTTCTGTAACTCTCCGCGCATCAGGAACTTACAGCTAAGTTTTCTCGAAACAGGAACTTACACTGCCCTCGGAGTGCAACCCTCCTTGTTTGAAGAACTTACAAAAAGCAGGGGTGGGGGGCGGGGTCACATGTAATCGACGCCGTACTGCACCGGAATCTGCGTAAACGCAATCCGCGTCGGCGCACTATCCCGCGCCGGCAGCATTCCAGCAAAATGTACCGTCGTGTGACCATGCTTCAGGTTCAGCCGATCCAGCGCGCGCGATAATTCGTTCCGCGCATGCGTATCGCGAAACAAGTCCGGTTGCTGCGCGCGCTCATCCGTAAGCCGGTTCAGCGTGATGCCAACGAAGAACGGCCGCCCAGTGCCTGGCCCGGTCGGCTGCTTCTGCCAAAGCTCGCGCAGCGCTTCCAGGAGCGACAACGTATCCTGCGTCGCCGGAAACCGCGCCTCCATGCCCCAGTTGTGGTGCCGGATGCCAGAGTGGTGCTGCTGCAGCTTCGCCGCCTGCGCTTCCTCAGCGCGCGAAACCTGGTAGCGAATCGTAAGCGAAAGCGTTCCGGCGCAGAAGTGCTCCATGCGCAGCCGCATCGCGGCCTTGTGCAACAGCTTGTGCGCGACGGCCCAGGCGCCCTCCGCTGAGCGATGCTCCGGTGCCAGCACGTGCGAGTGCCCAAGCGACTGCTGCGTCTCGCGCGGCACCGGCGCGCCGTCGTCGCCCGTCACATGCCCACGCAGCCAGTGGTACAGCCGCTCGCCCCACACCGAGTTCCACAGCTTGTGCATCTGCTCGCGCGACAGCGCCAGCAACTGCTCCATCGTCGTCACACCCTTGCGGTTCAGCATCAGCTCCGTGCGCGCGCCCACGCCGGGCAGGTCGCGCAGCTCAAGCTGCAAGAGCGATCGCGGCAACTGCGATGGCAACAGGCCAACCAGGCCGTCGGGTTTCTGCATGTCGCTGGCAATCTTCGCCAGGTAGCGGTTCGGAGCCATGCCGATGGAACACCGCAGCGTCTCGCCAACGTCGTCTCGAATCGCCTGCTTGATGCTCAGCGCGATCTGCCGCGCGCGCGGCGGCTCCTGCTCGCGCCCGATCAACTGACAGGTCACCTCATCGATCGAAGGCACATGCGCAACAGGGCAACAGCGTTCCACAGCCGCGTGAATCTTGTGGCTGAACTCCGCGTACGTTGTGTGATTGCCTTGCACCAGCAGGATGTCCGGGCAAATCTGCTTCATGTCCGCGACGCGCGTGCCCGTTTTGATTCCGAGCGCCTTGGCCTCATACGAAGCCGCGATCGCAACCGTGGTATCCGCAAACGTCGGCACCACTGCCAGCGGCCGGTTGCGGTACTCCGGATTCAGCTGCTGCTCCACGGAAGCAAAGAAGCTGTTCAGGTCAACGTGCAGAAACCCGAAAAAGTCGTGTTGCGGCAGGACCAGATCCACGACAGCCTCTCTCCACCAGTTTATTCACCTCACGAGAGGCAGGCGTGCACGCGGCGGACGCGGCATTTCGAACAGGTACAGGGCACTATTGCCGCTCCGCAACTGTTCACCTGACGTCCCGGAGCGCAACTGACGATTGAGCGCATCAAGAAGTTTCGGGGATTGCGTAAAAAGATCGCTCTCGTCGTTGGAAAGTCCGAATGTCCTGCTATAGTCGCTCCATTCACCCAATCTTTACAGAGGTTTGCTGCGATGGAGCGCTCTTCGCGGCAGATCGCGGAGTCGTGTCTCGATGAAGAGAGCTGCACTATTTGCGTCGGCTACCGTGCTCAGTGCCGGTATGCTGCTTGGCCAATCGCAGAACGGAAGCATCGCCGGCGTCATCACCGATCAAGGCGGTGCCGTGGTCGCCGGAGCAACCATCACCATCACGAACGTAAACACCGGTGCGGTGCGCACCACGACGACCGACCGGGCGGGCACGTACAACGTCCAGGGACTGCTGCCGCAGGATTACCGGGTGAGCGTCACGGCGCCTGGGTTCGCGGCCTCCGAGGCCAAGCTGAACGTGTCAGTGGGCTCGTCGAATACGATCAACGTGAAGCTGGCGGTCGGGCAGCAGTCGGTGACAGTGGACGTCGCCGCAAACGCGCTGGCTGGAATCAACCTGGAGAACGCCGAGCAGTCGCAGGTCGTGGACACGCAGCAGTTGTTGGAACTGCCAACCGAGACGCGCAATCCCTACGACTTCGTCCAGCTATCCGGCAGCGTCAGCGCCGATCCCAGCGCCTCGTCCCGCGGTGTGGGAGTCAACGTGAACGGTGCGCGCTCTGCGTCTACTGAGATTCTGCTGGACGGCATTGAGAATACAGCCCTGTTCGGCGTCTCGGTGGCGACGATCGTGCCAGTGGATTCCGTACAGGAATATCGTGTGATCACCAACAACTTCGGGCCGGAATACGGACGCGCGTCCGGTGGCGTGGTGAATGTGGTGACCAAGGGTGGTACGAACCAGTTCCACGGCACGGCGTATGAGTTCTATCGCCCGTCCACCTTCGCTTCGAACAGCTATTACAACAACGCCAACGGCATTTCGCAGCACCGCTTTGTTCGCAACAACTTCGGATACTCCGTGGGTGGTCCGATCATCAAGGACAAGCTGTTCTTCTTCAATAACACTGAGTGGCTGCGGGTTCGCAGCAGCAATGTGGTGCAGTTCTACGTGCCCACGTCGCAGTTCATCAACGCCTCGAACGCAAACACCCAGGCATTCTTCCAGAAGTTTGGAAAGATCTCCGGAACACCGACTGGCAAGATCCTGACACTTGGCCAGATTGGCCAGGACCCGAAGGTGGTCTCGAGTGCCGTCACCAATGCGTTTTCGCAGGACCGCACCTCCCTGGAATCTCGTTTTCCCGGTGTCTTCACCGATGCGTTCCCAATTCTGCAGCAGGTGAACGTGACGGTTCCGATCGATGCCGGCGGCGGATCTCCGCAGAACACCTACAACATCGACGGACGCCTGGACTTCAATCTAGGCACCAAGACGCAGATGTATGGCCGCTACGTTCTATATAACGCCGCGTACTTCTCGGGCTCTGTGAACAACAGTCCTTATGCCGGGTACAACACGAGTGAAACCACCAAGGCGCAGAACCTGGTGTATGGACTGACTCACACCTTCACCGACCGTTTCACTTCGCAATTGCAAATTGGCCTGCTTCGCTACAACGACAATCAGCCGCTTGGCGACAATCCTGCTGGGCCAACGCTCTTCATCAACAGCAGCAGCGCTCCATCAGTTGCGGGCAATCAGTTCGTTTTCCCCGGCTACAACGAAAAGAGTGCCGGCAACGGACTGCCTTCCGGTGGTCCGCAGAACAACATCGTCATCAGCCCTGTGTTCACCTTGCTGCACGGACGCCACACGATCACCTTTGGCGGTCAATACGACTACATCCGCGACAATCACACCTTCGCCATCTACGCGAACGCGCAGGAAGCCTTGCTCCAGAACGGCACGAATGGCGCTTTGGTCAATTTCCAGAGCGGCGTCTTCAACTTCTTCCAGGCCAACCTGGATCCGCAAGGCAAGTTCCCCTGCGTGAAGGACCTGAACACGGGCCTGGTCAACCAGACACCCGGATGCACGATCACCACGCCGATCAGCCAGCCGAGCTTTGCCCGTTCGAACCGCTACCACGAAGGCGCTGGCTTTGTGAACGACACCATCAAGGCGACACCCCGGCTGACGCTGAACGTGGGCCTGCGGTACGAACTGTATGGAACGCAGCACAACAAGAACTCGGCGCTGGACTCGAACTTCTACTTTGGGACCAGCGGCACGCTGCAGGATCGCATTCGGGCTGGCAAGGTGCTGAACGTGAATGCAGGCGCTCCCGCAGATGTGCAGAACCCGGGAGGCAAGCTGTGGAACACGAACTACAAGCAGTTTGCGCCGCGCGTCTCGTTCGCATATGACCTGTTTGGCGATGGCAAGACCAGCCTGCGTGGTGGTTACGGCATGAGCTATGAACGGAACTTTGGCAATGTAACCTACAACGTGGCGTTGAATCCTCCAGCGCAGTTGGCCATCAGCTTTACCAACGTTGACGTGGGTGCTCAGATTCCGATCAGCACCGGCGTCCTGGGCAGCTTCAGCGGCGGCTCGGGCGTGAGCAAGGCGATTCCGCCGGGAACTGTGCGTGCCGTCGATCCGAGGATCAAGCCCGCGTATTCGCAATTCTTTTCTCTGAGTGTGGAACATCAACTGAAGGGCAACATTACCGCTGGGCTTGCGTACAACGGCTCCCGTGGCATTCACAACTACTCCATCGCAAACTACAACCGCAGCTACTATGGGCGGGTGTACGAGGGCGATGCGGCCAAGTACACGACAGGTGCGGCCAACAGCAATCGGTTGAACCCGCAGTACACCTCAATCAACGTACGCGGCGCCGATGGTGACAGCTACTACCACAGCCTGAATGCTTCGTTGCGTGCCTCGAACATGCTGAACACCGGCCTGTCGCTGACATCGAACTACACCTACTCGCACTCGACGGACAATACATCGTCCACGTTTACCGATGGCGCTTCGGGCACCGTGAATAGCGTTGCCTACTTTGACCCGTTCAATCATGCGCTGGATCATGGGAACTCTGACTTTGACCAGACGCACCGCATTACGGTGGGACTCGTTTACCAGGTGCCGTTCGCTGGTTCCGCGCTCACAAAGCGAGTGCTGGGCGGCTGGGAAGTTGGAAGCACGTTCGCCGCGCAGACCGGAACGCCCTTCTCGGTCTACGACTGCGGTCAGAATGTGGTCACGGTGTGCCCGCGTGCCAGGTTCGCAACCAAACCCAGTTTCAAGCGGACCGGCAACTCGGTTCCTGTTGCAAACTCGCCGGATGTGTTCCAGTACATCACCTTCCCGACGTACAACAAGGCGAATTACCCCGTATACAACGACCCGACAGTTGGTTATTCGGACCTGCCGACGATCGTGGGCGGCTACGATAACTTCCCCGGCGGCATGACGGCGCGCAACGCGTTCCGCGGGCCAGGTAACTTCACCTTCAACGCCGACGTGAACAAGCGGATTCTGATTACAGAACGAGTGTCGTTCCAGCTTCGGGCTGAGCTATACAACGTGCTGAACCATGCAAACTCCTTTGTGCCTGCATCGTTCGGATCGATCGACGTTTCAAGCACCCCATACTTCCCGGTACAGAAGAACGGCTTCGGTCCTGGCGGCAACCGTCAATTGCAACTGGCTGGCAAGCTTATCTTCTAACTTGTCTGCATAGCCGTCACGAGGGCCCACATCGCTTGATGTGGGCCCTTGTCCATTCAGCGCAGCTAGGACGTGCGTCGTTTTGATCCTGGCTCTTCTGCTCACCTGGAGGGGCCGGGCTGGTGGTTCCCCGCAGAGGCTGGGACTCGTGTCCGCGGTTAGACGAACGCTGTGGCCTCGGAGCTTCAGATATCCGCACCGGTAATGCTTGACAGCGCAGGGGGCTTGCTGCACTGTGAGGAGAACACCCACATTTCAGGACAGTGAATTGTCGGCGGACGAGCTCTCTTGCCGTCGAGACGCAACGTTGCATTGGTACGTACCGCAACATCGCCCCCTCGCGTGGGCTTTCCGGAGGCAGTACTCGTGAAAAAGTTTGTTCTGGCAGTATCCCTTGCTACTGCGGCAGTAAGCGTCATTCCCATCACCATGGCCGCCCAGGCTACCGCGACGGGTTCCGTTGTCGGTGTGGTGACAGATCCGTCGGGTGCTGCCATTGCGGGTGCGTCGGTGACGGTCACCGCCAAAGGCACCAACGCTGAGCGCAAAACGACGACCAACGGCGCGGGCCAGTATCGGTTCGACCTGCTGCCTGCTGGCGATTACATGGTGCATGTGACCGCGGCGGGGTTTGCCACAACGGATACGTCGAACCTGACCCTGCAGGTGGGCGCAACGACCACGGCCAATGTGCCGCTGACGACCGGATCGGTGAACACCACGGTCGACGTGGCCACGGTCAATCAGTTGCTGGACGCCGAAAAGACCGACAGCTCGACGAACGTGACGCCGCAGCAGGTACAGGAGCTGCCGCTGAACGGCCGCGACTTTGCGAATCTGGCCATCCTCGCACCGGGCGTGAAGCTGGTCGACAGCTATGACCCGACCAAGAATCGGTACGCCGTCTACGCGGTGAACGGCTCCAGCGGACGCAACACCAACACGACCGTCAACGGCATCGATAACAAGGACAACACGGTCGGCGGCGCGGTGATGCAACTGCCGCTGGAAGCTGTGCAGGAGTTCAAGATCAGCACGGCACGCTTCTCTGCTGAGAACGGCCGCAGCGAAGGCGCAGCGCTGAACGTGATCACGAAGAGCGGCACGAATCAGTTCCACGGTTCGCTGTTCGGCTTCTTCCGTTCGGATGCGATCCAGAACAAGAACTACTTCGACGAACAGGCAAAGAATCCGAAGCCCGCGTACAGCCGCCAGCAGTACGGCGGTTCCATCGGCGGACCGATCCTGAAGGACAGGGACTTCGGCTTCTTTGCGTATGAGGGTCTGCGTGAACGGTCGAGCCTGTCAGTTGACGCGGCCTCATTTGCGGAGTTGACCCTGGCGATTCCACTCGGCGCTGTCCCGGCTCACACCATCGGCACGCCATTTGATGAGAAGCGTTACAACGGCCGCATCGATCATCAGTTCAGCGACAAGGAGCACCTGTACTTCTCCTACGCGGCGCAGGACAACAAGAGCCAGAACGATCAATCGACCAACCAGGTGGATACGACCGAAGGCAACTTCACCATCAACGACCTGATCCTGGCAAACGTAACGCTCGACAGCGTTCTGAGCAGCAAGGCAGTTAACAACTTCACCGCTGGGTTCCAGTACTGGAACAATCTGATCGACTCGACGATCCGCAAACCGTACTTTACGTTCCCAGACGGAGCAAGCTTCGGTACGAATGCGAATGTGCCGCAGAAGTCGAGCCAGCACAAGTTCCAGTTCCGGGACGACTTCAGCTACTCGCTCAGCAAGCACACGCTGCGGACGGGTGTGGACGTGCTGTACGAGCCCCAGGTTGGCGGATTCTTCGAGAACAATCCGACGCCCGAATTCGATTTCTACGAAACGGCGCAGCAGATCCTGAGCAACGCCGACGGACATACGCCGAACGGATTCGCATCGGCGGGCGCGATCGCTTCCTCGACAGGTACATCGGGCGATCCGAGGTTCAATCTTTCGCCGAAGATGGTGGGTGTCTACTTCCAGGATGACTGGCGGCTGTCGAACCGCCTTCTGCTGAATCTTGGTATCCGCTACGACAAGGACATCAACACCTACGGCATCGATAAGCAGGCCAACAGCCGCACCTACCAGGAGCTACTCGCGGCAACCGCTTCGGGCGTGAGTACCGTCCCAAGCGTGCGCGCAAACCAGGCAGGCGGCGGCTATACCCCGAGTCTGAGCTACATTGGCGGCAACTACAACGGTCTGCCGCAGAACGATAACAAGGACATCAGCCCGCGTGTCGGTTTCTCTTACGACCTCTCGGGCAACGGTCGCTTCGTCGTACGCGGCGGATACGGTCTGTACTTTGGCCAGTCGTTTGAAAATATCCCGCTGTTTATGATCCAGCAGGCGAATGCTGCGGTGTTTGCGAACACGTACAGCATCTCCTGTGCGGGTCCGACGGATACCGGCTGCTCGTCTGCTAACGTTGTGCCGGGTACGAACATTCTGCTGAGCCGGTACCGGTACGGCGTTGACCCGGCACCGGTGATCCCGGCGGCTTCGTTCAACCTGGCTGCCGGTTCCACGGGCCGCCTGATGGCGCCCAACTACCGCAATCCGTATACACAGCAGATCAATTTCGGATTCCAGTACGCGCCCACTGCGTCGTCAGTTGTGGAAGTGGAATATGTGCAGGCCCGCGGCCTGCACGAAAACAAGACGCTCAACATCAATCCGACGCAATACTTTGCTGGTGGTGCGCGACCGTTCTCAGCGGCGTTCGCCAAGGCAGGTGTACCGGTACTGGGTCGTATCGCGGAAGAGGCTTCAATCGGCCGGTCTTACTATGACGGTTTGAACCTGAGCTACCGGGCGCAATTGAAGAAGTATGTGAGCGCGACTGTGAACTACACCTATGCAGCCGCGCTTGCATTCGAGGGTGCCTCGGCGTCGTTCCGCAACACGGCCACAAACCCGTTCCTGGGTGCGTTGCGTGATCAGGACTTCGGTTTCGTCCCGAACAACGAAACGCATCACCTTACGGCGGCGGGCACGTTCTTCACCAAATACGGTATTGAGATTTCGCCGATTCTGCAGGCTGGATCGTCACGCCCGCTCGATCCGGAAATTTCGACGGACCTATGGAGCATCGGTTCAGGCCGCACCAATGCGCACGCCCCGCTTGCTCCCGGTGCAAAGCCGACGCTCGCAAATTTTGTGAATGAGTACCAGGCCCTGGTTGCGCAGGCGGCAGCATTGACCGCGAGCACAGGCGCAACGGTCAGCGTGGGAACGGTCTACCGTAATTGCCTGGCTGCTGGAACGTGTGTTGAGTCACACTACAACACGCTGCGCGGCATCCCGGACATCCAGCTCGATGCGCGTGTGGGCGATACCATCACGTTGCACGAGCGTTACAAGCTAAACCTGTTTTTCCAGGGCTTCAATCTGACGAACCGGGCTAACTTCGGCGCTAACTACGTCGGAAACATCAACTCCTACGCCGCCGGATCGACTGCGCTGAATCCGGCAGGCTTTATCAACCCAAGCAGCACCGTCATCCCCCGTGCGTTCACGGGTGAGTTCGGAGCTCGTTTCTCCTTCTAATCGGAGATGAAACACAGCAGAAAGGGACCGCAGATGCGGTCCCTTTCGCTTGTGGCGAGATGCGCATCGCTAGCTGCTTTGCTGTTCGGGCAAAGGACCGCGAGTCGGGCCGGGCGGCGGTGGGATGCGAACGGCTTTGCCGGTTGCGGCCGCCTTGTAGATCGCGTCCATGACTCGCTGGTCCTGCAGGCCCTCTTCGCCGGGCGTGCGTGGCTGCCGGTTGTTCAGAACGCATTGGCTGAAGTGGTCCATCTCGATGGCGAACTGGTCCTTGTCGGGCAGTTCGGGTTGAAAGGTGACTTCTTTGCGTTCTTTGGGGTCGCCCGAGGCGCCGGGCAGGCCGAAGCTGTCGGCCTCGCCAAGCTTGCTGAAGCGCAGCTTCGCACCGTGATAGCCGAAGGCTGGGTCCATCTCCGCCATGCCGTCCGTTCCTTCCATGCGCAGGAAGGTCGAGCGATGGACGTCGTACGAGCAAGTGAGCGTGGCGACCATGCCGGACGGAAACCGCAGGAGAAACGAGCAGCGCGATTCGACCTCAGCAAACCGCGGATCGTCTTTGGGCTGCACGGTCACGGCGGTGACTTCCTCAGGTTCCTCATCGGTCAGAAAGCGAGTGGCGTTCAGGCAATAGACGCCGACATCGGGCAGGCAGCCGCCGCCGGCCAGGGCGCGCTTCAAGCGCCATTGAGTGGGGTCGCCCTCATTCTGCGAATTCGACGCCACGACCGAGCGAATCTTGCCGAGCTTGCCCGCTTTGATCGAGTCCTGCAGGAAGCGGTTCATCGGCTCGTACTGCTGGCGGTACGCAATCATCAGCTTCACGTTGGCGCGCTTGCAGGCGTCGATCATGGCTTCGCAGTCCGCGGCGCTGGTGGCCATGGGCTTTTCGCACAAGATGTGTTTGCCAATCTTGGCGCCGCGGATCACAAACTCCTTGTGCATCGAGTTCGGCAGGACGATGTAGATCGCCTCCACCTCAGGCATGTCCTTCAGGCGCTCGAAGTTCTGGTAGTCGGTGATGTTCGATTCCGGAATGCCGTATTGCGCGGCGATCTTCAGCGCCTTGTCGCGATGGCCGCTGACCAGGGCTACCAGCTTGCAGTACTTCGACGTCGCAAAGGCAGGCAGGATCTGGTCGATGCTGAGATGGCCGATACCCACGATGGCGTAGCCGACACGGCGTCCCGGGGGCAGGAACGGCCCGGGTGTCTGGCTGGCCTGTTCGGTCGAGGTGTTGCTCACAGGCGGCAGCTGCACCTTGTTGCTCTGGCCCGGCTTGGCCTGTGCGCCGGCCTGAGCGGCAAGTTCGGGAGCCGTGGCCAACGCGGCGAGTGTGCCCACGCCCGTGGCAGCGGTTTGCAGGAAGCGGCGACGCGTGGTGCCGGTCTCAGGGGCGGCGTGCAGGGTCTCGTCCATCATGCGCAGTGGGATGCTGCGCGACGGACTGCGTGTTGCGAGCAGGTCCGGTCAGGGTGCGACATGGAGGCGTTCCAGTGCATGGGACGGTGTGGGCGCGCTATTCTGCTGTGCGTTATGAAGATTTGTGTTGCTTTGCTGTTGAGCGCGGCTTGCCTGGTGAGCGGGGGTGCCGCAAAGGCGCAGGGACGGCCAACCAAACCAACTGCCGCCACCAACACTGCGGCTGCGCCTGTTCACGTTACACCGTCCGCCGGCGACTTTGCTCGCCCGGGCGATCTGCATGTGTGGTTTGTGGATGTGGAAGGCGGCCAGGCCACGCTGTTCGTCACTCCGCAAGGCACATCGCTGCTGATCGACACGGGGTGGGAGGATCACAATGCTCGCGATGCCGACCGGATCGCGGCGGCAGCGCGCGCTGCCGGCCTGCACCGCATCGACTTCGTGCTGATCACGCACTACCACGAGGACCATGTGGGTGGGGTACCCCAACTGGCGCAGCGGATTCCCGTGGGGACCTACTTTGACCATGGAGACTTGTACGAGAAGGTCGACATCAACCAGCAGATTTTCGGAGCTTATCTGCAGGAATTGGAGCGGAGCCACGCCCGCCGGGTCTCGGTTAAAGCAGGGGATCGGTTGCCCGTGCCCGGGCTGGACGTGCTGGCGTTGAGCAGTGAGGGTAAAGTGATCAATCGCGATCTGCCAGGCGGCGGTGCCGTGAATCGCTACTGCGAGCAGGAGCCTGTTCCGCACGAAGACCGGACCGAGAACGGGCATTCGCTAGGCGTAATGATTACGTTTGCGGGGACGCGCATTCTCGACCTGGGCGATCTGACCAAGGATCGCGAACGCATGCTGATGTGCCCGAGCAATCGGCTGGGCGGCGTGGACATCGACATCGTGTCGCACCACGGATGGGAGCAGAGCAGCTCCGCCGCGCTGGTGCACGCCATTCAGCCACGCGTTGCCATCATGGACAACGGTGCGACCAAGGGCGGCAGCGTGCCGGTGTTGGACGTGTATCGCAGCTCTCCAGGCCTGGAGACGCTATGGCAGTTGCACACCAGCGAGGAGGGCCGCAAAGCCGGTCCGCGAGAGAATACCGCCGAGGCGTTCATCGCAAATCCGCCGGGTGTCGACGGCAACATGATCGAGCTGGTGGTCCACAGGGACGGCACGTTTGCCGTCAAGAACGATCGTACCGGCATGGTGCGGAGCTACGGCCGCAAGTAGAGCCGGGGTCTTCTCGCAGAACGTGGCCGAAGCGTCTGCAAAGCTGGTGCGTCTCACGGTTGACTTCTTGCCAGAGGCAGACGATACGTCGCCGAGGCCGAGGCACCGCGTAGAATCTGCCCGTATGCCCCAGGTTCCGCCGCACCTGTCCGCCGCCGCCATTCGCTTCCTGCAGCATTTGCAGCGCAACAATGATCGCGATTGGTTCAACGCGCGCAAGGATCTCTTTACACACGAGGTGCAGGACCCGTGGCTTGCGGTGTTGGAAGCGGTGAATCAGCGCCTGGCGGAGTTTGCGCCCGACTATGTGCGACCGGCACGCAGAGCGGCCATGCGCATTTATCGCGACATCCGCTTCAGCAAAGACAAGCGGCCGTACAAAACGAACATAGCCGCATGGTGGTCGACCACGACAACGGAACGAACCAACGGCGGCGGATTCTATGTGCACGTGTCTCACCAGGATGTGGTGGTTGCAGCGGGCGTTTACATGCCGTCGCCGGCGCAGTTGCTGCTGATTCGGAGACACCTGCAGCAGCACCATGCGGAGCTGCGCGGCATGCTGAACAGCTCAAAGATCCGCAAGTTGATGCCAGAACTGGACAGCAACCCTTTGAGGCGCATGCCGAAGGGCTTTTTGCCTGACGACCCCGCGGCCGATCTGCTGCTTTGCAGGCAGTGGGCTTTGAGTGCGAAGCTGCCGCTGGAGGTGGCGACCTCACCGAAACTGGTGAACGAGATCGCGAAGCGTTTTCGCGCCGTCGCGCCAATGGTTGCCCTGCTGAACGCTCCATTGCTGGCTGGGCGAGCTCCGCGCAAGAGCCTGTTCTGAGCGCCGCTGTGTGGAAAAAAAGCTCGATTCCGTTGGAGATTTGTACCTTTGGGAGCACTTCTCCACAGAAAAACGGGCAAGACCCGAAGAAAACCGAAGAAAACCAGAGTTTGGGAGTTGACATCCTCGCCGGAAACGCCGATGGTGATAGGCGGAACGAGCGGAAAAGCCGCATAAACACTGGCGATCTCGACACAGCCGATGCCTGACCTGCCGGGATGGCGGGGCATTCAAGTGGCGATCTCCGGTCCCTGATGAGGGCAGCGCCGTTCGAGATACACGCGACCCCGCAACCGGGGCCAAAAGGAGCAACCTATGGCAAAGGGACTTACCAAAACCGCACTCATCCGCACGCTCGCCGAGCAGTCGGAACTGCCCACCAAGAAGGTCAGCCAGTTCTTCGAACTGATGGCGTCGACCGCCGTGAAGGAAACCAAGAAGAACGGCGAGTTCACGATTCCGGGCATCGGCAAGCTAGTGAAGGCAGAGCGCAAGGCACGCGTGGGCCGCAACCCGCAGACCGGCGAAGCCATCAAGATCAAGGCCAAGACCGTGGTCAAGTTCCGCATCGCCAAGGCTGCGAAGGATGCAATCGCGCCCGTGAAGAAGTAAGCGCTTTCTCTTCGAATCAGCAAAGGCCGCGGCGGGTGCCGCGGCCTTTTTCGTGCTCTAGCGCTCAACTCCGTTGAATCAGGTGCTCGCGATCATTGCGGCCAGCAGGGCCGTGCGCGGGATGAGATGGTCGGTCAAGAGGCTCTCATGCGCAGCGTGCGCGCCCTCGCCAACCGGGCCCATACCGTCGAGTGTGGGTGTGCCGAGGGCGGCGGTGAAGTTGCCGTCGGAGCCGCCGCCGGTGGCGGCTTCGTTCAGCTCGAAGCCGAGTTCCAAGGCCAGTGCGCGGGCTCGTTCAAAGAGGGCGACTGTGCCCGTGGAGCGCTCCATGGGCGGTCGATTCAGGCCGCCTGTGATCTGGACCGTGCAGCCCGGGTCGTGAGCGGCGAGGCCGGTGAGCGTCGCATGGATGCGATCGGCATCTGCCACTATGGGAACGCGGACGTCGATCTCGGCCCAGGCGCTGGCGGCGACGACGTTGCTGCGGGTGCCGCCGCCGATCACGCCGGGGTTCACAGTGATGCCAAAATCTTTGTCGGCTTCCGAGAGTTCGGCAATCCGCGGCAGAAGGCGGGCGAGTTCCAGCACGGCCGAACGCCCTTTCGCGAAATCGACACCGGAATGGGCCGCAACGCCGGCGACCTCGACGCGGTAGTTGCCGATGCCTTTGCGTGCAGTTTTGTAAGCGGCATTGTCGCGGCTGCCGGGCATGCCCTGCGCCGGTTCAAGAACGAACACTGCCTCGGCCAGCGCGCCCAGCCGCTCCGTGTGCTCGCGGGACACGGGGCTGCCAACCTCTTCGTCGGGGTTGAGCAGCAGAATCAGTGGGCGGGCGAGATCCGAGACCTGCTGGACGCTGGCGATCGCGGTGATCGCCATGAGCACGCCAGCCTTCATGTCCAGCACGCCCGGCCCCCACAGGCGCGGGTTGCTGTCGCGATCGGGATCTTCGCGCCAGGGCATGCGAGCCAGCGTGCCGAGTGGCCAGACGGTATCCAGGTGACCTAGCAGCAGCAGCGGCTTGGTCCCGGCAGGCTGGGGCGTGCGAGGTTCGAACCAGACCTCCGTCACGTCGCCGAAGCTCTCTTGCGGGTGGCGCAGGACGTGGGCGCCCGCGGCTTGTGCCCATTGCTCCACCTGATCGGCGGCGCGATTCACTGCGGCAGGGGCGTCGCTGGGCGATTCGATCTCGACGAGGGCGCGCAACCGGGTAAGCATCTCGGGCTGCCGGGCTTCGACCGCGGCGCGTATCTGCTGTGATTCGGGAGACATAATCTCCGTTATAGGCGCTGTGAGGCGGAAGCAGGTACTGTGGCAAATCCGACACAGTTGCGGGACTGTAACAGAGGCGTATGCTAACGCTCGTTAGCGGTTTCGTACACGGCGTTCCGAGCTTCCGTGTGCGGCGCAGAGGCTTTGTAGAAACGTTTGCAGTCGCAGGCCCATACCGAATTCACGCTGAGCGAGCCGCTGTCGTTTGCCGGCGTGGGTCTCCATTCCGGCGCTCCGGTGCAGATGCGGTTGATTCCCGCACCTGCGGGTTCCGGCATCGTGTTCCGCCGCACCGACCTGGATAACTTCGAGATTCCCGCCAACGGCCGCAACGTGGCGCGCGTGAGCTACGCCACCAGCCTGATGCGACAGGGCGTGCTGATCTCCACGACCGAGCACCTGTTGAGCGCGCTGATCGGGCATGGCGTGGACAATGTAATCGTAGAGATCGACAACCTCGAGGTGCCGATTCTGGATGGCTCGGCGCTGCCCTACGTGGAGGCTTTTCTGCGGACGGGGCTTAAGGCGCAGCGCCGGAAGCGCGAATACATCCGCATTTTGAAACCGGTGGAGGTCACGGAGAACTCGCGCGATGGGGTGAAGTTCATCGGTGTGTACCCGGGCCGCGGATACCAGATTGACTACTGCATCGACTTCCGTGCGCCGATAGGAACGGAGCGTTTTCTGGGCGATCTGGAGACGGGCGCTTATGCCGATCTGATCGCTCCCGCCCGCACGTTTGGATTTCGCGAGGACGAGCCCATGCTGCGCAATATGGGCCTGATCCGTGGAGCGAGCGATGCCTGCGCCATCATCATCGGCGAAGGATCGGTGCAGAACGGGCCGTTGCGGTTCCCGGATGAATTCGTGCGACACAAGGTTCTGGACCTGATCGGCGATCTTGCTCTGGCGGGCCGCCGCATCCAAGGGCGGGTCGTCGCCGAGCGTGCGGGGCACGCCATGCACACGGCACTGGTGAGCAAGCTGATGAAGGATCGGAGTGCCTGGGAACTGGCCCATGGGTACGAGGATGACGCCGTCTCAGTGCGGCCTGTGGACGCTTCGGCTACTCTCTCCGGCTCCCACATGCTGCCCGCGCACGCCTGATGCCTCTGGCGGCCATTGCGCTGGGGAGCAACCTGGCAGGGGAGCACGGCAGCCGCGAAGCAATCCTCGAGGGAGCCGTGAACGCACTCAATGCCTTGGGAACCGTCAAGGCGCGATCTACCTGGCACGAGACCGATCCGGTTGGCTACGCGGAACAGCCGCGCTTTCTGAACGGTGCCGTTCTGCTGCAGACCGATCTGCCCCCGCAGGAATTGCTTCGCGGTTTGCTCCGGGTCGAGCAGCGCTTTGGGCGCGACCGGACGCATGGCATTGCGAACGGACCTCGAACGCTGGACTTGGACCTCCTGCTGTACGACGACTTGATCCTCGAAGCGCCGGAACTGGTGTTGCCGCACCCGGCGATGCATACCCGCAGCTTCGTGCTGGCCCCGCTCGCGGAAATCGCGCCGGACTGGATCCACCCTCTCCTTCGCACCAGCGTCCGAGATCTGTTCGCGAGCGTAAGCTGTTCAGCATGAGCAGGAAGGGCAAAGCGAAAACCGGCAAGCAGGCAGGCGCGAAGCCCGGCACCGATTCGGTTGCGGAGCAGGACGCTGTTCGAAGCAGGGCAGAGGCCAGCGACCACCAACTGGTGCTGGTGAGCAAGGCGCTATCGGACCCCACTCGGGTTTCTATCCTGCGCAGGATCGCCGCCGGACAGGCGCGGTGCGGCGACGTGCGGGAGTGCCTGGGCGTGAGCGCGGCAACCCTGTCGCACCACATGAAAGAACTGGAGCGCGCTGGCCTGATCACGTCCGAGCGCGAGGGCCGCTTCGTTCACGCCAGCCTTGAGAAGAAGGCGTGGAAGCAGCACATCGCAGAGCTGAAGTCGCTGCTCTCGTGACGAAGGCGAATGCGTCCCGATTCGCTTTGCGCGCCGATGTCTTTTTGCGCTGACGAGCTCGCTGTGTGCTGTGTAGAGTGGTTGCGTTCAGGAGATCGTTTCTGTGATTGCGCGTGGCCCCTTGCTGGGCGAATTTATGGGCACGTTTGTGCTGATGTTGCTGGGCAATGGCGTGGTGGCCGGCGTTCTGCTGAAGAAGACCAAGGCTGAAAACGCGGGCTGGATGGTGATTACCACCGCGTGGGCCTTTGCCGTTCTGAGCGGCATTTTTGTCGCCCAATTATTCGGATCTCCCGATGCTCATCTGAACCCTGCGTTCACGTTGGCCGCCGCGATCAAGACGCACGCCTGGTACACGGTTCTGCCGTACATGGCGGTGCAGGTTGCGGGCGCCTTCCTGGGTGCGGTGGCGACGTGGCTCTTCTTCTATCCGCATTGGGCGGTCACGGACGATCCGGGGGCAAAGCTCGGTGTGTTCGCCACCGGTCCGGCGATTCGCCACTATGCTTCCAACTTCTTTTGCGAGGTGCTGGCCACGTTTGTGCTGGTGCTGGTTGCGGGCGGCATGAGTTCCAAGCTGGTGCTGACGACCGGCGCCGCGGCAGGCCTGAGTCCGCTGCTGGTGGGCTGCCTCGTGTGGGGCGTTGGTCTGTCGCTAGGCGCAACGACGGGGTATGCCATTAATCCGGCGCGCGATCTGGGGCCTCGGCTGGCTCACCAACTGATGCCGATCGCGGGCAAGGGCACCAGCGACTGGGCGTACGCGTGGGTGCCGATCCTGGGACCGCTCGTGGGTGGAGCGTTGGCTGGCTACGTCCTTCTGCGGATTGGTGCATAAAGCTGCGGCAGCGGCACGCGGTCGGGCTCTACGAACTTTTGACGAGCCTGTTCGCTGGTCAGCATCGCATCGGAATAGAACGCGCTGAGTGCGCTGCCATGCAGTTCCGGAGCGTGTTGCAGCAGCAATTGCGCGAAGCTGACCGGCCCTGCGGCCTGCAGGTGAACGCGCAATAAATGAACCCAGGCGTGCGTGCGAGTCGCATGGAACAGCGCTTCGCTGCCGCACGCCTGGCGAAGATACGTCCGCAGGTGTCCGGCGATGGTTTGAGCGGCCAGGCCGGCGGGAACGCGCTGCAGCATGAGCACGGTGTAGCGCAGGTGATCGCCATGGCGAAAGTTTGATGGCTGGATCTCCGCGGCGTGGAAGCTCTGCAGGAAATCCTCATCGGTCTGCTGGCTACTTCCAAGGTGAATGCCGTGTTGCGCCGCCATGGCCACAGCCGCGGCGAGTGCTTCGGGATCGTCGGGGGGCAGCGTGTTGCGCGGCGGCGTGGCGATCGCGTGCCGCGCCGCTGCAGCCTGGCGCCTGGCCCTGAGCGCGGCGGCCTGCTCGCGTTCGGCACGATCCGCAACTGCTCCTGCGCTGAGCGGGCCAAGGATCACGGCGAGGAAAGCGAACAGAACGAAGGGCAGAATGTAGAGGAACAGCAGTTCAAGCCGGCCAAAAGCTAGCGGACTGACCAGCGCCGTCGTGGCGAGCAGCAGAGCCATAACGGCAGCCAGGATGCGGCGTTCGCGCCTGCGGCGTACCTGGTCGGGGCTCGGCTCTGGGGTAGCCAGCGCGTCCATGCACATCATCTTCGCAGACCCGCCGCGATCTTCCGCGGCCGTTGCGCTTACACTAAAGGTGCAAGCTGATGACGTGGACGAGTGCATTTGGGAAGGGCAGCGGCTGGCTGCTATGGAAGATTGTGCGCGGTCTTGCGCTTTCCAGGATCTCGCCCAATACGCTCACGTTCATCGGCCTGATCATCAACATCATCGCCGCGTTTTTCTTCGGCTACGCCCGGAACAGCAATGCCGATCGCATGTTTTTGTATGCCGGCCTGATCCTGATCGGCGCTGGCCTGTTTGACATGGTGGACGGCCGCGTTGCGCGGGCGACGAACCAGGTCTCGGTCTTCGGGGCGTTCTTTGATTCGGTGATCGATCGCTACTCGGACGTGGCGATCTTCTTCGGTCTGCTGGTCTACTACGCGCGCGGCAACCGCTTCCAGTATGTCGTGCTCGCCGCCTTCTGTATGACGGCAAGCCTGATGGTGAGCTACACACGAGCGCGCGCCGAGGCGCTGATCGGGTCGTGCAAGGTGGGCTTCATGGAGCGGCCGGAGCGGATTGTTCTGGTCATTCTGGGCGCTCTGTTCAACCGTTGGGGCGTGATGGCGCCTGCCCTGTGGGTGCTGGCGTTTATGACTACCCTGACCGTCATCCATCGCATTCGCTACACGTTTCTGGAAACGCAACGGCGCAAGCTGAGCGCGGCAACGCTGTAGCGTCTTGCCATACATTGAGCGCGCGTGCGCTGCCCGTCACGGCGGTACAGGCGGCATCCGGTTGCGATAGGGTACCCTCGCAAGCATGATCGATCTGGGACGTCTTTGGGGGCGCCGGAACAACGCAGCGGCAGGACCGGATGCGTTTGGGTATGCCGTCGTCGGGCTGGGCCGCATTGCCGAGCATTTTCTGCGTGGCATCCAGGATTCGCCCTTTGTGCGAGCGACTGCGCTGGTCAGTGGCGACTCGGGAAAAGCGGCGAAGCTGGCTAAGCAGTATGGTGTGCCGTTTACGTGTGGTTACGCCGACTTTGAATCCTTGCGCGAACGCGAGGATGTGCAGGCGGTGTATCTTGCGCTGCCGGTCAGCATGCATCGCGAGTTTACGGAGCGTGCGGCGCGCATCGGCAAGCATGTCTTCGTCGAGAAGCCGATGGCGAGCGATGCCGCCGAGTGCCGGGCGATGGTGGACGTGTGCCGGTCTGCGGGTGTCCTGCTGAGCGTGGCGTACCGGTGTCCTTTTGACCCGATGCATCAGCGGTTGCAGTCGCTGATTGCCGAGGGCGCGCTGGGGCACGTGGAAAGCATCGAATCGAGCTTTGGCTTCAAGCTGGCCGCGGATGACTGGCGCTGGAATAACGACCTGGCGGGCGGCGGATCGGCGTACGACGTGGGAGTTTACCCGCTGAATGCGGCACGATTTCTAATGCGAGCCGAGCCGGAGATTACTTCGGCAGCCGCTACCGTGAGCCCGGCGGGCATGGAGTCGTCCATTGCCTGGACGATGCGTTTTCCGAACGGCGCGGAGGCGCGTTGCAGCTCTTCGTACCTGCAAGAGCTGCCGAACGTGTTGAGGGTGCGAGGCTCTGCCGGAGAGCTGACGCTAGACCCCGCGTACACGCACCGCGTGCGCCTGCCGCTGCGTGGCTGGATCACCGATCCGGTATCTGGCAAGCGTGTGGAGATCAACGACATTGCGCCGTCGAGCACGCCGTCGCACTTCCGTTTGGAGGCTGAGCATCTGGCGGAGTGCGCGCGTGTGGGCGAGCCGGTGATCACGTCGGGCGAAGACGGCCTTCAGGACATGGAACTGATTGAGCAGATGTACGCGACGGCGGGCGTGAGCCGGCAGGCCGTGCCGCGCTAGGCCGATGTTTGGCGCAGCAGCCGGAACGGAAATCCGTTGTCGAAGTTGCCGCGGAAAGCGTCGGCATGGGCCTTCACCACAAGTCGAATTCGCTGCAGAGGACGGTCATCGCGGAAGGCGAGAATGGCGGCAGAGAGCGCCACAACGCGGCGTAGCGCAAAGATGAGCGCGCTGAGCGTGCCGTGCTCGATGCGATGGATGATCGTGGTGTTCCGCAGTTCGAAGTAGCGGAACGCGAAGGCGCGAAAGGGCGCGCGCGCATGACGAACGCCCAGGAACGAACGCTCTGCGTAGCCGCTGCGTGCGGCCTCCTTGTGGCGGATGATGCTGGCCGGCGCGAGCAGGATGGGGCCGGCCTTGCGCAGGCGCATGCAGTATTCCGTATCGTCGCCGTTGAGGAAGAACTCTGCGCGCGGTAGACCAACCTGCGGGATGACGGCAGACCGAATGAGCAGGCCGACGAAGGAGGAGAAGCGGAGAGGAACGGGGCTGGCGGTGCCTGCGAGTGTCGACGCGGCGACGCCGTTTTCCAGCCGCATGTGGTTGTCCTGGGGGACACCCTCCGCAGAAACCTTAAAGTTGGCGATGGCGATGGCGCTGGTGTTTGCGCTCGCTGCGAGCGCCTGTTGCAGCGCATCCGGGGCGGGCTCAGCATCATCGTCCATCAGCCAGATCCAGTCGAATCCTGCCTGCTGCCCGAGCTGAAGGCCGCGATGGAAGCCGCCCGCACCGCCTGAGTTCGTCTCTTCGCGAGCAAGTGTGATGCGATCGTTCTGCAGATAGCCGCGCTCGCGCAGCAGGTCTGCGGTGCCGTCGGTCGATCCGTTGTCAATGACGAAGATGCGGTCGACGGGATGCGTCTGCTGGAGGAGAGCGTCGATGCACTCGACCAGCAGATGCTTGCGGTTGAACGTGACAAGCGCGACGCAAATTGAAGGCGCGCTCCCTGTGCTCAAGCGGCGCTTCCTGCGGGCTCCGGTTCACGCACGCTGCCCAGGCCATGGCGCTCCGCTACCACAAGCGCCTGCGCGACCACCTGGTCCATGTTTAGGTACCGGTACTGCGCGAGCCGGCCGACAAATGTAGTCGAGGTCTCCGCGTCGGCCAGCGCCTGGTACTGCTTGTAGAGTTGCTGGTTCTGTTCGCTTGGAACGGGATAGTAGGGATCGCCCTCGGCCTGGGGGTACTCGCGCACGATGGAGGTGCCCGTGTGGGTTTGCCCGGTCAGGTGTTTGAACTCCGTGATGCGGGTGAACGCGAAATCGTTGGGGTAGTTCACTGTGCCCACGGGCTGAAACTGCTGCTGATCCTGCAGGTGCTCGTGCTGGAACGAGAGGGAGCGGTACGGCAGCTTGCCGAACCGGTGATCGAAGTACTCATCGATGGGGCCGCTGTAGAAGATGTGCTCGAAGTGCGACCGGTCGACTTCCTTGAAGTCGGTCCCAAGCTCCACGCGAATGTTGGGGTGATCGAGCATGTTCTGAAACATGCGGGTGAAGCCGTCGCGCGGCATTTTCTGAAAGCTGTCGGTGAAGTAGCGATCGTCGTCGTTGGACCGCGTGGGGATGCGCGCGGCCACAAGCGCGGCGAGTTCAGACAGGTCCATGCCCCACTGCTTGCGTGTGTAATTGCGGAAGAACTTGTCGCACAGATCGCGACCCACGCTCGAAAGCACGACGTCTTCGCTGGTGCGAATCGGATCACGGGGTTCACGCACCTTGTCCAGGTACGCCGCCGCTTCCTCTTCAGACAGGTTCATCCCGTATAGGCGGTTGATGGTGATGCGGTTGATGGGGATGGGGTACAGCTCGCCCTCGACGGACGCGAGCACGCGATGCTCGTAGTCGCGCCAAGCGGTGAACCGCGACAGGTAGTCGGCGACATGCGGCGCGTTGGTGTGGAAGATGTGCGGGCCATACCGGTGAACCAGCACGCCGTGCTCGTCCGGATGGTCGTATGCATTGCCGGCGATGTGAGTGCGGCGGTCGAGAACGACCACCTGTTTGCCCGCGAATGCTGCGCGTTCTGCAAGAACGGTACCGGCGAACCCGGCGCCTACAACAAGAATTGCCACAGAAGTTAGGGTATCAGGGCCGGTTCCCGCGTCGCAGTCGCGGGCCGGTTGCAGGCAGAAGGCCGCTACCGCCGTTCTACGCCGGACGACGGTCGAGCAGGTGGATGCCGATGCGACGCAGATACCACAGCATGGCGAGCACGATGAAGGTCTCCGTCGCCAGTACCGCCGCACCCGCGCCGGGCGCGCCCATGCGCCGGATGAGCACCCACGCAAATGCCACGTTGAACACGCCAGCCGTCACCAGAATTCGGCTGAATGCTTTCTCATGGCCGAACACCACCATCGTCTGGATGCCCAGGGTGCTGCTGATCGCGACCAGGAAAGGGATAAACGCGGTCCAGCGAAGCGTGCTGTTGGTGGTGGCATTGCTGAAGCCGAAGGCGAGGCGCGACAGCAGCGGCGAACATAAAAGAATGGCGAGCGAGCCCGCAAACGTAGGCACGGCAATGGTCAGCAGGCTCTTGCGAACGAAGCGCACCGCGCGTTCCGGCGACTCTTTCACAAGCGTGTTGACGTGCGGAAACAGCACCTGGGTGAGCGGAATGAGCATGCCTTGGGCGGCGCGGATAATCTTCTCCGCCGCGCTGAAGTAGCCTGCCTCCGTGACGCCACCGAGCATGCCGACAAGGAACACGTTGGTGTTGGTGTAAAGCGTCACCGCGGCAGTGGACAGAAAGAGATGCCAGCCCTCGCGCAGGAGCAGCCGCAGATCTGCAAAGGCAGGCAGCGCCGCGCCCTTCCAGTTGGACCGGACCGCGACCGCGAAGCCCGCCACGCCCGCCAGCAGAGGCGCCGACGATTGCAGCGCAAGCGCAAGGATCGTGTCCGCCGGCCCGTGCACCAGGAAGAAGACTGCGCCCACGGTCAGCATTTTGCTGACCCCGGTGATGATCGAGATGTTCTTCATCTTCTCGATGCCCTGGAAGTACCAGACCGGAAAGAGCACGTTGCCCAACACGGAAAGATAGGCCACCAGGTACGCGGTACGCGCGGCTGCCATGGCGGGGATGGCGAAGGTGATTCCGAGCAACAGAGCAAAGCCGGCTATCAGCAGCGTTGCTTTAATCAGCAGAACGCCCCAGAAGGTCTGCCGCACGGTTGTGTCGTCGTCACCCTTGGCAATGGCGATGCGCTTGGTTGCGGACAGGTTGAAGCCGTAATCCGTGAAGATGGTGAAGTACTGCGCAAAGGCTTGGGCAAGCGCGATAAGACCGTAGTTGCCCACGCCGAGCACGCGTATCAGGTAGGGCAGAACGAGCATCGGCAGCAGGTAATTGAGGCCCTGCAGCGAGTACAGCCAAAGAGTGTTGGTCAGCAGCTTCTTGCGATGGGATCGGCCGGGTTGGCGCACGTGGTCCTGGACGGGATCAGTTTGCGTCCGCTGCAAGGGCAACGGCACGTGCCCAGTGTACCGTGCAAGCCAGCCATCAAGGTCGGGCCGTATGCTTTGGGCATGTTGCAGATTTCGGCGGTGGAGGCGCGCGTACTGGGCGCGCTGATGGAAAAGGAAATCACGACGCCGGAGTACTATCCGCTGTGGCTGAACGCGCTGGTCGCGGCGTGCAATCAGAAGAGCTCCCGCGATCCCGTGATGCAGTTGAGCGAGCGCGAGGTGGAGACGGCCCTGCGATCGCTGGAAGGCATGGAGCTGGTGCGAGCCGATCATGGGTCGCGCGTAGAGCGGTATGAGAATCGCGCGCGTACCGTGCTGCACCTGCGGCGCGACGAAACCGCCCTGCTGTGCCTGTTGCTGCTGCGCGGGCCGCAGACACCCGGCGAGTTGCGGGGGCGCGCCGAACGCCTGTTTGAGTTCGAGGACGTCGCCCAGGTGAACGCTGCCCTGCAACGAATGAGCAGCGCCGGCGAGGAGAGCACGCAGCGGACTGAACCCCTGGTGCGCATGCTGCCGAGGCAGCCCGGGTCTCGAGAGTCGCGCTTCGTTCACCTGTTGACGGAATCCGATGCGCCCAATCCAGCCGCGAGCAATGCCTCATCCGCAGAGACGCCAGCCGCGTCCAGCAGCGGAACGGACCGGTTGTGTGCGTTGGAGGAGGTTGTCGCCCTGCTGACAGAGCGGGTGCGGCATCTGGAAGACGCGCTTGGAGTCGCTCAGCCGAACGAGTGATGCGGACTACGCAGAGGTCTGCCGTAAACCCCGTCCGGACGCCAAATGCTGCCGATTGGTTTTCTGCGTAAAACCTCCATGGAAGCGATTCGCTCTGTGTCTGTAGCGAAATCAGCTGATGCCCAGGAGGTTGGCCGTGGTTGCACTAGGGTCGGTGTTGCGCGCGATCTTTGGCTATTACTTTCTGGTGCTCGTGGTCCGCATTGTGGGGCGGCGTCCCGGAAAGCAGCTTACTCCGTTTGAGTTTGTGCTGATCTTCTTTTTGGGCGGCCTGATGCTGACCGGCATCGTGGCCAATGAGATGTCGCTGGCCAACGCCGTGTGCCAGATCATCGCCATTTCCGTGGCGCATTACGCCCTGGTCTGGATTCGCATGAGGTCGTCGCGTGTGTCGCGCTTTCTGGACGGCACTCCATTGATCCTGATGGAAGGCGGACACTGGCGCTCGCGCACCATGCGCAAGATGCGGATCTCGTACTCCGACGTAATGGCCATGGGACGAGACCAGGGCCTGAAGACCTTTGACGAGATGGGCACAGTAACGCTTGAGCGGAATGGCGAGATGAGCATTTTGCCAGCGGAAGATCAGAACCAGTAACCAGCGGAAACAAGGCGGTCGTGCGTGGCGGATTCGAAGAAGCTGTTTGACCCGGTCTCCGGGGAGGAAGTGCCAAAGGTCGACAACGCCATCGCGGTTGGCGAAGACCTGAGCTTTCAGGAACGTTGGTGGACGTTTGAACGGATCGTCTGGGTGATCTTCTCGCTCATCTTGCTGGCAGACGTGCTAGGTGTGTTTGGCCGCGGCTGGCTGTCCAAAGCGGAGTTGAAGAATCCCGACAGCGGCATGCATGTGAAGTACGAGCGCGTTGAGCGCGCGATGACGCCGTCGGTCTTCTCGATCCAGTTCGATCAGTCCGCCGTACACAATGGCAATGTGCAGTTGTTTGTAAGCAACAGCATCGTCAAGGATCTGGGTGCATCGCGCGTGATCCCTCAGCCAGAGCACTCAGTCATCGGCGACGGTGGCATCCTGTACGACTTTCCGACGCAGGGACGAGATCCGTTGACGGTGCAGTTGGAGTTGCAGCCCTCGTTTCCGGGCGTTCATCCCTTCACACTGCAAGTGCCCGGCATGGCTGCCACGGGTAGCCGTGTGGTCGTGGTGCCTTAGCCATGGCAACCATCATTCATGCGGTGATCGGATACTTTGTGTTGACGCTGGTCGTACGCGTGCTGACGCGGCGGCCTGGCGCGCAGATGACGTTGTTCGAGTTCGTGATCGTCTTCCTGATGGGCGGCGTGATCATCCTGAGCACGGTGGGCAACGACCGCAGCATGACGAATTGCTGCTGTGCCGTTCTGGCCGTTGGTGGGCTGCACCGCATTGTGAGTGGTCTGCGGCTCCGGTATCCCAAGTTCAGCATCGTCCTGGTGGGTTCGCCCCTGGTGCTAGTACGAAAGGGAGTGTTGCAGAAGCGTGTCATGGAAGGCATGAACCTGGCGCCGGAAGACATCATGGCATCTGCTCGTTTGAACGGACTGAAGAGCTTCGATCAGATCGACTACGCCATTCTGGAGCGCAACGGCGGTATCTCGATCATCAAGAAGGAAAAAGAGGAAGGTGGGGGCGGGGACCAGGCACAGGCCGGTGGCCAGCAGGGAATGCAGAAGCAAGACACGTAACTAAGAGGCGGTGAGTATGGCAGCAGCGACGCAGACGCAAGAGGCGCAGGAACGAACGATAGAAACAGATTTGCCGCATCGGCTGGACCGGCTGCCGTGGTCGAGTTGGCATGTTCGCATCCTCATCGCGCTGAGCACCTCCTGGCTGCTCGATGGTCTGCAGGTCACGCTGGCGGGATCGTTGTCGGGCATTCTGCAGGGCAAGCAGGGCCTGAGCCTGAGCGAATCGCAGTTTGCGTTTACGGCGACCATTTACCTGATCGGCGCGGTCATGGGCGCCTTGTTCTTTGGTGTGCTTACCGACCGGTTCGGCCGGCGCAAGCTGTTTCTGATCACGCTTGCCACGTACTCAGTGGCCACGCTGGGCAGCGCCCTGTCGCACGGTATGGTCAGCTTTTGCATCTCGCGGTTCCTGGTCGGCTTCGGTGTGGGTGGCGAGTACGCCGCCATTAATTCCGCGGTCGACGAGTTGATTCCTGGCAAGGTGCGCGGCACCGTGGACCTGATCGTGAACGCGAACTTCTGGGTCGGCGCAAGCATCGGCTCCCTTGCGACCTATGGTCTGTTGCACGGCAGCCCGCACATGCAGACGGTGGGCTGGCGTTGGGCGTTCGCTATCGGAGCGGTGCTTGGCGTGGCGGTGTTGCTGCTGCGGCTTGGCGTGCCCGAGAGTCCGCGCTGGCTGATGCTGCGCGGCCGGGAAGACGAGGCCGACAAGATCACAAGCGAGATCGAAGGCAAGGTCAGCAAGGGCAAACCCGACAGCCTGCCACCGATCGAGGGCGACAAGCTGAAGCTTGCCGTCAGCGATCACACGCCGCTCGGCGAAATCCTGAAGAACATGAGCGGTGAGAATCGCATGCGCTCCGTTCTCTCGCTGGTGTTGATGGCCGCGCAGGCGTTCTTCTTCAACGCAGTCTTCTTCACATACGGTCTTGTCGTGAAGCGGTTCTTTCACGTGAGCGACAACGACCTGCCGCTGCACCTGCTGCCGTTTGCGATCGGTAGCTTCTTTGGTCCTGTGCTGCTCGGCAAGCTGTTCGACAAGCTGGGCCGCAAGCCGATGATCATCGCTACCTACGCCATCGCAGGATGCCTCCTGATCGGCACCCTGATTCCGTTTGGCATGGGCACCATTGGGACCCGTGGCCTCGGCATCATGTTTACGATCATCTTCTTCGTGGCTTCCAGTGCGGCGAGTGCGGCTTACCTCACCGTCAGCGAAATCTTCCCGCTGGAGATTCGCGCCTTTGCCATCGCGCTGTTCTATTCCATCGGAACGCTGATCGGTGGTGTCGGCGCGCCCATTCTGTTCGGTGCCCTGATCAAGACCGGCTCGCACTGGGCGGTTTCGAGCGGGTGGGCGCTGGGAGCCTTCCTGATGCTGCTGGGCGCAGCGTTCGAATGGAAGTGGGGCATCGAGGCAGCAGGGCAGTCGCTCGAAAATGTGTCCAAGCCGATGTCGAGTCGCTGACGTGGTGAGTTCTAAAGCGACGCTTGAAAGGAGAGCGTACCGCCCACAGCAGGCGGTACACTCTTTCATTCGACCGAATCGAGTACTGGCATCTCTGCCTCCTCCTCGAGTTCGCGAATGTAGTCAAGAACGGCCTCTGAGAAGCCGTCGATGTGGTTCCACTCACCGTATCCGACGCCGTGCTTCGCAGACGCGACGTTGATCATGTAGCCGCGGCCTGACGGCGCCGGAACCGGATCCGCCGACTGCTCGTCCGTGATGACCACAATGCGGTCACATCGCTCGCGAACACTGCGGAGCGCCGAACCGAGATGCGTTCCCGCATGCTGCTGACTGACCTCCATGGCGTCACGCAGGGCGAAGCCGCGACGCGCCGGCACATACTGCAGGCCGTTGGAGAAGGTGTAGAGGCTCACCGACCCCGCGACCTCCCGCAGCAGCATGGCCAGACCATACGCCTCGTCGGTGCGCAGCATCTCCGACCGTCCAGACAGCGGGGACACCATCGATCCCGAGACGTCCACCAGAACGACCGTGTGGCCGGTCAGGGGCTGCGCCTCCGCGAGCGAGCGGAACATCGCCCGCTCCAGAGCACCCTCCAACCTTGGCGCATGGCGAGCCGCGGCAAGATAGCGGAAGGGCAGAACGCGGTCCGTCCGCATCGTGTTCAGGCCGTCGACGATCGCGGTCTCCGGCACATTCGCCGCCTGCATGTTTCGCAGGTTGCGCAACAGTGCCAGGGCGCCCAGCTTGCGCTCGGCGAGCAGACGTTCCCAGTGCGCACGCTTGTCTCCACCGGACGAGAGCGCTACTTCCCAGGTATCGGGCGTGGCGAGTTCGCCCGCGACGAGACGCTTCCAGAGCTGCGCCTGCGCGTCATCGACGGGCTTGGCGTGGCAGAGGAAGAGCACGTCGCGCAAGCGCACGCTGCCGGCACGGTCGTACTTGGCCAGCGCGTACTCGTCGAAGCGGGTGAAAGCAGAGGCAAGCCCCTTCTTCACCTGCGCAGACAGCGGAACCCGACCCTCGCTCCAGTACATGGCAACGAATCCGTGAGTTCGTCTGCACGCTGGATAACGCGGGCAAGCGTCCGTGCGACCAGGGCGCGATGAGTGCTGTAACGAGCCATCTCGCGCACCAGCAGCAGCGGTGCGTGACGCAGATGCATGCGGGTGCGCGCTTCGACAGCCAGATCCGCCACGGAGACAGCATCAACCTGCGGCACCAGCTCTCGAATCCGGCTTGCAATGGTTACGCCACTCTCGTAGAACTCACCCTCCCACAGCATGCATGCCATGACCGAGCGCCGCAGCGCCTGATACGGCGAGAGGACAACAGCGGGCGCTCCCTCGTGAGTGCGAGGAGTCGCGGGACGTGGCTGGAAGGGGACCAGCCGGCTAAGGTTCAATACATTCAACTTCATTGGACACCTCCTCCTTTCGAGAAGTGGCGGTTGTTGATCCGCCGCGAGGGCGGGTGGATCGCCGGGGAACAGGCGAGTACGGCATAGCTACCATGACGATTGCCACGGGCAGGGATCGAACCTGCTACCTCCGTCTTGCGACGGCGCTCTCCCAGATGAAGCCGTTCTCTTCACCACCGGCGCAGAAGTTAGTCTTCGTTATCGTCATCGTCCTCATCGTCGGAAACGGCGACGCTGATCGCGGTTTCAGCGAAGCCCAGGCCGGCCTTGAAGCCTGCATTCTTCGCCGGGCGGTCCTCCACGCGGATCGCCAGCTTCTGCATCTGCTGCCACGACGGGCGATTCTTGTCGTAGTAGCCGGTGCACTCATGTACCGGGAACGGCAGCAGGAGATTGGGTTCCACCCGCGTGCAGATCATCACCTGCTCGCTTTCGCGAAAGCCGGAGAGGATGAGTCCACAGGTGCAAGTGCTGCACAGGGCGACGGACCCGATGGGAGTCGCACCTTTCATGTTGAGCTTGCCCATGGCAAGGTCTCTCTTTCTACTGGCGCATCGTCCAGAGTCTGGGCCATAAAGCTGGCCGGGGAACAAGCGAGAACGACGGACGGTGCTCTATCCACTGAGCTACGCGGCACGGTGTCGCGGCAGGATTCGAACCTGCGACAACCCGCGTCCTAGGCGATGAAATCGTCCTCTACTGCCACCGCTCGACTTATTGCAGCGCGTAACTCTGCTATCTCGGCGCGTTACGAAAGCCACGCGCCGAGTTAGCGCACCTATAGCGGGAACTAGCGGTCCGGGCGTAACTGGGACTCGAACCCAACCTGCACAGCTCCGGAGATCTGTGCAGGCCGACCGAAAAAGTAGCCCGTACCTATCGCCACGCGATAGGTACTGCTTTGCCAGGGGAATGAGCGCACACGGAATCCCAACAGGGATCGAGGGACAGTCGAAGTACCCGCGTGCTTCGCCACCCGGCGAAGAATCGATTGCTGCAATGCTTAGGGAGTGCGTAGGACCCGGTGCGATGTTACTTGCAGGTGGGGAACCAACCCAGGAGCATGGCCCGGCGATCGCCACAAAAGCTAAACGCTTCCGGGGACCTACGCATCGTGTTGTGCGTTGTGATTAACATCGGGCTTCTCCTACGCAGGTGTGACTATCTCATGCGCGTCAGGCAGAGCGCAAGGAGAAAGTAGACATAACTCAAATATTTTCGGTGTAAGAGGGGATGTAACTTAGGCGAGCGCGGCTTACAGGATCGCGTTTGCCTCCCTAGGGATCCTTGCGAGATCTTCGGCGGAGAGATTCGTGTGCGCCATAGCTACCTGTGCTGGCAGCGCGCGGAGCCACTGGTTGAGAGAAACCTCGCTGTACTTGCCGGTCGCAAACATCTCTAGGTAGACGAGGTCGGTGGTACCCGTGTTCTCGATGTAGTGGCCGGCCATCGAGGGAACGTAGCCGACGTCGTTGGCGTGAAAGTCCATGGTGCGCGCGGCTTCCTTGGCGTTGAAGACGGTCATGCGTCCCTGGCCGGCGATCCAGAACTGCCACTCGCTGCCGCTGGGATGCCAGTGCAGTTCGCGTAGGCCGCCGGGCTTGAGGGTGACCAGGCCTGCTGCGATCTTGGTCGAAGCGGGAAAGTTGTGCGAGTCGATCACGCGCAGATGACCGTTCTCGCTCTCCTTGGTCGGCTTCATCTGCGAAGGCCGGAAGGTAAACACCTGCTTCGAAGCGGGCGCGTGCGAAGCGGACTCGGCGCGGTCCTGCGCCAGTGTCTGGTGTGGCGGGTCGCTGGGAAAGATGTAGAGCGGTTCGCCCTTCGGCAGCTTGCTGATTGCGGCGGCGTCGAGCTTGAAATTCTTCTGGAGGACATCCGGAGGCGTGTGCTTCAGCCAGTCGCTGATCAGGAACGTGCTCTCTTCAGAAAACGAGCCCTGATTGAAGACAAGCAGGAACTCGCAGCCGTCGTCGCCGGTGCCCTGTATGGAGTGCGGGTAGCCGGCAGGGAAGAGCCACAGGTCGCCCTCGGCCACGTCGTCAATGAACATGCTGCCGTCGGGGCTGAGCACGGTGACGCGGGCGTTGCCCTTGAGCATGATGGCCCACTCGTCGGCCACGTGCCAGTGCAGCTCGCGGTAGCTGCCCTTGGTCAGCCGCATGTTGACGCCGGCGATCTCTTTTGAGTCGGGCAGATCGCGCTCGGTCACTTCGTGAGTCCAGCCGCCCTCCTGTACGCGACGGTGCGTCAGGTCAAAGCTGTACCAGATTGGCGGAACGGCCCCGTGATCGGTCGGTGGCGGCATGTTGCTGTTCGGGTTGAGAGCGACAAGGCCGGTGTTCGACTGGCCCGGGTTGCTGCTGGAGTGGTCCCGGTCGGCTTCTCTGGTGTTTTGCGCGGTTTGGCCCATGGCGGTGGTGATTGCGGCGGCAGCGGTCGCGCTGCTGGCGAGAAAGTCACGGCGTGAGGTCACTGCGTCTCCTGCGGCTGGCCGGTGCGGGCCAGAGAGTAGGATGCGCGGGCCGTGGTGTGACGCGCCACCTGCCGTATGCGCGCACCGGAATCCGAAAATTAGAGTCAAATAGAGTAAGGGTTGGGGCAGGTAAAGCACGGCCTCGGAAGGTTGGTTTCCGCGTGAATACGCAACGCATGAACGGTTATCCCATGGTCCTGGAGGGCGCCACCGAGCGGACGTCCTCGCTGTTGGGGAAGGTACTTGGCATCACCTCGCTCGGCTTTCTCGCCACGGCGGTGGGTGTGGCCACGGCGCCACCGTGGGGCATGTTCATCGGCTTCATCACCGTGCTGGCGCTGGTTTTTGCGATCCAGCTTGCCAAGAAAGCGAGCCCTGTGGCGGCGCTTGGCATGTTTCTGCTGCTCGGCTACTTCATGGGCTGGGAGATCGGTCCGCTGATCCACCGCTACGTGGCTACGATTGGGCCGGCGGTGGTCTTCCAGGCGGCTGCGACGACGGCCCTGGGCATGGCCGCAATGGGCTGCATCGCTTACCTGTTCACCATCGACTACCGCCGCATCGCGGGCGTCGGCATGGCCGGGCTGCTGGTGCTCATTCTGGCCGGCATCGCCAGCATGTTTTTCCACCTCATGTCGCCGGACACATATAGCTGGCTCACGCTGGTAGTGTTCACCCTGTTGACGGTGGCTGACTTTGCGCGCATCCGGGCGGGTGGCAACGGCCAGCGTGCCACGGTGCTGGCGCTGACCATTTATCTGGACGGCATCAACATCTTTTTGGCCGTGCTGCAGTTGATGGGCGGACGTCGCCGTGACTAACGTCCAGCGACAACGAGCAAAGAGCCGGTCTGCCTAGACCGGCTCTGCTGTTTGCAGGCGCCGACGCTGGATGCGCTCGCGCAGGATCTGGACGAGTTCGCCCATCTGAAACGTGGGCCAGGCGGCCGCAGCCAGCAGAAGCGATGTGCCGACGGCCGCCGCCACACCCACCGGCAGCGACCAGTGCGCCTCGCGCAGGGCCGGCCAGGCCACCGCGGCAAAAGCAACCACGATGAATCCACAGAAGCGCCACAGCAGGCCCTTGCCGAACTGGTATTCGACGGGAAAGAGGCGTGTGTTCAGGCGGACAACGCCGGCGGTCTGGATGATCTCCCACGTGAGCCAGGTGACGATGAACCCTGGCAGGCCGAAACGGTGCATCACCGGCACAGCGACCGCGAGCATGACCGAATAGCCGATGAGGATGAAAGTCGAGAGCTCCTCGTGTTCGTTGGACGAGGACTGGAACTGCGTCTTGTGCTCCTTCAGGCCGAGCACCGCGGAGACGAGCGCCATCAGGAAGCAGAGCTCCGGCTGGTACAGGTGCCGCTTGTGCAGCCACACGGTAAACAGCAGCGGGCACATCAGCAGGCTGCCGATCGAGACCACCGGGATCAGGAACAGGACCAGGCGTTCGGAAAGGTCGTAGAGGCGGCGCAGGCGCGGCCAGTCCTGGCGACCGACCATCAGCGTAATGTCCTGCGCGAACACCGAGGACGCCATGCTGAGCAATTGGCGCGACATCTGGAAGACCACCCGGACCACGCCGAACAGGGCGACCGTCCCTGGGCCCATTACGCGTTGAATGACGAGAATCGGTCCTTGCCAGGTGAGAAAGCCTGCAATGGAGATCAGGCCGAAGTGTCCGCTGGGCTTCAGGATGGCGCGAACCGTGCTCCACGATCCGGCAGAAAGGCTGGGCACCAGCGCGGGTGCGATGCGCCGCAGGTCGACCAGGGCGAAGAGCAGGAACACCAGGTACGACGCCAGTTGCAGCCCCGCCAGCACCGGGAACGACGCCCGGAAGAAGATCGCGGCCGCCATGCTCAGGATCATCAGCAGGCGTTGCGCGCTGGAGATGTAGTTGCCGCGATGCAGAAGGCCGACCGCCATGTAGCTGTTCGTAAGAAGGCTAAGGAACATGTTGCCGCTGATCTGGAGAATGATGAGGTACAGCGTGACGGCGGCGGCACTGGGCGTGACGTGGTGCAGGCGCAGCCAGCCGGCCACCGGCAGGACGAAGACGATGAGGCCGCCGATCGAGAAAACGGACGCGATCAGGAGCAAGAGGCGAAAGGCGCTGGCCTGGATCGTGCGGGCGCCAGGGAGGTCGCCACCGTTGTACAGGATGGTGATCTGGTTCGAGGCGTAGGTCTGGATGCCGTAATTCAGGGTGTTCAGGTAGCTGACGGCAGCGGTCAGAGCCAGCCATTCGCCGTAGGTCTCGATGCCGGACGGGTAGAACTTGAAGAAAAAGGGTGGGACAAGAAGCTGGGTGAGGACGGTCAGCCCCTGGCCGACGAAACCGGTCAGCAGGATCTGCAGGAGGCGCCTGAGGCTCATGGGCTTGAGTGTACCGGGCCGCTTCCCGGGGCGGGTGCATCTTTCTGGCTTGGAGAACGTCCTATAAAGTGTGCTATTCTACACAACGCTGGAGAAATGCGCCCAGATGGTTCGGTCCTTACACGGCCGCTAACCTTGCGCCGCGGACCTTAGAGCCGCACAGAGTTTCGTCCAGCCAACTGGCACACGACGTATTGACTGCAACAGGCTACGTGTCTCGCGGGTGGGAACGGCGGGTCCGTTTGAACCTGTATCTCCGTCCTGTTGCACTAACTTTTAGCAAATGTGGAGCCGAAGGCCGTGGCTGACGAGATCGATAAGTACGAAGAAGATGTAGACCGGATGATTGACTCCGGTAAGGAGAAGGGCTACCTGACCTATGGTGAGGTCAATGACCTGATCCCGGAGGGCATCACCAGCGCTGATGACCTGGACGACCTGTTGATGACCGTCAACAGCCAGGGCATTGACGTTTTGAATTCAGACGAAGAGGCCGGTGGTCGTGGCGGCCGAGACAAATATGGCGAGGAGTCCGAGGACAACGACGACGTTGAACTGGACCTGACTCCCGGTCAGTTGGAAAAGACGAACGACCCCGTGCGCATGTACCTGCGCGAGATGGGCACCGTTCCGCTGTTGACCCGCGAGGGCGAAGTCGAGATCGCGAAGCGCATTGAGCGCGGACAGATGCGCGTGATGAAGGCGATCTCGCGCTCGTCCATCGTGATTCGCGAAATCATGGCGCTCGGCGAAGACCTGAAGCGCGGCGTCCGCAACGTGAAGGAAGTGGTCACGTTCGACGAGGAAGAGCTGACCGAAGAGGTTGTCACGTCGCGCGTGAAGGCGACCGTGAAGCGCATTGACGCGCTCGTGGGTCACCAGAAGAAGGCGCTCGAAGCCAAGGAAAAGCTGGACAGCGGCAAGGCGAAGTCCAAGAAGGAAGAGCGCAAGCTTCGCATGACCGTGGGCCGCGAGATGGTGTACGTCACCCGCATCGTTCGCGAGCTGAAGTACACCAACGGTGAGAAGAAGCGGCTGCTGGACAAGGTCAACAAGACCGTGGAAGGCATGCGCACGCTCGAGCGGCAGATCAAGTCGCTGGATGCGAAGTTCGATGCATCGCGGTCGGAAGAGCTGAAGAAGGAATACCGGCGTCAGCAGAAGAACTGCCGCACGGACCTGGAGCGGTTGGAGCAGGAAGCCGGCATCACGGTTGCGGAACTGAAGCAGACGCAGCGCGAGATGGTGCAGGGCGACATGGACGCGGAGCGCGCCAAGCGCGAGCTGATCGAGGCCAACCTGCGCCTCGTGGTCTCCATCGCCAAGAAATACACGAACCGCGGCCTGCAGTTCCTTGACCTGATTCAGGAAGGCAACATCGGCCTGATGAAGGCGGTGGACAAGTTCGAGTACCGTCGCGGCTACAAGTTCTCCACGTATGCAACGTGGTGGATCCGCCAGGCAATCACGCGCGCCATTGCGGACCAGGCTCGTACCATCCGCATCCCGGTGCACATGATCGAAACGATCAACAAGCTCATCCGCACCAGCCGTCAGTTGGTGCAGGAGCTTGGCCGCGAGCCCTCGAGCGAAGAGATCGCCAAGCGCATGGACATCCCGGTAGCCAAGGTGCGCAAGGTTCTCAAGATCGCGCAGGAGCCCATCTCGCTGGAAACGCCGATCGGTGAAGAGGAAGATTCGCACCTTGGTGACTTCATCGAAGATCGCATGGCGGTGTCGCCGTCGGATGCGGTGATCAGCGTGAACCTGAAGGAGTACACCGGCCAGGTGCTGCGCACGCTGACCCCGCGCGAGGAGCGCGTGATCAAGATGCGCTTCGGCCTGGAAGATGGCTCCGAGCACACGCTGGAAGAAGTAGGCCAGAGCTTCCAGGTGACGCGCGAGCGCATCCGCCAGATTGAAGCCAAGGCGCTGCGCAAGCTGCGTCACCCCAGCCGCAGCCGCAAGCTGAAGGCGTTTGTGGACGGCGTTCGCGACTACTAGGCAATCGACGTTGCAGGGCGCGCAAGCGCCTGAACAGCAACCTACTGCTGACTACAGTAGAAAGGCTCACCGGTTCCGGTGAGCCTTTTGTTTGCGTTCTGCAACGGCCCGCCGTCGTTAGGGGCGCGGGGTTCCAGGTTGCGACGTGCTGTTGGGATTGCCCGTGGCGGTTGCTCCTGTGCTGGGCAGGGCCGTGGTATTGGGAGCGGCACCGTTGTTCGGGCTGAGCGATCCGTTGGATGTGCTGTTCCCGGGTAGCGCTCCGTTGTTCATGGTGGAACCCGTGGTGTTCTGGCCCGTGGAGTGCTTGTGCCGACGATGGGTGGACCGCGTCGTGGTGCTGCTGTTCGTGCCGGTGCTGCTGTCCATGCTGGAGCCGGTCTGGCTGCCGGTGCTCTGGGAAGTGCTGGGCGACTGCGCAAAGCCGATGGTTGCGACGGTGCTGAGGGCGAGGATTGCTGCGGAGCGACGAATATTCATAAGAACCTCTCGCCTTGTTAGGATGCCGCAACGAACCTGGGGCGGGCGTCCAGGTCGTGTCCAAGTCGCGCCGTGAGCGTGCGGCCAAAGCAGCCGGGCATGGATTGCGGCACTGCGGTGACGCGCTTCCGGTAGGCTGCTGCCATGGCTGATGAGACGATCTTTGACATCGCGGAGCTGGCGGCAACTCTGCCAGCCACCAGTGAGACGATGCTGCGCGACCTTCGCCTGGTCGATCGTGAAGCGGCGAGCTGCCGCATCTTCCGTACCTACCGGCCTGTGCCGCTGCACTTCCACGTGAGCTGCGACGAATACCTGTACGTCCTGCAGGGCCGAGCTATGTTTCAGATCGGCGATGCGGAGCCACGCGAGGTAGGCCCGGGCATGCTGATTTACTTTCCAAAGCGCACCGTGCATGGCATGCCGGCGCTGCTGGAGGAGCCCTTCGTGGTGCTCGCAATCGATACACCGCGCCGGCCGATTGACGATGTCACCTTTGTCGACCCAGCCGACGGTGATGCCAAGACGTTTATCGCGACGAATGCATTGGAGAGAATCTACGGGTGAACCCGCGCGTTTGTCTCAGGAGGCAGCCTCCTCCAGCTTCTTGAGTGATCGCATCATCTGCGCAAGAGGCCGGTTCAGACGGGCTGCCATCTTCGACTGTGCGGTGGCCCAGTGAGGTTCGGCCTTACGAAGCAATGCTGCTCCGGAAGACGACAGGCAGTACAGGATCTGGCGCGCATCGCTGCTTCCGGGGCGCGATCTGACAAGGCCGGCCGCCAGCAGCAGTTTCAAATTGCGAGACACAGTTGTCGTGTCCAGTGAGAGCATGCGGGCAATTGCCCGGCCGTTGCACTCGTGGTGGCGCAGCAGCGTGAGCACTTCAAACTGCGCCACTGTGAGGCCAACTCGACCGAGCTCCGCTTCGTACACAGACGTGAGCAAGCGAGCGGCTCGCCGCGTCTGCGCGCATAAACACTCGTTCACTTGGCTGGCTCGACAGACCCGGCGGTGTCGAGCAAGAAGCGCAGCGGGTTTAGAGGTCCTAGCGGAATCAGTTGAAATTCCATCTGCCTCGCAACGCCGAGCGGCAGTGCTTCCAGCAGCGTGTGTGCTTCTTCGGTTGTGGGTACATTCATCACGAAGACGACGCCAGCCTGGTCTTTGCGTGAATACCACTGGTCAATTTTCCCGCCCAGGTATAGCTGCACCGTTTCGCGCACCTCCTTGGGCATGGTTGCCCGCAGTGTTGCGGACGGTGCTCCTGTGAGATGACCGATGGCAAGCACTTTCGTAGTGGGGCCCTGTGCCATGGACGCAAGCCCTGGGGCTGGATTGGGTGAGGTTTGCGCGGATGCAAGTGCGGGGATCGTGAGGGCAAGCAAGGCGGCACGAAACATGTTCGTCTCCAATCGTTGCATCTACAACGATCGCAGGATAGCACCGGCGGCACTAGCAGGAGCTGCATTTTTCAAAATTCGCGTAGATGCTGAAGTGTGACCGGAGGGAGATAGGTGCCGAGCAACTCGCGGGTCCACCATGCCCCAGTCGAGCGCTTCGTCTGCGGGTCGGTGTAGCGATACCAGTAGAAGAGCGCGCGGATGTGGGTAGGGGGAGCTTCGGAAAACGGGTTGTGGCCCATGAGTCCCAACGTCGAGGCGTCGTTGCGCAGGAGCTTCTGGATCAGGCGAACGAACCAGAGTTCGTGGCCGGACACGTAGATGCCGCGAGGCAGCACCTGCACACTGAACGGCAGAAACCAGATCATCCAATCCAACCGCAGGTGATAGGGAGCAATCTGCGGTGGGCGGCGGTACACATCGCCCGGCTTGGCTTTGAAGCCATATTCCTGCCACTGTGTTGCCGGTGTCAGCACGCTGTCGCGGGTGCCTTCCAGCACGATCTCAAACCGCTCCTTGCCAACGGTTCCGAACGCGCCATAGCTGTTCACCAGGTGGTAGCGGTTGTAGCTGTAGTTCATCTTTTGCTGCCGAGACAGCAGGTTTAGTACCGGTTGCACGCTAAGCGCGGCCACAGCCACAGCGAGCAGGTACAGCAATCCATGTAAGGCCGGAGGCATCGGAGCCGCAACTGCGGAGAGGTGCAACGGCAAGACGTGTTGCAGGACTTCGTCCGAGAAGCCAGCAATGCCGAGTAGGGCTGTCAGCCAGTTGAGCCACGAGTAGTTCCCGCTGACGATGAGCCAGATCTGCTGAAACGTACACAGCGCCGCGGCAATGGCCGCAACCGGTTGAGGCCCGAAGAGACCGAACGGCACCACCACCTGGACGAAGTGACTGAAGATAACGCCGAACCGGTGCGAGGCCTTGGGTAGCCGATGAAAATACCAGCTCAGCGGGTTCGGTAGCGGCTGGGTTTCGTAGTGGTAGTACAGGGCGGTCAAGTCTTTCCAGACGCGGTCGCCTCGCAGTTTGATCAGGCCCGCGCCCAGTTCCGTGCGAAACAGCATCCAGCGGAGGATGAGCACGGGGATGACGCTGGGCTGGATGTGAGTGGGACCGAGGAACGCCGTGAAGAAGCCGGCCTCCAGCAGCATGGATTCCCAACCGAAGCCGAAGAAGCGCTGGCCGACGTTCTGCACCGACAAATACAGCACGTAGAGCAGGAGCCACGCCGTGACGGAAAGCCAGATCGGGCCCGCCTCGGTCAAACCTAGTGCCGCGCAAGCCGCTACAACAATGCCAGTCCAGGCGACGGCATCGAGCAGCCGGTCCGAGTAGCGCCAGTGAAACAGGCTCGGCGCGTCCCTGAAGCGAACGCGCTGCAGAAACGCTGGAATCGGGGACAAGCCGTGCTCGCCCAGCAGCGGCTTGCCCTGGTTCTTTACCGTGAGAAAGGCGAGGAGGTACAGCAACGCCATGCCCCGCTGCAGCACGAGCCGAGCGACGGAAACATGGCCGACGTACTGGTCTGCAAACGCCATTCCTGGCTGGTTTGGATGCGTTCACGCAAAGCAGGGAAGAGCAGTCGCTAGGCGTTGAACTGGAAGACGCTCTCCAGCAGCACCCAGCGTTTGCTGGCGTCCGTGTCGGCGTCGTCCACTTGCTGGAACTTCGCCATCTCTTTCTCCCACTGCATCACGGTCGGGTTGGCTTGATCCATGGCGGCCTTGCGCTCAAAGCTGAAGTCATCCGTGGTATCCAGAACCATGAAGAGCTGATAGCCGTTGCGGAAGATCTCGCTTCTCACAATGCCGCTGGCGCGCAGAGATTCGAGCACACCCGGCCACACCTCACGGTGACGCTGAACATATTCTTCCGCCAGCGCCGGGTCAGGGCGAAGCTGTAACGTGAGCACGAAGCGCTGCATACTCGGGTCTCCGAGAACCATTCTCTCGTAGAACACAGCCGCCGCGGGGCGGCAGTCAGGGCCGCAGAGCAGGCGTCGAGCTCGAACCCAGAAGCTCTCTAGCTGGAATGCCACTCATTGGTGGGATCGTTCAGCATGTCGGCCAGGATGTTATCGGGCGGCACGTAGCGTTTGGCAAAGCCGCGCATACCCTCCTGCAACCTGTTACGGATCATGATGATGTCCGTTGCGGCGGCCGACTCGAACGAGTGCTGCATCGAGTGGTTCGTGCCGCCTTCCACGTAGAACCGCTTGGTCCCACGAGCGATCTCATGCTCCAGGTGAAAGCTGCGCATCGCCGTAACGATCGAGTGGCGCTGCAATCCGCTTCGGTTCAATTGCCAAAGGATCTCGGTCGAGTCGCCGTAGCGTCGCCCAGCGATGACGCTGAGCCAGCGGCCATCGCCATCCTGCAGTCCCATCAGATAGGGCGAGCGCAGCTTGGACTGCACTGCCAGACGCCAGCGCAGAACACGCTCCGGCAGGGGGAAGCTCGAGTCCCGATTAAAGTCGGCGAGGTCCTCCGCCTTGATGTTCAAATCCGGCAAAAAGCGGCAACGCAGCTCCGATTCCGCGCGACGGCGATAGTACCGCAGGTTGGCCCGCGTCTTTTGACCCAGCCGAGCGAGCGTTCCTTCGTAGGTGTCGCTCAGGTCCAGGTGAGACGGTTGCTGACGGTTGCGGACCGCCCAACGCACACCAGGAACGGACCTGCCCCAGCCGCTCATGCTCGGTGAACTCTCAGACTGAACGGTGAGCAGAACCATCTTGGCACCTTTGCGAAACAGCAGGTCGGATGCGCGAAGCGCGAACCGCAACCGCTGCTGCGGAGCTCCCAGCAGAACACCGCGGCCCGACCGGTCGTTGCTGGCAAAGACACGGGAGGGAACACCAAACGGCCGGAACTCATGGATCAGTAGAGCTCCCACCGGAGTGGAAGAGCCTCTCTGCCGCGATGTATCCCGCATGAGAACTAGGTGCGGCGTGCGCCGCATCAGGCCGGGTTTCTCCAGGAAGTAACTCAGGTCTTCAACGGAGTCCCGCTGGCCGCTTGCCTCAGCAAGCGCACTCAGGGCAGGCCGTGCAGCAAGCACCTCCTCATGCCCCACCAGGTGCTCGAACGCCATCTCCTGCGGAGCCGATCTGCGCTCGTACTGGACGAAGGGCACTCGGCTGTTGCGAAGCCGTCCAGCCAGCCCGATCGTGCTTGTTTGGAATGTGCGAAAAGCCCGAAGTCCACTGGGCGAGAGGACGGGGCTGTTAGGAGCGCCGTCCGTGTCGAAATGAGTTGTCTCCGTGCCGTTCAACGTAGCCACCCGTCAGGGTTAGCTTATCGACCGACATGCAATGAAGCAACGTCATACTGTGCCAGTTCGAGACATTCTGGTGAAAAGCGTTGTCATTTAGCTACACAGAATTTGCGCTGAAGGAAGAGCTCTCTTCCTTCAGCGCGCTCGGCTCAAGCTGCGGTAGCTTCCGCTTTCAGCCTCTCCGCAGTGTCATGCGCGATCAGGGCGTCCACCACCGGCTGCAGCTTGCCCTGCATCACGTACTCCAACTGGTGCAGCGTCAGGCCGATACGGTGATCGGTGAGCCGATTTTGCGGGAAGTTGTAGGTGCGGATCTTTTCGGAGCGATCACCCGAGCCTACCTGCGACTTGCGGGCGCTGGCCTGAGCCTGGTGCTGCTTCTCCATCTCCACTTCGTAGAGGCGCGCACGCAGAACGCGCATCGCCTTTTCGCGGTTCTTGATCTGCGACTTCTCGTCTTGGCAGCTCACCACAGTGTTCGTGGGCAGGTGGGTGATGCGGATCGCCGAGTAGGTGGTGTTGACCGACTGTCCACCCGGACCGGACGAGCAGAACGTGTCGATGCGCAGATCCTTCTGCTCCACCTTCACGTCTACCTCTTCTGCTTCGGGCAGTACCGCTACCGTGATGGCGCTGGTATGGACGCGGCCCTGTGTTTCCGTGGCCGGAACCCGCTGGACGCGATGCACGCCGGACTCGTATTTGAGTGAAGAGTAGACGCGGTCGCCTTCGATCAGCGCCGTCACGTCTTTCATGCCGCCCACCGAGGACTCGGTTTCCGAGAGGATCTCGACCTTCCAACGGTGTAGCTCGGCATAGCGCAGGTACATGCGAAAGACCTCCGCGGCGAACAGGGAGGCCTCGTCACCGCCGGTCGCGGCGCGGATCTCGAGCACGACGTTCTTTTCGTCGTTCGGATCCTTGGGCAGAAGCATGATCTTGAGCTGCTCTTCGATCTCGGGCAGACGGCCTTCCAGCGCGGTCAGCTCCTCCTGCGCCATGGCACGAATGTCCGGATCCGATTCGGTCAGCATGACCTTGGCGTCCGCGATGCCGGTTTGCACCTGCTTGTACTCGCGGTAGCGCTCGATCACCGGCTCCATGTCGCGGTGCTGCTTGGCCGTCTTTTGGAAGCGCTGCTGGTCGCTAATAACGGACGGATCGGCTAGGTCTTTTTCAAGTTCCTTGTAGCGTTCTTCGAGCTGTTCCAGACGATCAAACATGGTGCGGACTCCTCGCGCGCGGGCGCAGGCATGGTGCAGAGAGAATGTAGGGGAGGGCGCGGCAGGGCCGCAGCGGGACGCGGAGGGGCGAAGCTAATGCCGCGGAGGCGCCAGGTCGAGCGCGGCAGTGCTCAGACGGAAGCACGAGTTGGCTGCGGAACGGCGCATCATCCTGCTGATTGGATGATAGCGCGGCCGCCGGGATGCGCGCGCCGGCGGTTCTCAGGTCCGTCGCCACTGCGTAAGGAGCGGGCCGCTGCTTCCCGAAACCGGATCGGAGGCGGGAAACGGGAGCGACGCCATCCGCTTGCGTGCGGCTGCGTCTGGTGCAGCGCGGCAGATATCCCAGTGCTGGCCGGGCGGGTAGGCGCCGATCACCTGGAAATCTGCCGAGCAGGAGAGTTCGCAATGACCGGTACCGGCCGGCAACGCAAGCACATCGCCAGCCCGGATCTCGAACTCGCGGCCGCCCTCGCCACCCAGCACCAGCCGGGCATGGCCACGAGTGAAGCCGAGCACTTCGTGCGCGGTGGAATGGTAGTGGTGAAAGGTGTATACGCCGTTGCGCCACTGTGCCGGCCAGCCGTTCGCCCCGAACAGGGTTTCGCACGCGCTCGCGGCATCTCCGGAAGTCTGCAGCACGCCGCGGTACAGCAGCACGGGAAGTACTGAATTGTTCGGCATCCACCCGTTTTCGTGCAGCAGGGTCGGTTCGGCAGAGGGGGTCCCGGCAGACATGGCGTGCGTCGCTCCAGCGGCTGCGACCGAGGCCATAGCGGCGTTGCGGGCGAAACGGCGTCGGCTCAGCATAAGCCGTTGGATGCGCGCGCCAGCGATGGTGCGCGGCGGACGCGGTAAGCTGCTGCCATGCTCGATGTGCATCCGCCGGAACACGCGCCGCACGGCGTGCGCGACTTCTTCCTCCACATCTTCACCATCACCGTGGGCCTGCTGATCGCTCTGGGCCTGGAGTCCTTGGTGGAATGGCGGCACCATGTGCATTTGGGGCACCAGGCGGCTGAAACGATGCGACGGGAACTGGAAGCGAACCGTAAGGATCTGGCAGAGGCCTTGGGGCATGTACCGGAGGAGCAGCGTAACCTCAAGGACCTGCTGCAGTTCTCCAAGCAGAAGGAGAAGGGCACAGCGACAAATCTGAGCTCGATCCGCATGGGCATGAGCATCGCCACCCTGCACGATGCAAGCTGGCAGACTGCCAGTGCGACCGGCGCTTTGAGTTACATACCTTACGAAGAAGCGGAACGGTTTGCCGCTGCCTACACCCTGCAGAAGCAGTTCCTGGAAGTGCAGAATGGTGCACTGCAGCCGGCCATTGCACTGGAGGCTTTGCTCGGCACGGAAGATCCGAACAGCATGGAGGCCGGCCACGCGAGAGAGGTGAGCGCAGGGATCAGAACTATGATGGCGAGCATTGAGACGCAGCGGGAGATTGGCCACGACCTGGATAAGGTGTACGACGAGGCATTGCGGGAGCAGTAGGTCAGGGCCGGTTCCGCTTCCGCACGAAGCGCACGAACACTCGCTCAATCACCTAAGTGTTAAGCATCGGAAGTGACCGATAGCAGGGCGTGCTTGCCACTGTGGTCTGCCCGCTAGCGGGTTGCGATCGGAAGGGAGTACGGCTCGCCCGCAGGAATAAAGTCAACGCGCTCACCCGGTAGCACCGTGCGCAGCCACTCTGCCAGGTTCTTGGACCCCGCCTCTTCCGACGTGTAGTGCCCCAGCAGGATCATGGCTTTGTGCCTTCCTTGCTGGCTCGCATCCCAAACGTAAGAGATCGTCTCCCACTCGGGGATTTCGCCTGCGACGAGTACCTCAACGTCATCCCGTTCTAGCGCCTGGATCTGTCGCGCCTCGCCGGGAGAGCCAGGTCCGTACGCGATCCTGGTTACGCGCAGGTTTGGATCGCCAACGATGCGCATCACCTTGGCGCCGGTGGCGGCCTCCAGTTTGCGCGCCAAGTCCCCCACGGTGATCGGCGCGGAGGTGTACAGCAGCGGGCCACCGGGCACCCGATGCGCTGCTGTCCAGCCAGCCTGGTGCGCCCAGCCTTCCATGATGAAGTCGGGATCGCGCTGGTGCGCTCCGTCGTGAAAGCGGAAGATGACCAGTTTGTGCTCGCGAATGTACTGCAGCTTTTCGCGATACACCGGGTCGTTCACGAACAGGGTGTCCGCGTCCTGGTGGTTATAGAAGGTCGGCTCGTGCGTGATGACCAGGTTGTCTCCAGCTGCGACAGCCTTGCGCAGCACGTCCATGGTGGGCGAAATCGTCGTTGCAATCCCGGTGACGACCGTAGTGGGATCTCCTGCCTTGATGGTGTCAACGGTGCCAGGTTGTATTGAGACATGTGCGGCCTCGCGCATGCGGGCGATCACCTGTTCGGCAGTGAGCGGAGCCTGTTGTGAGTGCGCGGGCAGGCCGCAGGCAAGCAGAAGCAACGGGAGCAGGGAAGAAGATCGCATCCGCAACAGTCTGGCTTGTAGAGGTGCTGCGGGGCAAGCCGGCACCTTTGCGATGCGGAAAAACGACAAGGGTCCGGCGAACCGGACCCTTGTGTCTTTTGTCTATGGTTTGATGGTTAGGCCTTGCCGGCCAGCGTGCGCAGCACATACTGCAGGATGCCGCCGTGCTGGTAGTAGAGGATCTCCTGCGGCGTGTCGATACGCACGGTCGCGGGAATGTGGACCACTTCACCGTCGGCGCGCTTCGCCTCTACGGTGATCTGCTTGCCGTTCGCGAATTTCGAGTCCAGCATGTCCTTCAGGCCGGGCACGCTGTAGGTTTCCTCGCCGGTCAGGCAAAGTGACTTCACATCCTCGCCGGCCTGGAACTGCAGAGGCAGGATGCCCATGCCAACCAGGTTCGAGCGGTGGATGCGCTCGTAGCTTTCTGCCAGAACGAAGCGGATGCCGAGCAGGCGTGGACCCTTAGCGGCCCAGTCGCGCGACGACCCCGAGCCGTACTCCTTACCTGCGAGGATGGCGAGCGGCGTGCCGCGCTCGGCGTACTTCACGCTGGCGTCGTAGATCGACATCTGCTCGCCCTCAGGCAGCAGGCGCGTTACGCCGCCCTCGGTTCCGGGCGCCAGCTTGTTCTTCAGGCGCACGTTTGCAAAGGTGCCGCGCACCATGACCTCGTGGTTGCCGCGGCGTGAGCCGTAGCTGTTGAAGTCGACCGCCTTCACACCGTGCTCGGTTAGGTAGCGGCCGGCCGGTCCGTTCAGCTTGATCGATCCCGCGGGCGAAATGTGATCGGTGGTCACGGAATCGCCCAGCACTGCCAGCACGCGCGCGTCGTGGATGTCCTCCACCGGCGCGGGCGTTGCGGGCATACCGTCGAAATAAGGCGCCTTGCGAATGTAGGTGGAGTCGGGCTCCCAGCCGTAGGTGTCACCCAGAGGGAACTTCAGGTTCTGCCAGTTGGTGTCGCCATCGCTGACGGTGGCGTACTGCGTGCGGAACATCGTCGCGTCGATGTTGTTGTGCACCGCCTCGTTCACGTCCTGCTGTGCCGGCCAGATGTCGCGCAGGTACACCGGCTGACGCGCGTGATCGTATCCCAGCGGCTCGGTATCGAAATCGAAATCGATGCGGCCGGCCAGAGCGTAAGCAACGACGAGCGGCGGGCTCATCAGGTAGTTCGCGCGAACATCGGAGTTGATGCGGCCTTCGAAGTTGCGATTGCCACTGAGCACGCTGACCGCCACCAAGCCGTGCTCTTCGATCGACTTTGAGACGTCGGTCGGCAGAGCGCCGGAGTTGCCGATGCAGGTGGTGCAGCCGTAACCGACGGTGTGGAAGCGCAGCTTGTCCAGGTACTGCGTCAAGCCGGCCTTGTTGTAGTAGTCGGTGACGACGCGGCTGCCCGGAGCGAGTGAAGTCTTCACCCACGGCGGCGTCTGCAGACCCTTCTCGACAGCCTTCTTGGCCAGCAGACCGGCCGCGACCATCACGTACGGATTGCTGGTGTTGGTGCACGACGTGATGGCCGCGATCACGATGGAACCGTCGTGCAGGTACGGATCGACATCCACGCCCGTGCGTGCCTTCACGCTGGGAATGGGCTCGTTGGCGACGGCCAGAACGCCGTCCTTGCCGGGTTCCGGCGCGGCGACGGTGCTCTCGATCGAGCCGTCGGCGGAGACGTGACCGCCTTCACCCGACCAGCGAACGATCTGCCGGTCGCCCTTCACATTCTGTGCGTTGGCGTACAGAGTCGGTAGCGCCTTGGTAAAGGACTCCGCCGCCTGGCTCAGAGCGATGCGGTCCTGCGGCCGCTTGGGGCCGGCGATGCTCGGCTCCACTGTCGCCAGGTCGAGCGACAGCGTGCTCGAGTACTCGGCTTCCGGCGCTTCCGCAGTGTGGAACATGCCTTGCGCGCGGTAGTAGTCCTCGGTCAGTTGCACCAGGTCGTCGGGGCGGCCGGTCAGGCGCAGGTAGTTCAGCGTCTCCGCGTCCACGGGGAAAATGCCGCAGGTTGCGCCGTACTCCGGCGCCATATTCGCGATGGTGGCGCGATCGGCCAGCGGCAGCTCGGCGATGCCCGCGCCGTAGAACTCCACGAACTTGCCGACCACGCCGTGCTTGCGCAGCATCTCGGTTACGGTGAGCACCAGGTCTGTCGCGGTGGCGCCCTCACGGAGCTTGCCGGTCAGCTTAAAGCCGACCACCTGCGGCACCAGCATCGACACCGACTGACCCAGCATGGCGGCCTCGGCTTCAATGCCGCCAACGCCCCAGCCCAGAACGCCCAGGCCGTTGACCATGGTGGTGTGCGAATCGGTGCCGACGAGCGTGTCGGGGTAGGCGATCTTCTCGCCATTCTGGTCCAGCGTAAAGACGACCCGCGCCAGGTACTCAAGGTTCACCTGGTGACAAATGCCCATGCCCGGCGGTACCGCGCTGAAGTTGCGGAACGCCGTTTGGCCCCACTTCAAAAAGGCGTAGCGCTCACGGTTGCGCTGGAACTCCAGCAGCGAGTTCATGTCGTACGCGTTGGGCACACCATACTCGTCCACCTGCACCGAGTGGTCGATGACCAGCTCTGCCGGCTGCAGCGGATTGATGCGTTCCGGGTTACCGCCCAGCACCTTCATGGCATCACGCATGGCGGCCAGGTCGACAATGGCGGGCACGCCGGTGAAGTCCTGCATGAGCACGCGCGCCGGCATGTAGGCGATCTCGCGGCTGGGCTCTGCCAGCGGCTGCCAGCGAGCCAGGAACTGGATGTCATCGGCGGTTACGGCGACGCCGTCCTCCCGGCGCAGCAGGTTCTCCAGCAGGATGCGCAGGGAGAACGGTAGCCGGCTGAGTTCGATGCCTTGGTTGGCTAGCGAGTCCAGGCGGTAGTAGGTGTAGCTCTTGCCGCCAGAGTTGAGGGTGGTCTTTGCGTCAAAGCTGTTGGACGTGGCGTTCGCCTCAGTCCGGGTCGCGTTCGCCGAAACAGTATTGGTGATGCTCATGCAGCGTTGTCCTTGGTCGCGTTCTTGCACGCAGGTTGGCCGCGCATGGGGCGCGGCAAATCTTGTCGGGAAACAGAGTCTCAGGACGAATTAGCGGCTGGCGAACTTACCGCGATCGCGCTTGCCACGACGGAAACGCTTCAACCTGATGCGGGAGCGATTCATCCCTTTATTGTAGCTCCGCCCACCATGGCGAAAGCGCACATGCGTTCCGGCGAAATGCCACCATCGTGGGACTGCAAGACGGCTGAAAATCAAGGCCGGGTCACAACCTTTTTCGCAAAAGGTGTCCCTATAAACAGAGGCATTTGCGGCGTCTCTCCGCTGCGGTGCCGGGAGGTAGCAGAGTGACGAAAATGCGCACGATCCATGCAGTTGCGCTGACGAGAGGACTGGCTGCCGCTGCCATTGGCACGGCGTTGGCGATGGCGTCCGTGGGATGCAAGAACGGGCAGGTCGGCCAGCAGGCGCCGATTGTGGATGGCAATGCCGCCAACGACCCCTCCATGCAGAATCTGGCTGACCCGAACGCCGCGAACGCAGCTTACGCACAAGGTGGTGCGCAGCCGGGCTACCCGGCCAACAGCGGCGCAGTGACGTACGCGCGGAGCACGGCCCCGGTAACCCGGGTAAAGGGGCAGGCGTTCACCAACTCTGGCTATGGCGACGGGCAGAACTATGCCCCGCAATACGGCCAGAACGAGTCCAGCAACTACCAGTATCAGCAGGGTTACGATCAACAGGGCTACCAGCAGGTTTACGATCCAAACGCGACCGTGCAGGACGATCAACTGTACGCGGAGCTGCTGGATCCGAACACGCCTGCGGCGCCACAGCCTCCGCCGGAACTGCCGGTGTATGAGCAGCCGCCCGCGCCCGGGCCAGACTACCTATGGACGCCCGGCTACTGGGACTACGCACCCACCGGCTACTACTACGTTCCGGGCAACTGGGTCTCGGCGCCGTTTGTCGGCGCGCTGTGGACGCCCGGATGGTGGGGACACTACGGTAACGGCTACCGCTGGCACCACGGGTACTGGGGGCCGCACGTGGGCTACTACGGTGGCATCAATTACGGCTTCGGGTTCATCGGCTTCGGCTACCAGGGTGGCTACTGGAACCGCGACCACTTCTACTACAACACCTACGTGAACCATGTACGGCCCGAGGTGGTGAACAATTACGTGTACAACCGGCGAGTGACCGTTGTGAACAACACGTACGTGAACAACACGCGTGTCAGCTACTACGGCGGCCCCGGTGGTTTGCAGCGCCGTCCTGCCCCGGCAGAGTTTGCTGCCGTGCGCGAGGCCCGCATCGCGCCTTTACCTGGACAGATGTTTGCGCGCCAGCAGGCAGCCCAGAACCGGTCGCAGTTCTTTGCCGAGAATCACGGCCGTCCCAACATGCTGTTTGCCAGCAACCCGATCGTGCAGCATAACGTTGCCGTACCTGCGCAACTGCAACACCTGCAGCCAAATCCGCAGGCGTTCCAGCAGCGCATTCAGGCGGAGCAGCAGCGGCAAGGGCAGAACCAGGCCTTCCGCAACAACGAACAGCAGCAGCGGTTCCAGCAACAGCAGCAGAACCAGCAGTTCCGTGCGAACGAGCAGCAGCAGCGCATCCAGGCGGAGCAGCAACGGCAGGGGCAGAACCAGGCCTTCCGCAACAACGAACAGCAGCAGCGGTTCCAGCAACAGCAGCAGAACCAGCAGTTCCGCGCAAACGAGCAGCAGCAGCGCATCCAGGCGGAGCAGCAGCGGCAGGGGCAGAATCAGGCCTTCCGCAACAACGAACAGCAGCAGCATATTCAACAGCAGCAGCAAAATCAGCAGTTCCGCGGAAATGAGCAGCAGCAGCGCATGCAGGCGGAGCATCAGCGGCAAGGGCAGAACCAGGCCTTCCGTAACAATGAACAGCAGCAGCGTATTCAACAGCAGCAGCAGAACCAGCAGCTTCGCACGAACGATCAACAGCAGCGGCAACAGGCTGATCAGCAGCGCCAACAATTTGACCAGCAGCGCCAGCAACAAATGAATCAGCAGCGTCAGCAGGCGGATCAACAACGGCAGCAGTTCGCAAACCAGCAGCGGCCACAGTTCGATCAGCAGCGCCAGCAACAAGTAAACCAGCAACGTCAGCAGGCCGATCAGCAGCGGCAACAGTTCGAACAGCAGCGTCAGCAGCAGATGAACCAGCAACGTCAGCAGGCTGACCAACAGCGCCAGCAGCAGATGAACCAACAGCGTCAGCAGGCGGAGCAGCAGCGGCAGCAATTCCAGCAGCAACGCCAGACTGCACCCCAGCCGCAGCGTCAGGCTGCACCCCAGCCGCAGCCCCAGCACGCCGCACCTCCGCCACACATGGACGCTCCGCACGGGCAGCCCCATGATGGCGGTCACGGCCGGTAACTAAGCTGGGTCGCTTCACAAAAGGGGCAGAGCTTAGGCTCTGCGCCTTTTCTTTGCCCGGGCCCCCGCTAACCGGCGAACGTTTGCCACAGCAACAGTACGTTCAGCGCGATGATGAGCCCGGCCACGGTCCACCCGGCAACCGCCGTGCTGCGCCGGTTTACGAACTCCTTCATCACGCCAAACCTGCCGGTAAGCAGAAGCAGCGGCACCAGCGCAAACGGAATACCGAACGAAAGCACAGCCTGCGACAGCAGAAGAATTTTCACCGGGGACAGTCCCAGTGCAATCACCACCACGGCCGGCACCACGGTGATCGCGCGGCGCAGGTAGACCGGGAACTTCACTTCGAGGAAGCCCTCGATGATTACCTGGCCTGCCAGCACGCCGATGGTCGAAGATGACAGGCCGCTGCACAGTAGCGCCACTGCGAAGGCCAGGGCGGCAAGCCCGCCCAGCAGGGGACCGAGTGTGGCGTGTGCGTCCTCCAGGATCGTGTCCGGGTTCAGGCCGGGCCGGTGCAGAAACGCAGCGGCAGCCAGCATCAACATGGCTCCGTTGATGAACCAAGCGCCGTTCATGGCGACCAGGATGTCGATGGTTTCAAACCGCAGATAGCGGTGGCGGAAGCTGGCAAGGCGCGCTGGATTGGCGCTGATGCTGCGATCCACAAAGGCCTGCATGCGTGGCTGCATTAGGGCGGAGTGCAGGTAGATCACGTGCGGCATCACCGTTGCTCCCAGCATGGTCACCGCCAGGTACACGGTGTTGCGGTGCAGTTGCGGAACCAGGGTGTCGTGCAGGGCAAGGTGCCAATTCGGATGGACGAGGAAGATCTCGACGCCGTAGCAAATACCGATCAGCGAAACAAAGCCGATGATCACGCCTTCAAAGTGGCGAAAGCCGCGCTGGTTCAACGCCAGCAGAACAAAAACAGCAACCGTGGTGAGCAGGGCTGCCACCAGCATGACTGCGGTGCGCCCGATGCCATGCGCAAGCAGCAGCGGACCGCATAGCAGGTAGGCTCCCAGCGCTGCTCCCAGGAACTCGGCAAGGTCGGTGGCGACCGCGCTGATCTCTGCCGCAATCCACAGCAGAAGCACAACTGGGCGAGAGAAGTGCGCCCGGCAGTTGGCAGGCAGACTCAGGCCGGTTGCGATGCCCAGCTTGGCCGAAAGGTACTGCACCAGGATCGCCATCAGGTTGGACCACAGCAGAACCCACAGCAGCGTATAGCCGTGTTGGGCACCGCCGACGATGTTGGCGCCGAAGTTGCCGGGATCGATGTACGCCACGCTGGCAACAAACGCAGGGCCGAAGTAGGTCCAAAGCTCTCGCAGGCGCGAACGCCGCGTGGGCGGAACTAGATGGTCGGTCCTGCTCATAACGCAAGTCTAAATTAGGCAAGCCTAAATCGCGTCCGGAAGGGCACGGGCGCTGGGTCGATCGACATTGCCCCTCGCGAACGTTGGCCGGGCTGTGCGCCTGGTTTCAGCAGGTTCGCCGGGCTGAAATGCTAGCCTTGGCCCATGCGGGTCCTGGTCATTGGCGGCGGCGGTCGTGAACACGCGTTGTGCTGGTCGTTGCGCAAGTCGGCGCGGGTGTCTGAACTGTTTTGCGCTCCGGGCAATGCGGGTATCGCGGAGATCGCCACCTGCCTTACCGTGGAGCAGACCAGCCTGCTCGACATGTTGCGCGTGGTGCACGAGGTGGCTCCGGAACTGGTCGTTGTAGGCCCGGAAATCCCGCTCGGTGTCGGCATTGTGGACGCGCTGAACGCGGAAGGCGTGCGTGTCTTCGGACCCACGCAGGCCGCCGCCCGTCTGGAAGGCTCGAAAAGCTTTGCGAAGCAGTTTATGCAGCGTCACCGCATCGCGACCGCGCGATACACCGTGTGTCAATCGCTCCTTGAGGTTCGCGATGCGCTGCCGGACTTCACCGCGCCCATCGTCGTGAAGGCCGACGGCCTGGCCGCGGGCAAAGGCGTCGTGATCGCTGCGGACCATGCCGAAGCCGAAGCCGCCGCGGTCGATCTACTCACTCTGGGCGGAACGCTGGTGCTGGAAGAGTTCCTCGAAGGCGAGGAGCTATCGTTCTTTGCTCTGTGCGACGGAACCACCGCCGTTCCGATTGCCGCCGCGCAGGACCACAAGCGATTGCTGGAAGGCGATCAGGGGCCAAACACCGGCGGCATGGGCGCGTACTCCACGGACGATCTGCTGCCGAACGCCCTCAGGGACGACCTGCTGCGCGAGGTAGCGCAGCGCGCCGTGGACGGCATGCGCGCGGAGGGCACGCCGTTTCGCGGAATCCTCTTTTGCGGCATGATGCTGACCGAGCGCGGACCGATGGTGCTCGAGTTCAACACGCGCTGGGGCGACCCAGAGACGGAAGCCATTCTGCTGCGCATGGAAACCGACGTGCTCGATCTGATCGACGCGTCGATTGACGGCACTGCCGACCGGCTGCACATTCGCATGCGCCCGGGTGCCAGCGCGTGCGTCATCGCGGCCAGCGCAGGGTATCCCGCCAGCCCGCGCAAGGGCGACCTGATCCACGGGCTCGATCTCGCCCTGCCGGACGATGCTGTCATTTTTCATGCAGGTACCACGGCGACTCCCGAGGGCGTGGTGACCGCTGGTGGCCGCGTGCTGGCCGTCACCGCTGCCGCTGCGTCTCTGCGGGATGCGCTATCCGGCGCCTACGGGGTGATCAACCAGATTCATTTCAAAGGTATGCAGTTTCGGCGTGACATCGGGCATCGCGCCCTGTCCAACGGATAGCGGCAGAAGCAGCGGTCTGAGGCGCGGGAGCAACACTGTGCGCTCGATTCGTCATCTGTCCAAGGACACCGTTGCCCCGGCTCCTCCGGCGCAAGGCGGGGAGCGTACGTTTGAGCACTGCAGAGATCACACGTCCCATTCCGAAGCGTCGCAAGCCGGGTTCCGCGACGGATCCGCTCTGGTACAAGGACGCGATCATCTATGAGCTGCACGTCAAGGCGTTCAACGACTCGAACGGCGACGGCTACGGCGACTTCCAGGGCATCATCCAGAAGCTGGACTACCTGCAAAGCCTCGGTGTGACGTGCATCTGGGTGTTGCCGTTCTTTCCGTCGCCGCAGCGCGATGACGGATACGACATCAGCGATTACATGTCGGTGAACCCCAATTACGGGACCATCGACGATTTTCAGCAGTTCCTCGATCAGGCTCACGCCCGCGGTATGCAGGTGATGATCGAGCTGGTCATCAATCACACCAGCGATCAGCACCCGTGGTTCCAGGCGGCACGCAACTCGCCCAAAGGCTCGCCCGAGCGCGAGATGTATGTCTGGTCCGACACGGACAAGCTGTACTCCGGCGTTCGCATCATCTTTACGGATACCGAGAAGTCCAATTGGACCTGGGATCCGGTTGCGGGACAGTACTACTGGCATCGCTTCTTTTCGCACCAGCCCGATTTGAACTTCGACAACCCGCGCGTGATGGAAGAAGTGCTGAATGCCATGCGCTTCTGGATGGACATGGGCGTGGATGGTCTGCGCCTCGACGCGATTCCGTACCTGGTGGAGCGCGACGGTACCAGTTGCGAGAACGTGCCCGAAACGCACGTGGTTATCAAGCAGATCCGCGCGGCTATTGACGCGGAGTACGAAAATCGCATGGTGCTGGCCGAGGCAAACATGTGGCCAGACGACGTGCGTCCCTATTTCGGCGACGGCGACGAGTGCCAGATGGCGTTCCACTTTCCGTTGATGCCGCGCATCTACATGGCACTGCGGCAGGAAGATCGCCTGCCGATCACGGAAATCATGGCGCGTACGCCGGAGATCCCGGCGAACTGTCAGTGGGGCCTTTTCCTGCGGAACCATGACGAGCTGACGCTCGAGATGGTCACGGACGACGAGCGTGACTACATGTGGTTGGCCTACTCGGCCGACCCGCGCATGCGCATCAACGTCGGCATCCGCCGCCGCCTGGCTCCGCTGCTCGACAACAACCGGCGGCGCATCGAGCTGCTGAACTCGCTACTGCTGTCGTTCCCGGGCACACCGATCCTCTACTACGGTGACGAGATCGGTATGGGCGACAACATCTACCTGGGCGACCGCAACGGCGTTCGTACACCCATGCAGTGGAACAGCGATCGCAACGCCGGCTTCAGTCGCGCCGTTCCGGCCATGCTGTATTCGCCCGTGATCATGGATCCGATCTGGGGCTATGAGGCGATCAACGTCGAAGCGCAGGAGAGCGACACCAGCTCGTTGCTGCACTGGACGCGCAACATGATCGCGCTGCGCAAGCTGTTCCAGGTGTTCGGTCGTGGCACGCAGGAGTTCCTGAAGCCGGAAAATCGCAAGGTGCTCGCCTATCTTCGCGAGTACGAAGGCGAGCACGTAGTGTGCGTCGCCAACCTGTCCCGCTTTGCGCAGCCCGTCACGCTGGACCTTTCGCGCTTTGCCGGAATGGTGCCAGTCGAAATGCTGGGCTACGTCCCATTTCCCAAGATCGACTCCACGCCGTACGCTCTCACCCTGGCGCCCTATGGGTTCATCTGGCTGGAACTGCAGCCGGCCCGGACGGTCGAAGAAGAGGGCGGCACGCCCGAGCAGATTGCAAAGGAAGTAACCTTGCCCGCCAACGACATCGAAAGCGTGCTGACCGGTGCCGGCGCCCAACTGCTGCAGGAGTCATTCCTGCCGCGGTATATCTGCGGCCAGCGGTGGTTCGGAGCCAAGTCGCGCCAGATCCGCAACGTGTGCATTCTGGACTCCATTCGACTGGATTCCACCGACGCGGCGCTGCTGCTGCTGGAGGTGCAATACAGCGACGGCGGACCGCACGACCAGTACACGCTTCCGCTAGCGGTGCGCCGCGTGGCGGGAGATGTCAGCTATCCGGAAGCCTCTGTGGTCGCAAAGCTCTACAACCCGGACTACTCGGGCGTTCTTCTGGACGGCCTGATCCTGCCGGAAGTGCGCGATTACTTCCTGCAGGCGATTGGCGCCGGTGTGCAGCAGCAGACGGCGCACGGCGGCACGCTGCAGGGCCTTGCCAGTTCTGCCTTCTCGCGGCTGCGGGGCGACGGCTTGCTGGAATCGCGCAAGAGCTCGGCCGAACAGAGCAACAGCAGCATGTTCTTTGGCGACCGGCTCATTCTGAAGCTGTTCCGCCGTCTGCAGCCAGGGGAAAATCCGGACGCAGAGATCGGCCGATTCCTGACCGAAGTCGCGCACTACGAACACATCGCGCCCTTCGCCGGCGAACTGGTGTACACGCCGGCCGACACCGATGGCGTTGCCGGCCAGCCAACCACGGTCGGCCTGCTGCAGGGCCTAGTCAAGAACAACGGCGATGGCTGGTACTGGACGCTGGACCAGATCAAGGATGGCAGCGCCACCTACAACGACGCGGCACGTCTGCTGGGCCGTCGCACTGCGGAAATGCACCTGGCTTTGGCAACGCCCACAAACAACGCAGCGTTTGCCGCGGAAGCCACAACGGCAGAGGCCCTGGCAGCCGATGCGGAACGACTGGAGGCGCAGATCGCTGCGGCTCTGCAGGCCGTGCGGTCGCGCATGACGACGTTGAGCGAAGACCTGCTCACGCCCGCAGCTACGCTGATCGCACATCGGAACGATTTGCACGCCGTGGCAGCGCAGCTTCGCACGCTGAACCCGCAGGAAGCTGGCATGCGCACCCGCATTCATGGTGATTACCACCTGGGCCAGGTTTTGCGTACGGAAAGCGACTTCGTTCTGCTCGACTTCGAGGGTGAGCCAGCCCGGTCGCTCGAAGAGCGTCGGGCCAAGCAGTCGCCGTTGCGCGATGTCGCTGGAATGCTGCGCTCGTTCTCTTACGCGGGTGTGGCTGGTTTCGGCGTTGACACCGAGCGCGAGGAGCAGCGCCGCAGATGGGAGCAGGACGCCTCGGCCGCGTTCCTGGCGGGATATCGCGAAGCGTATCCGCAGGGGTCCGATCACACGGGCAGCGCGGCTGTTGCGCCGCAGTTACTGCGCGCGTTTCTGCTGGAGAAGTCGCTCTACGAACTCATGTATGAATTGAACAACCGGCCTGATTGGATCAGCATTCCCTTGCAGGGCATTCTGGAGCTGCTGGAGCAACGCGAAAGGTAGCCATGGCACTGGAGCAAACAATCACCGCAGAGCAGGAATCGCACGACCAGGCACACGTCTCGGGCAGCAACACAGAGGTGCCGTTTGTGATCGCTCTGGGGACGTCCTACCTGGACGCAGCGCCGGAACAGATCGCGGCGCTGCTGCCCTGGCTACGCACGGTGGTCGGGGCCACCCAGCGTGAGGTGCTGGTCGGGTATCCCGTGACCCACAGCGGTGCGACCTCCGAGCAGCAGGACGGGTTTCTACTGCAGCCGTTTGTGGCGAATGCGGGTGCCGCCGACTCCGTGGTGCAGACCGCAAACGCCTGGCTTAGTGCGTATGAACTGGTGCGTGCACACGGAGCTCGTTGCTGCCTGATTCTGGGCGGCGAAGCGCAAAGCCTGGATGCCCAAGCGGCCGCATCGCTGCTGGATGCCGTGAGCAGCGGTGGCGCCGACTTGGCGGTGCCGCGTTACAACCTGCCCACCAACCAGGGCTTGCTCAATGCGGCGGTGCTATCGCCGCTCTCACGCGCGGTATTCAACGCAGATCTGCGGTTCCCGCTGGCGCTCGACTTTGCCTGCTCCGCTCGCATGGCGGAACGCATGGCCGCCGCAGCGCAGCGGTTCACCTCCAACGCTCAGCCGGACGCCGTTCTGTGGCCAGTGGGCGAGGCGGCCGTGGCGGGCTATACGCTTGCTGAGATCGCTGCCGGACCGAGGGCGCTTCCCCAAGTCGACCAGGATCTCGGTACCATTCTCATCCGCGTCGCCGGTTCCATGTTTGCGGATGTAGAGGCAAAGGCCACCTTCTGGCAGCGCACGCGGCCGGCGACTCCGGTGCTTCGGGCCGATGGCGGCCTGTCCACCGCACCAGCGTTGGCCGACTCGCCTTCCGCGGAAGAAATCCAGTCTCTGGTGGAAAGCTTCCGCGTGGGCTACAGCAATCTGCATGAGATCTGGTCGCTCGTGCTGCCGCCCAACACTCTGGTCGCGCTGAAGCGCCTGTCTGCCGCGCCGGTGGAGTCCTTCCAGCTACCGGACAGCACCTGGGTCCGCATTGTGTACGACTTTGTGCTGGCGCATCGGCTCAGAACTATCGCTCGCAACCACCTGATGGGCGCCTTTGCCCCGCTCTATCTGGCGTGGGTGGCTTCGCACCTGGCGCAAAGCCGGGGCGATGCGCACGTAGAAGCTTTGGCCCGCGCCTTTGAGGCGGACAAGCCATACCTGGTATCTCGCTGGCGCTGGCCCGACCGGTTCAACCCGTAAGTTGTCGAGCGCGCCGGAACTGATCTGAAGCCCATCCGCTAACCGCCACATGGTGGCGAGGAGACAAACAATGCTTTCCCAGATGAAAGACGCACTCGTCGGGTCTACACAGAGCGTGCTTGTAAAGCTGGCGAACTTCCTGCCCGCCGCGCTCGCACTTCTGATCGCGATTGCTCTGTTTGCCCTGATCGGCGCGGGGCTCAGTTGGCTTGTGCGGCGCCTGCTTGGCCGCGTCAAATTCGACGAGCGCGCGGACCGTGGTACAGTCGGCGTCTCGGACTGGTCGCCCTCGCACTCGCCCACGCTGCTGGTCGGTCGCATCGTGTTCTGGGCCTGCACGCTCCTGGGCGTCGTCGTTGGTATCTCCGCCTTTGACGCCGCTTCGTCCACCTACAATCTCACACCCTTCTTCCTGCCCTACCTGGCGCATGGTGTTGGAGCGTTCCTCATCGCGGTCGCCGGCATCATCGTCGCGCGGTACCTGTCGCGTTCCATCCTGATCAACGCGTCCAACGCCAAGCTGCAGTATGCCCGCCTGCTTTCCCTGGGGGCGAAGTACCTGGTGCTGGTCTTTACCGGCGCCATGGTGCTGGATCACATCGGCATTGGTGGAACCATCGTGGACCTTGGCTTCGGCATCCTCTTCGGGGGCATGGTGCTGACGCTTGCGCTTGCCGTGGGTCTTGGCTCTCGCGAAGTCGTTGCGCGATCCATTGAACGGAGCGCCGACCGCTCCACGCCCATCGACACCGCGGCACGCACCTCGGCCGATCCCGCACGCACCATCCGCCACTTCTAGCGGATGGGTGTGATCGTTCCAATCACCTTAGAGCCCGAGTGGCAGGCAGCCCTTTCTGCAGTGCCCTCCTGGCAGCCGCCGCTTGTGCCCACTGTGGTCGTCGCGCCCCACCCGGACGACGAAACTCTGGCCGCCGGGGGCCTGATCGCCCACCTGCGCGAGCGGGAAACAGACGTCCGCGTCATTGCCGCGACGGACGGCGAACACGCGTATGAGGGCGAGACCGGGCTTGGCCCCATCAGGGAAGTGGAGCAGCAGCAGGCGCTTGAGCGGCTCGGTGTCGAGGCGAACTCGATCCACCGTCTCCGCCTCTGCGATAGCGGCTTGTCTGCCCTTGAGACGGAGTTGGCACTAGCGATGGAGCCACTCCTCCGGGATGCCCGCCACATCGTGGCGCCATGGCCGCATGACTTCCACCCGGACCACGAAGTCACAGGCCGTGTTGCCCTGGCCTTGGCGAACCGGCTTGGCATCCCGCTCACTTGGTACTTCTTTTGGACGTGGCACCGCGGCCGGCCCGATCTACTGCACGGACTTCCGCTGCGAAAGCTCCTGCTGAGCGCTGCGGAACAGCAGGCCAAGCGCGAAGCACTCGCTTTCCATGTCTCGCAACTGCAACACAGCAGCGGAGAGCCCATCTTGCCTGAGAACCTGCTGGAGCCTGCCTGGAGATCGTTTGAGGTATTTTTACCCGCATGATCTTCCGCAAAAAGCTCGACCCCTCCAGCGCGAGTTTTTTTGAGCAGAAGTACAGGAAGACCGCCGATCCCTGGAACTTCGAAAAGAGCCAGTATGAGCAGGCGCGCTACGACGCCATCATCGCTGCCCTGGCAGGCAGGCGCTATCACAAGGCGTTCGAGCCCGGGTGTTCCGTGGGAGCTCTCACAGCCAAGCTGCTGACCGTCTGTGATCAGGTGGAAGCGATCGACTTTGCTGCTTCCGCGATCGCAACCGCGCGTCAGCGTAATCCCGATCCGCGAGCGCATTTCCAGGTGATGAGCTTGCCGGAACGTTTGCCGCTTCTCGGCTTCGACCTGATCGTGCTCAGCGAGATCGGATACTACTTCACGGCCGAGCAATGGAGTGAGTATGTCGACTCCATCGTCTCGACTTCGGCGCCCGGTTCCACTCTCATCGCAGCACACTGGCTTGGTGTTTCACAGGATCACCGTTTGTCCGGAGACGAGGTCCACGCCACTCTGCGAGCGCACCCCAACTTGCATCTACAGCACGAGGAGCGCCATCCGGCGTTTCGCTTAGATCGGTTGGAGCGCAGTTGAATGAGTCGAAACGGTAAGCCTGCTCAAGGCTGTGCAGACTTGCGTCACGTGGCAGTCCTGATTCCAGCGCGCAATGAGGAACAGTTACTTCCGCGCTGTCTGCGATCTGTTCAGATCGCACGCACGTCGCTGCCGTCCGATTTCACAAGCGATGTGGTCGTGGTCTCCGATCGCTCCAGCGACCGAACGCGCGAGATTGCCGAAGAGATCCTTGGACATTCGGGTGCAGTCGTCTGCACCAGCGCGGGTGTGGTTGGCATGGCGCGCGCATTGGCCGCACGCGTTGCACTGCAGCGCTTTAGCGGTCTGGCGGCAGGATGTTGGTTCGCCAACACGGACGCGGACTGCGAGGTGCCGCCTACCTGGCTAACCGATCAACTGCGCCTTGCCCGTGACGGCGCCGACGCGGTCGCAGGCATTGTCGACGTGCATGACTTCTCGGAACACCGGGCACATGTTGCGCTTCGCTTTCGTGACACGTATTGCGTCAACGCAGACGGAACTCATCCGCATGTTCACGGAGCCAACCTCGGCGTCCGGGCGGATGCCTACTTGCGGGCCGGCGGCTGGGCGGCCATTGCCACTGCCGAAGACCACGATTTGTGGGGCCGGTTGCACGGTAGCGGTCATGCGCGCGTGAGCGATGCCGCTCTGCAGGTGATCACCAGCGGGCGACGCGTAGGCCGCGCGCCGCACGGCTTCGCCGATGCCCTGGCAGCACATAACGGCTGCGCCGCGTGACGTCGCAAGCGGCGTTCCTGGAACGCGTGCGAGCCGTGTGCGATCGTAGCCTGCCGCACCTCGGCGGTGGCGAAACGCCGCAGCGTCACGCGGTTCTCTTTGACATCGGCGAAGAGGACCTGAGTCTGGCCAAGATCGCCGAGGCTCATTTCGATGCCCAGGCCATCCTCGACGAAGCCCGCTTGTCTCCGGAAGACGGAGCCATTTACGCGGTGTGGGCCAGCGAGGTGCCCGGCCAAGGCCTCGAACTGCTGCGCGGGATCGGCTCAGCGGATTGCATCACCGGTGGAAAGCCGTTCTGTAGCGGAGCCACGCTGGTCGATCGAGCGCTGGTCACCGTAGCGCATCCAGAGCCGCTGCTGGTGGAAGTGGACCTGCGTCGCGCGCGCGGAACAGTCGATTGGGATCTGTCCCAATGGAGCACCGAAGCCTTCCGCCTGACATGCACGGGAGCGGTGCGGTTTCAGCAGACTTCTGTGGAGCGTGTCGTTGGGGCTGCCGGCTTCTATCTCGATCGGCCCGGCTTCTGGCACGGTGCCTGCGGTCCCGCAGCGTGCTGGGCGGGCGGAGCAGCGGGCCTGCTTCACTTTGCGCGGCAAAGCAAGCGAAACGACGCACACACGGTCGCACATCGTGCGGCCATGGAGGCTAACGTCTGGACGATGCGCACGCTCCTGACGCAGGCCGGTGTTGAGATCGACCAAGCACCCGGCGACCGCGGAGCAGCACACGTGCGAGCTCTGCGTTTGCGCCACATGGTGGAGCAGCTTGCCGACGACACGTTGCAGCGATTCAGCCGCGCATACGGTCCACACCCGCTTGCCATGGACCCCGCGATGAGCCGGCGGTGCGCGGAGCTGAATCTGTTCCTACGGCAATGCCATGGCGAGCGCGACCTGGAAGCACTGGGCCGTGCCGAGGCGGAGTTGCAAGCCGCTCGAGCGTAGTCCCGGTTCAGCTGAAGCGTCGCTTCAACACACTCTGGATCTTCGGATCGATCCACAGCGCAAGCAGCGTGGCCAGGGCAAAGATCGTGAGCACCGCGCACGCGAAAGCGCCGTACCATCCCAACGCTGGATGCAGCTTCATGGTGATGGAGTAGCCGAGACGATTGTGCAGCAGGTATAGCGGGTAGGTGACCAGGCCCATGGCACGCAACGCGCTTACACCGCGCTTGCCGAGTCGATGCTGCAGGGCCCCGTTGTATCGCACGGAAGCCCAGATCATTCCCACGGTGCCAATCCAGATAGCTTCGGCGCCCCACTGCGGAAACCACATCTCCAGGTAGGGCTGAGCGATCGTTGCGTGATACCAGATTTCCATCAGGCAACCGGCAACGCTGATCGTCAGCGCGAGGGCGTGCTTCCAGCCGGCCCGGTACCCCGGCCGCAGCATGGCATCCCACACCAGCACGCCTGTTGCGAAGAAGCATCCATGCAGAATCAGCAGGCTTGGGTAAAACGAGAGATGCTGCAGCGACTTGTGAACGATCGTCCAAATGCGTCCCGACCAGAAGGGATCTGCCGTGACAAACGACCAGTACACAAAGCTAACGGTGCCAACCACCGTCATCGCGCGAGGTAGCCAGCGCAACCGCCTGCTTGCGATCAGGAGGAACACAAGCAGATAGAACGCGACCTCAACCGGCAGGGTCCAGAACGGATCGTCGATGTACTCGGTCACGTGGCTGCCCGGCGTAAACACGATCGTTTCCAGCACGTCGCGGAACACTGCCGGCAAGGTCAACGCATGCATCCACAGTGCCGCGCCAGCGGCGACCAGGGCACACAGAACGCACATGGGCCACAACCGAAAGAAGCGATACTTCGCAAACTTCGCCGCTGAGACACTCTGCGCCGAGTACGCAATCACGAAGCCCGAGATCACAAAGAAGATCTCAACGCCGATCCACCCGTAGCAGAACACGGGACGCAGTGGCATGAATGCCGTGGTCGGCATCACACCGCCATTGCGGCTGCGCAGCCACGAAGACACGATCAGGTGTGATCCCATCACCAGCAAGGCCGCTAGGAGGCGGAGCGCGTCGATGCCCACCACCTGCTTGCGCAAGGGTTGGTGTACCGGCAGATCGTGGGAGGGAGGTTGCGACCTCATCGGCTCAGGGACCACCTTGGGAAGACGAATAGAAAGCGTGCATGCAGATCGTCGCGGTGGTGATAGACCCAACCTCCAAACAGCACTGCGGCCAGCGAAGGAAGCAGCAACTGCACCGTCTTGCCTGTCAGGTGCACGTGCAACAGCAGGGTGCGCACCGCTACCTGGGCGTACGGCGCCAGCAGAAAAATGCCAATGGAGGCCTGGCCACACCAGGCGAGCCAGTGTCCGCCATCGGTTCCGTCGACGACGCGGGCGGCGAGCAGCAGCATGCCTGTACCCGCCAGCGCCAGCAGCAGCGAGCCGAAGTAGTTCCACTCCCAATGACGGGCTGTGCCGTGCCAGATCAGCCAGGCGATGCTCGCCGCCAGCACCGAAGAAATGACCCGCGGTATGCGCACGACCTGCTGCACTCTTCCTCCAACGATCGCGCCCAGGATGACCATGGGCAGGAAGAAAAGCCCCGCAGCGACGAAGTTGATCGGGATTGCCAGGCAGTACTTGCGCACTACTAGCGAAATGGCTAATAGCAGGATCATGGGCACAGAGACGGGCAGACTGATCACGATCGCGAACACAGCAAGCGCGAAGAACAGCGTGGGCAAGAACCACGCACCCGCCGCGGTGAAAAACGTCCAGGCGACCGCGGTCCACGCAGGCTGAAGTTTGTGGGTGACGTGTGCGCCCACGCGGAAGATCACCAGGTTCAGCAGCTCAAACAAGAAATAAGGCCATAGCAGGGTCGAAACACGGTCCCGCAGAAATCGAGGCAGTCCGCGTTTGCGCAGACTGCCGGTGGCAAACAGTCCAGCCAGGAAGAAAAACGCCGGCATGTGAAAGCTGTACATCCACTCATAGATCCGTACATCCAGGCTGGATCCCTGCCACAAGCCGCGGCTCGTCATCCCCTGACTGGTATGGCCGATCACGACCAGGATGATGGCCAGTCCGCGCGCCGCGTCGATCAACTCCGAGCGCGCCGCCGGCTCGCCGGCTGTAACAGGCTGCATACTCTAACGCTAACGCCTCGGACCGTTCATATCGACGGATCGCAGGATTTTGCCGCCCTCCTGCACCACGTAAAGCTTGTTCGCAGCCAGGGCCTTCAACGAGTCGCGCGCCCCGCTGGGCCAATGAATCTCAACATCGGCCGTTGCAGCCGAACCCAGGCCGAAGTGGACGCGGGGATCGTTTTGGGAGAAGTAGCTGCCGCCGCTGCGCACCTCGTCGATCTGTTTCAGCGGAGCTTTCGACGCGGGATCGTATTGCGTCCCGGTCTGTGCGGTCACGGTCAGGCGTGCGCCAATGCCGCTGCGATTGCTCTTCGTTCCGACCAGCCGCAGCTTTAGGAAGTTCACGTTCTTTGCGTCGGCGGTGCGGTCACATCGCAGCAGTTGCGGCGGCGCGTTCACGCAGTTCACCACCACGTCGATGTCGCCGTCATTATCAAAGTCTCCAAAGGCGCAACCGCGTGCCGGCACGCTGGCGGTAATGCCGGAGCCCGCACGGTCGGTCACCTCCTCAAATTGGCCGTCGCGAAGGTTGCGGTACACGTACTTGTGCTCGGCATACGGCGAGTCGATGTGCGTGCCGTCCACCTCCGGGTACACGTGGCCGTTGCTCATGAACAGGTCAGGCCACCCATCGTTATCCGGATCGAAGAAGCCCACGCCCCAACCGAGAAAGCGGGTGTTCACGCCCAGCCCGCTCAGGTAGGTGTGGTCTTCGAAGTTGCCATCACCCAGATTCTGGTAGAGCGAGTCGGTATCGCCGGCGAAGTTCGTCTTCACGATGTCGAGCAGGCCGTCACGATTGAAGTCGCCCACGCTCACGCCCATACCCGCCTGGGGCCGGCCGTCGGGCGAGTACGCAATGCCGCTCTCAATCGCTTCGTCCTTGAAGGTGCCGTCCTTCTGGTTGTGGTAGAAGGTCGCCGCGGTGGAATCGTTCGCAACGTAAATGTCCGGCCAGCCGTCGTTGTCCAGATCGGCCACGCTCACGCTCAGAGCGTATGTGCCGATCGTGTTCAGCATGCCCGCTCTCTCACTCACGTCAGAGAAGGTGCCGTCGCCGTTGTTGCGGTACAGGATGTTCTTGCCGCCGTTGAGCCCGGGCGGGCCGCAGGCCACCTGGATGCCCTTATACGCGCAACCGGCCGCTTCCGGCAGTGGCGCGGTCTTGATGTCGAAGTCGATGTAGTTCGCGACAAACAGATCGAGATGACCGTCGCGGTCGTAGTCGAGAAACGCGCATCCGGTGTTCCAGCGCGTTGTCTTCTGTGAAAGGCCCGCTTTCGCCGTCACGTCGGTAAAGGTGCCGTCCCCGTGACTCTTGTAGAGCACGTTCTGGCCGTAATACGTGACGAACAGATCGTCCAGGCCGTCGTTGTCGTAATCGCCAACGCAGCAGCCCTGGCCCCAACCCGTGCGAGTCATGCCGCTCTTCGCGGTGACGTCGGTAAAGGTACCGTCGCGATTGTTCTTGAACAGCCGCGACATCGGTTCCTGTCCCTTTGGAAAGCCCTCAATGCGGCTGCCGTTCACCAGGAAGATGTCGACCCAGTCATCGTGATCGAAGTCGTAGAAAGCCACGCCGCATCCCGTGGTCTCCAGCAGGTAGCGATTCTTGTGTTCGCCACCATAGATGGTCTTCGCGTTCAAGCCGCTTTGCTTCGCCACGTCCAGAAAGGTGTAGCCCAGGGGGGCGCCCAGAACGGGCGACGGGTTCAGCTTGGCGGCGCGTGGCTTCACGTCGTAGGCCTGGCGCGAGTTGCCCGACGGCGCCTGTTGCTGCGGCCCCATCTGCGCGGGCATCGCCAGCGACAGCACATCTTCCAGGGAAAGCACCAGCGCGGTGCGGGACAACGACTTCAGAAATCTTCTGCGGTCAGCCCGCATCCACCCACCTCAAATCCCACACCGTTCGCATGGGCAGTATAGAAACCGGCGCAACGCGGCGGCAATGCTGCTTAAACAGTGGAGTGCATCCGCCGTGCTGCGGAAGCTCTACTGCTTGCTTTGCAGAGCCTTGCCCCGCGCCCGCTCCACGTCCGCCTCGGCCTTCGCACCTAGGTGGTCCAGCGCATCGGCCAGAGCAAGGTGTGGGGCGGCATCGGTTGGGTCGGCGGCAATCGCGTTGCGAAACTGAGTACTGGCCTCGGCAAACTGGCCGCGTTGCAACAGAACGTTGCCGCTATCCAGGGCGAAGCGCTCCTTCTGCTTTGCGGTGGCGGCTCGGCTCAACTCGGCCGCCTGCTTCCGCTCGGCCGCCGCGCCCTCGCGATCGCCTAACTCGATCAGCACGCTGGCCAGATTCACATGATTGCCTGGCTGGCCCGGGTCCAGCGCAACGGCGCGGCGCAGGGCCTCGGCAGCCTCCTTCGGCTTGCCGTCCTGCTTCAGCACCGAGCCCAGCATGCCCCACATCTCTCCGTTGTCGGGCCGCAGCGCCACCGCCTGCTGCAGCGCACTGGCAGCCTTGCTGAAGTCACCCTGCTGCATGTACAGCACACCCAGCGAATAGGGTGCGTCCGCAAGCTGCGGATCCAGCGAACGCGCCTTCTCAAACGCCGCGATCGACTCTGCAAAGTGATCCTTCAACTTGTAGGCAAGGCCCAGGTCGTAGGCGATTTGCGCGCTATTCGGGTCCAGTGCGCTGCTCCGGGCGAACTCGGCAATCGCGTTGTCCAGGTCGCTCTGCTGCAGGTACGCGACACCCAGGTCCTGGTGCAGCGTGGCATCGTTGGGTGCCAGCTTGACCGCGCGCGTGTACAGCGGCAGCGCCTCGCGCGCTTTGCCGGTTTGCACCAGCGCCAGGCCATAGTTGGTCAAAATGTCGGGGTCGTCAGGCCGTGCCGTGAGAGCCTGCGCGAAGAGGGGCACGGCCTCCTGATTGCGGCCCAGGCTTTCCAGCGTCAACGCCAGCTGATAGGCCGCCTGGCTGTTCCGCGGATCCTGCTCGAGCGCGTGGCGCAGCGTCGCGAGCGCACCTGCTTCGTCGCCAGCCTGGAACTGGGCGGAACCCAACTGAATCTGGATCGCCGTGTTGTTCGGCCGCAGCGATGCTGCCTGCTGCAACAGGGAGAGCGCGTCCGTCGCGCGGCCCTCATCTACCAGGTCTGCACCAAGGTGCAGCAGAATGGCTGCCAGAGTGTCGGAACCGGCCGGTGCTGCGGCAAGCGCTGCCCGAAAGTGCGGCTCGGCCTCGGCAAAATGCTTCTGTTGCGCCAGCAGAATGCCCTCAGCATCCTGCAGCGTGGGGTCGCTCGGCGCCGCGGCCAGTGCGGCCTCCAGCGTCTGCGCCGCGTCCGCGGGCTGCTGCTTCGCCATGTAGAGCTGCGCGAGCGCGATCGAGGAATCCGGCGGCAACGCCGTTCCGTGTTGCGTTCGCCACGCCTGCAGCGCGGTGATCCCTTCCTCAACCTGCGCCGAGGTTCCCGCGGAGGTGCCCAGCACGGCCGCCGACGCCGTGCCTAGGTTCAACTGCGCTGCGCCATCGTTCGGATCCATCTGCAGGGCTCGCCGCAGTTCCGGCAGGGCATCGCCGCTGCGGCCTTCCTGCACCAGGACGGCGCCCAGCGCGCTGTGGCCGGCCGCAATACCCGGAGCAAGCCGAACCACGGCACGGAATTTTTGCTCCGCCAAGGTCAATTGATGAGCCTGGGTAGCCGCAACGCCTTCGCGGAACGCCTTACCGGCCGCGTCCACGCCAGTCTGCGCCGATCCCGCGGCACAGGAGGCGGTCAGGACCAGTAGAGAAAGGCGGCGGAGCGTCACGGCTCCCATGGTAGCCCGGCAGGCTGGGTCAGCGTGGCGATAGGGTGGCGTACTGCCGCCCCAGGTAGAGCCGGAATCCGCTGCCCTCTGCCGTCATCTGCAAGGGGCGGGGCCGCCGCAGTTCCTTGTCCTCCGTCACAGCGGTCCGGCCAATCTCGTTTCCGGCCACGTCCAGCAGGACAAAGTTGTTGTCGCTCAGAAAGCCGCCGCCGTAGATGCCGGGTTGCACCGTTAGCGTGCCCACGGTCAGCGGCAGCTCCGTAACGAAGTAGAACTGGTACTTCTCGCGGACCCCGGTCGAGTAGCCGGAGGTGTCCACCAGGCCCGCCCAGACCATGCGCCCCGCCGCATTGCGGAATCCAGCGCTGTTGCGTAGCTGCAGCGGAGCACTCTGGCCGCTGAAAAAGACAGTGGCCGGCAGAAGCCGCTCCAGGTCAGCAGGCGACAGCAGCCCTGTGGCCGTGGTGGAAACCTGTGGTGCGGACGCCATCTGGACGGGAAAGCCGGCAGGGAACGCCGGGGCTGCTGGCCCGGCAGATGGGAGCGCGGCCAAGGAACCCGCCAGCAGGAACGAAGTGAAGAAATGCATGAGGAATGAATCCTTTGGGGCGGAGCCACAGCCCGCGACACATCGTTCCACGAGATCGGAGCCTCGCGCAAGCTTTCCCGTCCCACCCGCACGGCCCCTCTGCTGTTTTCTGAAACCGATGTCACGTCGGGGCATCCCATAACGGAGCCGGACAATGAAAGTGGTAGCCCACAACGGTACGACCGGGGGGTGCGATCCGCTTGTTTACGTGGTTGTGAGGTGGGTTTTGCTAGTAAATCAGGTGTGTTCTCGTGTTCACCGCGTTCTTGTGGCGCTTGCAGCCGCGGGCGTCGTGCTGCTGTCTGCGGGTTGCCACCGCGAAGCGCCTCCGGCGGCAGCGGCGGCCATGCAGGCCATGCCGGTGCAGGTATCGCCGGTGCAGCCGACGAACGTGCCGGAATCCGATACGTACGTGGCGACGGTCAAGAGCCGCCGGTCCTCCACCATGCAGCCCCAGGTAGACGGCAACGTCACCAAGATCCTGGTCAAGAGCGGCGACCACGTCCGGCCCGGCCAGGTGCTCATGCAGATCGACCCGCTGAAGCAGGTTGCGGCCGTGCAGGCCCAGCAGGCAGCCGAGATCCAGACGCGCGCCCAGTTCCAGTACAACCAGAGCGACCTGCAGCGCCAGAAGCAGCTGTTTGAAGCGGGCGTGATCAGCCGCCAGGCCTACGACCAGGCTGTCCAGAACATGGGCACGTCGCAGGGCGCGTTCACCGCTTCGCAGGCGCAGACCTCGACCCAGCGCACCCTGCTCAGCTACTACCAGATTCGTGCACCATTTGCCGGTGTCGTGGGCGACATCCCCGTTCACATCGGCGATTACGTCTCGCCGACCACGCTGCTGACCACCGTGGACCAGGTGACCGACCTGGAGGCTTACATCTACCTGCCCACCGACCGCGCTGCGGATGCGAAGACCGGGTTGCCGGTCGAGCTGCTGAACGAAGATGGCAAGAAGCTGGCCTCCTCCAGCATCTACTTCGTCTCGCCCGAGGTCGATAACGGCCTTCAAGGCATCCTGGCCAAGGCGCCGGTGCCTGCGAACAGCAACCTGCGCAACGGCCAGATCCTGAATGCTCGGGTCACCTGGCAAACCCGCAACGCCCCCGTCGTGCCGGTGCTTGCGGTCACGCGCATCGGCGGCCTGCCGTTCGTCTTCGTCGCGCAGCCGTCAGGCAACGGGTTCATCGCGCACCAGAAGAACGTGCAGCTCGGCGAGCCGGTCGGCAACAACTACCCCGTTCTGGGTGGCCTCTCGCAGGGAGACAAGGTCATCGTCTCCGGTCTGCAGATGCTGCAGGAAGGCATGCCGGTGAAGCCGCTCGGATAGCGGCTTTCCTCCACGCACGGTCCACCCTCTGATCTGTGCCGCCATGGCACACCCCTTGTACTGCCGCCGCTAAGAGAGTTTCCGCATGGTTGAGTTTTTCATCCGACGTCCCATCTTCGCCACGGTCTGCGCTCTGCTGATCATCCTGGCTGGCGCGGTGTCGGTGCCGTCCATTCCGATTTCGCTGTATCCGCAGCTCGCACCGCCGCAGGTGGTCGTCGCCTGTAACTACGTTGGCGCCAACTCTTCTACCGTCGAATCGGCCGTCACCATTCCGTTGGAAACCGCGATCAACGGCGTCGAAGGCATGCGGTACATGAGTTCCACTAGCTCCAACGACGGCACCAGCACCATCACCATCACCTTCCAGACCGGCTACGACCTGTCCATCGCCGCCGTCGACGTGCAGAACCGCGTCGCCACGGCACAGGGCCGCCTGCCTGCCACGGTCAACAACACCGGCATCAGCATCACCAAGGCCAACAGCAACTTCGTTCTTGCCGCCGGCTTCTTCTCGCCGGATAAGAGCCTGTCGCAGGCCTTCATCAGTAACTACCTGGACGTCTACGTCTCGGACGCACTGAAGCGCGTTCCCGGCGTGGGCGCGGTCGTCATCTTCGGCGAGCGCAAGTACGCAATGCGCATCTGGCTTGACCCGTCGCAGTTGGCTGCCCGTGGTCTGACCGCGCTGGACGTGCAGAACGCACTGCAGGAACAGAACGTGGAAGTTGCGGCCGGTCAGCTTGGCCAGCCTCCCAGCGTCAAGGGCCAGCAATACGCGATGGCTGTCCGCGTTGTGGGCCGTCTTACGGACCCGCGTGAGTTCGACAACATCATCCTGAAGAACGCGACGGGAACCGGCGGCACGGTGAACAGCAATGGCACGGCAAACAGCGGCCTGGTGCTGCTGCGTGACGTGGGCCACGCTGAAGTCGGCGCCGAAAATTACAACACCGATCTTCAATTCAACTTCGGCAACCAGGGTGGCGAGGCCATCGGTCTCGGCATTCAGCAGCTCTCCAATGCCAACGCACTCGATGTGGAACGGCAGTGCCTGGCTGTGCTCGCCGAGCTGCAAAAGCAGTTCCCGCCGGGCATGAAGGGCGTCGTCGCCGTCGACACCACGACCGTCGTTTCCGACTCGATCAAGGAAGTGCGCTCGACCATCATCGAGGCGATCATCATCGTCATCCTGGTGATCTTCCTCTTCCTGCAGGACTGGCGATCCACGGTCATCCCGTCGATCACTATCCCGGTTTCGCTCATCGGAACGTTCGCCTTCATCAAGGTCTTCGGCTTCTCCATCAATTCGCTTACGCTCTTCGGCATCACGCTGGCCACCGGGTTGGTGGTCGACGACGCCATCGTCGTGATTGAAAACGTGCAGCGCCACCTGGAAGAGGGCGTCGCCGACTCTCGCAAGGCGACCAGCATTGCCATGTCCGAGGTGACCTCTGCCGTGATCGCGACCTCGCTGGTGCTCATCAGCGTGTTTGTGCCGGTCAGCTTCTTTCCGGGCACCACGGGCATTTTGTACAAGCAGTTCTCTCTGACGATCGCCTTCTCCATCGCGATCTCCGCGTTCAACGCGCTTACACTCACGCCAGCGTTGTCGGCCATCCTGCTGCACCGGGACAAGCAGCTTCTGCCGAACATCCTCAAGCCGATCAGCTTCGTCCTGCAGAAGCCGGTGGGCTGGTTTGAAACCGGTCTGCAGCGCGTGATTAAGGCATATGCGCGCATCGTGACCTTTGTGGTCGCTCACCGCTACGTTCTGCTGCTGCTCTTCGTCGTGCTTCTGGGCGCAACGGTCTTCATCTACAACGCCGTGCCAACGGCCTTCGTTCCGCAGGAAGACCAGGGTTACTTCCTTGTGATCGTGCAGACGCCCCCGGGCGCATCGCTGGACTACACGCGTGACGTCGCGGCAAAGGGCGCGGCCCTCATTCGGCAAGACGACGACGTGTTCGGCACCTTCTCCGTCATGGGCTTCTCGCTGGCCGGTGGATCGTCTCCGAACTCGGGCATCATCTTCGCTCCGCTAAAGCCGGTGGATGAGCGTACGAAGAAGGGTGCCGGCCACGATGCCGCCTCCATCGTCGGCCGCATCCGTCCCCAGCTCTTCGGTGTTCCCGGCGGTGTCCTGTTCGCCACGGAGCCGCCCGCCATCCAGGGCATCGGCACCGTCGGCGGCTTCCAGTTCATCCTGCAGGACCAGGGCCGCAACACCTTCGCCGACATCGATCGTGTCGCTCACCTCGCCGTGGCCCGCTCGACTGCGCCCACCTCCGGCCTGGTCGGTCTGAATACGCAGTTCACCGCAAACGACCCACAGCTCTTCGTCACCATCGATCGTGAAAAGGCGAAGGCCATGAGTGTTCCGCTGTCGCAGATCACCACTGCGATGGGCGTCTACATGGGGTCCGCGTACATCAACGACTTCGACTTCAACAACCGGTCATACCGCGTCTACATCCAGGCCGATCAACAGTTCCGCCGCAACGCATCCGACCTGCGCCAGTTCTACGTAAAGAGCGACGCCGGCCAGATGATTCCGTTGGACAACCTGGTGGCGTTGAAGGAAACCAGCGGTCCGCAGGTCATCAACCACTACAACATCTTCCGCTCGGCGGAAATCGACGGTTCACCGGCTCCGGGCCAGTCCTCCGGTCAGGGTCTGGACAACATGGTCAAGCTGTTCAACCAGGTCAAGATGCCGGGCATGATGTACTCGTGGACCGGCCTGGCGCTGGAAGAAACGGAATCGGCCGGCAAGACGGCGATTATCTTCGGCCTGGGCATCCTAGTGGTCTACCTCACGCTGGCTGCGCAGTACGAGAGCTTCGCCCTGCCGTTCATCATTCTGCTCGCCGTGCCGACCGCCATCCTGGGTGCACTCGGCCTGGTGTCTCTGCGCGGCCTTACGGACGACGTGTACGTGCAGATCGGCATGGTCATGCTAATCGGCCTGTCGGCAAAGAACTCGATTCTGATCGTCGAGTTCGCTGAGGAGATCCGCCACAAGGGTGCCAGCGTCATCGACGCCGCGATCCAGGCCTCGGAACTCCGGCTGCGCCCGATCTTGATGACGAGCTTCGCTTTCATCCTCGGCGTGCTGCCGCTCTACTTCGCCACCGGTGCGGGTTCGAACGGCCGGCACTCGGTGGGAACGGCGGTCGTCGGCGGCATGCTTGCCTCCACGCTGCTCAACCTGTTCTTCATCCCGGTGCTGTACGTCATCCTCAGCAGCCTGCTGGAGCGGTTCCGTCGCAAGCCGGGCAAACCGCACTCGGGCGAGCCAGCCGTGGGCGAGACCGTTCCGCTGCTTGATCCCAGCCACGAACTGCCTCCGCCGCACGAGGCGTAAGGAACGCGCAATCCGCAACACAAGAGCCTCCACCTTTGGGTGGAGGCTCTTCTACATCGCTCAGAGCTATCCCTACGACCTAACCCGCAGGTACGATCTGGGCTGGTCTTCATGCGCCGCCTTTCTCCACATTTGAGTGTTGCGATCCTAGCGATCCTGGTCGCCCTGGCCGCCGTGTTTGTGCTGGCTCGGCCCCAGCGCGCCAGTGCCGGCAGCGACGCCGAGGCGGCCGCGGAAGCGCGGCACGTGTACAACGAGAAGATTGCGGCCAAGTACAACTTCCACTACGGCAAGCAGAGCCCCTTTCTTCCGTCGAACATGACCACCGACACCGGCGAGTTCATCGATCCCAAGAACTTCCCAACCGCGAACTATTGCGGGCACTGCCACCAGGAAGCGCACCAGCAATGGCGCGAGTCGGCTCACTCCAATTCAAACCGCCCGCCGTGGTACCTGAAGAATGTCGCCCTGCTGAACGACGATAAAGACAAGGGCATCGCGTTCTCACGCCATTGTGAAGGCTGCCACGATCCCATTGCTGTAGCGGCGGGTGCGCTGACCGAAGGCTCCGCCAAGAAGCGGCCCTACGACCAGGACGGCATCACCTGCAGCGTCTGCCACTCGATCCAAAAGGTCGACACGCGCGGCACCGGCTCCTATGTGCTGGGAGTGCCTGCGGTCCTCGTCGACGAAAACGGCAAGCCGATCACGCGTCCCGTGCAGGACGCGGAAATCTTGGCACACCTCGATCGCCACTCCGCCGCCGTCATGAAGCCCTTCTACCGGACCAGCGAATACTGCTCCAGCTGCCACAAGGCCGCACTGCCGCAGACGCTGAACGGCTACAAGTGGCAGCGCGCCATCTCGCTCTACGATGAGTGGCAGAACAGCTCCTTCGCCAAGGAATCGCCGCTGCCGTTCTATACCAAGGACTCGGTCAGCACCTGCCAGACCTGCCACATGCAGCGCGAGGCGCTCACCGGCACCGACCCAGGCGCGAAGCACGGTCAGCTTGCCTCTCACCGCTGGCTCGGCGCAAACACGATCATCCCGCAGTACTACAAGTTCGATGAGCAGTCGAAGCGCATTGCAGAGTTCCTGAAGAACAGCGTCTTCAACGTCGACGTCTTCGGCATCGAGCGCGGCTCCGCCAATCCGGAGAAGCCGAACGCGAACCTGACCGCACCGCTTGGCAATGTCAGCTTCGGCCTTCGCGCGGGCGAGCCCGTCGTCGTCGACGTAGTCATCCAGAACAAGGGCATCGCGCACTCGCACGTGCCCGAGCAGCGCGATATGTACGAGTCGTGGACTGCATTCACGGTCAAAGACTCGACAGGCAAAGTGATCTTCGAGAGCGGCGGTCTGCAGCCCAACGGAGAACTGGAGCCGAGCGCGCACAGCTTCACCAATCGGCTCGTCAACGTGCATGGCACGCTCAACGAGCGCCACGAAGTCTGGAACAACCGCATCGTTGCGTACAACAATTCCATCCAGAGCGGCCGCTCCCAGGTGGTGCGGTACGGCTTCACAATCCCGCAGAACGCAACGGGCGACCTCACCATCACCGCGACCGTGAAGTACCGCCGCTTCATGCAGCACTTCATCGACTTCGCGCTGAAGCCGCACTACGAGCAGCCCATCGTGGACATGGTCAGCACCACTCGCACGCTGCACCTGGGGGACAACCATGCCACGCCCGACCTGCCCGGCCAGAACAAGGAGTGGATGCGCTGGAACAACTACGGCATCGCCTTGCTGGACGCGCAGCAATACGCCGCATCCGTAGACGCCTTCGCACGCGTTGCAAAGCTGCGTCCCGACTACGCGGACGCCTACACCAATCAGGCTATCGTCGAGATCGCCTGGGAACGCTACGACGACGCCCGCCCGAACCTCGCCAAGGCGCTTAGCCTGTCTCCCAACAATGCTCGCGCTCTGTATTACCGCGCGCTGGTCGAGCGCAATGGAGGCGAACTCGACGCAGCGGTCGCCGATCTGCAGCAGGTGGCAAAGCAGTTCCCGCGATCGCGCGACGCGCACCGCGAGCTTGGCTTCAGCTACTACCAGCAGCACAAGTATCCTGACGCGCGCACGGAGTACGAAGCCGTGCAGTCCATCGATCCGGACGACCTGGCCGCGCATTACATCCTGTCGATTCTTTACCGCCGCCTCGGCATGAAGCCCGAAGCCGCTCGCGAAGCTGCCGCTTTCGCCGACCAGAAGGACGATCCCACGGCAAATACCTACGCGCTCGAGTACCTTCGCACGCACCCTGAGGTGGCAAACGAGTCCGTGGCCTGGCACGTGGATGCGCTGCAGCCGGTCACGGCCAAGCCGTAGATCTGCATGCGCCACCCACCTGCCCGGTCCTCTTCCGAGCGCAGCCGTCGCGCTGCTACTCTGAACACCACTTCTATGCGGCTTGCACCAGTTCTTCTCTGCGCCACTCTTTGCGCATTCGTAGTTGCCCCACCTCTACACGCCGCGGATAAGGAAAGCCGCGCCGCCGGCGAGGCTACCTACCACTCCGCCGGCTGCGAGCGTTGCCACGGTGCAGACTGGAGCGGCACCGACCGTGGGCCCGACCTGCGCGGCATCGGCAAGCGCCTCAAGCGCGATGAAATCGACCGCCAGATTCGCGCGGGCGGTGGCGGCATGCCCGCCTTTGGTGACGTGCTCACCGACCCGCAAATCGTTCAGCTTGTCGATTTCCTTGAGGCGCAGAAGAAGGCGCCCAAGCAGAGCAAACAGACCGCACCCGCGCCACCGCCGGACAAGCCCAAGCCGGCCGATCCTGAATAGCCAGACCGCTTCCTGAGCCGACCCGACATGCCGTTTACCCTGACCAGACTTCTTCTCGCAACGTGCCTGCTGAGCGGCACGGCACTCGCGCAAACGCCACAAAGCGGCAAGCCCGTTGAGGGCTCGCAGCCAGCCGCTTCTAGTGGTTCCTCCACCGGCGGAGCGCACACGCCCGTGCTCGATGCGCAGCGCCGTCCGATCACGGCGGGCGGCTTCGTCAAGACCGGTCCGGTCATCTTTCAGGACATCGCGGAAAAGGCTGGCCTCGCCAGCTTCCATCACAAAGTCGGCACGGCAGAGAAGAGCTACATCATCGAGACGCTCGGCTCCGGCGTGGCGCTGCTGGACTACGACAACGATGGGTGGCTCGACATCTACCTGGTCAACGGCAGCACCTATGAGGCGCAGAAGGGAACTGCCGCGCCGCCGCACGCTGCCCTGTTCCACAACAACCACGACGGCACGTTTACCGACGTGACGGAGAAGGCCGGCGTCGCCAACGAGCGCTGGGGGATCGGCGCTGTCAGCGCGGACTATGACAACGACGGCTGGCCCGACATCTTCGTTTCGAATTACGGCAAGAGCCGCCTGTACCACAACAACCACGACGGCACCTTTACCGATGTCGCGCAGAAGGCGGGCGTCACCTTCGACGGCTGGGCCACCGGTGCTACCTGGGGCGACTACGACGGCGACGGCAAGCTCGACCTGTTTGTGCCCGGCTACGTGCACTTCGAGATGCCCGAATCGAAGAACCCCGGCAAGCCTGCCGAGGCGAACCTCGCCTTCTGCTCCTTCCGCGGCGTGGCAACCATGTGCGGTCCACACGGTCTGAAGGGCGAGTCCGACAAGCTCTTCCACAACAACGGCGACGGCACCTTTACCGACGCCTCCGAGAAGGCCGGCGTCGCCGACAAGCGCGCCTACTACGGTCTGGCCTCACTCTTCATCGACGTGAACGGCGACGGCAAACCAGACCTGCTCGTCGCAAACGACTCTACGCCCAACTACCTGTACCTGAACAAGGGTGACGGCACCTTTGAAGATGCCAGCTACGCCAGCGGTTACGCCTTGAACGAAGGTGGCCGCGAGACCGCCAGCATGGGCATCGCCGCTGGCGACTATCTGCACAACGGCCGCATCGACCTGTACAACACCACCTTTTCCGACGACTATAAGCCGCTGTATCACAACGACGGCGACGGCAACTTCACTGACGTCTCGTTCCAGATGGGCATCGCCGAGCCGACGGTGCCATTTCTCGGCTGGGGCACGGCCTTCTTCGACTACGACAACGACGGCTGGCTCGACCTGTTCACTGGCAATGGCCACGTCTATCCCCAGGTTGATCGCAACAACTGGGGCACCAGCTTCAAGCAGCGCGTTCTGCTGATCCACAACAACAAGGGCAAGCTTGAGTTCGTTCCGCCGGTGGAGGGCACCGGCCTGGCCAAGCTGCAGGCGGCGCGTGGCCTAGCGTTCGGCGACCTGTTCAACAACGGCCGTGTCGATGTCGTCACCAACAACCTCGATGACACACCGTCGCTCTTCCAGAACGTCACCGACACCAAGCATCACTGGATCGAACTGAAGCTGCAGGGCACGGGCAAGTCCAATCGCGACGCCGTGGGCGCCAGCGTGCTTCTAACCGCGAACGGCTTCACGCAGCGCGGCGATGTGATCGCGGGCGGCTCCTTCGCATCCTCCCCGGACAAGCGCGTGCACTTTGGCCTGGGCGATGCAACGGCGATCGACAAATGCGAGATTCAGTGGCCCGACGGTACGAAGGAAACGATCAAGCTGGAAGCCGTCGACAAGATCGTCACCGTTGTCGAGGGGCAGGGCGCCGCTCACTAGTCGTATGCCGATCGCGCAACTCATCGTGGAACTCGGCATCGAGCACGCGCAGTCCTTGAAGGACCGTCGTCAGGTAGTCCGCTCGCTGAAAGACAAGCTTCGCCACGGCTTCAACATCTCCGTTGCCGAGCTGGACGAGGCGCTCGTCTGGAACCGCGCCACGATCGGCGTCGCCGCCATCCACGGCTCGCGCGACTACCTGCTTGGCCAGATGCAGGAAGTCGAAAAAGCCGCCGAGCGCATTGTTCTTGCGCTGGGCGGCTCTATCCTCGACAGCCAGGTGGACGTAATCGACTAGTGGTGGTTCAGCTTCAGGTCGTCCTTGTTCGGCGCATCGCCCTTGGTCTCGCTCCGCATCAGCCCACCGAAGTTCTTCATGTCGGCCAGCGTTACATTGCCCTTCAGGTGGACCAGGCTGATCTCCTTCGGCTCGGCAGAGATGATGACCATCTCCTTGGTCACGCCTTCGTTGTCCTGCCGGATGCAGATGTCGGTCATCTCCCGGTTTTCGCGCGTGCGTACCAGGTGCTTCCACCCGCTCTCATCCAGTCGCTTGAAGATGGGCTTCAGGTCGTCGATGTTGTATTCGTTCTCGTGCGCAAACTCGTAGTTGCGCACCACAATGTAGTCCAGCTTCTGCGCCAGGTCGCCTTTTTCGCCGCCCTTGCGCGCGGCCAGGCCCAGCATGCTCTTGTCCAGGTTCACCTCGTTCGAGCTCTTTGCCTTCGCGCCCAGTTTGTCGATGGCGTCAAACAGGTGATCGTCCGCCTGCGTGCCGTCTTCGGCGCTGTCCGCAGGAGCGGAGGCAGGTTGAAGAGTGACGATCCGTTTGCCGGCGTCTTCGGTTGTCGACGACGCATACGCCGGGCGCGCCACCAGTGTTCCGCCCAGTACTGCTACCGCTGCCAGGCTTGCCATCCACTCCATCCGCTTCATTACCGGCCTCCTCCATTTGCTTCCAGGGCGCGTTGGACTGCGCCGAATTCTGTTGTCTGCAGTTTGGCGCTCACCTGGTCCAGGGCATGGTTCGTCACCTGGATCGCCGTGTCGAACTGCGCAGCGGCTGCATCGGCTTTGCGCTGTTCCGCGCGGGCATGTTCCACGTGCAGCGCGCCGGCGCTGATCGCAAGCATTGCGGCCGCGGCGTAGGCGAGCCGCCAGGCCGGTTGAGTCATCCGCACCAACACACCCCGGCCTCCGCCCTGCTTCGCTCGTTGCGCCCGCGTCTCGGGCAGGGCCTCCACGCGCGCCATAAGCCGCTCGGTGAAGCCATTCGGGGCGTCCACTCGGCGCAGAGCGGCCCGCACCTGTTGCTCGGCCAAGATATCCATTGCCGGGTCGTTTTTCGTCACGTCCATGTTTTTGTGATCAGGCACGAACAAACTCCTTCAGCAGAACTTCACTTTTTCGTCGCAGCAGGGCCATTCCCCGCTGCAGATTGCTCTTCACCGCCGGCACCGTATCGCCCGTTACACGGGCGATCTCGTCTGGCGACAGATCCTCCTGGTACCGCAGCACCACGGCAGCGCGCTGCGACTCCGGCAGCGTCAGCAGGGCCCGCTCCAGTTGCGCGCTGAGCGAAACAGAGCCTTCCTTCCCCCGTCCCACACCGCTGCCACCTAATACCGCGCGGTCGAAACTCTCTTCCCACTCCTCGGCTGCCGCCTCCGGTCGCAATTTTCGCCGCCGAATAGCGTCGGTCGCGCGGTGGGAGGCGGTCCGGCGAAGCCAGAAGGTGACGTGCGCCTCGCTCTCCAGCCGATCCAACCAGCGATACAATTCCAGAAACACGTCCTGAGCTACCTCCTCGGCGATGCCGTAGTCGCCCAGCATCCGGTATGCGATGGAGAACACCATGGATTTGTGCCGGTCTACCAGGACGCGAAACGTTTCCGTACTGCGATCTGCCGGCTTGCCGTCTCCGACCATTTCAGGCCTTCCTTCGCATTTGCGCTAACCACCTATACGCAGGTCCGGTCTGACTGGCATCTACTATTTTTGAGAAACAGGTAAACACCGCGTCGAACCTCCCGCCCGGTTTTCCTATTCTCCAGAACCAACAGGGTCTCCGTATGCCGCAGCAACGTGGAAGAGAACATCACAGGAACCGCGTTGCCGAAACGTTGCGGGAGGAGCTTGCAGTCATCATTGAAGGCGAGCTATCCGATCCCCGTGTCGGCTCCGTCCATGTAACAGAAGTCGTCTTGGCTCCGGGCGGCAAGAGTGGCCAGGTGTACGTGTCGGTGCTGGGCGACGAACAGCAGGAAGAGCAGACCCTGGATGGCCTGCTTGCCGCTCGCGGCTACATCCGGGCCGAACTGCTGGAGCGCATGGGCGTGCGGCGCATCCCAGACCTTACGTTCCACATCGACCGGTCCGAAAAGATTGGTGAGCGCATGGACACGCTTCTGCATCGCATCAAAAAGCGTTCCCGCAAAGCGGAGACTGCGACCGCGCCGTGACTTCCGCCACCGCCTCCATACCCGAGCTTCCGCTGCCGATCGTCGCCCTACCTGTCGGGTGCTATGGCGCCTCTGCCGACCTGTCGACCATGGCAGCGGCAATTCTTGGCTTCCAGACATTTGTTGTTACCTCGCACGCCCGTCCGGATGGCGACGCGGTCGGCTCGGCGCTTGCCTGCGCGGAAATGCTGCGCTACCTCGGCAAACAGTGCGACGTCGTCTTTGCCGACCCCATTCCGCAGGTCTATCTCACCCTGCCCGGGGTGGAGAACATCATCCACGCCGGGCGTGTCGATCCCGATCGCTACGACTGCGCGATCGTCCTGGAGTGCGACAGCACCGCCCGCACCGGCCTGCGTGATCTTCAGCTGCTTCCGCTGCTCAATATCGACCACCACATCACGGGCTGTAATTTCGGCGCACTCAACTGGATCGATGACGCCGCGGCTGCGGTCGCCTGCCTCGTGTACCAACTGGCGCGCTTCCTGCAGGTGCCGGTGACACCGGCCATGGCTACCTGCCTGTATACGGCCCTGTTTACCGACACCGGCGCGTTCACCTACCCCGGCACGGCTCATGGAGCATTCCCCGTCGCACAGGAGCTGATCGCCTGCGGTGCCGATGCCGATCGCATCGCCCGCGACGTGCTGTACTCCGTTTCCACCGCACACATCCGCCTCCTTGGCACCGCCCTGTCCCGCATGCAGGTGCACGGGGCGACCGCGTGGAGCTACATCACTCTGCGCGATCTGGCAGCGTTCGACGCGACCGACGAAGACAGCGAAGGCACGGTGGACTACCTGATCAGCATCGCCGGCGTAGACGCGGCTCTATTTCTGCGCGAAGTGCCGCACGACTCCGGGCCGCAACGCTTCCGCGCGTCTCTGCGCTCCAAGAGCGACCTCGACGTCTCCTCGGTTGCACTCGAATATGGCGGCGGCGGCCACCAGCGGGCTGCCGGATGCTCGATAGAAGGATCCTTGGAGAACGTCTCATCCGCCTTGCTGCAGGGCCTGCAGCAGCGGCGCGGCGCGCTGGGCTGACTTCCAGGAACGCGTTCCAACAGCTTTTGCGCAAAGGCGCATCCAACTCCGACAGGGCGGCAAACTATGCCGACGTGGAGTTGTGAGCTTGGCGGAACCTACACCACCATCTTCCGGTCCCGGAACGCACGCCAGCCATGAGCGCTTGCATTCTTTGGAGCAAGCCGTCTGGACGCATGTTTCGCATAACCCGATTTCGTCCATGTGGAACCTGCAGGGCGTTTCCGTCAAGGAAGTCGCGAAGCGCACCTGGCAGGGAATCGATGAGGACAACCTCTTCGGGCGCGCTTCACAGTTGGCCTACTCGTTCTTCTCCGCGATCTTCCCGGCCCTGATCGCCATGAGCTCGATCATGGGGCTGATCGCGAAGTCTTCCGGCCATCTTTACGTCCTGCTCCTGCACAAAATCGGAGCTCTGATTCCGCCCTCCGCGTTTCAGCTTGTGTTGCAGACGTTCCAGTCGACGACCAGCGCCAGTACCGGTTCCAAGGTTCTCGTCGGCGTCGTGGTGGCCCTGTTTTCCGCCAGCACAGGGGTAGCCGCCGTTCAGGACACGCTCAACACGGTCTACCGGGTGAAGGAGACACGTCCCTTCTGGAAGTCGCGTCTTGAGGCTGCGGGCCTCACTGTCCTTGTCGCTGCGATCGTGATCTTCGCGACCCTGACCCTGTTCTCCGGCGATCTGGCAGCAAACTGGCTGGATCACCGCTTCATCGGCAGCTTTGCCCTCGCCATCGTGGTGCGTATTACCGCCTGGTCTCTCGCTTCGCTGCTGATGGTGCTTTCCTTCGAGGTGATGTACTACTACTGCCCCGACGTAAAGAACAAACGTTGGCGCTGGTTCACGCCCGGCGGCCTGGTCGGTCTGCTGGGGTGGGTCATTGGATCGCTCGCCCTGCGCATCTACCTGCACTGGTTCGGCAACTACTCCGCAACCTATGGCACGCTCGGTGCGGTCATCATCCTGCTGCTGTGGTTCTATGTGACCGGAGTGATGATTCTGCTGGGCGGTGAAGTCAACTCTGAAATCGAGCACGCCGTGGCCGAACGCATCGTGTTGCAGGGTGCGCCCGTGGAAGCTGCAGCAAGCAAATAGGGCCTCGCTCGTTTTTCCCGAGTTGAAAAGAATTGAAGTGTTGTTACTTTTATGTTGCCCAGTAACCGTTGCCGCGAGGCATCCAAGCTGGCAAGGTGATTCCAGTCCGTCTCTTACAACTTTCTCCTGTGTCTCGGTCTGTGCTGCGTTCGTCATGAAAATTCTGCACCTCATCCGGTCCATGCGCCGCGAAGGCGGCGGCCCGGCAGAAGGGGTCCGCGTTCTTACAGACGTCTACCGGCAACTCGGTCATTCCGTTGAGATCGCCACGCTGGACCCGCCCGGAGAAGCTGCCGCAGACCTCGATGTGCCCGTTCACGCCCTGGGCCGCCGTAGCAGCGGTTACGGCTATTCGCCCCATCTGCGTCCCTGGCTGCGCGACAACGCCTCCCGCTTTGATGGAACGATCGTGGATGGCCTGTGGCAGTATCACGGCCTTGCCGCCCTGCGTGAACTGCGCGGACGCTTCCCCTACGCCGTCTTTCCTCACGGCATGCTCGACCCGTGGTTCAACCGCACCTACCCTTGGAAGCTGCTGAAGAAAGTGCCTTACTGGGCTCTCGTGGAAGGGCCCATGCTCCGCGGCAGCCGGGCAGTTCTGTTTACCTGCGTCACCGAGCGTGAGTTGGCACCGCGCAGCTTTTCAAACAGCGTTTGGAACTCGGTCGTCGTGCCGTACGGTACGCTCGGCCCCCCGGGCGACGCTGCCGACGAGATTGATGCCTTCCACCGCGCTCTGCCGCAGCTCAAAGACAAGCCCTTTCTACTGTTCGCCGGCAGGCTGCACCCGAAGAAGGGTTGCGATCTGCTACTGCGGGCGTATGCAGCGGTCGCGGCGAAGCACGCTTTGCCCACGTTGGTGTTCGCCGGTCCAGACTCGGTCGGGCTTCAGGCCAAGCTGATGCGCCTGGCCCAGGACCTGCGGATTGCCGACCGCGTCGTGTGGGCTGGCATGGTCGTGGGGCCAGCAAAGTGGGGAGCCTTCCGGGCCGCGGAAGCACTCATCCTTCCGTCGCACCAGGAAAACTTCGGCATTGTGGTGGCAGAAGCGCTCAGTTGCGGAACCCCGGTTCTCATCTCCGACCAGGTCAACATTGCGCAGGAAGTGCTGCAGTGCGGCGCCGGATTCGTAGAGCAGGACACCGTGCCCGGGACGGAGCGCCTGCTGCAACGCTGGGTGGCGCTGGACGATCTCGGGCGTGAGCAGATGCGGGAAAAGGCGCTTGCGTGCTGGCAAGGTACCTTCAATAGCCTCCGCACCGGCGCGTGCATCGCGGACCTGTTTCGCAGCGCTGGCGCCTAAGCACCGTACAACACTGAATCTCGCAGTCACCTGACCAGGTGACACTCGTAACCATTACAATGTCTGCTACTCGCTCCGCTCCAACGGAAGTGTGCCCAATAAGGGAGTACGTCTGCGCTTCTTACACGTGATCCGATCCATGCGCCGGGAAGCAGGAGGTCCGGCGGAAGGCCTGCGGCTGTTGCTGCGCGGCTACTGCCGGGACGGTCACGAAGCCGAGGTCGCGACTCTGGACCCACCTTCGATGCAAGTGGAGGATGTATGCGCTCGGACGCATACGCTCGGTCGGAAGACCTTCGGTTACGGATATAGCTCTGCCCTGTCCGACTTCTTTCGCCAGGAAGCGGCGCGCTTCGACGGTGTGGTGATCCACGGCCTGTGGCAGTACCAGGGGCTGGCCGCCCTACGGGAGCTTCGCGGGCGGCATCGTTATGCGGTGTTTCCCCACGGCATGCTCGATCCCTGGTTCAACCGCATGTACCCGTTGAAAATGATCAAAAAGCTGCCGTACTGGTTCCTCGTCGAGCGGGATCTGTTGCGCGGAGCCGATGCCGTGCTCTTTACCTCCTCGGCGGAGGCCCAACTTGCCCGCACCAGCTTTCCCGGCTCCCAGTGGCGTGCGGAGGTGGTGCCCTACGGCACGCTGGGCCCACAGGGCGATCCGGGTCGGAATCACCAGGCATTTCTGGAGCGTGTGCCTGCCCTGCGTGGCCGCCCATTTCTGCTGTACGCCGGCCGCATGCACGAGAAGAAGGGCTGCGACCTGCTGCTGAGCGCGTATGCAGAGCTGCGCCACAAGCTCGATCTTCCATGCTTGTTGATGGCTGGCCCGGACGAAACCGGTTTGACCGGCACGTTGCAGGCCATGGCCGCGCGGCGCGGTGTGCAGGACGATGTGCTGTGGCCTGGCATGCTGACGGGAGACGCGAAATGGGGCGCTTTTGCGGCGGCGGACGCGTTTGTCCTGCCCTCGCACCAGGAGAACTTCGGCATCGCCGTCGCCGAGGCACTCAGTTGCGGAACGCCCGTGCTCATCTCCGACCAGGTCAATATTCACGGCGACATCTCCGCCAGTGACGCCGGCCTGGTCGAGCCTGACACGCTGGACGGCGTGCAGCGTCTGTTGCGCCGGTGGTCCGCTATGACGGACTCAGAGCGGAAGGACATGCGCGGCAAGGCTCTGCAGTGCTGGCGCAACCGCTTCGATAGCGCCGGAACCTCGCGGGCGATCGCGCGCCTCTTCCAGGAACGCCGCGCGGCGGCCGCGGAAGGTCCGCCGCCCGGCGTACCCGACCGCCGCCGCGCCTGACCTTCGCAGGCCTTCGGAGCCCGCATGCTGTTGCGGGCGATACACTTTGGGCAATCTTCCGCAGACTGGCACCCAACCCACAGCCCATGAATCTATACGCCGTTGTTCTTCTGCTCATTGTTCTGACCCTGCTGGGTGTGTCCCTGTCCAGGCTTCGCCAGACCCGGACCCGCGCCGATTACCTGGTCGCCGGTCGTACTCTGCCTGCAGCCGTGCTGGTGTTCACGCTGCTCAGCAGTTGGATCGGCTCCGGATCCCTGCTGGCCGGGGCTGAGAACGGCTATAGGCATGGGTTCGCCGCGCTCTGGCAGGGCGGAGGTGGCTGGGCCGGCCTCCTGCTGATCTACTTCATCGCTCCCCGCGCCCGCAAGTTTGCGCAGTTCACCATTCCAGATCTCCTGGAGGCTCGTTACAGCCAGACTGCTCGCGTTCTTGGCGTGGTCGCCGTTCTGTTTACCTATACGGCCATCACCAGCTACCAGTTCATCGGCGGCGGCGACATCCTTCACCTGATCTTTCCAGGGGTCGATGCCGTTACCGGCCGATACATTCTGGCCGGCTTCGTCGTTCTGTTCACGGCCATCGCGGGCATGGCGTCGGTCGCATATACCGACGTTGCCATTGGTATCCTCGCCACCGTTACCATGTGCGCCGCGCTTCCGCTGCTTGTCCATCGCGCTGGCGGCTGGGGTGCCGTCCATGCCGCTCTTCCGGCCACGCACTTCCAGGTCTTTGGCGACATCACGCCCATCCAGGCGCTGGAGCTCTTCCTGCCGACCTGCCTCCTGCTCCTCGGCAACCAGTCGATGTACCAGAAGTTCTTTTCGGCGAAGAGCCAGCGCGATGCGCAGCAGGCAGTTGTCGGCTGGATTATCGGGACGGTGATCCTGGAGACCGTGATCATCGCACTCGCTGTGACCGGCTCGGCGCTCTTTCCCACGGGCGAAGTCCACGAGCATCCGCGAGAGATCCTAGCCTACGCCGCCACGCATGGCTTTCATGGCAACGCTGGCGTGCAGTTGTTGGGCGCTCTGCTGATGGGCGCGATCTTCGCCAAAATCATCTCCACTGCAAACAACTGGCTCTTTTCGCCCGCAACGAACCTGGTCAACGACATCTTTGTGCGATACCTGAGGCCCCGCGCCGCGGATCGCGAAGTCCTGCTAGTCAGCCGGCTCATGGTGGTTTTGCTGGGCGTCTGGGCGCTGTGGCAGAGTCTTCACACCGAAAGCGTTCTGAAAAAGAGCCTGTACGCCTACACCATTTATTCCGCCGCACTCACGCCGGTGATCCTGGCAGCATTCTTCTGGAAGCGGGCCACGGCGGCCGCCGCGGTCGCCTCGATTGCTGTGGGTACGCTGGTGACCATCACCTGGGACATGAGCTGGAAGAATGTACTGCCGCGCGCCGTCGCCGAGCGCGACGCCATCGTCCCCGCCCTGCTTTGCTCGCTGGTGGCGCTGGTGATCGTCAGCCTGCTGACGCCTCCGCCGTCGCCGGCGCAACTCCAAACGGTGAGCGAGGCCGCCTGACTCGGCTCAAGCATTCGCTCCTACGCCCGATAAGAGCACTGGGCGGTGATTCAAAGTGCTACATGCTTCAAACAGAAACACACGCGCCGCGGCCATGGGCCTGCTGCTCCTGGTGAGCGCGGGCACGTCGCTGGCGCAGACCAGCTTCCAATCGGCCATGCTTCGCTCCGCAGCGCCTGTCGCCGGGACGACGGAGAGCTCCACAGGGGCCTCGCCCTCTACCAACGTCGCTTCGGCGCTGCAACAGGTCGCCGCACAAGCTGGCGTCATCTTCACCGGCAGTGTTGCCGAAGTGCAGCCTGACAGCAGCGGCGGTGCTCGCGTGACCTTCCAGGTCGAACGCGGCATCCGCGGCATTGCCGCAGGCAGCGCTTACACGATGCGCGTTTCGCCCTGGGCCGGCGGCCTGGACCGTTTCTACGCCGGCGAACGCGCCCTGTTTATGCTGACCGCGCCGGCTGCTTCGGGATTCAGCGCGCCGGTCATGGGCGAGCGCGGCATCGTGCCTCTTTCGGGCGACCAGCTTGTCGGCAATCTCGACCTTCGCTGGATCGCGGCAGACGTGCAACGCGGCAGCGCTAACATCGTCTCCTCTGCCCCACAGGTACGCTCCGCTACCGTGTCGGCCTCCGCTGCTCCGGAACGCAGTGCCGCATCCGCGGACGCGACGACAAACAGTCTTGCCCTGCCAGACGTTCACGCCATCGATCGCGATCTGGTGCTCGATCTCTTGCGCTCTGCCGGCGCCGGACAGGCACGCTCATGACGCGCCGCATTTTCCTACTGATCGCAGGCTGCATGCTACTTCTCCCAGTCCTGCGTGCCGCCGGCCCACGCTGGGTCGCCAGCAACGGAGCCGGTTGGCAAAACGACGGCTCCCCGATCACGTGGTACCAGAACAACGTCAGCTACTTCATCGACGCCGGCCCGCTCAGCAGCAGCGTAAGCAATGCCGCTGCCACCCAGATCGTGAACGCGGCCGCGCAGGTGTGGAACATCCAGTACAGCAATCTTGTGCTGTCCAACGGCGGGTCGCTCAACGAAGACGTGAGCTCCAGCAACGTCTACCTCGGCTCCAACGGTCCCATCTGGCCTGCCGACGTCGACAGCTCCAACTACGCAGCCAAGCAGATTGCGGTGGTCTTCGATGCGGACGGCACACTGATCGACATGCTGCTGGGCTCGGGTGCCAGTTCGCCGTCCGCCTGCCGCCAGAACGCTGCCGTGGAGAACGTGGACAAGTTCATCCAGCCCGGCAACATCGCGCACGCCATCATCCTGCTCAACGGCCGCTGCACCGGGCCGGCGCCTGAGCAGCAGTTGCAGATGCAATACCAGTTGATGCGCGTCTTTGGCCGAGTCATCGGCCTGGCCTGGTCCCAGGTGAATGACAACGTCTTCACCGGTGCGCCGCAGCCCACCTATCAGCAGCAACTGCACTGGCCCATCATGCACCCCATCGACATCGTGTGCGGCACGTACACCTACCAGTGCCTGCCCAATCCGTTCACCCTGCGCGACGACGACCGCTGCTCCGTCCACCTGCTGTATGGCCTGGGAGCCTACGCCTCCACCGACGGCGAGTACCTGACCGGCTTCGTGAAGTTCCCCACGGGCGAAGGCATGGACGGCGTGAATGTAACCGCGACCCGCCAGGGCGTGCAGGGCCAATACGGCGTGGAGGGCTGGCAGACCACCTCCGCCGTCACGGGAGCTCTGTACCGGCGCAGCAGCGGCAATCCCGTCGCGGGCGGCCTCTCCGGGTTTCCGGCGGTCCAGGGCACGTTGAACTCGAATTACCAGGGCTACTGGACCATGGCGGAGGTGCCGGCCATTCCGACTACCTCCTGGAACAACGTGATCGTTGCCGCAGAGTCCGTGAACCCGTTGTACCGCGGCAGCTATGCCGTGGGTCCCACTTCGGCGGGCATGATCCTGCCCTCCGGAACAGTTGGCCCCTCGGTGTTCAGCGTGGTCGGCCGATACGGTGCACAGTCCACCACCAACATCGTCTCCACCGCCTCGTCCGACTGCTCCACCGGCAGCGACGGCACGGAGTCCGCGCCGGCAACGGTCGCCCCCAGTGGCATGTGGAGCGGCAAAATCTGCGGCTACGGCCATACCTCCTGGGGCTCAATCACGGTGCAGGCAGGCCGCACCGCCACGCTGGAAGTAATAGCGCTCGACGAGAACAACAGCGCCTCGATGGCCAAGATGCAGCCGGTACTGGGCCTGTGGCACGGCTCGGACCCGACAGGAACTCGGCCCACTATTGCTGCGACAGGGACCGCCTTCAACGGCCGGCAGAATGGGACGACCCAGCTCACCGCCACGTTCACCACCTCTGAGACGGTGCGCTTCGTGGTCGCCGACCAACGCGGCAGCGGACGCCCCGATTTCGCCTACAGCGCGCGCCTGCTGTATGCAGACTCGGTTCGTCCGGCTCGCCTGGGCAACAACGGCGGCACGGTCACGATCACCGGTGTCGGCTTTCAGCCGGGAAACACCGTAACCGTCGGTGGTGTCGCAGCCTCGGTGGTCAGCCTGTCTCCCACGCAGATTGTGGTCAACGCACCTACTTTGTCTGCGCTGAACGGTAACACCACCAACGATGTGGTCGTGTCCGATCTGCGGACCGGAGGCACGTCGACCATCACGGGTGGCCTGCTCTACGGCAGCAGCACCGGCGACGTGCTCACAGTGGTGACCGCGCCTCTCGCCACCACGGATGTGGGCGCGGCGAACACGTTCGCCGTGCGCCTGACGAACAGCAGCAACGCTCCCGTCGCTGGCGTGACGATCACGGTTCGCGTCACGGCGGGTTCGGCAACGCTTGCTCCCTGCGGCGCCACTACCTGCACGGTGCTCACCGACGGAACCGGCCTGGCCCGTGTGCAGGCCGCCGCGAGCGCGGCTGGATCAATCACCTTGCTGGCCACGACCACCTCCGGTGCGCAGGCGTCCGCCCAGTTCAGCGCCACGCTCACTTCGCAGAGCCTGTCGCCCGTGCGACCGGTCGAGTACATCGCGGCCACTGCGAACGCGCCCTTTTCGCCAGAGGTGATGGTCCTGCGCAACGGCCTGCGCATCTCCGGCCAGCCAGTGCAGTGGACGGTCGGCTCCGGAGCGGTGCAGCTCGCCTCGACGCAGAACTCGGCCCAGAGCACCAGCATGGCGGACGGATCGGCCATCGTTTCCGCGACCGGTGCGCTCGCGGCCGGAGCGCAGGCAACAGTGCAGGCGTGCGCGTGGACCAATGCGTGTACCAGCCTCACGCTGGTCGGCGTGTCGCCGGACGCGTTCCGGCTGCAGGGAATTGCGGGCGACGCACAAGTGGTTCAGAGCGGATCTCGCCTTGGCGCCATCACGCTCCGAGTGGTCGATGCCGCCGGAAACGGCGTTGCCGGCGCGGCTGTTTCCATTCGCCAGCAGGTTACGGCCTGGCAGCCGCCCTGTCCCGCCACCGGACGTTGCGCCGTTCCGCCGGTCTACGGCAGTGCGGTCACGTCCGCCATCAGCGATGACGATGGCCTGCTGTCCATCGCTCCCATGCAATTCGACGGCACCGCCGCGACTACCCAGATCGTGGCAGCGACGGGCACCAGCGGCTTCTTCTCGGTTTCGCTGGTCAAGGAGCCCTAGCGCAGCCGCCCGCACCCTCGCTTGCGGCGAGGCGCCCGGCAGGTTCTTCCGGACCACGGCGAGACGGAGCCCATCCATCCCGCATCTGAATCCGTGAAACGCAGGAGAGAGCATGGCGGCGGCGGATGTTACAGGTGGTGTGCGGAAACGGGTGTTGATCGTCGGAGCAGGCTTTGCCGGTCTGCGCGCGGCGGAAGCGTTGGAGCACGCCGAGGTCAACGTCACGATCGTCGACAAGAAGAACCACCACACGTTTCAGCCCCTGCTCTACCAGGTCGCCATGGCCGTGCTGTCTGCGGCGGATATCGCTCAGCCCATCCGCACCATCATCCGGTCGCCGAACACCCAAGTGCTGATGGATGAGGTGGTGGGCTTCGACGTGGACCATCGCCGGGCTCATCTGCGCAGCGGCACAGAGCTGCAGTACGACTACCTGATCCTCGCCACTGGCTCGACTCATAGCTACTTCGGCAAGGAAGAGTGGGCTTCGCTCGCACCTGGGCTAAAGACGATCGAAGACGCCGTGGAAATCCGCCGCCGCGTTCTGCTGGCCTTTGAAAAAGCAGAGGGCGAGATGCTGGAGACGGGCAAGCACCCGGCGCTAAACTTCGTCATCATCGGTGGGGGGCCAACGGGCGTGGAGCTTGCCGGCGCTATTTCCGATATCGCCAAGCTGTACATCCGTAAAGACTTCAAACACATCGACCCGGCCTCGGCGCGCGTGCTAATTCTTGAGGGCTCGCCGGCTATCCTCGCCGCCTATCCGGAGGATCTGCAGAACAGCGCGCTGCAGCAGCTTAAGGAACTGGGCGTGACGGTACGCACCGGCCAGCGCGTGACAGATGTTCAGCCCGGCTACGTGATGGTAGGCGACCAGCGCATCGATTCCGTGGTCACGCTGTGGGCCGCCGGGGTGCAGGCCAGCCCGCTGGGCAAGATGCTGGGCGTGGAGTGCGACAAGAAGGGCTGTGTGATGGTGGATGAATACCTCCACCCCAAGGCGCATCCGGAGATCTTCATCTGCGGCGACCTGGCTCACGCCATGAGCGACGGAAAGCCGGTCCCGGGAGTGGCGCAACCCGCCATGCAGATGGGAACCTATGCAGGAAAGTCCATCGCGCTGGAGGTGGAGGGCGGCCGCATGAAGAAGCCCTTCCACTACTTCGACAAAGGCGACCTTGCGACCATCGGACGCAGCGCCGCCGTGGGCAATGTGAAATGGCCGTTCCGGGCGCACATGAGCGGTTTTATGGCCTGGCTCACGTGGCTGGTGGTGCACATCTTCTTCCTGATCGGATTCCGCAATCGCTTCTCCGTGTTCCGCAGTTGGGCGTTCACCTATCTGTTCTTCCAAGAGGGCGTCCGTCTCATCACCGGATCGCAGGAACTTCCCGGATGGGGCGTCGAAGACACGCCCGTGGGCGAACTCACGACTCAACCAATCGAGCCCTAGATCAAGCGGAGCCCACTGGCCGAATCTGTCGCGCCCACGGCAAAGCATCTCAGCTTTCCCGTGGGATCGTCTGACGCGGATATGAACATTCGCGCTGCAGCGTGGCTGACGCTCGCTTTGATTTCCGTTTCGTGTGCGATGCCGGCCCACGCCCAGACCTTCCTCCTTCCGCTCGACAGTGACGGGTCTGGTCAACAGTCCACGCCTGCAGCGAAGAAACCCACTCCGATCGGCACGATCAGTGTGGGGTATGCATACCTGTGGGCCGACCAGGGCGGCTATCATCGCAACCTGAATGGCTGGCTGGCAAAGCCGACCTTCAATCTCGCGAACGGCTGGGCCGTTTACGCGGACGCCTCCAACTACTACGGTGCAAACCGGAAGGGCAGCGTCAACGCGCACACCTACACGCTGGGTGTGTCCAAGGAAATTCTGCCAAAGCCGAAGCTGAAGCCGGCGCTGTTTCTGCAAATGGGTGATTCGCGCAATTCCAACGCGGGCTCGGTGGTAAACGCATACGCTCTGTTGACCGGCATCAATGTGACTACGCCTCTCACGAAATGGGTATCGCTCTCGATCATCCCCGCCGAGTACGTCTATACGCATCCGGACGGTGAGAACCGGAACAGCTATAACGCAAAAGTCGCCCTCGTCTTCCCATTCGGCAAAAAGAAGGGCTGAACGAAAACCAGGCAGCAGAGAGGGGCACGGCTCTCGCCGTGCCCCTTCTTACTGTGTGGATTGCTTGTCTGCTTACGCTTCCTGCAACTGCTGGCGGCGCGGCCGGCGATTGGCCTGCAGCACCTTCTTGCGCATGCGCAGCGACTTGGGTGTGACCTCGACCAGCTCATCGTCAGCGATGAACTCGATGCACTGCTCCAGCGTTAGCTGCTTGTACGGCACCAATCGCAAAGCTTCGTCAGCCGACGAAGCGCGCATGTTGGTCAGCTTCTTTTCGCGGACCGCGTTCACGTCCAGATCGTTGTCGCGGCTGTTCTCGCCCACGATCATGCCTTCGTACACCTCGACGCCTTCGCCCATGAAGAGCACACCGCGCTCCTGCAAGCCGTTCAGCGCGTAGGTGGTGGTCACGCCAGCGCGATCGCTGATCAGCGCGCCCGTGGGCCGCTGCGGAATCTCACCCTGGTACGGCATGTAGCCGTCGAACAGCGAGTTCATCACGATCGTGCCCCGCGTTTCGGTCAGCATTTCGCTGCGCAGACCGATCAGGCCGCGCGACGGAACCTTGAACTCCATGCGTACGCGGGCATCGCCGTGCATCTTGACCATCTCGCCCTTGCGCGGCCCAAGCTTCTGGATCACGGTGCCGCTGAACTCGTTCGGCACGTCGATGGTGACGTACTCAACCGGCTCCATCAGCACGCCATCGATGCGCTTGGTGACGATCTCGGGACGGCCCACCTGCAGTTCGTAGCCTTCGCGACGCATCATTTCGATGAGCACGGCAAGCTGCAGTTCGCCGCGGCCCAGCACCTTGAAGGCGTCCGGTGAGCCGGTCTCTTCCACGCGGATGGAAACGTTGGTCTGCAGCTCCTTGTCCAGGCGCTCACGCAGATTGCGGCTGGTGACAAACTGGCCTTCGCGGCCTGCAAACGGCGAGTTGTTCACGCTGAACTGGATCGCGATGGTCGGCTCGTCGATGACGATGGGGGGCAGGGGCGCGGGGTTCTCGAGCGAGGTGATCGTCTCGCCGATGGTCAGGCCGCTGACGCCCGCGATTGCGACGATGTCGCCCACTGTGGTCTCTTCGATATCCGTCCGCTTCAGGCCGCTGAAGCTGAACAGCTTGGTGATCTTGACCGGCTGCAGCGACCCGTCCAGGCGCGCCACGTTCACGGTTTCGCCGGTCTTCAGCGTTCCGTTGAAGACGCGGGCGATGCCGAGGCGGCCAAGGTAATCGGAGTAGTCCAGGTTGGTGACCAGGATCTGCAGAGGGCCGTCGGCATCGCCCTTGGCCGGCGGGATCGTCCCGACGATTGTCTCAAACAGCGGCTTCAGGTCGGTGCCGGGCTGATCCATGTCCAGCGTCGCGGTGCCCGCCTTGCCGTTGGTGTACACGACGGGGAAGTCGAGCTGCGACTCATCGGCGTCGAGGTCGATGAACAGGTCATAGACCTCGTTCAGAACTTCCTGCACGCGAGCGTCAGGACGGTCGATCTTATTGATAACGAGGATGGGCGTGAGGCCGCCGGCAAGCGCCTTCGACAGCACGAAGCGGGTCTGCGGCAGCGGACCTTCCGAAGCGTCCACCAGCAGGACGACGCCGTCGACCATCTTCAACGCGCGCTCCACTTCGCCGCCGAAGTCGGCGTGGCCCGGCGTGTCGACAATGTTGATCTTGCCATCGCCGTAGTGCACGGCGGTGTTCTTGGCCAGAATGGTGATGCCGCGCTCGCGTTCCAGGTCGTTGGAGTCCATGACGCGGTCGGCCACGGCTTCATTGGCGCGGAACGTTCCGCTCTGCTTCAGCATGGCGTCCACGAGTGTGGTCTTGCCGTGGTCAACGTGGGCGATAATGGCGATGTTGCGAATAGTCTGGCTCACAGCGGTGCTCGGTCCTGTTCTTCGGGGCTGAATTGCGAATGGGTCTTGCAAACGGGCGCCAAACGAGGGTTCGGCACTCCCGGTGCGGCAAAAGGCGCACAAAAGCAATGCTTCCAGTCTACAGGAGCGGGTGCCCAGCGCGTTTCCCGGGCGCGGCAGAGCCTGTTGCTTTCCGGTAAACTTCTCGGAGCATGTCCACTGCCGTACAGCCCGCGTCAGCAGACGCCAAGCCGAAGCCCGCGTTCCAGATGAAGCCAGGGCACCGGCCCATGCCGCTGCGGCGACAAGCGAGGCTCGCCACGTTGCGCGTGCGGGAACTGCTAAGCATCGGTTACGCGCTGGTGCACACCGGCCACCCCTACATGGCTCAGATCGTGCCCATGCGCCGCTGCAACCTGGCCTGCACGTACTGCAACGAGTTCGATAACCACTCCGACCCGGTGCCGATCGAGGAGATGGACCGGCGCATCGACGCCCTAGGGCGGCTGGGCACGTCGGTCATTACCATTTCCGGTGGTGAACCCACGCTGCATCCCGACCTGGACCGCATCATCGCGCGCATTCGCAAGACTGGTGCAATTGCCGGCATGATCACGAACGGCTACAACCTGAACCGCGAGCGCATCGAGCGGCTGAACAAGGCCGGCCTGGACCACCTCCAGATTTCAATCGACAACGTGATGCCCGACGAGGTCTCCAAGAAGTCGCTCAAGGTGCTGGACCAGCGCCTCTTGTGGCTGGCGGAGTACGCAGACTTCCACGTCAACATCAATTCCGTCGTCGGCGGCGGCATCCCGAATCCGGAAGACGCTTACGTGGTGAGCACGCGCGCTCTGGCACTCGGTTTCTCCTCGACCATCGGCATCATCCACGACGGCAGCGGGCAGTTGCGGCCGCTGGGTGGAGCGGAGCGCAATGTGTGGGAGCGGGTCCGCGGTCTGACGCGACGCAGCTATACGCGTTTCAACAAGTTTCAGGAAGCGATCGCGAACGGCGAGCCGAACGACTGGCGCTGCCGGGCGGGTTCGCGCTACCTGTATGTGTGCGAGAACGGCTTGGTGCACTACTGCTCGCAGCAGCGCGGCTACCCGGGCGTTCCTCTGGCGCAGTACACCACCGCCGACGTAAAGCGCGAGTTCCTGACGGAAAAGGGATGCGCGCCCAATTGCACCATCTCGTGCGTGCACCAGGTGAGTTACATCGATCACTGGCGCGCACCGCAGCACGCCGATCCGGCTCCTCCGCGCGCGCAAAGCGGGCACGGAGCAGGGCGGCCTTCCGGGCCGGCCGACCTCGTTCAGATCACCTAGCGCACCTGACCGATTCGCACGGATGCAGTCTGAAAAAGCAACTCCGTGTTGCTGGACTGAGTGGCGTCCCGGGCTCCCCCTGCATCGAATCAAGCAGGAGATTGTATGAGCTTCAATCGCGTTCGACCTCTTCTGTTGTGTGCCCTGATGTGTGGCATGGTTGCCGTTCCCGTACGGGTGCTGGCCCAAACCCCGCAGGCTGCGAGTTCCGATGCCAACGCTCCCGTGACCTCGAAGGGTCAGGAAGACTCGCTGAAGAACGAGGAAAAGGCCAACAAGCAGCGCGCCAAGGCGGCCAAGGAGCAGCGCAAGGCGTTGCGGGCCCAGGACAAGGCAGCGAAGGCCGAAAAGAAGGCGGGCGTAAGTCCGGCAGCGACCACTACGCCACAGTAGGTCGTGGCGCGTTTCGCCGATGTGCGCGGAACGAGGTGGTAGCGGCCCGGTCTGGGACTGCGCTGCTACGTTGGCGTTCCGTATGTCTTGATCGACAAGCAAGGAGAAACTCGATGCGAATGATTCAGGGACTAGCGGTGGTTTCGCTACTGGTGGGAATGAGTGCGCCGGTGGTGGCGCAAATGGCCTCGCAGGACACGGCTGCATCCCGCGACCAATTGAAAGCGGACTCGCACGCCAGCAAGAAGGCCTCAAAAGCCGACAAGGAACAGGCCAAGGCGGACAAGAAGCAGCGCAAGGCGCTGGGAACGCACGAGCAGAAGGAAGCAGACAAGGCACAGGACAAGGCCGACAAGAAGGCCGCCGAAGTTCCGCAATAAACCTGGGACAGTAAAAGTCGAAACGGCACGCCGCAGGCGTGCCGTTCAGTTTTAAGCTACTTGCTTCGTACTACTTGTGGGTGGTGCGGGCCACGGTATGGACGGCGGCGGGAGCGGAGTTGTGAGTCTGCTTCAGAGCGGCGTCTATGACCGGGAACAGACGGTTCGGATCGGCGCCACCGGTCTCGTTGCCGCTGATGGTCTCGTAGTGGCCATTGTTCTCCACCACAAAAATTGTCGGGGTGCGAGTGACGTTCAGGCGGAGACCCACGCCGTAGTCGGCCTTGACCTCTCCGGCGAGCTTACCGCCCGGATCGACGACGAACGGCATCGCCTGTCCATGCTTCTGCATGAACTGCTTGGTGAAGTTCTGCAGGTCGTCCTTGCTGGCGATGCTGATCTGGTTGCGGAAGACCTGGGTGCGGTACTCGTCCGCTAGGGCGGGGTTGACCTTGTCCTGCAGGTAGCGGGCAAACACGGCCGCCTCAAAGCTCCACACGTGCATCTGCAGCGGGAAGTCGTAGCGGACGATGGGCACGTGGTACTGCTGAGCCGCCTGCAGCTCGATCGGGTGGGCGGCGGCGCAGGCCGGGCATTCCAGATCTTCGAAGACGACCACGGCGACACGCTGGCCGGCGGGCGGCTTCAGCATGCTCGTGTCTTTGAAGTGGCCGTCGCTGGCGGGCCCCAGAATTTGGGCGTGGGCGGCGGCAAAAGGAAGGCTGAGCGCCCCGGCAACAAGCGCAGCGGCAAAACGACGGTTCATGCAGACTCCCGGCCGGCGAATAAGCACGTGGCGGCCTCTTCTGATTCTAGACGCAGCCGAGTGCCGGTGGTTAGGGCGCGGCGGCACGGGTTCCGGTCAGAAATCCGCAACCGGCTCTCTCCCGCTGGAATCCAATCCGAGAGATGACTCGAGGGGAACGAACCAAGCTGCCTACGCAGCACCAATCGCCGGTGCGCGCGCGTGCAGCCGTGCCGCTGTTATGTTGTGCGCTGCTGACCGGTGTGGCGGCAGCGCAGGATACGGCGCAGCCCGCGCCGTTCAACGCTCAGACCACGACCGTGGGACAGGCCAACCAGGCTCCGCTGCCGGTGGCTCCGCCCGCTGCCCCAGCGATTCAGACCGCCCAACGGACCCTGCGGCAGCCCCCGATCGCGGCGGCGCCGGACCTACCATTTGAGCCACAGCCGCAGCAGCCATCACTCCTGGTGACGCAGGGGCTGGCGGGCGCGGCGCCACGCGACCTTGGACACGGCGTCAAAACTCCGGTCTCGACCGGATCGCCGATCAATCTTTCGCTCGCCGACGCTGTGAACTTGGGGCTGGAGCGGTCGTTGCGCATAAGTGTGGATCAGCAGCGCGAGCGACAGGTGGCCGGCCTGCGGTCGGTGGCCTTCAACGCCCTTATCCCAACCCTCACCGCGGTGGGCCGGACCAGCACCCAGCAGGTAAACCTGGCGGCGATGGGCTTCAGCCCGGCCGCGGTGCAGCCGCTCCTGCCGCCCGGAACGCCCCCGCTGCAGACTATCGTGCGATACGACGTGACCAGCGCCCAGTTGAACCTGAATCAGCAGCTCTTCAACCTGCCCGCGTACGAGGTGTACAAAGCCGCACGCGAGCAGGCGAAGATCGCAACACTACAGACCTACTCCGACCGCGGCGAGATTGTGCAGGACGTCGCCACCCAGTATCTGCGGGTACTGGCGGATGAAGCTTCGATCCGCGACGCCGAGGGCCAACTGGTAAGCGACCGCGAGCTGGAGCGGCAGGCGCAGGCGCGCAAGGACGCGGGCACCGGCACCAACCTGGACCTCTTGCGCGCACGAGTAACTCGGCAGCAGCGTGAGCAGCAGCTGGTGCAGTTGCGCAACAGCCTTGATAAAGACAAGATCCAGTTGAACCGGAACATGGGACTGGCGGCTGATCAGCCGCTGGTGCTGACCGATCCTGTGCCCTACCACGAACTGGACGCGCTGCCGCTGGAGACCGCACGGCAGGTGGCGTACAAGCGGCGCAAAGATCTGCTTGGGCTGGAGGCGCAGTTGCGCTCGGCTGAGCTGCAGCGCAAAGCGATCGCCTATGAGCGGCTGCCGGCTGCGACGCTGGGCGGATACTACGGCGTAATCGGGCAGACGCATGGGCTGTACCACGGCGACTTCGTGGCGCAGGGCGGCATCAACTTCCCGATTTTCGAGGAAGCTCGCATCCGCGGCGATCGTGAGGTGGCCGATTCGCAATTGACACGGCTCCGGGCGCAGATTCGAAGCGTTCGCGCCGACATCGATCAGCAGATCCGGTCGAGCATGCTGGACGTACAAACGGCGGACGACCTTGTCAAGGCGGCCACAAGCAACGTGAACCTGGCGGCTGAGGCCCTGAGCGACGCTCAGCAGCGGTACCGGGCGGGCGTGGACGACACATTGCCCGTGGTGCGGGCGCAAGCCACGCTGGTGAATGCGCAGTCTCAACTGGTGAATGCGTTGTTTCAGTTCAACCAGGCAAAGCTGCAACTCGCCCGGAACACGGGCGTCCTGGAATCGCAGTACGACAGCTACCTGAACCAGTAACGCCGTCGCTGCGCCTAACCGCGTTCTGGCGTGTGACACCATAGACGGAGCGATGTCCGCAGCGGAGCCTCGACAACCCGGAGCGCAGTCGGCGTTTGCATCGCCATCGTTTCGCAACTACCAGGTGGCGCGCTTTCTGGTGATCTTGGGCGCCGAGGCGCAATCGGTCGCCGTGGCGTGGCAGATTTACCAGCTCACGCATTCGGCACTGCTGCTCGGATCCACGGGGCTGGCGCTGTTCCTGCCCAGCATCCTGTTTGTACTGCCGGCGGGGCACACGGCGGACCGGTACGACCGCAAGCGGGTGATCCTCACGTGTTACGGTCTGCAACTGGTTTGCAGCGCGGCACTGTTCGCCATCAGTTACATGGGTCTGCGCAGCATCATCACGATCTACGTCCTGCTGTTCTTCATCGGGGTGGGACGGGCCTTCTCGGGGCCGGCTGCGTCGGCGATCCTGCCGCAACTGGTTCCTAAGGAAAGCTTCGTCAATGCGATGACCTGGGGCTCGGCGGTCTTCCAGACGGCGAACATCAGCGGACCCGCGCTAGGTGGCTTGCTGTTCACGATTGCGCTGCACGGCCAGGCAGCGCGGCTGAACGGAGCGCCACTGGTGTACCTGGTTACGATCGTGATGCTCGTGGGATTCCTGGGGCTGGTGAGCACGCTGCAACCCCGCCGGGAAGCGACGGAGAAGAAGGCGTTCACGCTCGAAGCGATGCTGGTCGGCATGCGCTATGTGAAGCAGGCGCGGCTTTTGCTGGGGTCGATTTCGCTGGACATGTTCGCGGTGCTGCTGGGCGGTGCCGTGTCGCTGATGCCGATCTTTGCGCAGGACATCCTGCACGCCGGAGCGCGCGGGTTGGGCGTGCTGCGCGCCGCGCCGGCGGTGGGTGCGCTGATCATGTCGGTCACGCTGGCGAAGTTCCCCATCAAGCGGAACGCGGGCAAGCTGATGCTGGTGTGCGTGGGCATCTTCGGTGCCGCTACGGTAGGTTTTGGCCTGTCGAAATCGATTCCGTTTTCGCTGGTGATGCTGGTGATCATCGGAGCGACGGACAACGTCTCAGTCATCGTGCGGTCGTCAATACTGCAGCTTGGAACGCCGCCGCAGATGCGCGGGCGCGTGTCTGCGGTGAATGCGATCTTCCTGGGGACCAGCAACGAGTTCGGCGAGTTCGAAAGCGGCGTCACGGCGCAATGGTTGGGAGCCGTGCGAGCCGTGGTCCTCGGCGGCATCGGATCCATGATGGTGACAGGCTTGTGGGCGGTGTTCTTTCCACCGCTGCGCAAGGTGAATACGCTGACGACGGAAGAGTTGCTCGCCGCGAATGCAACCAGCGTGAGCGAGCCGATCAACTAGAAGCCCGCATCCTACCCTGAACGAAAACCACTGAGGAGCCTGCCTGTGGCGATGCTGGATGCGAACGGACCGGAGCGGGATGGCGAAGAGGACCGGCCGAGCGGGAACGGGAAGAAGCTTGCGTTTGCGCTAACGGCGATCATGCTGCTGGTGGTCGCGGTGCGCGTGTACTTCGTGGTGAAGCAGCGCCGCGATGCCCAAGTGGTCCATGTGAATGAGGGACCCGCGCTGGGGCTGACGCAAGACGACTACATCGTTCCGAAGAAGATGTATCCGCACACCCTTGCGGATGCGCGGGCGTTGGATGGAAAGCCGATCTGGGTGTTTGCCGGGAACCAGATGAACTTCTATCCGGCGACGGCGACGCATGTGAACTTTGCCAAGGCTGCGGGCCTGCTCCAGGGCGCGGAGCAGCTGGACGTCGTGAACTTCATCGAGCAGGTAGCCCCGGCAAGTCTGTTCACGCGCATCCCGCGCGGCGACCGGCAGGTGCTGATGCTGTTTCACCGCAAGGCCGATCCCGGCCCGCTATATGGCGTGGCAGTGGGGTACCACGAGGCGGCGGGCTACACCTTCTACCTGGACGAGGCGTTCTTCTACGACGATCCGCACGTGACCTATAAGCACTGGCCGGCGCCCATCTGGCAGGCGATCGACGCGCACAAGGCCGTGCTTGGCATGAACGAGTTGCAGGCGCAGCTGGCACTTGGACAGGTAAGCCGTCCCGGGCCGGGTGAGCCGAACAATCGCACGGTGGAGTTCGACAACAACGGGCACCCGGTGACGATCGTCTTCGAACACAAGAAGGCTACGAAGATCGAGTAGAGCCTGGCGTCAGGCGAGTGCGGGCACGCTGCGGCGTGCCCGCACCTTTGCGTGGATGCCGTCCCAGAGCCGCAGGCGTGACTCCAGCGCGTGCACCGCTGCAGTCTCGGCCTCTTGCCACTTCGTTTCGTCGTCGCCGCAGAGTTCGCTTATCATGCGCAGCGCCATGGGGCCATGTTCTTCGCCGTCGACTTCGATGTGCCGCTGCAGGTACCAGACGAACGTCTCAAGGCGGCCGGCGAGTTCGCGGTTCAGGTCGCGCACAAAGCCCTGAAACATGTCGGGGATCAGGTCTTCGCGGCCAAAGGTGAACGCGGCGGCGGTGACGTGAAGCTTGTCTTGCGCGAGGAGCGCAAACGTATCGCCGACGAAGCTCTGCGCCTCCTGCGGCGCGCCGCTGGCAGCCAGGGCCGGGCCGAGCAGATCACCATTGCGCAAGGATTGCAAAAGCGCATCGATCGCGGCGGTGGAGGCTCCGCACTGTTGCATGGCGAGGCGATAAAGCTCGAAGTGACTGAGCGGCTCTCCCTGGTACACATCGCTCTCTTCGCCGAGAACAATCTCGTTGATCAGGCGGCGGCTTTCGGGCAGCGGGCTGGGCGTCCACGGCACCTCGACCGACGTAAGGCCACGCTGCAGAGCCTTGAGCAGACTCATAAAATCCCACACGGCGAATACATGGGCTTCCATGAACAGGTGCAGGTCTTTCAGAGTTTCGAGCGAGGCGTAGAGCGGGTGCTGGCTCAAGCGCGTGTACAGCGGCTGCAGGCGAGTTGTGAGTGCGGAGATACGTGGGTTGACGTTCATGCGGCTATGCTTTGCCCTCGTCTAATCGACGCAGAAAGTCCCAGGCGTAGATGCCGCTCTCGTGCCCGTCATTCCAGTGAAATTTGATGGCATAGCGACCGATGGGCTCTGCTTTGCTGGGACGCGCGGGAGCCTTGTACATGGGAAAGGCGGTGGCGGGTGCGGGCTCCGGTTCGCCTAGGGCGCGGCCAGACTTCTCGCGCTTCTCGTGGCACGTGGCGCAGGGGCAGGCGTCGCGCAGAAACGGGAAGCTCCAGTGGGAGCGGTGACCGTCCTTCCAGGCAATCGACACACCCGTTCCTCCAGTCAGGTCGACGGAGACTTTGGCAGGCGTGATGGCTTCGGGCGGCAGTTTCTGGTCGCGCTGCTCGGCGCGGCGGGCTTCTTCCTGGCTGATGAAGCGGATGCCCTCGTGACTCATGCCTCTAGTTTACGAGGGCGGGCAGTTCGGGCGTGGCCGCGATGAGTTGCTGCGTATAAGTCTGCGTGGGGTGGTCGCAAATGGCGAGAGCGTCACCCTGTTCCACGACCTGCCCGCGCTGCATCACAGCTACGCGGTCGCACAGATATCGGACCAGCGGCATGCTGTGGCTGATGAACAGGCAGGTGAGACCGTGACGCCGCTGCAGGTCGCGCAGCAGGTTGATGACCTGGGCGCCGACGGAGACGTCCAGCGCGCTGACCGGCTCGTCGAGCACAAGAAAGTCGGGCCGCAGCAGCAGGGCGCGAGCGATATTGATGCGCTGTCGCTGACCGCCGCTGAACTCGTGCGGGTAGCGCGGCAGCGCGGTGGCAGGCAGGCCGACTTCGTCGAGCATGGCACGCAGGCGTTGGTCGATCTCCGGGCCGCGAGCGGCGTCGCGGTGAATGGCGAAGGGCTCGGCGAGAATGTCGCGGACCCGCATGCGCGGATTGAGCGCGGCGTAGGGATCCTGGAAGACAATGCCCATGCGGCGGCGCAGCATGCGCAGTTCGTGCGGCGAGGCGGCGAGTACGTCGATGCCGTCGAAGGTGACGCGGCCTTCGGTGGGCTCGATGAGCCGCAGGATCATGCGCGCGACGGTGCTCTTGCCGCTGCCGGACTCACCGACGACGCCGAAGATTTCGCCTCGGTCGATCGAGAGCGAAACGTCCGAAACGACGGTGTGCGGGCCGTAGCGCTTGGTGAGGTTCGAGGCGGTGATCAGCGGCTCAGAAGCCATCCGTGAAGTCTAACTGGCTTTCAGAATTGTCATCTTGCCGTCCGGCGTGCGGCGGAAGGTGTGAAGTTCCTGAGCGTTCAAGGTGATGTGGCGCAGGGTCACGGCCTCCTTCGTGAGTTCCAGGTGCGAGAAGCCGAGCACCTTGCCGCCGAAGGGACCGCGCTTGCGTGGATCGACGGACCAGTCCACGAGTTCCGCGCCGCCGCCACCGGAGATGACGAACGAGGTGGGGTGGCCTTCAAATTCCAGGTGCTGCAGGTCGTGATCGTGGCCAGTGATATAGAAGTCGACCTTGGCCTGGCGCAGCAGCGGATCCCAGCGCGGGATGAGCACAGGGTTGTCGCGGTGCACGCCGTTCGTAAACAGCGGATGGTGCGCGATGACGATCAGGAACGGGGCTTCGCGGGGCTTGGCCAGCTCGGCGCGGAACCACTGGTCCTGCGCGTCGGCGTCCTCGTGGCTCATCAGGTAGCTCCAGGGCCACGGGTCGAAGGGCTTGGTGCCCGGCAGGTTTGAGTCGAGAAAGATGAGCTTCGCCACTGGGTTCTGCTGCGGGTACAGCATGCTGTACCAGCGGTTGGGCATGGTCCACCGAGTCTGGCGGCTCTTGGGGTAGTCCAGCTGCAGCTGGACCTTGTCGGTCTTGCCCTTTTCGTAATCGTGATTGCCGAGCACGGCATACGCCGGGCCGGGGAACTTGTTCGCCGGGTACATGTTCTCGAACTGGTCCGCCCAGCGGCGGTCGTTCACGCCGCCGTGCATCTTGCCGTACCAGTTGTCGCCCAGCAGAACCATCGCGTTGGGCGTCAGGTGATTGCGGTCCATCCACGTTTGCATGCTTTGCGAAACGTTGACCTGCTGCGGGACGTAACGATCGGTACCCCAGTCGCCGATCATGAACATGTGGGTGGCGTTGGGGTCAGGCGGCGGAGCCTGCGCGCCTGCCGTGAGCAGGCTGCCCGGCGCCAGGGCAGCCAGGGCCGAGTAGGCGAAGGTTTGTCGCAGGAAACGGCGCCGGCTGATGGTGTTCTGTTCGTCCAAAGCGAAATGACCTCATCCCATGCGATGCAAAAGCATGGGGTGAGGTCTCGAAGATGAAGACAGGCTTAAGGTTGCGGCCCGGCTTGTTTATCGTGCGAACTGGCCGGGGTCGGGGATGATGTACAGGAACGCTCCCAACGCAAACAGCAGAAGCAGATACCCGACAAGGGTGCCGATGCTTTCCTGTTCGGGCGTGTCGTTGGTGAACATGCGATAGGTCATGCCGGCAGCGAGGAAGAGGAAGACTCCCTCGTGCATCAGCGCAAACAGGATGATGCAGGCGGCGAGCACGAGACCGCGCTGCAGCCGCGTGAGGGCGTAGGTGGCCTGTGCGCCGTCCAGCCCCAGCACCGGGATGAGGTTGATGAGGTTGGTCCAGGCGCCCACGTACGCGATGGCCTGGAAGACGGGCTGGTGCGTCACGGCAAACAGGCCGATGCTGGCCAGCGCGGCGCCCAGGCCAAACAGCGGGCCGAAGAGGGCGATCTGGGCCAGCACGCCCAGTGACATGCCCTGGTGATACCAGCGCACATAGGCACCCAGGCCGGGCAGGAACATGGGCAGGTCGGCCTTCAACCCGCGCGCACGCACGGCAATGTAGTGCCCCATTTCGTGAATCAGGATGGAGATCGTAAAGCCGAGCGCAAACTTCCAGCCGAACATGGCCCAGTACAGGCCGAAGAAGCCGACAAAGCCCAGCAGGAACTTGAGCTTGAAGAGCAGAAACAGCGCCGACTTGAATTTGAAGATGGCCAGCGCAATCGGGGCGAGCGGGCCAAGGCGCTTCTTCCAGCGCGCTTCGCGGTCGCTCTCGGCTTGCTGCTGCCCGTCCAGCCCGGCAATGTGCTGGCGGATCTGTTCGGCCTGGCGAGCGTCGGCGGGCAGCCAGTCGAGGGCTTGAGTCCACAACTCGCGGGCTTCCAGGCGCTTGCCTTCGTGCTCGGCGCGGGCCGCCGCGGCGGCCAGGCGGTTCAGGTGCTCACCGTAGATGAGAGTGTGGCAGTCCGGGCAGGCGAGAGTGCCTTCGGGAATCCAGTGACTGCACTGCGGGCAGCTATAGACGCGCTCGGGTGCCGGAACCTGCTCGGGTGTGAATGCTTCGGAATAGGTGATGGCGGACATCTGCTAATTCGATGTTACGGCCTCGGTTTCGATACCACGCTAAGGTGCGTAGCGGGGCTATGGTGAAAGGATGAACGAGCATCTTGAAGGCGGGACGCAGGCTGCGACGGAGATCCCGGCGATCGTGGGTTTCATCCGCGAGGTGGACAAGCTGAAGGGTGTGCTGCGCAAGGTAAAGCCGCTCGGCCTGGACCGCTACGAGAACTCGGCGGAGCATAGCTGGCAGTTGGCGCTGCTGGCGCTCACGTTGCGGGACTACGCGGCGGAGCCGGTCCGCATCGACCACGTGATCCGCATGCTGCTGGTGCACGACATCGGCGAGATCGACACGGGCGACACCATGGCGTTCGTCGAGGGCGGATGGGCCGAGCGCAAGCAGGACGAACTCGCCGCCGTGCGGCGCATCTTTGCCATGCTGCCCGGGGAGCACACGGTGGAGCTGGAGGCGCTATGGCAGGAGTTCGAGCATGGCGACACGCCGGAGTCACGCTTTGCCAATGCAGTGGACCGGGTGATGCCGGCGCTGCTAAACCTGGCCAACGGCGGGCAGAGCTGGAAGGAAAACGGCATCAGCTATGAGCGCGTGGTGCGACGGCTGGAGGCGCAGATCTCGGCAGGCTCGCCGGCGCTGTGGAGCTACGTGCGTGCCGAACTGGACCGAGCGCGGGAGCTGGATCTGTTTGGCGCGTGAACCGCCAACGTACAAGCAGCCGGAACGTACTAGGATTGATGTATGAGTGATTTCATTCCGAAGTCGAACGCGGGCGGGGCAAAAGGTCTGGGCCCGAAGGCGCAGAAGCTGCAGGCGCTGCGGGACAAGGCCGCGGCAAAGGCCGCCGGCACCAAGGCCGGCCACGGAGACGCGGCCGGCGGCGCCAAGGCCCTGAGCGGCGTAAAGAAGACCAGCTTCCAGCGCAAGGCAACCTAGCTCCTCGCTGCGCAAACACACGACCCATGCCTGGCGACAGGCATGGGTCGTTTCATTGGTGTCTGAACTCACCTCGGAGACTCCAAAGGTGAGCAGCTGGCATGGCGGGCGACAAGGGCCGTCAGGCGGTGGCCCGGCCGAGGAAGCGCTTGCTGAGCCAGCGGCGGACGGGTTCGTCGTAGAGCTTCAGGCAGGCGTAGCCGATCACGATCGCGGTACACCAGAGGCCGATGCCGATAATCCACGGCAGGGCCGTGTGACCCGACGGGTGCGCCGGGCCGTCAACCCATTCTGTCCAGATGTAGATGAGCGGGTAGTGGGTGATGTAGAGCGGGTAGGAGAGAGCGCCGAGCCAGTGGGCGAGCCGGTTATCCGCCGGTGAGCCGGCCGACTTGCCGTTGCCTGCGCCGATGGCCACGATGATGGGGAACATGATAAGGATGCAGAAGGCATCGTAGACACCGTTCATCCAAAGGTGGGCGTGTCCGCCGATGCGCGGAAAGCAGAGGCAGAGCGCCAGCAGAAAGCTGGCCCAACCAAAAGCCCCGCGCACGTGGATCCGCTTACCCGAGCGCATCAGCAGCATGCCAGCGAGGAACGGAAAGAGCAGCCGAGCCAGGCCGATGTGGACCTGTTTGACGGTCAGACTCCAGCCGCCGATCATGTCACCCTGGCGCAGTGAGACCTCGACTAGCAGAATCGCGGAGAGTGCAGCAAGGATGGCGAGCACGCGGTTGGACGCCTTGCGCAGGCCGACGGCGTAGAGGATGTTTGCCACGTACTCGTAAAAGAGCGACCAGGCGGGACCGTTCAGCGGGTGCAATTCCTGCCAGCCGCGGATGTCGAGTGTGCCCGTGGTGACCGGGATGAGCGTGGCGCCGATCAACATGACCAGCAGCATCTTGGGCACGGAGGTCTGGGCGATGGGTGGGAACACCGGTCCCTTGGCGAAATAGAACAGGGCCGCGCCGATCAGGCTGCCCATCACCACCATGGGTTGCAACCGGATCACGCGGCGCTTGAAGAAGTCCGTGATCGACATGCGATCCCAGCGGTCGTCGTAGGCGTAGGCGACGACGAAGCCTGAGAGCAGAAAGAAGAAATCGACGGCAAGGTAGCCGTGGTTCAGGATCTGCTTGACGTGGTCGCCGTAGCTGAATTCTTCGAAGACGTGGAAGGCGACCACGATGAGAGCCGCAACGCCGCGAAGGCCATCGAGGCTCTGGAAGTGAGTCTTGCTAGGAAGCGCCTTGGATTGCATGAATGCCGACCATCTTACGCAGCCGATGCAACCGTTGCCTAGCAAGCTGGCCTGACCGCCCATGGAACCTGGCGATCAGGCCGCTCGTTTAGTTCAGGGCCTGCTGAAGGGAAGCTTCCAAGGCGGTCACATGCTGCTCCAGACGCTCGGGCTGGGGCAGTCCCGTGTGGTGCAACTCCAGTTCGATCGCGCGGGCGTGATCGGTCGCGTCGAAGTAGCCAAACATTCCCAGCGATCCGGCGAGCTTGTGGGCTATGTCCAAAGCCTGCGCCCGCAGATCGGGTTCCATGGTGCGGGTTTCGGCCAGGTGGTCGGCAGCCTTGCGCAAAAGGCCCAGGCGTTCGCGCGTTTGAGGTACCTGCCGTCGCCAGATGGCGGCAATGGCAGCTTGAGTTGAGCCAGCGTTCATCAGAAGAGATTACCTCCGGTTACCACGGTGTGAACTGATGATGTTCATTCCGGTCAAAACGTTTGTTCATATACCTGCCGGACGCCGTCGAAAACCGCGTCCCAGGACCATGTAAGGGCGTTTTGCCGTGCCGCAGAGCTCATATTCCTGAGCTGATCAGAGAGAAGAAGACCCGCAATTGATTCGGTGAACTCCGTTGGAGCACGGATGAGGCCGGTTCTGTTGTCCAGGACGATGAACTTTGGGCCGCCGCCGCGGGTGACCAGGGCGGGAACGCCGCTGGCGAGTGCCTCCAGAACCACGTTGCCGAAAGTGTCCGTCTCAGACGGGAAGACGAAGAGATCCATGTCTGCATAGGCTTGCGCCAGAGCCTCGCCCTTGAGCACGCCGGGGAAGATCGCATCGGGCAGGGCTGAGCGAAGCGCCGCCTCCTCAGAGCCGTGCCCAACGATTACGAACCGGGTATTCGCAATGCCGCGGGCGCGCAGATCGAGCTGGATCGTCGGCAGCAGGGCGACGTTTTTCTCCACCGACAGGCGGCCCACGTAGCCGAGCAGGAACGTGCCGTCATCCTGGGGACGGGTGCGGCGCGCCGGGTTGAACAGGTCCGTGTCTACGCCGCGCGGCATGCGATGGGCTGGGCGTCCGGTGCGGCGTTCCAGCAACTCGCACAGCTCCTCGTTGGGCGCGAAGAGCACGCGAGCCATGCGGTAGAACCGGGCAGTCAGGCTCAGGCTGGCGGCCTCCGCCGCGCGCGGCAGGGCGGGCAGAAATCGGCTAAGCGCCTGCAGCCGGCGGCCAGCGTACTCATGCACGTTGGTGTGCCAACTGGCGGCCAGCGGAATGCCGTGGCGACGCGCGAAGAACGCACCCAGAATGCCCAACTCGCTCGGCCCGGTGATGTGGATCACGTCGGGGCGAAATTGCTTCAGAACGTAACCGACCGCGCGGGCGTGACGGGCAAAGAGCGGGTCAAAGCTGAGATCTTTTTCGATCGGAACGCTGAGGCGGCTGCGTGGAAGTTCAAGCGAAAGGACGGAGCCATGCTGCTGCAGCGCGGGTTGCTGCTGACCGGCGCGGATGCAGAGAAAGGGAACGTTATGTCGCTGTGCGTAGCTGGTGTAGTTGCGGGCGGTGTGCGCAACGCCATTGACCTCGTGAAAGCTGTCCGGCAGGAACGCAATGCGCATGCGACAGAGCGTAGCAGAGGTGTGCGACCTGCTGGATGAATCGTCCCGAGTGCCCTGTTACGGACCTTGCCCATGAGAGACTGGTGGGCGCATGGAGCGCAGGGTGACCTCTGAGGCTGTTGGCCTGGTGAACTCGGCCAGAGCGGAGCCGCTCGGAGTGGCGCTGCGGCGCATCTTGCGTGATCCGCTGCTGCTGTTGCGCGGATGGAATTGGAAAACCGCTGCGTTTTCTGCCCTGATGCGGGGAGTGATGTTTCTCCTGATCAACCTGCGCGCGGGGCAAGGCAAGGCGGTGCGCGCCATGGTGGTGGAGGCGCTCTACGCCATCTCCATCTCCGGTCTGGCGGGTGCGCTCACGCAGCGGCTGCGGCACGCGGAGCCTCGGCGGCTAACGGCAGTGGTGGTGCTCCTCTTCATCCCGCTACTGGTTCTGACCGGAGAGGCGCTGGTGCATGCGGCCACCGGGACGCCAAGGCTGGCGCGCAGCATGGCAGGATCGTTCCTGTTTGCGGCGCTGGGCTCTGGGTTCAACTGGTTTGCCATGAGCCGCGGAGCCTTTGTGACGGGCGAAGGCCGGTCGTTCGGGCGAGATCTGTTGCTCGTGCCGAAGCTGATCTGGGAGTTCGTGACCTTACCGCTTCGAGAAGTGCGCCGCGGCTAAGTTTGGCGTCTGCCGAACTGCACCTAAGTGCTGGAGCCGCACTTCCGAGGCGAAAGAAAGACCGGGCCGAAGCCCGGTCTTTCGGAACGCTTGCGTGACGCTGTGGTTATTGAGGGCGCGGAGCGAAATAGCCCTTCTTGGCACGAACGTTGTAGCGCGGGTCCATGGCAACCAGGCGAATAGTGCGGAAGGCGCCATCCTGCTTGAAGTCGGCGGGGCGGTAGCGCAGCGAGTACTGCGATCGCAGCTCTTCTTCAATCGACTGGAACCCCTTGGCAACATCCTCGATCTTGTTGGGGAAAAAGGTGTGCCCGCCGGTGGCGTCGCTGATGCGTTCCAGAACCTCGTCGCCCTTGTCGCGCGACGGCGAGACGTTGGTCGAGATCGTGTACACGATGGTCTCGGCGCGCTGGCACTCCTTGATCGCGTCCTGCTCGTAGGCGTGGGAGTAGTTGTCTTCGCCGTCCGAGACGAGCACGATGGCCTTGCGGATGTCCTCGCGGCCGCCTTGCACGGTGAGCATCTGGTCGCGGCAGGTGCTGTACAGCGCGTCGAAGAATGCGGTGCCGCCGCCCGGCCGCAGCTTGTGGATAGCCTGGTTCAAGAGGTCGATGTTGTTGGTGTAGTCCTGCGCGAGCTCGGTGCGGACGTCGAACCCGGTGACAAAGGCGGCGTCGCCACGGCGAAGCACCTGCAGCAGGAACTCGGACGCGGCATCCTGCTCAAACTGGAAGCGCGAGCGGATCGAGTTCGACGTATCGAGCATGATGCCGATGCGCAGCGGCAAATTGGCCTGCTGGGTGAAGCGGATGACGCGATCGGGGCGGCGGCCGTCGTCGAGCAGACCGAAGTTCTGCTGCTGCAGGCCGGTAACAAACCGGCCTTTCTTATCGGTCACGGTGAAGATGAGGCTCACCTCCGGCACAAAGGCGCGGATGGTGGGAGCGGCGACGTCGGCATCCGGCTGCTGCTGTGCGGCGGCGGCCTGGGGCGCGGCTTGCGTGGGTGCGGCTTGCGTGGGTGCGGCTTGCGTGGGTGCGGGTGCCGCGGACGCGGGCACCTGAGCCGTGGCAGGTGCCTGCTTGGCCGGAGCCGTGTCGGCGGTGCTGGGCGGGAGCGCGGGCACCTGGGCCTGGGCTGCCCCCGCAAAGAGGGATGCGGTGCACAGCACGGCCGCGAAGGAAACGGCGCGGAGCCTGGAGAAGCGTGTGGAGGCGGTCTGAGGCTCTGGGCGAAGAATCACGGGCGTAGTTTACCAATCCGGGTGGGCTGATGGCTTGCAGGAGTATCCAGTGCGGGCGGCCAGGAACGCGGCTTGCCGCCCCACGTTCACCGGCGAGCTCGGGCTCTCCGAGTCAACTGGCCGACCCATTTGCGGCGGTTCTGAAGAGATGGACGCTACCGAACGTCCTCGAGTGAGCGAAGACGGTCGAGCAGCTCCTCAAGTTCGGGCGGAAGCGGAGCCTCGAAATCCAGGCGCTTGCCCGTAGTCGGGTGCGCCAGGACCAGGCGGGCGGCATGGAGGAAGTTGCGCGGCAGGGTGGGACGCGGTCCGGCCGGCACTTCGGCCTGCTCTGCCTCCACGTCCAGATCCGTGTCGTCCGCCGCTTTCTGCTTCTTCTTTGGCTTGCGCTTCGCGGGAGGAGCTTGCTTCGGCTCTGGCTCTTGCTCGATGTCCAGCTCCTGCTCGGAGTCATCCTCGAGGCCACGAATGCGGGCCGGCGCGCCGTAGAGAGTATCCCCTACAATCCGGTGACCGATAGCCTGCATATGGACGCGGATCTGGTGGGTGCGGCCGGTTTCAATCTCGACATCGAGCAGGGTGAAGTCACCAACCGAGGTGTGCAGCCGCTCCAAGACTTCGTAATGCGTCACGGCTTCGCGCACGGCCTGCCCGCGGCGCTGCGGCGAATCCTCGTCCGGCTCCTCAGGCGCGCGCAAGGAAGGGCGTCCGTGACTCGCGGTGGTGATCACGTTGCTGTTCACGCGCGTGGTCATGCGGGTGCGGCGCACAGGATCGCGGCCAATGGGCAGGTTGATCGTGCCACTGTCTTTGCGAACGTTTCCGTGCACCAGAGCGATGTAGCGCTTCATCAGCGAATGCTCGCTGAACATGTCGGCCAGGGCGCGGTGAGCCTTGTCGTTCTTCGCCACGAGGATGAGGCCGCTGGTGTCTTTGTCGAGACGGTGCACAATGCCGGGTCGCAGCTCGCCTCCAACACTGGAGAGCTTGCCCTGGAAGTGGTGGAGCAGGGCATTGACGAGGGTGCCGGAGTTGCGCGCGTCATCGCTCGCCCCGTTACCGGCGTGGACGGTCATGCCCGCGGGCTTGTCGATCACGGCCAGGTCGTTGTCTTCGTAGACCACGGTGAGCGGAATGTCTTCGGCAAAGGCGCGCAGCGGCGGAGGCTGGGCGGCGCCGCGCACGATCACCATGTCGCCGGGCTGAACCTTGTAGGCGGCGCGCTCGGGGCGTTCGATGTTGCCGGAACGAATCTGCACCTGGCCGGCTTCGATCATCAGCTGCGCGCGCGAGCGGGAGAGGTCCGGCAGCTTCGCTGTCACGAATTGGTCAAGCCGGGTATTGCGGTCAGCATTGGTGGTGCGAAAGGTGTGCTCGCGGTTCGCGGCCGTTTCTGGTGTGCTGCTGCGGCCTTCTGCGGTACCGTATAGCGCGTCTTCCTCGGCCTGCTTGCGCTGCTCTTCGGCCTCGCGGGTCGCGTCGCGAGCGGCGCGGTAGTCGGCTTTCACGGTCTGGCGCCGCTTGCCTTTGGGCAGCATGTTCTTACTTGGCATGGCGTGGGCTCCAGTCGAGCAGAAAGAGCATGCCCGCGACAAACAACGCGAGCAGCAGGAGTTGATCGGCGCGCAGGAAGCCCGGGATGCCGAGTTGGGGAAGGAGATAGCCGGGGCGAAACTCGTCTGCGACGAAGCGCGCAACGCTGACCGCGGCAAGGCCAACTCCGAAGGTGCGGCCGACACGGTTGTTGCGCAGAAGTGTGACCATCGAAGCGGCGCAGGCGAGCGCGGTGAGCACGGCGGCGTACAGCGCAACGGGGTGATGTCCCTCGTCGCCACGGACCAGGTTGCCTAGGGCAAGGTCCGTGCGGCTGCCCAGGTCGTCGCCGGCAAAAAAGCTGCCCACGTGGAGTGCGGTCAGCAGCAGAAGAGCGGCCGGCGTGACCGCGTCCAGCGTTCGCAGCCAGGGCAGATGCATGGCGACGATGCAGGCCGCCGCGCAGAGAACGACGAGAAGCGGGCCGGACCTGGTGAGCGTGGGCAGGGTAAGGATGACGCGAGGGTAGGTTCGGAACGCGGCCCAGTTCTGTGCGGCAAGGGCAATGCGTGAGAGCACCAGTGTGCCGGCGAGAGTCCCGAGGCAGAAGTGCCAGATGCGTTCGCGAGCGAGGCCGACGTGGGGCGCGCACCACTCCGCCAGCAGCAGCGCCGCGATCAGGCCCACGGCCGCGACCACGCTGTAGGTGGGAATCGTGATGGAACCGAAGTGCGCGAGCCGCGGGTACATGCCGCTTTCAGGATACCGGGGCTCGCCACTGAGGATCAGGAACGCGTTCGCGCGATATCGGGGCCGAGCGCTTCCTGCGAGTTGGGCTGTGGTTCCGTCGGTACCAGAGCGGGATCGCTGGTTGGTATCAGGTGCTGTTCCAGGCCCGCGCGCAGAATGGCGAAGGCGTCTTCCGGCGTGTCGGCAAAGCGGAAGAGCTCTTTGTCCTTCAGAGCGATCGCGCCTTTCTCGGCGAGCAGGTCCAGGTTGATGACGCCCTGCCAGTACTTCGAGCCGTAGATGACGACCGTCATTTCCTTGGCCAGCTTGTGGGTCTGCGCCAAGGTGAGTAGTTCGAACATTTCGTCCAGCGTTCCAAACCCGCCCGGGAAGACGACCAGCGCCTTCGCCAGGTAGGCGAACCAGAACTTGCGCATGAAGAAGTAGTGGAACTGGAAATTGAGCGCAGGCGTGATGTAGGGATTCGGGCGCTGCTCAAACGGTAGGGCGATGTTCAGCCCGATGGTCTTGCCGCCTGCCTCGTAGGCGCCGCGATTCGCCGCTTCCATAATGCCGGGGCCCCCGCCACTCGTGACCACGAAGCGGTGTCGCCTGCCCGGCAGGCTCTTGGCCCAGGAGGCGACCATGTGGGCCAGCTTGCGGGCGTCCTCGTAGTAGCCGGCCATCTCGACCGCGGTTTCGGCCCGCTTCTGCTTCAGATCGCTCGCGGAGGGCTCGCCAGGTTTGGCGGGCTGCTCCTCAGGTGGGGCGGGCTCGACGGAGCCGGTGTTGGCCAGCAGTTGTACCTCCTGCTCGGCGGCGTCCAGCGAGGCAAAGCGTGCTGAGCCGAAGAAGACGACGGTGTCCTGAATGCGCTCCCGGCGGAAGCGCGCCATAGGCTCTTGGTACTCGGCCATGATGCGCAGGATGCGGGCGTCGGGCGAGTCGAAAAAGGCTTCGTTCTGGTAGGCGAGAGGGGCTTGCTCGAGCGGGTGCTGTGGATCGATCACGGCAGTTGGATGCGCTAGTAATCGATCTTCGCTGCTGCGGGTGAACCCGTCTCACCGACGTTTCACAGCAGGGCCGTTCGTTACGAGCGGTATTCCTGGTAGTGGACGATTTCCGAGAGGCCGATCCAAAGGTCCAGCAGGCCCAGGCCGCTGACCATGCCGCGTACCGGGCCCTGGGTCAGGTAATGGTGCAGGCGCGGAAAGTCGAGCAGGAGCGCGTTGTGGTCCCACATCGGCTTCCACCACGGCAGGTAAACGAGCAGGCCGCCCAGGTAAAGGCAGAAGACAACGAGCACCATCAGCGAAACGCGCTGCAGCCAGATGGGGGCAGGTGCGGTCCAGCCGCTCTCCTGGGGAGGCGGTGCATCAGGGCTGGGCCTGGTCCCGACCTCCCGTGGTAGAGGCTGTGCTTCCATCGCCATTAGTGTCTACGCTAACAGAGCGAAGGTGCGCGGCAGCCCGGGCGTGCAGAGGTGGCGCGAGCCGTAGACGACGGCCACGCGCCTGCCCTGGCTACGCGTTGACCGTCTCGCCAACCGCTTCCGTGTTGCGGATGCGGACAGGGGTGATCCAGCCGAAGCGGTCGGCCGTGCGGCCGTTCACCAGGTTCATGTACTCGGTCTGCAGCTTGGTGGTGATCGGACCCATGGTGCCGTCGCCGACCAGGATGCGGTCGACGGAGCGCAGGTGCGTCACCTCCGCGGCGGTACCGGTGAAAAAGGCTTCGTCGCAGATGTACAGCAGTTCGCGCGGCAGGGACTGCTCGATGACCTCGATGCCCATCTCCTTCGCAAGCTGCACGATAGAGGCGCGGGTGATGCCATTGAGCACGGCATTCGCTAGCGGCGAGGTGAAGAGCTTGCCCTCACGGACGATGAACAGGTTCTCGCCTGAGCCCTCGGACAGGTAGCCGTTACGATCGAGCGCAATGCCCTCGTCAAAGCCGTTGACCGCGGCTTCCATGCGGATCAGCTGCGAATTCATGTAGTTCGCGCCGGCCTTGGCGAGCGACGGCATGGTGTTCGGCGCAAGGCGGTTCCACGACGAGACGCACACGTTGGCGCCCTCGTTGCCGTGCAGGAAGTTACCCCACGGAAAGTTCGCGATGTAGATCTCGACCGGGCTCTTCAGCGGGCTTACGCCGATCTCGCCGTAGCCGCGGAAGGCGACCGGGCGAATGTAGCAGGGCGATGCGTTGTTGGCCTCAACCACTTCGACCACGGCATCGCAGAGCTGGTCGACGGTGTAGTCGATGGGCATGCGGTAGATCTTCGCCGAGGCGATGAAGCGCTGCATGTGCTCGCGCAGGCGGAAGATGCCGCCGCCGTTCGTCTTGCCCTCTTCCCCTTGCGAGTAGCAGCGAATGCCCTCAAACACCGAGGAGCCGTAGTGCACCACGTGGCTCATGACGTGGATGTTGGCGTCGGCCCAGGGAATCAGCTTGCCGTTGTGCCAGATATTCTCGGTGGTTTGGATGGGCATGCGTTTTGCTCCGAAAAAGACGCTTGTGTGATGAAACCCAAGTATAGCGTGCGGCAGCGCGCAGGATGTGACGCGAAAAGGCAGAACGGCGCCGCTGGCGGGCATCAGAACAGAGTCGAAGAGGTTTGCGGGAAGGTGACGGTGCGAGCAAACAAACAGGTGCAGTTCTGGAGAGGTGTAGTGCTGACGGCGGCGCTGTTGACCGCTGTGTTGCCGAGCGGCATGCTGCGCGCGCAGGAGATGCCGCAGACCTGCAAGAACGCTTACACCGAGCAGAAGGAGATTACCGAAGGCGCGAAGGTTTCCGCCGAGGTGTACAAGCAGATGCCGGTGCTGAAGGACAGCGATCCGGTGGCGGTGTACGTTCGGCAACTGGGGCAGAAGCTGGTGGCAAACGCACCCGGGTACCCTTGGCCGTACAGCTTCCACGTGGTGGACTCGGACGAGATCAACGCCTTTGCCCTGCCAGGCGGATCGGTCTTTGTGAACCTGGCGACCGTAAGCGCAGCCGAGAGCGAGGCCCAACTTGCCGGGGTGATGGCGCACGAGACCTCGCACGTGGTGCTGCGGCACTCCACCTGCAACCTGACCAAGCAGAGAAAGCGCAGCATCTGGTACGGGCTGGGACAGGTGGCCGCGGCCGCAACCCTGGGCGGGTATGGCGATGTAGCTGCGCAGGGCATCGGATATGCGCAGGGCTTGAGCTTCCTGCACATGTCGCGGGAGTCGGAGCAGCAGGCCGACTTACTGGGACTGCAGATCATGTACGACTCCGGATACGATCCGCGCGGCATGCCCCAGTTCTTTGAGACGATCCAGGCGAAGTATGGACAGGGCAGCGCCCAGTTCCTAAGCGATCACCCGAATCCAGGCAACCGCATTCAGTATGTAAACGCGCGGATTGCGCAGTTTCCGCAGCGGGAGCGGTCCGTGACGACCACGCCGGAGTTCCGACGGGTGCATGCGATCGCTGCCGGGCGCGCTCCGCTGACTGCGGCACAGACCAAGAGCGGAGCGTGGCGGAACTCGAGCAGCTACCAGACGGCCCCACCAGCCGGCGCGGAGAGTGGAAACTAGGCTGGCGCGCACTGCTGCCAGGCTTGGAACCTGTGCTGCCGCGCGCATTCGCTGCGGATAGACTGGGTGCTGTCCAATGAAGATTCGGGTTCGTTACAGGGATAACCGCCGGGAGCTGAAGCGTGGCACGGCCCGCTGGTTCGGCATCAGCGTCACCATGCTGTCCATGGCGGCGGTGGCGCTCCTGTCCGCGCTGCTGACGATTCGCATTGCCATCCACGCCAGCGAAGTGGAAGTGCCCAACGTGGCCGGCCTGACCGTGGACGAGGCAAGCGACAAGACGCACGACGCGCAACTGAACCTGACGGTGGAGAACCGCTTCTACTCCACCACCGTGCCAGCAGGACGCGTGCTGTCGCAGTTGCCTGCGCCGGGCACCAGCGTCCGGAAGGGCTGGCACATGCGTATTACGGAGAGCATGGGGCCGCAGCGCGCGACCATTCCGGACACCATCGGCATGGACCAGCGGGATGCGGCAGCGGCGATCCGTCGCGCGTCCATGGAATTGGGTACGGTGGCGCACCTGCCAGCACCCGGTCCGGCCGACGTAGTGCTGGCGCAAACGCCTCCACCAAACGCGGAAGGCGTGGACAAGCCTGAGGTGAGCCTGCTGGTCAGCCAGCCGTTTGCAAATGCTCCACGGGCCTACGTGATGCCAAACCTGGTCGGCCTCTCGTTCTCAGTAGCGCGGGCTCGGATGAAGGAAATGAACTTGCCACTATGGGCGATCGTGCCGCAGAGCGCGCCGGCTGCGGTGCCAGCGGCGTCGCCGGATGGTGCGGTGGTGGGCGATGCTGCTCCTGCCCCCGCTCCGGTGGTGATCGCCGGGCCCATCGCGTCGCAGGTGCCTGTGGCGGGTGCGCGCGTGACCGCGGCGGATAATCCGCACGTGACGATGACGAAGGGGTACAGCGCTCCGGCTCCTGCCGCCACTCCGACGCCTGCTTTGCCCGGAACTCCGCTGCCGACGCTCACGCAGCCTGCGGCTCCCGTGGTCCGGGTGCCTCCAGCGCAGCACTAGCGCGGTTCGGTGGTGCGCTCAACAGATCAGCACTGCATCGGTTACAGACAAGAGCACAGCTTCGGGTGTGCTCTTGCTTTTTCCGTTCAGCGTTCCAAAATGGCGGCGTAGAAGCCGTCGCACGGCTGCTGACCCGGCACCGTGCGCACGCTGCCCTCCGCCGTGAGCGCGTCCTGCAGACTGGCGTGTGCCGTATCGCTCAGGCCTGGCAGGTTAGCGAGCACGTCTGCAGCCGGCAGAAGGCGAATGCCGCTTCCCAGTGCGGTTTGAATCACGGCTTCGTTCTCTTCGGGCTCCAGCGAGCAGGTGGAATAGACGAGGCGGCCGCCAGGCGCGAGGCGGGTGAGGGCATTGCGCAGGATGGCTGCCTGCCGCTCGGCTTGACGGGACAGGTCGCGCTCCTGCAGGCGATGGCGAATCTCAGGGTTGCGCGCCAGCGTGCCGGTGCCGGAGCAGGGTGCGTCGCAAAGGATCAGGTCGAAGCTGCCGGCCAGGGCTTCGCGGTCGGCTTCGCCGCCGACCACGTCGGAAGTGCGATTCGGGTGCAGGCTCATGTCGGCAAGCACGGTGCGGACGCGGGCCGTACTGGGTTCTACGTCCATGCGGGAGCGCATGCGGGCAAGGCGCTTTTCGCTCACATCCACGGCGACGATGTCTGCGTTGGGATGCCGGATCGCAAGAACCGCCGTCTTGCCTCCGGGAGCGGCGCAGGCGTCCAGGATGCGCTGCGGCGCGGGGTGCGCGGCAGCAGCCAGTTCGGCCACAAGGCGGGAGCCGTCGTCGATAGTTGGAAGCGCGGTGTCCTCGGCAAAGAGGCCGTGCGCCGGTGGCTCCGCTTGGTCATAGGCGGCCAGGGCGCGTGCCACTTTGCCCCCAAAGTGTTTGCGCCAGCGCTGCAGGAGCCAGCGAGGGTGCGCGATCTCGGCCGGGGTTTCCGCGGCGAGAGTCGCCCGGGGTGCGGCGGGTTCGCGCGTCATGCGGCGAAGGACGGCGTTGACCATGCCCGCGGCGTGCGGCGCGTCGTGCGTGCGGGCCAGCTCCACCGACTCCGAAATGGCGGCGTGCGCGGGGATACGGTCCATGTGGCGCAACTGGAACATTCCGAGCCGCAGCGCCAGCAGGGCCGCGGGGTGCAGGTCAGCCTCAGGCCGCTGCAGCAGCGGGCGGATCGCAGCATCCAGCGCTATCTGCCAGCGAAGAACGCCGAGCACCAGGGCGGTGGTCAGGTTGCGGTCGGCAGCGGAGAGCGCGTCGACTGCGGGCGCGTGCAGCAGGTCGTCGGAATGCGCGGCGGAGTTCATTACGCGCTGCAGGATGGTAAAGGCCGCCTCGCGCGCGGGGGCGATCGTGATGGGTCTGCCGAGCGGTCGCGCAGGAGCGTGCATGCTTGTATTGTCGCAGCGGGTTACCGGGCTTTGTGCGGGTTGGCTGCGACACGGTTGCGGGTGCGGCGGGTACACTGTCTCCCGCAGTAGATTCGGCATCTGACCGAAACACGACCTACAGGGGAGCAGGCATTGGCAGATACGGTTGCAGAGGTGGCGCAGACTCGCCTGGAGGGTGAAGCGCTCCGCGAGGAACTTGAGCGCCTTGGGCCCTGGTTTCACAACATGCGCATCGGCGGCTACCAGACGGCGCCAAATCACTTCCTGGGCGACTATCCGGCGGTGAAGTTTGCGAACTTTCGCGACGCCCTGCCCGCGGACATGACAGGAAAGACGGTGCTCGACATCGGCTGTAACGGCGGCTTCTATTCCATGGAGATGAAGCGGCGCGGAGCGGATCGTGTGCTCGGCATCGACATGGAAGACCTGTACCTGGCGCAGGCGCAGTTTGCGGCCAAGCAGGAAGGTCTCGACATTGAATACCGCAAGCTGAACGTGTGGGACGTGGGCGCGATCGGCGAGAAGTTCGACCTGGTCATCTTCATGGGCGTGCTGTACCACCTGCGGCACCCGCTGCTGGCGCTGGATCTAATCCACGAGCACGTGGCGAAGGACATGCTGCTGTTTCAGAGCATGCAACGCGGATCGCGTGAAGTGCCGGCGGTGAAGGACGACTACGACTTCAACGACACGGCGCACTTCAGCGAAGACGGCTATCCGCTGATGTACTTCATCGAGAAGAACTATTGCGGCGATCGCACCAATTGGTGGGTGCCGAACCGCGCGTGTGCTGAGGCAATGCTGCGATCGTCCGGGTTTGCGATTGAATCGCAGCCCGAAGCCGAGGTGTACCTCTGCCGTCGCTTCGACATACCGCTGACGCATGAGGGCCCGCGGGCGGTGCATCCACCGTCGTCGCCGCAGGGCGCCGCGCACCCCTACCCCTTCGCCAAGTGAGCCCGATCGAGCAGGCAGAGGCGCACCTTGGCGCGCGCGAGGTGGAGCGCGCGCTGGGGGTGTACGCGTCCATCGCGGAGCCTGGCCCGGCTGAGCTTGACCGCATCGACGGTGGCCGCTGGATGTGTCACATGCTTGCCGGCGAGTACGCAGCAGCGTGGCGGTGTTCGGATGCGATCCGTGCACGCGGCGGCGAAGACGCGCACCGCTTCTGGACGGGCGAGCCGATCGACGGCAAGCGTCTGATGCTCCGGTGCCTGCACGGCTACGGCGACACGGTCATGTATCTGCGATGGCTGCCGGAGTTGCGACGTCGCTGCAGCGAGGTGATCGTGCAGGCCTGCCCGGAGATGCTGCCGCTCCTTGAAGCGATGGTGAGGGGCAGCGAATCAGCGCGGCTGCATCAAAGGCGGAGTGCCGACACGGAAAATCGCTGCTGCCCGGCACGCGTGACCGGGTGGGCCCAGCCGGGAGAGAGCGACCTCGACCAGTGGGATGTGCAGGTGGAGTGCGCGGAGTTGCCGTTTCTGTTTCGCGCAACCACGGCCACGCTACCTGAGCCGGTTGGCTTTGTGTTCCCCGAAGCAGAGGCGCATCGCATTCGCACCCGGATGGGTGAGCGCACCAAGCCGCGCGTCGGGCTGGTGTGGACGGGGAGCAACTACGATCCGGCTCGGTCGATTCCGTTTTCGCAGTTCCGTCGTTTGCTGGAGAACCACTCCGTAGAGTTCTGGAGCCTGCAGGCACCGGAGAACAACGCGGAGTGGAACGCGTTCTGTGCAGAGCGTGGCTGGTCGCAGCGGAGGTTCTACATGGCGGATGAGAGCGGCAACGTCTGCCATGCGGGTATCGCGGACATGGCAGCGTTTGCGCGAGAGATGGACGTCTTGATCACGATCGACACCATGGCCGCGCACGTGGCGGGATCGCTGGGTCTGCCCACGTGGCTCCTGCTGAAGCGCGAGGCCGACTGGCGATGGATGATCGATCGCGAGGACTCGCCGTGGTACCCGACCACGCGACTGTTTCGACAGGCTGTCGCAGGCGAATGGGAAGGTCCACTGACGCGCGTGTGCGATGCGCTGCGCGACCTAGACGAAGAGATGTGCGCGTAACGCGCTTGCAGCGTGCGATGCCTGCGAGGAAAGAGAGCGGTTTGCCATGGGATTAAGCCGGGCCTGGGACGCGTATGACGCCTATCTGTTCGACATTGATGGAACGTTGCTGCATTGCAAGGATGCGGTGCACTACTTCGGCTTCTGCCATGCGTTGACGAACGCGGCGGGGCGGCCGGTGGACATTCTCGGCCTGCCCGTGCAGGGCAAGATCGACCCCGGCATTCTGCGCGAGGCCTTTGCGCGCGCGGGTGTGCCAGAAAGCGAATGGCGGCCCAGGCTGCCGGAGATCCTCGACGAGATGGCGGCCCATGTGGAAGCGCACGCCAACGACTTCCAGATCGATGTGCTGCCCGGCGTGCGCGAGGTGTTGCAGCATCTGCGCGAGCGCGGAGCGAAGCTGGGCACCGGTACCGGCAACCTGGAGCGCATCGGCTGGGCAAAGCTGAAGGCGTGCGGCTTGCGCGAGTTCTTCGACTTCGGCGGCTTCAGCAACGGCTATGAACATCGTGGCGAGATGATCGCCGGAGCCGCGGAAACAGCGCGCCGTCTGACGCGAAAGGATGCAGCGATCCTCGTGGTCGGCGACACGCCGGGTGACATCGCCGCAGCCCGCTTTGCGGGGCTTGAGGTGCTGGCGGTGGCAACCGGCATCTTCTCCGCGGAACAACTTGCGGAGGCGGACCAGGTGGTGAGCACGCTCGAATCGCTGCTCACGTAGTCGCAGCGATCGTGCAGCGCCCGTTCGCGCCATGTGAGTCCGCGCTCTGTGGGCTGACATCCAAACACACATGGCGATCGATCAGATCAATCTCGGTTCCCAGGGCGCGCGGGTTTCCCGCGAAGGCCTGGGTTGCATGGGCATGAGCGAGTTTTACGGCGAACGCAACGACGAGGAGTCGGCGGCAACGATTCTGCGGGCGTTGGATCTTGGCATCAACTTCCTCGACACGGCCGATACCTACGGCATCGGCGACAACGAAGAGCTGGTCGGCCGCACCATCAAGCCGCGGCGCGACGAGGTGTTCCTGGCGACGAAGTTCGCCAACATTCGGCGCAAGGATGACCCAACCTACTGGGTAGTGAGCGGCAAGCCGGAGTACGTGCATGCCGCATGCGACGCTTCGCTGCAGCGGCTTGGCGTGGATCACATCGACCTCTACTATCAGCACCGCGTCGACCCGAACGTGCCGATCGAAGACACGGTGGGCGCCATGGCCGAGCTGGTCAAAGCTGGCAAGGTGAAGTACCTGGGGCTCAGCGAAGCCTCGCCGGAGACGATCCGGCGCGCGCACAAGGTGCATCCGATCACGGCGCTGCAAACAGAGTACTCACTGTGGGAGCGTCACCCCGAGAGCGAGATCCTGCCAACACTCGAGGAGCTCGGCATCGGCTTCGTGCCTTACAGCCCATTGGGCCGCGGATTTCTCACCGGCACCATCGGCAAGGAGACCAACCTCGGCGAGAAGGATCAACGCAAGGAGCGGTACCCGCGCTTCCAGGGCGAAAACCTGGACAAGAACCTGCAGATCGTGGAGCGGGTGCGCGAGATCGCGGAACGCCGTGGCATAAAGCCGGGGCAGCTTGCGCTGGCATGGGTGATGTCCAAGGGGCCGTACGCTCCGATCCCCGGGACCAAGCGTCGCAAGTACCTTGAGGAGAATGCGGCCGCGGCGGAGATCAAGCTGTCGGTAGCAGAGATCGCGGAGCTGGAATCGGCCGTGCCGCAGGATGCAGTCGCGGGCGAGCGCTACAACGAGAACGCGATGAAGATGGTGAATCGCTAGACGCGATTCGCGTGGAACGAAAAGCGGAGCCACTGCGGCTCCGCTTTTCCATTTGGGCGTCAACCCTGCAACAACCTTCGCGAGCGGCGCATCACTTCGAGCCAGCGGACACATCGTGCGGAGCCGGTTGTCCCGTTTGGCCCAGCGCCCGCAGCAGAATGCCTTCCGTGGTGTCGCCGGAGAGTTCCCAGATCATCACGCCGCCAAGGTGTTTCTCATCGGCATACGCGGTCTTCGCTTGCAGGCTCGCGGGATCGTCAAAGGTCAGGAAGTTATTGCCGTCGTAGACCCACGGGGACAGTGAGACCGGATCGCGGTAGAGCTTCGCGGTCGGATTGGTCAGCAGGGTCACGGCGGTCGACTGGTTCAGGTTGCCGCGCACAGGATCGCCCTTCGTATTCAGGCCGTGCGTGCCGGTCTCGGTCACGTTCTCCCACTGGTAGGCATAGAACGGCACGCCCAGCAGCAGTTTGTGCGCGGGCACGCCGGCGTTCAGGTAGCCATCGATGGTGGTGCCCACGGTCTCTTCGTTCAGGTTCGCCGACCGTAACGGTGCGTTGAAGCCGGTTGTGTGGCTCCACGGACCCTGGTAGTCGTAGGTCATCACGTTGATCTGGTCCAGCGGAACCGAAGCGCGGCGCCAGTCAACGGCGGTGATGTTTTTCGTCGCGGCGCCAGACGCGATCGACAGCGTCAGGTGCGGCCGCAGGGCGTCCATCTGCTTGCGAAACTCCTGCATCAGCGCGATGAAATCTTCCGCGTGGTTCTCGTCGGGATACTCCCAGTCCACGTCGATTCCGTCGAACAGGTTCGGCGCATCAAGGCCGGGAGCGACGTGGCCCTGCAGAAACATGCTGACGCACGAACGCACGAAATTGACGCGGTTCTCAGGCTTGGCGGCGTCCTCAAACAGTGAGCGCTTGCCCATGATGCTGATCACCACGCGCAGTCGCGGGTAGCGGGCGCGCAGCAACTGGAGTTGATGGAAGTTGCCGCGTAGCACGGTACCGGGCGGCGGTCCCGTCGGGTCGGCCACGCCGTCAATGCTGTCGGCGGCCTGAAATGCGAGATTGATGTCCGCCTGCGGATCCGCAACCACGCATGCGTTGTCGCGAACGTTGGCCTGCGCGTAATTGATCTGCGTGAGTGTTTTCACCGCGCCGCGCGTGATCAGGTCCTTCGGGACGTAGCGGCGGTTGTACACGCCCCACTGCGGAAAGTAGCCAACTACCTGGTGCGTGGTCGAGGTGGGCTTGAGTGAGATCGCGCGTGCCGTCTGCGCCGGCGTGTGCACCGCAGAGCAGAGGGATAGCGTGGCAGAAAGCAGTGCCGCAGAGGCGAATCGTCGCAACGTCATTCGGATGATTAGACGCATAGAGGTCTGCGCACAATGCAGATTTGTCCTGCATTCCGCACGGAGAGGCGGCAAAGTGCGCAGTCCTGAAGCAAATGGCCGGGCCTTTGCGATGTGGTGAGAGTGGTGGAGCGGCCCTCGACCCAGGCTTTACCATTCACAGCATATGAACAGGCGAGAGTTCTTGGAGCGCTGCAGTGCGGCGGGGCTGGGGTCGACGTTGCTGCCGGGCGTGGTGCTGGGCATGCAGGCAAGTGGCGCTGCGGGCGATACGCCAAAGCTGCCGCCCATCACTGTGGAAACGCTGGAAGCGGCGGCAACGGTGGCCGGCATTATGCTCACCGAGGATCAGCGCAAAATGATGCTGGAAGGTGTGCGCGGCAACCGCGAGGGGCTGGAAGCGATCCGCGCCATGCACCTGCCGAACTCGGTCGCGCCCGCGGTGGTCTTCGATCCGCTGCCGTTTGGATACAAGGTGCATCGTGGACCAGTACCCGCGGATGGCGCTGACGATGCTGGCCGGATCTGGGTCTTTCCCGAACCAGACATCAGCGGCCTCGTCGGAAACGAAAAGCGGCTTGCCTTCGCTACCGTGGCCCAGCTCGCGTTCTTGCTCGCGAAGCGAAAGATCACCTCGACCGAGCTAACGAAGCTCTACATCTCGCGCCTGAAGCGCTACGACCCGAAGCTGCACTTCGTCATCACGGTGCTGGAAGATCGCGCGCTGGCGCAGGCCGCGCAGGCCGATCGCGAGATTGCGGCAGGTAAGAGTCGCGGGCTGCTACACGGCATCCCGTGGGGCGCGAAAGACCTGCTGGCGGTGAAGGGCTACCCCACAACGTGGGGCGCAGCCGGCTTCGAGCAGCAGCACTTCGACGAGGACGCCGAAGTCGTCAAGCGACTGGACGCCGCCGGCGCCGTGCTCGTCGCTAAGCTGAGTCTCGGCGCACTCGCGCAGGGCGATCTGTGGTTCGGCGGCCGTACGCGCAATCCGTGGAACCCAAAGCAGGGCAGCAGTGGCTCGAGCGCAGGATCCGCAAGTGCGGTGAGCGCGGGATGCGTGGCCTTCGCCATCGGGTCAGAGACGCTGGGCTCCATCAGTTCGCCATGCACGCGCTGCGGCGTGACAGGGCTGCGGCCCACCTTTGGCTTTGTGCCGCGCACGGGTGCCATGGCGCTGAGCTGGTCGATGGACAAGTTGGGACCAATCACGCGAAGTGTGGAGGACGCGGCGCTGATCATGCAGGTGATCCACGGGCCGGATGGTCGCGATAAAGCATGCCGCGATGCCGCGTTCGATCTTGCCCCGGTAGACCTGAAGTCGCTGCGCGTCGGATACCTGGAGAGCTCCTTCGCCGTGCCGAAGCTGCAGCCGCCCGCGCCAGACGCGGCGAAGCCCGAGGCCGAGGCGCTAAGCCCGGAAGCTCGCGCGAAGCAGCAACAGCAGCGCGATGCCTCGCTGGCCAGGCGCGTGTACGACAACCGCTACGACCGCGCCGCGCTGGAAGCGTTGCGCGGCATGGGCGTGAACCTCATCCCGGTCAAGCTGCCGGAGTTTCCGTACGGCTCCGTTACGCCCGTGCTGAGCGTGGAGGCCGCGGCGGCCTTTGACGAGCTGACCCGCAGCGGTCGCGACAAGCTGCTGAACGGGCAGGAACCGTACGACTGGCCCAACACCTTCCGCGTGGCGCGCATGTTCAGCGGCGTGGATTACGTGCAGGCCATGCGCGCGCGCAGTGTGCTCATCGAGAAGATGGCGGAGATGTTCCGCGACGTGGACGTGATTGTCACCCCCAGCGGCGGGGCGCAGTTACCCGCGACCAATCTCAGCGGGCATCCGGCGGTCATCGTGCCAAACGGGTTGCGCGGAGCCGATGCTCCCGCGGTGTCGGATGCGGCGGAGGGCGCGCAGGGCAACGTGGGCGGCCCGGGAACTCCGGTCAGCCTCACCTTCCTGGGCCGTTTGTACGACGACGCCCGGCTCCTGGCTTTTGCGGCGGAGTACCAGCGCCGGACCGGATTCCACCTGCGCCATCCGGAACTCTGAGCAGCGGAAAGAGGCGTCAAGCCTTGCCACCAAACGGCAGCGGCGGCATCTTTAGAGGTATGACAATTTCGGGTCGTGTGCTTCTGTCTGCCGTTCTGCTGTCCTCGCTTGGTTTGGCTGCGCCGCCCGCGCCCGCCGTGGCGCAGATGGCACCGCCCATGGTCCGGGCGCACATCTATGACGACAACGCTGACGCGCGCAAAGATATTGCCGCAGCGGTCGCGCAAGCACGTCGCGAGCACAAGCGCGTCATCGTGGACTTCGGCGGAGACTGGTGCGGCGATTGCCAGGTGCTCGACATCTACTTCCACCAGCCGCAGAACCAGGCGCTGCTGCAGAAGTACTTCGTGCTGGTGCACGCCTCGGTCGGCCACATCGACAAGAATCTCGACATCCCGATCGGCTACGGCGTGAACATCAAGAAGGGCGTGCCGGCGTTAGCCGTGCTCGACAGCCGCGGCAAGGTGGTTTACGCGCAGGCGACCGGCGAGTTTGAGAACATGCGCAACATGAACTCCAGCTCGGTAACGGAGTTCCTGAACAAGTGGAAGGCGTAGACAGCGCGACGGAGCGTCCCGCCACGGCTACTGCCGCTGCGTCCAGCGGTGCTGTTGCCGGTGGCGGTGCGCCTGTTCGGAACGCGGAGATCGACTGCGTTCCTGCGGGATCGGTTGCAGCGGCGCATGAGAGTGCGCTACACCACTACTTCGGCCGCGGCAGCATGCGGCACCACGCGCAACTGGCGCGGGAGTTCGGCGAAGGCGGCCTGCGCTTCACGGACAAGGTGAGGATGGCCTACTGGAATGCCTTCCAGCACGACTGCCTGAACACGGCCAAGGCAACGGCGTACTCAGCCATCTTCGCGCTGTTTCCCGCGCTGATCGTCCTGGCGGCGCTGGTCACGTTTCTGCCTTACGCGGCGCCGCTGCGCTACCAGTTGGCTCTGTTCTTCGATCGCGTTTTGCCCAGCACGCTGGCGCCCCTGCTGGAGCATTATTTCATCTCCTCGAAAAGTTCGCCGCAGTCGGCCAGCGTAGTGCTGGGAACGGTCGTGGTCAGCATCAGCGGCGCCTCGGGTGTGCTGGGAACGCTTATGGAGGGCTTCCGGCGAGCGTACCTCCTGCAGGACGAGGCTTGGGGCGAAGGCTGGCGTGGTGGCGTGCGCCGGCTGCTGTGGTCGGTGCTCCTGGTGCCCATCTCCCTGGTGCCGTTTGGCGCAGTCACCGTGCTGGTCATCTTCGGCCACTTCCTGTTGCCGGCATTGCGGCACGCTTTGCCCGCCGGTCTCGACTCCACGTTCTACATCGTCGCCAACGTCGTGCGATGGTCACTTGCGGTTTCCGTGACCATCTCCGTTGTTGCCGCGATTTACCGGTATGGCCTGCCCGTGCGTCCGACATGGAAGCAGGTGGTACCGGGAGCGGCGTTTGCGACGGCGACCTGGTTTCTGACCACGTTGGGCTTCGGTTGGTATGTGACGCACCTGGCGAACTATTCCAAGACGTACGGCTCGCTGGGCACGGGCATCATTCTGCTGCTGTGGCTGTTTCTGACGGCGCTTTCCGTGCTCTGCGGCGCGGAGCTGAATGCCGAGCTGGGACGGGACCGCGGACGCATCTAATCAGCGTATGGCAACCGTCGCGCTGCCCGTGTTGCAGGACGCCGCGTGCAGCACGGAGACCGATCCGAAACAGGAGATCTCCGCGGCCGACGCGGCGCTCGCGGAAGGTCGCCTGTGGCGTCCGCGCCGCGTCTTCATCACGCCCGATGCCTACGCCTTGCCGCACGGACGGGCCATGCTGGAACGCGCGGAAAACTTTGGCGCGGAGGTAATCCGGCTGAAGCAGAACCGCTTGACCGGTCTGAGCGGAGAGGACGAGCGCAAGGCCTACGCGCTTGCGAAGACCAGCCTGGCGATCGTCGTCTCGCCGCCCAGCGCGCGCAAGCTGCAGCCCATCCCGCCCTCGGCCGACTGGCAATTTCACCTCGCACAGGGATGCCCGGCGCACTGCCAGTACTGCTACCTGGCCGGATCGCTCAGCGGTCCGCCGATCACGCGTGTCTACGCCAACCTCGACGAAATTCTTGAGAACCTGCGCGGCTATGCCGGCACCGGAAAGGTGACGTCTACCTCGGCGGAGCGCGCCCACGAGGGCACAACCTTCGAAGCGTCCTGCTACACCGACCCGCTCGGCATTGAGCACCTGACCGGTGGCCTTCAGCAGACAGTTCGCTTCTTTGGCCAGTGGGACGCGCCGGTGCAGTTGCGGTTCACGACCAAGTTTGCGGCCGTTGGCCCCCTTCTGGGCCTGGAACATCGGCGGCGCACGCGGGTGCGATTCAGCCTGAACGCGGCCAGCGTCTCACGCGATTTTGAGGGTGGCACCGCAACGGTGGCCCAGCGTATTCGGGCGCTGCGGCGCATGGCGCTGGCGGGGTACCCGGTCGGACTGACAGTGGCGCCGATCATGCCGGTCGAGGGTTGGCAGACGGAGTACAGCACCCTCTTCGCCGATGTTGGAGCCGCGCTGGACGGGGTAGACGCTGTCGATCTGACGGTCGAGCTGATTACACACCGCTTCACCGCCGGTTCGCGCGAGGTGCTGCTGGGCTGGTATCCCAAAACGACCCTGGACCTCGAAAAGGAAAACCGCAGCGAAAAGCGGAACAAGTTCGGCGGCTTCAAATACGTGTATCCGCGCGACCGCATGTCCGAGATGCGCAGCTGGTTTGACGAGGCCGTCGTACGGTTTCTACCATACGCAAGAACGCTGTATTGGACGTGACCGGGCCGAAGTGTCGTCCGCAAGCGACATGCTCGCCGCAATCCAAACTGGTTTGCCAGCACGTTCCCCTCGCACACGCAGGCCGGCGCACGCACGCCGTCCAGATCTGCAAGCGCTCTTCTTCTCCGAGACTTTCACACAATCGGAGCCCCCCTATGCCGCAACGGAATGTGTTCCTTGCGTTACCAGAAGACTTGTACGTTGAAGCGTGGGATCTCGCCGACCTACGCCAAATCTCCATTTCCGATCTCCTGATTGAGGCGCTTTCGGAGATCATCGAAACCGAGCGACGCGCGCAAAGCATTGAGGAACCGGACAGCGTCGCGCCCAAGCGCCCGACCCGCGTGCAATAAGACCCGCACCCCATGACCGCCACGCCATTTAGAATGACGTGGCTATGAAGGATGTGGGCATGGGCGAGTCGACGGTGAGCAGTGCGGAAGTGAAACGGGCGTTGGAAAGTGTGTTGGCAGCCAGCACGGTGTCCGGCCCCAGCGAAACACCGTGGTACGTGGGCGCACCTCGCCGCAGCGCAAAGATTGTGGCCACGCTTGGCCCTGCATCGTCCAGCGAGGATGTCTTCCGGCAGCTGATTCGCGCTGGCCTTGACGTAGCGCGGCTGAACTTTTCGCACGGATCACACGAGCAAAAGGCTGAGCTGATCCAGATGGTGCGTGCCGTCTCGCAGAGCGAGGGCAAGCCGATCTGCCTTTTGGCCGATCTGCAGGGACCCAAGATCCGCACCGGCAAGCTGGTCGACCACAAGCCAGTAATGCTGGAAGCCGGGCGCACCCTGGTCATCACGCCGCAGCCTATGGAAGGCACCGCCGAAAAGGTGAGCACCACCTTCACCACGCTGGCCGAAAATCTGGAGCCGGGTGCTCGCATCCTGCTGAGTGACGGCCTGATCGAGCTGCGTGTCATGGAGGTGCAGGGCAACGGCGACGTGGTCACCATGGTGATCAACGGAGGCATGCTGGGCGAGAACAAGGGCATCAACCTGCCGGGCATTCCCGTAAAAGTGCCAGCGCTGACGGAAAAGGATGAGGAGGATCTCGCCTTCATCGCGCAGCAGAACGTGGACGCGATCGCGCTCAGCTTTGTCCGTACCGCAGAGGACATTCGGTACGCCCGCCGCCGCATGCAGGAGCTGAACTGCAACGCCTGGATCGTCGCAAAGCTGGAAAAGCCTCAGGCCATCGAAAACCTGGAAGAGATCCTGGAAGAGACCGACGGTCTGATGGTCGCGCGTGGCGACCTGGGCGTGGAGGTGCCGCCGGAGAAGGTGCCGGCCATCCAGAAACACATCATTCGTCGCGCGGCGGCCTACCGCAAGCCCGTGATCACGGCAACCCAGATGCTGGAGTCGATGATCGAGAACCCGCGGCCCACGCGCGCCGAAGCCAGCGACGTGGCCAACGCCATCTATGACGGCACAGACGCGGTCATGCTCTCCGCAGAGTCTGCGGCCGGCCGCTACCCGCGCGAGGCGGTCGCCATGATGAGCAAGATCATCATCGAGACGGAAACGCAGATGTCCGTCGACCACGAGTGGAGCCCGCTCGGCGTTCACCCGGCCCGCGTCGGCAAGCTCAGCATCTCGGAGACCATCTGCGAGTGTATGGCCCATTCGGCTGACGACCTGGAACTGGCGGCGATTGCCATCTTCACAGAGAGCGGATCGACCGCACGCCTCCTCAGCAAGTACCGCCCGAACGCGCGCATCTTCGCTCTGTCCCCCGTGCCAGAAGTCATCGGAAAGGCCATGCTGCTGTGGGGCGTGCACCCCATCCTCTGTCAGCGCTTCGATCAGACCGACAAGCTGGTGGAGATGGCGGAAGACATCCTGGAGAATGCCGGGCACGTGCACAAGGGCCAAATCCTCGGCATCGTCGGCGGAACCACCACCCGCAGCGGCGCGACGAACTTCATGCGGCTGCACAAGGTGGGCGACATCGCCCGCGGCGAATAGCGACCGCAAAGAGTTTTCGCGCGTTCGGCAGGGCTGACTCCACGGGTGCCTAACGCATCCATGCATGGGAAGGAGTTCGCCCATGGCCGACATCGCGGAAGATCAGAAGCTGGAAGAGATCGCCACCTCTCAGGACAGCGTGTACGACGCCATCCTCTCCGGGACTGTCGAATCGATGCAGGACCTGGTCGAGCGCGTAGCGGACACCGGAGCTTCGAGCCTGGACCGCGAAGTGGAGTTTGCCGGGCAGACGTGGACCGTGACGGTGAAGCTGAAGTCCTAAGTGCTGAGTGCTGCGCCCGGCTGCCGTGCAGCGCAGCTTGCGTACGGCGCCTACGTCGACAGCGTGTTGTGCGGGTACTCCACCGCAAACCTGCGGGCGAGGGCGGGCACGCCAAACAGAATCCCGCAGACGGCGAGCGTTGAGAGAACGTCGTTCCGGTAGAACGGCAGACCTGCAACATAGCAAGCCGTCAGACCCGCAATACTCCGTGCGTACATGGTGCCGGTCGCCCAGACCATGCCATTGCTCAGCAGAAAGAAGCCGGTCGAGGAGAACAGCGCAGCCATGACCACGCGCAAGAAACTGCTGCGCCGGTACAGCCATGCCGAGGCCGCCAGGCACAGCAGGCCGTACCACAGCCACGTAACTACATAGCCGGAAACGTGGAACGGAAAGCCGTAGACCCGTGTGGTCAGCACCCAGTCGCTGACTGCAATACCAAGGACGGCGAGACCAACTTGCCACCGGTGAGGCCGGTCCCACCGCGACCCGGCAAAGAGCAGGCCACCACCCAGTGCGGTCACGCCCCATGCAGCAGTGTGCAAGGCATGCGGCAGAAAGCGGCTGAGGATCGCGAGGATCAAAACGATGATTGCAGCCATGAAAGTATTGTTCCATAGCGCGCAAGTCTCGGCCGCGCTGAAATGCAGGCTCTTTCGTGAAAGTACGTCGACGGATCCCTGCGCGTTCTCTTCATAGAGGCATACCCTGCACCGGAGCGGCGCGGCCTGCTACGGATTCTGCTCGCTGCTGCCCAGGTACATGCGCTCCACCTCTCGCTGATCGTTGACCCATGCCTCGCCGGAGAGCGCCCTGCTGGCCTGCCCGTGCAGGTTCCAGATGTCGTACCCGAAGCGCAGGTCCTGGAACAGAACGTCGTGGAACGCCCGTTCCTGCGGCTGCAGGTCCATCTCCGGGTGGTTCTCGCCCACGGTCCCCATGTCCGTGGTCACGGGGAACCTGGACCAGTCCAGGTACGCCCGACCCAGCAGGCTATGCTTGGCGGCCAGCGTGCTCAGCGTGGTGGCCGGCTTGGGCGTCGGCTGCTGATCCATCTCCATCACCAGGTTGCGCGTGTCCACCGCGCCCGTCTGGAAGTTGTTGGGAGTCTCCACCACCATGTGCCAGCGATACCCATTCACCGGGTACGGGTTTGCGGAAACGCGCAGAACGCGTCCGCCGGCGTACTCCTGCTGCTCCGCAATGTGAATCGCCGTATCGTGCTGCTGCCATCGCCAGCCCCATAGCGCGACCATCACAACTAGGGCGATTGCGGCGATCCACTGGCCGCTGTAGCGCGTGCGGCGGATCCCGATCTCCGCATCCGTAACGCTGAAGATGAACGGCAACAAGAGCGCGCCGCCCAGCACCAGCAGCAGCACAGGTTCCACGATGAAGACCAGCTCGCCGGCGTACCAGCGGGGGTTCCACGGAGCAAACGGCCGCACGCCGTAGTTGTTGGTCCAGTCCAGCAGGATGTGCGACAGCTGCGCGAGCAGCGCCATGCAGCCCAGCAGCACCGGGCGAAACGGTGGTGGGTCGTCGTGCGATCGCCTTCGCTTCCACCTGCGCCGGGCGAAGCGCCAACCATACATCAGCGCCACAACAAACGCGGCCTGCAAGGGCAGCGACCAGAATGCGTGCGTCCAGCCGCGGTGGTGCTGAAAGTAGGTGACCGGACCGCCAAGGCGGTAAACGTAATCGGCGTCGGGCAGTTCGGCTGCGATCACACACGCCAGCGTGGCAAACCGGGCGCGCCTGGGAAAGCCGAGCGCGCGCGAAAGGCAGGCCCCGGTCAGCATGTGGGTTACGGGTTCCACACGGGAAGCATACAGGGCCAACCGGTCGATTGCCGCGGCGGCCATGTCAGCGTATTCACGGCGGCGCAACGCATCCTACACTGCTAGCGATGACGAAGCATTCGGAGACACCCCGGCAGCAGATCGAGGCCCTACGCAGCGAGATCGAACACCACGAGTACCTGTACTACGTGGAAGACGCGCCCGTGCTGACCGACGCACAGTACGACAAGCTGATGAACCGGCTGAAGGCGCTGGAAGCCGAGCACCCGGAGCTGATCACGCCAGAGAGTCCCACCCAGCGCGTAGGCGGCAAGGTGAAGGAGGGCTTCGCCAAGGTCGCGCATTCGCGGCCCATGCTGAGCCTGGACAATGCCTACAACGAAGAGGAGTTTCGCGCCTGGGCACAGCGTGTGCAGGACTCGCTGCACGCGAACGATACGCTTCGCTTTGTCTGCGAATTCAAGTTGGATGGTTTGTCGCTGGCGCTGCACTACGGCCCGGCCGAACATGGTGGAGCGAAGCTGTTGCGCGGTCTGACACGCGGCGATGGCACCACGGGCGAGGACGTGACCAGCAACGTGCGGACGATGAAGTCCGTGCCGTTGACCATCTCTGCGGCGAAGCTGAAAGCAGCAGGGCTGCCGCAGACGTTTGAAGTCCGCGGCGAGGTCGTCATGCCGCAGGCGGCCTTCATGAAGTTGAATCAGGAGCGCGAGGCTGCGGGGCAGTCACCGGCGGCCAACCCGCGCAACGCCGCTGCAGGCACCCTGCGCACTGTCGAACCCAGCATCGTGGCGCAACGCAGGCTCGATCTCTACGCATACTTCCTGCTGGACGGAGACGGCGAGTTCCTGCTGCCGTATCAATCGGAGGCGCTTGCGGCGCTCAAGGCCGCTGGCTTTCGAACCAACGCCAACAGCGCCACGGTCGACAGCGTGGATGCGGTGTTGGAGTTCATCGCCGCGGCAGAGCAGAGGCGCGACACGCTGGGCTACGAGATCGACGGCATCGTCATCAAGGTGGACAGTGTACAGCAACAGCGCCGTCTCGGCTTCACCGGCAAGGCGCCGCGCTGGGCCGTCGCATACAAGTTTCCCGCACGCGGCGCCGTCACGCGTCTCAACGATGTTCTCTTCCAGATCGGCCGCAGCGGCAAGCTGACGCCTGTGGCGGCCTTGGAGCCGGTGCCCATCGGCGGCATCACCGTCGCCCGCGCCACGCTGCACAACCCCGACGAGATTGCCCGGCTCGGCGTTCGCATCGGGGACTACGTCGCGGTGGAACGCGGCGGCGACGTGATCCCAAAGATCACCGAAGTGGTCGAGGACAAGGACCATCCGCGAGGCACGCGCGAGATCGTCTTTCCCGCGCGCTGCCCTCGCTGCAAACAGCCCATCGTCAAGCCGGAAGGCGAGATCGACTTCCGCTGCGTCAATGCGAGCTGCCCCGCCCGCCTGAGTGAAGAACTGCTGCACTACGCCTCGCGCGGGGTCATGAACATCGAAGGTCTGGGCGAATCCATGGTCGCGCAGCTGATGGGCCACGCCCTGAATGAACCGACTTCGCTGAGCGAGGTGGAGGCGGCGGAACAACCCGGCGCGCCGCTCGATCCCATCGCCGCGGAGATGGCAGCGACGGACGAAGAGACCACGGCAGACGAGCCCACGCGCAAAGCACTGGTGCGCACGGTGGCCGACCTGTACAAGCTGACCGAGGCCGACCTTGTCGCCTTGGAGCGCGTAGGTGCAAAGACCGCGCAATCGCTGCTGCAACAGATTGAGCGATCCAAACAGGCGCCGCTCTACCGCGTGATCCTCGGGCTGGGCATCCGTCATGTGGGCGAGCGCACCGCGCAGGACCTGGCGAACACCTTCGGCAGTCTGGACGCGATCATGGCCGCCAGCGAAGACGAGCTGGTGCAGGCCGAAGGCATCGGCCCGGTGGTGGCGAAGACGATCGTGGAATGGTTCACCATCAGCAGCAATCGCGCACTGGTGGAGGCGCTGCGCGCAGCGGGCCTGCAGTTCACCGCGGAAAAGAAAGTGGTCGGAACCGCGCTGGCAGGCAAGACGTTCGTCCTGACTGGAACCTTGCCCACGCTCACGCGCGAAGAAGCCAAGGAGAAGATTGAGGCTGCGGGCGGCAAAGTCTCCGGCGGCGTCTCGAAAAGGACCAGCTACGTGGTCGCGGGTGAAGATGCGGGCAGCAAGCTGGACAAGGCGCGCGATCTGAACGTGCCCGTGCTGGACGAAGCGGCGCTGCTAGAGTTGCTCGCGTGAGGATGGGTGCATGAGATCAGCGCAGGATCTGTGGTTTCACGCCAAGCGCCACGCGCGCGAACTGGTCGAGGATCAGTGGTTCGATCGCACGCGTCACGTGCACACATCGGGAGATGTGCCGCTGCGCCTGGCCGGCATCGCCGATGCAGAAAAGGCGGACAGCGAACTGTATGTGCCCGCGCGTCCGGCGAACATCCGCGAAGCCTTGCGTGCAGTACCGGTCCGAGATCTTTCGGAATACACCTTCATCGACTTTGGATCGGGCAAGGGGCGCGCGATCTTTGTCGCGGCAGAGATGCCGTTTCAGCGAGTCATCGGCGTGGAGTTCTCGGCCAGGCTGCACGAGCAGTCAAGCCGCAATGCGCAGTCCTACCGCTTCCGCGGCAAAACGGGCAGCCACGTTACACCGCTGCACCAGAACGCGATGCGCTTCGAGTTCCCGCAGGACCCGCTGGTGATCTACATGTTCAACCCGTTTGGCAGGGCGACCATGCAGGTGGTGCTGGATCGGCTGGACGCCTCATTGCAGCAGCATCCGCGGCACGTGGTCGTGGTGCTGCTTTGGCCTCGCTGTGGTGACCAGGTGGCGCAGGTGCGCGGCATGCAACAGGTGTGCGCCACGCGTCGTCATGAAATCTTCGAAGCGTTCGCACCGCATACCTAGCGGAACAGGGATTAGCGGTAATCCTCACGCGCAGGCGTGAACACATCGAGTACTTCGCTCGCCTCACTCGCGCTGGCTTCGTGCTCCACGCCGCCGGGAACCAGCAACGAATCTCCCGCGCGCAGGTCATAGCTTTCGCCCTGCATCGCCAAACGAATTGCACCGCTCACCACATACACCATCTGCTCGTGCGGATGCGAGTGCCGCTGGCCGACCCAGCCGGCCTCCATGCGGTGGCGCACCAGCATCAGCGTGTCGCTGGTGCTCATCACCTGCCGTCGCAACCCCGGCTCGGGCGTGCTCATGGTGCTGTCGTTGCTGTGCGTCACCGCGTTCTCCGGCATTGTTACTCCTTGCTGAAACTGGTTTGTTTGCGCTCGGCGTGGCGCTCCAGCGCGAGCTGGATGAGCCGATCAATCAACTCGGCGTACGGTATGCCGCTCGCCTGCCACAGCTTGGGATACATGCTGATGGAAGTGAAGCCGGGCATCGTGTTCACCTCGTTCAGGTAGATCTTCGCCGGCTTAGCCGCCTTGCCGGGGGTGCCCGATGGGGCTGCTTCCATCAGGAAATCCACTCGCGCCAGGCCGCTCAGGTCGCACGCGCGAAAGGCACGTACGGCCATCTCGCGCATCTGCTTGCTTTCCGCACGGCTCAGCTTCGCCGGAATCACCGGCTCGCTGGTGCTGTTGCTGTCGTACTTCGATTCGTAATCGTAGAACTCGCGGTCGGGCACGATCTCGCCCACCACGCTGGCAATCGGATCGTCATTGCCCAGCACCGCGATCTCCAGCTCGCGCGCTTTACCGGTGGCGCGAGTCCGGCCCGTGCCGCCGACTCCCTCTTCAATCACGATCTTGCGATCGAACTTCGCGGCTTCATTAATCGCGGGCGCGAGTTCCGCGCGCGTCTTCACCTTGCTGATGCCGACCGACGATCCAAGATTGGCCGGCTTCACGAACACCGGATACTGCAGCCGCTCCTCGACACGCGCCACGCACTTACGCGGGCTGCCCTTCCATTCGCTGCGCAACAGCGTCACGTGCTTCACAATGGGCAGACCGGCGGCGGCAAACATCACCTTCATCGCATCCTTATCCATGCCGACTGCGGACCCCAGCACGCCCGAGCCGACATACGCGATGTCCGCCATCTCCAGCATGCCCTGCACCGTGCCGTCTTCGCCAAAGGTGCCGTGCAGAACGGGAAAGACAACGTCGAGCTTGCCCGTGTCGAGCGACGAGAGTTCGTCGGCGGCCTCGGTCTCCAGCGCGTTCGCAACGGCAGCGCCTGCTTTCGCGTGCGCCTGCTTACGGCCGGCCTTTGCGGGCAGCGAACCCTGGCTGGACTCGCCCGCCAGCAGCGCCTGTGCCTTGCCGCCGCTCAGCCACTGGCCGTTCTTGGCGATGCCGATCGGCACCACATCGTACTTCTTGCGATCGATCGCCTCCAGAATCGAGGCAGCGGAACGCAGCGAAACTTCATGCTCGCCCGAACGCCCGCCAAACACCACACCCACACGCAGCTTTTTTGCCATACCGATTCAGGGTAGCGGCTTTGTGCGTGCGCACACAGAATCACGGATGAGTCCTGCTCCGCATCGGAACGAACGCGCGAAGCCGGCAGTCAGCGCAAGCGGGTCGGTGGTATACCCATAGCACCGCCATGAGTTCTTCCCGCCGCCAGTTCCTGGTCAGCAGCACGCTTGCCTCGCTCAGCGCAGCAGCTCTGGGCCAAACGCCGCAGGGCGTTCCCGCACCGCAAACGCAAACCCCTGGCGCAACGCCAGTGCTTGGCGCCGCGCCGCCAACCGGGCCAGAGGTGACGCCGCAGGACTTTGCCGGCGCGGAAAAGCTGATGCAGGTGCAGATGTCGCCAGCCGAGCGCGCCGAAGCCGCGGGCAACTGGCGCACCAGCATGGCCGGCGTGATCGAACGCCGGATCGGTCCCCGCAAGGTCCCGCTGGGCGAAACAGACGTGCCGGCAACCATCTGGAGCCCAGCCTCGATGCGGATCGAAGGCGGCGCGCGCTCCGCGTCGCAAGCCTCTGCATCCGTGGCGACGGACGCCTCGCTCAAGTTCGTGTCGCAGGGCGATGTGCCTGCGCCACCTGCCAGCGATGCCGAGCTCGCCTTCAGCCGCGTGCTTGACCTGAGCCGCTGGATTCGCGAACGCAAGCTGACCAGCGAACGTCTGACGCGCGTCTACCTGGCACGGTTGAAGCAGCACGATCCGCAGTTGAAATGCGTCATCACGCTCTGCGAGGAGCATGCCCTTCAGCAGGCGCGCGCCGCCGACGCGGAGATCGCGGCCGGCAACTACCGCGGCCCGCTGCACGGCATCCCATACGGCGCGAAAGACCTGCTGGACACCGCTGGCATCGCCACGACGTGGGGCGCTGATCCGTTTCGCGACCGCGTTCCGAAGACTGATGCGGCAGCGATCCGCCTGCTGAACGAAGCAGGCGCGGTGCTCGTGGCGAAGCTCTCGCTGGGCGCCCTTGCGCTAAACGACGTCTGGTTCGGCGGCCAGACGAAGAACCCGTGGGTGCTCGAGGAAGGCGCCTCCGGATCGAGCGCAGGTCCGGCATCCGCAGTCGCCGCGGGTCTGGTCGCCTTCGCCATCGGGTCAGAGACCCAGGGCTCCATCATCAGCCCCAGCATGCGCTGCGGCGTGACCGGTTTGCGCCCCACCTTTGGCCGCGTCCCGCGCACCGGCGCCATGACACTGAGCTGGACCTGCGACAAGCTTGGGCCCATGGCGCGCAGCGTGGAGGACACGGTGCTGGTGCTGGCTGCGCTCAGCGCCTACGACGCAGGCGACGTGGCGAGCGTGTCCGCCCCGCTGAATTACGACGGAGCAGACAGCGTCAAAAAGCTGCGCGTTGGCTACTTTCCCAAGTGGATGAACGAAGCGCCCGCGACCGACGTGGATCGCAAGGCACTCGCCTTGCTCAAGCAGGCCGGCGTGCGAGCCGTGGAGGTCTCGTTGCCGGACTGGCCCTACGATTCGCTGAACGTCATTCTGTTCGCTGAATCCGCCGCAGCCTTTGAAGAGATCACGCTGGATCACCGCGTCGACCAGTTGCGCATGCAAACGCCGGAGGCGTGGCCCAACACCTTCCGCCAGTCGCGTTTCCTCTCCGCGGTCGATCTGGTGCAGGCAGACCGTCTGCGTCGCAAGGTCGCGATTGAGATGCGCCGATTGATGCACGAGGTCGACCTGCTGCTGGTGCCCAGCCTGCGCGACGAGATGATGGTCATCTCCAACTTCACCGGCCACCCCTCGCTCACCGTTCCGGTCGGCTTCGTCGAGATCAGCGAAACCCGATCGGACTGGTTGCCGGAGTCAGTGCCGGTCGTCAAGCTGAGCCCGCCTCGGCGCGTGCCCTACGGCGTTACGCTGATCGGCCGCCTGTTCGAAGAGGGCCCGATGGCGCGCGTCGGGCAGACGCTCGAGGCCGCTGCCAAGGTGCGCGATGCACATCCGGCAGGCTTTGCATGACACGGCTTGCGCGTGCGTTAATCCTCAGCCTGCTCTGTGTCAGAGCGGGCTGCTCCGTTGCGCAGCAGGCCCCAACCTCCACGGCGAATCCGCAGACCGACGATGCGGTCACGCTTCGCGTCACCACGCGCACCGTCCAGATCGCAACCGTCGTGCACGACCGGGCAGGCGTCCCGCAGGAATCGCTGCCCCGCGACGATTTCACGCTCAAAGTGGATGGCAAGGAACAGGTCATCCAGCATTTCTCCAAGGCCGCCGACCTGCCGCTGACGCTGGCGCTCATCGTCGATGTGAGTGGCAGCCAGCGCACCTTCATCGGCGATGAGTGGCGCGCCAGCGACGTCTTCTTCCAAAGCATGCTGACCCGTCCGCAGGACCGCGCAACGCTCCTCCAGGTGGACGCGCGTATCCGCATCCTCATGGGCCTGACCAACGCCACCAACCGGCTCCACCTGGCTCTGACCCAACTGGGGTCTGACACCACGAACAGTGCCGCGACACGCTTGAACGATGCGGTCTTTGCCACCGCCAGGAGCATCTTGGGCCAGGAGCCCGGCCGCAAGGCCGTCGTTCTGCTGACCGACGGCGGCGAGAACGCCAGCAGAACTAGCTTGGAGCAGGCGATCGAGCAGGCACAGCGCAATAACGTCTCCGTCTACGCAGTGGACTACAGCGCTTGGACAGGGCCGGACATGTTGCGAGGCGGCTTCCGCGTGAACGGAATGGGTGACCCGGGGCTGCCGCTGCTTACGAAGCTGGCACAGACCACCGGCGGACACGTCTACACCGTGTCGCATGCCATGCCGCTGCAAAAGATCTACGAGCAAATCGCAGACGACCTGCGCACCGAATACGAACTTGGCTACACGCCGCCACCAGACCTGAAGCCGAACAGCTTCCACAAGCTGGAAGTGCGCACGCGCGACAAGAACCTTGTCGTGCAAGCCCGAAGCGGCTTCTACGTACAGCCCTAACGGCTCTCCGTTATACGGCCGCGCCTTGCTCTTCCAACTGCGTGGAGAGGTCTTCCCACTCGTGCATTAGCGCTTCGTGCTGCTTGCGCAGTTGGGCAAGCTCGCTCTGCTGGCGCTGCGACTGATCGGCCGACACGTAGTTGCCCAGCGCTGTCTCCAACGCCAGCATGTGCTCTTCCATCCGCGGCATCTCTTCCTCCGCAAACCGCACGCGATCCTGCATGGCCTTCAGCTTGATCGGGTTCAGCTTCTTCACCGGCGCTGCGGATGGCTTCGCGCCGTTGCTGCCAGTGGCAAGGCCCGCACCGTTGCCGCCAGTCGATCCATCCCCATTCGCCACCGCGATCGGCGGCAGCTCGATGGACGGCAGGGAAGTGCGCTGCATCTCCTTGGCCGCAGCGATCACCTTGTCCGGTCCGCCGCCCTTACGCCACAGGTAGTCCTCATAGTTACCCGGGAACACCTGCACGCCTCCGTGCTCGCATTCGAATACACGCGTCGCCAGGCCGTCGATGAAGTAGCGGTCGTGCGACACGAACAGCACCGTACCCGTGAAGGCGCGAATCGCCTCCAGCAGAACGTCCTTCGCGCGCAGGTCCAGGTGGTTCGTCGGTTCGTCCAGCAGGATGAAGTTCGCCGGCGACACCAGCATGCGCGCCAACGCGTAGCGATTGCGTTCGCCGCCGCTCAACACGCCCAGCTTCTTGAACACGTCGTCGCCGTTGAACAGGAACGCGCCCAGCAGGTTGCGCAGTTCCACGGTGGGCACCTTGGGCGCCGCCGAACTGATGTCGTCCAACATCTGCGCATCCGGGTTCAGCACCTTGTATTGGTCCTGCGCGAAGTAGTCGGCCAGCACATTGTGGCCGTAGCGCACCGTGCCGGTAGTCGGCTCTTCCATCTGGCTCAGCATGCGGATCAGCGTCGACTTACCCGCGCCGTTCGGTCCCACCAGCGCGATGCGGTCGCCGCGATCGATGGTGAAGTTCACATTGCTCAGAATCTGCTTCGGCTCATAGCGCTTGCCCAGGTTGCTCACCTCGCAAACCAGGCGGCCCGACGCGGGCGGCTGCGGAAAGCTGAAGTGGATCGTCTCTTCATCCTCCGGCACCTCGATGCGCTCGATCTTCTCCAGCTCCTTGATGCGGCTCTGCACCTGCTTGGCCTTGGTCGCCTGGTACCGGAAGCGATTGATGAACGCCTCAAGCTGCTCGATGCGGTCGCGCTGGCTCTTGTAATCGCTGGCAAGCTGTTCGCGCCGCGCCGTCTTCTGCGTCACGTACTTCTCGTACCCACCCGTGTAGAACCACACGCGCTTGTTCCACACCTCCGTGATCTTCGTCACGGTCACATCCAGAAAGTATCGATCGTGCGAGATCAGGATGAACGCGCGCGGGTACGTGCGCAGGTAGTCCTCCAGCCAGTTGCGCGACTCCAGATCCAGGTGGTTCGTCGGCTCGTCCAGCAGCAGCAGCGAAGGTTTCTGCAGCAGCAGCTTCGCCAGCGCAATACGCATCTGCCAGCCACCGCTGAACTCCTCCGTCTGCCGCGTCCAGTCCTCACGCGCGAAGCCCAGACCGCCCAGCACCGCGCCAACTTGCGCATCCAGCGTGTACAGGTCCTGCGCCATCAACTGATCGCTCAGCTCGGAGTAGCGCTCGGCAATGTCGTCGTACTCCGGCGACTGCGGATCAACGGTACCGAACCGATCGCCCAGCGTCTCCATCTCCGCCTGCATCGCATGTGCTTCCGCAAAGACAGAGAGGCACTCCTCAAACACCGTCTTGCCGCGCATGGTCAGGCCATCCTGCGGTAGATATCCGATGGTCAGGCCCTTGCTGCGGTTCAACTGCCCGCCGTCCAACTGTTCAACGCCGGCCAGCACCTTCAGCAGCGTCGATTTCCCGGTGCCGTTGCCGCCCACCAGGCCGGTGCGCTCATCCGGCGTAATCAGCCAGTTCGCGTCTTCAAAAAGGAGTTTGTGGCCGAAGCGCTTGGCCCCACCGGCAAGTTGCAGCATTCTTCTATTTTCGCAGAGCGCGCAACTTACCTCAGCGGTTCCCGTCTGTACAGGAAGGCGCACCTGCCCGAACCTCTCACCACCAACACATTCCTTTTTTCAGCAGCAGCCGGTCAGGCCGGAAGTTCAGGAGACGTGCCCGTTTGAGCTCCGTAACTGAGCCCTCCCTGCCGTTGCCGCCGCGCTCGCGTCACCCACGACGCCTGCTGCTGTGGGTCGCCGCTGGCGTCGTGGTCTTGCTGTGTCTTTCCTTGTTGACGGCCCTTGGCGTTGCCCGCCACCTGCAGCCTATGGTGCGCTCTCGCCTCCTGCAGGTCTTTCACGAACGATTCCACTCCCCTGTGTCGATCGACGATCTCCAGGTGCATTACAACGGTGCCATCCAGGTGGACGGCCGCGGCCTGCGCGTGCAAAGCGTGCTCAACGGCGTCCCAGGAGATCCAGCCCACCCCATGCTCCGTGTCCAGGAGTTCCATTTCCACATGGGCCTGCTCGCCGCGCTCAGCCAGTCGCCTCGCATTCATCACCTGCGTATTCGTGGGGTGCAGATGGATCTGCCAGCCGTCTCCGCCGTTGCGGCGCAACATACCGTCGAAAGCGGCCCCACCGTCGACCTGGAATACGCCGAAGTCGACGATGCCCACATCCGCTTCGCTTCATCCGCACCCGATCGGGCCCCGTTTTTGTTTGACCTGCCCCACCTTGCTCTTCGCGGTGTCAGCCGATCCAAACCAATCCGCTTCCACGCCGTCGTCGACAACGGCACACCGCTCGGCATCACGGAAACAGACGGGGTCATCGGCCCGTGGAACTTTGACGATCCGAGGCAAACGCCCATCGAAGGCCAGTTCCACTTCCGTGACAAGGACCTGAGCAGTGTTCGCGGCTTGCACGGCCGGTTGAGTCTGGACGGCCAGTACAGCGGCTCCGTGGGCAGCCTGCACGCCGAAGGCACCACGGATGATCCCGCCTTTGCGCTGGATGTGAGCAGCCATCCCGTTGACCTTCGTACCCGGTTCAACGTCACGCTGCAGCCGGCACAGAGCACCGTCACCGTTCAGCGGCTGGAGGGATCCTTCGGCAAGACCGCTTTTCTCTGCAGCGGCGACGCCGTGAAGGACAGCGCGGCTCAGAGCTTCCGCTGGGACTTCCAACTGGACGCGCCCGCGGCTCGCGTGGAGGACGCCCTGGCGCTCGGAACCCGTACCGCTCCGCCGTTGCTGCGTGGCGCGCTCGTCGTCCACGGTAGGTTCGGGATGAGCGCAGGGCCAGACAGCGTCTCCCGCAAACTGTCGTCCACGCAAACTCCGTTTGCGATCAGCGGCGCAGTCTTGAACACACCGGAACTGCAGCGGACGTTTGATGGACTGGCAGAGCGCGCCCAGGGCGACCCGAAGGACGCGACTGCAAACAGGGCAGCCCATGTCTCAGCGAACGTTCAGGGCAGGTTCACCCTGCAACACGCGGCCATGCGCTTCTCCGCCGTGCACGTCATCGCGCCCGGATCGCACTCCGATCTGCACGGCAGCTATTCGCTCGACGGAACGCAGTTCGACTTCGACGGCGTCGTGTCCACCGAAGCTCAGCTATCCCACATGACCACGGGTATAAAGCGAGTACTGCTGAAACCGTTCAATCACCTGCTCGGGCACAGCCGCACGAACGGCCAGGGAGCGACACTCCCTGTGCACATTCACGGCGCCGGACACAACGCGCACGTGGACGCGCGCGTCGCCGGGCTTTGGATGAAAGCTCCCGGAACGCAATAGATCGGCAAATTACCTGCACGAACCTGCAATTAGGCAGACGCGATCGCAGCTAGGCGATTGCGGCCTCGGTCTGCCAATGCAGCGCCTCTGCGATCTGCGCTGCCAGCGTCATCGGATTGAACGGCTTGAACAGCACGGCTGCAACGCCCAGGTTCGCAAATCGGCGCTGATCCACGCCCTGCACTTTCGCCGTCAGCAAAAGCACCGGAATGTGCGAAATGTCTGGCATGTCCTGCATCTCGCGCACCGTGGTCGGGCCGTCTTTGCCGGGCATCATCACATCCATCAGGATGGCTTCGGGCTGCTCACTCAGGGCTTTGGCGATGCCGGCTGAGCCTGAATCTGCGGTGCTTACGCGCCACCCGGCCGTTGCTTCCAGGGTGAGTGCGGCTACTTCGCGAATATCGTCTTCATCATCAATGATCAGGATGTGTCGGGGCATGAATTAGCTCTGGGAAAAAGGATAAAAGCCGTGCAATCCGGGTTCCGATCCCCCAATTGGGGAATGGAATACTGCCTTTGTCGCACTGGCCTTATTGTGAGACGAACTAGGTCGATTTCCAACTAAGAAATGGTGGATTATGTCTGCCAGAGGCGGAAAAACGCGCCCGGACAAGGGCGCGTTTCCGCTTTTGGTACAAAGTGGCGTTAGGCCAGGACCGGCTCCAGCACTTGGGCCAGGCGCTTGCCGTGGCGCGCAGCCGCCGAACCCTTGTGGTACGCGTACCCGGCGATCAGCGGAAACGCGATGGTCGCCTCGGAGTACACCATCTGCTCGTAGTTCAGGTCCACCTTGCCCCAGCTTGACGCTTCCTTCAGCGTCGATCCGGAGAGCGCACCATCGCGCGCGTCGGCAACCGTGATCTGAATCGCGTACTTGTGCATGGAAGCTTCCACACCCAGAATGTCTGCCGCGACCACAATGTCCTGCGCGAAGTTCTTCGGAACGCCGCCGCCGATCATCAGGAGGCCCGTAGTAGGGTTCTGGATCTTCAACTGCGTCAGCTCGTAGAAGTCCTTACCAGAATCGATGGAGCACATCTTCTTGCCCTGGCGCGCGTGCTGGTGGGCCACGATGCCGAAGCCGAACGAGCAATCCGAGAACGCCGGCACAAAGATCGGCACATCCAGCTCATACGCAGCGAGCACGATGGAGTCGCCGTTGCCAGCCTCTGGCGTGCGGCCATTCTCCTTCAGGTACTTGCCCATCTCGCGAATGTACTCGCGAGAGCTGTACGCGCCCGGCTCCATGCCGTCGATGATCTTCTGCGTCGTCTCGTCGCAGATGCGCAGCTCTTCCTCATCGATGAACGTGTCATAGATGCGGTCGATCATCATCTCGCGCAGGTCGGCGTCGCCGGCGCCGTACTTGTACTCTTCGCCCGCAACGTAGTGCTTGAAACCCAGGGCCTCAAAGAAGTCCTGGTCGACGATGTTCGCGCCCGTGGAAACGATCGCGTCCACCATGTGGTTACGGATCAGGTCGACGATCACGTTCTTCAGGCCGGCAGAAATCAACGATCCCGCCAGGCAAAGAATCACGCCGCAATCGGTGTCGCGCAGCATCATGTCGTAGATCGTGGCGGCGCGCGCCAGATCGCGCGAGGAATACGCCATATGGCTCATGGCTTCCACCAGCGGGACGACGTTGTGATCCTTGATCTCGATATGTTGAATGGGCTGCTGAAGAAGTTCCTGTTTGGTCGGCATCGCAATATCTAGTTTACCGCGTTTCCGCCTGTGTTGGCGCGGGTTCTGTGAAGATTCCGTGAGACACAAAGCAGCCCGCGCGCACCCTTGCTGCCGGTGCGCGCGGGCAGCGTCCTATCTACTGTCTACAGCTTGTCCTTGATCTTCTGCGCCGTGTCCTTCACGTGGTTCACCAGGCCCGCTGCGGTGCCGTTCGACTGCTCCTTCTGGCCGAACGTATCCGGCCGGCCAAAGCCCAGATCCGGAACGTAGCCCAGCGGCTCGGCAATTTTCACATTGAACTCGCCCTTGCCGTCTGGCGCCGATCCGCTGGTCCAGGGCTGGTTCGCCTGGTCGCCCGGCTTGCCGTCCGTGGTCGTGATCAGGAACGAGTAATTGAAGTCCTGGTTCTCCTGCGCCTGCGGGAAGCTGTTCGGCACTGGCAGGTGCGACGGCCCCAACTCTTCCAGAACGGCCAGCCACTGCTCCTGGTGCATGGTGTCGCGGGCAATGTTGAACGCCAGCATCTCCTTCATGCCCGGGTCATCCGTCGCGTGGTAGAGGCGCGTCGCCAGCGTACGGCCGGTGGCTTCCGCGGCTACGTTGCAGTACATGTCCGCCGCAATGTTGCCGCTGGCGTAGATGTGGCTCATGTTGAATGGAACGCCATTGGCATTGCCGGGGTACGCGGAAAGTCCGGTCGACAGGATGTGGCGCATGTCCATGCCGTTCAGCACGGCGCCTGCAATGGGATCGGCGCTGATCTCTTCCTGCAGGCTCACCGGAGCGCCCTCCAGGTTCATCGCCACAGCGACAGACAGGAACTCAATGTGCGCGATCTCTTCGGTCGCCGTGTTCAGCAGCATGTCACGGTACTTGGCCGGACCACGCGCTCCCCATGCCTGGAAGAAGTACTGCATACATACGCGGATCTCGCCTTCCACGCCGCCGATGGCCTGTTGCAGCATGCGCGCAAACAGCGGGTTTGGCTTCTCAACACGAACCGGCCACTGCAGTTTTTTATCGGTGTAATACATGGGTCTCCTTACTTTCTGCAGGAGACTCATGGCCCCCGCAGGCAAGTAGGAGTCGCAGCCGGAGCGAAGCGTGCCCCCCGGTTCAACCGGTAGCGGAAGATGGCGCAACGATGCGGGAGACGGCAGAACTGTTCCAACTCGTTCACGAAAACAGACGAACGGCAACGCACATTGGCGTTGCCGTTCGTTCTTTGCCTGACCTGAAGAAGCTAGAGAGCGTTCCGCGCAATCAGCGCCTTGTACCAAAGCGCACTCTGCTTCGGCGTGCGCTTCTGCGTCTGGTAGTCCACATAGGTGATGCCGAAACGCTGTCCGTAGCCCTCGGCCCACTCGAAGTTGTCCAGGAGGCTCCACAGGAAGTAGCCCTTCACTGGAACACCTTCGCTGATGCCGCGCTGCAGGTTCTGCAGGTAGTTGCGCAGGTAGGCCACGCGATCCGTGTCGTAGATCTGGCCGTCCGGCATCACCGTGTCGGCACCCGAGCAGCCGTTCTCCGTGATGTACATCGTCTTGATGCCCCACACTTCGCTCGACAGCTTCGGTCCCCAGTACAGTGCCTCCGGAGCCACAAACAGCCATGTGCTCACCGCATGCGGGTGCGACTTCGCCATCGGCACCACGGCATATCCACGCTCGTCCTGCGCCGGCCGGATGTACGTGGCCGTGTAGCAGTTCATGCCGACGAAATCCAGCGGCGAATTGATCGTCTTCATCTCCGCATCCGTGAACTTCGGTGCGTCTGCACCCAGCGTCTTCAGGTACAGGTCGGTGTACTTGCCCGTCATGATGGCGTTCATGATGCTGGCGTTCTCTTCGCGCATCGCGATGCGCGCCGCTGCAATACCCTCGGGCGTATCCACCAGCGGCGTGCAGGCATGGTAGTCCTCCGCCAAGCCAACGCGCGTACCCGGCTTCGCATGCGCACGGATCGCCTGCACCGACAGGCCGTGACCCAGCACGGCATGGTGGCACACCTGCGCCAGTTCGCCGCGGCTCAGCTTGATGCCCGGAGCGTGTACGGCCTGGTCATACGCAACGTACACAAACGTGTCGATCTCGTTTGTCGTCATGAACTGCGGAACGCGATCGGACAACTGCCCCGCCATGTAACCGGCGTAATCCGCCAGCGCCTGCGCGGTGTCCTTGTTCTGCCATCCGCCCTTGTCCTGCAGCGCCTGCGGCAGGTCCCAGTGATACAGCGTGCAAAACGGCTGCACGCCCGCCGCCAGCAGCGCGTCGACCAGCTTCTTGTAGTGATCCACACCCTTCTGGTTCGGCTTGCCACGGCCTTCGGGGAAGATGCGCGACCATGCCACCGAGAAGCGGCAGCCCTTCAGCCCGTACTCCTTCATCAGCGCAATGTCTTCCGGATAGCGGTGGTAGCTGTCATCGGCCACGTCGCCGGTATCGCCGTTGTGCACCTTGCCGGGCGTATGGCTAAACGTGTCCCAGATGGTCTTGCCGCGGCCATCCTCGTTCACCGCGCCTTCCACCTGGTAGCTGGCCGTGGCCGAACCCCAGACAAAGTCAGGCGGGAACGGACGGCTGCCGGAGCCCCGCATGGGGCTGCCCTGTGCGGCAGCGTCAACCGGCGAAAGCGCTGAGGCGGCAACGGCCGGAACAGCCGCTGCACCGGCGGCAAGCTTTGCAAAAGAACGGCGAGACAACGATTGCTTCATGAGAATTCTGGCCCCTGGGAACGCGCTGAATGCGGAACGCTGCTGATGGTACCGGTTCAGCAGCGCTTCCCACAACACGGGTCGCAGGCTGTCTGATGGCACTGTCAGCGCAGAAAGCTTTCCACCGCTTCGTCAAATGCTGTCGGCTGGTCATACTGGATGAAGTGCCGCGAATCGTCCACGCGCTTCAGCGTCAAGTGCGGCAACGTGCTGTAAGCGTTCTTGTACAGCGTGTCCACCTGGTCCGGCTTCTGCACTCCAGCCTCGTACGGATACAGCAGCAGCGTAGGTGCCGTCACCTTCGGCAGGTCGGCCGTCGCGTCAGTCATCAGGTCTTCCGCCATGGCGTTTACCGCTACGGTTCGGTCGCTGCTGGCGGCTGAGGCGGCCACCAGCTTCTGTGCGTCCACGTTCTTCACCAGCCGCGCTGCCATCATGGGCTGCATGGCTGCGTACTGGTCCGCCGGCATGCTCGTCATCTGCTGCTTCAACGCCTCAATTTGCGGACCCACCGTCGCCGGCGTCGCGCCCGGTCCCAACATGGCGGCAGCAGCGGGCAGGGCATCTACGATCACCAGCTTCTTCACGTCTGCCGGGTATTGCTCGGCCAGCAAAAGTCCGATCAGGCCTCCCATCGAGTGCCCGATCACCACGGGATGCATGCCGCTCCCGGCCAGGTACGCGTGCAACTCTGCCACTACCGGCTGCAGGATCGGCCCACTTGCATTCGGACCCGCTGCCTGCCCGGCAAAGCCGTCGATCTGCAGGAGATGAAGGCGGTAGTTGGGCGCCAGCAGTTTCGCCTCACCGTCCCACACCGCGCGGCTGCTGCTTAGACCGGGAATCAGAACCACTTCCGGCTTTCCTGCCGTGCCGGCGTCCACCACCGTGAACCGTGTGGGCACGAACCCGGCCGCATGTGCCTTGCACGCCAGCAGCAGTGCCGCCGAAAGCACCAGGAGGCACAGCACACCTTCACGCACGCAACGCGCTTTCGAGTAGCGGCGGCGATCCTCAACAGGAGCATAAAGAGCGGACACGGGGAGCATAGTCATACCTTTCCAGATCGGCTGTGAAAGCGTGAAGGGGCGTTAGCGCCTGCAGAGCACATGCGCATCGGTCGGTGCAGCGAAGTCGTTGAGGGTCTAATCCGGTTGAAAGATCTTCTCGATGGGCAGGCCGAACAGCTTGCTGATGCGGAACGCCAGCGGCAGCGACGGATCATACTTGCCCGTCTCCAGCGCGTTCACGGACTGCCGCGACACCTCCAGCTGCTCTGCCAGGTATGCCTGGGACCAGCCCCGGTCCGCTCGCAAATCGCGCAGGCGGTTATTCATCGTCTGCGATCCGGTTGGTGAACTTGTACGAGAACTTCGCAATCAGAACGCTGCCGCACAAAACGAACCAATCCGTGAACGGCGGCAGGCTGCCCGTCCATCCAAACGTCCGGCGAAAGCTCGTGAACATCTCCACCGTCATCACGGCAGCGATGCCCCACAGCAGGCAGCGCACCACCATGTCGCGCTGGTACTCGTCCTTCTCTTCGCGCAGGTAGCGGGCTGTGATGTAGAACATCCCGACGATCGAGAGTGACGGCAGCAGCGCCGCCAGCGACAGGTGCCAGCCCTGCGGATGAAAGCGGTGCGCCATGCCAGCCGATCCGAAAAAGAAGCCAAAATAGGAAATCATCACGCCCAGACCACCACGCAAATAGCGTTGCTGAGCCGCATTCTTACGATCGCCAAAGCACAACATCAGGAGTGCTCCTTCTGTCCTCGGTGCGAAACGTCTGCCGCAACCGATGACAAGCAAACTTTACGTAAAGCTTCCTTGTCATGTCAAGCGTCCTTGTCAGGAAAATGTTCAGTGCTGATCGGTCCTCCGAGCGGTCTTGCTAGGCTTTGAAGAAGAACGCCATGATCATCAACTTCTCGGAACGCGCACATAACCACAACTGGGATCTCGATCCCATCGTGCGATCGCTGCTGGACACCGACTTCTACAAGCTGCTGATGCTGCAGTTCATCTGGAAGCACTTCCGCACCACAAACGTCGCGTTCAGCCTGCGCAACCGCAATGCCACCATGCGGCTGGCCGACGTGATCCGCAGGGAAGAGTTGATCTCGCAACTGGAACACGTCAAGCGCCTGCGCTTCCGCCGATCCGAACTCATCTGGCTCGCCGGCAATACGTTCTACTCCACGCGCGGCATCTTTGAACCGGCCTTCCTTGAATGGCTCGAACACGACTTCGCGCTCAGCGAGTACGAACTGCAAGAGCGCGACGGCCAGCTTGACCTCATCTTCAGCGGCCCCTGGGTCAGCGTGACCATGTGGGAGATTTATGCGCTCAGCATCGTCAACGAGCTGAAAACGCGCGCCGCGCTCAAAGGCATGAGCGAGTTCGAACTCGACATCCTTTACGCTCGCGCAAAGACCCGCCTCTGGTCCAAGATCACGCGGCTGCAGAACGTGCCCGGCCTCGCCATCGCCGACTTCGGCACCCGCCGCCGCCACTCCTTCCTCTGGCAGGAGTACGTGGTCGAAGCCATGCACGCAGAGCTCGGCAAGAGCTTCACCGGCACCAGCAACACCTTTCTCGCCTACAAGCACGACATGGAAGCCATCGGCACCAACGCGCATGAGATCCCCATGGCCATGGCGGCGCTCACCGACAACGATGCCGACCTGAAAGCGTCGCAGTACCGCATGCTCGAGCTCTGGCAGCAGACGTACGGTGGCTCTCTGCTCGTCATGCTGCCCGACACCTACGGCACCACGCAGTTCCTGGAGCACGCGCCCAACTGGGTCACCGGCTGGACCGGCCAGCGCGTCGATTCCAAGGACCCATTCGTTGCAGGTGACGAGTACATCCAGTGGCTGCAGAAGCGCGGCGCCGATCCGCGGTCCAAGTTGCTCATTGCCAGCGACGGCCTCGACGTGCAGGAGATACTCAGCCTCCACGCCTACTTCGGTGGAGAGATCCAGCCCGGCGTCAGCGCCATGAACTTCCGCGATGCCGCAGACTTCCACGACGAACGCAAGTGGCGGCCGGATCGCCGCATCCGTTTCTCAGCCGGCTGGGGCACCCTTCTGACCAACGACTTTCGCGACTGCCACCCGCGCAACGAAGACGGCCTGGAACCAATCAGCCTCGTCTGCAAGCTGCGCAGTGCAGAAGGTCGTCCCGCCGTGAAGCTGAGCGACAACTACCTGAAAGCCAGCGGCCCGCCTGACCTGGTCGAGCACTATCGGCGGGTCTTCGGTTTGGCGGGCATGGCCAACCTTCCGGTCGTTGTCTGACCGGCAAAGGCGTCGCTAGCGCGTAGCGGGGCGCGAGTGAATCAGCGTCTTGTGTCGCTTCATCATTAGCACCAGGGCGCGGCGCAGATACATCGCCGTAAGCGGCATCAGGATCGCCGCCACAATCGCCCACACTACCAGCCCGTGCCATTGCCACTGCCACATGTCTCGAACCATCCGCACCGGATGGTGGCTCAGGTGCTTGATCTCGCGCGCGCTAAAGGGCAGGTGGCGGCTATGGAACATGTACACACCCAACTGCATGAACGGCACGAACAGCAGCAGGTGCAGCGGCGCAACCACGTGCACGCCAATCTGCGAGGCAACCTGGTTCAAGCCAAGCATCCAGGCAAGCAGGATCACCACCACCGTGGTAACGCCAACGGTTGGGTTGATGCCGATCGCCATGCCAAGCGCCAGGCTCCAGGCCAGACGGCGCGGCGTTACCCCACCGCGCAACAGCCGCAATAGCGGCCGCAGCACATGGCAACGGATGAATTCGCGGAGTCTCTCCCCAATCAGCACGGATCGTTGGACGCGAAACAGGCCCGGAGGGATCAGTCGACCGGCAAGAAAGCTGCCAGAAACAGTCGGAGGGACGCCACCAGGCGTTACAGCAGCGATCGCCGCCGAAGATCGCCCAGTACGGCTTCCACCGACCAGTCCAGCGCCTCGCAGCCGTTCACCGTCAACGCCGCGTTGGCCTGCGAGGGCAGCACAAACTGGTCGGCCATGGGCCGCGCGGTCGCGTGGAACTGTTCGCGGACACTTTCTTCCGTCCGCCCCCGTTCGCGCGTGTCGCGATAGATGCGCCGTGTCAGGCAGACTTCATGCGAACAGTCCACGTACACCGTCAGCGTGTACAGCGGCAGCAACTCCGGGTAGTGCAGCGCCAGGATGCCCTCTACGATCACGAACCGCTCTGGCGCAACGCGGTCAGTCCGGCCCGGCACGCGCGAGTGCGTGCTGAAGTCGTACACCGGGCGCTCGATCGTCTCGCCGCGGCTCAGGCCGGCAACGTGCTCCAGGATCAACTCGCTTTCCAGCGAGTCTGGATGATCGAAGTTGCGCTTGTGGCGCGTGTCCAGCGGAAACTGCGACAGGTCGCGATAGTACAGATCCAGCGGAAACAGGGTGGCGTTCAACTCGTTCGCCAACTCACGCGCCAGCGTCGTCTTGCCAGACCCGGAGCAGCCGCCGATGCCGATTACGATCGGCCGCACCGTTCCAGCCAACGTCAGTTGCTCGCCGGGCGCCCCGCTCACGCTGCGTGTTCCTTAGCCGTGGCCGCTGCATCAGAGGTGGCCGCAATCTGCGGCACCAGCGCCGTCAGCAACGCACCAAACCTCTTCGCCGCCTGCACGCCGACCTCCATCACTTCCAGGTGGTTCAGCGGCGCGTCGATCACGCCCGCCGCCGGGTTCGTCACCAGCGACAGCCCCAGCACCTGCAGGCCCATGTGCCGCGCCACAATCACCTCATGCACGGTGGACATGCCCACCAGATCAGCCCCCAGCACACGAAAAGCGCGGATCTCCGCCGGCGTCTCATAGCTGGGCCCAAGTACCGCCAGGTACACGCCGCTCTGCATGGTCCAGCCCTGCTCTGCCGCGGTGTTCACCGCCAGCTCGCGCAGGCCCGCATCGTACGCCGTCGTCATGTCGAAGAAGCGCAGGCCGGTTCCCGGCACCACGCCAAAGCGGCTATCGTTGCGCCCCAGCGCAGCGTTGGTTCCGGTCAGGTTGATGTGGTCGCGGATCGCAACAATCGCGCCCGGCGAGTAGCTCGTGTCGATGCCGCCCGCCGCATTCGTCACTACCAGCTGGCGCACACCCAGCAGCGCCAGCACCCGCACCGGAAACGTGACCTCGTCCATGCGGTAGCCCTCATACGCATGCACGCGGCCCTGCATCACCGCCACCGGCACGCCGCCCACGGTGCCCAGCACCATGCGGCCCTGATGGCCCTCCACGGTCGACTGCGGAAAGTGCGGAATGTCTGCATACGGAACGGCTACCGCATCCTCGACCGAGTCGGCAAACTCACCTAGCCCAGAGCCCAAAATGATCCCCAGACGCGGCTTCAGCGCAGTCTTTTCACTTAGAAACGCAGCCGCTTCCGATGCTTGCTGGTACAGGTCCGTCATCCATTCTCCCAGGGGCGTCGAGTCCCGTTCAGCATAGCGCGGGGATGGTGCAAAACGACAGCGCAACGGGTCAGCCTCCATCCCGCCTCTAACTGCTGGAGCGAGGTGCAGCAATGTTCGCAGTCATCGGAATTCTCGGTGGGATCCTTCTTCTGGTTGCGGTAATCGGAATCTTCTACTTCGCCGGCAATCGCGGCCGCCGGGCCGACTCCGCCAACCAGCAGCAGTCCGCGGCCGGTCGGCAGTCTGAGGTTCCGTACACGCCCACACGGACTGAAGGCCGGGGCGACCTGTAAGACCGCTGCCTTTACCGGATCAGCATGCTCACGATGCTGGCACTCATCAGGTTCGCCATGGTGCCCGCCAGCATCGCCCGCATGCCCAGCCGCGCCAGTTCGTTGCGCCGGCTTGGAATCAGTGCACCGATGCCGCCAATCTGCATGCCAACCGACCCCAGATTCGCAAAGCCGCACAGCGCAAACGTGGCGATCGCCAGCGTCCGCGTACTGATCGCACCCGCATTCGCAAGCTGCCCAAGCTGCGTGTAAGCGATGAACTCGTTCAGCACCGCACGCGTTCCAATCAGGTTGCCGATCGTCGGGGCGTCGTGCCACGGAATCCCGATCAGCCACGCAATCGGCGCGCAGAAAAACCCAAGGATCACGTTCAGCGACGACGGAAACGCCACCGCATGCCCACCGATCGTGTGAACCCCGATCAGGTTGTGAATGCCCAGGAGGATGCCGTTCAACAGACCCACCAGTGCAAGGAAGCTGATCAGCATGATCGCCACATTGAACGCGAGCTGACCGCCATCGATCGTCCCTCGCGCGATCGAGCCGATCAGGTTCTCACTCTTGTGCTCGTCCTCGCTCTCAATGTGAACCGTGCCCAATGTCGCCGGAACTTCGGTCTCCGGCACCAGCATCTTCGCCACCAGGATCGTTCCCGGTGCGGTCATGATCACCGCGCTCAGCAGGTCCTGCGCGCGAATGCCGAACGAGATATACGCCGCCATGATGCCGCCGGACACGTGCGCCATGCCGCTCGTCATGATGGTCATCAACTCTGACCGCGTCGCGCCATTCAGAAACGGCCGGATCGTCAGCGGAGCCTCGGTCTGGCCCATAAAGATCGACGCCGCGACATTCGTCGACTCCGCCCCGCTGGTCCCCATCGTGCGCTGCATGATCCAGGCCACGCCACGGATCACCCACTGCATGATGCCCAGGTGGTACAGCACCGCGAACAGTGCCGAAACGAAGATGATCGTCGGCAACACCGCAAACGCAAACACCTGCAGCGGGCTCTTGGGGTCCCCCAGCTTGCCGAACACCAGCGACGATCCATCCACCGAGTGCGCCAGCAGGGAAGTCACCGCGCCCGCAATGTTATGCAGGGCAATCTGACCATACGGAAAGCGGATCACCAGGAAAGCAAACAAAACCTGCAGGCCAAGTCCCCAGGCCACGGTGCGCCATCGAATCGCGCGCCGGTCCGTGGAAAGCGCATACGCAACCCCAAGCAGAACAACCAGACCAAGCAGACCGGTGAAACGGGCCAAGGGCGGCCCTCCTATACAAGTGGCGATATCCCCTGAGTGTAGCGGACAGGCGACCCCCGCCGGCTCCTTCCCGGTAACTGGCGTTACCGAACTTTCACGCTCCGCTCACCGTCCGGCAACAGCCGCAGGGCACGCTGGGGGCGTGATGGCACCGGACCGGATGGCGAGGAACCACCAGGCGAGCGCGTCCCCCGTCGCGCCTTGCGAGGAACTTCCAGCAGAGACAACCACGGCGCCCCCGGCGGCTCTCCCGATCTCCACCTGCGACACCCTCATCCTCTCGGACCTCCATCTCGGTGCCGAGGTCAGTCGAGCGGCAGACGCGATGCACCTGATCGAGTCCGTCGACTTCCGTCAGCTCATCCTGCTTGGCGACATCTTCCACGACCTCAACTTCGGCCGCCTCACCGGCGCGCACTGGAAGTTCCTCTCGGCCATCCGCAAGCTCAGCAACCCCAAACGCCGTCGCAAGGTCATCTGGGTCGAAGGCAATCACGACGTCGGCCTTTCCCAGCTCATGTCGCACCTGGTCGGCGTGCCCGTGTACCAGCGCTACGTGTGGGAGTACGGCGGCAAGCGTCATCTGGCGATCCACGGTCACCAGTTCGATCGCTTCGTGAACCGCAACGTCCTCCTCAGCCGCTTCTTCGAGTGGTTCTACAACAACGCCCAAAAGTTCGACAGCAAGCAGAAGAGCATGTCGCGCTGGCTTGACCGGCTCAGCACGCGTTGGCTGCGGCTCAGCGACAAGGTCGCCGAAGGCGCCCTGCAGTACGCGCAGGAAGGCCGCGCCGATCGCATCTTCTGCGGCCACACGCACGAGTCGCGCACCGAAACCCGCAACGGCGTCGAGTACTTCAACACCGGCGCCTGGATGGACCAGAACGCCACCTTCATCGCAGTCGACCTCAGAGGAGTCCACCTCCATGTCTACCCAAATCGAGTGCCCGGCAGAGTTGCAGATCGTCATCCCGGCAAAGAACGAGTCACGCTTCCTGCCAGATCTGCTGACCTCGTTGACCCGGCAGGATTACCCGCTCATCCGTTCTACGAAAGTCTTCGTTGCTGACGCCGCATCCACCGACGATACCGTCGCCCTGGCACTCAGCTTTCGTCCCACCCTCGACATCCACATCCTGCCCGGCGGCATGCCTTCCGTTGGTCGCAATCGCGGCGCCCGCGCCGGCAACGCGCAGTTCACGCTCTTCCTCGACGCCGACGTAGAGCTGCAGGACCCGACCCTCATCCGCCGTGCTCTGGAAGCGGCTCAGCGCCGCAAATTCCACTGCGTCACCGTCGACATCCAGTGCAAGGACGGCCGCCCTTCCGACCGCTGGCTCTACCGCGGCAACAATCGCATGCAGCGCCTCTCGCAGTGGTTCCTCCCTTTCGGCACCGGCATGTTTCTCCTCTTCCAGAGCGCGCGCTTCCACGAACTCGGCGGCTTCAGCGAAGACGCCCTTTTCGCCGAGGACTACCTGCTCACCAAGCAGGTTTCGCCGCTCCGCTTCGCCGTGCTCAACGGCGAAGTCTGGACCAGCAACCGGCGGTTCCAGCGCACCGGCCGCCTTCGCATGGTCACTCTCTTCTTCTGGACATTGCTGAACAGCAATAACCGCCGCCACTTCCAGCGCGACCACGGCTACTGGCGTCCCGCTGCAGCCAAGGCGGCGAACAGTTAGATCGGCGGCAGCCCCGTAAAGCTGCTGTTCAGCCTCTCCCGCCGCTCGCCCGGCCGCTGGTCCTCGATCTTTCTCAGGTCGCTATCGCCGATCACCTGGCCGTACTCCAGCACGGTCACCATCAGCACGCCGCCACACACATTGCCAGCCACCGCCAAACCAAGCCAGCGCGGATAGGCCCACCACGGCAGGTGGTGCGTCAGCACGGCGGCGATCACCTCGCCACTGCCCGCGATGCAGTGCGCAAACCCGCCCAGCCCCACCACAAACGCCAGGCTGAAGATGATCATCACCGACCCGGTAATTGAGTGCGAGCCACTCACCAGCCACGCCACGCTCGCAATCATCCATCCGCCCATCACGCCGCTCCAGAAGATGGTCGCAACAGGATGCTGCGATGCTTCCACGCCCAGGTGCACCAGCGCTTCCAGGATCTTCGGATTGAGCGCCGGCGTGTAACTGGCCAGGCCTGCAAACGCTGCCGCGCCCAGCACGTTTCCGGGCAACACCAGCGACCACAGCCGCAGGGTGCTCCACACATGCTTCTTGCGCGCCAGCACCAGCGCCACCGGGTACAGCGTGTTCTCGGTGAAGAGCTGCGCGCGCCCCAGGATCACCGCGATAAAGCCAAGCGGATAGAACAGCTTCGCACAGAACGACGCCACCGGACCGTTGCCCAGCAGCGCCAGTGCGATCGCCGTTCCCAGCGCCGACAAGCCCATAAATGTTCCGCCAGCAAATCCCGAGATAAACAGCGACGGCGCCGTCCGCTTCAGTTCATCTTCGGCATTGCTCAGCACCTGCCGATAGATCTGCTCGGCGCTGGGTCGCTCCAGGTTCTGCTGGCTTGACTGTCCGGCGGCCGCTGCGTCAGCGGCCTGGGTGGCTTCTTCGGTTGGCATGCTCAGGTCTGATGCGCCGCAGACCTCGCCATTCGCTTCTCACCCTAACTTTGCTTTCCGCTTGCCACGTCGCGCCCCGTCAGCACCTCGCGGACCAGCGGTTTCCGGACGTAGTCCTGATCCGCAATCCGCAGCGTCTCGCGCAGCATCCGCTCCGGCTCGTCCAGCAGCGCCGCATCCTCGCTGAACATCGTGACCAGCGGCTGTCCCTCCGCGATGCGATCCCCGAGCTTCACGTGCATCTCGATCCCGGCGTGCGCCGCAACCGGCCCGCCCGGCACCTCGCGCCCCGCACCCAGCCGCTGCACCGCCCAGCCCACCTCGGTGCAATCCATGCTCACCAGCGTTCCGCTCCGGTCCGCCTTCAGCACGCGCGTCGCCGCAGGCTTGTGCTGCGCCGCGGGATCGTCAAACACGCTCACATCGCCCCCGTGCAGCCGCACCATCTCCAGCCACTTGGCATACGCGCTGCCGTCACGCAGTAACTCTGTTGCCCGCTGCTTTCCTTCCTCCGCACTCGAAGCTTCCGCGCCCAAAAACAGCATCCACCCGGCCAACGTCGTCGACAGATCCACCAGGTCGGCACTCAGCGCATGAGCGCGGTTCTGCAGAATGTCGACGCACTCCCAAACCTCAACCCAGTTGCCCGCAAATCGACCCAGCGGCTCGTCCATGCGCGTCAGCAGCGCAACCGTCTTTGTCCCGCTCGCCTCACCCGTCGCGACCATCAGCTCTGCCAGGTGCCGCGCGTCTTCATCGCGCCGCATGAACGCTCCACTGCCGGTCTTCACATCCAGCACCAGCCCATTCAGCCCGCTCGCCAGCTTCTTGCTCATGATGCTCGCGCAGATCAGGTTCGGCGACTCCACCGTCCCGGTGTGATCGCGCAACGCATACAGAATGCGGTCCGCCGGCACCAGGTTCTTCGTCTGCCCGATCATGCTCGCACCGCACGCTTGCAGCACGCGGCCAAACTCCGCGAGCGACAACTGCGTGTTGTAGCCCGGGATCGTCTCCATCTTGTCCAGCGTTCCGCCGGTATGCCCCAACGACCGCCCGCTGATCATCGGATCCGCCAGCCCCGCCGCCGCCACAATAGGCGCAATCAGCAGCGACGTCTTATCACCCACGCCACCCGTCGAGTGCTTGTCCACCGTGAACTTGCCCAGAAACGCCGAGTCGAACGTCTCTCCCGAGTACCGCATCGCCGACGTCAAATCCGCCAACTCCCGCCGCGACAGTCCACGCTGAAACACCGCCATCAGCAGCGAAGCAATCCGCGCATCGGTGATGCTCCCGTCCACCACACCGACCACAAAGCTCTGGATCTCTTCGCGAGAAAGCTCCTTGCCATCGCGCTTCCGCAGGATCATGTCGATCGGATGAATCGGTGAACTCATAGACAGGCTCCTAGCCATTCGTCGCTCTCGATCTGGCGAAGCTTGCCTTCGGTAAACCTAAGTGCTGTACCGAAATAGTGGTGATCGCAATACCAGACCCGACGACCTTCTTGCGCGATGATGAGTAAGTCGTCGCCGCGTCCGATCGTATTTAGCCCGAGCGCCTTCACTTCGGCTTCAGCCTCGCTCAGCGGCTCGCCCAGCGCGAATCGCCCTCTCATTTTCGATGTCTGGATCGCCGTCGCGGCACGTGCACGATCGTCCTGCTGCTGCCCTCTAACCTCGACAAAGGTTGTAATCGCAGCCGCGATGGCTACAAAGCCTGCTACTACGACCACCATGCCACGAACGACTCGCAACCATCTCGATTTGCCCCTCATGCGATTGTCTTGATTGCGAACTCGGCGGGGAGCAAGTCCGCCAAAGTGCATTCATCCGGCTTGCCGTTATCACCCGGATAGATAATCCGGCAGCTACCCTCAGCAAACTCAGCAATCGTCTGCCGGCACGCACCGCAGGGCTGGCATGCCACGCCCGCATCCGCATTCGCCACGGCAACCGCCACCACTTCTATCCCCGGCCCATGCTCCGCAACGGCACGCGCAATTGCCGTCTGCTCCGCGCAGGTCGTCAGGCGATAGCTCACGTTCTCCACGTTGCAACCGGTGACCGTCTCGCCTGACGAGAGCAGAACCGCCGCACCCACATAGAACCGGCTATACGGCGCATACGCGTTGCGCGCTGCCTCCGCCGCGGCCTGGCGCAACGCCTCTGCCTGTGAGTCAGAAAGCGTTCCGGACTGCAGTGTTTGCGGCATAGAAAGCTGAGGCTAAACCCATGCATTCCGTAGCGCAAGCGTGCGGCGGGGCAGGGCGGTACCGCATCCAATACCGAGCGCCCGGATATGCCGACAAAGTCCAAAAGCGAGATGAAGCCGAAGTCCAAGGAGACGCGCGCGAAGCGTGCTGCAGCCGGGAAACAGGCCACCTCTGAAAGCGGATTACCTGCTGCTTCCACCGCATCCGCAGCGCCGCAGCGCGACGTCCTCGAACTCTTCCACCCGGTCACCGCCGAGTGGTTCCGTCAGGTCTTCGAAGGTCCCACCCAGCCGCAGCGCGAAGGCTGGCCCGCCATCGCCAGCGGCGACTCCACGCTCATCCTCGCCCCTACCGGCACCGGCAAGACGCTCACCGCGTTCCTGTGGTGCCTCGACAAACTCATGCTGCAGGACACGCGCGCGAAAGGCGCGATCGCCGCAGCCGCGCTTCCCACACCCAAGCCCATCCGCGCCCGCCGCAAGAAGGGCGAAAAGCCCGAACCCAAGCCGCTGCTCGCCCCCGGCACCGGCGTTCGCGTCATCTACATCTCGCCGCTCAAAGCGCTCGCCGTCGACGTGGAACGCAACCTCCGCTCGCCCCTCGCCGGCATCAGCAACATGGCGCAACGCATGGGCGTTCCCGTGCACACGCCCGAGATCAGCGTTCGCACCGGCGACACGCCTCTCGCCGAACGCGCCAGGTTCGCCAAGCATCCCGGCGACATCCTCATCACCACGCCCGAGTCGCTCTACCTCCTGCTCACCTCGAACGCCAGCGAGGCGCTGCGCACTGTCGAAACCGTCATCATCGACGAGATCCACGCGCTCGTCCCCTCCAAGCGCGGCGCGCACATGGCGCTCTCGCTCGAACGCCTCGAAGCCCTGACCGGCCGCAAGGTCCAGCGCATCGGCCTCTCCGCCACACAGCGTCCCCTCGAGGAAGTCGCCCGCTTCCTCGGCGGAGCCGACGGCTTCGCGACAACAGGGAACAGGGAAGGGGGCCTAGGCAACAGCGAATCGGCCCCGGGGACTTCCACCGGACCCGTGACACCCGCAACTGCGGCTTTAGCCGCCGAGGTAGATAGGGAACCCGCAGCACACCGCGGCTTTAGCGGTCGAGGTGACGATCTAACCGCCGATAACGCAGCACTCGTCACTTCGGACGACGCTCAAACGGTCGTACAAGCGTTTGAACCGATCGATACCGTCGCCATCGCACCCGAGATCGGCGAACAAGCCGGCACTGCAGCCCTCGCTCTCGGCGATAACGACCCACCCTCCTCCAACGGCACCATCGAACCCTTCGGCATCCGCTACCGCCCCGTCACCATCGTCAACGCCGGCGCCCGTAAAGTCCTCGAGCTCACCGTCGAGGTCCCCGTCGAAGACATGGCCCGCCTCGGCGAAATCCAGGACACGCCCAGCGGTCCTGCCTCGCAGGGCCCCAAGCGCACCAGCATATGGCAAAGCATCCACCCGCGTCTGCTTGAAATCATCCGCGCACACACCTCCACCATCCTTTTCGTCAACGCGCGCCGCATCGCCGAACGTCTCGCCGGCGCCATCAACGAACTCGCCGGCGAGCAGATCGCCCGCGCGCATCACGGCTCGCTCGCCGCCTCGCAGCGCAGCGAAATCGAAGAGCTGCTCAAGGCCGGTCACATCCGCGCGCTCGTCGCCACGTCGTCGCTCGAACTCGGCATCGACATGGGGGCGGTCGACCTCGTCATCCAGATCGAAGCGCCACCCTCAGTCGCCAGCGGCATGCAGCGCATCGGCCGCGCCGGTCACCAGGTGGGCGCGCCGTCTAAGGGCATCATCTTCCCCAAGTACCGCGCCGACCTCATCGCCTGCGCCGCCGTCACGCGCGCCATGCACGAGGGCCACGTCGAATCCACGCGCTATCTGCGCAACGCGCTCGACGTGCTCGCGCAGCAGATGGTCGCTATCATCGCGCATCCGCCGCTCGACGAAGAAGCCGCCGCGCGCCGCATCCGCAAGTTCCGCAGCGACGAAGACGAGTCGCCGGGCATCAGCTACGACCGCCTGCTCGGCATCATCCGCTCCTGCTCCGGCTACGCCGGCCTCAGCATCTCCGTCTTCGACGGCGTGCTCGACATGCTCGCCGGCCGGTACCCCTCCGACGAGTTCGGCGAGCTGCGCCCGCGCGTCACCTGGGACCGCCAGCGCGGCTGGATCACCCCGCGCCAGGGCGTCAAGAAAATTGCCATTCTCAACGGCGGCACCATCCCCGACCGCGGCCTCTTCGGCGTCTTCCTCTCCGGCGAGCGCAACCGCCCCATCCGCGTCGGCGAGCTCGACGAGGAGATGGTCTTCGAGGCCCGCACCGGCGAAACCTTCGTGCTCGGCGCCAGCACCTGGCGCATCGACGAGATCACGCACGACCGCGTCCTCGTCTCGCCCGCGCCCGGCGAACCCGGCAAGATGCCCTTCTGGCACGGCGACCAGGCCGGTCGCCCGCTGGAGTTCGGCCGCCGCATCGGCACCCTCATCCGCGAACTCCGCGACATGCCGCGCAACGCCGCCGTCACGCGCCTCACCCGCGAGCACGACCTCGACCAACTCGCCGCCGAAAACGTCCTGCGCTACCTCGCCGATCAGGAGGTCGCCACCGAGATCGTCCCCGACGACCGCACCATCGTCGTCGAACGCGTGCGCGACGAACTCGGCGACTGGCGCGTCTGCGTCATGACGCCCTTCGGCTCGCGCGTCCACGCGCCATGGGCCATGGCGGTCACCGGCCGCATCCGCGCCGCCGGCGGTGCCGACGTGGAAGCCATGTGGAGCGAGGACGGCTTCGTCATCCGCTTCCCCGAAGCCGATACCGCGCCCGACGTCGACCAGTTCTTCCCCGAGGGTCAGGAAGCCGCCGAGTTCGTCCAGCGTCAGCTTGGCTCCACCGCTCTCTTCGCTGCCAAGTTCCGCGAGGCTGCCGCTCGCGCCCTCCTCCTGCCGCGTCGTCGCGCCGACGGTCGCGCACCGCTCTGGCAGCAGCGCAAGCGCGCCTACGACCTGCTCAGCGTCGCCGCGCGCTACCCGCAATTTCCCATGCTGCTTGAGGCGTATCGCGAGTGCCTGCGCGACGTCTTCGACATGCCCGCCCTGCGCGAAATCCTGCAACAGATCGCGCAACGCCAGATTCGCGTCCACACCGTCGATTCGCGCACGCCATCCCCCTTCGCCTCCGCTCTGCTCTTCAGCTACGTCGCCAACTACATCTACGACGGTGACGCCCCACTCGCCGAACGTCGCGCCCAGGCGCTCAGCATCGACCAGGAGCAACTGCGCGAACTCCTCGGCGACGCCGACCTCCGCGAACTACTCGACGCGAACGCCATCGAAGAAACCGAGGAGCAGCTCCAGATGCTCGCGCCCGACTACCGCGCGCGCTCCATGGACGGCATCCACGATCTGCTGCTCCGCCTCGGTGACCTGAACCGCGCCGAACTCCTCAAGCGCGTCACCTCGGCCGAGGTCGCCATCACCGTCGACCGCCTGCAGAAGGCGCGCCGCGTCATCGAACTCATGATCGGCGGCGAGAAGCGCCTCATCGCCGTCGAAGACGTCGCCCGCTACCGCGACGCGCTCGGCATCCCGCTGCCGCCCGGCCTGCCCACCGCCTTCCTCGAGCCCGCGCCCGACGCTATGCTCGACCTCATTCGCCGCTTCGGCCGCACCCACGGCCCGTTCACCACGGCCGAAGTCGCCGCGCGCTTCCGCATCCCCACCGAAACCGCCGAGGCCGTCCTGCAGCGCCTCGTACAAACCGGCCGCGTCGTCGAGGGCGCCTTCAAACCCGGTGGTCTCAGCCGCGAGTGGTGCGACGCCGAGGTCCTACGCACCATCCGCCGACGCTCGCTCGCCAAGCTTCGCAAAGAGGTCGAGCCCGTCGAGCAGCAGACGCTCGCGCGCCTCTTCACGCACTGGCAGGGTGTGCTCACACCCCGCCGCGGCCTCGACGCTCTGCTCGACGTAGTCGAAACCCTGCAGGGCGCACCCCTACCCGCGTCGCTGCTCGAAACCGAGATCCTGCCCGCGCGCATCGCCGGGTACAAGCCCGCCGATCTCGACACGCTCATCGCCGCGGGCGAGGTCACCTGGGCCGGCCTCGAACCTCTCGGCGAGCGCGACGGCCGCATCGGCCTCTACCTCGCCGAAAAACTCCCGTTGCTCTGGCCCGTCGTAAACACGCAGCAAGCCGCCGCGGTCATCGAATCCGAATCGCCCACCAAAGATCGCGAAGACCGCGTTCTCGAGTACCTCCGTGCGCACGGCGCCTCGTTCTTCCAGAACATCCACGACGGCACCGGCGGCGGTTACCCCGGCGAAACCATCGACTCGCTCTGGAATCTCGTCTGGCGCGGCGCCGTCACCAACGACTCGCTGCAATCCCTGCGTGCCTATACCGACCGCAACGCCGTGAATGGACGCGGCACCACGAATCACCAGGGCAAGCCGCAGCGCCGTATCCACAACCAGGCCGCATCCTTCCGCTCGCGCCGCACCACGCCGCCTACCGTGCAGGGCCGCTGGGCGCTGCACCCGGCCTACTTTGCATCACAAAGCAAATCCGCCACCGATCCGCAACGCTCCGCCACCGAGTGGTCCCACGCGGAGGCTCACCAACTTCTCCAACGCTACGGCGTCGTCTTCCGCGAAACCGCCCACGCCGAAAACTTGCCCGGCGGCTTCTCCGCCATCTACGACGTGCTGAAGGCGCTGGAGGAATCCGGCAAGATCCGCCGTGGCTACTTCGCCGCCGACCTCGGCGCCACGCAATTCGCCCTGCCCTCCGCGCTCGACCTCCTGCGTTCGCTCCGCACCAAGCGTCCCGACACCGATCCCGAGATGATCGTGCTCGCCGCCACCGACCCCGCCAATCCCTACGGCGCCCTGCTCAAGTGGCCGCAACCGGCGGACGGCGGTGGCTCGCTCACCCGCACCGTCGGCGCCCGCGTCGTCCTCGCGGACGGCGCTCTCGTCGCCTACCTGCGCCGCGGCAACCCCAACCTGCAGATCTTCCTTCCCGAAGAAGACCCGCAGCGCACCCAGGTCATGCGCGCCCTCGCCCGCTACTTCGTCATCATGGGCCAGGCCGGCTCGGGCCGCATCGGCGAAGCCGCCACCGACCAGTCCGGCCGCGTCGGCATGCTCATCTCATCCATCAACGGAGTCGCCGTCGCCGAACACCCCATGGCCCGCGCCCTGCTCGACGCCGGCTTCCAGGCCGCCCCCATGGGCTTCAACCTGCGCCGCAACCTGCCCCCGCTGCCCGCCACCATGCTCACCGCCCAAAACGGCGGCCGCCCCGCCGGCAACGCATAGGTGTTGTCCGGTTGACAGCGGTTGTAGAGTCTCGACTAGAGATATTGGGGGAATCATGCCTACCTCGCAACAGTTCAAAGAAGCTCTTGAAAAGGTTCATCAGAGAACGGATAGCCAAATGGCGTTTTTGCAGGCCCACTATTCGACAAAGGCGCGTGCACTAACCGCGACTCACCTCAGCAAGTCGGCGGATTACAAGAACTACAGGCCTATTAACCTGCTTTATGGGAAACTCGCGGCTGACCTGGCTAGAGAGTTAGGGACTCGTGGAGGGCTCAGCTTGCTTTGCGATTTCTTCAGGCCAGGTACTTTGACCAATCGAGAGTGGATTTTAGTTATGAAGCCAGACTTTGCAGAAGGGCTTCGACTTGCTGGATGGGTCAAAGCGAAGCAAGATGCCTGAGGGAGATACCATCTATCGCGCCGCTCGCGCGCTGGGCAAAGTGCTCACCGGTAAGGTCGTCACGCGCTTCGAAACCGCCTACGCCCACCTCGCCACCGTCAACGACGACCGCCCCGTCGTCGGCCGCGTCATCGAGCGCGTCGAAGCCCGAGGCAAGTGGTGCCTCATCTTCTTTTCCGGCGATCTCATCCTCGTCACGCACATGCTCATGAGCGGCTCCTGGCACATCTATCGCACCGGCGAAAAGTGGTGGGGACCAAAGAAAGCCGCGCGCGTCTGGCTCGACGTGGACGGCTGGCAGGCCGTCGGCTTCAACATCCCCGTAGCGGAGTTCCACACCGCTGCCTCCCTCGAGCGCAAGAGCAGCGTCCCCAAGCTCGGCCCTGACATCCTTTCGGGTGACTACTCCGCCCAGTCCGGCCTTGCGGCATTACAGGCTCGCAAAACATCGCACCCCGACGACGAGATCGCCAACGTACTGCTCAACCAACGTGTGCTCGCCGGCCTTGGCAACGTCTACAAAAGCGAAGTTGCATTCGCCGCGCGCGTCCACCCCTTCCGCCACATGAGCACCATCACCGACGACGAGATGCTCCAAATGGCCGACGTCTCCCAGCGCTACATGAAGGCCAACGTCATCGACAACAGCTCTGAGACTGGCGGCGATCGCATCATCACCTACAGCGGCATGCGCCGCACCACCAACAGCGCCAACGAAAAAAACCGCCTCTGGGTCTACGGCCGCCGCGGCCAGGAGTGCCGCCGCTGCGGCGCCCTCATCGAGTACCGCAAGCAGGGTCCCGGCGCGCGTAGCACCTACTGGTGCCCCGAGTGCCAGCCCTGGGTGCCCTCCCAGCAGCAGCTCGCCGCCGGCGCCACCACAACCGACGCACCCAAAGGCTGGAACGGCGCCATCCGCCGCAACCGAGTCGGCTGCTCATAGGGCTTTGCAATGCAAAGCAGGCGGGCGGCACATGAACGCGCATGTGCCGCACGCTCCACAGCACGTTAGAACGTGTGTGCCACACCCAAGATGACCGCGTAATCCGCAAACGCCGCGTCGCCATGCGTGTGGTTCGCCAGGTCCGTCACCGACGCCCGCCGATTCCGCTGCACCGCCCACGGCGCGCTCAGCGAGATCATGCTGCGACGGTATTGGTACTGCAGCGCCGGCTCGACGGAGATGATGTACCCCGGCCGCCGGAACCCATCGCTCTTGCCAAATGCATCGCGCACCGGGATGCCTTCCATGCGCCCGCCGAACGCCGCTGCCAGACCGTACACATGCGGCACGTGACGCGATAGTCCGGCGCGGAAGATGTACTGGTCCGTGGCGCTCATCACGCCCTCACCCTTGGCTGTGCGGAACGTGGGCACGCCCGTCGTATCCACGGGGCTGAATAGCCACGATCCCTGGAAGTATCCAACCGTGTGGAAGTAGGTCTGCTTATACGCCTGGCTGCCCAGCGTGAAACCCCACGTGCCATCGCCTGGCTGCAGCGACTGGTCCGCCACCACCTTCTGCACAGTGCCGTTTGCCAGCCGCCCCGTTCCCATGCCGTTGTTGATACCCGTCGGCAGCTTCAGTCCTGCGCTGAACGCGATGTTGCCACCAGCCTCTGTGGGTGGCCGCCACACCCAGCCTTGCACGCCCACAATCATGTCGCCGATGCCTGCAATCTCCACCTTCTGCACCGGCGCGTACTTCTGATCACGCGTACCCTGCAGCACCGGCACAAACGTGTTCACGCTCCAGCGCGGCGACACTTGCAAATCCATGCTGATGTTGTAGAGATTCTGGTGATTCGGAATGAAGTTCCCGTTCACCTGGCGCGACGTGTTCTCCACCGTTCCGCTGAAGTGGCGGAACGAGCTGAACGACCTCCAATCCACCTCGACTGTCAGCGGATGGTGACGCAGAAACGCACTCGTCGATTGCGGCATATCGTGACCGTTCGACGTGATGCAGCTCTGCATATTGCTGTTGGTATGCGCCGCCAGGCATCCCTGGGCGCGTGCGGAACTGGCTCCAAAGCCGGACGCAAGCGCGCCCAGAATGACGGTGCAAACCACTGTGTTCTTCATGATGGAGAGCCATACTAGGGATCACTCCACACGCTTGACGACCATCGCCATACCGATCTTTCTCTCCATCCGCCGATGGAGGAATAAGGCCGCACGGATCGCTATCGTGGTGCGATGCGATTCCAGCATCTTGTTCCGCGGGCCCACCGGCCCGCTCTGCTGTGCGCTGCCGCGTGCCTTGCGTTCGCCAGCCTCCACGCCGCCACACCGGTCGAGCCCGTCCCGCAGTTCCGCAGCAGCGATGGCGCGACCCACACCCTCAACGATCTGCGCGGTCACCCGGCAGTCGTCAACTTCTGGGCCACATGGTGCGGCCCGTGCCGCGAAGAGATGCCGCGCCTGCAAAAGCTCGCCGACACCTACGGCAGCAGGGGCGTGCAGTTCGTCGCCATCTCGCTTGACGCCCCCGATACGCAATCGAAGATCCCGCAGGTCATTGCGAAACGCAACCTGCGCATCCCGGTCTGGACCGGCGCCGACGAAACCACACTCAAGGCACTCGACCTCGGCGAACTCGTCCCCGCAACCCTCATCCTCGACGACACAGGCACCGTGATCGGCCGCATCGAAGGCGAAGCCAGCGACAAGGACATCCGCTCCCGCATCGACTGGCTCCTGAACGGCCGCAACGGCAAACAGCCGAAAGCCATCCAGCGCAACGACTGGTAGTAGGTCGCGCTGAGTACCTGACGCACCTCAGTAGCAGCAACAGAAAGGGCCGGCAGAGGCCGGCCCTTTCTGTTGCTGCTGCAGTTTGGCTAGAAAATGATCTTGCCCGCGAACTGCACGTTGAACGGCTCACCCGGTCCAATGCCCGGAGCGCCTCCGTTGTTGCGCGTGTTCGTCGACCGGCCCAGCGTGCTGCTGGTCAGCGTTGCTGTCGGATTTGCCAGGTTCGTGTAGTTGAAGATGTTGAACATCTCCGCACGAATCTGCAGATTCACGCCCTCACGCAGCCGCGTGTTCTTCACCAGCGAAGCATCCGTCGTGAAGAAGTTCGGTCCGCGGAACGCGTTGCGACGCGTCGTTCCGAAGTTGCCGGCTGCCGGGCTCACAAAGGCCGCCGGGTTGAAGAACTGCGCATAGGGCTGTCCGGTCGTCGGCACAATTACCTTGTTGCTCACCTTGTACGTCGCACCCGGAACGTAGTTGGCGCGGTCCTGGTTCTCGCCCGTGCCGCTTATGTCGTTGCCCACCTTCACGCTGAACGGCGTTCCGGTAAATGCCGTGACAAAGGCATTGCCCTGCCATCCCTGCGTCAGCACCTTCAGCTTGTCAGAGAAGTGGGGCACTTCGTACACCACGTAGCCGTTGAACGTGCTGCGCACGTCGAAATCGGAGTCGCCGTATTCCGCCGCCAGGTTTGCAGAATCCTGCGGTGCCAGGTTGCGTGTGCTGCTGATCACATCCAGCGCGTGGCCCCACGTGTACGAACCTTGTGCCGTAAGCCCCTTGATGTTGGAGATTCGAAGGCTCGCCTGCAGCGAATCGTAGTTCGAGTACCCGCGGCTCTCAATCTCGTTCACCGCGCCAATCGTCGCGTAGTTCGGCACCGTGCGATTCACATAGATCGGCCGCCGCGTCACCTCCGCCGTTGCCGAAGTGGTGGTGCCCGGCCGAGCCTGGTTGATGTCGCTCAGGTTGAACAAATCGCGCCCTGCCGCACCCACATAGCCCAGCGTGAAAATGGTGTTGCGTGCCAGCTGCGTTTCCATGTTCACGGTCCAGTTGTGCGAGCGAGCCGTGGCGAAGTTCGGATCGATTGTCGCCAGACCATAGATCGTCGTCGGCGAAGGCGCCGTCGGGAAGGGGTTCACGCCCGACACCCACTGGCCATACGTCTTGCTCACCGTGCGAACCGGGTTGGGACCCGTCGGGTTCGCCTGCGGTCCGCGAGCGCCGCCGTTGCCCGGGCCATTGTCAAAGAAACCGTTGAAGTTCGGCGCGTCGAAGTACAAACCGTACGTTCCGCGCAGCACCATCACCGGGTTCAACTGGTACGCCACACCCACGCGCGGCGAAAAGTTCGTCTGCTGCCCGTTATAGGGCTTGTCCACGCCGCCGCTGCCCAACGGCACCAACCCGTACCCATCGGCTGCCGGATTGCCTGGACGGTAAAAGCTGAAAAAGCCCGGGCTCGACCACGGCGCGTTGTACTCATATCGCAGACCGTAGTTCAGCGTCAGCTTCGGCGTCACCTGGAACTGGTCCTGCACAAACCCTGCGAAGGTGTTCTGGTAGATGCTGCGCCGCAGGTAACCCTGCACAAAGCTGTTGGAGTTGTAGAACCCGGCCAGGTAATCGGCCAGGGAACGCACATCCGTACCCACACTGGCATCGTTCGCCCAGGGCGTCGCTCCGTTCAGCAGCGGCGTAATCGCTGCGTTGCTCGACGCCGTTCCGTTGAAGCTGAACGTGCCGCGCACGTTGCGCTGGTATTGCAGGTCCATGTAGTTGCGGCGATACTCGCCACCAAACCGGAACTGGTGCTTGCCCTTCACAAACGTCGCTGCATCCGTCACGTGGCCGGTGTAGTCCTTGCGGCCCAGAGGCGGCGTCTGGCCGGTCACGTCGATCGCACCACCACCAATGGTGATGTTCGGCGCACCAAACAGGGTCGGATCGGTCACACCCGTCGCCAGGCCTAGTGACGGCAGATTGAACGAGTGGTTCGCATCGTTGAAGGTCTGGTTGAACACGCCCACGCCAAACAGCAATTGGTTGCTCACGCGATCGCTGATGGCCCAGTTATGCGCCAGTGAAAAATTCTGCGTAATGTCCGGCGCCACCTGGAAGTAGTCGTACACGTTGGTGCCGACCGCGGAGTACTGCCGGCCCGTTCCCACAAAGGCCTGCAGCCGCAGGTTCTGCCGGCTGGTCATGTTCCACGTGATGTTGCCGATCGCGTTGTCGCTGTAGCCCTTCTGATTGCGCGGATCGAAGTAGTTGCCGCTCGCGGCCGGCCCAACGTTCTTGTTGCCCTCCGGCCAAAGCGTCAACAGGTTGAGCGACAGCGGGTTGACCACACTGGTCGGCGAGTAGCGGTACCCGTGCGCCTGCAGCAGCGCGGTCGCCGCGTTCACATACGCCGTCGTCGGTTCCGTTGCCGCGGCCGAGTTGCCGATCAGGAACATCTGCCGTTCGTAGTTCACAAAGAAGAACAGCTTGTCCTTGATGATCGGCGCGCCAACGGATCCACCAAACTGCTGGTTGCGCAGCGTAGGCTTGCGCGTCGTCGGAGACAGGAAGGGCGACCGCGCCGCAAAGAACTCATTCCGGTTGAAGTAGTAGGCCGACCCGTGCACGTTGTTCGTGCCCGTCTTGATCGCCAGGCTGATCAGGCCGCCCACGTTACGACCCGCCTCAGCATTCGCGTTCGACTGCACCGTGAACTGGTCGATGGCGTCGATCGGAATCGTCACACCCGCAATCGATCCCACACCGCCCTGGTTCGCCGCCGCGCCGTTCTGCCAGATGTCGTTGGAGTCGGCACCATCAATCTGGTAATTGTTCTGGTTCGACCGCGTGCCGTTTAGCGATCCTGCACCGTTGTAGCCGGGCACAATCTTGATCAACTGCGTGTAGTCGCGGCCGTTCAGCGGAATGTTCTGTACCGCCTTCTCGTTCACCACGCTGTTGTTCGCCGTCGTCTCCGTATCCAGCGCCAGTGCTGCCGCGTTCACATCCACGCTCTGCGTTTCCGCGCCCACGCCCAGCTTCGGGTCCAGCGAATACACCGCGCCCGGCCGCACGTCGATCTTCTCCACCTTCGTCACGCTGAAGCCCTGCGCTTCCACCGTCACCGTGTACTGACCGATCGGCAGATCCTGAAACGCATACGCGCCCGCGCTGGTCGACTGCTGTGTCCGCGTAAAGCCCGTCGACGGGTCCAGCAGCGTCACCTTGGCGTTGGGAACCACCGCGCCGCTCGCGTCCAGAACCGTGCCGGCGACGCCGCCGCGGTAGGTCTGCGCCATCGCAGATCCAGCGGGCATCAAGCCGATCACAAAGGGAGCCAGGGCGATCGCCGTCGTACTCAGCGTTGCGCTGACGGGCAGCAGGGCGGGAGCAAGCAGGAACTTCACAGCATTCTTCTTCAACAGCAACCTCTTTGACGTACAGGGGTGCGGGCACTTCTGCCATGCAGCACAGCGATGCCGGAGGGACAGACCGGTCGCAAGTAGCGGCCATCGATGCACCAGTTTGGCGCCACCGAGACCTCGCGAACGGGAGAATCTAGGTTGTGGGGTTCATCTCAACTCTATTGCAGGCCGATGAATCTGGCAAACAAAAGCCGCAGCGTTAGCGCTTTCGATCTGCCCTTTTCGTGATCGAGGACCCAAAGCAAAACGGCTGACCTCACGGTCAGCCGTCCTGTTGCAATTGCTTGTTTGTAGTAGGTGTTATCGGCGGCGATCGTTGTGGTTCTCCTGCTTGATCTGCTGCGAAGCGTGGTTCTGCTCACGCTGTACCTGCTGCCGCTCCGGCTGGTTCATGCGGCCGCCATTTGCCACCCGGTCGTTGTGTACCTGCTGGTCCACAAAGCCCTGCCGCTGTTGCGCGCGCATCGCCTCACCGTTCGTCATCTGCCCGCTGCGAACGCCGTTGGCGATCCGCTGGTCCTGGTTGGCCTCGCGGTTGTCCACGGAGTTCGGCCGCACCGCGTTGCCGTTATGGTTGTCGTTATAGATCTGCCGGCCCAACGCATTCTGCTGCTGGTTGATCCCTTGCCGCTGCTGCTGGTTCAGCGGAGCTCCACCATTCGCCTGCCGGTCCGTACGCACCTGCTGGTTGATGCCCGCCTGCATGCGGTTCGCCTGCGCCGCCTCGCCGCTTGTCATCTGTCCGCTGCGCAGACCGTTGGCGATGCGCTGATCCTGGTTCGCCTGCCGGCTCTGAAAGGCCGCCGTGTTGAAGCTGCGCCCCATCTGCCGGTCCTGCGCGCTGATCGGCTGCGCCTGCATGTGCTGCTGCGCCACCTGGTGATAAGCGCCCGGGTTCGGCGTCGCAAAGGTCTGCGGACGCCCACCATTCACTGCCGCCAGTTGCGCCCGATCCTGCGCCGCAAACTGCTGGTGTTGCATCTGGTTCTGCGTCGGGTTGAAGTGCTGATCGCGAGCCCAGTTCTGCTCCGCAATCGTCGGCTGCCGCTGAATTCCGTTCGGCCCACCGTTGTACGCCACGTGATTGTTGTTGATGATCGTGTTGTTCTGGATCACCGTCGTGTTGTTGTACACGTTCGTCACGTGCACATTCGTCACGTTCGCCGCGGCCCGGTTATAGAAGAAGCTATTGCCACGCCACTCCCCACCGAAGAAGCCAACGCCGCCGTACCCGAAGCCATAGTTCACGCCGCCGTAGAAGCCCACGTGCGGTCCCCAGTACCCGGGATGCCAGCCATACACGTTGCCGGCGTAGCCCCAATATCCGGGCGTCCAAAGCAGGCCTTCCTGCGGTGGCAGCACCCACGTTCCCGGCACCCAGTAGTAGCCCGCGTCACCCCAGGCCCAGTAGCCCGGCGTCCAAATGTAACCAGGCGCGGGCAGCGGCGGCTGCACATACACCGGCAACGGCGGCGGCGGCGTGCCCACGCTAATGCTGATGCCAAGCGAGATCGAGGCGCGAGCCTCCGCCGTGCTTACCAGCGCCAGCGGTGTCAACAGCGCTGCCGTCAGAGCAAAACGCCCAATCCGGGACATAGAGGAACGCGAAATCATTCTGTACTCCTTGCTGACTCTCGAGGCCCACGCCATGTTGGTCCGGCGCCTCTGTCATCTCGTTCAACGCAAACCCGCGGCACTCCAAAGTGTTGTGTTTCGCCGTCCACAACTCTCCAGATTCTTGTTGCGTCTCCCCGTTAGCGCTTACGTAAAAGGCTATGTCTTCCTGCTGTCTCGCCATCGGCTTTCGCTTGCATGGCCTATTGCGCAGGGCGCATAATCCGCCCACAACGACTCTGGCGCATTCGCACGTCGTAAAGCGCCAGGCAACGGGACGGTTGACGGCACTGCTGCATCCATTCCGACGGCGGCATCATTCTTCGCTTCGGCATCAGACAAGCAGGTACAGCATGGCAAGCATCCGCACGGTAGGTCTCACTCTTTCCAAGCGCATCGTCGCCGGCCTCGTGGACGAAGCGGGCGTCGCAGGCAAGCTGCGCGGCTACCCCGCCGACGAGGAGTACGACGACGCCCTGGTCGAAATGCCGCGCGAACACCTGCTCGAAGCCATGTGCGAGCAGATCATCGCAGTCGTCAACGGCGCGCCCGCGGAGGGCGCCGTCAGCGAAGGCATCGGCTTGGTTCACGATCAGGGCTCGCGCGACAACGGCCCAGCCAGCATCGATGCCGTCGGCGTAGCCTTGCCGGGCATCGTCCGCAACGGCGTTGTCGAAGACGCGCCCAACGTCCCGCAGCTCAAAGGCGTGCGCATTGCCGCGGAACTCGGCCAGATGTTGCGCGACCACGGCGTCGACGCTCCCATCACCGCGCTCAATGACGCAGACGCCGTCGCCGCCGGCCTCGCCGCCACCCAGGGCAAGCTGCAGCAACTCATCCGCGTCTGGACCGTCGGCACCGGCATCGGTTTCGGCCGCTACCCCATGATCGACGGCATCGGCGAAGGCGGTCACACCGTCGTCACCCTCGACGAGCGCGAGAGCTACTGCGGCTGCGGCGGCAAGGGCCACATCGAAGGCATCATGGGCCACCGCGCCATGCGCCTGCGCTTCCTCGACATGGAACCCGAGGACGTCTTCGCCGCCGCCGAAAACGGCGACAAGCGCTGCCTCGAGTTCAAGCGCCTGTGGCACCGCGCCCTGGCCGCCGGCACCGCCACCAGCATCCACATGACCGGCGCCGGCAAGTTCTACGTCACCGGCTACAACGTCCGCTTCCTCGATTTGCCGCTCTTGCACCACTACATCGAGCAGATGGTCCGCATGAGCCCACTGCAGGGCTTCAGCGTCGAGATCCGCCCCGAAGACGTCCGCACCGAAGTCGTCGGCGCCGCCGTTATCGCCCGCCAGGCAGCCCTGGCCAGCACCGAATCCCTCGCCGAAGCTGCCCGCGCCTGATCCCATCTCGCGCGGCAGCAGAGATCCGGGCGCACCAACTCCGGCAATCTTCGCCCCGCGCGTGACTGGCTACACTGAACACCATGGCGAAGCGCAAAGCGGACAAACCTGGCGTGCCGACCGACTCTGGCGTGCCAGCCAAAGGCGCTGACCGCCGTGCGCCCGCTCCTTCGAGTCCGGTCCCAACCCCGCTCGAGGATCGCCTGCAGTACCACTTCCGCGACAAAGCCCTGCTCGAACTCGCTCTCACCCACCGCTCCGTCGCAGAAGAGCAGGGTCGCAACGAAACCGACGCCGACAACGAACAGCTTGAGTTCCTCGGCGATTCCATCCTCGACCTCCACGTCACCGAGCTCCTACTGGAGCGCTTCGGCCATCGCCGCGAAGGCGACCTCACGCGCATGCGCGCCATGCTGGTCAGCCGCGAAGCCCTCAGCCAGGTCGGCGTGCGCCTCCAACTCGGCGAGGCCCTCCGTCTCGGCGCGGACCTGGAAGCCACCGGCGGTCGCCAGAAGACCAGCCTCCTCGCCAACGCCGTAGAAGCCGTGCTCGCCGCGATCTACCGCGACGCCGCGCCCGACGGCCACCTCGCCGTTGCCCCGCTCATCCGCCGCGAAATCTTCGAGCCGCACCTGCCCGACCTGCTTCGCATCGCCGAAGACGGTGCTAACTTCGGCATCATGGGCGATTGGAAGTCCGCCCTGCAGGAGCTGCTGCAAGCCCGCGGCGTTGGCGTTCCCACCTACCGCAACGCCGCGGAACTCGGCGAGACCCAGGCCGACCGCCGCTTTGTCGAAGAGGTTCTCCTCGGTGAGCAGGTCCTCGGTCGCGGCGAAGCCCGCAACCGCAAAGCCGCCCAGAAAGCCGCCGCTGCCGAAGCCTTCCGCCTCTTGCAGGCTGAGCCCCTCACCCTGGCCGCTGCAGCGGACTCCGCCACCGGCAGGGAACAGGCGCAATGACGCCCGGAACACCCCGGCCGGAACATTCCGGCACCGGCCTGCCGCAGGCTCCGCGCGCGCCGCACAAGCCCTTCGCCGGGTCGCCACAGCCGCTCACCTTCCGCGCAGCCGACCTGCCACCGCACCCGCCTGCACCGCCACCGCCGCCGGTCCACCAGCGCCGTCGAGGCACCCTGCTCGCCACCGCATTTGGCACGGTCGCCGCCTCGCTTGCCCGCCTCACCGCCGTGGCCCTGTTCGTAATCACGTTCCTGGTGCAGCCCACGCAGATTCCCAGCAGCAGCATGGAGCAAACCCTGCTGGTCGGCGACTTGGTCCTGGTCAATAAGCAGGTCTTCGCCCCCGCTGGCCACTGGCGTTGGTTGCTGCCATACCGCCAGCCCCGCGTCGGCTCGCTGGTCGTCTTCCACTACCCGGTCGACCCCGACCAGCTTGTTGTCAAGCGCGTCGTCGCCGTCGCGGGCGACCGCATCCACCTGCGCGACAACACCCTGTATCGCAACGGCGAGCCACAGGCCGAGCCCTACGCGCAGTACACCCCCGCCGGCCGCTCACCCTTCCGCGACCGTTTCCCCAATTTGCAAGAAGCCGACCCCTCCGCCGAGGCCCCGTGGTGGATCGAGCTCCGCAGCCGCATACGCGACGGCGAACTCCCCGTCCCCGACCGAAGCTACTTCGTAATGGGCGACAACCGCAACGACAGCCTCGACAGCCGCTACTGGGGCTTTGTCCACCCGGCCGCCATCGTCGGCGAACCCCTGCTCACCTACCTCTCCATCGACCACCAGCCCGGCCAGGCGCCGCATCTTCGCCGCGCCCGCCTGGGCCACATCGTCCGCTGAATCAGTAAGCCTGCGCCCCGCGCAGGTACACTGCTTGCAGCAGAGGAGACGCATCCGCCGTGGCCACAGAACTTCAACCCGAACCCCCGGTCGTCGCCACAGGTCCTGCCGCGCCCGCCGTCGTGGAAGAGCGTCGCGAAACCCTGCCCGAATCGCTGGCAGGAACCGCCTACGTCTTCGTCATCGGCCTCTTCCTCATGACGTTCCTGTTCCAGAACTACGCCATCCCGTCCGGCTCCATGGAGAAGACGCTGCTCATCGGCGATCACGTGGTGGTCGACCGCTCCACCATCTCGCCGCAGCCGTTCCCCGTTGGCATCATGCACTACCGCGCCGTCCAGCGCGGCGACATCATTGTCTTCGTCAAGCCCAACCCGGAATCCCCAGACCTCGTGCTCGTCAAGCGTGCGATTGGCCTGCCCGGTGATCGCATTCATCTAGACCACGGCGTTCTATACCGCAACGGCCAGCGCGTCGACGAGCCTTTCATCAGCATGCCGAAAGACGACGGCGATTTCAGTTCCTCATACGATCCGTACCGCGACGATTTTCCGCGGAATCCCGGTCGGCCGCCTGCAACTGAGCTCTGGACCGTCGATCTCCCGAATCACGTCCAGGGCGGCGATCTTGTCGTGCCCGATCACGTCGTCTTCGCCATGGGTGACAACCGCATCGGTTCGCTCGACTCGCGCTTCTGGGGCTTTGTTCCGGACAACAACATCATGGGCCGCCCCATGTTCGTCTACTGGTCCTTTGTCACCCCGGCCGACCAGAACGACAAGACGGGTGCCAGCTCCACTGCCGCCTGGGTCAGCCACGTCATCACCCACTTCTTCTCTGACACCCGCTGGTCGCGCACCGGCCACATCACCCGATAGCACGGTCGCTTATTGTTGCGGAAAGCGCACATCGTGCAGCGACCGCCGCTACTGGATCCATGACGAGCCACGACAACAACACATCTGAGCCGATCGAGGGCAGCGACGCCGCCCTCGACGCCCAGCCCGTCCTCAGTCACCGCACGCTCCATCGCATCGGCTGGGCGGTCGTCGTCGTGCTGCTTCTCGTCCTGCTCACGGTCCTTCCGCCGCTGCTCAACGTCAATAGGTACCAGCACCGCGTCGCGCAGGCCATCAGCGCCAGCATCGGTCGCCCGGTTCACTTCGACAACATCCACCTGCACGTGCTCCCGCTACCCGGGCTGACTATCCAGAATTTTGTCGTTGAAGAAGACCCCGCCTTCGGCTACGAACCCGCCCTCCGCGCCAACACGGTCGAGGCCCGCCTCCGCCTCTCCTCGCTCTGGCGTCGCCGGGTCGAGGTCTCCCACATCAAGCTGCTCGCGCCCAGCATCAATCTCGTCCGCCGCTCCGACGGCCGTTGGAATCTGCAGGGCGTCGTCACCCAGGCCGGCTATCTGCAAAACGCGCCCACCTCGCAGGGCAGGGCAGGCGCCGCTCCGCGCTTCCCCTACATCGAGGCCACCGAGGCCCGCATCAACGTCAAGGCCAGCGACACCAAGCTGCCCTGGTCGCTGCTCGACGCCAAGCTAGCCCTTTGGCTTCCCGACGAAAACGAATGGCGCGTCCGCCTCCGTGGCCGTCCGCTCCGCACCGATACCGACGTCAGCGACGTCGGCGAACTCGAACTCGAAGGCTCACTCGGCCGCGGCGACGCCGGCGTTCTCAACCAGCCGCTCGCCATCTCGGCGCGCTGGTCGTCCACTCCGTTGGGCGAGGCGGCTAAACTCGTCGTTGGCCGCGATACCGGCTTCCGTGGCGCCGCATCCGCCGAGCTCGAGGTGCGCGGCACCCCCGCTCACATGCAGCTCTCCTCTGACCTGCATCTCCACAACCTGCGCCGCGCCGAGTTCGTCCCGCGCCTGCCCATGAGCCTCGACGCGCATTGCCAGGCCGACGCCCAGGGCATCGTCCGAGCACTCGGCAACATCCGCTGCGCCATCCCCACCACCTCTGAAACCGCCGGTCTCTTCCAGGGCGTCTTCCGCTCCCACGACAACGCGCAGCCAACCGCCGCGCCCGGCGTCGTCTTCCTCCAGGGCAGCATCCCCGACCTGCTCACTCTGTCGAACGCCACCGCCACGGTCGACCTCAAGGAAGCAAGCCCCAGCTACTTCCTAGACTGGTCGCGCGTCCTCTCCAGCCGCATCCCGGAATCCGCCAGCGCCACCGGCACGGTGAACCTCCACGCAGACCTCAACGGTCCGCCACAGTCGTGGACCTTGCAAGTGGACTGCCGCTGCCTTCTATCGCCGGCGTACCGCACCGCACCCGCCGGAGCACCGACACCGTCTGCCACGGACGCGCAGACCGCATCCGCCCCCGCCGACCCAACCACACCGGAACCGGGCAGGGCCGCAGGCACAACCGGCCAGCCCTGGATCATCCATCTGGCTCGAACGCCCGTACCGACCGGCCCGGAAAGCACGGCCGAAGGCTCGGAATCCCTCACCATCACCGCCGGCTTAGCGGTGTCTCCCGCGCCAACCGCTCAGACTGGCATTGCCGCCGACCGCGTAGACCCCGCAACCGAAGTGCGCGGACAGATCAGCCGACAAGCGATCACCATGCAGTACCCCTCGCGCTCCCTCGCGCAATACGCCAGCAGCCTCGTACCTCCCTTGGGCGACAACCTCCCGACACCGGCAGACAGCACGTCCGCACAGTCACCCGTGCAGTCGGTGCGCCCCTGGGGTCAGGCCCAGACCTGGACCGCTACCGTCTCCACCACCGCGGAAACCAAATCCCGCAGACACAACCGCCGCTAGCACCGTTCGCTCTTCGTAGGTCGGCCAAACGCAGCAAAGGGAAAGACAGCCCGTCTCCCCCCTTCGCACTCCATCGCGGTCTTACTGCACGGAGCAGTTCTGGTTCTTCGCGATGCTCGCTCCGCTCGTCTTAGCATCCGACTCCGACACATACTTGCCCGTCTTGGTCCGGCCGTAGTTCGGATCGGCGGCACAGTAGTACCGGTTCGTCTTGGCGTCCACCCACACCAGGCCGGGCCCGGCGCCGGGAGCCTGAGGCCGCGTCGTCCCACCGTTCGGCAGAGCTGCCGGAGTTGGCCGCGCCGGCCTCTTCGGTGCCTTCTGCGTCATGCCATCCATGTTCGCCTGGTCTGCCCCCGGAGCCGCGTTTAGCGTCCCCGCGGGCGCTTTGTCCGCGCCGCCGTCCGTCGGGAACCACGTCTTCACGCCGCCATTTGCTTTGCACGCCTGCTTCCGCGTCGCCGCCTGCGAATACGTGCCGTCCTTACACAGCGCGGTCGAACCCTGCGGCGCCTGCGCCTGCGTCCCTGCCGTCAACGCCACCGCTGCCGCAATCCCTAACCAGATCCCAGTCCTCATTCGCCGTCCCCTGACCATGTGAAGTTCGAGCCACACGCCAAAAGATGCGGCCTCAACCTCACCGGGATAGCCGCCGCTGAGACGCCGTTTCGGCCCATAACAATCGTTTGATCGAAACACCATCCCGTTGCGGAACATGTCAGCGCAGCCGCGCTGCGTTCGTTCGCCATACTTCGAGTGCAGAGACCCAATCAACGACTCTCCCGCGTCACCTCGATCGAACGGTGGTGCGTCTGCCCATGCTGCTCCGGCGCGGTCCCGTCATTCACCCAGACCTCTTCGGGCGCTGCCTCAAACGGCACCCGCACCGTGGCCCGCCCGTGCGCCGGCACCCGCAGCGGCAGCTGGTTCTGCAGCCCGGCAGATCGCACCGTTACCGGCACCTCCACGGCAGCATCGCCGTTGTTCTGCACCTCCACGGCCACCAGCCACGATCCGTCCGGCAGGCCGGCGGTGTTGCGGCTGGCCGCGGTCGGCGAGCTCCTGCGCGGATCATCTGCCTCCGCCTGAGGCTCCGCTCCCAGCGCCCCCAGCCGTGGCCCGCGCTTCACCGGCTCCGTCACGGTCGTGGCTCCGCGCTCAATCCGCCGCGGCGCCACCTGCACAATCTGCAAATCCGGCAGACCGCGATCCGCGCTGAACCAGTCTGAAAAAAACCAGCTCAGATCCTTGCCCGAACTCTGCTGTACCGCCGCTTCAAACCGCCGCGTCAGCGCCCGTCCACCCTCCGCTTCGCCGCCCACGCCCGCATCCGCCGCGCTCCCGGGCAGCAGCACCGCCTGCAGCGCCTGCGCCAGCGGAGCGTCGCCCACCATACCCCGCAGCATCATCAGCGCAAACCCTGCCTTGTCGCGCGCACACACCGGGTCCACGCAGGTGCGCAGCGGTGCCGGATCCATGCCGCGCTCCGCCTCGGCGGTCTGCAGCGCGGGAGTCAGCCCCTGCAACTCCGCCAGCATGCGGTCGCGTCCGCCCGTCTGCTCCAGGTACACGAGCCGCAGGAACTCCGGAACACCCTCCCGCATCCACGCCGGGGCGTCCACCGGCATCCGCGCCGCAGCCATCGGGTACACCAGCGACTCCGCCAGCGCTGCCGTGTCGCTCGCATGCGTCGGAGCGACCAGTAGATCGCCGTCCGCAAACGCCTGCGTCCCGGGCGAGGGAAGCGCCAGCACCGTCAGCACCGCGCCGCCAGACAGCGGCAGCCACTGCTTCAGCAGCGGCGCAACGCGTCCCGCGGCACTCGCGTAGCTGCTGCGCGCACCGGCCTCGCCGCCCACCAGCCGCACCGGCGCAGCCGCCTCGGCTGCTCCCGCTGCATCGCCCTCCATCACAAACAACGACACGGGCCGTCCGTCCAGCCGGATGCCGTCCCATTTCGCCGTCACGATCTCAGTCTGGTCAGGATCCCCCGCCGCCTCGGTACTCTGCGCGTCGCCGCTCTGTTCGCCGGCCTCGTGCGCACCGCTGTCTTGCGATGCGGCCGCACTCTGCGTGCCTGCTCCGGCCGTATCCGTGCCATGCCGCGCAGGCATGAACGCATCGCGGCGCTGCAGGGCAGAGCGAAGCTCCGCCGGCTGATCCACAAACCACGCCGTCATTGGGGACGCGCCGGTATGCTCCAGCGCCAACGACATCTGCACCGTTGCGCCCGCCGTGCGCTCGCGTTCCGCACGCACAGCCTTGGCAAACGCATCGCCATCCGCCAGGATCGCCGCCGGAGCGCTCACCGGGAGCCACAGCACGTTGCCGAATCCGCGCAAACCCACGAACTCCGGAGACACACCGTCCCAGTCCGCCTCGGCTGCCCGGTTCTCGGGCGCGCCGATCCGCAGCAGCCGTTCCGCGCTCTGCACGAGCGTGCCGCCGTAGTACAGGTCCAGGTTCAGCTCCGCACCGGGAGCCAGCGCCTTCGGCAGCGCCAGCACCAGCTCGTTCGCCACGCCGGTGTGGTCCGTGTCCGTCGTCACCCGATACTGCCGCACCGGCAGCGCCGTCCCACCTCCATCGCCGCCGGTCAGCCGCGCGCTCTGCCACAGCAGCGCCGAGCTCACCTGCAACGCCACGCGAGTCATCGGCGAAGCTCCACCGTTCCGCACCCGCATCCGCGCCCGCGTCGTCACCGCCCCGGTGTCGGCGTTCAGGTGCATGTCCAGCGACAGGTTCTCGATCCGCAACGCCGTCCGCTCCGCGTTGCCCACCGGCGACTCGCCAGAACTCACCGCAGCAGCATCGTTCGCAGCAGCAGCTTGATGCGTCGGCGCCGCCGGCATCTGCGCTGCATCACCCGCCTGCGCACCGGCAACCGGCACCACCAGAACTGCGGCCAACCCTAAACGCGCAAACGATCTCTTGAAGCTCTTCAGGATCCCAAACCCTTCCTCGGTTTGGACGCCTTCGCTGCTACTTCGTTCCCCGCAACCGCCGGCCGCGCCGCCACTCGCCGCTGCCGCGCGGCCTCATACAGCACCACCGCGCCCGCAACCGACACATTCAACGACGGCACCGCCCCCGCCATCGGAATGCGCAAGAGAAAGTCGCAGGTCTTCCGCGAGAGGTCGTGCAGCCCCGCGCCCTCGCGTCCCAGCACCAGGCAAAAGTCGCCGCGAAAGTCGAAATCCGTGTAGTCCTGCGTCCCGCGCTCGTCCAGCCCGACGATCCAGACGTTTTCCTTCTTCAGCGCCTCCAGCGACCGCACCAGGTTCGTCACCTGCGCGATCCGGACGTGCTCCGTCGCCCCCGCCGCCGCCTTGGCCACCGTCCCGGTAACGCCCACGGCGCGCCTCTCCGGCAGGACCACACCAGTCGCCCCGGCACCATCGGCCGACCGCAGCAGCGCTCCCAGGTTGTGCGGATCTTCCACCCCGTCCAGCGCCAGCAGCATGTGCGCCGCACCGTTCTGCCGCGTGAACAAGTCCTCCAGCGCCAGCAGCTTGCGCTCTTTCAGAAACGCCACCACACCGCCGTGCTGCTCCGTCTTGGTCATCCGCGACAGCTCGTCCCGGCTGCCCTGGGTCACGCGCACCCGATTCGCCCGGCACAGATCGGCCAGCGCCGCCAGCCGCGGATTGCCGCCCGCCTGCAGCGTCACGTGGTCCACATCGCGCGCACGGCTGCGCACCGCCTCCGTCACCGGATGCACGCCAAACAGCACTTCCATCCCTCAAGTGTAGCGGTGCGGGCCTATACTAAAACGGTTTACTAGCCACACATCAGGAGCTCCACGGTATGCCGTTTCCCCGAAACGCCGGCACCGCCCGAGTCTTTTCGCCCGCATCCCGCGTCTCTGGTGGTGTGAACGCCTCTGCCGCAGCGTCGCTCTCCGCCGCCAGCCTGGCCGAGGCCGTTGCGCGCGAACAGGCAGAGATCGCACAGGGGCTCAAGCAGCAGGATCCCGAACTCCTCGATCGCCTCATCGACACCTACCAGCACCGCCTCATGCGCTACCTGTCGTTCCTCACAGGCCGCCGCGAGCTGGCCGAAGACCTCTTCCAGGAAACCTGGATCCGCGTCCTGATGCGTGGCGCGCAATTCAACGGCAAGGCCCGCTTCGACACCTGGCTGTTTACCATCGCCCGCAACCTCGTCATCGACCAGTCTCGCAAGCGCTCCATGGCGTCGCTGGACGAGATGCAGGACCCCGAAGCCGACGAGCGCCCCTTCGAAGTCGCCACCGAAGCTCCCTCGCCCTACGAACAGTTCTGCTCCCGTGAGAACGCGGCAGAGGTCTCCGCCGTCCTGCTCGCGCTGCAGCCCGCCTACCGCGAGGTCCTCGTCCTCCGCTTCCACGAAGACCTTCCGCTCGAAGAGATTGCCAGCGTCACTCGCGCTCCGCTCAGCACGGTCAAGTCCCGCCTCTACCGCGGTCTGGCTGCGCTCAAGCCAGAGCTGGAGCGCCTTCGCACTCAGCGCAACGCTGCCCAGGCCGCAGAGGGCCTCATCTAATGGAGCTCCACGAAACGGAAACGGCCAACTCCGCCGTGTCCGCGGCGGCGCGGGCCGCCATCGTGAACCGCACGCATCGCGTGGTGCGCGAGCGAGCCATGGAAATGCGCAAGCAGAAAAAGAGCCGTCGCGAGCTCATTCTGCCCCTGCTCATCTGCTCCGCGGTGCTTCTGCTGGTCTGCTACGCCGGCAGCGTCGTCGCCTCGGGTTCGGCCTTTTGCGGTGTAGAGAGCCAGCTTGAGCATCGCGCCAGCCGTCTGTTCAGCGGCCAGACCATGGACACCGGCAGCCCTGCTTTCCTTCTGCTCTTCTGGTTTCTGCCCATCACCGTCGTCACCGTGGTCGCGGTGTATCTCCGGCGAAACCGCAGCAGCCGTGACCGTGGCCGCGACGGAGGAAGCGCCCAGCTCCAGGGCCGCTTCCGGAACGAGGTGACCCGGTGAACTGGGATGCTCCCAACTTCGCACGCTCTGCCAACAGCCGTACCGCCCACACCCGGCCCGACGTCGACAAGCCTGAAAGCGATCTCCGCCTGATTCCGTGGTGGTCCGTCGCGCTGTCCGCGCTGGTCTTCTTCGCCATCCAGATCCTGTTCCACCGCATCATGCCGCCGCCGCACCCCGGCACGGCCGCCATGCGTTGGATCATGAGCTATAGCTGGGGCACCGCCCTGGCCAGCTACATGCTCCTCATCGGCTACATCAGCCGCGACGTCAAGCGCCGCAACATGAGCGGTGCCGTCTGGATGCTGATGGTGCTGCTCATGCCTGCGGGCATCGGCGCGGTCGTCTATTTCCTGCTGCGACAGCCCGTCATGACGCGCTGCCCCTCGTGCCGCACCGAACTCGCGCACGACTTCCACTTCTGCCCGCAGTGCTCGTTCCAACTCGCACCCGTCTGCGGCCAGTGTTTCCGCGGCGTCCACATCACCGACGTCTTCTGCGTCCAGTGCGGCCATGACCTCGCACAGGACAGCATGCCCGCCCGCCTCCGCTCCTATACCGACTAAACGCCTCCCGCCCAGAGGCCACGGAGCTCCTCACGCGCAGAGCATCGGCGAAGGAGCCCCTTGTCCGTCCTCTCTATACGAGAACACCGGCAGGCTCAGGTGCCAACTGGGCAGCGTGATCCACCGTGATCTTGCCGGGCTTCCATGTCGTAAAGCGCTTCTCGTAAAAGTGAAAGCTGACCCAGGCGAAGGCAAAGCTGAACCCGAACACGATCGGCAGAGTCAGCAAACGTGTGTGACCGGGCATGTGATCCGCCATCTGGCTCACCAGGTCCTTGCGCAGGTAATGGATCATGTAGAACCCGTAGCTGACCAGTCCCAGCTCCTGCAGCGGCCGCCACTGCAGCGCGCGAGACACCCAGGACTCATGGTCCAGAGAAAGCAGCAGCAGGCCCCCACCACGCAGTGCGAGTAAGGAAGAACTGAACGTCTGCACCATTGGGTTCAATTCGTAATTCCACATGCCGTGCCCGAATAAGCTCTGTCCCACCGCGTAGCCCACGATGCCAACGGCCAGCAGACCCACACCGCTGAGGTGAAGTTGTCGCCTGGTCAGCTTCGCTTCCTGTAACCAGAGGTTCAGAAACGCTCCGACAAACAAACCGTCGCAGTGGGTCAACGGGAAGAAGTACATGTAGTCAGACTTGCCCGCCACGTTGCTGTCCACGTGAAACAGGATGCAACGGAGTACAACTTCAAACACAACTCCGGCACCCGACAACGCGAGCAGCTTCTTGCGGTCGCGCAGGAACCGAATGACAAAGGGCCACAGCAGGTAGAAGTTCTGCTCCACAGCCATGCTCCACAGCACGCCTAACCCAATCACTCCACCACTTCGCAGGTGAATGTCGAACGGTGTCAGGTCCGTAGTGCCTGCAGAATACATATGCATGGGCATCGTCTGGATGAAGAAAAGATTCATCCACATGCCTTTGGGTGCGTCCGTGTGGCTGACCAGCAGATACAGGTACAGCACGGCAAACACACCAAAGTACAAGGGCAATGTGCGAAGCGCGCGGCGCAGGTAGAACCGCGAAAAATAGTCCTGCCTATGAGCGCTCTTGTAGAGGATTCCGGTGATCAGGAATCCCGATAGGACAAAGAATAAGTCCACGCCTCCAAACGCGAGCGACGAGTGAAACCGCTCTGGGTAGGCGATGGGACCGTAGTGGCGATAGAAAACCAGGAGCAGAGCAAGGGCACGAATGCCATTAAAAGACAGGTAGTTCTTGCTCACCCACAAACGTGGATAAGCTGCTGAATCTGCAAACGATTGCAATGGAGCTCCGACAGATATTAAGAACTTCTTATTCTTCTGTCTTACTACGGGGCAAAACCCACGCGCATGCCACTATTCGGTAAGCGCAATCTGCTTCCGGGTTATGCGCTCAGCGCTCCCTCGATCACGGGCTTCGATTGCAAAGTCAGCGACGCTTCCGCAATCGGATACCGCAGCGCGGTCCACAGGATCGCGATCAGGCACAGGCACCGCAACTGCGCGCCATGAGGATTGCTGAACCACGTCACAAACGACAGCGGCGTCAGCAGCACTGCAAACAGCACAAAGTACCGCATCGCATTGGGAATCGGCTCCAGACCTGCGAACGCTCTCCGCGCCACTTCCATGCTCAGCATCACCAGCGGAGGGTAGACCGCGAGCAGGGTGTAATCGTACGAAACCGGCGGCAGCGTGATCGACAAGATCGACAGAACCATCACCTGGTTCAGCATGGGCAGATGCCGGATCCGGACAAAATACAGCAGCAGGGAGAGCACCGCCGCTGTGCGCACATAGATCGGCACGAGCGCCGTCAGGTTAGGATGCCACGGCAGCGTCACAAACTTCACCAGCCCGAAAAACGAGTGGTCGTACCCGAGCTGGGATGGCACACCGGCATAGCGCTTCTGGAACAGGGAAAGCTGGAATCCGTCCCACGCCAACGCCGCATGGACCGTTGGTCCGAACGCCAGGGCCGCGACAAATGTGACCGCGATTGCAGTTCCGAACGCCACACCTAGCGCCCGCCAGCGGCGCTCTGAAAAGAAAAGCCCAGCCAGGATAAGTGGATAGATCTTGCATGCTCCAGCTACGCCGAGGAGTACTGCGGCAAGATAGGGCTTTTCTTTCCACCAGGCAATCAGTCCGAAAGCGGTCAACGAAAAGAGGAAGATCTCGACGTTGCCGCGCAGATACTCGAATGCAAGCGGATAGGAAAGAAGTACCGTGGCTGCGACAAAGATAGCTAACCCCACGCCGCGCATCCCGGAACTGCGCATCGCCCGCACAAAGGCATAGACCAGCAAGCTGGTAGAGACGAGGAGCAGAAGGATAAAGAGGATAAAGGGCCGAGATGTAGCAAACAGCGGCCGCAGCAGATAGAACAGGGGCAAGGGATACATAAAGTATCCGCCGCTGCTGGAGTAGAAGTGGTACGTGTGCAGGTACGAGAACTTCGTCCAGAAGAACCGGAAGTCACTTAGAAGCTGCCCCGGAACAAAGAAGTAAGGAAAGCTGTACGGTAATCCCCAGTGGAACCACCGGGCCACCAAACTGAACAGAAAAGCCGCGGAGGTGAGTGCCGCGCTAATCAGCAGGAAGAGCCACAACTCGTAAGGCAGGCGTTTGTCTGTAACCTCCCCCGTCTTCCACTGGGCCAGTGTTGATTCTTCTGTCTGTAACTCCGCTGTTCCCCTATCTCTCATGTTGGGTCAGCCACTCCTCGGCATCGTGGCGAGCCAGATCTAGGTTCCTCTCCCAGACCACCTGCTGCGCCTCCTCCATGGTTTTCGGTGCGCCGATCACTGGCGGGGGCGGTAGTTCTGCCTCAACTCCTCCCGATCTCAGGTTTTCGGCGTCCAGTCTCCACTCGGGTGTGCCTCCGCTGTAGGGTGCCTCCACAGCCAGGCTGGCGATCTTATCTTCCCGCTCCATGCGCCTGCTGCGGGACTGTGCGGCGTCGGAAGCGGGCGGCATGCTGAGATTGCGGTCCCCGCAATGCCCGCTGACGAGGCAACTCATCTGCACCGAAACATAGCCCGGAAAGGGGCACGAGTAGTCGTACTTGCTACCCATCGGCTTGCACTGTGGATCCTGATCGGCGTTCACTTCCATGCGATCCAGGGCACCCAAATCGGTGGCGCGCACGTAGTGCACGATCTCCGCTCCGATCAGCAGTGCGGTGACCACAACGCCACTCACCAGCAATCGTACCTGCCCGGCAGATGCGAATACTCTGGAGCCGCGCGAAGTCTTGTCTCGGTGAAAACTGCCCGGCTCCCGCAGATACCCATCGGAGTTACGCACGCCGTTCATTATCATCCATCTCACGCCCAATTGCGCGTGCGTATCCGGCGTGGCACGCACAAGGTGTGGCCAAACGAACCTAGAACTGAAATCCGGGCGTACTTGTCTCCATCCGGGTGGGAAGCGGAGAAGACTTACCTCTACGGCCCTTCCAGATGCCGATGACCTTGCGCCCCAACTCGGTCCGATTGAACAACGCCCGGCCGTGCGTATAGATGGCTGGCCAGAAGCGGTGAACGAAGCAGAAAGATTTCTCTACGACGTAAGTGGCCGTCCATCCAAAGGCGCAGTCAGGCTGGTTTGCGACAAGTCGTCCTCTGGAATTCGGTGTCCGCCAGCCTTCCTGCGAGTCCCCGGTTTGCCGGCGGAAACATGCTCCTGTGTGGGGAAAAGCAGGACCCCAGAATGGTATACTTGAGGAGGTAGAGAGCCCCTGAAAAATCCAGCATTTACGCGGGTTTTGAGGGCCGGCTCGCCCGCACAGACCACGAGGACGAATGGCCACCGAAACGCCCCTGCTCGACCTGCAACAAACCGATCCCACCAACGCTCCCGAGCCCGCCGTCGAATCCAACGGCTCCCGTAACGGCGAGGCCCAGTCCAAGAGCTACACCTCCGACAACATCAAGGTGCTCGAGGGGCTTGAAGCCGTGCGTCTACGCCCGGCCATGTACATCGGCTCCACCACCGAGCAGGGTCTGCACCACCTGGTCTATGAAGTCGTCGACAACTCCGTCGACGAGGCGCTGGCTGGCTTCGCCACCCGCATCGACGTCACCATCCACGTCGACAACTCCATCACCGTCGTCGACGACGGCCGCGGCATCCCGGTCGACATTAAGGACCTCGGCAACGGCCAGAAGATGCCCGCCGTCCAGGTCGTTCTGACCAAGCTGCACGCCGGCGGCAAGTTCGACGCCAGCACCTACAAGGTCTCGGGCGGTCTCCACGGCGTGGGCGTCTCGTGCGTCAACGCACTCTCCGAAGAGTTCGACGTGGAGATCTGGCGCGACGGCCACACCTACCAGCAGGACTACAGCAAGGGTGATCCCATCTCCGACGTGCGCGAAGTCGGCGTCACCCAGAAGCGCGGCACCAAGGTCCACTTCCTGCCTGACAAGTCGATCTTCTCGGTCCACGAGTACAACTTCGACACGCTCGCCGGCCGCCTGCGCCAGCTAGCGTTCCTCAACAAGGGCATCCACATCACGCTCACCGACGAGCGCACCACCGATCCCAAGACCGGCGAGGCCAAGTCGCTCGACTTCCGCTACAAGGGCGGCATCGAGGAGTTCATCCGCCACCTGAACAAGGGCAAGGCCGTCCTGCACGAAAAGCCGATCTACATGGAAGCCGAGCGCGGTCAGCTCGTCATGGAGATTGCGCTGCAGTACAACGACGCCTACTCCGAAACCGTCTTCAGCTTCGCCAACAACATCAACACCGTCGACGGCGGCACCCATCTTTCCGGCTTCCGCACCTCGCTCACGCGCACCATCAACGCTGCGGGCCAGTCACTCGGCCTGTTCAAGGACGTGAAGGAATCCCTCTCGGGCGACGACGTCCGCGAAGGCCTCGTCGCCGTGGTCAGCGTCAAGCTGCCGCAGCCCCAGTTCGAAGGCCAGACCAAGGGCAAGCTCAACTCCGACATCTCGGGCCAGGTCCAGTCGTTCGTGAACGAACGCCTCGGCGCCTACTTCGAGCAGAACCCTCAGGTCGCCAAGCGCATCATCAACAAGGCCATCGAAGCCGCTCGCGCCCGCGAAGCCGCGCGCAAAGCCCGTGACCTCACGCGCCGCAAAGGCGCGCTCGACGGCGGTGGTCTGCCCGGCAAGCTCGCCGACTGCTCCGAGCGTCAGCCCGACCGCTGCGAGCTCTACCTGGTCGAGGGTGAGTCCGCAGGCGGCACCGCCAAGCAGGGCCGCGACCGCCGCTTCCAGGCCATCCTCCCGCTCAAGGGCAAGATCCTCAACGTCGAAAAGGCCCGCTACGACAAGATGCTGGGCCACGAAGAAATCCGCGCCATGATCACGGCGCTCGGCACCGGCATCGGCAAAGACGACTTCCAGCTCGAAAAGCTGCGCTACGGCAAGCTGATTCTCATGACAGACGCCGACGTCGACGGCTCGCACATCCGCACGCTTCTGCTCACCTTCTTCTTCCGCCACATGAACCTGCTCGTGCAGCGCGGCCACGTCTACATCGCGCAGCCGCCGCTCTACAAAATCAAGAAGGGCAAGTTCGAGCAGTACGTCAAAGACGACCGCGAGTTCGTCAAGGTCATGGTCAAGCGCGCTGCCGACGGCATGACCGTCCGCTACGGCGACCAGGCCCAGTTGCTCGAAGGCGGAGCCCTGACCAAGTTCATGGGCCAGCTCAACGAGTACCTCGGCTTCTACGACAAGGCCGACAAGCGCTTCCGCAATGACCGCGTCACCTCCGCCGTGGCCGAGCTCTTCGCCCACGACGGCAAGGAGCCCGCACAACGCGCCGACTTCGAAACACCGGAAAAGCTGAACGAACTCGCCACCCGCCTCAACGCCATGGCGAAGGAGTTCCAGTTCAAGGCCGTCGGCTCGCCCGTCCGCGACGAAGAGCACGGCACATGGTCGCTCGAGTTCACCGACGCGAACGGCGCGCACCGCCGCATCGATTACACCGTGGTGTCCGCGCCGGAGTTCCGCCTCATGCTCGGCAAATACGCGCAGATTCGCGAGTACCTCAAGCCGCCGTTCCACATCGAGTACCTGCCCAAGGGCGGCTCCAAAGCCGAGATTGCTCAGGCCGACGAAGCCGAAGAGGTAGCCGAAACCGAAGGCGTCAACGAGACCATCGCCGCCGCACCGGGCACCGCGACCGAGGTCAAGGGCACCAAGCGCGCACCCAAGGCCGGCCAGGACCCAGTCGAAAAGCAGACCGCGCGCGAGCTCTTCGAGTACGTCATCGAGCAGGGCAAGAAGGAGTACCAAGTGCAGCGCTACAAGGGCCTCGGCGAAATGACCGCCGAGCAGCTCTGGGAGACCACCATGGACCCCGAACGCCGCACGCTCCTCCAGGTCAAGCTCGAAGACATCGCCGCCACTGAGGAGATCTTCACCACCCTCATGGGCGAAGACGTCGAAGCCCGCCGTCGCTTCATCGAAGAGAACGCGCTGGACGTCAAGAACCTCGACATCTAGTCACAACCGCATCGCACAACCAGAAGGGCTCGGCACTTGCCGAGCCCTTCTACTTTGCCCTGCAAAGTCTTCGCGCAGCCGGCGGAAGATTCCGGAGCCTTCGTCTTGCTTCCCACGCTGCCTCGCCCTCTGCCATCCGAACCGCAACATCTCGGAAAAGCTCCGCTTCCATCACAAGCAAAGCCACACGGCGCACACCACCGCCGTACTCGGGTACAACTGCACATGCAGGACTCGACCGCGGCTCGATGCGATCGCCAGAAGGATGACCCGATGAAGCAACGTGACACTATTCGTCAACGGAGCGCGCTGTGTATCGCAACGGCAGCAATCATGGCAAGCCTGACCGCACTCGCCCAGGGCACCATCCCACCGCCGCCCGAAGCGCCGCAGCAAGAGCCGGTCGCCATCGCCGTAAACCTGGCCCAACCCACCGGCGACTACAAGCCCATCTATAGCTGGTTCGGCTACGACGAAGGCAACTACACCACCATGCGCGACGGCAAAGTCCTCCTTCGCAAGCTGCACGATCTCTCGCCCGTGCCCGTATATATCCGCGTGCACCACCTGCTCACCAGCGGCAACGGCACACCCGAGCTCAAGTGGAGTTCGACCGGCGTCTACAGCGAAGACGCCACGGGCAAGCCCGTCTATAACTTCACGATCCTCGACGGCATCTTCGACGAGTTCCAGGCCGCCGGCGTGCGTCCCATGGTCGAGCTCGGCTTCATGCCGCAGGACCTCGCGGCCGACCTGCCGAACCGCCACGAACCGTACCAGGTCCACTACCCGCAAAGCACCGTCAGCGGCAAAAGCGACAACCCGCCCAAGGACTACGCAAAGTGGGGCGAACTCGCCCGCGTCGTCACCGCGCACCTAGTCCAGCGCTACGGCCGCGACACCGTGCGGCAGTGGTACTTCGAAGTGTGGAACGAGCCCGACATCGACTACTGGCACGCCTCGCCCCAGGACTACTGGAAGCTCTACGACTACGCCGTCGCCGGTGTGCGCGCAGCTTTGCCCGACGCCAAAGTCGGCGGTCCCGCCTCCACCAGCCCGCGCAGTCCCAAAGCTTACGACTTTCTCAAGGGCTTCCTGGAACACGTGAACACCGGCAAAAGCTCCGCCAATGGCAAGCCTCTGCCGCTCGACTTCATCAGCTTCCACGCCAAGGGCCAGCCCACCATCGTTGACGGCAAAGTCATCATGGGCATCTCCAGCGAACTCACCGACGTGGACCACGGCTTCCAGCTCGTCTCCACCTTCCCGCGCTTCCGCACCCTGCCCATCATCCTCAGCGAGGCGGACCCCGAGGGCTGCGCCGCCTGCTCCAGCAAGGTGAATCCGGCCAACAACTACCGCAACGGCACGCTCTACCCCGCGTACACCGCCGCGGCCTACAAGCGCCTGTTCCAACTGCAGGACAAGTACCGCGTTAACCTGCTCTCCATGCTCAGTTGGTCGTTTGAGTTTGAGGGCCGCGACTACTTCGAAGGCTTCCGCTCGCTCTCCACCAACGGCATCGACAAGCCAGTACTCAACTTCTTCCGCATGGCCGCCCTGCTGCACGGCACTCGCGTGGCCGTCACCAGTACCGGCGCCGTTCCACTCGAACAGATCGTGCAAACCGGTGTACGCGGCAACAACGACACCGACGCCCTCGCCACGCGCGGCACCGACAACACCGCAGCCGTCCTCGTGTGGAACTACAACGACAGCAACGCGCCTGGCCCAGCTACGCCCACTTCAGTCAGCATCACCGGCGTCCCAGCAACTGCAAAGCGCGTCCTCGTCTCCCAGTACCGCATCGACGACACGCACAGCAACGCCTACACCGCGTGGCAGGCCATGGGCTCACCGCAGCACCCCACCACCCAGCAGTACCAGCAACTCCAGTCCGCGGCCGGCCTTCAACTGCTTACCTCGCCCGCATGGCTCGACGCAACCAACGGCACGGTCCACATCGCAACGGACATGCCCAGGCAAAGCGTCGAGCTCATCACCATCAAGTGGTAACCGCGTCAGCCCTCCAAGCCGCTACGCGATCGGGTGTCCCGCCGCGCGATAGATCGCCTCAATCGCCAGCATGTCCTTCAGCCCCTCTTCGCCTGGCGTCTTCGGCGTCGCACCCGTGCGAATGCAATCCGCAAAGTGCGTCGCCTCCAGTTGGAAGTGGAACGTCTGATCATCCGGGCTCGTTGCATCCGCATGGATCCTCGGTTCCAGGCTGCGCAGGTGAATCCCCGTGTAATCGAACGCCGGCCCCAGCTCGATCGTCCCCTTATCCCCGTGAATGCGCACAAAGCCCGGCATGTTCTCGCCATAGCTCGTACCGATGCTTGCCAGCACACCCGACGGAAACTTCATGGTGAACTCCATCGTCTGCTCCATGCCGTCGAACCGGTGCGAAGTCTTGTCCCGCGTCGACACCACCGCCGTAAAATCCGTCGGGTCTTCGCGCACGAAGTACCGCATCGCGTTCAGGGGATAGATCCCCACATCCATGATCGGCCCACCACCGGCGAACTTAGGATCCAGCCGCCACTGATTCGGGTGCGCATTGAACCCGAACCCGCCCTCAAACGCCTGAATCTGCCCAATCGCCCCCGACTGGATGATCCGCTCCGTCTCCAGGTGCGTCGGGTCGTAGTGGCAGCGGTACGCGATCATCAGCTTCACCTTCGCCTGCTTGCACGCATCGATCATCTGCCGGCACTCGGCGCTGCTGATCGCCATCGGCTTCTCGCACAACACATGCTTGCCCGCCTTGGCCGCGCGCACCGTGTACTCGCAGTGCATGCTGTTCGGCAATCCGATGTACACCGCCTGCACCGCCTTGTTCTCGCGGATGCGGTCGAAGTTCTCGTACGAGTAGATCGAGCTCTCGGGCACACCATACCGCGCCGCCCACTCCTTGCCCTTCGTATCGCCGTGTCCGGTCACCAGCGCCGTCACCTTGATGTTCTTGCCCGCAAGTTGCAGGCAGCCGCGCCCAAAGATGTCGCTGATGGTGCCCAGCCCCACCAGCGCATAGCCCACCGGCTCGCCAGCACCGCTGCCGCCCTGCAATCCCAAGTCCGACGCCGCACTGAACGACGGCAAACTCAACCCAGTCAGCGCGAGCGCAGAAAGCCTGCTGAAATCCCGACGGTTCATGCGAAGTGTCCTCTTGACCACATCAGATGCGCGGCAACCCGCCCGCATCGCCACACCGCCTCACGCCGACTTGCGGCGGTAGAAGGTGCTACAAAAGCACCATGCCCCGAAAGCCCCTGCTGCTCTCCACCCTCCTGCTCGCCGCGCTCACCCTTTCGGCGCAGGACACACCCAGGCCGCAGACCCTCACCGCGCGCATCGCCGGCATGCAGCACATCGCGGGCTTCGTCCCGCTCGACTACGAAGCCAAATCCGGCAAGCTCTTCCTAGAGATCCCGCACCCCGGCACCGACCTTCTCTGGACAGATTCGTTGCCCTACGGCACCGGCTCCAACGACCTCGGCCTCGACCGCGGCCAGACCGCACCCGCCCGCGTCGTTCGCTTCGAACGCCAGGGCAGCAAGGTCCTGCTCACCGAGCGCAATCTCGGCCTCGGCACCTCAGCCACCGAGCCCGCCGAAGTCCTGGCCACGCGCCAAAGCTTCCCCGAATCCGTCCTGTGGGGCTTCAAAGTCGAAGCCGAAAACCCGGACGGCTCGCTGCTCGTCGACGCTACCGACTTCTTCCTGCGCGACGTCCACCACGTCTCCGAATCGCTCACCGCCACGCACCAGGGCAGCTACAAGGTCGACGCCTCACGCTCAGCCATCGCGCTCGACAGCACCAAGGGCTTCCCACGCAACACCGAAGTCGAAACCATCCTCACCTTCACCACAGACGACATCACCAGGGCGCACTTCGTCTCCGACGTCACGCCCGACCCGCACTCGCTCACCATCCGCGAGCGCCAGAGCTTCGTCGCCCTTCCTGAGCCCGGCTTCACCCCGCGCCGCTACGACCCGCGCTCCGGCTACTTCGACCTTTCGCATCGCGACTACAACGCTCCGCTCGGCGCCGACCTTGACCAGCGCTTCATCGAGCGCCACCGCCTCATCAGGAAAGACCCCAACTGCCGCACCAACTGCGACCCCGTCGAGCCCATCACCTACTACGTCGACCGCGGCGCACCCGAACCCATCCGCTCCGCTTTGCTCGAGGGCGCCCGCTGGTGGAACGACGCCTTCACCGCCGCCGGCTGGCACAACGCCTTCCGCGTTGATGTCCTGCCCGCCGACGCCGACCCCATGGACGTCCGCTACAACATCATCCAGTGGGTCCACCGCTACACCCGCGGCTGGAGCTACGGCGCCACCGTCACCGACCCGCGCACCGGCGAAATCCTCAAGGGCAACGTGACCCTCGGCAGCCTGCGCGGCCGCCAGGACTACCTCATCGCCGAAGCCCTGCTCGCGCCCTACACCGGCCCCAATGCAAAGGGTATTGCAGACGCCGCCAGAGACCCCATGCTGCAGATGGTCCTAGCCCGCATCCGCCAGCTCAGCGCGCACGAGACGGGCCACACCCTCGGCCTTGCTCACAACTTCGCCGCCAGCACCGCGGGGCAGGGAACCAGCGTCATGGACTACCCGCACCCCTACATCACGCTCGCCAACGGCGTGCCCGACCTCTCCCACGCCTACGCCGTCGGCATCGGCCCCTGGGACAAGGTCGCCATCAACTACGGTTACCGCGACTTCGGCCGCAAGGAACAGCCCACCGCCGAAACCGCAAGCCTGAACAAGATCCTCACCGACGCCCAAGCCGCCGGCCTGCCCTACATCACCGACCAGGACGCTCGTCCGCTCGGCTCCGCCAACCCCAAGGCCCACCTCTGGGACAACGGCGCGGACCCCGTCGCCGAGCTCAACCGCATCCTCGAAATCCGCAAGGCCGCCCTCGCGCGCTTCGGCCCCTCCGTCATCCGCGAAGGCCAGCCCATGGCCACTCTGCAGGAAGCGCTCGTTCCGCTCTACCTGCTGCACCGCTACCAGACCGAGGCCGCGGCCAAGCTCATCGCTGGCGTCAACTACGAGTACAACCTGCGCGGCGACGGCCAGCCCAACCCCACCATCATCGACCCCGCCATCCAGCAAAAAGCGCTGGAAGCCGTCCTCTCCACCCTCAAACCCGATGTTCTCGACTTGCCCGAAAACATCCTCGCGATCATGCCGCCGCACCCGCCCGGCTGGCAGCGCACGCGCGAGTCCTTCGCCTCCAACGCCGGTGCCATCTTCGATCCCGTCGCCGCCGCGGAAGCCTCCGCAGACCTCACGCTCTCGCTTCTCTGCAACCCCGAACGCGCCACGCGTCTCTTCGAACTCCACATGCGCATCACCAAAACACCCGGCCTGCGCACCGTGCTCGAAGGCATCTCCAACACCACCGCCGAGCGCCCCGAAGGCGGCCACACCACCTCGTCTGAAATCGAGCGCGCCGTCGAGTTCCGCGGCCTCGAAGCCATGCTCGCCCTCTCCGTCGAACCCAACACCGCCTCCCAGGCGCGCGCCATCGCCCGCTCCCACATCGACGACCTCTTGAAGAAGTGGACGATCGAACCCATGCCCACCGACTCCGCCGAGGCCATCCACCGCCGCGCCCTCGTCGACCGCGTCCAGCAATACCTCAAAGACCCGCAGAAGTTCGTCCCCGTCAAACCCCAGCAAGCCCCACCCGGCATGCCCATCGGCACCGACGACGAGATGTAGTCATGTCTGCACGACACGAGCCGAGACAGCACACCCATGCCTTCGTCATCCGCTCAAGTTCGTCGAGCATCTCCGTTGAGCAACATGGATGCTCTGTGTTCATGCCGTCTGTGCAGTTCATGCATTGCGATGCATCCGAATTGCACTACGGGCGCCGAAGCTTCTGGGGTCGCTGGCGTAGAACTCGCTTTGCGGTAGAGAAGATCGCTGCGATGCAGCGCGTCATCCGCATGTATGGAAAGGCTACCGTTCCCGTGCTTTCCTTCGTGTACGAAGGCAAGACTTACGACATCCTCGAGACGATCAGCTTTACTGCATCAGAGCGAATCTTGACCTCGTGTAAAGCTCTCGGCGTCGATGCCGTCGAACTACACGACGAAGCAGCTCCGATGTTCCGCGATATAGAGGAGAACGGCTGGCTTGTGAATCCGTGGTCTAGATAGACCTACTAATCCAGCTCTTGTAGAAAAGAACGTATGCCCGCAACCCGCTTCGCCTGCGCTCTGCTCCTGCTCGCCACCACCTGCCTCGCCCAACAGCCGCAGCCCAGCCCACGCGAACGCGCCAATGCCGCAGCCGCCACTCTCCAGCACTGGTACGTGCAGCGCACCGGCCTCTACACCACCACGGGCTGGTGGAACGCTGCCAACGCCATCACCGCCATCGTCGATCTCAGTCGCGCCACGCATTCGCAGACCTACGCGCCCACCCTCGCGAACACCTTCACGCAGGCGCAGATCGTCGTTCCCAAGGCGGAACAGGTCGGCGCACTCGACAAAATGACCGGCGCGCCCAACTTCCTCAACGACTACTACGACGACGAAGGCTGGTGGGCCCTCGCCTGGGTCGACGCCTACGACCTCACGCACGACACGCGCTACCTCGCCATGGCGCAGACCATCTTCCAGGACATGAGCGGCGGCTGGGATTCGACCTGCGGCGGCGGCATCTGGTGGAGCAAGGAACGCACTTACAAGAACGCCATCGCCAACGAACTCTTCTTCTCCGTCGCCACGCACCTCGCCGCGCGCGCCCAAGCCGCAGACCGCGACCGCTACGCCGACTGGGCAACGAAAGAGTGGGCCTGGTTCCAGAACTCAGGCATGATCAACAATCAGCACCTGGTCAACGACGGCCTCACCATCGACAAGGCCTCCGGCCAGTGCACCAACAACGGCCGCACCGTCTGGACCTACAACCAGGGCGTCGTCCTCGGCGCACTCGCCGAGTGGTCCCGCATCAACCCCGACACCAAGCTCCTGCTCGACGCTCGCATCCTCGCCGACGCCGGCCTCGCCAACCTCACCGACACCGCCGGCGTCTTGCACGACCCTTGCGAGCCCACCTCCTGCGGCGCCGACGCCCCGCAGTTCAAAGGCATCTTCGTCCGCAACCTCCGCGCCCTGCAGCACGTCGTTCACGAACCCCGCTACACCGCCTTCTTCGAAACGAACGCCGACAGCATCTGGCTCAATGACCGCAACACCGCTAAGCGCTTCGGCGGTACCGACAACCAGCTCGGCCTCGTCTGGTCCGGCCCGCCCAAATCCATCGACGCCAGCACCCAAAGCAGCGCCCTCGACGCCCTCACCGCGGCCATCCCCGACTAGCTTCCTTCTCGTCGCTATGAGTAGCTCAGTAGATTGAAGCCACATAGCTTCCCACATGCCAACCTATCGGGAGATCAAGACACGGCCGTATCTTTTTCTGCAAACTTCACGAATTTTGCTAGAGGATGATTAGAAGCAGCAGCGGAATCTAAGGCCGGAGGAACGAAGCTTGACTGGCTCGATCTCAGTCCGGGAGCGAGGACAGATCGTCCCGATCGTTCCGCACGTTGTGCGCAGACACGCCGGGCTTGCCGCTCGGGGCTTGCATGTGGAGCAACACATGCATGAGCCGACCGAGTTTGCTGAAAGAGAACTTCTTCAGCACAACTTATTTCTGTACACAGGGCCGGCAGCGCGGGCAGAGATCAAGAGTCCTGAGTTTGCCGGAATGCGCTGGATTCATCCGGGATCGATCTGGATTATGCCCGAAGGAAGCCGGCACAGCGTGCGGTTCGAGAGCCGTATGGCAGGAATCGCGCTGGCGTTCGATCCGCCGACGTTTGACCTTCTTGTGCAGTCTGCAGGCGGCAGAGCCTCGCTGCCAATTCTGCATGCGCTGACTCCCTGTTCACCAAGGATCTACCACCTGATGCGCGCGCTCATGCACGAAAGCCTGGATGCGAGTCCCGACAGCGGAATGGGGCTGGAATGTATTGCGACGGCTGTGGCTCTTTCCATCAGCACCCATGCGGGGGCAATCGCGCCACTAAAAACACGGACGGCTCCACGGCTTGCGCCGAAACAGATCCGTGCGGTGCAGGCCTTTGTCGAAACGCATCTGCACCAGAAGATCTCATTGGCCGATCTGGCGGCGACTGCCGGACTGAGCTCGTTTCACTTCCTCCGCAGCTTCAAGGGCAGCCTGGGGTCGACACCGGCGAAGTACGTGATGGACCGCCGCATGGAGAGAGCGCGGTATCTGCTGAAGGTGGGCAAGATCACGGTTTCCGATGTGGCGATCGAGGTAGGTTTTGAGGACGTGAGTCACTTCTCAAGAGCGTTTCGCCGAGCAATGGGCGTCACTCCATCGGCCTTCCGAAGCGCCACGCAGGAATAAGCAAGAAGCGGCAAAGGTGGGCAAGATTCGGTAACGGTGTGTGCGGGCTTTGCGCACACACTCAACAGGAGCGGTCAGAGTTTTCTGACCCCCCTGGAGGAACACTCATGTCCGAAACTTCCCATTCCAAGAACATCGTCTTGGTCCATGGCGCATTCGCCGATGGATCGAGCTGGTCGAAGGTCATTCCGCTATTGCTCGCCAAGGGATACAAGGTGACCGCTGTCTCCAACCCTCTGACGACCTTTCAGGAAGACGTCGCAGCTACAAAGCGCGCGATCGCCGCGCAGGATGGACCGGTGACTCTGGTCGGCCACTCGTACGGTGGAGTCGTCATCACAGAGGCTGGCAACGATCCCAAGGTCACAGCGCTGGTATACGTTGCGGCCTTTGCTCCCGATGCCGGGCAGTCCATTGTGGAGATCGGCAAAGCCTTTCCGCCGCCGCCGGGCCCGCAGACGGCCGTGCCGGTGGGCGATGGTTTCATTCTGCTGTCCCCAGAGGGCGTTGCGACTGACTTTGCGCAGGACCTGAGCGAGGAAGAGAAGGCGCTGATGATAGCGACCCAGCCGCAGACTTCCGGCTCGATCTTTGGGGCTCAGCCAACGCAGGCCGCGTGGCGCAGTAAACCGTCGTGGTACATCGTCGCCAGCAACGATCGCATGATTGCGCCAGAACACGAGGCGAGCATGGCCAAACAAATCCAGGCAACAACCACAACGCTGCCTGCAAGCCACGTCGTGATGCTCTCTCATCCGAATGAGGTCGCGAAGGTGATCGAGGACGCTGCCACTGGCGCCAGGTAATCCTGAAGTTGCTGGCGCGACAGCGCCAGCAACTTTGTATCGGCATAAGGAACGAGAAGAGCACTTAACGGAAGCTGCGACAGCCGATCGCCACTCCTCAGCGTTGCGCGATCAGAACCCGCGAACCGGTAAAACCATGCCGCGCTGTGCGGACTCGAAACACGTCTCCAGCACAGCCATCACGGCAACAGCTTCGCTGGCAGGAACGGGGTTCGCTCCGCGTCCGCGAATGGCTTCCCGGATCGCAACGTAGTACGCCCGCTGGTTTGCGCCCGGGGGCGGCATACGCACCGGTTCCGCGTTCGCCGCACCATAGAACCAGCCCGGGTCCGGATCGTCTCCAAAGCCGACCTCGTCCGGGCGCATGCCTCGTTGCAAACGAGCCTCCTGCAGATCGCCTCCGAACTTCGCCCAACTTCCCTGGGTGCCGTGAACCACGGTTCTCGGCATCCCGCCTCCGGCAGCCAGCAGCGTTGCGTGCAGGATGACGCGCGTCTTCCCGTAGGCAAGCACCACGTGCGCCCAGTCGTCGGTCTCGCCGCCTTCGCGCTGTACGGCCAGTTGCGCAGACACTGTCTCCGGCATCCCAAACTGCTGCAGCGCCTGATCGATCAGGTGCGGCCCCAGGTCGAACCACAGCCCCGCTCCGGGGCCGGCAGACTCGCGCCATCGCTTTCGAACGTTCGGACGGTAGCGGTCCATGTGGATCTCCAGCAATGAGATCTCGCCAAGCATGCCCGACGCGATCACGGCCCGGGTGGCAAGCACCTCGCTATCCCACCGCCGATTATGAAACACCGACAGCAACCGGTCTTGCTCGTCAGCAATCCGATTCAAAGCTTGCGCCTCCGCAAGGGTCAGCGTGAACGGCTTGTCGCACACAACATGCTTGCCCGCGCGCAGCGCTGCCGCTGTAAGTGGGTAATGGCTCTGGTTTGGACTTGCAATCACAACAAGGTCGACGTCAGGATGTGTTGCAACCGCAAGGGGATCGCCAACAACCTCCACCTCCAGAAGCGCTGTCAGCACCTCCGCGGGCCGGCTCGATCCAACGACCGTCAGCGTCAGCCCAGGAACAGAGCGTACCAGCGGAGCATGAAATGTCCGGCCCACATAGCCATACCCAATCAGGCCAACTCTTATGCTTCCCGCTTCCTCTGACATCCCACTTCCTCGCACAAACCTGCAGTCATTCTGCCCCAAATGGAACAGCAAACGCTCCACAAACGAAAAGCGGCTTGTGCACATACCTCGCACAAGCCGCTTTGATTCGTAAGGATTACTGCTGCATGACGATCTAGGTGCGCTCAAAGAGCCGCGTCCACCAGTGCATCTGCTTCGGCACAGGTGCTGCCTCCGCAAATTCCCGGGCATTCCGCAGCGACTGCGCCATCTGATCTCGCTGCGTCTGTTTTGTTTCGGCCTGGGTTGGATACCAGCTTTGCATCGAGGGCGGATCGGTGATCTTCATGGCTCCTCGTATCGTGTCGCCTGCGAACGAACGCCCTTGCCTGCCGGGCATGGAGCTCCGTTAGAGCTTCGTCGACTTCGCAATCAGCTTCTGCAGCCGGCCGATCTCCGAGCGATGCTCTGCCAGCACAACATTGCGTTCCAGCGTGTTGGGCTGCTTCACAATGTCGTTGAAGGAAGTCTGGTGACTCTCAAGGGAGGACTTTGCCTGTTCTAGATTCGCGGTTGTCATAATTGTCCTTTTCGATTGGAGTGGAGATCTATCTGGCATGTACTGCCCCTATTAGGAGTTCGCGAAAGGCATGCCAAACGAAAGCACAGCTGTCCGCGGCGGCCTCTGCAGGCGTCCCGTAATCTTGACGCCCTTCTGCATCTGCTTCCAGATGGTCAAGGCGAAGTCGTTCATGTACAGCAGGCGCATTTCCTTGGAACTGGCGCCACGCTGCGCGTAAATGCTGATCTCGTTCAGGCGCTGTGTCTGCGCAGAAGCCAGCAGAAACGCCCACATGCTCACACCCGGCGAGTTCTCTGGATCCCGTAGGTCCGCAGCGTCCTGCGACAACGTCCAGTAGCGCGTCGGAGCGTCCGCCTGTTCCGCGGTATCGACCGCGACGTTCACGTCGACCAGCCTTCCGGAAAATGGCCGTAACAGACCTTCAAATACGACTTGCTTGCTCTCAAAAGTGAACATGGCGGCTCCAGACTGGCTGCACTGCAAAGGTGAGCTCGTCTAGAGAAGAAGTCCGGAATCGGACTAGAGGCGAGAGAGGTGGTCTTTCCAGTCTAGCCTCTTTACGCATCGCGTGCCGCCCACACCTTAAATCTCCGCTCGGGCACACAATTCCATGCGCGAAGCCTCGCTTGCAGCAGCGACACTGCTCCAGCAAACGCGAACCCCGGTCAGCGGTTCACCTTTGCGAACCGTTGCGAAGACGCTGGACTACTCTTCCACCACCGTATGCGTTCCCGCCGCCGGCGCAGCCGCCTCTTCCTCAATCGGCAGCCGTTCCCCACGGCGCGCAAACATCCGCCGCACCATCCACAGCGCCAGCACGATCAGCAGCAGTCCGACCACCACCAGGATGCCGCGCCCATGCGATCGCACCGCGCCTTCCAGCATCGCCGTGGTGCCCATGCCATACTTCAGCGCCAACAGCGCCACCGCCAGGAACTGCACAAACTTGCCGATAAACAGCGCCGACGTATACGACCGCACGCGCATCTCGAACACGCCCGCCGCCAGCTCAAACACCTTCAGCGGCATCGGCGGAGGGCACATCGCCGGCAGCATCACCGCCAGGAACTCCTGCCGCTCAAATCGGTCGCGCATCCGCTCATAGCGGCGCCGATCCACCTTGCGCAGCAACAGCGCCTCGCCACCCGCCCGGCCAATGTAGAAGGGAAGCAGGCTCCCAATCGTCGACAGCGCCGCTGCCACAATTGCGCTCACCAGCGCATTCTGGTGCTCACGCGCCACGTAGAACACGACCCACGTGATGATTCCGCCAGGCAGCGGCACCAGCGCCGAATCCAGCAGCGCCAGCCCGCCCAGGCCCCACAGGCCCAGCGGCGCAAACACCTTGCTGATCCAAAGCCCGAAGCGTGCCAGGCCATGCGTGATCGGGTAAAGCGGACCGTGATGCTTGCCGGCCTCGCTGGCGGTCTGCGCCAGCAGCGTGGCGACAAGTGGAACGTGGATCATGCTCGGGTCATTTTACCCTTCGGCCCGCCTGCGCCACCCCGCGTGGCGCGTCAAAGCCGATCCCCGGGCCGCACCTCTTCGCCCAAAACCCGCCTCAGGATGCGAAAATGTACCGAGCGCACCCTCGGCCCTGCCCTCTGTCACCGGGGCGAACGAAACTCTTTCGCGCCGGAACGAGTCAGACCTAGCAGGCAATGCCAACCGTCGAAACACCACCGGAGCACGAAGCTCCGCAGCCGCCGCCCGATCCGGGTTCCGACACTCCGCGCTCTTCGCGGGGCCGCTCCGGCAACGGCCGCCGCTACGACTACTACGACACGCACGAACTCATCACGCTCATCGACCAGATCGACGACGAGCGCGCCCGCGCCCGCTTCCGCGAAGCCGTCTACCTCGCCGTTATCCTCTGGCTGGTCATGGCGCTGGCCTACATCTTCCTTCCGCGCTGGCTGCCGCACCGCCCCGTCCTCATCGTTCAGGACCGCAACCCCAAGGAACTCACCTACCTCGAAACTCCGCCCAACCTGAAAGACATGCTGCGCCAGAAACCCGCGCCGCACATCAGCGAGCACACGGCCGAGGCGCAAACCCCGCGCCCGACCAAGGCGCCCACGCCGCCTGAGCCGCGCGCCGGCCACCCCGAACCGCCCGCGCCGCGCCCGCAGCCGCAACCGGCCCAGCCCGCACCGCAGCAGCCTCAGGCACAGCAGCAACCGCCGCAGCAGCAGACCCACGTCACGCCGCAGCCCACGCCGCACCCGAACGTCCCGCCCATCGTGGCCGATGCGCCCGCGCCGTCGTCCCAGCGCCAGCCCAACTTCAACAACCAGCAGAGCGCCTCCTCCGCCATCGCCGACGCCGCCCGCAGCTCCCGCTCGCAAAGCGGCCTCCCCGACCAGCAGGGCGACTATGGCAACGCTCCGGGCAAGCAGGGGCAGGGCAAAGCCGGCTACGAAATCCTCTCGGATACCCAGGGCGTCGACTTCGGCCGCTACATCCAGCGGCTGCTCGCGCAGGTCCGCCGCGCCTGGCTGCCCCTCATCCCCGAGGAGTGCAACTCGCCCCTCTTCAAGCAGGGCATCACCGGCGTCCGCTTCACCATCCAGCCCGACGGCCGCATCACCGGCATGAACCTCGACTACTCCACCCACGACGACGCCATCAACCGCGCCGCCTGGGGCTCGCTCAAGAGCATCGGCTCGGCCCCACCCCTGCCCAAGGAGTTCCACGGCCCCAACCTCGAACTCCGCATCGAGTTCCGCGTCAACAAAGACCGCGACCTGCAGTAGCGCTCCATGAGCACACAGCAGCAACCGGACGATCTGGCAGCCCGCAACGCAACCCAGCGCCGCAGCCAACTCATCGTCCTCCTCATCGCCGCCGCGGCCATCCTCATCGCCAGCGTCCTGCTCGCCGGCCCCCGCAACATCTTTCTCCCGAACTGGTGGCGCATCGACCTGCCCTAACGGCATACCGCCGCAACTGCCCGACCATCGAAGAATGGATCGCAGCCCGCGTGAGCCAGTCATCGCAGCACGGCGTGAAGCGGACACCGCAGCTCTGCATAACCTGAGAGGGAGGGAGCAGCGGCCTTCAGGCCGCTGAATCGCGACCGCCGCGATGCAGGGCTTTAGCCCTGGGCCTCTCCCCCGCTAAGGTGGATGCAGTGGCCACCAACTCACAGAACGACCCGCTCCTCGTCGTCCTCGTCGGCCCGACTGCCTCCGGCAAAACCGCGCTCTCGCTCGCTCTCGCGGAACACCTCAACGGCGAGATCATCTCCTGCGACTCCGTAGCGGTCTACCGCGGCATGGACATCGGCTCCGCCAAGCCCACCCCCGCCGAGCAGGCCCGCATCCCGCACCACCTCACCGACGTCGCCACCCCGGCCACCGACTACACCGCCGGCGACTACGGCCGCGCCGCCCGCGCCGCCGCCCACAGCATCGCCTCGCGCGGTAAGACCCCCATTGTCGCCGGCGGCACCGGCCTATACCTCCGCGCCTTCCTCGACGGCCTCAGCCCCATGCCCACCCGCAACGAAGCCCTCCGCGACCGCCTGCGCACCTTCAGCACACGCCGCGGCCCCGCCTCGCTCCATCGCCTGCTCACGCGCCTCGACCCGGCCGCCGCCGCATCGATCCACCCCAACGACGAACCCAAGCTCATCCGCGCCCTCGAAGTCAGGCTCCTCGCCCGTCAACCGATCACGGAAGCCTGGCAGGACCAGCGCCCCGAACCGCTCACCGGCTTCCATGTCGTCCAGTTCGGCCTCGCCCCGCCGCGCGCCGACCTCTACACCCGCATCAACGCGCGATGCGCCGCAATGTTCGCGAACGGCCTAATCGAAGAAACCCGCAACCTAATCGCCGAGTACGGCCCCACCCCGCGAGCCTTCCAAGCCCTGGGCTATGCGCAGGCTTCCGCCGTCCTCCGCAACGAACTCACCGAGCCCGAAGCCATCGCCGCCACGCAGCAAGGCCACCGCAACTACAGCAAACGCCAGGGAACCTGGTTCCGCCGCGACCCGCGCATCCACTGGCTCCCCACCTTCGGCGAAACCGCACTCCCAGCACTCCTGCAGGCGCTCAAGGCATAGGCAACTCCCAGCCCCGCCCCGCCAGCGAGCTCAAACGCCCTGCCCTCACAAGGTGTCATCCTGAGCGCAGCGAAGGACCTGCTTTTCCCGCGGGCCACAACACCGTCGGGCAAGTCGCCACCCAGCGGCGCTCCGCTCAACCCTATCCCTACCGCCTCAACGCTTTCTCCCTAATCCCTGAGCCCTACTCCCTACTCCCTCACTACTGCGCCGGCTGCACCGTCAGATTGTCCTCCAACCGGAACCGCAACAGCGTCTCCGCGGGAATCGTAATGTCCTTGTTACCCGTAACCCCGGCCAGGAACGTTCCCAGCCCACCGCCAGCCAGCGCACCCACCGCCAGGCCAACGCCGCCCGTCGCTACGCCACCTACCAGTGCGCCCACACCCGCCGTCCCGCCAATAAATCCAGCGGTCCGCTTGCCCTTGCCCTTCTTGGTCTCCGTCACTCCGGCCGTTTCAATTGGGTATACCTTGCCGTTGAAGACCATGCTCGTCAGCCGCAAGCCCAGGTAGCTCCGCCCCTTGAAGTGCCCGCGCTTGTGCGCTTCCGTTACCACTCCGTTGAACCGCGTTCCCCGCGGCAGCACCACGTTGCCATCGCGCCGGATCGTCTCCGCAAGCGACCCGCTGAACCGGTCGCCCGCATGCGTGTGCTTCACCGACAGCGTCTGGTTGATCCGGATCGCAATGCCTGTCCCCGCCGGCAGCGTCACATTTGTAGGCACGAAGTTCGCCGGCGGAGCCTCCGGCGCATCCGGCCCTGAACCAATTCCCGCGCCCGCCCCAGCGACGGCTCCATTCACCGCCGGTCCCACACTCGGCGCCGCCACCGTCGGCGCAGGCGCAATCGGCGTCGATCCCACCACCGACCCCGGAGGCAGCGGTTCACCCGAAGCAGGAGCAGCAACCCCCGTCTTCGGCCCCATGAACGTCACAGTGTTCCCCGGCGCCGGCCGAGCCCCGTTCGAATAGTCGGGCAGGTTCGCCGGCAGCGGCGCACCCGCCGGCTCGGTCTGCGTATTCACGCTCACCGGCTGGCCCACGGCCTGCGGCGGCTGTACCACCGTCACCGTGGTTTTCCCATCCTTGTCGACGCTGACCACCTGCTGCGCCTGCCCGGTCGCAATCGCGTCCTGCTTGGCCTTCTCCACAGCCCGGTCATACGCGGACTTGCAGCCGCTCAACGGTGCAACCAGCGCAAACACTACCGCCCCCGCAGCCAAAGAACGCCGCGCTGAAACCCGCAAAGCAGAAATCGAAGAAGTCATCCCAAGCGCCTCCCAAACCCAATGCGCTTGGGATGCGACAGAAGCCGACAAGGTGAACCCGCCGCAACGATTTCAGCCGTCGACGCTTACCGCGCTCAGGACGCCCGAAACACCACCCGCCCCTGGCTCACCGTGTACCGCACCCGGCCCACCATCGCCGCGCCATCGAACGGCGTATTCCGTGACCGCGAAGCCGTCGCCGTTACGTCGTAGGCGTACGAAGCCCCGGCATCGAACACCACCACGTCCGCCGACAACCCCACACCCAGCGCACCCAGGTCGTCCCGCCCCAGCACCTTCGCCGGCGCGCTCGTCATCAGCGCCAGTACCTTGCCCTGCGCCATCCCATGCTCCCGGTGCAACACGCGCAGCGCCACGCCCAGCGCCGTCTCCAGCCCCACAATCCCATTCGGAGCGCGCTCAAACTCCACGCCCTTCTCCCACGCGGCATGCGGCGCATGATCCGTCGCCAGCACATCCACGGTTCCGTCCAGCACCGCCGCAATGCACGCGTCGCGATCCTCCGCCGAACGCAACGGCGGATTCATCTTGAACCGCGTGTCATACCGCACCGATCTCTGCGCCGCGTCACCAGCAATCGCCTCGTCGGTAAGCGCAATATGGTGCGGAGCCACCTCGCACGTCACGTGCAGCCCGCGCCGCTTCGCCTGCCGAATCGCCTCCAGCGCCTTCGCCGTCGACACATGCTGCACATGCAGATGCGGCCGCACCTTGTCCGCCCGCTCAATCTCTTCCAGCAGCCGAATATCCCGCTCCACAATCGACGACTCGGCCTCAACCGGCATCCCGCGCAGCCCCAACCGAAAGCTCACCGGCCCCGCGTTCATGCTGGCGCCGACCGTCATGCGCGTATCTTCCGCATGCTGCGAAACCGGAACGCCCAGCCGCCCCGCCGTCCGCAACGCCTCGCGCATCACCTCGTCCTGCAGCACCGGCTTGCCGTCATCCGTAAATCCCACCGCGCCCGCTGCATGCAGCGCAGCCATGTCCGTCAGCCGCTCGCCCATGCTGCCCACGGTCACCGCCGGCATGGCCAGCACGCGCACCGCCGCCTGGCGCTTCGGGCTCATCACAAACTCCAGCCACTCCACGCTGTCCGTCACCGGAGACGTATTCGGCATCGCCACCACGGTCGTAAACCCGCCCGCCGCCGCCGCGCGCGTGCCCGTTGCAATCGTCTCCTTGTGCGTCTGCCCCGGCTCACGCAGGTGCACGTGCACATCGATAAATCCCGGCGCCACCGCCAGCCCCGTGCAGTCGATCACCTCGGCCCCGGCATCCTTTGCGCGCGCATCCAGCGCACCCGCCTCGCCGGTATGAATCGCCGCCACCGCACCATCTGCAATCAGCACATCGCCGCGAAAGCTGCGATCCTCCGCCGGCTGCAACAGCGTCCCACCCCGCAACAACACCGCTCCACTCACGCGCGCACCTCGCCTGCTGACTCGCCGCACCCCAGCGCCCGGCACAACAGCGCCATCCGCACCTGCAGCCCATGCGTCACCTGCCGCTCAATCCGCGACTGCGCCCCATCCGCCACATCACTCGTAATCTCCAGCCCACGCACCATCGGCCCCGGATGCATCACCAGCGCTCCCGGCCCAAACTCCGCCAGCCGCCGCCCGTGCAACTGGTAGTCGCGCACATACGAGTTCACATCTAGCTCCAAGCCCGCCAGCCGCTCCCGCTGCACTCGCAACATCATCGCCACATCCGCTTGTCGCAGCGCGCGCTCAAAGTCCCGCTCAACCTCGAGCCCGGGTGCCAGCGACAGCGCCTCCTCCGGCAACAACTCCACCGGCCCGCACAGAATCACCCGAGCGCCCAGCCGCGGCAGCAGCCTCGCGTTGCTGCGCGCCACCCGCGAATGCCGAATGTCCCCGGTAATCACCACTACTTTGCCGCGCAAAGTGTCCGCGCTCAACCCAGTAGGCTCAGTCCCAAACCACTCCAGCATCGTCCGCAGATCCAGCAGCGCCTGCGACGGATGCTCATGCATCCCATCGCCCGCATTCAGCACCGGCAACCCCGTCGACCGCGCCAGCACCTCCGGCGCGCCCGAAAAGTTCGACCGCAGAATGATGCACTCCGCGCCCAGCGCGCGCAGCGTCACGCCCGTATCGTGCAGGCTCTCGCCTTTTTCAATGGAAGAAGACTTGTCGCTCACCAGCGTCGTCATCGCACCCAGCGACTTCGCCGCCAGCTCAAAGCTGGTCCGCGTCCGCGTGCTCGACTCGTAAAACAGCAGCGCAACCTTGCGCCCATCCAGCCGCGCCACGCGCTCGCGATGCGCTTCTGCCGCCAGCGCATCGCCCTGTTGCAGGACCGCGCTCACTTGCTCCAGCGAAAGATCCGCAATCGAAAGCAGCGAACCCGCCTGCGTCCCGCCGCCACTCACTTGCTCCCTGCCACCATCAATCATGCCAAGCCGATGCTATCAAGTCGTTCGGCTTGGGCACCTGTCGTCAGCAGCGTGCCGTCGCGGCGGGAGACGCGGGCACGCACAGTCGCGCGGCACATCGAGGCCGCGACAGCTTTCCGTCCTGGTGCGAACGTTAGAAGATGCGCGGAACCAGGTGGTATGCATCCGTTTCCAACGATGCCCGAATCTGCGGCTTCCCGTCGCCCGGCGTGCCCAGCTTGGCCTCACTCGGTTCCGCCGGCGGGTCGTGAACCACGCAGATACATTCGCAGCCCTTCACATACGCCTGTGCCAGGCCGCGCGCCATGTCCCCACAGGTGTGTGCCAGATCCGAAACGTGCATGTCGCCCTCCGTCTCCGCTCGGGGCCGCGCTGCCGTGGTGTTCGCGCCTCGGCGCGGTCTGCGGATCGACGATCTTCCGGAAGCAGCATCGCCAGCGCCACTCTCCGAAGGCCACCAACATAACTCCACCGCAACATCTTTGGCACAACTTTGTTGCCTACAACCGCTACAGCGGCGCGTGCTTTCACGCATCGCTTCGGCTTACGAGCGCAAAGACCGGCATGGTAGAACGTGAAGCATCATGCTTGCATTCTTTCCCGGTGAGGTGCAGGTGCTCACTCCATCCGCCGGTGTTCTCCAGGTGGTCTACCCTCTCGACGTGATCACGGCTGGCGCTTTGTCGTTGAGCGTCTGCTTTGTTCTCTTTATGGCAAGGGTCCTCTACAAGAAGAACGGCAAGCTCCCGTGGTTCGCCGTCGTCCTAGCAGCCTTCACGTTCTACTTCTGCCTGGATGCACTCAGCTATCGCGGCACCATCACCGTGTCCCAGGCAGATCGCACCATTCGCATCGACGAGCGTTCCTTCTACTACCAGCGCAGCGCAACATACCCCATCGCGTCATTCAACCGCGCAGTCGCCGAAACAGGCAGTTCGCGGAACCGTCAACTGGTACTTCTAACGCCATCTGGGCAAAGCGTTCACTTCGGCAATGGCTTTACCGGACGGTCCGGCATCGATCATGCAGCGTACGTCCTGAATGCCGTCTTATCGCGCGATGCGCAGCCCTGACGACCAGTGACCGGGTGCGATCCGACCTCTACCGCCCCAGCACCGATTCATAAAAGCGCTCATACCGCGGAATCACCCGCGACGTACAAAAGTGATCCTGCGCCGTCCGCCGAGCCGCCACCGCCATCCCGCGCAGCCGCTCCTCATCCCGCAACAGCGCCACCGCCGCAGCGCTCATCGCCTCCACATCGCCAACAGGGAACAGCAGCCCATTCACGCCATCCTCCACCAGCTCCGGCACGCCACCCACCCGCGTCGCAATGCACGGCACACCGCACGCCATACCCTCCAGCGCAGCCAGCCCAAAGCTCTCCATCGCGGAAGGCATCAGCAACAAGTCTGTCAGCGGCAGCAGGTCCTGCACCGAATCCTGCTTGCCCACAAAATGCACCTTGCCCTGGATGCCGTACTTCAGGCATAGCTGCTCGGCCAGGGACCGGTCGGGCCCATCGCCAATCAGCAGCAGCTTGGAGGGCACCTCGCGCTGCACCCGCGCAAACACCTCCACCACGTCGTCCACGCGCTTCACCCGCCGAAAGTTCGACAGGTGGCAGATCAGCTTTTCGCCCTCCGCCGCATACTGCGCGCGATCCCGCGCCCGCAGCGCGCCGTCCGGCTTGTACTCGTCGCAGTTCACGAAGTTCTGGATCACTTCAATCGGTCGCTGAATGCCGAAGTCCCGCTCCGTCGCCCGCTTCAGGTCATCGCTAATGCTGGTCACGCCATCGCTCTGCTCTATCCCAAACTTAGTAATCGGCAGGTACCCGGGATCCTGCCCCACCAGCGTGATGTCGGTCCCATGCAGCGTCGTAATGAACGGCACGCGCCGCCCACGCGCCTCCAGCATCTGCCGCGCCAGCATCGCGCACACGCTGTGCGGAATCGCGTAGTGCACATGCAACAGGTCCAGCTCGTAGAACTCCGCCACCTCCGCCATCCGCGAAGCCAGCGCCAGGTCATACGGTGGGTATTGAAACAGCGGATACGTCGTCACCGCCACTTCGTGGAAGAAGATGCCGTGCTCGCGCCCCGTCAGCCGAAACGGCTGCTGATACGTGATGAAGTGAACCTGGTGCCCACGCGCCGCCAGCTCAATCCCCAGCTCCGTCGCCACCACACCGCTGCCACCATACGTCGGGTAGCACGTCATCCCAATCTTCATAGCAACTAGATGCAGCAAAGCCCACCTTCGCCGCGTGCGGGCAGCTTAGGTGGGCTTCAATCTTCCGTGACACAATGACGAAGCTTAATCCACTCGCTCCACCAGCAACACCTGGTCGGCCCCATCCACCTCGCTCAGCTTCACTTCAATAATCTCGCGCGAACTCGTCGGCACCACGCGCCCCACAAACTGCGCCTCAATCGGCAGCTCGCGATGCCCGCGATCGATCAGCACCAGCAGCCGCACCGACCGTGGCCGCCCATGATCGAACAGCGCATCCAGCGCCGCGCGGATCGTGCGCCCCGTGTACAGCACGTCGTCCAGCAGAATGATGTCGCGATCCGCGATGTCGAACCCGATCGCTCCTGGCGTCACCGTCGGCCGCGGCCCGCTCGTCGACAGGTCGTCCCGGTAGAACTGGATGTCCAGCGACCCAACCTCAACCGGCTGCTTCTCGATCGTCTCGATGATCTTGCCGATGCGCTCCGCTAGCGGCACACCGCGCCGCTTGATGCCGACCAGCCCCAGGTTGCCGCCGCCGTTGTGCTTCTCCACAATCTGGTGCGCCAGCCGCACCAGCGTGCGGTCAATCTCCGAAGCCGACATCAGCCGGCCCTTCTCCCGAATCTGCGGTGTTCCCGTCTCCGAAGCCTGCTGCAAACCTGTCTCGCTCATCTTGCTCAGGATCATACCGCGCCATCCGCGACGTCTCTACCCCGCGCCCAGCGACCGTTGCCGTTTGCTCAACACAGTCCCCGCAATCAAGCCGGCCAGCGCCCCGCCGATCACCAGCAGCACCATCACCGCGCCTTCCATCAGCAGGAACCAGCCAGCGTGCCATTCTGGCGTCCGCATCGCGGCAAACAGCCCCGCCGGTGCGTTCGGCTGCCCGGCGCGTACCTGCGCCTCGGCCTGCTGCATCACCGCGTCAAAGTTCTGCTGCAGGCTCAGGTTGTGCCGCCCATACCGCAGCGCAAAGCTCGCCACCGCCGTAACCGTACTCTCCGCAAACGCCAGCATCGTCCCCAGCGCCAACCCCATCTGCGCGCCGCGTCCCGGCGTCATACGCCCCCGCGGACGCCACCGCAGATACGCCGCCGCGCTCGCCAGCCCCAGCAGCGGCAACAAAAACAACACCGCAAAGCCCAGCGTCCCGCTCAGTAGCACATCGTGCAGCAGCAGTGCCGGCAACAGCCCCACGGCCGTCGCCACCGCCAGGATGCGCAGCATCAGCGGCCAGTCCATCGCACCTGCCAGCGCTGTGGCGGCCCCACCATCGCGTGCCCCGGCGGCAGGCTGCGACGCCCGCACCTCCACCGCGTCCAGCACACTCTCTGACACCCGCAACTGCGGCAGGCCGCACACCGCGCAGAACGCTCCGGGCTCGCCGTCCACCTGCGGAATCACAGCGCCACACCGGCCGCAATGTTGCTCCATAACAATCACTCTCCCCAGCAGCTTACTCGAATCAATCTGGCGTCATCCGGCCACCCCGCCTGTGGCCGTTCGCCTCCCTCCGCCGTGGTAGCCTAAGGCCGTATCGCAGGGGTACTCCGGCCTCTAACCGAGACCTCCGGCTCTGCCGATACGTCTAACCAGTCCGTCCGCTGCACGGCTCTGCCTGCAGTTAGCCGCGTCCCCTTACCCGAGGAAGAGCAGCCCCCAAACATGGCCATTTCCACAAAGTCCGGCAGCGCCTACGACCTCATCGTCATCGGCTCCGGTCCCTCCGGCCAGCGCGCCGCCATCTACGGCGCCAAGCTCGGCAAGCGCGTCGCCCTCGTCGAATCCCGAGAGGTCGTCGGCGGCGCCTGCATCAACACCGGCACCATCCCCTCCAAGACCATGCGCGAGGCGGTCCTCCACCTCTCCGGTTACAACTACAAGTCCATCTACGGCATGAACTACCGTGTCAAAGAACGCATCACCATGGCCGACCTGGCCTTCCGCGTTCAGCACGTCATCAAGACCGAGATCGACGTCACCGAGGCCCAGCTCTCCCGCAACAACATCGAAGTCCTCACCGGCGTCGCCTCCTTCGAAGACTCCTCCCACGTCCGCGTCACCAACTCCCGCGGCTCGACCGTCTATGAGGCGGAAAGCATCATCATCGGCACCGGCACCAAGCCGGCCTCCAGCCCCAAGGTGCCCATCAACGGCAGCACCATCATCAACTCCGATCTCATCCTCGAGCTCAAAAACCTCCCGTCCACCATGATCGTCGTCGGCGGCGGTGTCATCGGCGTCGAGTACACCTGCATGTTCGCCGCGCTCGGCGTCCGCGTCACCCTCATCGAGCGCCGCCCCCGCCTCCTCGAATTCGCCGACCAGGAAATCATCGAGGCCCTCAGCTACCACCTCCGCGACTCCCGCGTCACCATGCGCCTCAACGAAGAGGTCGAGTCCGTCACCGAAAACGAGGACGGCACCGTCACCGCCAACCTCGAGAGCCGCAAAAAGGTCCAGGGCGGGGCATTGCTCTACGCCGTCGGCCGCCAGGGCAACGTCGACGAGCTCAACCTCTCCGCCATCGGCGTCGAAGCCGACAACCGCGGCCGCATCCCCGTCGACAAGGACTTCCGCACCAAGTGCCCGTCCGTCTACGCCGTCGGCGACGTCATCGGCTTCCCCTCGCTCGCCTCCGTCTCGATGGAGCAGGGACGCATCGCCGCCGCCCGCGCCTTCGGCGACGACACCATCCTCTCCAACCCCAGCTTCTACCCCTACGGAATCTGGACCATCCCGGAGATCAGCTTCCTCGGCAAAACCGAAGAGCAGCTCACCGAAGAAGACGTGCCCTACGAAGTCGGCGTCGCCTACTACCGCGAGATCGCCCGCGGCCAGATCCGCGGAGACACCACCGGCCGCCTCAAGCTCATCTTCCACCGCGAAAACCGGTCCATCCTCGGCGTCCACATCATCGGCGAAGGAGCCTCCGAACTCCTCCACATCGGCCAGGCCGTCATGGCCCTCGGCGGAACCGTCGACTACTTCGTCGAAACCGTCTTCAACTACCCCACCCTCGCCGAGTGCTACAAAGTAGCCGCCTTCAACGGCCTAAACCGCCTCCGCCGGGACTGATTCGACTGGGTCGAAATTAGCTGCACTTCAGGGCTTTTCTCGTTTGGTGCGGCTCTTCCGGAGAGTCGCTGAACCTGTCCATGATGCTGGTAAGGCCGCAATTCCACTGCCAGCCCGCATCATTGCGGTGACATCAATCAGATGACGTGGCGCACCAAGGGTCCCTTCGTTATGCTCACGCATAAAGGAGAGTTTCATTGGATAACGGGGTTAAGCAGGGCTGCCTGTTTGAAGAAGATTTTCTTGTTCGCACTCTTGGACCTATCGCAAACTCTCCGGATGTCGCCCTGACTGAACTCGTTGCTAATGCCTGGGATGCTGGCGCTTCTGAGGTCAACATTGAGCTTCCTTCAGACCTTGAGGAGAAGCTCCTCGTGCGCGATGACGGAACCGGCATGACCGAGCAGATGTTCCGAGACAAATGGATGCGACTTGGCTACGACCGTGTTCGCCACCAAGGTAGTCAAGCAGAGTTCCCTCCGGAAAGACGCCATCTAGCGAGGCCCGCCTACGGTCGCAATGGTGTGGGCAGACACGGAATGCTGTGTTTTGCACCCGAGTACGAAGTCAGAACCCGCAGAGACGGAGAAGAGACAAAGTTACAGATTGTAACTACGAGTGGTGCAAACCCCTTTGAGATAGCGGATGCTAAGACAAGGAAAGCTGCTGGACATGGTACAACGCTAAGTTGCCGCGTGACCCGTAATCTCCCTTCGGCTCCCCGTACACGCGAGATTCTTGCAGCGCGCTTTCTGCACGATCCCCAATTCAGGGTGAGCGTGAACGGCCAGTTCATCCCTTTAGCGGAGCACAAGGGCCTCGTCTCTGAAGCTGAAATCATCTATTCGGACGGATTCAAAGCGCAAGCCTTCTTCGTGGACTCAACCAAGTCTTCTCGCCGAACCCAATACCAAGGGGTGGCTTTCTGGGTAGGCAATCGCCTTGTCGGGGAGCCGGGATGGGCGGCTGGAGGAACGATATTCTTGGACGGTAGAACGCGCATAGCTAAGCGCTACACAGTGGTGGTGAAAACTGATGATCTCTTTGAAGATGTCCTGCCAGACTGGACGGGTTTCCGCCGCACTGAACGGGTGAAAGCGCTGATGAGCGAGGTAAGTAAGTACGTTCGAAAGATCTTCTTGCAATTGTCCGAAGAGCGAATGTACGAGACCAAAGCTAGCGTCTACCGCGAGCATGCGGAAGAGTTATCGTCTCTTAGTTCTTTAGGCCGGCGAGATTTGCAAGATTTTGTCGATCAGGTGACTCAAAGTAACCCTACTATAAGTTTTGAAAGCCTATCCGCCTCTGTGGCTGCTGCCATTTCGCTGGAGCGAATGAAAGGCGGAGCGCAGTTGCTGGAGAGGCTGACAAGCCTCTCAGACGAAGATGTTCTTGGTCTAGATAGACTTCTGAGTGAATGGTCCGTTAGAGATGCTCTGATTGTTTTAGATGAAATAGATCGCCGCCTAACGGTTTGCTCTGCGATAGAAACTTTGTCCGCGGATCCTAAAGCGGATGAACTCCATTCGTTACATCCGTTGATAGTTGAATGTCGTTGGCTCTTTGGACCAGAGTTTGATTCTCCAGAATTTGTCTCAAATATAACGCTTAACTCGGCTTTGCATGAACTGTTCGGTAAGAAGGCACTGAATGGGGAAGTAGAGAACGGTCGCAAGCGACCGGACATACTTGTTCTGCCGGAGAGAAGTTTGTCAGGGACCGCCACGGAACAAATTGACGAGGTCTCGGGCATGCCGGTGATTTCCCAGGTCCTACTCATCGAGTTAAAGCGCGGTGGAGCGGAGATCAATCGAGACAATGTGAACCAAGCGTCAAACTATGTAGAGGATCTTCTTCGGAGCGGTCTTATAGACGGTCAACCGACTTTCAGAGCTTTTGTTATTGGTCATTCCTACTCTCCGAAGATCGAGCTTAGCCGTCGAATAGGTGAACGCGGCAACGTTCAAGTCGTCACGTACTCTCAACTAGTACGCCTAGCCAATAAGCGGCTTTTCCGTCTGAAAGAGAAGCTAAGCGAGAGGTACGCGGAGGCTTCGTCTGCTGCGCTGCTAGACCGGGTTATAGCTGAGCCTTTCCAGGCTACTCTTGACGGTACTGTGGCTTAAGCCAGGTCCCATGTCCGGCTTCTCGGACATGGGACATTTGTTGCTATCCCAGTACCGAACCAATACTCTCTTCTGCATGCCACCCGATCCAACCACTACGCAGAAGATCGTGCGGCACACCCTGCGCTGGACAACACCGATCCTCGTCCTCGCGGCTCTCGGCGGTACCACCATGGATGGCATCTTCGCCGGAGGGCGCCTCTGGTCCAACCTCCGCCCCAGCGCTGCAGTTGAGTCGCCGGACCATCGCTACCGCGCCCTCATCTACGTCAACGGGGAACACGACCACGCGGCCGGGGTCATTGTCGAGCATCAGTGGCACGGCATCTACCTCGGCCAGTTCTCGGCCATGGCCACGGACGATCCTATAGACCGGATCGTCATCCTTTGGGCCGCGCCCGATCGTCTCGCCATCCGATGCGATCAGTGCCTCCGAGAAAGTACCGAAATCGCTAAGAGCAACTGGGGCAATCTTCACTTCAGCTACGACCTTGGCAAGGCTGCGCGCTAAATCTGTCAAGCCCACTTTTAGCCTAAGTGCGGTGGGGTGAACAGCTTACGGCTGGCATGGTATTTCCTCAAACCTAGTAAACTGAAAGAGCACACAAGAACAGAGCAACGGGCCAGCCCATCAAGGGCTGGCCCGTTGCCATTTCAGGAGAAAGAACCTCATGGGCCAGACCGTAGGATTCCCCAGTTGCCGCCACATCCTCACCAACGGCGAGAAGTGCGAGTCGCCCGCCTGGAGCGGACGCCACTTCTGCTACTACCACACCCTCTACCGCCGCCGGAACAAGCCCAATAAGAAGACCACCCCGGCCCTCAACGTCGCCATCGTCGACAACGAAGACAAGTGGCACCGCGTCGAAGCCATCGAACCCTTCGCCAAGCGCTACACCCTCGGCCCGCTCGAGGACGCCGCCTCCATCCAGGTCGCCATCTCCACCGTCCTCAACGCCCTCGCCGACCAGCGCATCGACCACGGCCGAGCCTCCACCCTCCTCTACGGCCTCCAGCTCGCCAGCAACAACCTCCGAGCGCTCCAGACCGCCACGGACAGCACCCCAAAACCGCCCGTAACTCCCTGTCCCGCAGTAACTTACGCGCAAGTTCCTGCCAGTCAAGAACTTACAGCCCCAATCCAACCCTAACCCCAAGCAGGACAAGAACTTACAAAATCACCCACCCCAGGGGACACACCCCACCCAACCGATCGCCAAAAACTTTACCGCTCCCCACTTTTCGACGATGATGAAGCAGTCCAAGGAGCATCCAACCAAGGCATGCCGGAACCCAACCAACGAATGAACACCGGCGTCCCCGGTCTGGACGACATCCTCCAAGGCGGCCTGCCCGGCGGCGAAATGTACCTGCTCGAAGGCGACCCAGGCACTGGCAAGACCACAATCGCCATGCAGTTCCTGCTGGAAGGCATCCGCCGCAACGAACCCGTTCTCTATCTCAGCTTGTCCGAACCCGAACAGGAACTGCGCAGATCCGCTGACTCACACGGCTGGGACTTCTCCGTCGTTCCTGTCGTCGAGTTCATCCCGGACGAAGCTTCCCTCGGTTCCGATGAGCAATACACCGTCTTCCATCCGACCGACGTAGAGCTGTCCAGCACCATCGACCGCATGTCCGCCGAGGTCGAGAAGGCGAAGCCAACCCGCCTCGTCATCGACTCACTCTCTGAACTCCGCCTGCTTGCCGTCGACAACATCCGCTATCGCCGCCAGTTGCTCGCCCTCAAGCGCTTCTTCGCGGGCCGCAGAACAACCGTGCTCATGCTTGACGATCGCACCTCCGATGGCCACGATCGCCAGCTCCAGAGCATCGCTCACGGCGTGATTCGCTTGGAAAAGCTGGCGCGCACCTTTGGCGTCACGCGCCGGCAGATCGAAATCCTCAAGCTTCGCGGATCCACCTTCCGCGAAGGCTTCCACGACTACAACATCCACTACGAAGGCGTGATCGTCTACCCGCGCCTGGTCGCCGCAGAGCACAGCACGACCTTCGAGCACACCGTCGTTCAGAGCGGTCTGCCGCAACTGGACAAGCTGTTCGGCGGCGGCATCCCCCGTGGCTCCAGCACGCTGATCATCGGACCCACAGGAAGTGGCAAAAGCTCCATCGCCATGCAGTACGCCTATACGGCAGCGAGCCAAGGCGAGCGCGCCATCATCTATGCGTTCGACGAAGTTCTGCGCACCGCGCAGGAGCGTGCCGAAGGTCTGGGCCTCGACGTCCGCCCCCTGATCGACGCCGGCACCCTTGCCATGTCACAGGTCGACCCCGCGGAGCTTTCGCCCGGCGAGTTCATCTGGCAGATCCGTCGCGATGTAGAAGACCGGCATACCAAGCTTGTCGTGATCGATAGTCTCAACGGCTTCCTCAATTCCATGCCGGGTGAAACGGACCTGCTTCTGCATCTGCATGAACTGCTCGCCTTTCTGAATCAGAAAGGCGTGGTCAGCCTGCTCATCATGACGCAGCACGGACTTGTCGGAACGATGCAGGCACAGGTGGACGTCAGCTATCTGTCCGACACCGTTCTGCTTCTCCGCTACTTCGAAGCCTCCGGCCGCATTCGCCAAAGCCTTGCCGTGCTCAAGAAGCGCGTCGGGAACCACGAGCGCACGTTGCGAGAGCTAACGTTTCAGGACAACCGCATCCAGGTGGGCGAGGCGCTGGAAGATTTTCAGGGCGTGCTGACGGGTGTTCCTACCTATCTCGGCAACAGACCGCCGGACTCTGCGGTGGGCAGCAGCCAGCGAGAAACCTTCCTTGGCAATTGAGCACACACTTCTGGTGCTCGCCCCGGTCGGCCGTGATGCATCCTTGCTCGAAACCGCGTTTACTCAGGCGGGCATGGCGGCGGAGGTCGTTCCAAACCTCTCGGTTGCATCGAAAGCGGTCAGCAGCGGAGAAGTGGGCGCGCTTGTGATCGCTGCGGAAACGCTGGGCGACGGTGGCATCTCCCAATTGCGACAAGCCATCCAGGCGCAGCCGCACTGGTCCGACGTTCCGCTTCTTCTTCTGCTGCCGGGACACGCCAAGGCTACGGCCAGCGCGCACCTGGAGGCTCTTCTGCAACACCTGCCGTCTGCCACACTGGTCGAGCGACCCATTCGCCCTGCCACACTGCTCAGTCTGGCTCGAGCGGCGCTCAAAAGCCGCATGCGCCAGTATGAAGTGCGCAGTGCCATCGAGCAGCGCGACAAAGCCGCGGCAAAGCTCGTCGAAAGTGAGAAACTCGCCGCCGTCGGCCGCCTTGCCGCCTCCATCTCGCACGAGATCAACAATCCGCTCGAGTCCCTCACCAACCTGCTGTATCTTGCCCAGCAGGATGCGAATCTCTCGCTCGAAACGCGCGGCTACCTTGAAGCTGCGGACAAAGAGCTGGCCCGTGCCGCCCACATCACCCAGCAAAGCCTGCGTTTTCATCGCCAAAGCACACGGCCTCAACGCCTGGGTGCTGCCGATCTACTGGCACCCGTGCTCGCCATCTACGCGGGCCGGTTGTCCAACAACCACGTACGCCTGATCACCGACTTCCGCGACAACACACAGGTGGTTTGCCGCGAAGGAGAGATTCGCCAGGTGCTCAGCAACCTGGTAAGCAATGCCATCGATGCGATGCGCCTCGGGGGTGTCCTGCAGATCTACTCCCACCGCGCCGTCCACCCCACCTCAGGCGAACCCGGCTTGGCCATCCTGCTGTCCGATACGGGCCATGGCATGCCAGACCATGTTGCCCAGCGGATCTTTGAGGCTTTCTACACGACGAAGGGCATCAACGGAACGGGCCTCGGCCTCTGGATCTCCGCAGACATCGCACGCAAGCACGGTGGGTCCTTGCAGGTGCGCAGCCGTCAAGCGGGAAATCGTGCCGGGACCCTCTTTCGGCTGTTCCTGCCGTGTGAGCTTTCCACTTCGGTTTGATCGGCTCGTTCGTTCAGGAGCGGCTGCCACAGCATACGCCGTTCGCTCGACACAACCGTGTCAAGCTCGCTCACTGGAACTTGCGCGACCCGAACCGTTGAATCGAGCGAAATAGACTTACCGAGAAAGCAAAGTGGCGCCTACCGGAACAGGTTGTCCCGCATCGACCGCAACACCCAGTAGCACTCGCACGCTGCACTCTCCAGCAGATCGCGCCGCTCGACCCGAATCATCCCTCGGTGGTACTCGATCATGCCCATCCGTTGCAGGTAGCCGGCACTCACCGAAATCGACGGCCGCCGAATCCCAAGCAGCTCGCTTAGATACTCGTGCGTCAGCGGCAGCTCCGCTTCCTCTGTCCGGTCGTTCACCATCAGCAGCCACCGAGCCAGCCGCGCATTCACGCCGTGCAGACCGTTGCATGCTGCAATCTGCGCCGCAGCCAGGCTTTCCATCTGCGCAACCTTCAGCACCAGATCGCGAATGGCAGAGTTGCGGCAGAACTCCCGCTCGAACCGCGAAAAGTCCATGCGGTACGCGCTTCCGGTCACCTGCACGACAGAACTCTTCTGCCCGCGCAGCGGGCCAAGCAAGTGAGTCGCTTCGGCGAAGCCTTCGCAGCCAAACATGCCGACTTCGATGGAAACGCCGGAAGCCATGGTGTTCACGACGGACGCAACGCCCGACGTAAGAAATCGAACACAGTCCGGCCGGGAATCAGCCCGGTACAGCACCGTCCGGTTCGGAAGCGACACGTGCTCGCAATGTTTTGCAAGATCAATGCCTGTTGCGTTGTGAACCGCCTCAACGAAGCGATTGCGGAATCGATCTGCCAAATACCAACCCTCTTCCAAACGGCATCGGAACGACCCTGTGTCGCACGAAACACGCGGCTATCTCGATGAGCGTAAGAAGAGGCTTTGCAACTTGTCTGTTCGCTGCCGGACACGGCGCAGGAAAAACATCACTGGATCCGGTTGCTGCGGCGCCCGAAACCCCGCGTTATGAACTAGTAAGGGTCCCCGCCCCTCGTGAATGCGTGTCGAGTCAGCGGGTCTGGTCAACTACTATTGCGCGGGGTGTGTCACCTGTACCGCCGCCTTCCGGCGACTTTTCTGTCGCTATTTGACGTACTTCGCATACACTGCGAATCACCGATGGACCAGCCTGGGGAGATCACACAACTGCTGCGTGAGTGGGGCGGTGGCAAGCCTGTCGACTCTGACCACCTGTTTCAACTGGTGTACCCGCAACTGCGGGCCCTGGCTGCTTCGCTGATGCAGCGCGAACGCCGCGGGCACTTGCTGCAGCCAACCGGCGTGGTCAACGAGCTGTTTCTGAAGCTGGTGCAACAGCGCAAGCTGGAATTCAACAACCGCGAGCATTTCTATAGCTTCGCGGCGCGGCTCATGCGCCGCATCCTGGTGGACTTCGCCCGCGGCCAGGGTCGTGCCAAGCGCGACGGCGGGCAGGCGATTCCGCTGACCGATGAAATCCTCTGGGCTGACGCGGCGCCTGAGAACATCCTGGACCTCGACAACGCGCTGTCCGACCTGGACGCGGTGGACCCGCGCAAGTGCCGCATGGTGGAATTGCGGTTCATCCTGGGGTTTACGGCCGAAGAGACCGCCGACCTGATGGGCCTTTCCAAGGCCAGCGTGGACCGCGATCTGCGCTTCGCAAGGTCCTGGTTGCAAACCCGCTTAGCTCCCTCTGTCATTCGGGCCTGACACAACACCTCTATGTTTCGCGCCAACAGCAGTGAGGTCCTGAAACAGGAGCGCATGCCGGACGAGACAGAACTCCCAAGCTCGCTTTCGAGCACTTCACCACGAGAGTGGGAGGCCGCGCATTGGGCCGATTTGCAGAAGCTGTACCACATGGCTGCGGCGGCCGAGCCTGGTGAACGCACCCGCATCCTGCGTGCCGCTACCCAGGATGCGGAGCTGGTAACGCGGGTGCTGGAACTGTTAGAAGCCGATGCGGAAAGTGAGGTGGACCCGGCGTCCACTGCGCCTTCCGGTCCAGCATCCCCGGGCCGAGTCGGACCTTACAAACTGCTGCGGCTTATTGGGAGCGGTGGCCTGGGAGCGGTGTACCTGGCGCAGCGCGTGCTGGGCGGAGCGGTGCAGCGCTGTGCTGTGAAGGTGCTGAGCCTGCACGCTGCCGGGCTCGCCATGGAAGCGCGGTTTCTGCGCGAACAGCAGATTATCGCCACGCTCGACCACCCGCACATCACGCGCATGCTCGACGCAGGCTTTTCCGACGAAGGCCAGCCGTTCCTCGCGATGGAGTTTGTTGACGGTGACACGTTGACCGGCACGTGCGACACGCAACGCATGCCCATTCGAGATCGCATCCAGCTCTTCTTGCAGGTATGCGATGCCGTCTCCTATGCCCACCGCATGCTCGTGGTGCACCTTGACCTAAAGCCCAGCAACATCCTCGTCTCGCGTAGCGGCGAAGCGAAGTTGCTGGACTTTGGCACGAGCAAGCTGGTTGACCCGGACTCCGCGCTCACCACCACCGTGCTTGCTACCCCGGCGTACGCCAGCCCGGAGCAGATGCGCGGCCAGCCGGTCAGCACCGCGTGTGACGTGTATGGCCTCGGTGCCGTGCTCTATGAGTTGTTGTCCGGAGAACGTCCTTGGGGCGCGGCGTCCGGAGTTCTGGTCATGGAGCATGCACTGCGCGAGCAGGAGCCGCCAGCCATCACTGAAACGGTGAGTGAGGACGCGGCGAGCTTGCGGGCCGAAGGCTCGGCGGCAGCACTGCGGCAACGTTTGCGCGGCGATCTGGCAAGTATCGTGGCCAGATGCCTGCGCAGCCGCCCCGGTGACCGGTACGTCTCAGTAGACCGGCTCGCGGACGACTTGCGGCGGTACCTGCAAGGGCGACCGGTTGCGGCCAGGAAACGGACGCTTCGCTACCGTTCCGGAAAGTTTCTGCGCCGCAACTGGAAGCCGGTCGTTTCCGTCGCAGCCGTGCTGCTGGCGTTGGTTACAGCGGCTACGTTTGGGTATGTTCGCCAGCAGCAGGCTCTGCGACAGGGCGAGCGCGCGGAACGCATGCAGAACTTCCTCTACAGCGTCTTGCGCCTGGCGAACACGAACTATACGGGCCGCCCCGCAACTACGATTTCTGAGTTTCTCCAGCTTGGGGTGACGGCTCTGCCGGAGTTCATCCACGATGCCGCCGATCAACGGTCGGCCCGGCTCAGCCTCGGTGAGTCCATGTTCGACAACTCGGATTTCGATCACGCGCTGCCGGTGCTGATAGCCGTTCGAAGCGAAGCAACACAGGCCGGCGACATACCAATGGCTGCAGAAGCCACCGGTTTCGCGGGCATGGTGCAGTCGGAGCTGGGCCACTATGACGAGGCAGCGCGGCTGCTGGACGAAGCCATGCATCTGCAGGATCGCAAGGGCGTAACTGCGGCGCAACGGCTATGGATTGTCAACTTCTATGTCTCCAATCGCTACAACAGCGGCGTACGGCTGGCGTCTGACGCCGCGCTGCTGCAACGAACTCTAGACGAAAGCCGTAAGTCTGCGATCCCGGACCGGGAGCTTTCCTGGGCTCTCGGCAACCTGGCGACCTTGTACTCGCGAACAAACGAGTTGGACCGCGCCAGGCGTGCCATTGAGGAGTCGCTTGCCATCCAACGCCGCCAGCCGTACACCTCGTGCGATCAGTCATTTGGTTTGGATCTGCTGGGTGATCTGGACATGAACCAGGGGAAGGACGAGTCCGCCCTGCGCAACTACCAGGCTGGCTACTCGAGCATCGTGGCCTGCAAAGGGCCGAGCGACCTCGGCAGCCTGGAATTACAGGTTCCGCTGGCGCGCCTCCTGGTCAAAGAGCACCGTGCTGGCGAAGCGATTCAGTTGCTGGAACCGGCGATCCCGGTCTGGCGTAAGTCACTGCCCGGCAACCCTGAAGTTGGCTACACTTTGACCACTCTGGCGCAGGCTCGCATGCAGCAGGGCGATGCGGGGCAGGCGGTCTCGCTGGCGCGCGAGGCACTCGCCGCGCAGTCGGGGAAGATGAAACACAATAGTGCCGCCATGGCACTCACCTACAGCGTGCTGGCGAAAGGTCTGGCCGGGCAAGGTAAGTCGCGCGAAGCTCTGGAGGCCTCGCGCGAGGCGGATACGATTTTCGCGAGCCTCTCGTCGCTGTCCATCATGAGCCGGCAGATCCAGACGGACAATCACGCCTTGCTCGCTCGGCTGTCCGCCCAAACGCCGCATGCGTAGATTTTGCGGTTAGGGGATGACACAACCCGCCGCGATCTGACGCCGTAGGGGACAGAGGTTTCCTCCGATGTCTATTCGATCCACCTTGCGTGGCTTCGCCACCGCATTGCTGCCGCTGTTGGCTGGTAGCTGCGCGCTTGCGCAGATTCGACCGGTCTCTGTCACGCCTTCTTCCAACCCAACGCAGCAGCGCAACGCGGTCAGCGCGTTCGGGCACCTGCCGCTCGGCTTTCAACCCAACCGCGGCCAGTCCGACCCTGCGGTTCAGTTCGTCGCGCGCACGCCCGAGTCCACGGTTTACCTGACCGGTGCCGATGCTGTGCTCGAAACCGCAACCTTCGGCAAGGACGCCCACGGCCAGGCACGGTTGAAAACCGACATGGCTGTGCGCATGCACCTGGTGGGCGGAAATGCGACTCCGTCAGCGAGTACCGGCGATGTGCTGCCCGGCACGGTCAACTACCTGCGCGGCAATGACCACAGCCAATGGCACACCGGCCTGCCGCAGTACAACAGTGTCAGCCTGGCTGAGGTATACCCGGGCGTCGACCTGAAGTACTACGGCCACGGATCGACACTCGAATACGACTTCGTGGTGGCAGCAAATGCAGATCCCACGCAGATTCAACTGCAGTTCCAAGGCACCAAGGCGCATGCAAACCAGGACGGTGGACTTGTGCTGCCCACCGCAAACGGAAGCGAGCTTCGCTTCGACAAGCCAGTCGCCTATCAGCAGATAGACGGTAAGCGCGTGCCCGTTGCCGCGGAGTTCCAGATTGCCGACGGACGTGTCGGCTTCAAGCTCGGCAGCTATGATCACAGCCGCGATCTGGTCATCGATCCCACGCTTGTCTACACCGGAACTCTCGGTACCGGCGTGCAACAGACCAACTTGAGCCAGATCGCTGTGGCCAGCTCGGGCGAGCTTTACATGCTCGGCACCACCAACGACTCCACGTTTCCTGTCACGGCCAACGCCTACCAGGGCACCTGCGGGCCGGCCGCGCCGAACTATGGTCAGTACTGCAGCGGCAGCGGGCAGACGGCGGCATTCGTCGCCAAGTTGAGCGCGGATGGCACCAGTCTGGTCTACGCCACCTACCTCTCCGGCACACAGTCCTACGAGTACGGCGACGCCCTCACGGTGGACTCCGCCGGCGTGGCCTACCTGTTCGGCCGCACCGGGTCAGATACATTCCCGGTGACGCCGGACGCGTTTCAAGCTCATTGCATTGCAGGTGTCCCAAACTTTCCCGGCGGGGTCCAGGCCCAGTGCGACGGCTACTACGCCCGTGGCGGCGGTGCCGGCTACCAGTCGCTGAATACGCCCGCTTACTTCGCCAAGCTCAGCGCCGATGGCAGCCGGCTGCTTTACTCCAGCTATCTTGGCGGCACCACCCCCGTGTATCCGAACTCGATTCAGCTGGATGCAACGGGCAACATTTACCTGTCCGGTCAGGTCAACGTCTTCAGCACCGCCGACCTCACCCCAGGACAACTGCCGACCAGCAACTCCCAGTTTCCCGGCATTACATCCAGCGGATACTTGACCGTAGCCAGCGCGGCAAATGGCCACGGCAACGATCAGGGTATCGGCATCGCGGCGTTCCTCAGTAAATTCTCCAACGACGGTCACACGCTGCTGTACGGCACCTTTTTCGGTGACAACACCACCGGTGCAGACACCTACCCAACGACCATGACGGTCGGCGCCAACGGGGTGGCCTTCCTCGGCGGCTACACCGACGCGACGAATCTGCCAGTCACCGCCGGAGCGATCAAGGCTGCCTGCACCTCGCCCGGCACAAACTATGGCGGCATGTACTGCAACACGATCGACGGCTATGTTGCCGCGATCGACACCACCAAGTCCGGTTCAGCCTCACTGGTTTACTCCACGCGTCTGGGGGGCACCGCCACCTCGCAGGGCAGCAATATTCCCGACCAGCAGGTACTAGGCCTGGTGGCCGACAGCAGCAACAACGTCTACGTGACCGGCTACACGTTCGAGTCCACCTTTCCCGTCGGCACTGGCGGGTTCCAGGCGACCTGCCCCAACAACACTGGAAACATCGATCCCACTGCATCCGGCTACATCGATCGCTGTGATTCGACGTTTGTTGTCAAGCTCAACACCAAAGGAACCCAGATCCTCGCAGGCACATTCCTAGGCGGTCCGCACCTGCGATCGGCAGAGTCCAAGGGCTACCAGGTTCGACTGGACAGCAAGGGCCAGGTTTACGTCTACGGCTACTCCTCGGACGGCGGCGGCGACTTCCCACAGGTCAATCCGCTGCAGGCGTATCACAGCGGCAACAATCTCGCGATCAGCACCTTCACCGCAGACCTGAGCAAGCTGCTCTTCTCTACTCGTTTCACGAATCCGAGTTACCAGGACCACAGCGTCTCGGTCGCGGGCGGCCTCGCTCTCGACGGCGCGGACAACATCTACTTCACCGGCGCTACGACGGACACGATGTTTGCCGCAACAACAGGCACCTATCAGACCGCGGCAACCACCGGAGCAGGGAATCACCCCTTCTTCGTGAAGCTGAGCAAGGTGCTGCAGCCCACCCAAGTGACTGCAAGCGCCACCCCGAACCCGGCAAGCCAAGGTGCGAATGTTACTTATAAGGCGGTGGTCGCCGGACTTTATCAGACCACGCCGGCGCTGACGGGTACCGTGACCTTCCAGTTCACTAACACCACACCCGCGACCAAGATCGGCACCGGAACTGTGGACAGCACGGGCACCGCAACCTTCACGGGCACGGCACCCGCGGCCGGCACCTACACGCTCACCGCAAGCTACGGTGGCGACACCAACTACGACGTCAGCACCTCGTCCGCTGTTACGTTCACCGCAAACAGCACGGCGACCACCAGCACCACCGTGCTCAGTTCAACACCGACCGCGCCGGTAGGGAGCAGCGTTAGCTTCACAGCGGCGGTTACCTCCACGGCCAGCGGGACACCGACGGGAACGGTGACGTTCTACGATGGCAATCCAACTGCGGGCGGAACCCAGCTTGGCACGGGATCGGTAACTGGCGCTCATGCGACGTTCGCGACGAACTCACTTGCGGTCGGTACCCACACCATCTACGCGGTGTATGGAGGCGATACCAACTTCGCCGCATCCACCGGGTCGGTAACACAGGTGATCGTTCAGAAGGTGGCGACGACCACTCAACTTACCTCGTCGGCTGCAACCGCGGCCACTGGCGCGGCGGTTACGTTGACCGCGACTGTCACCGCAGCTACCACGGGCGTCCCCACGGGAACGGTCACCTTCCTGCAGGGCACCACCACGCTCGGAACGGGAACGCTGAACAGCAGCGGCGTCGCGACACTGCAGATCTCCACGCTACCCGTGGGTTCGAACAGCATCGTGGCGAGTTACGGGGGCGATAGCAACTTCCTCGCGTCGAACTCTGCCGCCTACACGCAAACCATCACCGCTGCCACGATCGCCATCTCGGTCAGCCCGACCACGCTGACGGTGACGCACGGCTCCAGCGGCACCGCCACCATCACCGCCACGCCTACGGGCGCGTACTCGGGAGCGCTCTCGTTCAGTTGCGGCACGCTTCCCAGTAACGCTTCCTGCTCTTTCCAACCCGCCACGCTCACGTTCAGCAGTTCGAGCACGGCGCAAACCACCACGCTCACCTTCAGCACGCAGGCGGCAACGCAAGCGCTGCTGCGGCGCGATTCGCTCGGTATGCGACTGACCCAGGTTGTGGCAGCTACGTTGTTCCTGCCACTTGGGCTCGCCGGCTTCGCCTTCCGCCGCCATCGCCTGGGTCTGCTGCTCATGCTGGTAGTGCTTACCACTGCGGTGGCGGGCATCTCCGGCTGTGGTGGCAGCAGTACACCCAGCACTCCAACGACGCCGGTGGGCACCTACACGGTCCCGCTGGTAGTTACGGTGAACGGAACCACCAGTACCACCCCGCTTACGGTGGTGGTGCAGTAACAAGACTGCGGCCGGGAACCCGGCGGCTTGGACGGCGGGCACACCCTCTGGGTGTGCCCGCTTTTCTTGACCCCTGCAAAGGTTGCCGCGCATAGCGACGCCGACCGGAGAGCATGCCTTGGGGGGGGTGGCTACATTTCCCGCATTGTGGCGGCTGAACGGACGCCAGAAAGGCGAAGAGCCCTCAGATCCGAGGGCTCTTCCAAACTCAGTTAGGCGCAAGAAAACCGTGGCAAGCAACAACGTACGGCTAAGGTGAGGAAAGCAACTGTTCGCGAAGTCCGCTCAACACTGTGCAGGAGTTGCTGCGGTTGCGGGCGTCTTTCGGTTTTCGAACAGTTCTATGGTTTACAGGTCGCGCAGCAGGTCGGACAGCGAAACACGCATGCCCAAGGCGATGACTTCCAGCATGGGCAGGGAGATCGACTTGCGGCCGCGCTCCACGTCGCTGATGAAGCTGCGATCGATTCCGAAATCGGTTGCCATGCGCAACTGGGTCATGTTGCGTTCACGGCGCAGTTCACGGAGGCGGTTCCCGAAGCGAGTGCTCACATCCTTCGGCAACGTTCTCTCGGTTGGGGCCGGCCGCATGGCTCCGTAGCTGCCCGAAAGGGTCGCTGGAGGCATATTCGCGGGACGGCTGGTGGGAGCGTAAGACAGTCTGGGAATGGAATACGACATGAAATCTCCTGTGTTCACTCAGCGCGACGGTGTTTTGATTTGTCTAAGTAATTTCCGTCGTTCGCCGATATAGCGTTCAGGTAAAGCTTGTTCCTTCACGGGATGCCGTCTCAATGCTCCGGCTTTCCATGACTAGGAAGATGCTACCTGAAATCAATAGATGCGCGACGGCTATTGACAACAACTGCGTCAAAAAACGCCACATGGTGGCGTTGCTGCACCAAAATTGAGGCGCTGCGGCAGCTAGTGTCCGTTCCGGCCTATTTCGGCACTTGGCAGGAGAACCTGGTCCGAAGAGGCTGCGGCGTTTCCGTGCAGCATCTCCCGGTAGGAGCCAGGAACGCCGCACCCTTTGAACTATGCCGCAGTCGGCGCGAAGCTTTGTCGGAGATAAGCGGCAACATCGGATGCTGCCGACAATTGGGGACCATTCCCGACAGCTTTTCGGTAAAACGAGCTCGGACCTACAGCTCAAAAACATGAGTTGCGTTCACTGATCGCGTGAAACTCCCCTGGGAAGAACAGAGCTACAGCTGCATCCATAACGGACGCAGTTCCGGACCGAACCGGAGCGATCTCCGCACCAGAGGACATGCGATCGAAGGTCGCCTACTGAGGGTCAGGAGGTGCGCTCTGCCGATCCCTGCGATCGTCGCCGCCCCCGCCAAAGAGCTTTTGAAAGAAGTTGCGATGCTTGCGATCCTGCGGCTCGCCGGGAGTGCCATCCGGGAGCGAGTTGGGCGGGTTGGGAGACGGCGCCCCGTCCGGCGCCCGGGTGCCGCCGCCCGCGCCGTCGAAGCTCCCCAGCAAGTCTCCGAGATTGTTTGTATTTCCGCCCATGCGGCTGCAAGTGCTTTGCGGCTGCGTTCCCTCTAAAAAGGCGGCGACGTAGTCGTTGGGGCAGGTTTCGTCTGCTAGCAGGTTGGTGACCTTGTCCAGCTTCACGCTGGTGATGCCGTCTGGTGCCGTGAACGACTGCATATCGCTGTACTGCGGCAGCCGGGCGGCGCGGTTCATGAACTCCGCCCAGATCGGCGCGGCGGCAACTGCACCGGTCAGCTTGATGTCTGTGTAATCGTCGTTGCCCACCCAGACTACGCAAAGCAGGTTGCTGGAGTAGGCGGCGAACCAGGCGTCGTGGCTGGTGCCGGTTTTGCCTGCGGCTGGCGCCTTGAAACCTCTCTGCCGAACGGCTACGCCGTAGCCGAAATCCATGACGCCCTGCAGTAGTGACTGCGTCAGGTAGGCCGCCTTGGGGTCCATCACCTGCGACGCTTCCGGCGTGAAGTCGGCCACAATGTCGGCCTTATCGTTGCGTACGGCCTTGAGCATCCACGGGGTGATGTGGACTCCGCCGTTGGCGAAGACGGTGTACGCGCCCGCCATGTCCAGCGGCGTGGCATCGTACGCGCCCAAGGCAACGGCTGGTGTGCCTTTGGCAGTCACCACACCGCTGGCCCTGCCCAGTGCCGCCACGTTTTCGAAGCCCACCTGCTGGCCCAGCGACACTGTCGCATTGTTCAGCGAGTGCGCCAGCGCATAGATTGCCGTCACCGTGCCGTGGAAGGCGCCCTTGAAATTACGCGGGGTATAGGTCGAGCGGCCGTTGTCGTAAGTGAAGGTGGTGGGCACATCGCTGAGCGGGGTGACGGCGGTAAACATGCCGCCGCCGGTCTGGTTGCCCTCGTCGTCCACGGTAGAGCCGATCTGCTGGCCGCGCACCGTGTCCATCTCGGCGGTGGCATACACAAACGGCTTGAAGATGGAGCCTGTAGGCCGCTTGCTGGTGGCGTGGTTCAACTGGGACTGGCCGTAGTTGCGGCCGCCCACCAGCGCCAGCACCTGGCCGGTGTGCGGGTTCAGCGCAACCAGCGCCACCTGTGGCATGGGGAAGTTCGCCTCGCCATGGTGCAGGCGCCGGACTTCCTCGTCTACCTGCCGCATGCCCACATCGACGGCTTCACTGGCCGCACGCTGCAGGTCGGGATCGAGGGAGGTGTAGATCCGCAGAGTTCCGCTCTGGGTGGTGTCGCCCAGCCGCGAGTTGAGCTGATCGTGCACCAGGTCGACGAAGTAGGGCGCTTCGTTTGCGTCAATGTTCTGTGGCACCAGGTGCAGCGGTTCGGCCTGCGCCGCTTCGGACTGCGCCTCCGTAAGCGCGCCGGTCTCGATCATCGACTTCAGCACCACGTTGCGCCGCTCCAGCATGCGCTCCGGGTGGCGGAAGGGGTTGAAGTAGTTTGGGCGCTGGATGAGCCCGGCCAGCATCGCCGCCTCTGCCACGTTCAGCCGGGTTACGTCTTTGCCGAAATACGCCTGCGCCGCCTCGCCGAAGCCGTTGATCGCAAACGATCCGCGCTGCCCCAGGTTGATCTGGTTGGCGTACATCTCAAAGATCTGCTCTTTGCTGAAGCGCGATTCAAGCTGCAACGTGATCATGATCTCGCGCAGCTTGCGGGTGATGTCCTTCTTGGGAGACAGGAAGAACCCGCGCGCCAACTGCATGGTCAGCGTCGATCCGCCACATTCCTTCTTGCCGCTGACCGCGTCTTCCACGGCGCAGCCGGCCAGCCGGTAGAAGTTAACGCCGCCATGCTCAAAGAAGCGACGGTCCTCGATCGCCGTCACGGCCTGCACCAGCACCTTGGGTATTTGCGAGTAGGTGATGAGGCGGCGCTTGGTGCGGTTTTTGTCTTCGCTCAGGCCTGTGATCAGTTGCGGCTCCAGCTCATAGCTGCGCAACTCTACACCGTTGTCGGCGGTGATCTTGGCGATGCTGGTTCCATCGTCGGTGATGGTGGCGCCGTCAGGCGAGTGAAACGACGCCGGGCCCGGCTTGATGCTGATGCTGCCCGCCAGCAACTGGTAGGTACCCATGCGCTGGTTCACGTTGTAGCCAGCCTTGCGGAGGTCCTGCGCGATCTGTTCTACGGTGAAGTGCTGACCGGGGCGGATCTCGCGCGGCGCGGCGTAGATCTGCGATGTGGACACAAACAGCGGGCCCGCCGCCAGGCGCTCGTCCACAATCTGTTCGTACTGGTGGTAGTAGTAGGCGTAGATCACGCCGCCGATCACGGCGAAGACGAGCGCAACCGCGCCCAGAAAGAGCATGGCCCGCTGCCACAACGGACGGCCCCGCCGCACGCCGCGCATCGATCCCTGGTCGTACCGGCCGCTGTTCCCGAGCCTTACCTTCACTGCCATCCGTTGGGTCCTTGTCTCCGTCGTGCCCGGCGGCGGTACGCGCGGGAGCTAAAGGTTCGACGCAGCCGCCAGCCGCTTGCGCACGGCCGGAACCACATCGTCCACTGCGACATCCAGCGTCTCGCCGCGCAGACGGTCCACCAGCTCCACTTGCCCGTCGGCCAGCTTTTTGCCGATGTTCACGCGGTAGGGCGCCCCGATGAGGTCGGCATCTTTGAACTTCACACCGGCAGAGCCGTCGCGGTCGTCCAGCAGAACGTCGACGCCCGCGGCGTGGAGAGCTGTGGCGATCTTCTCGCCGGCCTCGGCCAGCGCGGTATCGCTTTGCTTGGTGACGGTGACAACAACCGGATACGGTGCGATGGCGGCGGGCAGGGCATAGCTCCATTCGCCGCGATCGTTCTTGCCGAACCTGGCCGCGCTCTGCTCGATCGCGGCGGTCAGGATGCGCTCAATGCCGATGCCGTACGATCCCATGATCGGCGTGGTTTCCTTGCCGTTCCTGTCCAGAACGCGCGCGCCCATGGACTCCGAATATTTGTAGCCCAGCTTGAAGATGTGACCGATCTCGACCGCCTTGCCCAGCCGTAGCGGCAGGCCGGCGACGGGGTCGGGCTCGCCCGCGCTTACGTTGCGAATGTCCGCAGCGACGGTCCACTTGAAGTCGCGCCCGGGCGTCACGTTGCGGAAGTGATAGTCCTGCTTGTTGGCACCGGCGACCAGGTTCTTGCGGCCCTCCAGGGCGGAGTCGAGCACCACGGTTGCTGCGCGCTCGTTCTTGAAGATGCTGGCAACCTCCGCGCTCAACGACTTCGCTTTGCCCAGCGCTGCGGCGTCGTAAAAGCCGCGGTTGACTGCGAAGGCGTCGGCCGGCAGCACGGTAAGGCCGATGGGGCCTAGATAGCCGGCAGGGCCGTCAAAGTAGCGCTGAAGTTCGTCCGCCTGCATCGGGCGCAGATCATCGCAGCGAGCGGCACCGGCCAGTTTCGTCTCGTTCACCTGGTGATCGCCACGCAGGAACGCAATCACCGGTTTTTCCAGCGTGGTGCCGTCCGGGCCGGGTGCCTGGCCCATGTAGGCGACGCACTTGATGTCCTGTGCGGCGGAGATGCCGAAGAACTCCGCCACATCCGCGATGGCTGCTTTGCCGGGCGTGTGGACGAGTTCGGGCAGGCCATCGCCAGTGGGCTCCAGGTCCTGAATGTCGTCGAGCTTGGACGTGGCTTTCTCGATGTTGGCGGCATAGACCACGGTGCCGTTCTCGTCGCGCGCGCTCGCGATCCAGTCCTCACCGGCCTCGGTGTACACCATGAACTCCTGCGACTGCGATCCGCCCATCGCGCCCGAGTCGGCGTCCACTCCCACAAACTCCAGGCCGCAGCGCGTGAAGATGCGGCGGTACGCAGCGTCGTGCAGGTCGTAGCTCTTGTCCAGACCGGCCTGGTCGATGTCGAACGAATACGAATCCTTCATCGTGAACTGGCGCACACGCAACAGACCGCTCTTGGGCCGTGGCTCGTCGCGGAACTTGGTCTGGATCTGGTACCAGATCTGCGGCAGTTGCTTGTAGCTGCGCAGTTCGTTGCGAGCGATGCTGGTCATCACCTCTTCGTGGGTCATGCCCAGGGCCAGGTCCGCGCCCTTGCGATCTTTCAGGCGAAACATGTTGTCGCCCATGCCGGTCCATCGGCCGCTCTCTTCCCACACCTCGCGCGGGTTCAGTGCGGGCAAGTAGAACTCCTGCGCGATCTTGTCCATCTCTTCGCGGACGATGCCGACGATCTTGTTCACCGCGCGCCAGCCAAGCGGCAGATAGCTGTAAATGCCCGCGCCCAACTGTCGGATGTAGCCCGCGCGCAACAGCAGTTGATGGCTGGCGACCTCGGCATCGGCAGGAGCTTCGCGCAGGGTGGGGATGAACAGGGTGGACCAGCGTTGCATAAGTTGGGCGTTCCTCGGCGTTTGTTCTGCTCATTTTACGGGTCCGCACACGTCGAACCGCCAGCGAAGTCATCCCAGAGGCTGATCCGCCCGAGGAGACGGCATCGTAATCTGTCGATGCAGCATCTGCTCACGCAGGGCTGGTTGGAAGAGGTACAGGACAGAGATGCGGAACGCGCTGGTAGGTGGATTGATCGTGGTCGTGGTTGCGCTGCTGGTAGTGTCTGGCATTCGCAGCAACCAGAGGCGCAAAGCCGAAGAGGCCAAGCAGCCGCAGATTCAGGCGATGCAGGTGGACAAGCCGGGAGCGACCGCCTCCATCAGCGAGGCCGCATCGCAGTTCGGTTCCGCACCCGATCTTCGCGGCAAGCCCGCACCTGTATTCACCTTGACCAGCATGGACGGCAAGCGGGTGAGCCTGAACGACCTGAAGGGCAAGCCCGTGCTTCTGAACTTCTGGGCGACATGGTGCGCCCCATGCAAGGTGGAAATGCCCTGGTTCGAGGAGTTTAATAAAAAATATGCCGGGCAGGGTCTGCAGGTGGTCGGCGTCGATGAAGACGACGAGGTGAAACCCGACAAGCTGAAGAGCGAAGTGGCCGACACGGTGAAGCGCCTGAACGTGTCGTACTCGATCCTGCTGAGCGATCACAAGATCGGCGATGCATACGGCGGCTTAGACATGCTGCCGGCGACGTTCTACATCGACAAGAATGGCGTGGTTCGTGCGGAAGCGATCGGCTTGGCCAGCAAGGACGAAGCCGAAGCCAACGTCCAGAAGATCCTGCAGTAGGAGTGACGATGCAAGCTGTTTCCACACGGACCCGCATCACCTACGCTGTTTGCTTTGCACTCGTGCTGGTCGTGGCGTTTGCCGCGCTTTTCTTTGTGGCCCGGCGAGTAGGCGCGCAGGCGATCGACCTCGGTCAATCCACCAGGCCCGCCGCGAAAGGCCACGTGCAGTTCGCCGCGGAGCCGCAGACGATTGCAGCAAACAAGCCGGCGACCGTCCTGCTGCACTTCCACGTGGATCCCGGTTTCCACATCAACTCGCACACGCCGAAGAGCGAAATGCTAATCCCGACCAAGATCGCCATCGGCGAAGGCGACGGGATCAAGGTGCAGACGGTTGATTTTCCGGCAGGCCAGCCGTACAGCTTCAGCTTCGAACCGCAGACCAAGCTGGATGTTTACACCAACGAGGTGGTGCTCACTGCTCACGTCGTCGCGCAACCGGGCCAGCGTAGCCTCATCGGCGTTCTGCGTTACCAGGCCTGCGACCAGGCCGCGTGCTACCCGCCCAAGACGCTGCCAGTGGAGCAGCCATTCACCGCGCGCTAGCCGTGCGATCCGGCGCAAGGCGTGCTCGCCGCTGGCCCGCCCTCGTCGCCCTGCTTGCCTCGGGTGCAGCTTTGTTTGGTAGCTTTCTGCCGATCAGCAAGCGTTCGCTTCTCCACTCTTCCGGGCCCTTGCATCCGCTGGTTCACCTGATCGTGTTCGGGGGCATCGCCCTGCTGGCGGCTTGGGGGACCGACTCACCCAATGTGCGCGCCGGCCTGTGTGCGGCGATCGCCGCGCTGGGATGCGTGACGGAGCTGGTGGAATGGCGGCTCTATGCCAATCCGCTGGAATACACGGACATGGTGGTGGATGCAATTGGCGCAGTCGTGGGTACGAGCGTGGGAGCTGTGACTGCGCCGCTGCTGGATGCCGCACGGCATCGCAGAGGTCTGCGGGAGACGGGTCAAGACTGAAGGGCTCACGCTGACGTGAGCCCTTGTTCACCTCGCGTGATTGCTGCGTTACTTGCCGCGGCCGGCTAGAGCCAGCGCTTTCTTCTGGGCGTCGAGGAAGCGGCGCATGCGGTCGAGTGAGCGTGCCTTGCCCAGTACGATCAGCGACTCCAACAGCGGCGGCGACGCGGTCTTGCCGGTGATGATCGCGCGCAAGAGCATGAAGGCTTCCTTGACGCTCCACTGCTTGTCCGTCAGCAGCGTGCGCATGGCTGCGTCAATTGCAGTGGTCTCCCACGCAGCGGCTTCGAGCACCGTCAACAGGTCGCCAGCGAAAGCAAGCGTTTCTTCCAACGTGCGCTTCTTCGGAACGAAGACGTCGGGCGAGGGCTGCACGTCGTCCTTGAAAAAGAAGTCGGCCATGTCGCCGAACTGAGCTAGCGTCTCCATGCGCGTCTGCACCAGCGGTGCGATCTCGCGCAGGTAGCTGTCGCTGAAGATCGTCTGGCGCAGCGCATCGAAGAACGCGTCCGGGTTCATAGCGCGCAGGTACTCGCCGTTCATCCACTTCAGCTTGGTCAGGTCAAATACTGGTCCGCCGAGCGAAATGCGATGGAAGTCGTAGCGCTCCAGCATGTCCTCGAGCGAGAAGACGTCGGCCAGCTTGGTATCAAGGCCCTTGCTGACGATCTCCTGCTCGGTCGGCTGCGCCATGCCGCCGCCCATCAGGCCCAGGAAGTTCAGCAGCGCCTGCGGCAGGTACCCAGCCTGGCGGTAGTAGATGAGCGAGACGGGATTTTTGCGTTTCGAGATTTTCGACTTGTCGACGTTGCGAAGCAGCGGCATATGCCAGAAACGCGGCAGGTCCCATCCAAACGCCTGGTACAGCAGCACGTGCTTCGGCGTGGAACTGATCCACTCTTCGGCGCGGATCACGTCGGTGATGCCCATCAGGTGGTCGTCGACAACGTTCGCCAGGTGGTAAGTCGGGTAGCCGTCGGACTTCAGCAGCACCTGGTCGTCCACGTTCACGTGATCGAAGGTGATGTCGCCACGCAGTTCGTCGCGGAAGGTGGTGCTGGCGGTTCCTGCCGGCTTGTCGCCGTCGGGCACGCGCAGGCGAACCGTGTAGGGCTTGCCCTCGGCCACGGCGGCCTCGGCCTGCTGGGGCGTGTAGTTGCGCGACGGCCCGTTGTACTTGGGCGGTAGCTTGGCCGCCATTTGCTGCTTGCGTTCGGCTTCCAGTTCTTCCGGCGTTTCAAACGCGCGATAGGCGTGGCCGCTGGCGATGAGCTTGTCGCAGTACTCGCGGTAGATTTCGGTGCGCTCGCTCTGGCGGTAAGGGCCGTAGGGGCCGCCGACATCCGGGCCCTCGTCCCAGGTGAGGCCGACCCAGCGCAGCGCGTCAAAGATCATCTGCTCGCTGGTGGCGACGAAGCGGGTACGGTCGGTGTCCTCGATGCGCAGAACGAACGCGCCGCCGCGCTGCTTGGCGAAGAGGTAGTTCAGCAGCCCGATGTAGGCAGTGCCCACGTGCGGGTCGCCGGTGGGTGACGGTGCGATGCGCACGCGCACCGTGCCGGCCTGTTTTGGGTTGCGGGAGGGAAGTGCAAACTGCTCGGAAATCATTCAGGTTCAAGGGTAGCAGCGGCTCCGCGGGAGGTGAACAGCGGCCGTACCGGTCTGAAGAGTCGGAAGCTGGCGCAAACCGGACCTTGAACGTGTCAAGCCGGCCGGCAGGGATGAAAGCGGAGCGTCGCCTGACCGCCGCACCCGCGAACGCATAGAATATGCACAGCGCCTACCGCCTTGCCGCCGGGTTCGTCCAACCGGGGAAGCGCCGCTGCGCTGCAGCTTCTGAATGCAGGTACGCATGACCCGTTTTTCCTTTTTCTCGCGTGCATTGGTCCTGGCCGGTGTAGGTTCGGGGCTGGCGCTCGCGGCCGTAACCGTTTCCGCCCAGCAGGCGCCGCAAACCATGCCCACGCCGCGGTATCAGACGCCGGGCATCGCCGCTCCGGCCGGTCCGGTTCCCGCGCCCGTATTCCCGACCACCCCTGCCATCACGCCCAACGGCGAAGTGGCCGAAGAGGTGATCGCACGCGTAAACGACCAGATCATCTCCCGTTCGGACTTGATGCGTGGCGAAGACCTGCTGCAGCAGGAGATTGCGCAGGGCGGCGCGCAGGCCGGGGATGCCGCCGATCGGCAGCGCAACCTGTTGCGCGACCTGATCGACCAGCAGCTGCTGATCAGCAAGGCCAAGGAACTGAACATCAATCCAGATGCCGAACTGACGCGCCGGCTGGATGAGATCCGCAAGCAGAACAATCTGCCCACGATGGAAGCCCTGGAACAGGCGGCACGTCGCCAGGGCGTCAGCTATGAGGACTTCAAGTCCAACATTCGCAACCAGATCATGACGCAGAGCGTGGTCCGGGATGAGGTGGGCCGCAACATCCACATGACCCATGCGGATGAGGAACGGTTCTACGAGGCGCACAAGGCCGAATTCGCGATGCCCGAGCAGGTGAAGCTCTCGGAGATCCTGGTTCCGGTAAGCGCCACGGCGACCGACGCGGAGATCGAGCAGGCGAAGACCAAGGCCGATGCGATCTATAACAAGTTGAAGGGTGGAGCGGACTTCGCCGCGACCGCGAAGGCTGAATCCGGAGGCCCCACGGCAGCGCAGGGCGGCGACCTGGGCGTGTTCAAGCGCGGCCAGCTTGCCAAGGTGCTGGAGGATCGCACCTTTGCGCAGCAGACGGGCGAGTTCACGGACCCGATCCGCACCCGCCAGGGCTTTGTGATCCTGAAGACGGTGGACCACGTGCAGGCGGGAACACCTTCGCTGGACAAGATCGAATCGGACGTACAGAACGCGATGTACCAGGACCAGATCCAGCCAGCGCTGCGCGCCTACCTGACCAAGCTGCGCGAGGACAGCTATGTGGACGTGCGGCCCGGGTTTGTCGACTCCGGCGCAAGCCCGAAGCAGACCAAGCCTGTGTTCACGGCGTACACCGCTCCCGTTCCGAAGAAGAAGACGGAAAACAAGCGTCGTCTGATCGCCGCTCGCGATCGTGCCCGGCTGCAGGACGCGGGCCTGACCGCCAAGGGGAACACCGTGCAGCCGCTGGCCAACGTCCAGCTAGACAAGCACGGCAAGCCCAAGAAGGTGAAGCGCGAAAAGGTGCGTTTCGGCCAGGCTCCGCGTGAGGCTTTGCCGGACGAGATTAGTGATGCCGCCACCACGACGACGACTGGAACGCGCGAGCCGAGCGCGTCCGGCCAGGATGCGCTGGGAATGCCCGGCACCAACCCGGCCGTAGCCGCAACCGGCGTGAACGCAGGCGCCTTCGGCAGCGGCAGCGGCGCCGGTACGGCCGCAGCATCCGGCAGCGGCAACGGTGCTCCGGGCACTGCGCTCGCTCCCGTTTCGACCAACAACACGGTCAACGTGGCAAGCGAGAGCGATCCGCTGACCCCGCTTGCGCCCGCGCGCAAGAAGACGCGCTTTTCCGACCGCGAACCCGAGGTCAAGGAAAAGAAAAAGGAAGTCAAGGTCGATAAGACCATCGCCCGTGTCACCGCGAAGCCGGACCCTGCAACGACGGCTGAGAAGCAGGACGCCGCCCAGCAGCAAACTGCGCTCGGTTTAGCTGGTGACACGAGCAAGAAGAAAAAGAAGCGGCAGAAGGGCGAGGACAAGCAGCGGCTGCAGCAGACTACTCCGGAGAAGAAGCCTGATCTGGTCGATAACGGCTTGCCGGATCGGCTGCACCAGCAGAATGGACCGCAGCAGACTACGGGAACGCCATCGGCTTCGTCCGCGACGGGGAACCTGCCGGCCGAGAACAGCAAGGAAGAGGACAAGCAGCGTCGCGGGCGTCAGCCTGTGACGGACCCTGCGAAGGATGCTTCGCCGCTGCCCACCGACGCACAGCCGCCCGCCGGGACCACGCTGCCGGCCGGTACGCCCACGCAGAACGGGACGACCACTCCTGGTCCAGGCACGCTGACTCCTAACCCGACCGCGCCTCCGCAGTAGGCATCACTTACCGCAGCAAAGCATAGCCGCTCCCATGGAGCGGCTATGCTTTTGCTATGAAGGACTTCTTCATTCACGACGCCGCGCGGCATGAGAACGCGGTCATCACCTCATACTTCCTGCTCGCTTCGCTCTCTGCCCGGGAGAAGAAAGGTGGCGGCCAGTACCTGGCGCTGACGCTAGCGGATCGCACCGGCAGCTTCGACGCGCGCATGTGGGAAGACTTCGCAGAGGTGCTGGATAACTGCAGCGCGGGCTGCTATGTGAAGGTGCAGGGCAGGGTGGAGCGGTACAACGGACGCTTCCAACTGAGCCTGCAACGGATGCGGAACGCGGCCGAAAGCGAAGTGGATGCGGGCGACTTCCAGCCCACCTCGCAGTATGACGTGGATGTGCTGTGGGAGGAGTTGACCGGCTATGTGGACGCTTTCGCGAACCCGTATTTGCAAGCCCTCGTCCGAGCATTCCTGAATGACCCAGAACTTGGCCCCGCATTTCGCGAGGCACCTGCAGCCAAGATGCTGCATCATGCATGGCTCGGCGGCCTCCTGGAGCACGTGGTGTTCCTGGTGCGGCTGTGTCTGCGTGTTGCGCCGCAGTACCCCGACGAGGTTGATCCCGACCTGCTGGTGACCGCGGCCATTCTGCACGACATGGGCAAGGTGCGGGAGCTGGCGTGGAAGCGCTCGTTCACCTACACCACGGAAGGTCAATTACTGGGGCACATCACCATCGGCATCGGCCTGGTTCGGGATAAGGCTGCCGCGATCCCGGGCTTCCCCGACCGGCTTCGTGTGCTGGTGGAGCACCTGATCCTGTCGCATCACGGCCGTTTCGAGTTCGGATCGCCCAAGCTGCCCATGACTCCCGAGGCTGTCGTCTTCAGCGCGCTAGATGACCTCGAAGCGAAGATGCAAAATATGCGAGCGGAGTTCGCGAAGGCGGTGGAGGCCGGGCGCGCCGCTGACGAGGTCACCGACTACTCGCGGTCTATGGAGCGCGCCCTGCTGAACTCGCGCGCCTACCTGGCGGGCGATCCAGCCGCGCGTACCGCGCCGGCTGTGGAGCCGGAGCTCGAAGCTGCGCAGGAGGGCCAGGTTCAGCCGATCGAGGAAGAGCCTGCGCCCTGTGCTGAGGAAGGTGCTGCGCCGCCGCTGGACGAGTTGCCGACACCGGTGCACGAGGGCACAGCCGTTGCGGACAGTACAACGGAGGACCCGCTGCAGGCCGCGACCTCCGAGGAACTGATTACGTTGTTCGGAGCTCGCTAGCGGGGTAGGTCAGGCGTGCGCCGCCAGCTCCTGCTGAACCGCTTTGCCTGGCGACGCCAGATCGAGCACCAGCCGTTCCAGCACGAGCGACTTGTCCACGGGGCTGGACCGAATCTCCTGGTCGGCCCGGGCGATCAGGCGAAGCGCTCCGGACAGATCTCCCCGTGACTTGTAGCGGCGAGCCTGTGCAATCAGGTCGTCGGCCGCAAAGGGCGGCATGCGGAATCCGGGCCAGAGCACGCTCCACATCGAGCGGCTGTCGCGCACATTGTTCTCCTGTAGCACGAGCATCTGGCGGAACGTGCGGGCCAGCATGTACAGGTGGCCGATGGCGGAATCCTCGCCGCCGTCGCTGGCGTTCAGCAGACCGCGCAGCAGCAGAAGAGCCTGCGGCCGGTCGCGGCGGCTGATCGCATCCGTCAGCTCATAGAGCGAGCGCTGCTTGGCCGCGAGGACCATCGTCTCGACGTCAGACAAGGTGATCGTGTTCGGCTTCGCGGTGACGCTTGTTTCGGCGCGGGCAGGCTGGCTTACATAGAGGATCAGCTTCTCCAGCTCCTGCGCTACGGTCATCATCTGACCCGCGAGTGCGTCCACCAGTTCGCGTGCGGCGTCCGGCTCGATGGCAACGCTTCGTTCCTGCGCGGTCTGCTGGACCCACTCCATGGCGTCGGGCTCAGCTACGGCCTGCAGCTCGACAATGCCGCAATGGTCCCCAAGCGTCTCGCGGATGCGGTCGTATCGGTCTTTGTCTTCGCGGTCTAACCGGCGCAGGTCAGCGGGCAGGCTCAGGTGGTCCGCGACGAAGATCAGCAGGGCCTGAGGGTTGGGTGCGCGGAAGTAGCGATCGAGCGCGGCAAACTCGTCCTTCTTGACGCCGCGGCCGTACAGCGTCTTCAGGCCGCGAACGAACAGGACCTGGAAAGGAGCCATGAGCGATGGTGTCTGCGCCAGGTCCAGCGCGTCGAAGATCGTCGTCTCGCTGCCCAGCTCAAGGTCATGCAGGCAGAAGTCCCGCAGATCGGGCGGCACGAGCTTTTCCAAAACACCCGCGCGAGCGCGCTGATACAGAAACGGCTCCTGACCGAGCAGAACGTAGCCGGGCCGCATTGCGGGCGTGCCCAGCTCCGCCAGGAAACGATCGACAGCGGCGAAGGAGCGAAGCGGAGGCATACGGCGAGTTTACTTGGCTCAGGTTAGAAGGAATTCAGCAGATCACTCACCGCAGCCTGCGCAAAATCCCGTGCCAACCGGCGCACTGCCGGGCTATCTTCCTGAATGAAGGCGCTCAGGTCCTGCGTGGACTGGAACTGCTCCCGGAACAGGAACTTGTCGTTGCTATAGAGAACGTGGCCGTCGCCGCCGACCAGGGTCATCTGCGCCTGCACCGTGACCAGGTAGGACGAGGTGGCGCCGCTCGCTGCGTCATAGGTCAGCGGAGCGATGTTTTCGCTCAGGATCGTGCCTTTCAGCACTGCGTCGCTCTTGTCCGCGTCCGATGTGTTCACGATGCGGTAGCGCGTGCGCGTGTTCAGCTCGTGGATCACGGCCTCCGTGAACACGACTTCCGTCCGGTACTGCTGGGCACGTGTCGCAAAGACCGGCACGGCCAGTGTTCGCACGTTTCCAGGAATGTGATTCGCGTTGCCAGCAGCGTGGTACCCGCACCCGGCCAGTAGCAGCAGAAAGACACCGGGAACCGCAGCGAACGCACGCAACCTCATGCAAGTATCATCGCAGACCGGTCGCCACCGCCCCTTTCGGCCGCGCCGGCCCCAGCACAGCCGCGATACACTAGGCAGGCCCATGCCGCCCATCATCGTCGCCGAAAACCTGAGCAAAACCTACCGCACCGGCAAGGTGGAAACGCAAGCCCTGCGCAGCGCCACGTTCCAGGTGGACCGCGGTGAGTTCATCGCGATCGTGGGCCCGTCCGGCTCAGGCAAGAGCACGTTGTTTTATCTCCTGGGTGGCCTCACCAGCGCCAGCAGCGGCAAGGTGTTGATCGATGGTGTCGACTTCGCCAGCCTGACGGATGCGGAGCGCACTCGCCAGAGAGGCGAGAAGATCGGCTTTGTCTTTCAGCGCTTCAATCTGCTACCCACGCTCACCGCGCGCGGCAACATCGAATTGGCGCACGAGATTGCGGGCACGCGAAAGCCGCTGGACGAATCGCTGCTGCAGCACTTGAGCGAGTTGCTGCGGATTGACGGCCGGCTGAACAAGCGCCCGAACGAGTTGAGCGGTGGCGAGCAGCAGCGCGTTGCGATCGCGCGAGCGCTGATCAGTCAGCCGGCGATCATCCTTGCGGACGAGCCGACCGGCAACCTGGACACGGACAACAGCGATGCTGTGTTGGAGATGCTGCGCCGCGCGTCCAAAGAAACCGGCCAGACGGTCTTGATGATCACGCACAACCCGGAAGCAGCCGCTATCGCCGACCGCATCCTCTACGTGCGCGATGGTCAGCTAAGCACCACACCGCCGCCGCCGCGGGTTTCGCGGCTGGCAGCGATGAAGCAGACCGTCTAGCGAACGCGCCTTTCCGGCGCGCTTACCAGAGCACTCCCGCAACCGGTTGGATCGGCTCAGGCAGGTGCCGTTCGCCGATCGCCTGGCGCAGGTTGATCTCCATCCCCCGTGACATGTTCGACAGCGGGATGTCGTAGATGGTGTTGTCGAACGGGCTCTCCAGATCGCGCCCGATTTTATCGAGTGCGAGAAAGATGAAGCCCACCAGCGTGGATCCAAGCGGTGTGAACCAGCCCATGTTTTGCACCAGTGCCAAAGGCAGCAGCAGGCAAAAGATCTGCACAAACAGTTGCGGATAGAACGTGTACTGCTTGGGCATGGGCGTGTTCTTGATGCGCTCTGATGCGCCCTGCGCGTCTGCGAAGTCGTTCAGCGTTGCGTCCAGTGCCGACCATTGCAAGCTGTCCACCCAGTCGCGCTCCAGTGCAATCCGCAGCAGATCGCCCTGCCGAATCTGGATGGCAAACGGGATATTTTTCTGCTTCGCCAGATCCACCAGCACATCTTCCGGCAACAGACCGTGCAACTCGTCCAATGGGGGCAAGCCACGCAGGTGCTGACGCAGGGCGTTTGTAAACGCAATCTGGTGATAGATCAGGTCGCGCTGCATCATGCGAGCAGCTTCCTCTTCGCCGTCCTTTTGCCACCGGATATTGGTCACCACCTGGCGCCCATACGACCGCGTGTTGTTGACGATGGCGCCCCAGATGGTGCGTGCTTCCCACCAGCGGGCGTAAGCACTGTTGTTGCGGAAGCTGACGATGATGCCGATCGCCGAGCCAAGCAGGGCGACAGGAATGTGCGGCAGGGCAATCCATTCCTTGTGCGCGACCTTGTAGATCAGCACAACGGCGACGTCGTACAAGAACAACAACAACAGTGGCTGGCCGACATACGCGATGAGTCGCCGGATATCCGGCCCCTTGGGAACGATCACGCGGCCGTCGCTCCCTTGCCTTGCAGAGTGGCTTCGAACTTGCCGGACTGCGAGGTGTGCACGCGCACGTCGCCGGTGGCGATGTCGTATACCCAACCCGAAAGCTCCAGCGTGCCTTCCGCCAATCCTTTCTTGACCGCGGGATGCGTCTGCAGGTGCTCCAGCTGCAGCAGCACATTCTTTTCAGTCAACGCTGGCAATTCCGGGTTGCTGTCTCCAGCAGAGGCACCATTTGCAAGCCAGTTCGTCACTGCGGGCAGGCCGTCCGGCTTGCCACCAGCTTTTAGCGCCTTCATGGCTCCGCAGTCACTGTGACCGCAAACCACCACATGCTTCACCTTGAGTGCAGTAATTGCGTACTCCACCACCGCTGCAATCCCATCGCCGCTGGTGCCATACTCCGGCACAATATTGCCTACGTTGCGCGCGACGAAGATCTCACCTGGCTTGCTCCCCGTGACCGTTTCGATGTCGATGCGGGAATCCGAGCAGGTGATCACCAGCGAGTGGGGTGTCTGCGGGTGTGTCGCAGCGTATTCATACTCGGAGCTGTGCTGCGGGTACACCTCTGTTTGAAAGCGACGGATTCCATCTTTCAAGCGATCAAGGCTGTTTTGTTCCGTGTTGCTCATCTTTCGATCCTCACTTCCCAAGGTAGACGGGCGAGATCGAAAATGGCACTAGGACACTGAAACTTTTCTGCGCCGGTTTCCGTCTGTGCGCCGCGGGTTGCCCAGAGCGTGTGCCGGAGGCGACCAAACAACATCTGCCACAACTTTGTTCTCTAAAGAAGAACGCGTTGTTGTGTTTGGAAGCACGAGGGCCCGCTGTCGTCCGCGGCGTCGCCTCTCTTCCGCAGCGGCGGAGGAGTGTGCATGCCGGAAGATGTATCTGTGAACGAGACCGCGATGAAACAACCGCGCTGGAGCCGCCGGAGTTTTCTGGCCGGCACGGGTGTAGGCGTCGCCAGTGCCCTCGCCTCCGGGGCTGCGGTCATGGGCTGCGGGTCTACGGCACCATACGTCGACGCCGCTGGGCAAAGCGATGCAAACATCCTGAATTTTGCGCTCAATCTGGAGTACCTGGAAGCCACCTTCTACAGCTATCTGGTCACCGGGAAAGACATCGATGGCGGCCAAACCGGAGGCGGCCCGACTCCGCAGAATCCTCCGCCACAGATCACGTTTCCGAATCAGCAAACGGCGGACCTGTTTGCGGAGATCGCGTTTGACGAATTCTCGCATGTGCAGGCGTTACGCAGCGTGTTGAACTCGCTCGCCATTCAGCGGCCTTTGATCAACTTTGCTGCGCTGGCCGCCGTCTCGCAGAGCAACTACCTGCAGATCGCGCGTCTGTTTGAAGATGTGGGCGTCACAGCCTACGCCGGGGCCGCGGGCGCGCTGACTTCCGTCAACGTTACTGCCGCGTCGCAGATCCTGGCGGTGGAAGGCTTCCATGCGGGAGCGCTGCGCCTGCTCGCCATTCAACAGAACCTGCCGTATCCGTCCACGCTCGCCGGTTATGTGCCTGCGGACGGCTACGACATCATCCCTGCAGACCCGGGCACAGTTGCTCTCGCCTCCGCGGGACCGACGGCGGCCAAAGGTGGCTTCTTCGCCACGCAGGCGCAGGGCACGCAGGGCCAGACCAACACCTACAACGGCTTCGCCTTCCAGCGCAGCACGTCGCAGGTGCTTGCGATCCTGTACGGCTCCGCGACCACCGGCACTGCCAAAGGTGGGTTCTTCCCCAACGGGGTCAACGGCGCCATTACCACCGTGTAGCGAATGCGCGGTTAGAGTCGGCAACAGGAGCACGCAGGAACTCGATGGCACGCACAGAATCGAATCAGGAACTGCCGCTGGGGGCGGATTGCCCGGCATTTGAACTGGTCAACGTGATCGACGAGCGCGCTGTCGGCCGTGATGACGTGTTCGGCGGCGTCGATGACGCAGACGGTCGCAAAGGTCTGCTGGTGGCATTCGTGTGCGTTCATTGCCCGTTCGTGAAGCACATGGAGCAGGCCTTTGCCGCGCTTGCCGCGGAGTACGCGGATCGCATCGCGTTCGTAGCGATCTCCTCCAACGATGTTGACGAGTACCCAGAGGACGCTCCCGAGCACATGCGAGAACAGGCCGCGCGGCTTGGCTGGAAGTTCCCCTATCTAGTCGACGAGTCACAGGAAACGGCAAAGGTCTTTCACGCCGCCTGCACACCGGATCTTTACCTGTTCGACCGCGAGTTCAATCTGGTCTACCACGGCCAGTTCGACGAAACGCGGCCGTACCGCCAGAGCGACGCAGCCGCCGGCGTGGTGAAGGACGAACGCATCCACCAGGCCGCACACGGCGGCGACTTGCGCCGCGCTCTCGGAGCCCTGCTTGCCGGCGAACCTCCACTCCAGGACCAGCGCCCCGGGCTCGGCTGCAACATCAAGTGGCGCGACTAGAACACCTCTGATCTGCGATATGCGGCCCTATCGCTAAGTCCCGTTTCCTTTCGCGGACACCCGTTCTGAGTTGGTGACCGCAGGTCCTGGCGACGTGGCCCACAGGCGAACGCCACTCGACATTGCGGCGTTGGACGACGAGCCTCCTTTGAGCGGAGTGATATACAGGCCCGGTCTGGCGATCCAGCAGAAAGGGACTCCGTGAATCCGAACAAGGCATTGTGGGAGAAAGGCGACTTCACCGCCATTGCCGCGACCATGCGCGAGGCGGGTGAGAGCTTCGTAGGTACATTGGGCGTTGTGCCCGGCATGAAAGTCCTTGACCTGGGATGCGGAGATGGCACGACAGCCGTCCCGCTTGCGCACTTGGGTGCGGACGTCACGGGCATAGACATCGCCAGCAATCTGGTGGCCGCAGGCAATCGGCGGGCTGCCGACCTCGGCCTCCGAAACCTGAGTTTTCAGGAGGGCGATGCCTGCCACCTGGACGGTGTCGCGGACCACACGTTTGATCTATCGTTGTCTGTCTTTGGCGCCATGTTTGCGCCGAAGCCGGTGGATGTAGCCAAAGAGCTGGTGCGCGTCACCAAGCCGGGCGGACGCATCGTGATGGGAAACTGGATACCAAATGACCCGACCTTTGTCGCGCAAGTGCTCAAGATCAGTTCGGCATTCACACCGCCGCCGCCCGAAGGCTTCATCAGCCCGATGACCTGGGGCGTCGAGGCGAACGTTGTCGATCGCTTTGAGCAGGCCGGAGTAGCGAGGGCGGCGATCTCGATGCAGAAGAACACCTTCGTCTTTCGCTCCTGGCAGATGAGCCCTGCAGAACTGGTCCAGGTGTTCCGGAAGTTCTACGGTCCTACGATGAACGCTTTTGAAGCAGCGGAAAAGAATGGCAGGACGGAGGAGTTGAACGATCAGCTAGTCGCCCTGGCCGAAGCGCAGAACGTGAAAGCAGGGGGCGGAACGGAGATTCAAGCGACCTTCTTGCAGGTCACAGTGCAGGTCTAGGCTTGCCGTACCGGGCTCGGGATGCACTTGGATCCCCCGAAGCTGACTACTTGTGCTTGCCAATCCGGGTGTTGTCGAACAGCGCCGGGTCGACCGGTTCGAACTGAATCTTGGTCACAAAACGCTGACTGACCATGTCGCCGTTCATGTAGCGCGTAGTCGCGTAGGGCACAGGCGTTCCGCTTTCCGAGTGCCAGTCACTGTACTCTTCGCTGTCCTCGTCGAAGTCTTTGTACTTGGGATTGCGGACCTTGAAGGTGCGGCGGATCGGCAAGTGCGTTTCTGCCTCGATGTCAATCGTGACGCTCTCGTTCTGCGCGTTGATGATCGTGACCGTGTCGGCTTCGCGACGGGAGACGAGGTTGCGGCCGCTGTACACAACCAGCGCGTTGGGATCATTGACCCACGTGGTAACCAGGGCATCCAGGTTGTACTGTTGGCGCCGGAAGTATGCGTCGCGGTCCTCTTTCGGCAGGTCCTTGCGGCCCTTGTAGGTCAGCTCGTAGCCCTCGGTCGGTGTCCAGATCTGCACGATGTCGCGCTTCTTGGTCAGCTCGACGCGGTCCTCAAATCCGGAGCCGGCAAGAGGGTGGTGGTACAGCACAAACTCGGTGGAGCCTGTGGGATTGTTCTTGAAGAACGTGGAAGTGCGGCCTTCCATGCGGTAGTCCTGCCGCTGCATGCGCTTCTGGTCGCCCAGCGCGGCTTTCATCTGCTGCAGCACGCGTCGGCCTGCCTCATCGCCCGCGGTCGGGTTTGAGGACGGCTGCGTCACCACGATGCGCTCTTCCGGCTTTTGCGACGGTGCGGGCGCGTCACGCACCTGGCTTATAGCCGCAGTGCAGGCAGAGGCACCAAGCAGAATTATCGCGCCCAGGCGCGCAAGCACAACCAGTCTCATCATCCGATTCCTATGGCCTAGCCGACCAGAACGGCGCCGCCATTCACGTTGAAGATCTCGCCCTGCACAAAGCCGGCCCAAGGCGTGCACAGGAACAGAATGGGACCGGCGATCTCATCGGGCGTGCCCACCCTGCCCAGCGGGATGGTGCTGCCTATCTTCTTGGACGCAAGCGGGTCGGCCAGGGTCTCGGCACTCATGTCGGTGTGGACCCAGCCTGGCGCGACGCAGTTGACCGCGATGCCCTGCGCCGCCAACTCGGTCGACAGACCTTTGGTCATGCTGATTAGCGCGCCCTTGCTTGCTGCATAGTCGGTGTGAAATGCTTCTCCGCGCTGGCCAGCGGTGGAGCTGACCAGCACTATCTTTCCCCGGGTGCCCTCAGCGTGCACGGGCTGCCGCTGCATCTGGGCCACACCGGCGCGCAACAGGCCAAACACACTATCCAGGTTGGTGCCCAGCGTCTCGCGCCACTGCTCGTCGGCCATGCTGCCGATGGGCGCATCGTGCGAGGGCCAGATGCCGTGATTAATCACCAGGCAGTCCAGCCGGCCCAGCGCCGCAACGCTCGCGGCGATCAGCGCCTCGCCGTCCGCGGGCGTAAGCAGATCCTGCTGAATCGCGTGGCAAACGCCGGCGCCCCCGCACTCGGTGGCCAGCGTTTCTGCCTGCTGTGCCGCTGCGCGATAGCTGAACGCCACGCGAGCGCCTGCGCGTCGAAACAACCGCAATGTGGCGGCACCAATGCCGCGCGAGCCGCCTGTGATCAGCGCACACTTGTCTTGAAGCGAAAGCTCTACGCCAGCTCCGATATTTCCTGTCCCGGGCTCAATCTGTGCCATGCCTTCATGGTACGGTGCGGCTGCACACGGCTTGCAAGATCGGTCGCAGGAAGGGCCTACCGCTTCCGGCCGGTCGGAAGCGCGGCTCGGCTTTCGCGCACCAGGGCTCTATATTCTTTCGTCGGAAGTTCGTACACGCGCTGCACCCGGGCGGGCATGCGGCTACCCACGTATTCGTAGGCGGCGCGCAGTTCCAGCAGCAATTGTGAAAGCGGCAAAGCCTGCCAGGAGTCGCAGGCCACCCAGTGCGCGCGGGCCAGGTAGGGTGCTGGGCGTATGCCGTCGATCTCAAGCAGGTGTGATGCGCGTTGCGGGCCCGCGGCGAAGGCCAGCACCGGACGCTCCACGGCATCCAGATCGATGAGTGCGAACATCTTGCCGCCGACCGCCTTGTCCATCGTCCAGAAGACGAGATTGCTGCCCCACTGCATGGTCTCGGCCACGCGTGGCAGCTCCAGCAGAGCAGCACGCACCGTGTCCAGCAGGTGAGCGGAAGCGTTGGCCATGGTGGGCCAGTATAGCTTCCGCTCACCTCGCGGTCACAGCCGCTCGGGCGTTACTTCTTGCTGCTCTTGGCTGCAGACTTCTTCGCGGGCGTCTTGCGACCGCTGGACTTGGCGGGCTTCTCTTCCTCTTCTTCGTCCTCTTCGTCTTCCTCGTCTTCGGAATCGTCCTCATCCTCCGAGTCGTCCTCAGCTTCGGAGTCGTCCTCTTCCTCGTCGTCCTCCTCTTCTTCGGCATCTCCAGAGATGGCTTCGTGGTTCACGTCACGCGCTACGCCGGTCAGCCTTTCGTCGGTTTGCTTCTCTTCGTCCAGGGTCTGCTGCAATAGCTGTTGGATTTCGTCCTGCTCCATCGCTTCCGCAAAGGCGATTGCGGTGCCGTACGAGGCGATCTCGTAATGCTCCATCTTCTGCAGAGCACCAATGATGGCGGCGTCGAGCACAGGTCCCTGCTCGATCTCGTCCAGAAGTTCTCCCGCCTCTTCGATCAGGCCCTTCATGGCCTCGCAGGTCTTGCTGCCGGACTTCTTGCCCAGCGTTTCGAAGACCTGATCCAACCGCTCGACCTGCGCCTTGGTCTGCTCCAGGTGCTGCTCCACAGCTTCGCGCAGATCGTCGGACGTAATCTTCTTCGTGACCCGCGGGTATGCGCGGATCGACTGCTTCTCGGCGGAATAGATGTCTTTCAACTCATTCAGAAAAAGTTCTTCGGCGGTTTGAATCGGCATGGTGATTTGCTCTCCATGCCGTTAGAAGCCGCCTTGCTGCGCAGTTGGGAGCTTTGTCTTGATCTGTCGGTAGGGGAGCGCACAATGTCGCACCGGATAGATCACCCCGCCCTCGAACGAATTGACCGCTGCCCACGCTACACTTGGCACACCGCTGCGGCGGAAGAGGTGCTTCCATGAAGTACGCCGTCCTGATTGCCCGAATCCTGCTTGGTCTCGCCTTTGTCGCGGCGGGCGTCATGAACATCCTGCACCTGAAACAGAAACCAATGCCGGGCGACGGCGGTCTGTTTCTGAGCATCCTGAGCACCCACGGCTACATGACGGTTGTGGCACTGGTGATGCTGGTCGGCGGCCTGCTGCTACTGGTGGGGCGCTTCGTGCCGCTGGGCCTCACCCTGCTCGGCCCGGTTATCGTGAACATCCTGCTGTTCCATATCTTCTTTGCGCCTTCCGGGCTGGTGGAAGCGGCTGTGATTCTTGCACTCGATATCTTTCTAGTCGTTGTTTACCGGCGCGCGTTCCTCGGCATCTTTGCCGCCGGACCTGAAGTGCTGGGTAGCCCGAAGCTGTAACGAGGGACTGACTGCGGCTATGGATGAGGCGCTGATTCCGACCGAGGCAAAGGCGCGCAAGGCTGTGATGGGCGGCATCCTGCTGCTGGGCCTGGGCGCAGTTATGACGTACTTCTTCGCGGTGCGGCCGCTGCAGGAACTGGTGGCCACCAATCACGCGACGTACTACTTGAAAGGTGTCTTGATCGGGCCACTGTGCTTGTACATGGGCGCGCTCGCCCTTACGGGTAAATTCGGCGATGGCGAGATCCGCAAGCTGAATGCGAAAGGTAAGCCGACGTTTACGCGGAAGGGCTGGTTCGCGGTGGGCGGAGCCATCGTGGTCATCGCGCTGACGCTGGTGGCCTGGTATGGCTACCTGCACGCGTTGGGGTTCCGCGAAACGAACGGCATCTAACCCCGCCTAGCCCTGGTGCGCAGTGGAAACAGAAAGCCCGGCCGGAGCCGGGCTTTCTTGCAACAGAGGAGTCGCGCTTAGGCGGCAGCAGTCTTTGCCGCGCCGTTGGCCGACTTTGCCTGGGTCGCCAGAGCAGCGAAGCCGGCGGCGTCATGAACGGCAATGTCTGCAAGGATCTTGCGATCCAGGCCGACGCCAGCCTTCTTCAGGCCGCTGATGAAGGTCGAGTAGCTCATGCCGTTCAGGCGAGCAGCGGCGCCGATGCGGACGATCCACAGCGAGCGGAACTGGCGCTTCTTCTGCTTGCGGCCGATGTAGGCAAACTTCAGGCCGCGCTCAACGGCTTCCTGCGCTGCCTGGTAGAGCTTGGATTTTGTGAGGAAGTATCCAGAAGCGCGCTTCAGGATCTTTTTGCGGCGGTCATTCCGCTTTGTGCCACGTTTTACGCGAGGCATAGTGTTCTCCTTTATCCCGGCCGGTTTGGCGCGGGCTGCGTAGTTCATACCGCGGCTGGAGGCAGGAGGACCGGCTCAGGAGCCGTTCCAGGACCTCTTCACACGCGTTCACTCTTCCAATCTCATGTCGGTCGGTATGACCGAGGGTCCAACTACGCGTTTCCGGACCGTTGCAGCGGGCTTGCGCTCAACTGCGGCTGGATGGAAGTTCGTTCAAACGCCTGAAAATCAGGCGTACGGGATCATCCGGCTGACCTTGGCGTGATCGCCGTCAGAGACGTAGGCGTTGGCGGTCAACTTCCGCTTCACCTTGGTGCTCTTGGAGGTCAGGATGTGACGCTTCTTCGTCTGGCCGCGCTTGATCTTGCCGGTCGCGGTCTTCGTGAAGCGCTTGGACGCACCCGAGTGGGTCTTCAGCTTCGGCATTGTCTTTTCCTGTGTGGTGCTTGCTCGCGCCGTCTCCGCAGACACGGCGCAGCATCGCCCCGTTTGGGGCAACCTGATGAGTATACCGTACCTGCTCCGGATTGTGTCCCTCTTTGCTCGCGAGCCGCTCACGGCAGAGCTTTCAGGCTCCAAGCCCCTCTGAAGCAGCTCGGAAGTGCGCCGCAGACGTGCTTTCCTCGCGAAAAGGGATAAGGAACAACAGCAGCAGCAGCGCCAAGAGGCTGACGCATTTGACCTGCCCTTCGATCGTCGACCCGAACGCGAAAAAGCAGTTCACCACGCCGAGGGGGACTCCAAGGCAGACGCCAAGCGCAACGGTCCTTCCACGGGACAGTGCTGACAGCCCGTGCTCCTGCAGGTGACAAGCGAGCAGGGCAAGCACGGTGTACACGTGCAGCAGGGTGTATTCGAACGAGATCGGCGGTACGAGGATGGTAAGAAGAACCAATATCCCGATCTGATTGATCTGGGGCATCCGGATGATCTTGCCGAAGTAGAGCGCCAGGCATCCCAGCGCAGCGCTCAGCATGTAGGCGCGGTACAGCCGCGGCCCAGGCCCCCTGTGCAGCAGCGCCCTGTTTACAAGTTTGATCGTTCCGAAAATGGAGTGGTCCCATCCCCACGCCGGTTGGAAGCCGCGGATGTAGTCATTCCCAAGACTGCTGAAGCTGTTCGCCGTTCCATGCCACGAGAGTATCAGCGAACCAGTCTCTCCCCAGAGTCCTGCGAGCGTTGCCAGCCCCGCGACCCCAAGCGCGAGGGCGATGTGGGCCCACTTCTTTCGGGAAAACAACAGGGCTAACAACATCACGGGGTAAAGCTTGAGCGCGATTGCCAAACCCAAGAGCACGCTGCACGCGATCAGCCAGTTCTTGCGCAAGCAGTAGATCGCAGACGCCACGATCGCGAAGATCACAATCTCGGTATTCAGCCGGTTGTACTCAAACGCAAGTGGCGCCGAAAACAAGGCCAGGACTGCTGCAGAGATGAGCGCGGTACGGAGTTTCAGCCCACGGGCACGCATGGCAAAGGCGAAGCCCACAGTTGCAACCAGGGCCACGATGGTGATGAAGGCCTGGAACAGCCAGTCGGGATGTTGTCCGGGCAGAAAGCACCGTAGCAGCAGGGCATTGGCTGGCGGGTAAGCGAAGCCGCCAGCTTCTGTGAAGAAACCCGGCCGATGCCAATGCTGAAAGTTCAGCCAGAAATACCAAAGATCAAGATGGCGGTCGGAGTGGCCGTCGGCCATCAGCACGAAGTAGTAGGGGCGTACTGACGGCCCACGCAACCCTGCGAGACGCGATCCCAGCGCGACCAGCCAGGAGAGCAGCGTTTCGCCCACGTTGACGAGCAGAGCAATCCAAAGAACCTGGGTGAGTCGACCATCGTAGGGCAAGGTGCGATCTCTCGACCCCACGCCTGGCTGCACTGATTGCATGCCGAGAGTTTACCAAGCACCTCTCCATGAAATTGCCAGCTTGGCCATCTCTCTATGCGAGCATGGAGGCTATGGTCGGTTCACGCTTCGCGAGCAGACGATTTCTCATATGTCGCGCCTTGGCCAGCACCCGCGCAACGAGCCCCGTTGAGGGTGAGCGTTATGGATACAACGACGTCGCATCCGCAATGGCGTGGAACCCGGCATGGTGACTGGGTCGCGCAAGTTGTCGCTGAGCCGGCTTCTCGTCTTCTATATGGCCGCACTCGGGGTCCTAGCCGTCATTGGCTGGATGCCCAAGGTTCTTCCCTACAGCGTGGCCAGCCCCATGCTGCCCCCGAACGTCCGCCTCACCGATCTGCTGTATTACAAGGCAAAGATCGATCACATGAGCGGGCCCGTGATGGGCGGCCCTGGCCCAACGTTCAACTATCCCGCGCCTGCTGCTTACGTGTTTGCGTTCTTCCTTCGAAGCGCAACTCCGGTGAAGAAGTTCTATGCCTGTGCAGGCCTTGCGATGCTTCTGTTTGTCGCAGCGGCGTGGCACATTTTGCAGAGTAGTCGGGACCGCAGCAAATGGATCGCAGCCGCTTTCTTCGGGACGATCGCTGTCAGCACGCCGTTCTACTTTGCTCTGGATCGCGGAAATCTCGAGTGGGTGAGCTGGATCTTTGTCGTGCTTGCGCTCTCTTGTTTTCTGTCGCGGCGGTATCTCGCCACGGCACTGCTGCTGGGGCTGGCAGTATGTATGAAACCGTTTCCGATTCTTTTCTTTCTGCTGTTACTGCACCGCAAACGCTATCGAGAGACGCTGGTCGGGCTGGCTGTAGCGGGTGGGATCACGGCATTCTGTATCGACCGCCTCGGGCCGTCTTTCCTCGCTTCGTACCGAGGGCTGAGCAAGGGATTCGCCACTTACTTCAGCAGCTACGTGACCGCGCTGCATCCCCGGTTGGAGTCTCGCTTCGATCATGCTTTGATGGGGCTGCTCCGGAAGGCGATGAGCATCCACTTTATTGTGGGCGACGACCCTATGTCCCTGAGCGGTCCGGCTGTCCCACTCTGGGCTCGGCTTGATCTCTGGTATTACTTCTTCGTCTTGGTCGCGCTCGCCACCGTGCTTTTCATCGCGGTCTGGTACCGCAGACGGCCCGTCACGAACACGATTCTTGCGATCAGCGTGGCCTGTTCTGTTCTGCCGTTTGCGTCAGCGGAATACACGTTGCTGAATCTGTTCTTCCCGCTGCTGCTGGTGCTCATCGCGTTGCAGCAACAAGGTTCCAGGGTAGACCTGTGGCAGGCAGCGACGCTGGGTCTGCTCGGGCTCGCTCTGCTTCCGCTGGGGCCGGAGCTGAGAAGCTATGTCGGAGCAGCGAAATGCTGCATCCTGATTGCGCTGTTCATCTGTTCCATCAAGTCACGCTTCGTAATCAGCGAATTCGATCGCTATGCACAGGCGTAAGTCTGTGGGTATCCAGATGGGCGAGAGTCACCGGATAGCTGCCTTCCGCTGACTAACTGACCTCTCGACTCTAAAGGTCGGGGCGGCATACGCCGCCTTTCGGGTCGAACCTGGAACGCAAACCGTTCTCTGCGTCTGGAACGCGCAAGGTTTCGATGAGTACCCACTCGGACATGCGGGAACATGTGTGCTGCCGCAATGTCCATTCCCCGGATTCGATCTTGTGGACGACCAGGTCCTTCAACTCGCGGTGCGCCATGGGTTTGCCCTGGTGGTAGGTGATCTCGTGGCCGGTAACGGCGACAGGATCGTATTCGTACGCGATCCAGTGTGGAGGCGCGGTCTGCAACTGGCCGATGAGGGTGTGAATCGTGGCAGCGCTGGAGGTGTCGTACCAGGTCTGCACATACCCTCGCCACGGCGCAATGCCGCAGAAATAGTTGGCGTAGGGAAACGGCATGGAGAGCAGATCGTGCGGCGCGGGCCCGGTGTTGACGCGGGCACAGAGCTCCGACATCAGGGCGAGCTGCTGCGACTCGATGTACATGGGGCCAAGCTGCGGATGGTGGTACCAGACCCGGTCGCGGTAGACCGGCCCGTCATCGTACGTCCACCAGAAATAGGGATTCCGTAGTTTCCCGGCCGCGATGATGGAGCCCACCAGCACAAGGTTCGCCAGCACTGGGATCACGAGCGCCTGTGCCTGTGTCACCGTGACCAGCAGCGGCAGCAGGAACACCAGCATGGAAAGTGAAAGATAGGGGTCCGGCAAAGCGTTGGACGCCGTGAGCGCGCCGCCCAGCAAATGCCATAGTGGCAGCAGCAACAGGGCAAAGGTAGGCCGTGGCAGAGCCGGCCGGCCGCGAAGCAGCCAGAGCACGCACCAGACCACGACACCTACCGCCGCCACTAGCCCGACAAACACGGTCACGCGTACTACCAGCTCCAGCGGCGTTTGCACCTGGGTGTGGTAAACCAGCGGAGCACAAAGGGCCAGCAGAACCGCGGCCCACACCGCCGCATAGGTTAGCCAAGCGACGCCGCTGCGGTACCGCCGCTGCACCTCGCGCGTCGCGACAAACAGGCCGGCCACAATCGCGAACGCAACGGGCGTCTTCCACGACAGGCTATTCAGCAGCAGGTGATACGGCAGAAGCACCGGTGTGTACAGAATGTTGCCAGTGCCGCCTTTGATCTGGCTTGCGGCGCGAATGGAATACTGCCACCAATCCGCCGGTGTTTCGCGAGCCAGCAGCAGCACTGCGCCCCACGCGACCACCACGCCCGCGACAACAGAGCTAAGTGCCGCAATGGCCCTCCTGGGATAGAGCAGCAGAAGGGCAAGGCTGACGCCCACACCAAGTGCTGCGCCGTCGTTCAGCCGGGTCATGGCCGCCAGACCCGCGCCGACACCCATAAAGAAGCTGAAGCGCGCAACCGTAGTGGATGTTCGCGGACGCGAGCCGAGCAGCAGAAGAAGCAATAGGCTCGTCAGGGTGAAAACATCGGACGTGACGTGATAATCGTCGAAGCGGTACGTACTGGGCTGCAGGATCAGCAGAAAGGCAATCGTGGTGAGCAGAGCGCGCTGCCACGCGGCAAAAGGCAGACAACGGCCGAGGCGCACCAGCACAAACGTCAGCGCAAGGAGCTGGACCAGCGGAAAGACCTTGGACGCGAGCCAACTAACGCCGAAGACGCTCTGGAAGGCCGCCGTGCACAGCACATAGAGCGGCTGCAATGCCAGGTGCAAATCGCGATATAGCCGCACGCCGTGCCGCAGGTCCACCGCATACCAGAACCACATGCCATCCCCGATGGGATGGATGTTCAGGATGAGAGTGACACCCAGCAGAACGCAGGCTGCTGCAGCCAGCCACTCCCAAATAGAGTGCGCAGCCGGTTCCAGACTCCACCGCGCAGGCGAGGTGCCAGGGCTCCTCACGATCGGTTGTTCCTGCTGGATGGGCATAGGTCCGGAATAGATTCGAGTTTACTTGACTGCTGCTGCGGGGCGGCGCAGCTGCGCGCGGATATGCTGGGGGCATGCGGGGTGACATCGGCCGTTGCGCCGTCTTTCTGTTGTGTGTTGGTGCCGTGCTCGGTGTGCCGTACCTCTTTCCGCCGCACAGTGGCATCTCGGTTTCGACGATGGCAGGGTTCAGCAATCGCGCGGCAGAGGTGCTGCTGCTCGTGCTGGGCCTTGGCTTTGCGCTGTGGACACGCGGCTGGGGATTGCGGCTGCAAGAGGCCACTGGCGAAGTTCGCGGCCGCTCGTGGTGGATCGTGCCTGCGGTCGCAGTGTGTCTTGCAATCGCGGCCAGCCTGTATCTCTGGTATTGGGCCAGCAACATGGGGCCCTACGACGAGGCGATCTACTTCTTAGACCGCTTCAGCAATCAGATCGCGGGCGGTCGCGTCTATCGCGACTTCCTGTTCGACTACGGTCCGCTGATGTACTGGCCGTCCTGGTGGCTGGCCAAGCTGCTGCGCATTCCGGTGGGGCATGCGTATTACCTGTTCTGCCTGCTGGAGTGGGCCGCCGGTGTGCTCCTGCTGTGGCGCGTGATCTCTGCGTTGCGCGCGCGAGCGGTAGACCGCGCGATCGTCTTCACGGCTTTGACGCTGGCGTGGTTCGCGTCCATCACCGATCAGGGCGCGCAGTACACGCCACTGCGATTTGTGCTTGCCAGCGCGTGCGCGCTTTGGGTGCACCGGCTGTGGGAGCTTCGCGCGGAGCCGGTGAAGACGGCGCGGTCCATGGTCCCGGCGATGGTCGCGGCTGCCGGGTCATTCGCCGGCTTGCTGCTGTACTCGCCGGAGCAGGGGATTGGCTTTGCCGTGGCGACAGTGTTGTTTTTCATGGTCTCGGTGCGGCGCTCTTACGTGGCACTGCCGCTGGTCGCGTTCCTCGTCTGGTGCGGTGCGGTGTTCGCCGTGGCGGCGCGTATGGGATGGATGGGTGTCCTGTTCACCTTTGCCGGTGGATCGTTCAACCTGCCGCTGCTGCCCGGGTATGAAACGGTCTTTTTGGTTGCCATGCTGGTCGCTGCGGCGTGCGTGGTCGTGTGTGCGTTCTATGAAGGGGAATCCACGCGGCCGGAGCTGTACCTGATCGCGCTGGCGCTGGCGGCAGTGCCGGCGGCGTTTGGCCGGGCAGACCCCGGGCACATCTTCATCAACTCCCTACCGGCCCTTTTGGTGGTCACGCTGGCGTTGTTGCGCTTGCCGCGTCGACGCATGCCGGTTGTGGTGGCCTGGGGAGTATACGTGTGCCTGGCCGCGCTCAGTCACACGCGGCAGCAGGTGAACGTGCTGATGCACTCCGCTCCCAGGCTGGAGAAGATGCCATCTGCAGCGGAACTACCGCCGGCCGGGGTGGGCCTGCGCGCGCCAATCCGTTACTTCTCCTACCTGGACGGGCAGTTCGGCCCCAAGGTGATCACCGGGCGCTACTACAGCTTCGACCTTGCATTTCCGGGCCTGGCGGAAGAAAAGATCGCGGAGCTGCAGCAGCATCCTCGCGACCTGATCGTGGTGCCGGTGGAGTACCGGTCGGCCTGCGAGGGTCTGTCGCCCGAGACGCTACAGCGCAGCTTGCGCGGAGATGTTTCGAACCTGTTTGTGCCCAGGGTGCGACCGGTGCCAAACGTCAAACAGCCGCTGTGTGACTACATCTCGAGCCACTATGTTGGTAGCCCCTATCGCGTACCGCGGGAAGAGTACCGCGTGATGCAGCCGCGTGCGTTTCGCGTGAGCCCTCTGACGGGCAGCGCCGCTGCATGGTTGCAGCAAAGCGCGCCGCAGCCGATGTGACGTCTGCGGCGCGCTGCCCTGATCAACGCAGCGGCTGTGCGGCTAGTCCATGTCCGGGATCTTCGCACCGACCAACTGTCCATCCATGTCCGCGAGCACAAAGGTCGTCACCGCAAGCAGGCCGATGTCTTTGCGGAAATCGGCAAGGTTGACCTTGTCGAGCGTGTCGGCCTCGGTGTGGTGCCAGTCGAAGTAATGCTCCGCAACGGTGATGGGCGCCAGCGAAGGCACGCCGAGCGCAACGATCGGACCGATGTCGGATCCGCCGCCGGCCGGGAAGACCTTGTCCGCGCCGATGGGCTGCAGCAACGCTGCGATCTGCTGCACCGTGTTGAAGGCCTGCTTCTGCTCAGGTGTGAGCGCGTCCATGTTGAACGGGGGCGGCCCCTGGCGCATCATCTGCTGCATGCTGGGCGCGCGGCGGCCGGGTGTGCGCGCGATCACGGTGTAGCCGATGCCCAAAGGAGCTTCGGCACCGTCGTCCATTTCCATGGCCGCCACCTGGTCCTTGATGTTCTTCGCGACCGAATCGCGGTACGCGCGTCCACCGGCACCGCCATTCTCTTCATTCACCCAGAACGCGAGGCGCAGGGTGCGCTTTGGCTTCAGACCGAGGTCGTGGATGAGTTTCACCGCAGCGTAGGCGGCCATGATGCCCGAGCCGTCATCCTGCGCGCCCTGTCCCACGTCCCACGAATCGATGTGGCCACCGAGTACGACGACCTCGTTCGGCTTCTCGGAGCCGCGGATTTCGCCGACCACGTTGCCGCTCTGCACGTCAGCTTCCTGGTGCGCGTCCATCTGCAGGTGAACGGAGACGGTGCCGTCTTTGGCGAGGCGCTCGATCAGCAGCGCGTCTTCCGGTGAGATGGCCGCCGCGGGAATCTTGGGCTGCTTTTCGTCGTAGCGCAGCGTGCCCGTGTGCGGCGTCTGCTCCACCAGCCCGGTCGCGGAGCGAACGAGCATGGCTACCGCGCCCTTGGCTGCCGCGCGCGACGCCCCGGTGGTGCGATACAGCGAGCCGACGCCATAGCCGTGCCAGCCGGGGTTGTAGACAACGATCTTGCCCTTGATGCTGTCGGGCGGCAGAGCGTCCAGCTCGTCGAAAGTATGCACAAAAATGACCGGCGCGGTGATGCCTTGCGCGGGGGTTCCGACGCTCATGCCCAGGCCCAACATGTGCAGCTTGCGCGGCATGCCGTGCAGATCGGGTGAGAGGATCTCCGCAGACTCATGCCCGCGCACCCAGTGCGGCACCATGGCGGGCTGCACGGTCACGTTTTCCAGGCCGGCCTTTCGCATCAGCTCTGCACCCCACTGCACGGCGGTGTTCAACTGCGGCGTGCCGCTGTTGCGATTGCCAATATGGTCGCAAAGATAGGTAAGCGCGGTATAGCCGTCGTTGTCGGCCGCGGCGGCAGCGAGAATCTTGCTGGCGTCGGCCTGGTACTTTGCCGTGATTGGTCCGGAGACTGCGGGCTGTGCGCTGCCTTCACGCTGCGCGCTCGCCGGCAGGGCGAGCACCGCGGCGGTCGCGACAGACAATAGAGACAACAGGACCTTGGGCGATGGCATGAGAGCGCTCTCCTCGTGTGGGTGCTGGGATGTGGTTTGTTCTGTTATACGGCGTTTGAGTGGGAAAAGCCGCGCAAGAACAGTGGGCCGCTTACGCCTGCTTCGGTTCTCTGCCAGTCACGATGCCCAGCAGAACGCTGAGCAGCATGAAGCCGGCAGCCGTGTAGTAAGGCAGGCCGGGCATGTGGAAGCCGCTGCCGTTTGAGATCGCACGGGCGAAGATCCAGGTGAAGAGGCTGGGGCCGGCGATGCCCGCGATGCCGCGCAGGCTGTTGATCGCGCCTTGCAATTGCCCCTGTTCATTCGGCCCGATGGCGCGGCTCATAATGCTTTGCGTGGCAGGCCAGGCAATCGACGTCAGGTTCAGCAGGGGCATGCCAGCCACGAACTGCAGACCGGTATGTGCGGCGCCGAAGATGATGTAGCCCAGGCCCCCGCCCGCCAGCCCGTACACCGTGGCACGCTGATCGCCAAGCCTCTGGCTGGCCCGGCGCACCAGGAAGAATCCGTACAGGATCGTCAGCCCGCCTAGCACCGCCAGCGAGTTGCCGATCTGGTGAACCGACCAGTGATAGCGGTACTCCACGTACACCACGTACACGTTGAGCAGCGAGTTCTGCGCCAGGTAGCCCAGCAGCAAAACACCGGACAGAGCCAGCAGGTTCCGAGAGCGGGACAGCAGCCGAATAGAGCCGATGGGGTTGGCGCGCTTCCACGAGAACGGACTGCGGTACTGCATCGCGAGCGACTCCGGCAGCACAAACAGGCCATACACAAAGTTCAGCAGCGACAGCGCCGCCGAAACCCAGAATGGCAGACGCGGCGAGATGGAACCAAGCCATCCCCCAAGCGCCGGACCCACGATGAAGCCGAACCCGAACGCCGCCTGCAACATGCCGAAGGCCGCGGCTCGTTTCTCGCGCGGTGTCACATCGCTCATGTACGCCTGGGCGGTCGGCACGCTGCTTGCAGTAATGCCCGCAAGCACTCGCCCGATCAGCAGAAAGCGTAGCGACGGCGCAAGCGCCATCAGGATGTAATCCAGACCGAGGCCGAAGTTCGACAGGAGAACGACCGGCCTGCGCCCGTACCGATCGGAGAGCGATCCGAGCACGGGTGAGAAGACGTACTGCATCAGCGCGAAGACGGTTCCGAACAGGCCGATCGTCTCTGCGGTGCGCGCCGCCGAGCCGCCCACAAAGCCGCTAATCAGGTCCGGCAGCACGGGCGCGATCATGCCCAGCGCCAGCATGTCCAGCGTGACCGTGAGAAAGATGAACGTGACAGCCGCACGTCGGGCTGGCTGCACGTGGACGGGCGATGGCGCGTCGTCGCTGGCCGGGAAATCCGTGGGGTCTCCGACCCCACGCGACGAGGTGTCGTCCTCCGCGCGATGCGATGGTGGGTTCGCCCCTGCGGCGAGATCGTCCTGGAGATCGCTCATCGCGACTCAGGCTGCCGTGGCGCGCCCGCGCAGATAGAACTCCGCCAGCTCAAGGTCGCCGGGCTGCGTGATCTTGAAGTTGGCAGCGGAGCCCGGAACCACGGCGACCGTCAGGCCGGCGCGTTCCAGCAGGCTGGACTCATCGGTTCCCTGGAATCCGTCTGCCTCGGCCTCGGCAAAGGCGCGCTGCAGGTCGGCAAAGCGGGCACCCTGCGGCGTTTGCGCCTGCACGATGCGTTCGCGCGGCACGGTCGCGGTGATGATGGCGCCGTTCGCGGTGCGCTCCACCTGCTTGATGGTGTCCACGGCAGGCAGACCGACGATGGCAGCGCCCTGTTTGACGATGGCGTCAATGGTGCGGTCGATCGTGCCGGGATCGATCAGGGGGCGAACCGCGTCGTGTACCAGAACAACGTCGTCGGGTTCCGCAGTGATGCTGTGCAGCGCGTTTGACACGGAGTCTTGCCGGTGTTCGCCGCCGGTGGTGATGCGGACCCGGTCAGCCAGTCCGTGCTCGCTCAGCAGGGCCTGCACCTGGTCCTGTTCGCTGGAGCGTAGGGCCAGGGTGATGGTGCTGACCCGCTCCACGGATGCGAACGCCTGCACGCTACGCAACAGAACTGGTACGCCGCCGAGGGAAAGAAACTGCTTTGCCGAAACACCCGGGACGGCCATGCGTGTGCCCAGGCCTGCAGCCGGAAGAATAACGTGCACCTTCATAGACCAATGAGTTTAGACCGTTTCGCCGGTGCGCGGCGTCGTTGCGCCGGTTCAGGGCCCGTACCGGCCCAGGCTCCGCTATTCTGAAGACCGACCGCTTCTGCGACAAGCGGAACCGCGCCGGCTTGCCGGTGATCTGGTTATCGGTGAGGGTGCAACATTGGCAGGATTGCGGATCGGGTACGGCTTTGATTCACACGCGTTCAAACCGGGCGTACCGCTAATCCTGGGCGGCCTGCCCGTGCCACACACAGAAGGCCTGGCCGGACACTCCGACGGCGACGTCCTTCTGCACGCGATTACGGATGCCCTGTTGGGCGCAGTGTCGGCCGGCGACATCGGCACCTTCTTTCCACCCACCGACGACCGCTGGAAGGGCGCAGACTCCGCTCTGTTTGTGCGTACCGCCCTGGAAGAGATCGCGACCGCGGGCTATCGCATCGTGAACCTCGATTCGGTACTCATCCTGCACCGTCCCAAGATCGTGCCGATCGCGGGCGAGATCCGCGCCAGCGTTGCCGATATCCTCGGCATTCCGTCCCGAAACGTAGGCATTAAGGCCAAGACGCCGGAAGGCCTGAACCAGGACGGCGTGGCGGTCGCGCATGTAACCGTTCTGCTGGAAGAGATCGGTGAACCGGAGCCGCTGAAAACCATGACAGCCGAGATAGAAGATCCGGCCGAACTGGAGGTGGTGGTGCGATCCCTCGTGGATGAACCGCACGACATGCGCCGCCTGGGCCGCAAGCCTCCTTTCGACACGGACGATCTGACGTAGCCGTCGCAAATATTCCAGCAGCCGTTGCAACTCCGGCCCGCGCTTGCGCGTACATTCGTGGTACGCGCGGCAGGGATCGCGCGATGAGGAGCTCAGCGTGGACGCTCAGAATCCGGATCCGACCCAGGTAGCGCACATCATGGCGGCAGTCATGCCGATCATGGGATTGTTCTTCCTTCTGTTCCAGGCGCTCATTATTGTGCCGCTCTGGGTTGCTTTCAAGAAGGCGGGACTGGCTCCGGCGCTGTCATTGATTTCGCTTGTTCCACTTGGCCTGTTTGTCGTGCTCTTCATTCTTGCGTTCTCCACGTGGAAGGTGACACCGGCCCCGCAGTACACCGGAACCTACCCGGGGCAGATTCCGCCTCCGGCTTACCCACCTGTGTACCCGCAGGGTGGCTCCGTGCCGCCCTCCGCAACGAGCTTCAGCGCTCCCGGGGCATACACTCCCCAGCCGCCCGCTGCGCCGCCCTCGGCGTATCCGCCGCCGCCAACCGACCCGCAGAACCGGTATTAGCCCAGATCAACCGCGCTACGAAGCGCAGCGCGAACGGCGGTGATCGGCCCCACCGGGCTGACAGGTGGCGCCCAGGCGGGGCGGGTCCGCTACCGCAGCGGTGCTATACTCCGTCTACTTCTCAGCACCGCCGCCCGCCTGCCAGGCGCGGCCCCGGCGCATCGACCGCAGTTTTGAAGGACTTGCCTGATGCCCTCACGAACCCGCCGCGCCGCCCTGTCACTTACCGTCTTTTTGGCCACCTGCGCGGTTGGAGGCCAGTTCCTGAATGGCCGAGTCAACGCCCAGACCGCAAGTGACGAGAGCAGCCTCCGCGACAACCTGCACCAGTTCACGGACGTGTATTCCGTAGTCGAGCAGAACTACGCCGAGCCGCTCAACGGCGAAACGGTGGACAAGGTCATCTACGACGGCGCCATTCCTGGCATGCTGCACGTTCTGGACCCGCATTCCAACTTCTACGATCCAAAGGCTTACGCGCAGATGCGCGAGGACCAGCGCGGCCACTACTACGGCGTGGGCATGCACATCCAGTCGCAGCCCGACAAGGCTGGCGTAATACACACCATGGTCGCGGATACCTTCGAGAACTCGCCCGCGCACAAAGCCGGCATCCGTCCCGGCGACATCATCGTCAGCATCAACGGCGCCTCGATGGAAGGCAAGGATTCGCTTGCCATCTCCAATATTCTGAAGGGACCCAAGGGTACCCACGCCAGCATCGCCGTGCAGCGCGAGGGCCATGATCAGCCGATCGTTTTTGATGTGGTTCGCGACGACATCCCGCGTCCGTCGGTCGACCTGGCGTACTTCATCAAGCCCGGCATCGGCTACATCCACGTGACGCAGTTCATGGAGACCACCTCGAAAGAGGTGCAGGACGCGTTGACGAAGTTCGGCCCTGACCTGAACGGCCTCTTGATCGATCTGCGCGGCAACCCCGGCGGTCTGCTGACCGAGGCGGTTGGCATGAGTGACAAGTTCCTAAAGAAGGGCGACATCGTTGTCTCGCAGAAGGGACGAGCCTTCCCGGACCAGGTCTACCGTGCCAGCCACGGCGAGCAGGACGACCGTCACTTCCCGATTGTGGTGCTGGTGAATCGCAACACCGCTTCGGCGGCTGAGATCGTGAGCGGCGCCCTGCAGGACCACGACCGTGCCCTGATCGTCGGCGAAACCACCTTTGGCAAAGGCCTGGTGCAGACTGTTTTCCAGATTGCCGACAACACCGGCCTGGCGCTAACGACGTACCACTACTACACGCCGTCCGGACGCTTGATTCAGCGCGACTACAACGGAGTTTCGCTGTACGACTACTACTACGTGCGTGCCGATGCCAAGCCGGCCGACAAGACCAATACCGAGGTCAAGCTGACCGAAGCCGGTCGCACGGTTTATGGCGGCGGCGGCATCACGCCGGACGAGAAGATCGAGCAGCCGCGCTCCAACCCCTTTGAGTTGAACCTGCTGCAGCACACGGCGTTCTTCAACTTCACCAAGCACTACCTGGCACATCGGGACATTCCGCAGAACTTTGTAGTCGATGACGCCGTTCTGAACGACTTCAAGGCATACCTGAAGTCCGAAAAGATCGACTACACCGATGCTGACTTCAACACCAACCTGGACTGGATCAAATCCAACATCAAGGGCAGCCTCTTCATCTCGCAGTTCGGCACCAATGAAGGCCTGCACGCCATGATGGACTCCGACCCGCAGGTCGCCAAGGCACTCACCTACATGCCGGAGGCGCAGGCGCTGGAGCAGAACGCGCTGAAGAAACAGCAACAGCAGCAGGCCTCGCTGCGGTAGGCGAGCGCGGTTCGCTTTGAAAGGGGCACAGCGAAAGCTGTGCCCTTTGTCCGTTCTGGTGACGGCCGACCTCCCGAGCCGCCGTCTACACTGAAGGCCATGAATCTCGACGCCATCCAGAGCGCTCTGCGCGACGCCAGCCTCGACGGGTGGCTCTTCTATGACCACCACGGCCGCGACCGGCTCAGCTATCGCATCCTGGGCCTGCCGGCCAACGCCCATGTGACGCGCCGCTGGTGGTACTTCGTTCCGGCGCAGGGCACGCCGCGCAAGCTGGTGCATCGCATCGAATCCGGCCGGCTGGACACCCTGCCCGGCGACAAGACCAGCTACTCAACCTGGCAGGAGATGGAGGCAGGCGTGCAAGCCATGCTGCAGGGTGCGACGCGCATTGCGATGCAGTACTCGCCGCGCAACGCGGTCATGTACATCGGCCTGCTCGACGCCGGAACCCACGAGATGCTCACGAGCTTGGGTAAGCAGATCGTCAGCTCTGCCGACCTGGTCAGCCGCTTTGAGGCGGTGCTGACGCCGCAGCAGATCGCCTCGCACTACCGGGCGCAGCAAGCCATCGACGCGATCCTCGAAGAGGGTTGGCAGGAGATCGGTCGTCGCGTCCGCGCCGGCTCGCCCGAGGCGGACGAGGTCAGCATGGTCCAGTTCCTGCAGGCACGCATAGCCGAAGCCGGCCTGGTCACGGAGCATGGCCCCAACGTTTCCGTCGGGCCCAACGCCGCGGACTCGCACTACGAGCCCACGCCGGCATCGTCCCGCCGCATCGAGCGCGGCTCGTTTGTGCTGATCGACATCTGGGGTAAGGTCGCGGACGACCCCTCGGCCGTCTGGTACGACATCACCTGGTGCGGCGTGGTCGACCGCGAGCCGACCCCGCGCGAAACCGAGATCTTCGAAGCAGTCCGCGACGCGCGGGACGCGGCGATTGCTCTGGTTCAGCAGCGGTTCGCCGCAGGCGAGCCGATCGCGGGCTGGGAAGCCGACCGCGCCGCGCGCGCAGTCATACAACAGCGCGGTTTTGGCGAATGGTTCACTCACCGCACCGGCCACAACATCGGCACAGAGCTGCACGGCGCCGGCGCGCATCTGGACGACTTCGAGTCGCACGACGAACGCCGCATCCTGCCGGACACCTGCTTCTCCGTGGAGCCCGGCATCTACCTGCCCGGCGAGTTCGGCGTTCGCCTGGAAGTCGACATGATCCCGTCTGCGGGTGAGGCTCGGGTGACCGGCCGTGTGCAGCGGGAACTCGTGCGCATTTAGCTGCGGGCGAACTCTTCACAGCCGAGCGGCGCTGGTAGACTCAATTCGGAATGGCAACCAAGGCAGTCATCGTTCCGGTCAAGCGGACCGGGCTCTCTCCGGACCTCGTGCTTCTGGCCGGCTGGCTCGTCCCCGGCCTGGGTCACGTGATGATCCGCAAGGGAATCCGCGGTCTGCTGCTGTTTGTTTCCATCGTCGCCATGTTCGCGATTGGCCTCCTGATGCACGGCAAGGTGTACACGCCGAGCACGGGCGACCCGCTGGACATCCTTGGCTTTGTCGGCGACGCCGGCGCCATCGGCCTATGGGCGGTGGCTAAGCTGGGCGACCTGGGCGCAACGCAGCTCAGCGATGCGTTCTCCGACTACGGGTCCAAGTTCATCGTGGTCGCGGGCCTGTTGAACGTGATGGCCGCAGTGGACGCGCAATCCATCGCCAACGGCAGAAAGCTGGACCGCTAACCATGTCGCACTTCACCGCGCTCCTGCTTTACGCCTTCTTTGCGTCGATCGTCTTCGGTATCACCCAGCGGTCCACGCCGCGCTCCATGGTGCGCTTCGGCGCGCTGTGCTTCGGCGGCTTTCTGGCCGCCGCCATCGTCGTGAGCTGGGGCATGTACTTCATCAAGCATTAGGGGCTATGCTTCTTGCGCCACCGCAAGGAGATCGTTTCGCGTGCCTGATCCTGTCCTCGCTCCCGCCGCTGACCTCGCGCAAAAGAACACAGCGCACCTTCCTAACGAAAGCCCGGAGTACCGGGCCGCCCGTCAGCGCCTGCTAGTTGCGGAGATTGAGCTGCGCCGCAAGATTGAAGAAGTCGCCGCGCTGCGACGTGCTCTGCCGGCCGGCGGCCAGGTTCCGCAGAACTACACGTTCGAAGGGTCGGATGGGCCCGTCACGCTCGAACAGCTTTTCGGCGAGAAGGACACGCTCATCCTGTACAGCTACATGTTCGGCCCGCAGCGCGAGGCGCCGTGTCCCATGTGCACCTCCACCCTGGCGACGTGGCAGACTAAGGCGCAGGACCTGCAGCAGCGCGTCGCGTTCGCCGTGATCGCGCGCTCGCCCTACCCGCGGCTGGCGGATTGGAAGCGTCAGAGAGGCTGGGCGAATGTTCCGCTGTACTCCGACCCATCCGGCGAGTACACCCGCGCTTACGTCAGCGCGGAGGATGGCGACGTCCCAGCGCTGAATGTGTTCACCCGGCGCGATGGTGTCGTGCGCCATTTCTGGGCCGCCGAGATGAACTTCGATATGGCGGATCCCGGCCAGGATCCACGCGGCCATGCCGACATCGACCCACTATGGACGTGGCTGGACCTGACGCCTGAAGGCCGCGGTGGCACTTGGTATCCGAGCCTGACGTATGCGGAGTCCGCAAGCTCCTGCTGCCACTAGCGCGAGCCTGCTACTTCCACCAGACAGCCGCGTGAAAGCGGTGCCGCGGCGTAAAGCCAAGGTCACGGTACAGATGCATGGCGCTCGTGTTTGCCTCGGTTACGGTCAGCGTCACGGTGCGCTGCCCGGCACGCGCCAGCTCGGTTGCAGCGTGGCGCATCATCATCCGGCCCAGGCCGCGGCCACGGCGTCGCGGAGCAAGGCACAACTGCGGAATGTGAGTGGTGTTGGACTCCACGCGCGTGGTCAGCAGCAGGCCGTCCAGTTCTCCTGAGCGTTCATCCACCAGCACCCAGGTGTGCTCCGGCGTAAAGGTGCCGCAGCCCGGGAAGCGGACGATGTTGTGCAGGAATCGCATGCACCCCTGCACGGTGCGGTACTGGTCGTTGATCTCCGTGTCACCGTGGCCCACGTAGGCGCGGTGAATCAGGTCTGCCGCGGGCTGGTACATGGGAGCGGTCCACCGCCGCAGGCGCAGGCTGCCCAGCTCCGGCGTTGGTTCCTCGTCTGATCGCACCAGGCTGCCGCTAGGAATCAGTTCGCGCTGGTCCGGGAGCGCGGCCTGCATGAAGAGGCGGGGATAGCTGCGAAATCCAGCCTCGGTAAAGCCGGGTTGCAGATCCTCGGGGGTGACCAGCAGTTGCGATTCCACGCGTTCCACGCCGGGCGTGTGCTGCAGCATGGGCAACAGGTGGCGCAGCAGGCCGCGCTGCAGCTCCAGGCGGCGCGGGCCGTAGGCGAACAGGTCGCCGACCACTGCCTTCTGCGACTCAAACACGGCAAAGGTGTAGCCATGCACCTGTCCCGTGCGCCGCTCGATCGCGACGAACCCTGGCAGAATGCGCTGGTCCAGGTAGCCCATCAGAAGCTCAATGGAGCCCGAGTAGTCCCACAGAAGGTCCCGGCGCCAGACCGCACTCTCTTCTGTCAGCAGGGTGCGCAGGTCGCGCCCCGGGTGCAGGCGCAGGTCTCGGATGTCGTATGCGTCGAGCACTCTCGGTTTGAGGGTAGCGGGTTTCCCGCCCGGGGAAGGCCAGGGGAATCACATAGGGAACCGTTGTATCCCGGAACTGCGCGCCTACCTGCGTGCCGCAACCCGGTACACCGCCAGGCCCTGCCATTCGTTGATCAGCAGCGGTTCATAGGTGCGGCCGGGCAGCAGCTTGGGCAACGCCTGCAGGTCGTCATCGCGCAGGACCAGAATGTGCTCCTCGTTCGGAATGCCCGTGATGACCCACTGCTTCTCCGTCACCGACGGCTGCGGAATGTAATGCCGCAGCGGCTGCTGCCGGTAAAAGCAAAGCCCGTAATCCATGTCGCGCCGGATGCGGTGCGACACCAGGATGTCCACGCCCGGAGCGCGCCGAGCAATCTCCTGCGCCATGGGCCGGGCGGAGTAGTTCGCATCCAGCAGCCAGCCATTCGTATGCAGGAGCCAGAACAGCATGGCGACCACCGGAATCAGCGTGACGCTGCGCAGGTATCGAAGGCCAAACCGTCGCACCGTAAAGACGATATTCCCCGCGAACAATGCCGCGATCAGCGCCGTGACAGTGATGGTCTTGGCAGGCGGTACCAGCTTCTGGAAGATCATGTACTGCGGCGACAGCATCAGCACAAACGCCATCGCACCCGCGGCTATGCCGTGCAGCACCAGCGTCGGCATGGAGAGGGGCCGTTTCCGAGCGCGAAACAGGTAGTCACCCGTAAGGATGGTGATCGGTGGAATGGCAGGCAGGATATAGCCCGGTAGCTTGGACCCCGAGAACGAAAAGAAGATCACCGGGAAGATCGCCCAAAGCACCAGGAATTCCGGGAAGGCATCCCCGGTGCGCTGGTGACCCAGGTAGCGCCCGGGCAGGTAGCGCACGCGCCACTCCGCGCGCGCGGTCTGGAATGCGTCCCACAGCGCCCGCAGCGAGACAACCGTCCATGGCATCAGCGCCACCATCAACACCAGCACATAGAAGAAGGGGTTCTGGTGGTGCTGGTAGCGGTTGCTGGCGAACCGTTCCAGGTTCTGCTCAAACAGGAAGAAATGCCAGAAGTTCGGGTTCCGGAGCTGCACCGCGATGTACCACGGCAGCACCAGCAGGAGGAACAGGAGCATGCCCGGCCACCAGAACATGCGCCGCAGCACCTGCCACTCGCGCCTCAGGCCGACAAAGAGCACAATGATGCAGCCGCCCAGGAAGATGGCGACGGGCCCCTTCGCCAGCACGGCCAGCGCGCCGAAAAAGTACAGGTCAAACAGCCAGAACTTCTTGCCCGTCTCGTACCAGGCGTACCAGCCCAGCATGCCGATGGCGAAGGGCGCCGCCAGTTGCATGTCCGTGGAGGCGCCGCGCGCGAACGCCACGATTGCAACGGCCGACGCCGTGATTAGCGCCGCGTCCAGGTGCCCGCCCGGACGGAATCGCCGCATGTGCAGGAAGATCAGGAACACCATGGCAAAGGCGCCGGTGGCGCTGGGTAGCCGCGCGACCCAGTCGTGCACGCCGAACTCCTTGAAGAAGCTCATAGTGCGCCAGTAATACAGCGCTGGCTTCTCCAGCCAGGGATGGCCGTACAGGATGGGTGTGACGAAGCCCGCCTCCAGGCACTTCGCGCTGGCCCTCAGGTCCTCAATGCGAAGCGAATGGGGGAAGACGCGGGCATGCACGGCGTGGCAGCCCGCAGAGTGCGCCTGCAGCATCTCTGCCGCAATCTGCGCGTAGCGCGGCTCGTCGGCGCCCACCAGGCCCATCTCTGCCCGCGAGATCTGCAGGCGCCCCACGCGCACCGGCACCAGCCCGTAAAACAGCAGCAGCGCCGTAAGCGAGCACAGAACCAGCAGCTCCCGTGTGGCAGTGGTTCCAGCGTGGTACACAATACGGCTGAAAAGACCGGGCCTGCCTGCCGGCTGTGCTGCGGGTTCGACTTGGGGCGGAAGACTCAATGCGTTAAGACGTAACGGTGCCCGGACCGGCTTTTGCCCGGAACCGGTTTGAGGCTATCAGATTGTCTTTCACTTGCTGAGAAAGCACGCCCTGGTTACCTCCCATCTGCTGCGACCGCGCTTTGCTCCCCGGCGACCCATTTCTGCGTGAGACGAACCTCCCGCAGACTCATCCAAACAGATGTGAACGTTCGTCCTCATCCCACCGTTCTTCGCAAGCTGCGCCAGCTCTATCGCGTGACCCGCGAGAGTTACCGCCAGCCGCTTGTCGGCGAGCCGCAACTGCCGGTCCTGGTCGAGCACGAGGAGCTCGGCATCACGTTCATCGGCCACTCCTCATTCCTGATCCAAATTGGTGGGCGCAACCTGCTGGTCGATCCGGTGTTTGCGCGAGCCCTGATCCTGTTGCGCCGGCAGCGCCGGCCCGGTCTTCGCGTGCGCGACCTGCCTCCGATCGACGCGGTGTTGCTCTCGCACGCCCACATGGATCACCTGCACCTGCGCTCGCTTCGGCAGGTAGTGCGCCACACGGTGCGCATCACGGGCTTCGCGCCAGAGGCGATCGTGCCCAGCGGGGTCGGTGACCTTGTGGAGAAGCTCGGGTTCCGCATGGTGTCAGAGCTGGAATGGTGGCAGGAGACCGACTTGCGCGCGTCCGACGGCACCAGTACGGGCGTCTCCGTGACCATGACCCCGGCCAAGCACTGGGGAGCGCGCCTGTTCAAGGACACGCACCGGCTTTTCGGAGGCTACGTGATCCGCAATGGCCGCCATTCGATCTACCACTCGGGCGACACGGCGTACTTTCGCGGATTCCGGGAGATCGGCGACCGGCTCTCGCCGCAGATCGCTCTCTTACCCATCGGAGCGTACTTTCCAGACAGTTACCGCGCCGTGCACACCAGCCCCGAAGAAGCGCTGCAGGCATTCATCGACCTGCGCTCAGCCCACACCATGATCCCCATGCACTTCGGGACGTTCCCACTAGGCCGTGAGCCGATTGAGGAGCCGCCCGTGCGCCTGGCGGAGGCGGCCCGACGTTCCGGTCTCAGCGGCCGGGTGCGCATCCTTGCGGAAGGCGAAACGCTCCGCGTTGCGGCGACGGACCGCAGCTTCGCTCGGTGACGAGCTACCCGCGCCAGCTACTTCGCGCCGCTGTTAAAGATTTGCTCGGCGAAGTAGTTTTCGACCTTGGCCTGGTCGCGCACCATTTCCAGGTATGCGTTCTTCAGCAACTGTGACCGGCTGCTGCGCAACTGGTCGCGAATGCTCTGCTGCACCACCGGGTTGGTCAGGTCGCGCTGGCCGGCGGACTCGCGCGCCAGCAGCTTCAGGATCACGTAGCCGATGACCTGCTTGTTCGGACCGTACACCGGCAGAATGTCGGTGGTCTCACCCGCCTTGAGCTTGCTGATGGCCGCAAAGGTCTGCGGGTCCGAGCGGAGTTGCGACTCTGACGGGAAGCCCATGTCGCCGCCATTCGAGGCGGTCTGCGGGTTCTCGGAGTAGTTCGCCGCAAGCGTTCCGAAGTCTTCTCCAGCGTCGATGCGGTTCTTGATGGTTTGAATCTTCTTCCTGGCGTCGGCGTCGTTGGTGGCCTTGCTGCCCTGCAGGTTGGCCTGTCCGCCCTGGGCGGTGGTGGGGTCCAGCGGACCGCTCGTCACGATGATCTGCGCCAGGTGGTAGCGGTTCTCAATCAGGTTGTAGTCCGCCTTGTGCGTGTTGAAGTAGTTCGTGACCTCGGCGTCGGTCACATTGATCTTGCTTTCAATCTCTTTGTTGAACAGCTTGGTCGACGTGACAGACCGGCGTACGTTGCGGCGGAACTCATCCAGCGTCTGGTTCGACTGCTTCAGGTACTCGTTGAAGTCCTGGTCGGTGTAGTGCGATTTGAACTCGTTGATCTTCGCATCCACCTCGTCGTTGGTCGCGGTCAGGTTCATCTTGGCCGCGCGCTGCTCTACGATCTCCTGATCGATCAGGCCGCGTACCATCTCCAGCTTTTCGCTGGTGGCCTGCTCCGGGCTTTCGGGAGTGGGGTCCTGCTTGCTTTTCTGCTGGGCGTCAAAAAGCCGGTCCAGGTCGGCCCGCGGTATGGCATGGCCATTTACGCTGGCCACCACATCGTCGCCGTGCGTTTTCTTGCAGCCCACCGCAGTGAGAGCGGCGCACGAGATCGCAAGCGCCAGACTGGCGTTGCGGACCGTGCGAACGAGGTGTGCGTCGATCTTGAGCATCACGGGGCTAATGGTATCGCGGAGCACTGATTGCTGCAGGGGAAGCGATCCGGGCCAACTCTTCCGACTACTTCGTTGGCTGCGGAGATCTTGCCGCGGGCGCGGCGGCTGCCGGCGCAGTCGGAGCAGGAGCTGGAGCATTCAGGTCGGGCAGCGGCACCGCCGGCGGAGGCGTGACACCCTGCGCCAGCAGGGCGTCGTCCACCGCGCGATACACAAACTCGATCGGTGCCGCGCCGTTGATCGTCTGCCCGTTGATGTAGAGGGCCGGAACTCCATTGATGTTCAGCGATTCACCTTCGCGCAGGCCAGCCGTGACGGGGCTCTCGTCCTGCTTGGCGATGCACGCCTGAAGCTTCTTCGTGTCTACCTTGTTGGCGTCACCGGTGTCTGTGGCCACCTTGTCCAACTGGATCTTGGCTGCCGTCAGGCTATGCTCCTGCCCGCCGATGTCCGGCGCGTGGGCGTGCATGTAATCCACATAGGTCCAGTACGCGGGCGTGCTCTGCTCGCCCAGGCAGTCCGCATCCACCGCAGCGTGGATGGCCCACGGGTGCTGCGACAGAGGAAAGTCCTTGTACACGATGCGCACCTGGTCGCCATAGCGCTGCAGAATGGCCGGAAACATCGCGGAGTGCATCCGGGCGCAGAACGGGCATTCCAGGTCGTCGAACACCACGATGCGTACCGGCGCCTTCTCGCTGCCGCCGCGCGCCGGGCGTCCCGCATCGCTGACCAGGTCCTTCGGGTCCTTGGTCAGGTCAAACGTGGTCAACTGCGCCAACGTCTTGCCGTCTTTGCTCATCAGCAGGCTCAGTGGCTTGCCCGGTTTGCCGTACTCGCCCACGGTGATGGTCACATCGTTGTAATTCGGCAACGTCGCGTCCGGGTGCATGTCCGTCACTAGCACCTGGTAGTTGAAGGGAATGTTGGCGCGGGTGCGGATGGTGACCTCGATACGACGGGCCAGTTCCGGCGACAGGCCGGCGACCACGGGCCGCTGCGCACGGCAGCCGGCAAGAGATCCGAACAAAACGAAAAACGATGCAGATGCTGCCTTGGGCAGCCGGCGGAAACGCTTCAGCACAGTACTTGGATTATCGCAGCAGGCAAAGGTGAGCGCCTGCCGGGGCGGCGCTTACCGGGCCGCTGAGGAACTGCCCGCCATTGCGTCTTCGCGCCGCCGAACGCCGTGCCGGCGCCGCGAGCTACCACGCGACCGGCCCGAACTCCGGCGCCGTACGCCCGCCTGCATCAGTTCATGCACTGTGCCAACCCGCAGGCCGCGAGCGCGCCACACGGGCAGCACAGCTTCCAGGGCAGCCAGCATCTCGCTCAGGTTCACTTCCTTGCGAATGTCGCGACCATCATGCAGGCACACAATGCCGCCCGGTTCGGTGTTGTGAATCAGGTGTTCTGCAATGCGGTGCCGGTCCCACTCCCAATCGTGCCCGATGACGGACCAGGTCACGCCCTGCACACCCAGCTTGCGTTGCGCTCCGCGAAGCCCGAACCACCGCAAGCCATAGGGCGCGCGAAAGTACCTGGGCCACACACCGGTGTGGTGATGAATGCAGGTTTGCGCCCGGCGCATCTCCTCGACCATGTCGCTTTCTGAGAACAGGTTCACGTCCCAGCTCAGGCGCGGCGACAGACGGGCGTGGCCGTGCGTGTGGTTGCCGAGTTCGTGCCCGGCCTCCACGATCGCGCGAGCAATGTGTGGCAGCCGCTTTACGTTCTTGCCACAGACGAAGAAGGTGGCGCGGATGCGGTACTTCGCCAGCAGTTCCAGCAACGCCGGGGTTTCCTCGCTGGGTCCATCGTCGAAGGTCAGTGCGATCTGCCGGTAGCCGTTTGGCACCCGGGAGACGGAAGGCGCCAGTAGTTGCGAGGAAGGGGAGCGCATTCCGCGAAGCACGGCCAAACCCGCACCGGTCAGTGTTGCAGCGCCAAGCACGGCTGGAACCACGCTGGAGATCATGGGTTCAGCATCGCAACGGCACCGACTGGTTGCGTCGGCTTACGACGGCCAACGGGTAAAACGACGGTGACAGCCGACCGCGCCCCGGCTAACTTGTGTGATCCAGGATGATTTTCCAGCCCGACGCAGTATGTTCCAGCACCAGCGAGAAGACCCCGTCCGCTGTACCGCCCGACTTGCGCGGACGGTCCAGATGGAAGCGACCCGTGACCAGCGCGTAGTTGTCATCCAGCACGCGCGGCTGCAGATCGCTGAAGCTGAGCGTTCCCATGCTGTCCTTGTTGGGGTAGGTGGAGTGATAACGCTGGGCCAGGTTGTCGCTGCCGTGCTGCACCGTCTCGCCGACAAAGATGGTCTCCGGCGACTGCTTGTAGCCGGACAGAAAACCGGCCATGTCGCCGTTGTTCCAGGCGCGCTCCTGTGCGGTAAGTACTTTGACCACGTCCAGTTCGGCCTGCGGAAGCACACCCATCGCCGATCCGTTCTGCGCACGGGCTGACGCAAACGGTACCAGCAGGGCAGTCGCCAAGAGCAGGGAAGAGCAGAACCGCATCATGAGCAAACTCCTTCAAGGGGCTGAACGGTGGGCGCGACGGTAGCTAAAATCATGCCATGAACGTTCCGGCGGCAGTGAGCAGCGGTTTGGCCCCGGTTTCACCCGAGTACAAGGCCGACGACAACGGCGCGAGTGGCTCCGCGACGGCGAGCGGCTTCCGGCTGCACCATGCCACCTGTTCCCTCGACTGCCCGGACAGTTGCCGGGTCATCGCGACCGAGGACCTTGCCACGGGCCGCCTCGTCAAGCTGCAGGGCGATCCTGCCCACCCGGTGACGCGTGGCTTTCTGTGCGGCAAGGTTGCGCGTTACCTCGACCATGTCTACGCTCCCGATCGCCTGCTCTACCCCATGCGTCGCCGCGCCGGAGTTCCCAAAGGTCCGCTGCAGCACGGCCGCGAAGCCGAGAGCTTCGAGCGCATCTCCTGGGACGAGGCGCTGAGCGCTATCTGCGGACGGCTGCAAAGTGTGAGCGACGATCACGGCCCGGAAAGCATTCTGCCCTACAGCTATGCGGGCACTATCGGCCAGCTCGGCTACGGCTCCATGGACCGCCGTTTCTTCCACCGCCTTGGCGCTTCACAGCTCGACCGTACTATTTGCGCTACAGCGGGCGCGGCCGCGCTGACGGACGTCTACGGTACCCGCCTCGGTATGGAGCCGCAGAGCTTTGCGAAGGCGAAGCTGATCATAGCGTGGGGCGCCAACGTCCATGGCAACAACATCCACCTGTGGCCGTTCATTGAACAGGCCCGGCGCGACGGCGCCAGGCTGGTCGTCATTGACCCCTACCAGACGCGCACCGCCAAGCTGGCCGACGAACACCTGCGCATCCGTCCGGGGACTGACGTCCTGCTGGCCATGTCGATCATGCGTGTGATCGTCGACGAATCGCTGTACGACAGCGCTTACGTGGAGAGTTGCACGCACGGCTTTGCGGAACTCCGCGAGCGCCTGCGCGCACCCGCGTACGCTCCGGAAGCCGCGGCTGCGGTCACCGGCATTGCTGCCGGCCAGATCGTCGCCCTAGCGCGCGAGTACGCGACCGCGAAGCCCGCCGCAATCCGCGTGAACTACGGCGTGCAGCGGTCGGAGACTGGCGGTACTGCTATGCGCGCTATCTGCATGTTGCCGTTGCTCACAGGAGCGTGGCAGCACCCCGGCGGCGGTCTCCTGCTGTCCACCTCCGGCGCGTTCGGCTTCAACTCCGCACGGTTGCACATGCCGGAGCTGATGCAGGCTTCGCCCCTTCGCCGCGCTGCACGCACCGTCAACATGAGCCAGCTTGGCCACGCTCTGACCCAGCTCGGGTCAGAGCCGGCACACGATCCGCCGGTTCACGCCCTGTTTGTCTACAACAGCAATCCGGCCGCGGTTGCGCCCAACCAGAACGCGGTGTTGCGCGGCATGCAGCGACCGGACCTGTTCACGGTCGTCCACGACAGCTTCTTCACCGACACGGCCGATTACGCGGACATCCTTCTGCCCGCGCCAACCTGGCTGGAACAGACGGACCTGCAGGGTGCCTACGGACACCTTCATGTGCAGATCTCGCCCGCGGCCATCGCGCCGCTGGGCGAAGCGCGCCCCAACACCTGGGTGTTCGCGCAACTCGCTCAGCGCATGGGCTTCCCGGAGCCATGCTTCCGCGACACGGACCGTGACCTGATGGCGCAGGCGCTGGATTCGGGCCACCCCTGGTTTCAGGGGATCACGGTCGAATCGCTCGAGGCCGCGTCCGGCGCGAGTTCCACCGGTGTAACGCGCGCCCGCGGCAACGGCTTTCTTGCGCTGGACGTTCCCCGCGATGCTGCAGGCAACTTCCTGCCGTTTGCGGACGCATCGTGGTTCCGAACACCCAGCGGTCGCGGCGAGTTCGCCTCGGAGTCGTTGCGCGCCCGTGGCGAAGACCCGCTGCCCGCTTACTACCCGGGCGAGGAAGGGTTTGCGGCGACCAGTCCTGAGTACCCGTTGCAACTGTTGCCGCGCAAAGGCGACAACTGGATGAACTCCACCTTTGCGAATCATCCGCGCCACCGCGCAATGCAGGGTGAAGTTGCCGAAGGTCTGGAGATGCACCCCGCCGATGCAGCCGCACGCGGCCTCCACGGCGGTGACGAAGCGGAGGTGCGCAGTGCGCGCGGTTCACTTCGCCTGCGCGTTTACCTGAGCGATCGCGTTCCGCCGGGCGTGGTGGCCTGCACCCTGGGATGGAACAAGCTGTCGCCTCAGGGAGAGGGTGTGAACCGGTTGACTAGCGAGCGCGTCACCGATTTGGGTGGGGGAGCGACCTTCTATAGCACCCTTGTGCAGGTGGAGCGCGTTCCGGTCCAGGCCTCTGCTACTGACGGGTTGCCTACGCTGGCGTTTGCCGCCGATTAGCGTCCTCCGCGGAGCCGAGCCAAACCTTTGCGGTGCGCTGCATCCAAACGAGGGACGGGACAGACGAACCATTCGCTCCCGCACGGTTTGGAAAGGAACACAATGGCAAAGGCAGAAGCAAAGGCACAGCCGAAGAGCAGGATGTACAAGAATCGCGTCGCACTGGCAGACGACGTCAAGCAGAAGGTTGTGGACGTGATGAACGTCACGCTGGGTGCCGCCCTGGACATGTACTCCCAGGCAAAGTACGCCCACTGGAACGTGAAGGGCATCAACTTCTACCAGCTTCACCTGGTGTTTGACGCCACGGCGAAGGTCATCTTTAAGCAGATCGATCCGATCGCCGAGCGCATCACGCAACTGGGTGGCGTGGCCGCCGGCACGGTTCGGCAGTCTGCAGAGGGTTCGCCCATTCCGCCCTACAAGACCTCGGCAGTGGCTGGCCTGGAACACTTGAACGCGCTCGCCGATGCTCTGGGCACCTACTGCAAGGAGCTGCGCGAGGCCTCCGACAAGATTGACGAGATTGGTGACGGCCCGACCTCGGACTTCTACAACCAGCTCATCGTGGACGCGGAAGAAGAGCTGTACTTCCTGGAGTCGCACCTGGAAGCCGGCGACGTTCAGTAAGCAAGCGAATATCGAGCAAGCCAACGGTCCGGAGCCTCTCCGGGCCGTTGCTCGTTTTCGGCGCAAGTCTCTTCCGGACTACCTCTCCGCGATGAGGACACGCTGACTCTCGTATCCTTATCTCATGCTGTTCAAGTGGTACGCGGACTGGATGATCCGCTGGGAAACCGCGCTGACCACGCGGGATACGAACCGGATTGTGCGTCCGCTGGAGTGGGGCTTCGACTGGCTGGCCGATTTCAGCCCGCTGGCCGCGGAGTGGGCCGCGAAGCCGGATGGCAGCTACACCGCTGCGGAGGCCACGCGCGCCATGGCTGCCGTCAACGACGACATCGTCGCGCGAGCGAGCGACTTCTATGGCTACGCCGAGCCTACGGACTTCCGGCTGGAAGAGCGCTTCCCCGAGCTCTACCCGACCAACGTGCGCCCGGAAACGCTGGAGCAGGACCGCTGGTTTCGCGAGCAGGCGGAGCAGGGCAAGCTGCCCCGAGCACAGTTCCTGCGGTTTACCTCGCCGGTGCGCTCCAAATACCCCGAAAACGACATCGTCAACGCCCGCTGGTACCCGGAGCCGAAGCACGCGAACAGCAGCCGGCCGCGGCAGGCCATTATCGTCATGCCGCAGTGGAATGCCGATGCATTCAGTCACAACGCGCTCTGCGACATCTTCAACAAATTCGGGATCGCAGCACTACGCCTGTCCAAGCCCTACCACGACATCCGTCGGCCGGCTGAGCTGGAGCGCAGCGACTATGCGGTCAGCAGCAACGTGGGCCGCACCATAGCGGCCGCGCGCCAGGCCGTGGTCGATGTTCGCAGTTGCATCGACTGGCTCGAGTCGCAGGGATACGAGCAGTTTGGTGTGCTTGGCACAAGCCTGGGCAGTTGCTATTCGTTCCTCGCCGCCGCGTTCGACCCGCGCATTCAGGTCTGCGCCTTCAATCACGCCAGCACCTGGTTCGGCGACGTGGTCTGGACGGGCCAAAGCACCCGCCACGTGCGCGAATCTTTCGAAAGCAACGGCATCACTCAGGACGACGTGCGCTCCATCTTTGCCGGCATCAGCCCCATGGCGGTGATGGACCGTTTTGCCGCGGAACGCACCCGGCGCACGCTCATCATCCACGCCATCTGGGATCTGACTTTTCTGCGGCAGTTTTCGCTGGACGCCATTCGCAACCTGCGCGAGCGACGGGTCAACCTGACCAGCCGCGTGCTGCCGTGCGGCCACTACACCACCGGCGAAACGCCGTACAAATACCTGGATGGCTGGTATATGGGCCAGTTTGTGTGGAGCGCGTACCGCCAGATGCGGTTGCAGCAGGGCTAGCCTATACGCAGCACAAAGCCCACTTTGCAGTGGGCTTTTGTGTGGGACTTTACAGCAATCAAGCGGCTAGCATGCGGCGACGAATCGCACCTACAGCACTCAGCACGCCCGTTCCAAGCAGCGCCAGGCTCGAGGGTTCCGGAGTCGCCGCTGTGGACACGCTCACATCGTCGAGGCCCAGGTAGGCCGGGTCGTTGCGGCCGTTGAACGTCACCGTGTCGCTGCCCGTTCCGATGAAGTTGAACGAGTACGACTGGTAGTCGTGCGCCGGATCGTTCTGGATATCTGAGACCACAACCGAGTCGATCAGTGTCTGAAACTCATTCGGCGTCTCGCCGTCGCTGGCGTAGAAGTAGCTCAATGTGTATAGCTGGCCGGCAACGTCGCTGAACGTCTGGCTGATACCGGCGAGACTTCCGACCGATCCGAACACGGCGGCGTAGTTTCCGCTGTTCACTCCAACTTGCGTCGAGCCGGGGTCGGATACAAAGGTGTAGGAGCCAGTCGGGCCTGACCAGCCGGTAAAGTCGCCAGTTTCAAAGCCGCCGTTGACGATCAAGTTGTCTGCGAGTGCAGGAGAGGACGCAGCCATGGCAAGACCAGCCATGACCAACACAGAAGGCAGAGAGAAACGCATAAAAGAAGTACTCCAGAGTTGTTATGTGTGAACTGGCTCAAACCTACTTTGTCGTCTTTAGAAGACACAATAGGATGTAGCCATAAGGCGACAAATTGTTTCGCCGCATTCCCCGCTCTAGAGTCGCGCAGCCGCTCGTGCGCCATTTGCTCTGAGGGCAGAAACACACGTTGGCACAGCGCCCCTTGCCCTTGTTCAGCGAAAGCCGGACTGCATACGAGGCCCGGAGCGGGTGAACGAATGCTCAAGCGGCAGCGCTGAATGAGAGAATGGCGGCATGGCTATCGACTTGAACGCGTCGCTTGCAACTGTTGACCCGGAGATCGCCGAGCAGATCTCTCTGGAAGCCCACCGTCAGCATGACGGGCTGGAGATGATCGCCAGCGAAAATTTTGTTTCGCGTGCCGTGCTGGAAGCCGCCGGCACCGTGTTCACCAACAAGTACGCCGAAGGCTACCCGGGCAAGCGCTACTACGGTGGATGCGAGTACGCCGATGTGGTCGAAAACATCGCTCGCGACCGAGCAAAGAAGATCTTCGGGGCTGAGCACGCCAACGTGCAGCCGCATTCAGGATCCCAGGCCAACGCCGCCGCCTACATGGCGCTGATCAATCCTGGCGACACCGTGCTGGGCCTCGACCTGGCGCATGGCGGCCATCTAACGCACGGCCACAAGCTGAACTTCAGCGGCAAGCTCTACCGCATCGTCGGCTACCAGGTACGGCAGGACACCGAGACGCTCGACTATGACGCGCTGGAAGACCTGGCGAAGCGCGAAAAGCCCAGGGTGATCGTGGGCGGCGGCAGCGCCTACCCACGCTTCTGGGATTTCGAACGCATGCGGCAGATTGCCGACGCTGTTGGTGCCTACCTGTTCGTGGATATGGCTCACTTCGCCGGCCTCGTCGCCGGCGGCGTGCACCCCTCGCCCGTGCCGCACGCGCACATGGTGACCACCACCACTCACAAGACCCTGCGTGGGCCGCGCAGTGGCCTCGCGCTCTGCAAGCAGGAGTTCGCCGCGGCGCTCGACCGGTCGGTCTTCCCCGGCCAGCAGGGCGGGCCGCTGATGCACGTCATCGCAGCCAAGGCCGTTGCCTTCCGCGAGGCGCTGCAACCGGAGTTTGCCACCTACGCGGCGCAGATTGTTGCAAACGCACGCGCGCTGGCCGAGGCGCTGCAAGGCGAGGGCTACCGCGTCATCTCCGGGGGCACCGACACCCACCTTCTGCTCATCGACACCTTTCAGAAGGGCATCCTCGGCTCTGAGGCGGAGGCGGCGCTCGGAGCGTCCGGGATCACGGTCAACAAGAATGCGATCCCATTTGACCCGAACCCGCCGTTGAAGCCCAGCGGCGTCCGGTTCGGCACGCCGGCGCTCACCACGCGCGGCATGCGCGAGGGCGAAATGCGCCAGATTGCAAAGTGGATTGCGGCCGCTCTGGAGCACCGCAACGACTCGGGCAAACTGCAGCAGATCCGTGGCGAAGTCACCGAGCTGGCCGACAGTTTCCCGCTGTACGGCTGGCTGCGCGAAGGCGTGGCCGAGCGGCATCCTGAACTCGAAGCAGAGCTGGTTTAGGCGAGCAACCGGGGCGGGCGTTGTAGACGCTCCGCGTTCAACTCAAGCGGCTGCTGCGCGCGGTGCTACTGTCGCGGCTGTAGCCTGATCGGTCAGGTTTGGGGCGCAGCACATGGCAGACGAGCAGTTTGACGCAGTGGTGATCGGCACGGGGCAGAGTGGGAATCCGCTAGCCCGCGCTATGGCGAGTCATGGATGGCGCGTGGCTGCGGTGGAGCGCCGGTACGTGGGCGGCACTTGCGTCAACGATGGCTGCTCGCCCTCCAAGACGATCGATGCCAGTGCCAAGGTCGCCTACCTGGCGCGCCGTGGAGCAGACTTCGGCGTGAAGACCGGTCCCATTTCGGTGGACATGCACAAAGTCTGGGAGCGTAAGCAGAAGGTCGTTCTAGGCTCGCGCGATGGCAACGCAACCAGCCTTGCGAAGGTCAGCACGTTGCTGATGGGCGAGGCCAGCTTTGCGCAGGATCAGCCTGGCAACGGCCAGTTCGCCTTGGACGTGACGATGAACGAAGGTGGCGGAACGCGTCGCCTGGTCACGCCCCGTGTCTTCCTGAACACAGGTGAGCGCCCGCATCCGCCCAAGCTGGAAGGTCTCGACTCCGTTCAGTACCTCGACAGCACCAGCATCATGGAACTGCAGGAAGTGCCCGAGCACCTGGTCATCCTGGGCGCGGGTTACATCGCGCTGGAGTTCGCGCAGATGTTTGTGCGCTTCGGTGCAAAGGTCACGGTACTCGAGCGCGGTGAGAAGATCGCGCAGCACGAGGATGACGACGTCGCGGCCTGCCTGCGCGGCATCCTTGAGGCGGATGGGATTCGCATTCTTACCTGCGCCAGTGTCGATCGCGTTACGGGCGGCCCGGGTGCGATCACGCTGACCGTGACCACCGACGACGGCGAACAGGACGTCACCGGATCGCACCTGCTGGTCGCCACGGGTCGCACGCCCAATGTGGAAGCGCTGCACCTGGAGCGTGTTGGCGTTCACCAGGGAGACAAGAGCGGCCACATCCAGGTGAATGAGCGGCTTGAGACGAACGTGCCGGGCATCTGGGCGATGGGAGACGTGAAGGGCGGCCCTGCTTTCACCCACATCAGCTACGACGACTTCCGCGTCATCCGCACCAACGTGCTGGAGGGCGGTGACGCCTCTATCGCCGGCCGCATGACGAACTACACCATGTTCACCGACCCGGAACTGGGTCGCATTGGCTTGTCTGAGAAGGACGCGGCTGAGCAGGGCCGAAAGGTTCGCGTCGCCTCCATTCCGGCCACCAAGATTGCCCGTCTCGACGAAATGGACCAGTCTTCCGGCCTGCTCAAGGCGATCGTGGACGCGGAGAGCGGCAAGATCCTGGGCGGCGTTGCCCTGGTGGAGTCGGGCGGCGAGATGGCAGCACAGCTTCAACTCGCGATCATGGGCGACTTGCCGTATACAGCGCTGCGCGACGCGGTCTTTGCCCACCCCACACGCGCTGAAGCCTGGAATAACCTATTTACCAGCTTTCAGGACGGCCAGCCTTGATCGGCTGACGCTGATGATACTGAGAAGACGCAGCTTGAATCAGGCTTCTAAGTGTCATCGGAAGGCAGAGATTAAGTGCTGGGGAAACTACCTCAACATACTCCATTGTACGCCGTTGTAGCCGCTTGTCCATTGCACTTTGGATGAATGGAATAAGTGAAGCGGTAAAGATATTCTAAGTATGTTGTAAGGCCTGAGTAAGTGACTAGGCCGGGCGACGTGCAATGCAGTACCAAAAACTTCTTTTGACGCTTCTGATTGCCGTCCTTGGTTACAAGTTGATGGCGATCGCGTTACCCCTGATGAACAAGCCAAGCGACAGAGCCCTCTACGGGGGCGAAGCCCTGCTTGTCCTCTCGCTGGTAGTCACCGTTACAGCACTAAGGCTCTTATGGAGAAAGAGCTAACATGAGCATCTTTGGTGAGGTCCTCTCTTCCGGACGCAATAACAACGACGAAACAAACAAGCTGATCCTGCGCATCGCAAAGCTTGCAGCCCTGGCGCTTGTATTGGTGATCGCGACGTCCATCTTCTTCAATCACATCTTTTCGATCACCCGGGTAGGAGCGGGTCACGTCGGTATCGAAATCGTTCTAAGCGGATCGCAGCGCGGCGCTTCGGAGATCCCGATCCGTACCGGCTGGGTCTTCTACTCACCCATTCGTTCGGAGATCATCGAGTTCCCGACCTATGTGCAAACCGTGAAGTGGACGCGGAGTGTGAACGAGGGCAGCCCGGTCGATGAGGAGATGAGCTTCAACTCGAAAGAGGGTATGGAAATCGATGCGGATGTAAGCCTGAGTTACTCGATTGCGCCGTCTCGCGTTCCTGACTTCTATGTGAAATATCGCGTGAGCGATCTAACTCAGTTCACGCACGGTATTCTCCGCGATGTAGTTCGGAACTCGCTCAACCAGGTAGCCTCCACCTATACCGTGGAACAGATCTATGGCGAGCAGAAGACAGAGTTCCTGGAACGCACCGAGCGCCTGATCCAGCAGCAGCTCGATTCGGTCGGTGTGCAATTGCAGCAGTTCGGGCTTATTGGGGCTCCGCGCGTGCCGCAGGTAATCGCCAACGCGATCACGGCCAAGGCGCAGGCCATCCAGGATGCCGAGCGGGCTCGCAACGAACTGGCGCAGACCCAGGCGGAGGCAGCCAAGCAGATCGCGCAGGCCGAAGGCGAGGCGAAGAGCAGCGTGACGCGCGCGCAGGGCGAGGCCGAGGCGAACCGCATCCGCCAGACAAGCATTACGCCGCAGCTGCTGGAACTGCGCCGTCTGGAGAACCAGCGCGCGCTGATCGACCGGTGGAACGGCCAGTTGCCCAGCGTGGAAACGGCCGGCAACAACGGCATGATGCTGCAACTGCCCACGCCGGCATCGCGCTAACCGCCGCGTAGATCACAGAAGAACGGGGAGCAAATCTGCTCCCCGTTCTTCTTTCGTCACTCAATTGCATCCGGTACGCGGCAAGCTAACATCCAAGCACCTGTATGGGTTACGTCCTCGTCCTTCTGCTTGGCATTCTTACCGGTCTCCGAACCATGACTCCCATCGCCGTCGTGTGCTGGTTCGCCTATCTGCCGGCTGCCATCCCAGGCGATCGTGTCCTCATGCTGACCGGGTGGCGCTCCTTCACCTCGTACGTAGTCTCGCCCATCCTCTTCACCGTGCTTGCGCTCGGTGAGTACATTGGCGACAAGCTGCCGAACACGCCGAGCCGGACCTCGTCCGTCGGCCTGATCGGCCGCATTCTCTTCGGTGTCTTTGTTGGCGTGCTGATCGCGCCGCGCGTTGGCGGCCACCACTATTTGAAGGGGTTTACCGGCGGCATTGGCGCAGTGCTGGGAACGTACGGCGGATGGTGGGTGCGTACTCGTCTAGCCGCACGGGTCGGCAAGGATTGGCCGATCGCCAATCTGGAAGACTGGTTCACTATTTTCGCCAGCATCATGATCCTGAACGTGATCACGCACTCCGACTTTTTCCGCTAAGAACTGAGCAGGCGGGCCTGTAAGCCGGATTTTGTCAAAGAACGGTCATTCCTCTAGGCGCCGCATTGCTGCGGACACTCATCAGCGACCTACCCGCGAGTTTGGCGCACCGGGCCGATGCGCATCATCGCTCTGCCAGAAGCAGGGCGAATCTTCCCGCCTATTTGGTCTTGCTCCGTGTGGGGTTTACCATGCCGCCTGCATTACTGCCGGCGCGGTGCGCTCTTACCGCACCCTTTCACCCTTACCTGCTGCGCTTGCGCGCGGCGGGCGGTTTGCTTTCTGTTGCACTGGCCGTCGATGCGCCTTGACGCGCACCTCCCGGGCGTTACCCGGCACACTGCCCCGCGGAGTCCGGACTTTCCTCCCCCATGCGCCGCAAGCGGCACACAGCAGCGACCGTTCAGCCCGCCTGCTCAGGGGTAAGTATACCGGGCGCAGCTATCGCGCCAACGTCAAGACGATAGCGCCAAGTGTCAGCATTCCTCCACCCACAAAGGTCATCAGCGAAGGACGCTCGCCCAGCACAGGCCAAGCCAGCACCAGAACGAACACTACGCTCAGCTTGTCCAGCGGCGCGACCTTCGAAGCCGGCCCAAGTGCGAGCGCGCGGAAGTAGCAGAGCCAGGAAAGCGCCGTCGCCACGCCCGACGCTCCCAGGAACAGCATCGTTCGCCGGTCCAGTGTGGAGAGTTCCCGCGTTCCGCCGAAACCAACTGCAATGGCCCAGGCAAACAGCACCACCACGGTGGTTCGCACGGCCGTCGCCAGGTTCGGATCAACGTGGGCCACGCCCAGCTTTGCCAGCAGCGCGGTCATCGCCGCAAAGAAGGCCGACAGAAGTGCCCATCCCACCCAGGTCATGCCGCGCTGCTCCGTTTCAGTAGTTACCGCGAAAGCCGGCTTCGCGCAGTTGCAGACGCGTGACGGTCGCCTGGATGCCGTCCAGCGGAAAGGTCGTCCACGTGCCGATGCCGGCGCGCTCCACGGCCTTGAGCGCCTCGCCTTCGCTGCGCACCCGCATGCGGTGTACGTGCTCCATGCTGAACTGCTGCTGGCCGCCGGCCGCGGGTTCCGCGTCCAGGAACAGTCCCGAGCCAAGCCGCCGGAAATGGAAGTGAACCAGGGTCGTCTCCATCGCCTACCCGCGCGCCACCGTGGCAGCTGCTGTACTGCCGGCCTCTTTCACTGCATGTGTTGCCGACCTCTCCGCAGCGGCAGACATGTACCGCCGCCACCACAGCGAGTTCGCGGGTTCGCCGCGGAACTCCGTTGGAACTCCCGGCTCTGGAAGGAACACCGGCATCGATGCGGCACCCGCGATCTCGGTGAACCGCTCCGGCGGTTGATACCAGGCGTGGAACGCCAGGTTGAACAGGCCCCAGTGGATCGGCATGACCACTCGCGCCTGCAGCTCCTGGGCCGCGCGCAGGGCATTGTCCGGGCCCAGGTGGATCTCGTGCCATTGCTGATCGAAGGCGCCAATCTCGAGCATGACCAGGTCGAACGGCCCGAAGGTCTCGCCGATCTCGCGAAAACCCTCCCACCAGCCCGAATCGGCGCCGTGGTACACATGGTGCTTCGCGGTTCGCAATGAGAACGACGACCAGAGCGTGCCAAACCTCTTCAGGCCTCGTCCACTGAAGTGCCGCGCCGGCAGCGCCGTGAGCTCCAGCGGAGTGTCGCTCTCTGACGGAACGGTGAACCGGTCCATCCAGTTCATGGGGTGGATGCGCCCTTCGCCCACGCCCCACCGCTTCAGGTGGGTTTCCACACCCAGGGAACAAACGTACAGCGGTTTGCGTTTGTCGAAATAGCGCAACGCGTCGGCATCCAGGTGGTCGTAGTGATCGTGTGTCAGCAGCACCGCATCCACATGCGGCAACTCGTCCATCGTCAGCGGGGCAGGGAAGAACCGCTTGGGCCCGGCCCACTGCACCATGCTGGCGCGCTGACTGAATACGGGGTCGATCAGCAGCGTCGTTCCGTCTATCTCCACCAGCAGCGACGAGTGACCCAGCCATGTGACGCGCAGGCCCGAAGCCGGTTGCCGCTGAAACAGCGAGAGGTCGGTGCGGAAGGGGCCAAGCTGCTGTTTAGGAATGCGCTCTTCTTTGCCGAAGAGCATCCGGGCGAAGAGTCCGGGCATTTTGCTGGCGGGCAGCATCTCGGTCCGCACTGGGTTTTGGAACTTACCATCCCGGCATTCCGCCGGCTTCAACCATGACATTGCATCGTGCCCCGTAAAGGATCTCTGCGAACAAGGATGCCGAAGAAAGGCTGAACGATGCGACAGGGTTCCGGGGTAGTCTCACACCATAGAGGAAAATCATGGGTTGGCAGGAAGGTTTGAAGCTGGCGATGCAGTCGCTGTGGGCGAATAAGCTGCGCACGCTGCTTACGCTGCTGGGCGTGGTCATCGGCGTGGCCGCCGTGATCGCCGTGGTCACCCTGGTGAACGGCGCAAACGCCTACGTGGCGACGAAGGTGAATACCTACGGCGCCGACGTGATGACCGTTTCCAAGGAGCCTGGCTTCAACTCCGACTACAACCTGCACCTGCAGTACCTGAAGCGCAAAAACATCGACCTGGACCAGTACCGCTACCTGAGCACCGAGTGCCACAACTGCGACGGCCTGGGCGCGCAGCAGACGACCCGCGGCAAGGTGGTCGTCGGCAAACAGTCGAGCACAGACACTGTCATCCGCGGTAACACCTGGATGCTGCCGACCCTGCAGAACCAGACCATTGTGGAAGGCCGCGGTTTCACGCCCGCCGATGACGATCACGCCTCGCACGTCGCCCTGATCGGCTCCGACATCCAGGAAAACCTGCTCGGTGGCGAAGACCCCATCGGCAAGGAAATCCGCGTCGATGGCACCACCTATACGGTGATCGGGTTGGGCGAGAAGCAGGGCAAATCGCTGGGCCAGAGCCAGGACAACTGGGTCACCGTTCCGCTGAGCACCTACCAGAAGACCTATGGCACCGCGAAGACGGTCACGATCTACGTAAAGGCAGGCGGCGGCAAGAACGGCCTGGAGCGCACGGAAGACGAGGTGCGCCTGCTGATGCGCGCCGCCCGCCACGACCGGCCGGGCCAGGAAGACAGCTTCACCATCGAGACCAGCGACACCTTTATCGCGCTCTGGAAGAACATCAGCTCTGGCTTTGAAGCTGTGGCTGTTGCCATCGCTGCCATCTCGCTCGTCGTCGGCGGCATCGTGATCATGAACATCATGCTGGTGAGCGTGACGGAGCGCACGCGCGAGATCGGTGTGCGCAAAGCTCTGGGCGCGCGTCGGCGCGATGTGTTGATGCAGTTCCTGATGGAGTCCGCCGCCATGGCGCTGGTCGGCGGCATCATTGGGGTGATTGGCGGCGCTGCCGTGGCGCAGGGCGTGACGGTGCTGCTCGGATTCCCATCGTCCTTCGCCGTGTGGAGCGCGATCGCGGGCATGCTGGTCGCCGTGAGCGTCGGTATCTTCTTTGGCGTGTACCCCGCCCGCAAAGCCGCCATGCTCGATCCCATCGAAGCTCTCCGCGCCGACTGACACGAGGTTCCTCTATGAACTTGAAATCCACACTCACGCAACTCCGCGAACCGGTCACCATGGCTCTGGACCAGCTACGCAGCAACAAGCTGCGTAGCGGCCTCACGATCCTCGGCATTGTCATCGGCGTGACCACCGTCATCGCCATCTCGTCTGTGATCAACGGCCTGAACAAGAGCGTCAGCGACATGGTGTCGTCCATGGGCACTAACGTGATATGGATCTTTCGCTTTCCGGTGATCGGCGTGCGCCCGACCACGGAGATGCTGACTCGCAAACAACTGACGTACGACGATGCCATGGCACTGAAGGCGCTGCCGCATGTCGTCGGGGTGGTGCCCTCGCTGCGGTACCAGAACTTCGACTGGGGCAGCGGCAACGTTGTGGCAAAGTACGGCAAGAACAAGAGCGAAAACGTCTCGCTGGAGGGCACCACGGCCGACAACCCGGAGGTGTACGACCTGACACTCACCCAAGGCCGCTATTTTTCGCAGCGTGAAGAGGACCACGCCGACAACGTGGTCGTGCTCGGTCACGACACTGCCGAAGATCTCTTTGGACAGGAAAATGCGATCGGCAAAGAGATCAATGCGAACGGCTCCTTCTACACCGTCATTGGTGTTCAGGACAAGGTGAAATCAGCCTTCGGCGGCGGTGGTCGCAACGCAGAAGACAACATCCTCCACATGCCCATCAGCACCTTCAAGAAGGTGCACCCGGAAGTGCTCGATTACTGGATTTCCGCAAAGTTCGACGATCAGAAGAACAAGGGCATCGTCGAAGACGAGATTCGCGAGATGCTGCGTCGGCGTCGCCACGTGAAGAACGATGCCGACGACAACTTCGCCATCTTCGGCGCAGACTCGATCACGCGCCTGTGGAGCCAGATCACCGGCTCGCTCTTTCTGCTCATGTTCGGCCTCAGCGCGGTCGGTCTGCTGGTCGGCGGGGTCGGTGTGATGAACATCATGCTCGTCTCTGTGACGGAGCGAACGCGTGAGATCGGCGTGCGCAAAGCCATCGGTGCCAATCGCCGCACGATCCTGCTGCAGTTCACGCTGGAGGCGATGACGCTGTGCGCGCTTGGTGGGCTGGTTGGCGTCTTGGTGGGCTCAGGCATCGGCCTTCTGCTGGGCCTGGTGCTGTCCTCCTCAGTGTCGCTGATGTGGGTAGTGCTGGCCTTTCTCATCTCGTGCAGCATCGGGCTGTTGTTTGGCATTTACCCGGCCTTCAAGGCGGCCAGCCTGAACCCGATTGAGGCACTGCGCTACGAGTAGATCGTTCGCAGAACCTCCTACTCGCTGCGAAGGGAACACCGCGACGAGTCCTGTCGTACTCTATCGCGTACAGAGAGATTGCCGATGCTACCGTTGCTCAAGAAAATCCACGCCGCCTGCCTCTTGTCCGCCGTGCTCGTCACGGCCGGATGCCACGTCTCCTCCAAGGGCAGCGACGGTAGGGAGGATGTCGACATCCGTACGCCTCTTGGCGGGCTCGCGGTAAAGACCGATCCATCGGCGGTGCTCGGCAAGATCGGCCTGCCCGCCTACCCCGGTGCAGTCCAGGTGAAAGAGAAAGGTTCCGACAAGGACTCGGCCGACGTGAACATGTCGTTCGGCTCCTTTCACCTGCGCGTGCTTGCGCTCGGCTTCCAAACAGGAGATGACCGCGCGAAGGTCGAAGCGTTCTATCGCAAAGCGCTGCACCAGTACAGCGACGTGATTGCGTGCCAAGGTGAATCTCCGATTGGCGAGCCGGCACGGACCGGGCTTGGCCTTACCTGCAAAGGTGACCGGCACTTCCACGGCAATATCCATTACGGCGACAGCGCGGGCAACATCAACGACGAGTTCACGCTCAAGGCCGGGTCGCCTTCGCGTCAGCACATCGTCGCCATGCAGGACAAGCAGGATGGCACACACTTCACGCTGATCGCGCTCGACCTGCCGGACGACCACTAGCGCGGCTCGCGTTTCCCAGCATGCTCCGCTACGCAATCTCCGACCGCATGCTCTATCCCGGCGATGAGCGCGCACGCCAACTCCGCGTTGTTCAGCAGGCCGCCGCGCTGGCGTTGGAAGGTGTCGACTACTTTCAGCTTCGAGAGAAAGATCTGGACGAAGCCTCGCTGCTTCAACTGACCGTGAAGGTGCGCGACGCCGTTCAGTCAAGCGGAGCGCGCATGCAGGTAGTCCTCAACGGTCCACAGCACCTGGCCGTGCAGGCCGGCGTGGCGTGGCATCGGTCATCAACCCATTCCTTCGATCAAGCCTGCTGCAGTGTCTCCGTCCACACGCTGGATGACGTGGAACAGCAACGCGCGCACGCATCGCTCCTCCTGTTTGCTCCCGTTTTCGGCAAGACTGTCGGGCCCGATCTCGTCCACACCGGCGTGGGGCTCGAGCGTCTTCGCGGAGCGGTCGAGCGTGCCGCCGGAACTCCTGTGCTCGCCTTGGGCGGTGTCACGCCGCAGAACGCTCCGCTCTGCCTGGCGGCAGGAGCATCCGGCATCGCGGGCATTCGCCTGTTCCTTCGCTGACCGATCCGGCCCGCGCCTTGCCCGTGACGTGGTCTGTTACCCTGACCCACATCATGCGCATCTCCCGTTGGACTTTCGCGGCCTCGTTGCCGCTTGCTTTCGTTGCTGTGGCCGCATTCGCACAGACCACGCCTGTCGCCGATCGCGTTGCTGCGCAGAACAAGCTGTTTGACGAGTACTACGAAACCGGTCTGCGCGAGTCTCCGGAGCGTGCCACTGCGGTCGGCGACTACCGTTTCAACGACAAGCTGGACGACGTCTCTCTCGCTGCGATTACGCGCCGTCACGAAACGGCCCATGGCTATCTTGTCCGGCTGCGCATGATCGACCCTGCCGGCATGCCTGAGCAGGACCTGCTCTCGCACCAGCTGCTTGAGCGTGCTCTCCAGAACGGCGACGAGTCCTTCCAACTGAAGGATTACGAGATGCCGGTGAATCAGCAGAACGGCATCCACACGGAGCTCGCCGACTTGCCGCTCTCCATGCCGTTCGACTCGGTGAAGCATTACGAGGACTACATCGCGCGGCTTCACGCCATACCGGTTGCGCTGCAGCAGACGACGGAGGTACTGCGCGCGGGCGAACGCGACAACCTGATGCCGGTGCAGTTCCTGATCGCCAAACTGCCGGGACAGTGCGATGGCATCATCGCCCAGAACCCGTTTGCGATTCCGCTAAGGAAGTTCCCCGCGTCCTTCTCCGAAGCCGACAAGCAGCGCCTGACGACCGCCATCAACACCGCGGTCCAGCAGGACGTGTTCCCGGCCTATCGCACCTTCGCCACATTCCTGCGTACGGAATACCTGCCCAAGGGTCGCACGACCCTCTCGGTCGAAAGCCTGCCAGACGGCAAGCATCGCTATGAGGTCGCGGTGCGCCGCATGACCACTACCAAGTACACGCCAGAGCAGATTCATGAGATCGGCCTGCGCGAAGTGGCTCGAATCACCGCATTGCAGACCACCATTGCGAAGCAGCAGGGCTACCCCGATCTCGCCAGCTTCCGCGCTGCCCTGGCGAAAGACCCGCGTTGGATCCCCACCTCGCAGGAACAGATTGTCGACGACTTCCGCAAGTACATCGCGCAGATGCAGCCGAAGCTGCCGCAGCTCTTCAACTTGTTGCCGAAGTCGCCCGTCACCGTGGAGCCGATTCCGGAGTTCCAGGCTGCCGCCGCAACGCATTATCAAACCGGGACTCCCGACGGCAAGCGACCGGGTCGCGTTTCAGTTGCCGTGAGTGACTATGCACATCGCACGCTTGTGCTGGATGAAGCCGTCGCGTATCACGAGGGTATTCCGGGTCACCACATGCAGTTGTCGGTGCAGCAGCAGCTTACCGGTTTGCCCAAGTTCCGCCAGCACGGCGGAGGCGGGTCTACGGCGTTTGTCGAGGGATGGGCGCTCTACGCCGAGGAGTTGGGCAAAGAGGTGGGCTTCTACCAGAACCCGGTAAGCGACTACGGCCGCCTGAACTCCGAGCTGTTCCGCGCCGTTCGTCTGGTGGTCGACACCGGTATCCACCACTATGGCTGGTCCCGCGACCAGGTGATCCGCTACATGACGGACAACGACGTGAATGGACCGCTGGCGCAGACGGAGACAGATCGCTACATCGCGTGGCCCGGCCAGGCGCTGGCGTACAAGATGGGCCAGCTCAAAATCCGCGAACTGCGCGAAGAGGCACGCACGCAGCTTGGCGATCGTTTCGACATTCGAAGCTTCCACGACGAGGTGCTCAACGGTGGCGCCATGCCGCTGGATCTATTGCAGGAGCGCGTCGAGCATTGGATCGGAAGCCAACGCCCGGTGCTTGCGTCTAAGTAGTGGCCACCATCGCTCTGCCCTGATGGTTCACTGGTCCTTCCACCCGCACCGACGTTGACCCTGTTTCCGCAGGGGTCGTATACTTCGGCTAGATTTTGCCGTGAATGCGTGCGCCTGCACAGGTACAGCATTCATGAAACCCAGGCGAGCAGGACGCAGTACCCACGCTGCGCGGCGCCAATCCGATCCAGACACGGATCGCCAAGGAGCTTCACATCCGCATGAACCGTATTGCCACCGTGGCGACGTTCGCCGTCGCACTTGCTTCAGTTGGCTCTTCTCCCGCTCTCTTCGCGCAGGCTTCCCCCACACCTGCCGCCGCAGCGCCGGCCGCGGCTCCCAAGCCTGAAGCCATTCCGGCCAAGATCGCGCTCATCAGCTTTGAGCAGGCCGTGTTCGCCACCAACGAAGGTCAGAAGGCCATCAACGACCTGGCTACCAAGTACCAGCCGCAGAAGACGAAGATTGATGCTGAAGCCAAGGAAGTGGACAGCCTGAAGCAGCAGCTGCAGAGCCAGCCCAACCTGAGCGACGCCGAAAAGGCGAACCGCGTCCGCACCATCGACACCAAGGAAAAGCAGCTGCAGCGCGACGGCGAAGACGCAAGCGCCGCCTACCAGCAGGAACTGCAGGAGATCTACGGTCGCATCGCCCAGAAGGTGAACGGCACGCTCCAGACCTACGCTTCGCAGAACGGCTTCACCCTGACCCTTGACGTGAGCGGCCAGCAGAGCAACATTCTGCAGGCTGACACGCGCACGGACATCACTCGCGCCGTGATCGATGCGTACAACGCGTCGTCGGGCGTTCCCGCGCAGCCGGCCGCCTCGGCACCCGCCGGTCCAGCTCCCCGTACGGCTGCACCTCGCACTGCTCCGCGGACGACAACACCGCGCCAGTAACGAGCAGCGATTAGTTCTACCTCAATCAAGAGCACGGCTGTCCTCAGCCGTGCTCTTTTTGCCTGTGGAAAGATTTGTGGAAGTCCGAGCCGGACTTGGTTGAAAGAGCTCAACTCCGCGTCTAAATCGCACCATGAACGCCACGTAAATATACGTAAGATGATCGTAATGAACAACTTATGTTTTATCGTGGACAGATGTTCGGCGATGTGATGATCCTCACCCAGCCCGCTTCGAATATGAAGTTTTGCACAGAACGCACATCCCGTCCTCAAGGAGATGCGCAGTTTGTGAGGCGGGCAGCGCCTGTTCGTGCTTGCGGCTGTGCTCTGCTTCTGGCGTCCTCGCTGATGTGTGCCTGCATGGGCCAGCGTCCTGGACAGACCCAACCTGCAGTCCAAGGTGCCGGTGAGAGTGTCACCCAGAGACTTGCGAAAGATCTGACCTGGACGCCGGAGCAGCGCGAAACCCGCTTCGCCCACATGGATCAGGTCTTTCCGACGAACCCGGTTCATCACGGCTCTACGTTAGCGCTTACGCAAGGTGCTCCTCTGCAAGTGCATCTCGCCAGCGGCGAAACTGTTCGGGAGTTGATGCAGCGCGACCGTTTCTCCGGGATTCTTGTGCTGCAACGCGGCAAGATTCGCTTCGAAGAGTATGGGATCGGCGCGACCGCGCAAACGAGATGGACGTCGTTTTCCGTTTCAAAATCAGTGACGTCGACGCTTGTTGGTTACGCCCTGCGCGACAAGTTCATCCGCAGCGCAGACGATGACGTTACGAAGTACATTCCGGAGCTTGTTGGGTCGAGTTACGACGGCGTCTCGGTTCGGCAGCTTGCGGAAATGACCAGCGGCGTGCGTTGGGTTGAGGATTACACCGCGCCGGACAGTGACAACGTGAAGCTGTACGAGTCGGCGGCGGTGCCGGGGCGCGATCAGGTTGTGGAATATATGCGCAAGCTGCCGCCGGAGACCGCGCCGGGGACGAAGTTTGTTTATAAGACCGGCGAGACGGATTTGCTCGGCGTGCTGGTGCAGCGGGCGGTTGGGAGTTCGCTGAGTGCTTATTTGCAGCGGACACTTTGGCGCGAGATGCGTGCGGAGTCGGACGCGTTTTGGATTGCGGACGGCGGGCGGGAGTTTGGCGGCTCGGGTTTGAGTGCAACGCTGCGGGATTTCGGTCGGTTCGGTGAGTTCGTTCGGACGCATCGGGCGGCTGGCGGCTGGCTGGCGGCGGCGACTCGCGGCGAGGTGGACAACGGGCGGTACGGTTTGGGGTGGTGGACGTTTCCTGATGGTTCGTTTGCGGCGCTTGGGATCTTTGGGCAGTCGATTCTCGTGGATCCGCGGCGCGAGTTGGTTGTGGTGACGCTGGGCGCCTGGCCGGCGGCTTCGAGTGCGGCGCTGGTGGCGGATCGGGCGGCGCTTTGGGAGGCGGTGCGGCGGGCGGTGGATGAGCCCCCTCCCGGGTTGAATCGCTAAGTTCTTCTTTTCAGGTGAGTTGTAGTTAGGTGGTAGGGCTAAGTTCTTCTGTCGCAGGAACTTAGGCGTAAGTTCCTGCGGCAGAATAGTTTGCGGGCTGTTTGGACGCATTACCAAGTGCGTGGGCTGCCGCGCCAGGGCGCGCGATAGCCGGACCAGCGCTCGCAGTGTCCGGCGGGGTACTGGTGGACGTAACGGGGGCGCGGCGGAGCGGGAGGACGGGTTGCGTCCGCGACCCACTCGGTGTGGCTCGTCTGCCGGGCGGATCGGTTCCAGAAAGCTTCTGTGAGGAAGCGGGCGTTGGGATCGTGCGGATTTGGAGTTGTCATGGCTGGCCTTTCGGAGGCAAACGATAAGGGCTTCCTGGCGCACGGGTGTGCGCAGGAAGCCCTATCTCTATTTTAAGGAGTTGGGGGAAATAGGGTGCCAACTCTATTTCCTTGCCGACGTGGGACTTAGGGTTGTTTGGGGCTTGACAAGCTTTCCGGGTAATCCGTTGGCCAGCCGCTGAGGTTGGTGCGCGCGCGGGGTGGGGCGGTCGCGTCCTGCGGGATGCCTTCACCGCGCGTTTCCAGGGTGCGGCAGATCCCGAAGGCGCCTACTATCGAGCCCGCTTGCCGAGATCGTAGCTGAAGTGGAGTTGGCCCCAGTCATGTTCGTGATTTGTGTTTCGGTGCGGGGGCACTGGTCACAACGGATCATGAGGTTGTTTGAGGTGTTCCAGCGGACGGCGATCTGGTCGACTAATTGGCCGTCGTACTCGAGAGCGATGAACTGGCCGAGATGAATGCCGTGCCAATGGTGCTCGACGACGACGCTGGAGCCGTTGCCGTGCTCATCGTTCAGGAAGATGTATGCGCGGTAGCGGTGGTCCGGAGAGTCGATGGCGTCCGACGGGCGTTGTTGGGAGAGCATGCGACCGCCGGCGTAGATGCCGTCCATCGTGGTGCCGCCGAGGGCGGCGAGCACGAGGATGGGAGTGGTCCAGCGCAGGGTGCGGCGGACGATCTACTGCGCGGTGGTCGGGGCTGGAGGCATTTCGAGCAGGGTAGCGAGCCGGTTTGCTGGTTGCAAGATCAGGCCAGCCGCGGGCGGTGGTGGACGCACGGGGTGTGGGGTTGCGTGCTGCGGGAGGTTGGGGCCGCGCGTTTTCAGGGGCGGAGGGTGGATGGTGTGGCCGGGTTCCTGCTCTTGCGGGAGCGGGTCGCGCTTTGCGTGGTGGTTCTCCCCTTCGCTTCGCGAAGGTGGGGCAGGTGCGTTCCCGTGCTGGTGGGCGCGGGTTTGGCAGGAGCGAGGGTGTGGGTTGTCCTGGGTTGGAGGCTTGGGGCTGGCTCGCGCATTTCCAAGCGGGCTCATGAAGCTGCATGCCAAGACTCTCAGCGTCCAAGAATACCCTTGATTAGATCGGCTAGAACTAGCATCTGCCGTTCTCCGGCCCGCCTCTTTTCGATGGAACTCTCTACCTTTTGTGCAAGTGCGGCCCGCTGCTCGTAGACGGCTCGCGGAACGACAAGATCGCGAAGCACCTTTTCTTGGAAGCGAGGGTGATGACCCCCTTCTTGCGATGCCGCAAGCACGGCTTGAACGACTCCTGAGAGCAGAAAGGGGACGAGATAAGCTATCGAGTCTTTACTTTTCGGCCGCAGAACAAAGAATTCTGTACTGACGCACGGGTGTATGTCTTCAGCTTCGACCCCCTCATCTATCCAAGCAATTTGTTTTAGATAAGAGCGCAAGCGTGAAATGATCAAGTCGCCCGGTTGAATCAACTTCTTGGCGCTTCCTGGTTTCTCTTGAAGAACGCTGCTATCGTCGATCTTCAAAAAGCCATCTGCGGCATGACCAGTATCAAAGACGCGCCAGCCCTTAATTGAGGTGCCTTTCGGGATAAGCTCTCTTGGGAAGTCAACGATATCAAATAGTCTCACTCCATCGTCATCTTTTAATCTCGTATCTTCTTTTCTTGGATCGTATCTCTCTGGTGCTAGTACAAAGCCGTTGTCTAGTTCGGTGAGCCGCCTCACTCCAAAGTGTGCCATCTAGTTCTCCTGCTCAGAGAGTTTGATAGTTCGAACGATCTGTTCGAAGTCATGATCTACAGAAATCCAGACCGAGTCATTCTTGGTTACTCCTTCACGCATAATGAACTCGCCACGGCCATCCTTACCCGCTCGATCTGAAATAGCAAAGGTGATACGTTCAGGTTTCAAGTCGCGCTGGACAGTATCGCGCTTTACGCCGTACAGAATACTTGTCTTTTGGTGCGTGTGAGGGAGGAACGTCGATCTTCCGAGGCTCACAACAGCTTTCACCGCGAAGCGCTCCAGGAGCCATCTCCGTAGCGTGACGTAAGAGGCACCTGCAAACTTGTTATGAGGAAGAACGATCGCCATTCGTCCACCGGGCTTTAGAAGCTCGATGCATCGTTCGGTGAAGAGCACATCGCGCTCGATCTTCGTCTCGCCTCTCCCCAAAGTATAGTCATGCAGCAACGCTGCTTCCTTGATCTCACCAGCGAAGGGAGGGTTCGCGAGGATGACGTCGAAACCCCCATTTTCGCGAACTCGCTTCCACCTACCGGTCGCATCCTCGATTGTGAGAACGTCATCGTGTGATGTACTCCTCGCGAACAGACTAGGCGTGTGTGATCGCAGAAGGCTGTTGAGTTCAAGAAATCTGCTGGCTTGAATACCTGAAAAAGTAGACAGAGCTTTGGCAACGCGGATTGCGCGACCGTCGAAATCAAAGCCCCAAAACAGAGGAGTTGTAGACTGTTCGCCCGCTTTAACTTCGCCTGTATGCTTTGCGGCATGCATTAGAAATGCTCCGGAGCCGCAGGCTGGATCGCAGATCAGTTCACCTGGCTTTGGATCCACTAAACGGACACAGAACTCGACAACATGCCGAGGCGTAAAGAACTGGCCCTTGGAGCCCTTAGATGCTTTCGCAATCATGTGCTCGAAAGCCGCATCTAGGACGTCATAATCGGTCCCGCAGATCGTCTGGCGCCCGAGAAGAGCCGAGCAGATTGCGAGGTGATCGTCACGCAGACGAAAGAAGCGTTCATTGACGAGAGTTGGCCACCTGCGGTCAGCCAACGCAAGCAGTCGATTTGCCCGCCTGAGCACTTCTTCCGGATGGCAAGCAGCGTCAAAGGGTGATGCTTCTGCTCGGTCTGTTTCTGAGATGAACTTTACAAGCAGCAGTTTAAAAAGTTCTTCAAACGCGTTTTCACCGGAATTCGCAAGGATGAGCTCCTCTAGCCTGAGAAGAAGACTAGCCCAATCGGAACATGTTTCGTTGTGACGCTTCGCCATGGCTTCATAGTCACGGGTTCCCGAGGAGCTGTCAAGACGAACGTCACCATAAGAAAAAGTATTCCGATTTGGGTTATTAAAGCCTGACACAGCATCGTCAATGTGTGGAACTGAAGTCCCAAGAACTGGAACTCGCCGTACGTCTCAAGCAGGCACGGCTGAAGGCTGGGTTAACTCAAAATCAGCTTGCACGTAGGATGGGCCGTCCTCAGTCCTTTATCTCTAAGACAGAGACGGCAGAGCGCAGTCCTGCCTTCTTAGAGGTGGTTGTACTCGCAGACCTATTGGGTATCAGCATTGGTGATTTAATTCCGCGAACACTACGGAAAGAGGACTAGTCCTTGTTGATGGTCAACGAACAACAGCTCTCAGCGTTGGAGGAGCGGCTTGCTCCTCTGAAGGGCGTACAATTCGATGTTCTTAAACTTCCGCGAGAAGTACTAAAAGGTTTCGAGCCTTCGCAGATCGGATCTATAGCTGGTGCACTAATGGACGCGTGCATCCCGCAGCTGGAGAAGATTGTTTCTGGTGAAGACAAGGATAAGGTCGCAGGACTAGGGCTGACGAAGGGCGCAGGAATTCTCAAAGACCGAGAGGCGTATCCTGATTACCAGCACGATTCTGGTATGCGTGTCGAACTGAAACTCCTTTATGTGAATCCAAAGGACGTCGAGATGAAAGTTCCGTCTACTCCACGGGAGCCTTCCGCAAGATTGTCACAGAAGGTGACAGTCAAGAACGTTCAGGCTGATAAAGATGTTCTGCTAGTAGTCGCCTATCAACTGCAACCCGATAAAGTCGATGGGGACCTGTTCGTTCCGACGATCATCGACTTCAGTGTCCTGCCAGTTCAGGCCTGCATCGAAGCTAGAGATCAGCGGCTCACAGATGCGGGTGGCAGATGGTTTGGTGATTACCAAACACCTGCGATCCTTAGCAGGCGCGGCAAGGCAAAGGTTCGAGCTGAACAGCCTACTAATAAAGAAGCATACGGACGCAAAGAATCCGAAGGGCGCGACTACAACGAAGATACAAACTTCGGGAAGCTTGCTCGAATTCCATATAAGAAGCTACAAGAGTTCATCGCAAAGCATGGACTGCAAGCAGTTCCGCAAACAGTTGCCTCGGAAGGTAATCCCACAAGCACTCTCGAAGAAGAGATATTGGAGGCCGTGTCGGCGGCTGATGACTTAGCGGCGAAATCGTAAATATGCCTTAGCGTTACTCGCCGACTTTGAGGACGGCTAGGAAGGCTTCCTGGGGGATGTCTACTTTGCCGATGCGTTTCATGCGCTTTTTGCCCTCTTTTTGTTTGTCGAGGAGTTTGCGTTTGCGGGAGATGTCGCCGCCGTAGCACTTGGCGAGGACGTCTTTTTTGATGGCGGAGACGGTTTCGCGGGCGACAATTTTGCTGCCGATGGCGGCCTGGATGGCGACCTCGAACATTTGGCGGGGGATGAGCTCTTTCATTTTGTGGACGAGGGCTTTGCCGCGTTCGTAGGCGAAGTCGCGGTGGACGATGACGGAGAGGGCGTCGACGGGTTCGCCGGAGACGAGGATGTCCATCTTGACCATGGGCGAGGTCCACATGCCGGAGAGGTGGTAGTCGAGGCTCGCATATCCACGCGAGACGGACTTGAGGCGGTCATAGAAGTCGAGGACGATCTCATTGAGCGGGAGCTCGTAGGTGATCATGACGCGGGAGCCGGAGACGTACTCGAAGTTCTTCTGCTTGCCGCGCTTGTCTTCGACGAGTTTGAGGATGCCGCCGACGTACTCCTCGTTGGTGAGGATTTTGGCGGTGATCACGGGCTCTTCGATGAAGTCGATGGTGGTGGGGTCGGGCCAGCGGGAGGGGTTTTCGACCTCGACGATGTTGGATTCGGAGCGCGGGCCGGTGAGGTGGATTTTGTAGCGGACGCCGGGTGCGGTGGTGATGAGGTCGAGGCCGAACTCGCGCTCAAGGCGCTCCTGGATGATTTCCATGTGGAGGAGGCCGAGGAAGCCGCAGCGGAAGCCGAAGCCGAGGGCGACGGAGGATTCGGGCTCGAAGGAGAAGCTGGCGTCGTTGAGCTTGAGTTTGCCAAGGGCTTCGCGGAGCGCGCCGTGCTCGTGGGATTCGACGGTGTAGAGGCCGGCGAAGACCATGGACTTGATGTCTTCGAAGCCGGGGAGCGGTTCGGCGGCGGGGTTCGAGGGGTCGGTGATGGTGTCGCCGACCTTGGTGTCGGCCACGTCTTTGATGGTGGCGACGAAGAAGCCGACCTCGCCGGCGGAGAGGGTGGAGATTTCGACGGGCTTGGGGGTGAGGACGCCCATGGATTCGACGTCGAAGGTGCGGCCATTCGACATGAGGCGGATGCGCTGGCCGGTGCGGAGCGTGCCGTTGATGACGCGGGCGAGGACAATGACGCCTTTGTAGGGGTCGAACCAGCTGTCGAAGATGAGGGCCTGGAGTGGGGCGTCGGCTTTGCCCTCGGGCGGCGGGATGAGGTGGACGACGGCTTCGAGGATGGCTTCGACGTTGAGGCCGGTTTTGGCGGAGACGGCGATGGCGTCGTCGGCGGGGAGGCCGACGGTGTTTTCGATCATCTCCTTGGTGCGCGGGATGTCGGCGCTGGGGAGATCGATTTTGTTGATGACGGGGATGATTTCGAGGCCGTTGGAGATGGCGAGGTAGGCGTTCGCGAGGGTCTGGGCCTCGACGCCCTGGGAGGCGTCGACGACGAGGAGGGCGCCTTCGCAGGAGGCGAGGGAGCGCGAGACCTCGTAGGAGAAGTCGACGTGGCCGGGGGTGTCGATGAGATTGAGCTGGTAGGTGTTGCCGTCCTTGGCTTGGTACATCATGCGGACGGAGTGGGCCTTGATGGTGATGCCGCGCTCGCGCTCGAGGTCCATGGCGTCGAGGACCTGGGCCTGCATTTCGCGCTGGGTGAGCGAGCCGGTGATCTCCAGGAGGCGATCGGAGAGGGTCGACTTGCCGTGGTCGATGTGCGCGATGATCGCGAAGTTGCGGATGAATTTGGGGTCCATGCTGTCGCTCTTAGTTTAGCGGGTCGGGAATGCGCGCCGTTCGGCGGGCGTGGTGTGGTGTTACGGAACTTCGGTCTTTGACAACGCGGTAAGACATTTGCGTTGACACGCGTAGAGGCTGGGCCTAGAACGCTGCTACGCATGTGGACGGAGGTGTCCTGTGGCACGAAAAAAAGCAGACACACTGGGCGGATTGAGCACGGAGGAAGCGCGCAAACTCCCTGTTGTCATTGCAAACGATGACGGCGGGGATGGTGGGGATTTTGACGGCGGCGATGGCGGAGACTTTGATGGCGGGGATGGTGGGGACTTAGACGGCGGCGATACTGACACCGACACGGATACCGTCACCGACACCGATACCGACACGGTGACTGATACCGATACCGATACTACGACCGATACAGACACGGACACAGGTGAGTCGTCCGGTTCCGGGTCGCAGTCGGGATCGCAGTCGGGATCGCAGTCGGGGTCGAAATCAGGATCGCAGTCGGGGTCGCAGTCAGGGTCTGGCTCGGGCACGGGTAAGGGCGGCAGCGGCAGTGGTGGCTCGGGCAAGGGTGGCGGCTCCGGCAAAGGTGGCGGTTCTGGCAAAGGTGGCAGCGGCAGCGGCGGCTCTGGTACAGGCGGCTCCGGCAAGGGCGGAGGATCAGGAAGCGGCGGGAGTACCGGAGGCGGCTCAACCGGCGGCAGCGGAAGCACGGGTTCAGGTGGCGGCAACCAAGGCGACGGTGGCGCCAACGGCGGCACGGGTCAAAGCGGTGGAGTGGCTGCGGGTGGCGGCTCCGGAGTGCAGGGCGTTATGGGCGTTTCTCCGTGTGGCTGCTGCGGTGAGTCGACTGCCGCAATCACCGCAATGGTGTCGATGGTGTCGCAGGTTGCTCTTACCGCGATTACCGCGATCGCGAAAACCGGCAATTCGTGAAGCGCCGAAAGGACGCGCGAAGCTGGCGGTTCGCGCGTCCTCCTACGCTTTCGTCGGGTAGGCGAGCAGGAATGCATGCGCTGATAAGGCCAAGCGCTCTACCTGCTCTCGCGTGGGAAGTGGTGCGGCAGACCAGATGGAGTAGGCGCCATCGGTTCCGGTTTTTCTCAGGCACAATTACCCGCGCCGACAAGTTCACGTGTCGAAGATGTCCACGAGGGATTCAGTCAACCGCGATGCTCATGTTGAAGCAGATGCTGGACATGACGGACGAAGACCTACGAATCCGCCTGCTGCACTTTGTTCGCGCGTCTGGGGTGAAGTTTCAGTCGCGCCGTGCGGTGGAACGAATGGGCTGGGCAGGCGCACCGCAGCCGTCGGTGGCCAAGTTCTATTGCGTGAAACAGGGGCAAACCGTACTGAGCCGTGAACCGATGCTTTGGGACATGAGGGCGCCGCTGTTCGAGGATGAGGCGCTGTGTTGTTGCTCCATTCTGCTGTGGCGAAGGGCCTGCAAGTACGACCCGCAATGGGTTGGCGGACCGGAGACGTCGTCGCTGCCGATCACGGCGGGCATTCTTGCGGTAAACCGCGCGGCTGGAGTGCGACCGCTGTACGGGTTCTATCTACGCAAGCAACGCAAACCGGACGGACTTCGGCGTCTGCTTGAGGGGGCAGCGCCACCGCGAGGTTCGCGCGTGCTGCTGGTGGATGACATTCTGAACCGCGGAATCTCGAAGCAGAAGGTTCTTCGCTACTGCGAAGCGAACGGCCTGACTCCGGCAGCACTGCTGGTGCTGTTGGATACCGAAGGCCAGGGGCGGCGCCGGATGCTGCCTGTTTGCCCTGTCGAGTCGCTGCTGAATCGGCGCGAGGTGATGAACGGTCGCAGTGCCTTACAAGAAAGCGCTGTCGAGTCTGTAGGGCAGGGACCTGCTGTGCGGGGTTCAGGAAGGCGGGAGGCCATGGCAAGGCAGGAAGACGTGGCAGTGATGCGCCGCGAGGATGTTGAACTGGTCCGGCTTGCGCGCGACACCGTAGCATTTGCCGCACTGTCGCACGGCGCCAAGATCCCTACGTTGCGGGAAGACGGCCGAGGCAGTTCGGGGTACCTGCCATTTCTGGGAAGGTACCTGGAAGAGCGGAGACCCGTTTTCGTTCGCATATCAAAGCGTGAGTACCGAGAGGGCCGCTACTGGAACCGGAACCGGGGGTGCCAGGCGGCGGGTCTGTTCCGCTCGGAGTACAGCACTGTAGCTGAGATGACGATGGAAAGCGCGGCGGCAAGCGCGACGCGTGCGCGGCGCATTGGGCCCGGGCGAGGGCCGTTTCACAAGCCGGTCTGGCCGGAGGAACTGGGTAGCCTGAGTGTCTTTCTGTATGTCGTGGAGGCGTTTGTTCCGACAATGGCCAAGTCCGCGGTCGACTTGATGGCCGAGGGGCACGATGTGCAACGTTGGGGACTGGTGGCGGAGTTCCAGGGCAGGCGTGGCGTAGTGTGCGGAGGACTGAACACGGTGACGGACATTCCCCGGCAGGTGGAGGTCGCGCTGTGGAAGATGCGCGCTCCGGGAGAGCAAGAGCCAGTCAGCGTGGAGGATGTGACATTCACGCGCATGCGTGGACGTTGGCTGTGGGACCCATGCCGGCCGAAGGATGAGTACTTTTAGGGGCGAGTGGCTAGGGCGCTCTGGAAGTTCACGGGGCGCTGGGAGTGCGACATGGATGTTGCCTGGATGGTCGGCAATTGCAGCAGGAACGACGATTGGGAGCTGCGGATGTCGATGCGTTCCTTTTACCGAAACTACAGGGGGCGAGGACGCGCGTGGATCATCGGGTGCCCGCCGGCCTGGATCGACAGGAGCCGCGTCCGTTGCATTCTGTGGCCGGATCCATACCAGGCGTGCAAAGACGCGAACCTGATTCAGAAGGCATTGCGCCTGGTAATGGAGCCAGAGCTCTCCGATCCCTTCATCCTGTGTTGTGACGACTACCTTGTCTTGCGCCCGACTGCGCCGGCGGAGTTCGAACTGTGGCACTGTGGGGCCATAGAGGACGACGCATGCGCGGACGCAACACGTTGGCAACTACGACTGACTGAAACGGGCCGTCGCTTGAGGAAGCAGAAGTTTCCGACCTGGAACTTTGATGGCCATATTCCTTACCCCATGTACAAGAGCTGGGTACGCGAGGTGCTACGGTTCGACTTTGGCGCGGACCCGGGGATGTGTACATTTTCGGCGATTCTGAATTGCAGCGGACGGGAAGGAAAGGATCTGAGATCGGAGCCGGTGCGGGCGTGGATCGGAGAAGAGGATCTTTCGCCGGCACGGATCATTGAGCTTCTAGAGACGCACCGATTTGCTTGCCTCAGCAATAAGGCTGCCGCGTGCTCGAATGTTGTCGCTGCCATTGAGGAGAAATTTGGGGCGCAAGCGCCGTGGGAGCGGTAGCAAGCGGAGACTGGGATCGTGCGGGTTCGGTGAACCTGGGGAGTAGGCTAAGAGGGGCAGCGCACGTGCCGATCGCCTGCTAGTGTGAGTCGTCGCGGGCTCGTCACTCAAGGTTTTTAGTTCGAGGGGTCGGATGGACGGTGGGCTGCGGCGAGGGTCTGGTAGAGGGCCTGGGTGATGTAGGGCATTTGCGTTTCCGCGAGGCCTCTGGATTTCTTGTCGGCGAGCCGCCACCAGGCGGTGGGCGCCTGTGCGATGTCGAAGCCAGCGTCGTGCATGTAAGCGAGGCTGGTGCGGGCGACCTGCTGCAGGCGATGGTGTTCGGCGATGCTGGCGCTCTTTGCAGTGACCATGGAGGTTGCAAAACCCAGCCCCGGCACGAGGAAGCCTGCGGCGTTGCCGACCAAGTTGACGGCGGACCGGCCGTAGTTGCCGGGAATTGCTCGCAGAGCCTGCTTTTCGAGGACTTCCGCAATGGCCCCGGCGAGGACCGCTGCAAGCTGGGAGTCGTCGGTGAGTGTTTCGGGAAACGACTCGGGGATCTGGATGACGCCGCTTGGCTCAGAGAGTGTGAAGTGGAGTTTGGGATCGTCAACGAGCTGGAAGCGGAAATCGATCTTGGTCGGGTCAGAGTCGGGCAGGTTGCGCTGGTACGCCGGGATAAGCTTCCGGCCAATTGCGGTAATCCGGTCCTGAGCGGCCTGATTGTGAGAGGCAGGGATGTGCTTGCCCTTCGGGCCCAGGAAGAGGCGGCTGGCGCTACTCTGTCGATCCTCTTCTTTGACGGCGGAAGGGTCGAAATCTGTTTTGGTGCGGAGCTTGCCTTCGTAGGAGCCGATGAGGTTAGGCGAGAAGAGCAAAGACGCCGCGGTGACGGTGCCATCCGGATGGAGTGTGCCGGTGTAGCGGACCCAGGTGTTGGTGGAAACGCGATCGATGGTCAGATTACTGCCTTGAGCGAACGTGAGCTTAGTCGTCGGAACGATGGTGAGCGGAAGACCGTCTGCCCTCACGGTGCCGGAGGAAGCAGTGGGTGGGGCGATCACTTTGTCGATGAGGGCGAACCCTTCTACCGCGATGTCCGTGATCTCATCGTGCTCTACTTCGGTCGCGTGAATGACGCCCGCTTTCTTATCCTTCTGACCGAAGACGGAAACGCTCTCTCCGAGGATGCGCATGGGGCAGAGGTGATTGCCGACTGCTTCGCCTTTGCGTTCGACTCGCTCCTTCGTGGTGACGGGATCGCAGAGGACACTGGCGGCATTGACCTGGTATTCCGCAGCTCCGGGTTTTGTGACGAAGCCACTGATGACTGGGCCGGCTTGTGCCGAGAGCAAAGGTGTAAGTAGGGCAACAAGCGCCGGAACTGTGGATCGAGCACGCATGATGCGCAGTGTATGAAGCAGGGCAGCAAGACACAATGCCCAATCTGGTGAGCCGCACGAGCAGACTGCTGTTCATACCGACACAGGGTTGCAGGAGACAACGGTGGCGAGTGGGAGAGACGGCACGGGCGCCGGCGCCGCAGGTCCACCGATTGGGCGAGTGGATGCAGGCGAAGGTTGTGCTTGACGAGGGAAGGAGTGCTGCCTAGGCTGCTGTTCACGTGGCGAGCTGCGCGGAGGATGCATGAAGCGGTTGGGGGCTTGGGATCGCAGGCGGAGGGCGCTGGTCTTCTTGCCGATGCTGCTGTTGCTCTGCCTGCAGGGCTGCCGGACGCAGGAAGATGCCGTGGCGGCGGCGGAGCAGATGGCCGTGACGTCGCAGGCGATGCGGGGGTATTACGCGGCGCTGGAGAGATTGACGGAGAAGACGGTGGAGGTGCGGAGGGCGCAGAGGATGCTGCTGCATGGGCCGCCGGACCCCGCGAGTGACGAGCGGCTGGCGGTGCGTCGCGCGGAGTTGATCAAGCGCGAAGCGCTGGCGCGGGATGTGACGAGACTGGCGCAGTTGTTTGGAGAGATCGCCAACTCGGATGCTGCGAGCGAGGCGGCGAAGTCGGCGGAACAGTTGCGGCAAGATGCGGTAGGACTGCAGCTAATCGCGGACAACACCGAGGTGCAGAAAGGTTTGCAGGTGGCGGTGACGTCCCTGGTGAACGGATTGCGGGCGCGCGATGAGCGCAAGGCGGCGCGATCGCTGCAGCCGGTGCTGGTGGCGTTGTGCAGCTTTTTCGATTCGGAGAAGGCGGCGTACGAGGCGGTAACGACGGATTTCTACACGGGTGCGGCGGCGAATGCGGTGGCGTTGATTGAGGCGGACCAGGTTTCGGTTGCGGGAGAGTACCGCAGCTCGTTGCAGCCGTTTGGTTTGGAGCCGGAGATCACAACGCCGGCGCTGAAGATGGCAGGGCGCGAGGACCTGGAGGCGCAGGTGAATCGCAGGCTGGCCCGGCTGACCCAGGGAAGTGTGGACGCAACGGAGGCCATGAGCGAGGCGCTGCGCCGGGTGGCGGCTCGCGTGGATACGGTGGCGAAGGGCGGGCCGATGCGGGTACGGATTCCGCCGCTGCAGGTGGATACGGTAAAGGCCTGGGTTGCGGAGCTGCAGACGTTGTCGGGGGCGAGTCTATGAGCACAACGGGGAGTGCCGCGATCGGTGCGGTGCAGGCGATGTATACCGCGGCAACGCAGCACCTGAGCATGATGCTTGCGGCTTGCCACGATGACACGGAGCGTAACTCGGTGTGGGAGCAGTACTACGCCCTGAGACAGAACTTCGATGACTGCGTGAATCGGAAGTTCCAGGAGGACGATGCCGCGCTGCAGCAATTTGAGGCGAGTGCGGCAGTGAGCACGAGGCAGTTGCAGCAGATTGAAACGCAGCTGGGCGACATTGTGAAGGTGCTGAATACGCTGACACAAGCAGTTGGCGTGGGCGTGAAGATTGCGGCAAAGGTGCTGGGGTAGAACGAGCGTTTGTGGCGGTTGGGTAGGGCGAGGCGCGATCGTTTGCGAAACGCTAGTTGCACGGTAGTCGAAGCGCCTGCGTGGTGGCGGGACGAGTGTTGTGTTGGAATAGGAGTGCTTGCGCAAGATTCTCGCGATCGTGTTGCTGCTGGTGTTCGGGTTGCCGAGCGCGTTGCCGTTGCTGGCGGCGGGGCAGGACGATGCGGGGTTGCCGGCTTGCTGCCGGCGGGCGGGGAAGCACCACTGTGCGATGTCTGCCGAAGACGCGGCCAAGGTGTTGGCCGGTGCGGCGGATGGGGACGCAAAGCGTGGTGTGAAGCAGATGCGTGCGGCGGGTGAGGCTTGCCCCTACCGGTGCGCGATGCTGACGCAGACGCATGTGCAGCAGGACCTGGGGACGGCGGCTTCGCTGCGGTGGTATGCGGGGATTGTGTCGCATCCGGCGGTGCAGGCGCAGACGGAGTCGCGGTGGCGCGTGGCGCGGGAGCGGTCGCGCGGGAAACGTGGGCCTCCGAGAAGCAGCTAGTCAGCGAGTCAGCGGGTTGGCCGGTCAGCTAGTCCGCGGGTTTGGCAAGTCAGCGAGTCGGCAAGTCAGCGGGTTAGTTCGTCAGCTAAGTTGTTGTGCGTTGCGTTCTGCGGTCGGACGGTGGTCCAGTTCGAGTGCACGGGCGGCTGATAGGAACTTTTAGCCTCAGCGGGCATTTGCGGTGACTCTCTTCCTAATGTGAGTTCTGCGCGCGGTGGTTTGCCGCGAGGATTTCTGTATGCAAGGCAAGGTTTGGGGTGGGCTGCGCGGAGCGGCGGTGCCGGTGTGTTTGGCTCTGTGCTGCTGTGGTGTTGCGTTCGCGCAGCAGGCGGTGACGGCTGCGTCGGTTACGGGCGAGGTGGTGGATCCGGCGGGGGCTCGGGTGGCGGGTGCGGCGGTGACCGCCCTGCAGGACGAGACGGGCGTGGTGACTCGTGTGGAGGCGGATGGCGCGGGCCGGTTCCGCATGCCGTACCTGCCGCCGGGGCGGTACCTGTTGCGCGCGGAGATGACTGCGCGGGGTGGTGCCGGGATGGCGGCGGCGGAGCAGCGGGTGACGCTGGCGGTGGGAGCGTCGGTGGGTGTGACGCTGCGGATGGGCGGCGTGGAGACCGCGTCGACCGTGGCGGTGCAAGCGGATGCGGTGACGCTGGAGACGAACCGGTCGCAGCAGAGCGAGGTGGTTGCGCGGCGGGAGTTTGAGGCGATCCCTTTTCAGGGCCGCAACTACCTGGATGCGACGCTGCTGACGCCGGGTGTGAGTTCGACTAATACGGCGAGTACGCAGACGTTTGCCGAGACGGCGAGCGTGGTGGGGCAGGGATACAGCGTGAACAGCCAGCGCAACTTCAGCAACAGCGTGCTGGTGGATGGGTTGAGCGCGAACGACGATGCGAGCGGCCTGGCCGGCAACCTGTACAGCCAGGATGCGGTGCAGGAAGTGCAGGTGGTGACGAGCGGTGGGCAAGCCGAGTTTGGCCGCGCTCTGGGCGGGTATGTGAACGTGCTGACGCGGTCGGGCGGCGATGCCTGGCATGGAACTGCGTTCGGTCTCTTGAGGAACCGTGTGTTGAACGCGGCGAACGCGTTGAGCCGGTCGACGCTGCCGCTGACGCAGGTTCAGGCGGGTGCGAGTATTGGCGGACCGGTGCAGCGTGGGCGCACGTTTGTGTTTGGCAACTATGAAGGGCGGCGGCTGAACACGGCGGGCGTGCTGACCATTGCGGGGGCGAACGCGGCGGCGATCAATGCGCGGCTGAATGCCGTGGGGTATGCCGGGCCGCGACTGGCCGTGGCGAGTGGTGGGAGCACGTTGTATCCGACGACGGTGCATACCGATGTGGCGCTGGTGCGGGTGGACCGGGCGTTGCGGAACGATGGACGGCTGAGTGCGCGGTGGAATACGTATTCGCTGCGCGGGGCGAATGTGCGTGGAGCTGGCGGGATTGCGGATGTGAGCTACGGTACGGCGCTGACGGATGACAACCAGACGGCGGCGGTGAGCGCAGAGATTCCGCTGGGTGCGCGCACGTGGAGCGAGACGCGCGCGCAGTATGTGCATGATGTGCTGAACGCGCCGCCGAACGTGGAGAGCCCGGCGGTGGTGGTTAGTGGTGTGGCGAACTTTGGGCGCTACAGCTTTTCACCGATCGGGCGCGCGGATGACATGGGCGAGCTGGTGCAGAACTTCGTGCTGGAGCGTGGAGCGCATGCGTTTAAGGCTGGTGCGGATCTGCTGGTGCATGAGGATACGATTACGTTTCCGCAGGCGATCCGCGGGTCGTACACGTTTGCCTCGCTGGCGGCGTTTCAGAGCGGGCAGTACAACGTGGGCGGGTACACGCAGAGCTTTGGCAACGGCGTGATTACGCAAGGCAATCCGAATTTGGGCGTGTATGCGCAGGATGAGTGGAGGGCGGCGCGGAAGCTGACGCTGAACCTCGGCGTGCGGTGGGACCTGCAGTGGATTGAGACGATCCGCACGGATACGAATAATGTTTCGCCGCGAGTGGGGCTGGCATGGTCGCCGCGCGAGGGCACGGTCGTGCGGGCGAGTGGCGGCATTTTTTACGACCGTATCCCGTTGCGGGCGTCGGCGAATGCGCTACTGTTTTCGCGGAACACGACGGACCCGGCGCAGTCGCGGCTGCTGAGCTATACCTATTCACCGACTACGCCAGGAGCGCCGGTGTTTCCGAGCGTGGCGAGTGCTCCGCCGGCGAATGCGGTGATCAACTACACGCTGATGAACCGAGGGCTGGCGCTGCCGTATTCGACGCAGGCGAGCGCGGGCGTGGAGCAGGTGCTGCCGGCGGGGCTGGTGCTGGGAGTGAGCTACCAGCATGTGCGCGGCGTGCATTTGCTGGGGCAATACAACACGAACATTCGGCCGGATGGGACGCGGCCAGACCCGACGCGCGGGAACATCAAGCCGTATGACACGCGGTGGAACTCGGGCTTTGACGGGCTGGAGGTGAGCCTGCGCGGTGCGGGTAAGTTCATGCAAGGACGCGTGTCGTATGTGTGGTCGAAGGCGCTGGATAACGTGAGCGAGTTCTTCTTTAGCGCGCCGGTGAACAACTTCGATTTCAGCGTGGATCGCGGGCGCAGCGACGATGACCAGAGGCACAGGCTAACGGCGAACGCGAGCGTTCATACGAACATGGCGCGCCGGGATTGGCTGGGTGGATGGGAGCTGGGCGGGATTCTGCAGTACACGTCGCGGTTGCCGTTCACGCTGGTCACAGGTGCGAATACGCTGCAGCAGACGGCGGCGCGGCCTTGCGTGGCGGCGTTTTATGGGACGCAGGCGTGTGCGTTTGCGCTGAAGGGGGCGGTGCTGCCGCGGAACACGGGCGTTGGATTCGACTATGTTCGGGTGGATGCGCGGCTGTCGCGAACGGTGAGCTGGGGCGAGCGGCAGAGCCTGAACTTTGCGATCCAAAGCTTCAACCTGGGCAATCACCGGAACGACATGGTGCCGAACACGACGTTTGGGACGGGGCGGGTTGACCGGCCGTCGACGAACCCGCAGTTTGGGGCGGCGACGGCGGTGGACGATGCGCGGAACCTGGAGGTTGGGGTGCGGTACCGGTTCTAGAGGGCGTGGAGGCAAGTCTGCGGAAGAGAGCGGTGGCCTTGCGGTCACCGCTTTTCCTTTGCCGGTTCCGGCCTTTTTGCTGTTGCGTCCGCTCACTTTGCAATGTAAAGTGATTTCCATTGGCGCTTTGCAATGCAAAGTGAAGTCAAGTCGGGGTGAGACGGATGGGTGAGTTGCACCGGGCGTTGGGAGATATTCAGAGCATTCGCCGGCAGGTGGCGGGCGCGACGGAGTTTCGAGGGTACGGCCCGGCGGCGCTGGCGGGAACGGCGGTGCTGGCGGTGGTGGGAGCGCTGTTGCAGGCGTTGCTGGTGCCAGAGCCGATGGCAGATCCGAGAGGCTACTTCGCCGTTTGGGTTGGGACTGCGGCGTGCTCGGTGGTGCTGGCGGGCGTGACGATGTGGACGCGGAGCCGGAGGCTGCACTCGGGGCTGAGCGACGTGATGATCGGGATGGCGGTGCAGCAGTTTGCGCCGGTGCTGGTCGCGGGATCGCTGGTGACGCTGGTGCTGGCGCGGTGCGCCGCGGCGCAACTGTGGATGATGCCGGGGTTGTGGATGGTGCTGTTCAGCTTGGGCATTTTTGCGTCGTGCCGGTTTTTGCCGAAGCTGATTGCGACGGCGGGAGCGTGGTATCTGCTGACGGGGCTGTTGTCGCTGGGGCTGGGTGACGCGAGGGCGCTGTCGCCGTGGACGATGGGCTTCGCGTTCTTTGCGGGGCAGATGTGGATCGCGGGCGTGTTGTGGACGGCGGGCAAGGTACTGGACGAGGAGGATGGAGATGGCTTTGAAGAAGCGGAGTGAGCAGGAGGCGCGGACCGGCGAGGACGGGCGGTTCGCGTATGAGGGGTTGGATCGCGTGATCCACGAGCGGGCCCGTTTGGGTGTGCTGACGGCGCTGGTGACGAATCGCAAGGGTCTGACATGGAACGAGCTGAAGACGATGTGTTCGTTGACGGACGGCAACCTGAGCCGGCACCTCGGGATTCTGGAAGGGGACGGGCTGGTGGTGCAGGAGAAGGGTGAGAGCGGGAACCGTCCGCAGACCGTGGTTAAGGTGACGCCGGAGGGGAAGAAGCGGTATGTGAGCTACCTGAAGACGCTGGAGCAGGTGGTGAAGGATGCGGCGGCGGAGGCGACCGGGCGGAAGCTGGGCTTCGCGCGCGGTTAGGGAAACAGGGACGAGGCGGCGCGATGGTGCCGCCTCTTTTCGGGGCATTCACTTTGCAATGCAAAGTGAGTGGAGGGCAGGAGGAGGGTGGATGGGAAGTCCAGTATGGGGTGGACAGGGCTCGATGCCAGGGCCGCAAGGAGCTGCGGGCATGCCAGGCGGCTCGTTCGGAGTTGGGCCTCGCTTGGATGCGATTTCGCGGGGGCTGAAGTTCCTGGTGGTGTGCGGCCTGGCGTTGCTCATGAGCTTGATGGCGCTGTTTGTGGCGTGGCTGACGGAGGATCGCAGTACGCGAGCAGCGAGTGTGCGGCAGGAACTGAGCGCGGAGGCGGGTGGCCCGCAGATGTTCCTGGGACCTGTGGTACTGGTGCCGTACACGGAGCCGAATGCCGACCCGAAACAGCCGGCGCGGGAAAGTGTGTTCGTGTTTGCACCCTCCGTGGGCAAGGCAGACGTGGTGGTGCAGGCGGAAGAGCGTCGGCGGTCTTTGTATCGAGTGCCTGTGATTCGGAGCGAAGTGACGTTGGAGAGCGATTTCCAGCCGGAGGACCTGCGGGCTGTGCTGCCCGCACATGCAACGGCAGACTGGTCGCGAGCAGCGATTGCGATCGGCGTTAGCAATGCAAGGGCGGCACTCAGCGATGGTGTGCTGGAGACAAAAGATGGGCCGGCGCGACTGGGCCCGATCGAACTGCAGCATGTCCTGGCGATCGACGCGCCCGCAGAGAACGCGCGAGGGCTGGTGGGTGGCAATGCGCGCGCGTTAACGGTGCTGGGCGTGAACGCCGCGCACCTGCAGAGCAGCGGAGCGTTTCAGGTGAAGGCGCGGTTGAACTTCAGCGGTGCGGAGCGGGTGACGTTGCTGGCGTATGGGCGAACGACCGCAGTCACGATGCAGGGGAACTGGGCCGACCCGGGCTTCACGGGACCGGTGCTGCCGCAGGAGCGCAGTGTGACGAAGCGTGGTTTTGCGGCGAGATGGTCTGTGCCGTCCATGGCGCGCACCCTGGGCGGTGTGGTGGACGTGACAGCGATGGGAACACTGGGCGAGACCGCGATGACGACGGAGCTGGTGGAGGTAGCGGATGCCTACCAGTCGGTGGAGCGGGCGCTGAAGTATGCGCCGTTGTTCCTGGCTCTTGTGTTTCTTTCCTACTTCCTGTTTGAGGTGACGGCGGGGCGCCCGGTGCATGTGGCGCAATACGTTCTGGTGGGCGTTGCGCAACTGGTGTTTTATTTGCTGCTGCTGTCGTTCGCAGAGAGGATCGGGTTCGATCTGGGATTTCTGTTGGGCGGAGTGGCGACGGTGCTGCTGCTCGGACTGAACGCCGGATGGGTGTTCCGCAGCGAGCGGGAGAGATGGCGGGCGCTGGTCATCTTTAGCGCGCTGTACGCGATGATCTATGGCCTGTTGCGTATGGAGGACAACGCCCTGCTGCTGGGAGCGCTGGGGAGCTTTGCGGCGATCGCGGCGGCGATGTTCTGGACACGCGGGCTGGACTGGTATGGCGGCGAGAGCGCCCGTGCAACGCAGGGCAGTCACTCTGCCGATATGCAGACCGGAGCGTAGCTATGGCACGAGGCAAGCTGACGAGGCTGGAGCTGCTGCTGGAAGTACCCAAGCCTATGAGGAGAGAACAAGAGTGCGAAGTGCGGGACGATGTTGACCTTCCAGAAAAGGCCAAATCTGCAGGGCGGGAGGGGGCGGGAGCGACGGAAGACTCGTGGGGAGCGAGACGTCTCGTCGCCGAGCAGGAGGGAATGGTGCTGAGCTGGAAGGCGGGGTGCGCGGAGGGGAGATCTGCGCGGGGGGATGATGTGGGTCTTTAGGGGCCGGTCTGCGGTTGTGGCGCGGGCCGGGCTGGTTGCGAGAAGGCCGAGCTAGGTTCCGAGGAAGCGGGCTAGGAGTTGGATTCGAGCGATGCGCAGCGCGTGGCGACCAGCGACGGGCTGAGGATCATAAGGACGAAGGCGAGGCCGGCGAGGAGTTCATGCATGGGGGAGTTGCTCTCTTTCATCGCGGGCGAACCGTTCGGTCCCGCTTGCAGGATCAGAATCGGGCATTGCGGCGAGGCTTTCCATTGCACGAGGGCGTGGTGGGATTGGCCAATCCGGGGACAACGCATGACCCGTTTGGGGAAGTACCTTTGGCGCGTAGGGGGCAGGTGGGCAGGCCGGGCGGTGTGGTTGGCAAGGGAGTCTCGCTAGAATGGAGGGGTGTGGAATCGCATGGGCCGTCGGGCCGTTTCTGCCTCCCGTTGCTTTCTGGCAGTGCCGCTGCTGGGAGTGGTGTGTTTGACCGGATGTCCGGACGCGAACACCGCCGCAACGAACAGCAAGCCAGGGCCACAGGCGACCGCGCCGGCGCTGCCGAACACAGCGGGTGCGAGCGCGGCGAACGCGAGTGCGGGCGGACCGCAGACCAGTGAGGCGCAGCAGCGCAAGGTGCAGGCGCTGATGCAGCAGGTGGACAGCCACTACAACAGCGGTGTGCAGAATTATCGGGCAGGGCGGCTGGACGCAGCGCGGCTGGACTTTGATTTTGCCGTGGACCTGATGCTCACGAGCGGCATCGACATCAAGGCCGACCAGACGCTGAACGATGAGTTTGAGCGGACAGTGAACGCGGTGAACGCGCTGGAGATGGACGCGCTGAAGCAGGGGAACGGCTTCAGTCCTCCCGAAGAAGAGACGCCGCTAGAGAGTGTGGCGGACCTGACCTTTCCGCCGGACCCGGCGCTGGTGGCGCGGCTGAGCAGCGAGCTGAATACGACGTCGGACCTGCCGCTGGTGATCAACGACCAGGTTGCAGGCTACATCAACGCGTTTGCGAACTCGAGGTCGTTTACGGCGCACATGCGCGCGTCGCTGAAGAGGGCTGCGCCGTATCGGCAGATGATTCAGCAGGTGCTGAAGGAAGAGGGTGTGCCGCAGGATCTGCTGTACCTGGCGGTGGCGGAATCGGGCTTCCAGTTGCAGGTGGTGAACGCGAAGAGCGGTGCGGGCGGCATGTGGCAGTTCATGCCGTTCCAGGGTGCGTACGGTCTGCAGCGCAACGGCTACTTCGATGAGCGGTTCGATCCGGTGAAGAGTTCGCGGGCGTATGCGCGGTACATCAAGTCGCTCTACAACCAGTTTGGCGACTGGTATCTGGCGATGGCGGGGTACGACTGGGGTCCGGGCAACATTCAGAAGGCCGTGATGCGGACGGGCTATGCGGACTACTGGCAGCTGTTGCGGCGCAATGCGCTGCCGCGGGAGACGGCGGATTACGTTCCGAAGATCCTGGCGGCGGTCATTATGGCAAAGAATCCGGCGAAGTACGGCCTGGAAGACGTGATGGCGGAGAAGCCGCTGGAAGAAGATACCGTGCCGGTGGACTACGCGATGGACCTGCGACTGGCGGCGGATGTGACGGATTCGACGCTGGCGATGATTGTGCAGTTGAACCCCGCGCTGCTGCGTTTGAGCACGCCGGCAGGCATTCACTATGACCTGCGCCTGCCGAAGGGAACGGCGGACGAGTTCACCAAACGGATTGCGGCGATTCCACTGGACAAGCGAGCCACGTGGCGCTTCCACGAGATGCGGGCGGGCGAGACGCTGGACCAGGTGGCGCAACTGTTTAAGGTGACGACGCACGATATTCGCGTGGCGAATGACCTGGCAGATACGGACCCGGTGGACGAGGGCGATGAACTGGTGATCCCGGTGTACTCGGCGACGGCGCCTTCGACACGGCCGCTGGAGTACACGGTGCAGCGGGGCGACACGCTGGTGACGATTGCGGACCGGTTTAACGTGACGGCCGAAGAGCTGCAGCGTTGGAACCAGTTGGCGGCGAGCGATGTGGCTCCGGGAGCGACGCTGTATGTGAGCGAGCCGGTGCGACTGGCTCCGGCGGCGCGGTCGCATGTGAGCGTGCGGCGCGGTCGCGTCGGACGTGGCGCATACGGACGTGGAGCATACGGACGTGGACGGGCGGGCGCAGCGCGAGCCTATGCGGGTGGCCGGTATGCCAGTGCACGCGGTGGACGAGCGAGCGGCGGCGGACGAGCGAGCGGCGGCGGACGAGCGAGCGGCGGCGGACGAGCGGTGCGTGGGTACGCGGCGCCGTCGTCCGGACGTGCACGCAGCGGAGCGGCTTCAAGAGGCGCTGCACGTGGTGGGCGGACGAGCGCTGTTGCGAGAGGTGGATCGTCATCGCGCAGTGGAGCGGCTGCCGGTCACAAGCGTCGGCGATAGTCGAGGACAGAAGAAAACGCCGCGTGAGACAGGATCGGTCTCACGCGGCGTTTGCTCTTTGAGTTGCGATTGAATGCAGTTTGAAGATGCGTTTTCGGTGCGATGCTCTTGTGCGCTTCCCTAGCCGGGAAAATTCTTCGGAGCCAGCAAAGTTGTGCTTGCCATTGCACAATGCGCGGTGCACCATAGTGCTGTGTTGCAACAGGGTCGATGAATCGTTGTGCAGTGCGATGTGACGCACGGTGAGCGATTGCAAATCGTATCTGCTGAAAACACACAGAGGGATGAGCCGAGCGACGGAGGCTTCGCTGTTTCCCGTTGCACGTGCCGGTCGCATTGTCGTTTTGTTGCATCCTATGGGGCATCGCAAGCAGGAGGGTTCCAATGCTGTACGAGGATGAAAACCTGAAGCTGTACGCCGCTCCACAGGATGAGGACGAGGACTACGACGAAGAAGAAGACGAGGACACGGACGACGAAGAAGAGGATGAGGACGACGACGACGATCTAGACGACGAGGATGATCTCGACGACGAGGACGACGACGAGGACGAAGAGGTCTCGACATCCGACGATGAGGATGACGACGACCTGGATGATGAGGACGAAGACGACGACACCCTGGACGACGAGGAAGACGACCTGGATGACGACGATGAAGACGATGACGATGTAGACGCGAAGGGCGCGTCGAAGCTGGATGGAACCGGCAACGATTCCATGCTGCATGGCGAGCATCATGCGGAGCAGGCGACGCTGTATGCGTCGCCGTCTTCGCAGGTGGACCCGTACACGCCGCCGGATACGGAGTCGAGTGAGCCGGAGCAGAACCCCGCTGAGGTTGAACTGACGGATGCGGCGGCGTTCAGCGAATCGCAGGGCGGTGAGGACGACGAGGACTCTGAGGCGGAAGCTGCCGCCTCAGACGACGTGGACACCGACGATGACGATACTGAGTCGGGCGATGTGGAAGAGGGTTTGGAAGAGGCGGTCGCGTTTGCGGGCGCGATCGAAGTAGAGGGCGAGCCGAGCGGGGATGCGGCGTCTGCCGAGGATGAGACCGAAGAGGTTCCGGCGGAGTACAACGCGAACGCGGCGGGACGTCCGGCAACGGCCAAGACGAGCGCAAGGGTGACGCCGAAGAAGGCGGTTGCGGCGAAGAGCCAGGCAGCGCCAGCGAAGAAGACGGCGGCCAAGAGCCCGGCGAAAGCTGCAGCGAAGAAAGCGCCAGCGAAGAAGGTCGCGGCGAAGAAAGTTCCAGCGAAGAAGTCAGTGCCTGCCAAGAAGGTTGCAGCGAAAGCTCCCGCAAAGGCGGCCAAGAAGAGTTCCGCAGTGAAGTCGCCTGCGAAGAAGGTTGCACCCAGCAAGACCGCTCAGAAGAGTTCGGCGAAGGCAACGTCGCGGAACGGAGCGAAGGGTGCGAAGAAGTCTGCCACAACGAAGCCGGTAACGGCAGCTCGCGGTAGCAGCAAGGCAGCCGGCAGCAAGGCAGCCAAATCCACACAACGAGGTACTACGTTGGCAACCAAGAAGGCAACATCCGCCAAGAAGACCGTAGCCAAGAAGGCCACGACGACCAAGACCCCTGCGAAGAAGACCGCAACCAAGGCAGCCGCGAAGAAGACGGCGACCAAAGGCACGGCGAGCAAGACCGCAGCGAAGAGCGCATCCAAGACCTCCGCCAAGAAGACCTCGGCGAAGAAGGCTACGACGACCAAGACAGCGGCGAAGAAGACCACCGCGAAGAAGGCGTCGAAGTAGGTCGGCTGTAGCACCGTTTCAAAGGCAACACGGATGCGAGAGCGTCCGGAGTGATTCAGGCAAGTGAAAAGGCCCGGTCCCTGGAACCGGGCCTTTTCACGTCTGTGGTGTGGATATTGCTGTAAGGAGCTATGCCTTCTGGGCGGACTGGATGGCGGCGAGGACTTCTTCGCTGTGGTTCTGCACCTTCACGTCAGGCCAGACCTTGACCACTTTGCCAGCGGGCGAGATGAGATAGGTGACGCGGGCGGCGAAGTGCATGGGGCCCATGGATTTGACCGGCACGTGGTATTCGTCGACGACTTTGTGGTCGGGATCGGCGAGCAGCTTGAAAGTGAGGTTTTCCTTGGTGCAGAAGGCCTTGTGCGAGTCGGCGGTGTCGAGCGAGACGCCGAGGATGGCGGCGTGCAGGGCGTCGAACTTGGCCTGGTCGCGCTGGAAGTTGTGAGCTTCCAGGGTGCAGCCGCTGGTCATGTCCTTGGGGTAGAAGTACAGGACCACCCACTTGCCTTTGTAGTCGGCCAGGGAGACCTGCTTGTCTTCCTGCGAGGGCAGGGTGAAGCCGGGGGCGGAGGCGCCGGGTTCGAGCAGACCGTCCGAGGCGGCGGCCATGGCGTATCGCGCTGTGAAAAGGCAGGCGATCAAGGCGAGAGCGAGCGTGGACCAGAGCGCGATGCGTTGCATGCGAGTAGTAGAACAGCGGCGTAGCGAGTCGGCAAGTCAACGATGCCGCAATTCACCGGGGTATTGGATAGGCAGCAGCCGGTAAGCGCGTCAGCGATTCGTTTCGAGACAGATATGGCCCTCATTGCCAACGGCTTCATGCCGATGACGCTGAAATGGTGAGTCTGATGTTGACACTGATCGCAGTGCTGTTGGCGATCCTCATCGGGGCGGGATACATTCTGCCGCGTGCTCGAGAGGAGCGGGGCGCGTTCGACTGAGCCCGGGAGCGAGTGAGGCTGCCTAGTCGAGGGCTACGATGGCGATGCCGGCGGCGTCGGCGGCGGCGCAGACGGCGGGCTCGTCGAAGATGAGGGTGCGGCCGGCTTCGAGGGCGAGGCAGGTGGCGGCCGCGCGCTGCATGGTCTGGACGGTGGCGAGGCCGATGACGGGGACGTCGAAGCGCATGTCCTGGTTGGGCTTGGCGACTTTGACGACGGTGAGCGAGCGCTGGAGGGCGCTGCCGCCGGCGGAGCCGGTATCGGTGGCGGTGTCGTCGGCATCGAGCGTGCGCATGAGGTCGCCGGCGCGGAGGATGGCGGCGTCGGTTCCTTCCATGGCTTCGACCGCGACGCAGGCGCCGGCCGCGACGACGACGGTCTGGCCGAGGTCGAAGGCGGCGATGCCCTTTGCGACGGTGCGGCCGTAGGCGATGTCCTGCTCCTCCTGTGGCGAGGGAGCGCGCGCGGTGAGGACGCCGGGTTTGGCGAGCAGAGGCTCGAGGTAGCTGGTAGAGCTGATGAGCTGGATGCCTTCGTCGCCGAGAACCTTGGCGACGGCGCCGAGCAGCATGTCGGTGGAGCGGGTGCGAAGGCTGAGGAGAAGCTTGGCGAGGCGCCAGTCGGGGCGGATGCTGGAGAAGATCTGCTTGTGCTTGACCTGGCCGGCCATGACGGCGCGGGTAACGCCCTCTTGCTGGAAGGTTTCGATGAGGCGGGAGAGTTCGCCGAGGGAGAGCCAGTGGACGCGGATCTGCGGGTCGCGGGCGGCGCGGTCGTTGATCTCGGGGTCGGTTTCTTCGCGGATGGCGGCGACAACGACGGTGAGGCCGTGGGCGCGGGCGGCGTCGAGGAGAAGGAAGGGGAAACGGCCGTTGCCGGCGATGAGGCCGAGGGTGTTCTGAGGGAGGTGCGGAGCGGGTGCTGGGTTCGGCATGGGGTGCTGAGAGTTAGGGTACTGCGTCCGCTCGGTTGCTCTGCTGATGTTGGTGGGTGGTTTGTGGTGGTTGGATTCGCGGAGTAGGGCTGTGGAGATCGTGGAGTTGTTGCCATTAGGCGACATTCAGGGATGGGTGCCCTGTCCTAAACTGAGGCATCCACAAAAGCGGTATTGATTACGTTCGCAGGAATTCAGCCATGTTCGTTAGGCTTCGCAAGACGTTGTTGTTTGCAGCGTGCAGTTTGGGACTCTTGGGTGCGCCGATGTTTGCGGCTGCGCCGACGAATAGCACGGACATGATCAATGCATACCGCGGCAATGAGCAGTTCCAGCGAGTGGCGGACGCTTCGTTTCGCGCGTTTGAGGCTGGCCTGTCCACGCACTGCACGCAGGTGAGCGAACGGTGGACCGAGGCGACGTTTGTGTACGCGGGCGCGCCGGAGCGCGATGCGGACGGCAAGCTGGTGCGTGTGGCGTGGGAAGAGCGCGTGCCGGGTGTGGCGTGCGGACGTTCGCGGTTGTACCGCGTTCGCGTGTCGATCGAGGGTGGCAAGGGTTCCGTGAAAGGGATGCTGCCGGGCGATGGCCTGTCGTCGCCCGATTTGCCGGAGGCTCAGGACGCGGTGAAGGCGGCGGTGCGATCGACACTGCAGGCTCACGCGACGTGCCAGATCGATGTGGTGGATACGCGGCTGCGGGCGAGTGGCGTGGTGGATGGCCGCGAGCCATGGAGCGAGATGTGGACGGTGACCGCGTGCGGACGGCAGATGCAGGTGCCGGTGCAGTTCACACCGCAGGCTTCGAAGGGCACGGACATTGATATTGAGCCGTCGAAGATTACGTTCGCCAACACGGTGACGATGGCCAAGCTGAACTAGGCAGGCGCGCCGTTCAGCGGCAGTGCCGTTCGACGAATCGCAGCAAACCCGGGTTATTCAAGCGATTTCTGGCGCAGGTTACGCATCTACACGCGCATGAGAGTTGCTGGTGTGTTTGTGCTGGCGTGTTGCGCGGCCGGCTTGCAGGGGGCTGCTGCGCTGGCGCAGACCCAAACTGCCGATCCAGTTGCGGTGGTGATCCAGAAGAATCGTGTTTTGCCGGGATTTCGGCAGGCGTTGCAGCGGAACTTCGTGAACTACGAAGCAGGGCTGAGCACGCAGTGCAAGCAGGTGGACCTGGATTGGTCCGCGTCGAGCGCTCGCGTGTTGCGGCATGGAATGATGCTGCCGAGCGGTCAGGCGGATGGCGTGCAATGGGAAGAAAAGGTGCCGGGCAAAGCCTGCGGAGAGGCGCGGGAATATCGTGCACTGATCGTTCTGCGCAACGGTGAGGGCGGGATACAGCCGCTGCTGCCAGGGGATGGCTGGGCCGGACCGCTGCTGGAGCACGACACGATGCTGCAGGTGAATGCGGCGGCCGCGGTCTATACGCACGACCACTGCCCGGTGGATGTGGTGCACACGCACCTGGCGAGCGGGACGCCGAGTGAGGACCCGAAGGCAAGCTGGACCGAGACGTGGACGGTTCACTCGTGCGGCAAGCACTTTGATGTGCCGATTACGTTTACCCCGGACAGCACTGGGGAGGGCACCAGCATGTCAGTGAACGCCAGCAAGATTGTGTCGGTGCCGTAGTAGGCGTTCTTTCGCAGTACTTGAGTTCCAAGGCTCGGGAGACGCAGATCGGTTTTGCTGTTCTGGGCGGCGACGGCTATCTACAGCAGGTTCCGTTTACGGTCGGAATTTCCGAAGCGCAAAAAGCCCTACGCTGGCGGTGCTCCCAGGAGAGTGCTCATGCGTCGCGTGCTTTTGCTGCCATTGCTGTTTCTGCTGCTTGGCTGCGGCCGGGCGTATGCGGATACGACTTACAACGTTTACGGGACGCTGGAAGACGGCGTGGGCACGTTCCAAGGAACGCTGGTGTACCTGCCGCAGTACCAGGACGTGGGCCGGGTGACAGGAACGATCACCGACGGAAGTTATTCGTTCACGATCCCGAGTTATCTGGGTGAGAACCTGGATTACAGCGGCATCTTCCATATCGATGTGTTCTCGGTCGGGCTGGCGTATGACCTGTACCTGGAGATCCCGGACAGTGTGCTGCAGTCAGGCGCTGGTGGAGCGTTCTGTGCGTTGAGTACGATGTGCGCTGGAACGGCGCCCAGCTACTTCCAGGACTATGACCTGACCGGAAATGCGCTCTTTGCACGGGAGAGGTTCCAGACGCTGACGCTGTCGCCTCAGGCAACACCGGAGCCGGACAGCCTGTTGCTGCTGGGCACTGGAGTTGTCGGCATGGCGGCGGGCCTGTGGCGGCGAGTTCGCGCGAGGATCTGACGGCAGCGCAGATTTGAGAGGTGCAATTCCTGCGCGGTGCTACTTGATGACGCCGCGCTCGGATTTGGCAATGAAGTTCGCTAGGTAGGCGACGCGGGGGCCAAACTCGCCGGAGTCGATGCGCTGCTGGATGGCGGCGAGGGCGTCGGTTGTGTTGAGCTTGCTGGCCTGGAGCAGGCGGTAGGCGGCGCGAAGCTGCTTGATCTCTTCGGGGGTGAAGCCGCGGCGTTCGAGGCCGACCTTGTTGATGCCGAAGGCGCGGTTTTCGCGGCGGACGCTGGTGAGCGAGTAGGGCAACACGTCCTGCGTGATGGTGGTGCCACCGCCCAGGTACGCGTAGGCGCCGACCGTGCAGTACTGGTGAATGGGCGCGTTGGCGCTGAGGACGGCGAAGTCCTCCACGGTGACGTGGCCGGCGAGCGTGGCGCCGTTGGGCAGGATGCAGCCGTTGCCGATGTGCGAGTCGTGGCCGATGTGGACGTAGGCCATGATGAGACAGTCGGAGCCGACGGTGGTCTCGCCGCCGCCGCCGACGGTCCCGCGACTGATGGTGACGGATTCGCGGATGGTGTTGCGATGGCCGATGGTGAGCTTTGTCGGCTCGTTGTTGTACTTCAGGTCCTGCGGGCTGATGCCGAGCGAGGTGAAGGGGAAGATCCGGTTGTCGTCGCCGAGGGTGAGATGGCCGTCGAGCACGACGTGGCTGACGAGTTCGCAGCGTTCGCCGAGCACGACGTTGGGACCGATGGTGCAGAAGGGGCCGACGGTGCAGGAGTCTGGGATAACGGCGCCCGGCGCGACGATGCTGGACGGATGGATGGGCATGGCTAGACGGCGGCCTCGGTGTCTGCTTCTGAAACGGCAAGCGGATCCGGGCGGCAGGCTTCGCCGGTCGCGGGCGCAAGGGAGGCCGACGAAGCGATGGCGCTGCTTGCAGCCGAGCTCTGGGCAACTGGAGCAGTGCTGCTGGGGGTTGATGCTGCTGTGTTGCCGGGACGTGGGACGAGCTGGCACATGACGGTGGCTTCGCAGGCGAGCTTGCCGTCGACCTTGGCGGTGCCCTTCATCTTGACGGCAGTGGAGCGCCAGTTGAGGACGGAGACTTCGATGATGAGCTGGTCGCCGGGGGTGACGGGCTTGCGGAACTTGGCGCCGTCGATGCCGGTGAAGACCATGAGCTTGCCGTCGCGATCGGGGATCTCGTTGAGCAGGAGCGCGCCGCCGGCCTGAGCGATCGCCTCAATGATGAGCACGCCGGGCATGAGCGGGTAGTCCGGGAAATGACCGGTGAACTGCGGCTCGTTGGCGGTGACGTTTTTGAGGCAGACGATGCGTTGGCGCGGCTCGACTTCCAGAACGCGGTCGATGAGCAGGAACGGGTAGCGGTGCGGCAAAAGCCGCATGATCTGCTGGATGTCGATGGAGGTCGGGCTTGGGTCTGGCATGACTAGCCAAGTATAGAGGCGCAACGGCGAAGTTGGATGCGGCGCGGGAACGGGGAATGCGGGTGGGAGGTGGCGGGGAGTGCAGCAGCGCCGTACCACGACATCGCAATCTTCGACACAACTCTTGTGGCGAAATGACGTCTGAATTCGTAAGTCACAGGATCACGTTGTTACGACGGACTTATGCGCTTCTTGCTTTCACAACGCGTGGAACGGCGGTGGTTTGCTGCGAATGCGGTGCGGCGTGACCGTGCCGGCCAAGCGCGCCGCCCTGGCTTGCTGAGCCTGCTGGTGTTGGCGATGTTTGTGCTGGGCGCGGGACGGTGCTGGGCTTCGGCGGCGTTGCTGATGGAAGAGCCGTTCGGAGAGTTTGGAGCGTTCAATCCGACGGGGCATGCGGCGGTGTACCTGGATCGCGTGTGCGCCGACACGCCGACGCACCTGCGGATGTGTGGGCCGGGCGAGCATGGCGTGGTGATCAGCCGGTACCACAAGGTGCATGGCGACGACTGGCTGGCGATGCCGCTGATTCCGTATCTGTACGCGGTGGACCGGATGCAGGACGTGCCGACAGCAATGACGGAGCCGCTGGAAGTGGAGTTGCGCGAGAAGTACTGGCGCGAACATCTGCAGGAGCTGGCGCCGGCGGAGGAGGATGGGTCAGCGCCGGGCGGGGAGTGGATCCAGTTGGTTGGGTCGTCGTATGACCGCAAGATTCACGGCTTTGAAGTGGAGACGACGACGGAGCAGGATGAGCGGCTGGTAGCGCTGTTCAACGACCGCCGCAACGTCTCCCACTTCAACCTGTTCTTTCACAACTGCGCGGATTTTTCGCGTGTGGTGCTGAACACGTACTTTCCGGGCGCGGTCCATCGGAGCTTTGTGGCGGACGTGGGGATGATGACGCCGAAGCAGGCCGCGAAGTCGCTGATGAAGTATTCGGCGAAGCATCCGGAGTTGAAGCTGACGACGTTTGTGATCGAGCAGGTACCGGGATCGCTGCCGCGCAGCCATAACGTGGATGGCGTGGAAGAGTCGCTGGTGCGCAGCAAGAAGTACATTGTGCCGATGGTGGTGCTGACGCCGCACATCGCGATGGTTGCGGCGGCGGGCTACCTGACCGGCGGGCGCATGAAGCTGCCCAAAGATGCGCCGGTGTTTGAGATCAGTGACGAAGTGACGTCGCCGGCGGTCGCGGTGACGCGGGCGGATACGGCGGTTGTGGCACTCGCTGCTGCGGGGAATTAGGCGCGGCGTTTTGCCTGCCGGAAGGCTTGGCAGTGTGCGCGTGTAGAGATCGACACTATTCGGGTTTCAGGTAGCTAGCGATCGGCAGGTGCGCGTTGCGGATGGCGGTGGCTACGTCGTGCGCGATGAGGGTTGCGCCTTCGGCACTGGAGTGAGTGTGGTCCTTCGGGAAAAGCGGGGCGGTTGCGTCAGGGCCTAGCGCCTGCAGGCGGTCGGCTTCGATGGTGGAGAGGTCGACGACGGGGATGTGCTCCTGTGCGGCGACCTGGTCGATCGGGGCGGTGTAGCCCATGTCGCGCTCGATGTGAGGCTTGCCGTCGGGGCCGGGTGTCCAGATGTTGCGGACGGTGAGCGTGAGCAGGATGGGGTGAACGCCTTTGGCCTTGGCCTGATCGATCATCTGGCGCAGGTACCAGCCGAAGGTGTGTACGGTTTCGGTCTGGCCGGCGAGCGGGCCTGCGGTTTGCGGCACGTCTTTCGTTTCGTCGCCGATGCCTTTGAGGGTGCCGCGCGGCTTGGCTCCGCCGAGGTCGCCTCCATCGTTGTGGCCCATTTGCAGAAGCAGGGTGTCGCCCGGCTTTATTTCGGCGAGGACCTTTTGCCACCAGCCCTCGTTGATGTAGGTGCGGGAGGAGCGGCCGGCGCGGGCGCGATTGGCTACGTTGATGCGGGCGGTGTCGACGAGCGGGGCGAAGTGATCGCCCCAGCCGAGGTCGGCGCCGTTGCGCGCGGTGGAGTCGCCGACGATGAAGAGCGTGGGCAGCGCAGGGTTGAGCGGCGGGTCCTTGGGCAGGTTGGATTGGGTGGGAGTTTCGGGCGGCGTGACGTTGGGCGCGGCGGGTGTCTGCGTTTGCGCGTAGCAGGTGAGCGTGAATGCGAGAGGCAGGGCGAGCAGCAGGCGCGGAGCGATCACGCGGTGAGGGTAGCAGGTCTGTTTCACATTGGACAATGTTTCCGAATGCGCTGAGGGGGGTTAGGGCGGAGCGTTCGAGCCTTGCGCATTCGTTTGAGGGCAAGTTCGTGCTTCAATCTGGAGCATGCCTTCTTTCTTGCGTTGGATGGGCAGCGGAGTTGCCGCTGCGCTGGCGGTTTCGTGTTGCATGAGCGCGCAGGTGCCTGCCGTGACGAGCTCGCCGGTGACGGTGCCGATGCCGGATGCGTTTCCGATTCGCTTGCGGACCGATGTGCCGCGGATGGATGCGAAGCTGCGGGCGAAGATGGATCGCGACCTGATGGAAGTGGATGTGCCGCGCTTGCAGGCGATGTACGCGAAGCGGCGCTACACGGTGGAGCAGGTGACGCGGTGGTACCTGGACCGGATTGCGCGCTACAACGGCGTGTATCGCAGCGTGCAGACGGTGGACGTGGAAGGTGCTCTGCAACGGGCTCGTGCAGAGGATGCGGAGCGGGGCGGCGCGCATGGAGCGCTGTGGGGCGTGCCGATCGTGATCAAGGCCAACACCGCCGTGCACGGCTTGCCGGATACGGATGGATGGGCGGGGTTCGCGATTCCGGGGCATGAGTTTGTAGCGGGCAAGGATGCGACGGTGGTGGCGAAGCTGCGGGCTGCCGGCGCGGTGATCCTCGGCATTACGAACATGCCGGACTTCGCGGCGAGCGATACGAACCGGTCGACGGTGTTTGGCCGGACGGGGAATGCGTATGACGTGCGGTTCTCGCCGGGCGGGTCGAGCGGCGGAACGGTGACGGCGGTGACCGAGAATGAGGCGATGCTGGGCACGGGCACGGACACAGGTAACAGCATTCGCATGGTGGCGGGGACGAGCAGCGTGGTGGGTGTGTTTCCGACGCGCGGGCTGGTGTCGATTGCGGGCATTGCGCCGCTGGATTGGTTGCTGGACAACACTGGGCCGATTGCGCGGAACGTGACGGACGCGGCGATTGCGTTGGGCGTGATGGCGGGCGAGGACGCGCAGGACTTCAAGACGGAGGGAAGCGCGGCGAAGGCGCAGCCCGGGCCGTATACGCAGTACCTGAAGGCGGATGCGCTGAAGGGCAAGCGGTTCGGTGTGCCGGCAATCATCTTTGACCCGAAGGGGACGCCGCTGCAGCCGGAGACGAAGGCGATGCTGATGGTCACGATCGACCTGTTGCGCAAGGCCGGTGCCGAGGTGGTGATCGACAAGGATCTGCTGCCGGCATCGTTTCTGGATGCGCAGAAGAAGGTGGAGACGGGGCCGTACCGGCGCGATGGAGCGATGCAGTGGTTGGGCAACTATGGGCCGGCGGAGTACAAGGATGATTCCCAGTACAAGGCCGCGACGGGACACAGGCTGCCGCCGGTGTTCACGGGCGTGAGCGGATCGCTGGATGACCTGGTCGATGCGGCGAGCGGGGATGCCCCACCGCCGCCGCCAACGTCGACGGACGGCGCGCGACGTGGAGCGGACCGGTACCGCAACCTGCCACCGCAGGTTGTGCTGAAGGACGATCCAAACGCGCAGGCAAAGTACTTTGGGCCGCGCGAGGCGATGCTGCAGCAGTACATGGAAGCGCTGGACCGGTTTCGCCTGGATGGGTTGATCTATCCCACGGCGCAGATGCCTCCGCCGGACGAGACGATGCCGCAGGATGGAAGGCTGTCGGGCGGGCCACACTCGAAGACAGGCTGGGTGAACAACATTGGCGTGCCGGCGATTGCGATGCCGGCAGGGTATTACCCGACGGGGATCCCGTTTGGGCTGGAGATCAGCGCGCGGCCGTGGCGGGATGGCGATCTGCTGGGATGGGCGTATGCGTTTGAGCAGGCGACGAAGCTGCGGAAGCCGCCTGTGCTCGTCGAGAGTGGGTTGACGACGGCAGGGCCGTACAAGCAGTAAGGTCGCGGGGCGTCACTCAGAGGTGGGTTGAGCGAGGCCGGAACGTCTGGATGGCTTCTGGCCGCGCCCGTGCGATTTCGCTTGCAGGGGGAACTCTCCGTGGGCAGAATGTTGCCGTTCCCATAAGTTCAGTGACTGTAGGAGCCGTACGATGGCGACTGCTGTATTGATTCCTGCGAAGACCCGGCCTGGCGTGGTCTATCCGCACGCGCAGTGGTACTTTCTGCTGGCGATTGTGATTACGTGGGTGGGCTTTGCGCGAAGCTACTTCGCGGTGATTCGCACCGAGCCGTTGCTGCACCACATCCACGGAGCGCTGATGGGTGGATGGATTGCGCTGCTGATCGTGCAGCCGATTCTGTACCAGCGCGGGAAGTTCCGGCTGCATCGCACGCTGGGGCGATGGGGCGCGTTTGTGCTGATTCCGGCGATGATCGTCGTTGGCTGTCTGATGGTGCGCAGGATGCTGCGCGGGCACGAACTGCCGCCGTTCATCGCGGTCTATCTGGCGTTTCTAGATGTAGCTTCGTTGATTGAACTGCCGCTGTATGTGGGCATGGCGATTGCGACGGGGAAACGTGTGCAGGAGCATGCGCGCTGGATCAGTTGCACGGTGGTGACACTGCTGCCGCCGGCCTTGGCACGCGCTTTGCCAATCATGCCCGTATTCCGGCACAACTTTGTGCTGAATGTGAATCTGACGATGGCGTTGATGTGCGTGGTCTACCTGGTGCTGATGGTGGACGACCGGCGCAAGGCCGGGCGGATCTACTCGCCGTATCCCGTTGCGCTGGCGCTGACAGCCGTCCCGACGGTGTGTGCAAACCTCGCCGGGCAGTGGGGATGGTGGCACTGGATGACTGACGCGATCCGGCAGTCGTGACGGCCGGCTGAGCGCACGACGCTAGAAGTGATAGGTGAGGTCGCCGGCGACGACGAACTGGGTCTTCTTGGTGCCGAGATCGTATGCGGCCAGGTTGTACGAATGCTCGAGGCGAAGTTCGGGACGGAAGAGGACGGTCGAGCCGATCCACTGACCGAAGCTGACGAGGTGTTCGGAGTACTTGGTCGTGTAGCCGGTGCGCTGGCCCTTGATGTCGTCAAGGAACTCGTTGCGGATGGAGAGATAGCGAGTGTGGCTGAACTCGTGTTCGACGTAGTTGACGACGGCGACTTCGGGAGCGAAACAGGTGCGTTCGTTGGCGGAGCAGAATGCGCCGTTGGCACCGGTCTCTGGGGTGATGGGATTGCTGACGTTGCCGGCGATGTTGGGCACTTGCCGCTCGTACATGTACCAGGTCTCAGTGTCGGTGTGCCATTTGGCATTGATGCGGTGATACCAGGTTTCGTAGTAGCCCTGGACGTTGTTGTAGGCGTACTTGCCGTCGTTGACGCTGTTGGCGCAGGTGTAGAGCGCGTCGCCGCCTTTGCTCCAGGTGTAGTCGACGCAGGCGGTGAGGGTTGGCTTGGCATCGGGCGTCCACAGGGCGACGTCGTTGCCGCCGGACAGGCCTGCCTGCACGAGCCAGTGGTCCGAAAGCTTGACGGAGGCGACGATACCGGTCTGCGTATAGGGATCGATGGTGTAGAGCAGCGAGTGCGAATAGGTGTAGTTGTTGGGTGCTAGTTGCGCTTCGATGTCGGGCAGCGAGATGTAGCGGCCGATGCGGACGTTCATGCCTTCGGCGACTTTGGGGAAGTAGATGTCGACGTAGGCCATGACGGCGTCGTACCCGTTCTGGCGATTGAACTTGAGGAGCTGCTGGCTGAAGATGCCTTTTGCCGTGGTGTAGCGGTAGTCCTGTCCGTAGAGCTGGGCAAAGCGGAAGCCCCAGTCGATGTGGTCGGTCTGAACGGTGTCGGGCAAGCGTTCGATGTAAAGCACCTGCTGGTCGGCAGTGAGCCGGTTTGGATTGACGTAATAGGCAGCGGGCGCGTTGGCGCCGTCGCCCTTGTTGGAGGTGCTGACGTTGAAGCCGCCGTTGAGCCAACCGTAGATCTTGATGCGGGAGCGGTTGTGGTTGATGGCTTCCATCAGCGGGTACGTTTGCGTGTCGGGCGCGCCGAGCGTTGGAGTGCCGCCGACGGAGTAGTCGGAGGACGGGAAGGGTGGCGAATCGAGCGGGCCGTCAAAGCCTCGGCGCGCGGGTGCGGGTGCGGGTGCGTCAGCGCTGGCGGGAGTGGGATGCCAGTCGGACCAGTAGGCGTCCGCGAGGCGCTGGATGAAGTTGCGGTTCGCCGGTGCGACCGGCTGGGGCTGATTGCTGTCAGCGGTCTGCTGTGCTCCCAGATTGAGGGAGCACGCGAAGAGCGCGGTCAGAAGACTGGTCGCGAGGCGTTGCATGGTGCGAGTCTAGGCAGCAGGGCGTAAGGAAGGCATAAGGATGCCGAAAAGGATGCGTCAGGGAACGCTGCGTATCGTGGCCTGGTGAGGAAAGAGGCTCCGCGCGCTTGATGCAGGTGGAGATGCGGAAGAGTAGTGTTGGTGCACATGCGAGGCGTTCTGTTCCTGTTGGCACTTGTTTCGTGGCCCGCTGCCATGCTGGCGCAGACCCCGACGACGCGGCCGAGATACGAAGTGGTTGGATACGTCTTCAGCCGTGGGCACCTGCTGGATGGGAGCCGCATTGCAGCGACAAAGATGACCCGGATCAACGACGCGTTCTTTCGGCTGAAGGACGGCAGGATCGCAGCGCCCGGAGAGATGGACGCGAAGAACCTGGCGACGTTGCTGAACCTTCGCAAGCAGAACCCGCAGTTGCAGGTGTTGATTTCAGTCGGTGGCGGCGGGGCCGGGTCTGCAGGATTTTCGGAACTGGCGCTCTCCGCGGAGGGACGGCGCCGTTTCGTGGATTCTGCTGTCGAGATGGTGGAGCGGTACGGGTTGGACGGCGTGGATGTGGATTGGGAGTATCCGGGATATACGCACGTGAAGGGCATGACGGTGCGGCCCGAGGATGGTGCGAACTACACGCTGCTGCTGAAGGAACTGCGGCAGAGGTTCGACGGGATGGAGCAGCGATTGGGACGGCCGCTGGTGACATCGTCGGCTACTGGGGCGACGCAGATATGGCTGGATCATACGGATATGCGGGCGGCGTCGCAGTGGCTGAGCGCGGTGAACCTGATGTGCTACGACTGGTACAACGAGACGGAAAAGAACACGGGGCACGACTCTCCGCTGCGCACGAGTGCGGCCGATCCCAAGCAGATTTCGATTGACGATGCGGTCCGCAAGAACCTGGCGGCTGGTGTGCCCGCACGCAAGATTGTAGTGGGCGTGCCGTTTTATGGACGGCGCTGGGAGGGCGTGGATCCGGCGAACCATGGGTTGTGGCAGCCGATCCATGGCGCAGGCTCCGCGGTCGAGTTCTGGCAGGTTGCGCCGCTGGTGAACCAGCAAGGATTTGTGCGGTATTGGGATGGCACCGCGGCTGCGCCCTATCTGTACAACGCGACGACGCACACGTTCATTACGTACAACGATGCAGAAGCGGACATGGTACGTACCGCTTATGTGAAGCAGCTTGGTTTGGGCGGCATCATGTTCTGGCAGTACACCGGCGATCCGGGCAATGTGCTGTTGGACGCGATCGATGCTGGCTTTGGGATGGGTGGGCGGTAGGGTGGTGCCTGTGCGGCGGTGGTGTGGTTCAATCGCGCTATGAAGATTGCGAGTTGGAATGTGAACTCGATCAAGGCGCGGATGCCGATTCTGCGCGGTTGGCTGGAGACGGTGCAGCCGGATGTGGTGCTGCTGCAGGAGTTGAAGGGGCTTGAGTTTCCGGCGGAGGAGTTGCGGGCGCTGGGCTATCACTCTGCGGCTGTGACGCAGAAGAGCTACAACGGCGTGGCCGTGCTGAGCAAGCAGCCGCTGGAGGTGGTGAGCACGACGCTGGCCGGCGATGACGAGGACAGTCATGCGCGGTTTCTGGAGGTGCTGATCGAGGATGCGCTGGGCGCGGGCAGCGGACCGCTGCGGGTGGTGTGTTTGTATGTGCCGAACGGGAACCCGGTGGGTACCGAGAAGTTTGAGTACAAGCTGCGGTGGACCGACCGGCTGATTGAGCAGATGCGGCTGTGGCTGGCGGAGACGACGCCTACGGTGATCGGCGGGGACATGAACGTGATCCCGACGGACATGGATTGCCATAAGCCGGCGAGTTGGGCGAAGGACGCGCTGTTTCAGCCGGAGGTGAAGGCGCGGTATGCGCAGATGCTGGGGATGGGTTGGATGGATGCGTTCCGCACGCTGCACCCGGACCAGGGCGGGCTGTTCACGTACTGGGATTACTTTCGCAACGCGTTTGAGACGAATCGCGGGATTCGCATCGATCACTTTTTGTTGTCGCCGGCGCTGCATGGACGGCTGGTGGGGTGCGAGATCGATAGGGCTCCGCGGATGATGGAGAAGCCGAGCGATCACACGCCGATCGTGATGGAGTTGGGGTAGGCAGTCGGAAATAGGGAGTAGGCATCAGGCAATAGGGAGTAGGGGGCTATTCGATGGAGGGGATGATGAAGGTGCGCGGAGTTGTGGCGGTGGTGATGTTTGGCTGTGGTGTGGCAATGGCGCAGGCGCCCGCGGGGACGGGTGATCCGGCGGCGGAGGTGCGTGGGGCGTATGAGCGGCTGAAGCCGAACGTGATCAAGGCGGCGGAGAAGATGCCGGCGGATCTGTATGGGTATAAGCCGACGCCCGACATCCGCACCTTTGCGCGGGTGGTGAACCACGTGACGGAGGCGCAGTTCCACACGTGCACGACGCTGAACGGAAGCGCGTTCGATCCGAAGAGTGTGCCGGGCGATGAGGCGGGCAAGGATGCAGTGCTGGCAGGGCTGAAGGCGAGCTTTGCGGAGTGCGACAAGGCTTACGGTGCGCTGACCGCGGAGAACGTGACGGAGAAGCTGAAGGCGGGGCAGGGTGTGCGGTCGCGCATTGGGATGGCTTGGGGCAATGTGTCGCACGACAACGAGCAGTACGCGGAGCTGTCGACGTATCTGCGGTTGAAGAACCTGGCGCCTCCGACCAGCGAGAAGTAGCGGGTCAGCGGGTCAGCGGGTCAGCGGGTCAGCGGGTCAGCGGGTCAGCGAGATTCGGTATACATGGAGGCATGGTTGCCTCCATGTTTCGTTGTGCGGTGTTGGTCTGTGGTGTGGGTTTGTTGAGCGCTGGTGCCGTGGCGCAGGGAGGGCGCGTGCATGCTGCGCGGAGCAAGCCTGCGGCGGGGTCATCGGCAGGTTCTGCTGGACGGTCCACCGGGCCTGAAGCGACGGGGCCGACGGTGGTGTTCGACACGAACCGCGGGCGCATGACGTGCCGGCTGTATTCGAAGGAGAAGCCGGCGACGGTGGCGCTGTTTACGGGGTTGGCCACGGGCAGCATTCCGTGGATGGATGCGACCAATACGACGGTCAACGGCAAGCCCATGTACGACGCAACGGTCATGTATGGCATTGCGACGGGCGCGGCCGGTGGGCGGCGCATCAATGTGGTGCCGGGCGCGGGCGCGCCGGGTGTGGCGTCGCTGGAGCCGGAGAAGTCGGCGACGCTGAAGTTTGACCGGCCGGGACGGCTGGCAATGCGCGTGACGGCTGGGCAACTGGATGGGCGGTCATTTTACGTGCTCGACCACGCGGAGGAGCGGACGCCGGAGATTGAGGCGGGGATTTTCGGGCAGTGCGATGAGGCGTCGGTGAAGGTGGTGGACGCGATCTCGCACGAGTTGCTGAGCGTGGACAATCATTCGGCAACGCCTGTGGTGTTGAACAAGGTGGCGGTGGTTGCGGAGGGTGGTGCCTTGCCCGCGGTTGCGGCGGATGTGCCGCTGGCGCAGGTGGATGGTGTGGAGCTGGTGACCAAGCCGCTGGAGCCGATCGCGTCGCCGGAGCCAACCGGGCCCACCGTACACGTTGCGACGACGGCGGGGCCGATCACGTGCCGGCTGTTCACGCAGACGCCGATTGCTACGGAAAACTTTGTGGGGCTGGCGACGGGAGCGAAGCCGTTCACGGACCCGAAGACGAAGCAGGTGGTGAAGGGCAAACACTTCTACGACGGGCTGACGTTTGGGCGAGTGGTTCCGGATTTCATGGTGCAGAACGCCGACCTGCCGGACGACCCGAGTGGCGGTGAAGAGATCGGGTTCCACTTTGGCAATGAGATCGTGCCAGGGCTGACGTTTGACCGTCCGGGGCGGCTAGCTTACGCGAACGGCGGGCCGGACACGAACGAGAGCGAGTTCTTCATCACGGAGCACCCGATCCGGCGGCTGGACGGGAACTACACGATCTTTGGGCAGTGCGACGAGGCGTCGGTGAAGGTGGTGGAGGGAATCGCGCGGGTGCCGAGGAATGCGGACGACCACGCGCTGAAGCCGGTGCGGATCGTGAAGGTGACGGTAGAAGGAGTGGACTAACACGAAAGTGGAATTGTGTGTCGGGGTAAAAAGTTCGGCGAAAAACTTCGAAAATGCGGGTGCTGGCACGCAATTTGACGTCAAAAGGCGGAATTTTCATAGACGCCTGTGTCAGTTGACACATCACAGAGCTACAGTTGGATATCCCTCGCAGCATCGCGCAAGACGATGGGCCTGGGGCCTGTAAAGAAATCCCCCTTTTTTGTCAGGTACTGATGCTTACTCGGAATACCTCCACTCGGGCAGTGCCGGACAGCACGCCTGTTGCCGCGCCTCGGGTTCAACCGGTAAATGCCAGGTTCGGAGAGCGCCTGCGCTTTTTGCGCCGATCCAGCAACATGACCCAGGTGCAATTGGCGGCGTACCTGGGCATTGATCGCAGCTTCCTGAGCGACGTGGAACGCGGACGCAAGGGCATGAGCCTGAACTTCCTGGATGCGGTCGCGAAGGGCTTCAAGATGAGCCTTTCGGACCTCCTGCGCGACCTCTAACAAACAAGCTGAGCCAAGTGGCGGTGCGATCGCCGGTACGGGGCCGTGTGCCCCGGACGCGCGTGCGGCCATAATGATGGTGCATGGGAACACGGGCACTGTTTGAAGAGGGACGCGCGCCGAAGCAAGGCGCGGGCGGTAAAACGGCACTGGCGCACTGCGATGGTGGAGCCCGGGGAAATCCGGGACCGGCTGGCTATGGCGCGGTGATCACCGACGAGGCCGGGGCCAAGCTGGCCGAACTGTCGGAGTACCTCGGCAAGCGCACCAACAACTACGCGGAGTACAGCGGCCTCTTGGGCGTGCTGCAGTGGTCGCTGGACCATGGCGTGAACCACCTTCGCGTGGTGAGCGATTCCGAGCTGATGGTGAAGCAGGTGCAGGGCCGGTACAAGGTGAACAGCCCAGACCTGCGGCCTCTGTTTGAAGAGGCCCGGCGGCGGATTGCGAAGCTGGACAGTTTTCAGATCACACACGCGTTGCGGCACAAGAACAAGGACGCAGACCGCCTGGCGAATGAGGCCATGGACCGCGGGATGGGGCGGGCTCCGCAGGCTGTTGCGCCCGGCAGGGGCGACGCTGAGGTGAGGCCCAGGGCAGGCGATGCGGTCCCGGCGCAGGGACGCGGAATTGAGCCGGGAGGGCCGGAGCGCGGTTCGTCGAACGCCGCGCCACGATCTGGTGAGCGAGAGATGCTGCGGGGTTTTGTGAAGGACGGCGTGGTGCACCTGCTGGGTGGGAAGACACTGCCGAACGGATCGTTTGTGAAGGTGATTGCTGAGTAAGAAACCGGTTGCATACGGACGAAGTGGAAGTAGAATCACAGCGCAATCCAAGTCAGTTGTGTGCTGTGAGCAAACCACTTTGCGTATGTAAGGGGTATTCGATGCGTTTCAGCTTGCCCGACCGTTTTTCTCTTCTTCCAGAAGTTCTGCCCTGTACTCTTCCCTCGCTTGTTTGTGCCGGTGGCCCGGCCTCTGCAACCGGAGTTTTCTTTGCGACTCCTGGTGGATACCCGCCGCCGGGCGATCCCGGATACTCACAGCAGCCTGGATATTCGCAGCCCGGGTACACGCAGCCGCCGGCTGGTTATGTTCCACCTCCGCCGCCAGCGGGCCAGCCGGGACTGTCAGTCAACTCGGCTTCGGCGCTTTGCTATGTGCTGGGGCTTATCACTGGCGTGATTTTCCTGATCCTGGAGCCGTACAAGCGCAACCCGACGGTCCGCTTTCATGCGTTCCAGTCGATCTTCCTGAACGTTGCTGTGATCGTGTTCTGGGGTGCGTGGGGACTGGTGAGCGGGGTGCTGACCCTGGTGTCGCATGGCCTGTTCGTCTTTGTGGCGTTGCTGGTGAATCTGGCACTCTCGCTGCTGTTTCTGATTCTTTGGATCGTGTTGCTGATCCGTGCGGCACAGGGACAGAAGTGGGTGCTGCCGGTGGTTGGGCCGCTTGCGGAGAAGCAGGCCAGCACGGGCGGCCTCTAGCCCATAGCGCGAAGCTGCGAACGGCGTGGGCTAAGTCCACGCCGTTCGCCTTTCCTGAGAATTGCCGGGCGAATGTGGGCCCTATTGCTGGATGAGTTTGGTGAGGTAGTCGAGCGCGCGCGGGTCGCTGGACTGGCCGAGCCAGAAGACAGCCTGCTTGCGCACGGCGGGATCTTTGCTGGTCTGTGCGAGTTGGATGAGCTTGGGTGTGCCCTCGCCATTGGGTAGCTGAGTAAGGCTGAAGACGGCGGATTTGCGAATGCTGCTGTCCGGGTCGTTGTCGGCGGTGTTGCCCAGATCGTCCGCGACATTCTTTGTGCCGATGCGGGTTGCGATCTGCGCCATCCAGAACTGGGCCTGCTTGCGGACTTGCGGCGCGGGGTCCTGGTGGGCCATGTGGATGAGGGTCTGTGCGGCGGCGGGCTGGTGCACGAGCGTTAGATCGAAGGTGAGCTTCTCGCGGAAGCGGTCATCCTTGTCGTCGCGCGCGAAGCGGTCGAGGATGGGCAGGGCTTCGGGGCCGTGCTGGGTGCTGAGCCAGAAGGCGGCTTTCTCGCGCAGGGCGAGATCGTGGCTGGGCGCAGCAAGCGCGGTGAGGGCTGGTACGGTTGCGGGCGACTGGTGGACGCTGACGGCGAGGATCGCGCCGTCGCGGAGGCGGTCGCTATTGGCGCGCTCGGCAAGGGACTGGAGCATGGCGATGCTGTGCGCGGGGTCAACCGCGGGCAGGTAGATGACCCTCGTGCCGCCGGCGTCGAGCTTGCGGTTGGGGTTGGCGATGCGGACGTTGCTGAGGGTGTGATCGGCGACGCGAAGCAGGATGAGAACGCGGTCGGAGGAGGTTGAGGTGGACCTGCGATCGCTGTCGTGGTCGTAGTGCTCGCCTTCCAGGTAGGTGGTGTCGTTGCTGTAGTCCTCGATGCGGTGAGTCGTGGGGACGGTATAGGCGAGCCAGGCGGTGGTGTTCCCGGATTGGAGGTGGGTCAGTTCGGTTTGCGGGTCCATGGCGGAAGCGGTGGTGAGTGTGCCGTTCTGCAGTTGCGGCTGTTGCGCGGCGATGGGGAGGGCGAGGGCGGCGAAGAGGAGGAGGCGGCGCATGGAGTCCTTTCCGGGTTGGTGGTCTTGGGCGCAGGCCAGCTTTCCCGCGAACCGGTGGCAGGAGAGCGAGGTTTACGCGGGCGATTGGGCCGGGTTTGCCGCTACCCTTCGCGCAAGAGCGCGCGAGGGATGGGGCACAGGAGTTTGCTACTTGAGGAGTTCGAGCATGTAGTCGGTGGCGGCTTTGTCGTGCATGAGGGCGAGCTGGGCGACAATGTCGTGCTTGAGTTGCAGGTCTTTTTCGTTGCGGGCGAGATCGACCATGCGGGGTGCGTCGCCGGCGACGAAGAGGCCACTGAGGGCGGCGCGCTTGAGGTTGTGGTCGGAACTGTTGCGGTAGATGTCGGCGAGGGTGTCGCCGGCTCGCTTGCCCTGGAAGGCGCCGAGCATCTGGATAGCTTGGCGCTGCTCGGTGGTGGCAACCTTGCCGGTGGCGACGTCGCGGAAGAGCGACTGCGCGTCGGGCGACTGGCTCATGGCGAGGGTGCTGAGGGCGCGCTGCTTAAGTTGCGGCGAGCCGTTGCCGGTGAGGATGGTGCGGATGACCGGAAGCGCCTGGCCTGGGTCGCGCTGCAGGACGGAGTTGAGCGCGAGCATTTTGAGGTCGGCGTCGGAGCCTGCAGCGTCGGAGGAAGAGCCGCCGACGTGGACGCTGAGAGGGCCCAGAGGGTGCATGCGGTTGGTGATGGCGATTGGGGTGCCGTCTTCGTCGTGGAGGACACCATTCTGCTCGGTGGGGGACTGCGGGTGAATGCAGTTGATGCACTTGCCTTTGGTGCCGCCGGCGTAGATGCCGGGGTCGGCTGCGGCGGCGAAGAGGCTGGTGCAGTCGTGGTTCCAGGTGCTGCGCGGGTAGGTGCCGCGAAGCTGGTTGCAGGTGGCGGTGACGAGGTTCGGGCGGTTGAGCTTGTTGAGGGCGTAGGCCTTCCAGTAGAGGGCGGCGTCGGCGCGCTTGTCGTGCGCCTTGGCGACTTTGTCGAAGGCGGTGATGGCGTCCTGCCAGCGCTGCTGGTCGAGTGCCTGGGTGCCCTGCGTGTAGTCGTCTGCGGTGCTGGCGGCCGGGCCGCCAAAGGCGAACGCCTGATCCGCGACGAACGCATTTGCCAGGACGATGATCTGGCTGCGGTCCGGCGTTCCGGCAGAACCGAAATCCTGGCAGGCGGCGTACGCGGCGGTGGGTGCGGAGACGAGAACGCTGAAGGCGAGGGTGAGGGTGGCGAAGCGGTGGCGGGTCATTGGATGTCTCCGGTGGGTGCGGTCTGGTTCTGGCGCAGAATGCGGATCTGGAAGAGGAGGCCGTCGGTGTTCATGTCGAGGCGGAGCTGGAGGCCGCCTTCGCTGGGGTGGTTGCTGGTGGTGAGCACGCGGCCCAGGTGATCGAGTACGGCTGCTCCGGGCAGGTCGCCGCGGGCACGGGCGTCCTGCAGGTAGAGCGCGTTTTCGGTGAGGAGCTGTTCCCCTTCGGCGCGGGTGGTGGGGTCGAGCGGCGAGGTGGTGTGGTTGACGACGGTGAGCCAGCGCTCGGCGCGGTCGAGGTGCTGGGCCTCGGCGGCGGAGGTGCTGGTTTGCGGCGGGCGCAGGTGGACGACGCCGGCGTCGTCGACCGTGGGCACGGTGTGGCGACGGTGCACGAAGAGGCCGATGGTCAGGACGAGCAGAGCGAGTGCGCCGGCGAGCGCGGGGGCGAACCAGCCACGTCCGAAACGCGGTGCCTGTGGGGCGCTTGGCCTGACTGCGCCGAGCAGCGTGCGACTGAAGATGCGGATGGGTGACTGGGTCTTCTGGGGCGCGTCCAGAACGGGGAGCGTGGAGCGGAGGCGCTGCCAGGCGGCGTCAGTGTCTGGCGCGGGGACGGGTTCGGCGGAGAAGACGCGAAGGGTTTGGGCGATCTCTTCCGAGAGGGCGGCGAAGGCGGCGTCGTGCTCGAGGCGAGTGCGGAGCGTGCGCTCTTCGGAGGGGCTGAGGGACTCGCCGAGGTGGAAGGCGATCAGCTGCTGCTCGTCCTGGGATGGCGCGGAGCTGTGAGGGTCGGGGTTCATCGGGTTGCGCCTCCTGCGAGGGGTGCGAGCGCGGTGCGAAGTTTGCTGACGGCGCGGAAGACGGCCTGCTTGGCGGAGTTGCTGGGGACGCGCAGGGCTTCGGCGATCTCGGCGATGGGCAGGTCTTCCATGTGGCGCAGGGTGAAGGCGGTGCGCTCCATGGGCGTGAGGGAGTTCATGGCGGCTTCGCGCAGGTGTGCGGTTTCGGCGGCGAGCAGGGTCTGTTCGGGGCCGGCCGAGCGGTCTCGGAGCTGGAGGGCCGGTGTGCCGTCGCGGGTGGGCTCGGCGTCCAGGCGGTGCGCGGCGTGCGAGGCATCGCGGGAGCGGCGTTCGACGAGATTGAGGGCGGTATTCATGGCGATGCGGTTGACCCAGGTGGAAAAGCTGCTGTTGAGCTGAAAGGTGTCGAGTTTGCGATAGGCGCGAAAGAAGGCTTCCTGCGCGGCTTCTTCTGCGTCCTCGGCGTTGCCGGTGATGCGAAAGGCGAGCCGGTAGGCGACCGGGTAGTGCTGCTGCATGAGTGGGCGAAAGCTGTCAGGGTCGCCGCGAAGGGTGCGGCGGATCGCTTCGGCTTCGTCCGTGGCCGTGCTTTGGGGCATGCGAGCGATTAGACAAGGGGATTGCGGCGCGGTTAGGAAAGTTTTTTCAGGGAGTCAGCGGGTCAGCGTGGCAGGGAGCAGCGAGGCCGTTAGGCTCGGGGTTCGTGTAGAATCGACGCTGGCCCGGGTGGCCCGAAGGCGAGGTGTATTCGGTTGGCAGAGGTACGTTTGCAGGAAGGCGAGCCCCTTGAGAATGCGTTGCGCCGCTTTAAGCGCAAGGTGCAGCAGGAAGACATCATCAAGGAAGTGAAGCGCCACTCCTTTTACCTGAAGCCGGGCGAGAAGAAGCGCGTGAAGGAAGCATTAGCGCGCAAGCGGAATCGCAAGAAGGTTCGTAAGGAACAGGACTAAGTGCCCTGAAGAGAAAGAAGGCCACGGCGATGCCGTGGCCTTTTTGTATTGCTGAGGAGTTTGCGGTGGAGTGGAGTGTGGCGGAGAGTCGTGACGCGCTGATTCGCGGGCGGGCGCGGGTGGGCGAGTCGGAGATCACGGTGTGTACGGACGGGACCTGCCGGTTCGACGGCGGGGCGATGTTTGGCGTGGTGCCCAAGACGATGTGGTCGAAGCGCGTGACTGCCGATGAACGCAACTGCGTGGAGCTGGGGCTGAACTGCGTGGTGGTTCGTGTGGGCGGCCGCACGGTGCTGATTGAGACCGGTTTTGGCAACAAGCTGCCGCCGAAGTTTGCGGAGATCTATGCGACGACGCAGAGGCTACCGGCTTCCCTGGAGGCTGCGGGCGTTACGCAGGAGAGCGTGGATTTTGTGATCAACACGCACCTGCACTGGGACCACTGTGGATGGAACACGGTGGAAGATGCAAGCGGGGCGGTGCGGGCTTTCTTTCCGAATGCGACGTACGTGATGCACGCGGGCGAGATTGCGCATGGGCGCAGGCAGACGCTGCGCGACCGCGTGAGTTATGTGTCGGCGAACTATGAGCCGCTACTGGCGGAGGGTCGCGTGCGCGAGGTGCGCGTGACCGGCGCGGGGGAGCGTGAAGAGGTGTGCCCGGGTGTGAGTGTGGAATGCTTCCCGGGACACACGCGCCAGATGCTGGTGGTGCATGTGGAGAGCGGCGGCGAGAGGGCCTGCTTCACGAGCGACCTGTTGCCGACTGCGGCGCATGTGCCGCCGGCGTGGGTGATGGGGTTCGATCTGGATCCGCTGCGCACGATTGAGGAGAAGGAGCGCTTCTACGGCTTTGCGCTGCGGGAGGATGTGTTGCTGCTGTTGCCGCACGATCATGCGCAGTGCATGGGGCGGTTGAGGCGCGATGAGAAGGGCGGGTTTGCGTTGTCTGCGACCGCTTAGTTTGCAAGGCCTCCCGCGTGTTCCTGCTGGTGCGGAAGAAAGCAGATCCTTCACTGCGCTCAGGATGACACTAATGGAGAGGATGCACCCCCGAGATGGAGCGGTACGCGGCTGGCGCGGTTGAGTTCGCTATTCGATCGTGACGAGTTTCATGCGTTTGCCGAGCTTGACCGTGTAGGTGATGGGTAGCGTTGCCGGGATGAGTTGCTCGGTTGCGGGCTGGTCATCGAGTTTGACGGCGCCTTCCGCTCGCTTGCGGCGTGCCTCCGCGTTGGAGGGAGCGAGCTTTGCGGCGACGACGAGCTTGTCGATGTTGAAGGTCTGGTTGTCGTCGTTCCAAGCGACGTCGGCGCGGCTGAGTGTTACGCGTTCGGTGTCTTCGCTGACGCCGCCCTTCTGGAACTGGGTGGACCAGTTCTCTTCGGCGCGCTGTGCGGCGTCGGCGGAGTGGAAGCCGGTGGTGATGGTGCGGGCGAGATCTTTCTTGGCCTGCATGGGGTGCAGGGTGCCGTTCGCGACGGATTCGCGCATGCGGTCGATTTCGGATTGCGGGACGTCGGTGAGCAGCGTCCAGTAGCGCCACATCAGATCGTCCGACACCTGCATGAGTTTGCCGAACATGTCGAAGGGAGGCTCGGAGACGCCGATGGCGTTGCCGAGGGACTTGGACATTTTCTGAACGCCGTCCAGGCCCTCAATGATCGGCATGGTGAGGACGATCTGTGGCTGCTGGCCGAAGTGGCGCTGCAGGTCGCGGCCGCGCATCAGGTTGAACTTCTGGTCGGTGCCGCCGAGCTCGACGTCGCACTCGAGGGCGACGGAGTCGTAGCCCTGCATGATGGGATAGAGCAGTTCGTGCAGGTGGATAGGCTCTTCGTCGTTGAAGCGCTTGTGGAAGTCTTCGCGCTCGAGCATTTGCGAGACGGTGAACTGCGAGGTGAGCTTGATGAAATCGGCGAAGCCCAGCTTGTCGAGCCACTCGGAGTTCCAACGGACTTCGGTCTTGTCGCGGTCAAGGATGCGGAAGACCTGGTCCTGGTAGGTCTTAGCGTTCTCCTGGATCTGTTCGCGGGTGAGCGGCTTACGCGTTTGCGATTTGCCGGTGGGGTCACCGATGAGCGCGGTGGAATCGCCGATGAGGAAGATGACCGTGTGACCGAGCTGCTGGAAGTGGCGCAGCTTGCGCATGAGCACGGTGTGGCCCAGGTGGAGGTCGGGCGCTGTTGGGTCGAAGCCGGCCTTGATGCGCATGGGTTTGCCGCTGGCGAGGGATTGCTCGATGCGCCTGGTGAGGTCGTCGGCGGGAATGATTTCGGCGACGCCTTTGGTGATGAGGTCGAACTGTTCAGCGAGCGGCGGGAAGGTCGGCATGTCGCTTCTAAGTATAGGGAAGAGGGCTCAGGGTGTAGGGGTCAGGGTGGCAGTGATGAGGGGTGAGGCGAAGAGGGTGGGTGTGCCGGTGGCGAAGACGTGCGTAACGTGTGGGCGCACGATCGAGTGGCGCAAGAAGTGGGAGCGCGACTGGGAGAACGTGCGGTATTGCAGCGATGGTTGCCGGAAGCACAAGCCGGGTGCGCGGGAGGCGGCGCTGGAAGAGACGATTCTGCGGTTGCTGAAGGAGCGTGGGTCGGCCAAGACGATCTGTCCCAGCGAGGTGGCGCGTGCGGTGGCGGGAGACGATGAGCGCGCCGCGTGGGAGCCGCTGATGGAGCCTGCGCGTGCGGCGGCGCGGCGGCTGGTGGTTGCGGGCAAGGTGGTGATTACGCAGGGCGGGGTGGTGGTCGATCCGTCCACGGCTAAGGGTGCGATCCGGATTCGTTTGGCGTGAGCCTGAAAGGTGAGGGCTGTGTGTTGCGTGCGATTAAGCGGGAGGCCGTTGCGGGATAACGCGCGGCGCGGGTTGCGGCTCTAAGCGGAGATGGCAACTGCGAAGAAGTCCGCAACGAAGAAGTCGGGCGCGAAGAAGAGCGCTTCGAAGAGCTCGGCGTCGAAGGCAACGACGAAGAGCACCTCGGCAAAGAAGAGCACGGGCGCGAAGAAGACGAGCGCGAAGAAGGCGCCGGCCAAGAAGAGTGCCGCCAAGAAAACTTCGGCGAAGAAGAGCGCACCGCCATCAGTACGGCGCGCGACGAAGTCTGCGAACACTAAGGTAGCGGCCAGCCGCAGACACATTACCGGGGCGGACACGCGGAAGACACCGGGCAAGAAGAGTGCGAAGAAGGATTCGAGCGGGAAGAAGTCGAGCGCAGCGAATGCGTGTTGGCCTGGGTACCAGCCGACGCCGGGTAAGAAGCAAGGCGAAAAGGGAAGCTGCGAGCCCAAGCCACACCAGACTGCCGCCGAGAAGAAGGGCGATCAGAAGGCTGCGGCGGCGTCGAAGTTGAGCGGGCAGCGCAAGTAAGTTCGCGGCAGGGACGAGGCGCGCATAAGCTGGTCGCATGTGTTTGCGATCGGCTTTGCGCGCCCTGTTCTGTTCTGCCCTCTTGATCCCTGCCAGCGGCGTGTTGATGGCTCAATCCACGCCGGCCGCGACGGCGAGCGGGCAAGCGGTCGCGAGCACGCCTAAGAGTGCGGAGCCACCGGCGTCGAACCTGATGCGCGGAGCATATGGGCCGGAGCGGGCGAACAACGACCTGCTGCACTACACGCTGGACGTGCGTGTCGATCCGGTAGCGAAGACGATCAAGGGCACGGTCGCGGTGCGGTTCAAGATGCTGCAGGATGGGTCGCGCATCCAGTTGGACCTGACGCCGACGCTCCAGATCGATAGCGTGCGCATGGGCGGCAAAGACCTGAAGTATGAGCGTGCGGGCACGCCGTTCTTCGTGGACTTTGCGAAGGCGCTGAAGCGCGGCAAGACGTATGAGGTGACGGTTGCGTGGTCCGGCGCTCCGAAAGCGGTGGGGCGCTTTGGCGGCATGGTGTACGGCAGCGATCCGCAGGGTCGGCCGTGGATTTATACGAGCTGCGAGGATGACGGCGCGAGCATCTGGTGGCCGAACAAGGACCAGTGGCGCGACGAACCGCAGGAAGGCGTGGACATGCACGTGGCGGTGCCGAACGGGCTGACCGCGGTGAGCAATGGAAGGCTGCTGGGGTCGAAGGACCTGGGAAATGGCTACACGCGGTGGGACTGGCGCGTGACCTACCCGATCAACAACTATGACGTGAGTCTGAACATAGCCACGTATGCGCACTGGAGCGACAAGCTGGTGTCGCAGTACGGCAACGTGGACATGGACTTCTATGTGCAGCCGGAGAACCTGGAGAAGGCGCACACGCAATTTGCGCAGGCCGGCCCGATGCTGAACGTATTTGAGAAGTACTTTGGGCCGTACCCGTTTGTGCGTGATGGATACAAGCTGGTGGAGATTCCGTATGCCGGCATGGAACACCAGAGTGCCGTCGCGTATGGGAATTCCTTTCAGAACGGATACGCGAAGCGCGATTGGCTGGGAACGGGGATCAACAACCGCTTCGACTTCATCATCATTCACGAGAGCGGGCACGAGTGGTTTGGCAACAGCGTGAGCGCGGCCGATCCGGCGGACATGTGGATTCAGGAGGGATTCTGCACGTACATGGAAGACGTGTACGTGGAGGCGATGTATGGGCACGACGATGCGGTGAAATACATCAACGGCATGAAGAGCAAGGTGTATTTCGACAAGCCGGTGCTGCAGCCGCGCGGCGAGAACCATGACCCTTCGCGTGATCAGTACTTTAAGGGCGGGCTGCTGCTGAACACCTTGCGCAGTGCGGTGAACGACGACGCGAAGTGGTGGGCCACGATGCACAACGTGGCGACGCACTTTGCGTACAAGAACATCCTGACCGAGGAACTGGTGGCATACATGAACCAGCAGCTTGGCAAGGACTACACGCCGGTGTTCAACGCCTACCTGAAGTATGTGTCGCTGCCGGTGCTGCAGTTGCGTTACCACGATGGCGTGGATGGTGCGACGGGCACCGTGGACTACCGATGGGACACGCCGGAGGCGGGTTTCAACCTGCCGGTGCGGGTCGGGGACCCGGCGCACTGGACGACGGTGCAGCCCAAGGTGGGCGAGTGGCAGATGATGCCGGGCAATCGTGCGACGTTTGCGGTGGACACGAAGGATTTCTACCTGCGCGTCATGCAGGACCCGGGCGATGCGGCGGGTAAGGAGCCTTCGACTGCCAGGTGGAAGATGGTGTGGAGCGACGAGTTCAATGCGCCGGATGGAACCCCGATCGACACGAAGGAGTGGAACGTGGAGGAGGGTGGCAATGGCTGGGGCAACAAGGAGCTGGAGACCTATACCGGCCGCGTGAACAACGTGGTGCAGCGCGGCGGCAACCTGGAGATTACGGCTCGGCGCGAGGACTTCACGGGCAAGGATGGGATTGCGAAGCCGTACACGTCGGCGCGCGTGAACACGCAGGGCAAGTTCAGCCAGAAGTATGGCCGCGTGGAGGCGCGCATGAAGCTACCGGACGGCGGGCAGGGTGTGTGGCCGGCGTTCTGGATGCTGGGCGAGCCGACGGCGGAGTTCAAGGACTGGCCGGGCATCGGCGAGATCGACATCATGGAGCAAATTGGCCGGGAAGCCGGCACGGTTCACGGCACGTTGCACGGGCCAGGGTACGGCGCGGACAGCCAGTTGGGGGTGCCGTTCAATCTGCCGAAAGGGAAGGCGTTCTGGGATGACTGGCACGTGTTTGCAGTGGAGTGGGAGCCGACGGCGATGCGGTTCTACGTGGACGGAACGCTGTACGGGACGGAGACGCCGGCCGATGTGCCGAGCGGTCAGAAGTGGGTCTTCGATCACCCGTTCTTTGTGATTTTGAATCTGGCAGTGGGTGGGCAGTGGCCGGGCAATCCGGATGAGACAACGAAGCTGCCGACAACCATGCAGGTGGACTGGGTTCGTGTGTGGGAGAAGCAGTGATGCGCGCGGCGTTGCGCTGTGGTCTGGGCGCGCTGGCTGCAGGAGCGATGCTGAGTGCGGCTGCTGCAGACGCGCAGGTGCTGCATCGTCTGGATGGAACGACGCTTTCTGCAGCGGAGGCGCAGCGGGTTGCGGATCGTGAGCTGGACGCGAACCATGTAACCGGCGCGGAGATTGCCGTGCTGAACGGTGGCAAGGTGGTGTGGACGTACGCGCATGGACTGCGTCACAGAGCCGATGCAACGGTGGCCGGGGATGTGAACCAGCCGATGACTCCGGAGACGAACACGTGGGCCGGATCGATCACGAAGAGTGTGTTCGCGACGTACGTGATGCAGCTGGCTGAGCAGAAGAAGCTTGAGCTGGATGTGCCTGTGGCCAAGCAGTTGCCGAAGCCGCTGAACGAGTACGAGGCGTATCGCGAGAGTGCTTCGGAGTTGGTGAAGGATCCGCAATGGCAGCGGGTGACTTCGCGGATGCTGCTGGCGCACGCGGGAGGCTTCAGCAACCTGATGCTGTTTACCGAGCAGGACAAGAAGCTGCATTTGCACTCGAAGCCGGGAACCGAATTTCGCTACTCGGGAGACGGCATGAATGTGGTGCAGTTCCTGGTGGAACAGCAGCAGGGCAAGCCCTTGGACGTGCTGATGCAGGAGGCAATCTTTGGCCCGCTGGGCATGTCCCAGACGAGTGAGATCTGGCAAAAGCGCTTCTCGGAGAACCAGGCAGACCGGTTCGACAAGGACGAGAAGTTCCATGCGCGAACGCAGCGTTTCCCGGCCAGAGCGTCGGGGAATATGAGTACCAGCGCGGTGGACATGGGCAAGTTCCTGGAAGCGCTGCTGGCGGGGCGCATCGTGTCGCGCAAGACGGCCGATCGGATGTTCACACCGTACCTGCGAATTACAAGCGTGCATGAGTTTCCGGTCGCGGGTGATGCGGCTGAAGGAGATGAGGCGAAGCGCGTGGGGCTGGCATACGGCATGGGCTGGGGCCTGCTGACGCGGACCAGGTACGGTCCGGCGTTCTTCAAGGAAGGCCATGGAGACGGAGCGCAGAACTACCTGATCTGCTTCCGCCGCAGCGGCGACTGCATGGTCATCCTGACCAACAGCGACAACGGCGAGCTTGCGTTTCGACCGCTGCTGGAGCAGATTCTGGGCGACACGGAGACGCCGTGGGAGTGGGAGGGTTACACCCCAGAGGCGATTGCCCGGGCAAGGGCGTCGGGGTCGTAGCGGGTGTGGAAGAACGGTGGTGATGGCATCGGAACTGGCCGGTGCCGATCCTGCAAAAGAACCTGAATCCCAGCCTACTAGTTGGTAGTCTTACTGGTTATGCAAAGCGAAACCGCAGAACGGATCCTGCAAACCGCGAATGCTCTGCTGATTGACCGGGGTTATTCCGCGTTCAGCTATGCGGACATCGCGGACGCCGTCCAGATTAGGAAGGCGAGTATTCACTACCACTTTCCGACGAAGGCCGGGCTTGTGGTGGCGGTGCTGCAGGCGCACCGGGGACGCATCCTGGAGGGAATGGAGGCGCTGGACCGGCGGTTCAGCAACCCACTGACGCGGCTTCGGGAGTACTTCAAGTTCTGGGAAGGGTGCATTGCGGACCAGACCCTGTCGTTCTGCGTTGGTGCTTTGCTGAGCGCGGAGATGCCGTCCCTTCCGGAAGAAGTGCAGGCGGAGGTGCGTCAGCACTTTGCGACCTTGACGCGGTGGTTTGAAGCGACGTTGAAGGCCGGAGTGCGGGCAGGTGAGATCAAGCTTCCAGGCAAGGTGGACACCGAAGCGCAGGTGCTGATTGCGTCGATGCACGGGGCAATGTTGTCGGCACGGGCAACCCGCAGTTGTGACGTGTTCCGCGCCGTCTCCCACGCGGTGCTTGCCCGGATTACACCAGCAAAGAAGTGAAGAAGTGAAGAAGTGGAGGGCGGAGGTGGAGCCCTTCTTTGGTTCACGTATCTACCAACTAGAAGATAGAGGAGCGAGAGCATGCAAGCTGTATCGATAGAAACGTCACGTTCATTGCGCATTCTGTACATAGTACGAACCGCGTTTCAGGTGGTGTGGGCGGCTGCTGTGATTGCGACTGCGATGAAGCAGCCGGTGATCGCGGCGGTGTTGTTCGTGCTGTACCCGCTGTGGGATGTGGCCTGCACGGTGTATGACCTGAACACGGCAAGCAGATCGGGCAGCGCTCGAACCTCGCAAACAATCAATGCGCTCCTTGGGGTGGCTGCCGCGATTGGCATCGGCCTCACGGTGTTTCGCCAGCCGATCTACTCGGTTGCGATCTTTGGCGGGTGGGCCTTTGGTGCCGGCCTGCTGCAACTTGTGGTTGGTCTGATCCGGCGCAAGCAGGCGGAAGGCGGCCAATGGGCAATGATCCTCAGCGGTGCGCAGTCGATGCTTGCGGGCATTGCCTTCTTCCTGGGCGGCCTGTATGACAAGCGCCACATCCAGGATGTGGGTGGATACGCGATCTTTGGTGCGATTTACTTTCTGATTGGCGGCATTCTGCTGACACGGCAGCTTTCGAAAGCGGCTGGAGCTGTCGTGGAAACGTCGCGTTGACGCTATGTGTTGATGATGGGGAGGATGAATTTATGGCTCTTGAGATTACGCGCGAGTTGTTGCAGACAGCAGCGGTGGAAGGGATGCCGGGATGGGAGACGCGCCTGTTCCTGATTACATACCCGGCGGGTGCGGACAGCAGCGGACATTCGCACCCGGTTCCGGGTGTGGGGTATGTGCTGGAAGGCACGATGGTGACGGCCTTTGATGGCGATGCTGAAGAGATCTTCCGCGGGGGGCAAAGCTTTCAAGACAAAGCGAGCCTTCATCGGGTGAGCCGCAATGGGAGCGCAACCGAGCCGATGCGATTTCTCATTGCGTATACCGTGAGGGTGGGCGAGCCGAACACGACCTGGCCGGACAAGTAGCTTGCCTGAGGCCCCAGAGCCTTGCCGTTGCGAGGTCCACGGTAGCGAGCCGCTGCCCGTTGAAGAGGACGAGCAGCGGCAGCGCTAGCTACAGCTTGAGCAGCTTTGCGGCGTTGCCGGAGGCGATGCGCTCGATGTCGGCTTCGGGGAGGATGGAGCGTAGGTCGTCGAGCCATTGCGTGCCCTGCTCGGGTTTGCTGAAGGGGTAGTCGACCGAGAGCATGAGGTGATCGGGCTTGACGACCTCCAGCGCGCAACGGACGGGTGGGATAGTGAAGTAGCCGCTGTTGGTGATCCAGAAGTTTTCGACGAAGCACTGCTGAATACTGCGCTGAAGCTTGTTGCCAATGCCGCGGGATAGGACGGCGTCGGCGCGGGCAATGGAGTAGGGCAGGTTTTCGCCCATATGGCCGACGATGATCTTGAGGTTGGGCAGGCGGTCGAAGAGGCCGGAGGCCATGAGGCGCAGCGAGTGCAGGCCGGTTTCCACGTGCCATCCCCATGCAGAGGTGGAGAGCATGAAGTCCACGGGCGGTTCGAGGTCGCTGAAGTACGCGTTGAACACCGGCGGCGGTGGCGGCGCGGGGTGGAGGTAGACGGGAACGTCGAGTGCCTGGGCGGCTTCGAAGATGGGGAAGAACTCCGGACGGTCGAGGAACTTGCCACCGACGGTGCCGCTGATGAAGGCGCCCTTGAAACCGCGGCCGACCCAGGTCTGCAGCATGTCGGCGGAGCGCTGAGGATCCTGCGCGGGCAGGGCGACGAACGCGGCGAAGCGGTTGGGGTGCGCGGCCACGGCTGCGGCCATCTGCTGGTTGGCGTCTTCGCAGATTTCTGCGGCGAGAGCGGCGTCGAGCGAGTTCGTCCCGCCACCGCCGAGCGAGAGCACCTGCATGTCGATACCGCCGGCGTCCATGGCGGCGAGGCGGCCCGCGCCCATGTCGAGCAGGAGCGAATTGATGCGCTGCATGTACTCGGCGATGGGGCCGCGGGCGGCGCTGGTGCCAGCCATGGCCTGGATGAAGCGTTCGGTAGTGATGTGCTCTTCGAGGGTGATGGTGCGCATGGTGCTCCTGTGTGGTTCACGCATTGGGATGCGAACCGGGCGGTCAGCGACGCGACCTGTTGGGGGAGGCTGCTTCTGTGCGCAGCTACCGCGATTCGGAACGATCGAGTTCCGCTTCTGTGAAGCGCCTGCCGCAGGTATCGCATTGCCAGTAGCGACGACCGCGTGGCAATGGCAGGGTAAAGATCCAGAGCATCGCGGTGCGCAGGCCGAAGCTTTCTTCTTTGCGTTGAATTGCAGTGCTTCCACAGAAAGGACAGCGGTCTCCTGCGAGCGGGTCGTCTTCTTCCTCTTCAGGATTGCTCTCGTTCTGGAGGCCATTCAGGACGACGAGCGCTGCTTCCCGGTCTGCCTGGAGGACCTGTAGCCGCATGCCACCGATGAAGTTGGAGATCTGCCAATCGAGACGCACCGTGTTCTCATCTCGGAGGAAGCACGGGATGCCGGCTGCTTCCAGGGCGCCTCGCGCGACGATCGCGGTGGAGAGATCGCGGAATCGATCGACGGTGACCCATTGTTCGGGATCCGGAAGCGGTTCCTCTGCCTGCTTCAAGCGTGGGGAGAGATGGAGGCCGCGGCGCTGCACCTCGCTGTCGAGTGCTGCCTGCGCTTCCGGGATTAGATCGTCGGCGTGCGCGGCTTCCGCGAGGACCTCGTGGTCGGTCATCGCGGCATAGCGGGCTTGAAGCGTGTCAGAAGAAGGTGTCACGGTTGTGCGCTTCTCCTTCAGTACTGGCGTGGAGCGCTGCCTTGATGAGATGCCAGATTGTTTACTTACCGGTGAAGATTGCCTTCGGCATCATGACGTGGACGCCGACGTTGCCGTCGACGAGTTGGGTGATGTCGACGTCGCCGGCGACGCTAGTGAGCATGTAGGCTTCGTCGCGCGAGAGGTGCCTGGTGCTGACGAGGAAGTCGATCATCTCGCGGACCGCGTGTTCGGTGGCCTCGTGCAGGTCTTTGCTGAAGCCCATGCTGATGTAGTGCGTGGGCGTTTCGGCGCGCGGCCAGAGTAGGTGCTGGTCCTTGTGGACGACCAGGCGGAAGGTGCCGGTGAGGTAGGTTTCGAGGGCGGTGATGTCGACCTCGCCATTGCCTTGGCCGGCGTGACCGTCGCCTGCTTCGAAGAGAGCGCCCTTGGCCGCGACCGGGATGAAGAGGGTGGTGCCGGCAACGAGTTCCTTGTTGTCGAGATTGCCGGCGTGAGCGAAGGGTGGCGCGGAGTCGATTTTGCCGCCTGCGGGTGCGACGCCCATGCTGCCGAAGAAGGGGTGCAGCGGGATGTCAATGCCGGGCGCGAAGTGGGCGATCATCGCTTTGCGGTCGAGCGGGATGATGCGCGAGCGGCTGTAGGGGAACTCCATGGGCAGAAAGCCGCGGCCCAGGCCGAAGCCGTTGCAGGCGAAGTCAGCGTCGAGTTGGACCTTGAGGATCTGGATTTCGAGGACGTCGCCGGGTTCGGCTTCGGCGACGGCGACGGGGCCGGTAAGGATGTGGCCGCCGGGGCCACGGTCTTTCACCTGTTCGTAGATGGGCGCGGTGTAGGGCGGGATCTGGCTCGCGGGAACGCCTTCAGCGATCATGCGCTCGGGTGAACCGCAGGTGGAGAGCGTTTGCAGGGTTACGGTCTCGCCGGAGTGAATGGTGAGAACGGGTTTGGCCTGGCCGCTGTAGTAGCCCCAGGCGACGGTAGAGGGGCTGGCGGGGACGAAATTTGCGCTCTGTGCAGGAAGGGGGATGGCCGCGGCAGGCGCAAGCACAAGCAGGGCTATGCGGCACAGCAAACGGTGCAGGGCAGGGCGGGTGACAGGCGGCATAGCGAGAGAGTACACGGGAAAGAACGAACCATTCGCCATGCGGCGGCGGCGTAGGAGGTATCCTGAAAGGAATGGGAACCATGCAGGAATCGCCGGTGTTGCAGCACCGTGGAGCGCCCGCGGACGAGCCGCCTACACGTCCGCATGGCGATGTAGACGATCAGTTGATCGGCGAAGTGCCCTTTCGGAGCTGGGGACGGTATCCGCTGTACCCGGCGAAGCTGGTGTCGCTGAACTGGCAGGATGATTTTCCGCGAGTAATTCAGCAGAACGCGGGCATGCCGGGTGGCGCGCTGGCGGTGGGCATGGGGCGCAGCTACGGCGATAGCTGCCTGCTGAAGGACGGCAACCTGATGGTTGCCACGGGCATGAACCGGCTGCTGAGCTTTGATGCTGCGAGCGGCTTGCTGACGGCCGAGGCTGGGCTGACGCTGGCGCAATTGCTGGACTTTGCGGTGCCGCATGGATGGTTTCTGCCGGTGTCGCCGGGCACGAAGTATGTGACCTTGGGCGGCGCGGTGGCGAATGATATCCACGGCAAGAACCATCACCTTGCGGGCACGTTCGGCAGCCATGTGCGACGGTTCACGCTGGTGCGCAGTGACGGAACGCAGATGGAGTGTTCGCCGACCGAGAACTCGGATTGGTATGCAGCAACGATCGGCGGGCTGGGGCTGACCGGTGTGATCACGAACATCAGCCTGCAGTTGAAGCCGATCGTATCGCGGTTTATCGATTACGAGGGAATCCAGTTCCACGGCGTGGACGAGTTCCTGGCGCTGACCGAGCAGTACCAGCACGTGGAGTACACGGTGAGCTGGGTGGATGTGACCAGCACCGGCAAGAACTTTGCACGCGGCATCTTTATGCTGGGCGACCACTCCAAGATTCCGGACAAGCTGACTCGGTCCAAGGACCCGAAGCTGGTGTTTCCGCTGGACGCGCCGGGAGCGATGCTGAACAGCATGACGGTTGCGGCGTTCAACACGGCGTTCTTTCACAAGCAGATCAAGCCGCGGGTGCGGGCGCTGCAGGATTACGAGCCGTTCTTTTATCCCTTGGACAAGGTGCTGCATTGGAACCGCATGTATGGCAAGAGCGGGTTGCTGCAGTTCCAGTACGCCATTCCGTGGGAGAGCGCGCGTGAGGGCACGATCGCGATCCTGAACGAAGTTGCAAAGAGCGGTCTGGCCAGCTTCCTTGCCGTGCTGAAGGCATTTGGCGATGTGCCGTCGCCAGGAATGATGAGTTTTCCCCAGCCGGGCATCACGCTGGCGCTGGATTTTCCCATTAAGCCGGAGAAGAGCTTTGCGCTGTTCGACCGGCTGGCGGCGATGACGCTGGATTACGGCGGCAAGCTGTATCCGGCGAAGGATGCGCGCATGACGCCGGCACAGTTCCAGAAGAGCTATCCGGAGTGGCAGAGGTTTGCGCGGTACAAGGATCCGCTGCTGAGTTCGAGCTTCTGGGAACGCGTGACGCAGTAGAAGGTCCAGGGAACAGGCAGTAGGGACAGCGAACAGGGAAAGATCCGGCTGTTCCGTTGATGTGTGGCGAGCGAAAGGGCAGATCGAGTACATGGCAGAGCAGATGAGTTTGGAACCGGTGAACGAGGTGGCTTTGCCGAAGCGGGACGCGTCGCACACACCTCGCCGGGTGCTGGTGCTGGGAGCGACCAGCGGCATTGCGGAGGCGACCACGCGCATCTGGGCTCGTGAAGGCGCGAACCTGTTCCTGGTGGGCCGTAACGCGCAGCGTGTCGCCTCGGTAGCGGCGGACTTGAAGACGCGCGGTGCGGCGTATGTGGATACGGCGGTTGCGGACCTGGACGATGTGGACGGGCATCCGGAACTGCTGGCGCGCGCGATCACGTCGCTGGGCGGGCTGGATGTTGCCTACGTTGCGGTCGGCATTCTTGGTGAGCAGCCCACGGCCGAGCAGGATGTGAACCATGCGCTGCACATTCTTCACACGAACCTGACTGTGCCGGTGAGCCTGCTGACGTGGCTGGCGAACTTCTGCGTGAAGCAGGGGCGCGGGACGCTGGCCGTGCTGAGCAGCGTGGCAGGCGACCGAGGACGCAAGTCGAATTACGTGTATGGCTCGTCAAAAGCCGGACTGAGCGCTTTTCTTGCAGGTTTACGGAACCGCATCGACCGTGAAGGCGTAACAGTGTTGACGATCAAGCCCGGGCCGGTGAAGACGGGCATGACCGTGAACATGAAGGGAAGTGAAAAGTTCGCCGATCCGAACAAGGTTGCGGAGCAAATTGTCTCGGCCGTGGAGAAGCGGAAGGATGTGCTGTACACGCCGAGCATCTGGGCCCTGATCATGCTGGTGATCCGCGCAATCCCGGAGCGGGTGTTCAAAGGATTGAACCTGTAGTTGGGATCGAGCGCAGCGAAGGGCGGGGAAGACGAGTCCCCGCTCTTACCATTTGCATCCGCAATAGAAAGCAAGAAAGCCTGGCCGGTTGGCCAGGCTTTCTGTTTGTAGTTCGTTGCGTGCTTAGAACTCGAGCCGTAGCGCGAGCTGGAGCACGCGGTAGGGCTGGGTTCCCGTGGTCGCGGTGATCTGACCAAACTGGCTGCCGTTGTTGATGTCGGCAGTGGCCTGACCGTTGTAGGGACCGGCGAAGACCGGGTGGTTGAGCACGTTGAAGGCATCCGCACGGAACTTCAGGTTGACCGAGTCGCGATACAGGGCGAATGACTTGGCGAGACCAGCGTCGAATTCGAAGGCGCCCGGTCCGCGAAGCAGGTTACGGCTGCCGATATTGAAGCCAATGGGTCCCTGGAAGGCGCCGCTTGCCGCCGTGGGATTCGCGAACAGGGTGAGCTGTTTGCGAACCGGGTCCGTGTGCACGCTGCGCCGGATGGCGGCAGTGTCTCCGTTGAAGAGCAGTGGGGCGTTGTTGGAGTAGCTGGCCACAAAGGCGTCGCCCACCGGAGTGAAGGCGTAGCCGCTGCGATAGGACGGAATGCCGCTGACATCCCAGCCGCCGATCACCTCATTCAACCAAACCGGTGCACCACCCGCGAAGCTGCGGCCGCGGCCGAAGGGAAGCTGGTAGGTGAAGTTTGCGTTGAAAAGGTGAGTTACGTCGAAGTCAGAGCTCGCACGGCACAGACGTGGGCGCAGAGCATCGCAGATGAGACCCGTTCCACCCAGACCGTTCGAATTGGCGATGAGTGAGACGTTGTCGATGGAGTGCGACCAGGTGTAGTTCGCGTCGAACTGGATGCCGTGCGACAGGTTCTTCTGCAGCGAGAAGAGAGCGCCGTGGTAGGTGGAGAAGCCACGGTTGGTGTAGTAGTTGTTGGCCGAGTACTGCGCACCCATGCCTACGTTCGCCGGCAGGTTTGGTGACAGCGCCTGGATGATGTCGGCGAAGTCGCCAGCAGCGAAGAGGCTGCCGTTGTTGTCGACGATCGCGGCTGTCTTGCTGGTGTAGCCTGCCGACGAAACGTTGGTCAGGTTCTCAAACCAGGGCTGCGGCGTGATGGGCTGATTGTTGCGTGCCTGTACTTCGGCGGCGCCAACTGCCTGCGACATGGCCTGACCGGAGCGCGGGTCGACAAACTCGATCAGCTGATTGGAGTCAGACTGACCGAGAAGGCGGCGACCGAAGCGCCCAACGTAGGTTCCGCGGAAGATGAAGCCGTGCTCGAAGTTGTGCTCCATCGTGAAGCTGGTGCTGATGCTGTACGGAGTCTTCAGACTGTGGTCGATGGTGGTGTTGAACGCCTGACCGTTCTGCAGACCGAAGGGACCGGACGCATTGACGAAGGGCTGGAAGCCTGACGCGGGAGTTGCGGGCGGAGTAATGGTAACGGCCGTACCGTAGCGGGGATCGTTCAGCAGCGCGGCTCGTGGATTGCCCGAAACACCATTCGAGATGGCGAGTGGCTGCTGGAAGAGGTAGGAGTTCTGATCCTGCTGGTAGAGGACAGCGCTGGCTACCGTGCGATCGAAGACAAGACCAACGCTGCCGCGGAAGACAGTATCGCGGTCGAACGAGGGGTTGTAGGCAAAGGCAAAGCGCGGGGCGAAGTTCTTCCAGTCGGGCTCGTACAGGTTCGGTCCGTTGTTGGCCTTGCCGCCCAGAACGTAGCTTTGAAGCGGAATGGCATTGTTTCCCGTCTTGCCGGCGGCCGATGCTGCAACGCGAGCGAAGAAGTAGTCATTGAAGGTCGAGTTGTTGACCGACTCCAGGCCGTTCACTTCATACGGCACGCTGAAGAATTGATAGTTCAGGCCGTAGGTGAGCGTCAGGTCGGACGTAACCTTCCAGGTATCGCCAATGTAGGCCTCGGTCTGGTAGTAGCGGTAGTTGCGCTGCGAACCGGTTGCGAGCGGAAGCGCTTTACCCGTCTTGTCGTAGTTGATCTGACCGCCGATAGCACCAATGCGGCCCAGCATGGCGGCGAAGGCGCTGTCGTAGGTAATGGTGCTGGTAGTGCTGCCCGGCAACAGATTTGCCGGGCGCAGGGAAGCGTTCAGGCCGGTATTCTTACCGCCAAGACCGAGCGTTTCCGTGGCGTAATCCAGCTTGGTGTTGCCGCTGGTCGGGATGTACTTGAACAGGCCGCCGATGTCGATGGTGTGCCGGCCGATGCTCCAGTTGAAATCGTCGGTGAACTGAAGGATCGGGACACGACGAGCCTGCGCATTGCTGGGCGTGTTGTACGGGATGTCGAAGAGATTTGTCGTTCCGGTGTTGAACGTGAGGGGATTGGTGGGCGGGTTGTAGCCGTTGAAGGTGATGGGGAAGGCAACATCCTGCACGACGCGGCCGATGGTGAACTGGTTGAACTTGTTCGCGCCGATCTGCCAGTCGAAGCCCGTGGACCAGCGATAGCTGCGATCGCTGTAGGGCTGAACGAGGACGGGGAGGGTTGGAAACTCCTGCTGGGTGTTGACCGAATCTGCGCGCGTAAGATTGGCGACGCCGCGCAGCTTGATTCTGGAGGTGAGGGTGTAATCCAGGCGGCCCACGTATTGCGAGAAATTATTTATGTTACGGGCATTGAAGCGGAAGTAGCCGCTGTTGACGCCGTCGCCACCGGTGAGATCGTTGGCTCGGGGGTAGGCGCTGTTTAGCAAAGTCAGCAGCGCCTGGTTCACGCCAGCGTTAGCAGGATCTGCAGCCTTGACTTGTGCCGGAGTGAGCTGGCTGATGCAGGCAGGTGTTGTATTTTGCCGGCTGGAGCGGCTGCAACCCGGACCGTTGTTGATGTACGAGACGTTGCCGGCGCGGAAGGAATCCAGGGGAACGGTGCGTGCGACCGGATTGCTGGAGGACTGACGGAAGTAGTTGGCGTTGAAGAAGAAGAAGAGACGGTCGTGCAGGATAGGGCCGCCAACGCTGCCGCCAAACTGGTTGCGGATGAGCTGGGGCCGCGCGACGCCCGCGAACTTGTTGAACCAGTCGTTTGCTACCGTGGTGCGGTCGCGGTGGTACTCGTACAGACTTCCGTGGAAGGAATTGGTGCCGCTACGAGTGATGAGATTGAACTGTCCGCCGCTGCCGGGACCGCTATTCACCTGAAAGCCGCCCACGGTGCCGCGGAACTCCTGCACAGAATCCACTGGGGCGCCGCCCACGATGGAGAAGCCAGCATTGCGGTTCTGGGTGGTGCCGCCACCGGTCGCGAAGTCGTTCACGTCGAGGCCGTCGACGCTGACGTAGTTCTGGTCCGTGCGGGCGCCGGTGGTGGATCCGGTCGTCGTCACGCCGGGCTGCAGGGTGAACAGGCGAGCGGGTGTGGAGCGGTCCTGAATCGGAAGGTCGTTCAGCTTCTGAACCTGGTAGTTAATGCCGACCGAACCGTCTTCGGTGTTGATTGTCGAGCTGGTGCCCGATGCCTGCACGTCTACCTGGACATCGCTGCCTACATTGAGCGTGGCGTTCTGGGTCCGGACGTTCGCGATGTTGAGGTACAGTCCCTTGACAGACAATGGCGCAAAGCCAGGGTGCGAGACGTTGAGGACGTAGTTCGGTCCGGGTGGCACCTCGCTGAAGCGATAGGAGCCGGCGGAGTTCGTCGTCGCTTTGAAGGAAACGTTGGTTGTGGGATTCGTGAGTTCAACGAGTGCGTCGGGTACGACTGCACCTGTCGCATCTGTCACAACGCCGGTCATGGTTGCAGTCGTGGTCTGGGCAAAGCCAGTGTTAACCAGAGCAACCACGGCAGCCAAAGGCAGCAGCGTTCGCAGCGAACGAGAGTACATGCTTCATCTCCTGATTTTGCAGAGAAGTGAGGAAAGGGTGGGAGGAGGGTACATATCACCTCTTCCGGCGCCAAAGACAAATATCGTGAGTACTGCAATTCGCAAGCCATTTGATTTGGCTGACGATGGCGCGGTGCGATGCGTTTAGACGTGTAGTCTTTACGATTTCTTCTGAAATCGGAATACCGATACGAGATTTGGAAGACCTGACAGGGTGAAACGCGGGTTACTGCTGGGCTTGTTGCATTTGCTGCATGTAGCGGGCGTGGGTGACGGCGGGTGGGGGCGGGGCGGGAGGTTGCTGGGCCTTCTCGACGAGCTTGGACCAGTCCTCGGGCACGGGGAGTTCCTGGTCCGGGAGGGCTGAGCCTTCGCTGGGCTGGACGCGGACGGCGACGGTGAGGTCGGTGCTGGCGCGGCCACGGAAGATGCCGTGGGTCGGCGGGACATCGGAGTAGTCGCGGCCCACGGCGGTGCGGATGTGGCGATTACCCGCGATGAGCAGGTTGGTGGGATCGAAGCCGATCCAGCCGAGCTGCGGTATCAGAGCTTCGATCCACGCGTGGGTTGCGGTGGAGACGCTGCGGTCGTTGTTGGATGTGTTGTGGTGCAAATAGCCGGACACATAACGGCACGGAATCTTCAGCCGCGCGCGCACGAGGGCGAGCATCACATGTGCGAAGTCCTGGCAGACGCCGGTGCGCTGCTCGAGCGCGACGTCAATGAGTGAGTCGGCGGAAGTGGAGCGCGGAACGTAATCGAACCAGCGATACAGGCGCTCGTTCAATTCGTGCAAAACCATAAGCGGGTCGTCACGGCGGCGGACGTCTAGCTCATCCGCGAGCGCGAGCAGGCGTGGCGTGGGCTCGGTGAACTCGCTGGGAAAAAGGAATTCCCAGAAGTCGCCCTCGTGCACCATGCTGTCGAGCTCGGTCCATGCGTCGGGTGCGAGAAAGGCTGGAACAGGAATGGGATCTTCCATCTCGACCAGGCTTTCCGCCACGATGACGAGTTGTTCGTGCTGGCCGGGGATGTCGAAGTGGTGCACGTGATTGCTGAGGTGATCACGGTAGCTGAACACGCGGCAGCGCGGCGAGACGGAGAGCTGGAAGTTGAGGCAGCGCTGGAACTCGTCGGAGCGCGGGTGCATGCGCGTTTCCATGATGGATTCGCTGATCTCGTTCGAGTAGACGAATTTGGTGAGGTGGCGAACGGTGTAGTACATCGGCCTCCGGCGTCGGGAGTGCGAAGAGCTTTGGCGGGAGCAGAAGCAGGTCCTTCGCTTCGCTCAGGATGACAGAGGCGCACTGGACAGTGCTCAGATGCGGGCTTGCTAGCCGGCGAGCGCCGCTTGGATCGAGTAGTCGATGTAGAGCTCGTAAATAGCGCGGTGGATCTCAGAGCACTGGCGCTGGATCCCGTGGAGGTACTCGACGACGCCGGTCTCCATGATTTCCTCGACCGACGAATAGCTGAGGGTGGCCCGCAAGCGGCCAGAGAGGCGGCTGAGCTTTTCAGAACGCGAACCGCCGCCGCTGATGTCCTCAATGGCGCGCAAGGCGTGAGCCATGGCGTCGATGGAGAAGCGCAGCGAATGAGGGAAGTCGGCGTCGAGCAGGAGGAACTCGAGGATCCAGGCGGGGGTGAGGTCGGCGGTGTAGACCTTGCAGTAGGCCTCAAAGGCCGTGGCAGAGCGGAGCAGGCCCATCCACTCGAGGAACTCGTTACCGTCGCGGTGTTGCTCGTGCTGGCGCCAGAGTTCGTCCTGGTAGGCCTCCAGCAGCATGGCGCTGGCGGAGGCGCGTTCCATGTAGCGGCCCACCTGGATGAACTGCCAGCCTTCGCCGTGACTCATGGTGGAGTCGGTGACGCCCTGGAACTGGTGGACGGCTTCCATGACCTGGGCGAGGAACTCGGTGGGAGCCTCGTGGGTGCGCAGCAACGCTTCGGCATGCATGTCGGACTGCATCTCTGGCCGTGTAACCTGGAGATACAGCGAGTTCAGGCGGTGCCACATCTCGGTGGAGATCTGTTCGCGGACGTGCCGGGCGTTTTCGCGGGCGGCGACGATGCACCCGAGGACGCTGGCGTGGGTCGCGGAGTCGAAGGTGAGCCGGTGGGTGAGCGCGAAGGCGTCGCCCTGCCAGGGCGTCTCGCGTGCGGCACCAAGGGCCTGCAGGACGCGTACCCAGCGGCGGTCGGCGCTGTTGGCCGACTCATCGGTCATTAGGTTCAGGTTCACGTCGAGCAGGCGGGTGGTGTGCTCGGCGCGCTCCAGGTAGCGGCTCATCCAGTAGAGGCTGTCGGCAACGCGGGATAGCATGCGGGAACTCCGGGCAGTTTAGGAGGCGATGGGGAGTGGCAAATGCGAAGTCTCGATGCGGCTCAGGTCAAGGTGCTGCGATGCGTGCTGAATATCGAGACCGACTATACGACCGCGCTCGTCATAGTCGACCACGACCCCGTCAGAGACTTCGCGAGAGTCTGCACTGACAGCTTCGGCCAAATCGATATACAGCGAATCGGTATCTTCGTAGTAGTGGAGTTTCATGCTGTTCTCCTCGGCTCCGCACCATCTGGGAAGGCGTTGTGCAATGTGCGCTCGTCTTCCAGAGTAACAACGCGGAGTGCTTTGCCTGCCAGCTCAGGGACGTATCCGAAGAATCGGATCCTGCCGTCTTCCTGCACCTCTCGACGGTATGGGTTATGAATCACCTGCAAGCACCAGCCGATCTGAAGGTATGGCCGCTTGCGCAGAACCTGCTCGCGGAAGTAGGCCGTCATCGGAACTTCTGCAAACGAGAGGGGCGTTTCGGACATGTCCTATCTCTAGTCGTTGAGAACCCAGGTGTCTTTGCTGCCGCCGCCTTGGGAGCTGTTGACCACGAGGGAGCCCTCGTTGAGGGCGACACGGGTGAGGCCGCCGGGGACGATGCTGACCTTGTCTGAGCCGTAGAGCACGTAGGGGCGCAGGTCGACGTGGCGCGCCTGGAAGCCGTCGTTGATGAGGCAGGGCGCGCGGCTGAAGGTGATGGTGGGCTGCGCGATGTAGTTGCGCGGGTCAGCCTGGATCTTTTCGGCGAAGTCCGCGCGCTGGGCGGCGCTGCTTTGCGGTCCGATGAGCATGCCGTAGCCGCCGGATTCACCCACGGCTTTGACGACCATCTTTTCGAGATTTTCGAGGACGTACTTTCGCTCTTTCTCCTCGCTCATCAGGTAGGTCTTCACGTTGTTCAGGATCGGATCTTCGTCCAGGTAGTACTTGATGATAGAGGGCACGAACGCGTAGATGGCCTTGTCGTCGGCCACACCGGTGCCAAAGGCGTTGGCGAGCGTGACGTTGCCGGCGCGGTAGGCGTTGAACAGGCCGGCGACGCCAAGCATGCTGTCGGGGCGGAAGGTGAGCGGGTCGATGAAGTCGTCATCGACGCGGCGATAGATCACGTCCACCTGGCGCAGACCGCTGGTCGTGCGCATGTAGACGATGTTGTCGTGCGTGGAGAGATCGCGGCCTTCCACCAACTCAATGCCCATCTGGCGCGCGAGGTAGGCGTGCTCGTAATAGGCGGAGTTGAAAACGCCGGGTGAGAGAAGGACGATGTTGGGTTCGGGCCGGCCTTCGGGAGCGAGCGAGCGCAGTGTGCCCAGCAGCAATTGCGTGTACTGCTCGATGGGGCGCGGGTTGTAGCGGCTGAACAGATGCGGGAAGGTGCGCTTCATCACGCGGCGGTTGGTCAGCATATAGCTGACGCCGGAGGGGACGCGGAGATTGTCTTCGAGCACAACAAACTCGCCGTTTTCGAGCCGGATCAGATCGGTGCCCACGACCGCGATGTACACGTTGCGCGGCACGTTGAGGCCGATCATGTGGCGGCGGAACTGCTTGCAGGAGTAGACGATCTCGCGCGGAACGATGCCGTCCTTGAGGATGCGGCCTTCGTTGTAGATGTCTTTCAGGAAGAGATTGAGCGCGGTGATGCGCTGCCGCAAACCCTGTTCCACGCGGTCCCACTCGCGCGCGGTGATCAGGCGGGGCAGCAGGTCATAGGGGAAGATGCGCTCCGTGCCCTCGTTGCGGCCGTAGACCGTGAAGGTGATGCCCTGGTTCAGGAACGAGAGGTCGGCGGCGTGCTTCTTGCGCTGGAGCTCTTCGGTCGGAAGATTGCGAAAGTGCTCCATGAGCGGCTGGTAGTGAGCATGGAGGTCGCCGGGACCGGCGAACATCTCGTCGTAGGCATGGTCGAGTTGATAGTGGTCCAGACCGGGGCGAACGGCGTTTTCCGTGGGCATGGTTCGGGACAGTATACGGTTCGCGGCCCGAACAGCCGCTCCTGGGCAGGTTGAAGACCCGGCGAGGCGACGCGGAGGTGCCGTTAGCGGAAGAGCATCACGGCGAGCCAGTGCGGCTCGGACGAAGCCTGCGGCAGGCCGGGCACCGCTTGCGCGGCGCCGCGGCGCTTGCTGTCGGGCACCACGGTCAGGGTCTGCTCGTGGTGCTCGCGCATGACGACAACGCTGACGGGGTGTCCCTTGCTGTCGTGGAGGGCGCGGTTCCAATCGCTGCGGGTCGCCATGACGGCACCATTGACGCGCAGAACGACGTCTCCGGCGTGCATGCCTGCGGCGGCGGCGGGACTGTTGCCATCGATGCTGTGGATCAGCAGGCCGGTGCGGCCGTTGAGGCCGAAGTATTCGGCAAGCTGAGGACCGATCTCATCCACCGTGGCGCCGGTATAGCTGGGAAACACAGGCAGGAGGTGCCCCGGCATAAAACTGCCGAAGTAGCGCGACGTCTTGCCGGCGGCAGGGGCGGGCGGCGGTGGCGCGAGGAGCGGCTCGTCCACGGCAGCGTCGACCGGATCGGCGGGGGCGGGGACCACGTAGTGTTGCTGCCAGGCGCGCCGGCCGATGTCGTCGCGATTGGCCATAGTGGCGCTCAGGGTTTGCACGCTGCCGTCACGGCTAACGCCTATCTGGACGGTGCGGCCGGGCTGCATCTCGCGCAACACGTGGCGGAGCTGCTCCTCGGTATCGACCGGCGCGCCGTTTACGGTTTGCACCACGTCGTGCTCACGGATGCCCGCCTTCCATGCTGGCCCATCGTGATCGACCATGATCACGACGACGCCGCGGGTCTCGCGCAGGTGCAGGTCGCGTACGGCGACATCGCCGACCGTTCGGATGTCGACGCCAAGATAACCCTGTCCCTGGGCCGTGTGCGCGCCGCCGCCCGAGTGCGCGGCGACGGCGGGCAGCAGAGGGCCGAGACCCTCAAACGGCAGCGCGTGAGCACGAGTTACGCCGAGGGTGAGCAGAGAGGCAGACAGAAACGAGAGACGCAGCCAGAACGGAGCAGCGCTACTGGATGCCATCTGCCCCCTCCAGCGCCTGCATGGACGCGGTACGGATGTAGGGATTTTCGTCCTGGGTGCTGACGGTGTGCAGCACCTGGCGCACGCTGGAGTCCGCGTGAACCGGTTCCAGCAAGCCAATCGCGCGGGTGCGCACATTGGCGTTGGGATCACGCATCAGGCTTTCCAGCACCACGTCGCGAACGCGCTGATCGGAGCTGACGAACGGCTGCAGGCCCTCCAGAGCTCTCAGGCGTACCTGTGGGCTCTTGTCATACCGCAGACTCATGAGCAGGGCATCGCGGAAGCCAAGACCGTTGCTGACGGGATCGCCGTCACCACACTTGTGGCCGGCGCGGCACTCTGTGGCCAAGAGGCTTACGCTCTCTTCGCGCACGGAATTGTCTCTGCCGTGCTGGGCCGCAGCGAGAAGAAGCTGGCGGATCCGCGGGTCGTCCAGCGACCCCTGCATCGTTTCCGGCGTGACGCGGTTGTAGTGAACCTCGACGATCTCTGGATTGGCAGTCGGCACAACACCGCTGACGTTGCCGACGGTGCTCTGCGCCGGCTGCTGAACCGTGACGACACCATTCGGCTTTGAGTGCGCCGCCTGGTAGTTAGACAGGCCCGAGCCGCCGAGGAAGCCAACGCCCACCAGAAGCGCAGCGAGAGCTGGCGCATGGCTAAGGGAATGCCAGGTGCCGGCAAGCAGGTTCTGAATGCGAGCCGCGAGCGGCAGGCGAGGTGTTTCGTCCAGCGCCTCGTCGAGCCGCATGCGGCTTTGCGCTAGAAGATTGGGCGAGATTTCCGGCAGTGCGTTGACGTCCATGACGCCGGTTAGCTCGGCTACGGAGTGCTGCTCCGCAACGCAGGCCGGGCAACCATGCAGGTGAAGCGCGAGAAAGGCCTGCTGTTCGGCGTCAAGCTCACCGTAGGCTTCCAGCACGATTTGTTCTTTAGCGTATTCGCAGGTCATATGCGATTCCTTGATCTGGTCTCTCTTTGAAGGTTGGTGCGGTGGTGCCGCGCCGCCCCGGTCATGGGTGCCGGGGCGTGCGCGTGGTGGTGCGGTTAAACGTCGCCGAGGTTCGCGCGGAGCTTACGGGTCGCGCGGAAAAGGGTGTTCTTGGCGGTTTCTTCTGTGGTCTGCAGAATCTCGCCGATGGCGCGCAGCTTGAGACCCTGGTAATGCTTCAGTTCAAAGACGGTGCGTTCGCGCGGCGTGAGTTTGTCGAGCGCTTCCTGAATGCGCATGTGCAGAACGCGGCGGTCCAGATCGGCTGACGGGTTCGCGCCGGCGCGGTCGTCGGAGACGTTGGACATCAGGTCCATCGTCTCGCCGTTCGAATCGGTGAGGATGCTGGGATCTTCGCGGCGGCTCTTGCGGCGGCGAAGAGCGTCGAGGCAGAGATTGGTGACGATGCGGTACAGCCAGGTGTAGAAGGAGCACTCGAACCGGAAGTTCGAGAGGTGGCGATAGGCCTTCAGGAAAGCTTCCTGGTGAATGTCCTGCGCATCCTGTTCGCTGCCGAGCATGTGGAGCGCCAGGCGCAGCACGGCGGAATCATAGCGGCGCACCAGATCGTCGAAGGCTTCGCGTTTGCCGCCCTGGGCCTGACGGATCAGTTCGTCGTCTTCCAGCCGTTGCTGGGCCCGCGCCTCGATCTGCGCCGGTGTGAGCGCCGCGCGTCCCGTCCGGCTTGCCGCCGCTTTCGCCATCCCCGGCGATTCTACCGCGACCACGCCCGGTCCGAGCGCGCCAGCGGTCTGTGATTTGAAGAGGGGGGCGAGACCCGCCCCGCCCATTTCCAATGCCTGTGTACCCATCGTGCGCTGACCCCGGAGTCAGAAGATCGATCTCACAGTGATAGACCGGGGCAGGCGGAAAAGGTTAGTAGGCTCTGCTTGCGTTGCACTACAGCGGGAACTGCTGGAGCCACTCACGGAACTGCGGCCCGAGTTCGGGACGCTTCAGTGCGAACTCCACGGTTGCCTTGAGGAAGCCGAGCTTGTCGCCGGCGTCGTGGCGCTTGCCCTGATAGGTGAAGCCGTAGACCTTTTCCGTGGTGAGCAGGGCCTTGATGCCGTCGGTCAACTGCAGTTCGCCGCCAGCACCGGGGGTGAGCTGCTCCAGCTTCTCGAAGATGGCCGGGGTGAGGATGTAGCGCCCGATGATGGCGTTCTGGCTGGGAGCTTCGCTGGGCTTCGGCTTCTCGACCATGTCGTGCACTTCGCACAGGCGGGCGTCGTCCGCAACGGGCGAGCAGGCGAGGCAGCCGTAGTTCTGGATGGCATCGCCCTCGACCACTTCGCTGCCCAGAATAGAGCTGCCGGTCTTCTGGAAGGCTTCGACCATTTGCTTCATGCAGGGCACTTCCGCGTCGACGATGTCGTCGGGCAGGATGACGGCGAAAGGTTCATCGCCGACCAACTCCTTTGCCTGCAGAACAGCGTGGCCCAGGCCGAGCGCTTCCGGCTGGCGGACGTAGGTGATCTTGGCGAGCTTGGTCACTTCCACGACGCAATCCAGCAGCTTCTGCTTGCCACGCTTGGCGAGCGTGGTTTCCAGCTCGGGAGCGCGGTCGAAGTGATCCTCCATCGTGCCCTTGCCGCGACCGGTGACGATAATGATCTCCGTGCAACCGGCGGCGACGGCTTCTTCCACGCCGTACTGGATGAGGGGCTTGTCGACCAGGGGCAGCATCTCCTTGGGAGTGGCCTTGGTGGCGGGAAGAAAACGGGTGCCCATACCGGCTGCGGGGAATACAGCTTTACGAATCGTGCGCGTCACTGAGTTTGTTCATCCTTCGGAGGCGGAAAGTCAGTCCAGCGTTTTGCGCTGATCCTGGTCAGGGGAGAAGCCCATCCTAGCAAAGCGCACCGCCCGTGCCATGCCACGGGCGGGTCATTGCGAGGACTTCCGGCGACTTCCGCTATAACACGGGCGAGTCATTGCCCAGCAGATCGCGGCGAACGATTCGGATAGGCACTGGTCCCTCGACCATGAAGCGGTCGTGAAACTTGCCCAGGGTGAAGGCCGCGCCCTGCTTCGCCTTCACGTCTTCACGGAGCTTGAGAATCTCCAGCTTACCCAGCGTGTAGTAGAGGTAGGTGGCGTCCGCGGTGCCACGGCGGGTTTCCACCTTGGCGATCTCGGGCGATTGGAAGCCCTCTGTGACGAAGAACTTTTCCGCTTCGTCAGTGGTCATGCCCATGGTGTGCATGCGGATGGCGACGTTGAAACGGGCGTTGCGAAGCAGAGCGTCCTGCAGTTGACCCAGGCGGATGAGTTTGGCCGTGCGAGCGTCCGTCTCTGGCGGCAGGTAACCCTCGTCCAACATCATCTGCTCGCAGTAGTGCGCCCAACCTTCGATGTTGGTTGCGGCGCCGACCAGCTTGCGCACCTTCGAGGGAAAGCGGTCCTGCCACAGGAACTGCACGTAATGGCCGGGGTAGGCTTCGTGCACGCTGGTGGAGACGATGGTGCCCTCGTTGAACGCGGCCATGTAGCTGTTTGTGCGCTCGGGGGACCAGCTCTTGTCGGGCAGGGTCACATTGAAATAGGCGCGCGTGCTGTTCCGCTCAAACGGTCCCGGCGGGTCCATGCTGGCCTGGGTCGTCGCGCGTTCAAAGGGCGGCGTTTCTTCAAGCACCGGGCGCACGTCGCTGGGCAGCGTGATGATGTGGTGCTGCTGGATAAAGGCAATCTCTGCGTTGAAGCTGTCCCGGAAGCTTTGCAGGAGGTGGTCGGGCGCTGGATGCATTGCGGCGAGTTCCGCCAGCATCTGCTGCGGCGTCTTGCTGGGGTCAATCTCCTTTGCAACGCGGGCGAACTCATCCTGGTTGGCCTTCATGTTGGCCGCGTTGATGGCGAGCAGGCGGTCGAGTGGCGTGTCGACCATCTCGTCGTACAGGAGCTTCTTGCGGTAGGTGTCGGCGCCGAAGGCGAAGGTGCCGTTGGAGCGCGGCAGGAGGTCCGACTTCATCCAGGCGGCGTAGTCCTTCAGGGCGGCGATGACGGTCGCGTTGGTCTGCTGGAACTCTGCTTTGAGTTTCGGGTCCGTGGCTTTGGCGAAGGCTCCCGGCACGTCGTTCTGGAAGAAGCTGATGGTGCCGTCGATCTGGTCGAGCGCGATCTCCGTGTAGATCTTTGGCGGGTTCTTCAGGTTCTTCTTGCCGTCCGCGAGCACGGCGGGGATGAGACGTTCGCGCGCGATGGCCGAGCGCAGACGTGTGTCCACCGGGGCGAAGTCGCGCTCCATGAGAGTGAAGATGGAGCTGGTTACGCCGCTGGGATAGTTGTCCGGGTTCTTCTCCCACATGCGGATCGTTTCGAGCGACAGCAGTTGCGAGCGGATGCTGTTCATGAGCAGCTCGCGGTCGTCGGCAACGCTGCGGTCCAGGCCGTCTCCCGGGATCGCTTCCATCTGCTTCAGAGCGGCGTGGAGTTCACCCGTTTCGCGCTGCACCGCGGCGGCGCTGTAGTCCTCAAGCTGGGCGTCGTACTGGTGAAAGCCGGCCTGAGTCCCCGCCGTGGGATTGTTGCGGAAGTAGACGTCGGTGAAGTAGCGCTCGCTGGCAACGGAGAATGTTTGCTGCGCACCGTCGGCGCTGAGGTGCTGTGCGCAGACGGTCACGGACGAAAGAGCAAGCAGGACGCCGGGAAGAAACGGACGGAGATTCACCTGAGAAGTGTACCGTTTGAGAGAGTTTCGGGGGTCCTGCCTACGGGAAATGGCAGTCGCCGGCGCTTCGGTCAGGCTTTGCTTTCGGCGAGGGCGCACAGCTTGTCGAGGCGCTTCTGCTTTGCTTCGGGAGACTGGTAGTAGAACACCGCGAAGAGTTCGCCGCGGCGCTGTGCAGGGGTGAGCTTGTGCCAGCCTGCTTGTGCTTTCGGACGGCTGCTCAGGGCGCGCGCGATGAGCGGCGGGAGTTCAGTTTCCGCTTCCATGGTGCTTAGGAGGCGTTCCGCCATTTGCTGTGCGCGGCGAAGGCGGGCGTCGTCGGATTTCACGCCGGAGATCCACTTGCCGATCTCGCGGCGCATGTATTCGGTTAGGCCGTTGTAGAAGTCGCGCAGGCCTTCGGCTTCGTCCAGCAGAGCATCAAGTTCTTCGGGCAGTTCCGCGGGGCGAGGGTCCAGGTCGGCGTCGAGTTCGAAGATGGCGCGCTGACCTTCCCGAACGTGCGCGTGCTGCTGCATGTTCCTGTTCACCAGCAGGAAGAATGCCCCGGGTTCGTTGGCGGAGGGCAACAGCGAGGAGCGAAACGCGAACCCGTTGACTGTGCCACGAACGCGCAGGCGGATCTGCTGGGGCCATACATCTGACGGCGTGAACGGCACGCGAGCGATGGTCCATCCCAGGCCGCCGCGCTCCTTCTCCAGCAGAGCTTCGAAGCGCCGAGTGGTGCGGCTGACGCGAGGCATGATGCGGAAGGCTACGCTGCGGCGGGAGCGAGATCAAGCTGTTCGAGCAGGCCTTTTGTTTCGGCGAGGACGTCCGCAGCGGTCGCGCTCGTGAGCGGCCAGCGCAGGACGCCTTGTGGCGTGAACTGTGCGCCGCGCTTGGTGTTTCGGCTGACGACCTTCATCAGCATGCCGGGATCGATCTTGGACTTGGTGTCGAACTTGAGCAGGAGGAATTCGCGGAAGACCTTCTGCCGATTCTCCTCGACCTGGATGCGCTTGCGGTCGATCTGCGAGACGTGGATGCGTTCGGATTGCAGACGTAGTTCTGCGGCGCCCAGCAGGTTGACCACGGCTTCGGGAAGTTCACCGTAGCGGTCGAGCATCTCGGCGCGTACATCTGCAAGGGCGCCTGTGTCCGTTGCGCCGGCGATGCGCTTGTACATGCGCAGGCGCTGGTTTTCTTCGGGGATGTACGTGGCGTCGATGCGCAGCGACATGCCGAGGTTGAGCGTGACCTGCGGCCGCTCTTCCTGTGCCTCACCTTTGATCTTGCTGACAGCTTCCTGCAGCATGCTCGTGTACATCTCAAAGCCGATGGCTTCGATGTGGCCGCTCTGTTCGCCGCCGAGCATGTTGCCGGCACCGCGCAGTTCCAAATCGAGCGCGGCAATTTTGAAGCCGGCACCCAGGTCGCTGAACTCCTTGAGCGCGGCGAGGCGGCGGCGTGCGATTTCGGTCAGTTCATTCTCTGGCGGGATGAGCAGGTAGGCGTAGGCGCGGCGATCGCTGCGGCCGACGCGGCCGCGAAGCTGGTAGAGCTCCGAAAGGCCGTGGCGGTCCGCGCGATTTATGACAATGGTGTTCGCCTTCGCGATGTCCAGGCCGTTCTCGATGATGCTGGTCGCGCACAGCACGTCGTACTCGTGATTCATGAAGGCAAGCATGGATCGTTCGAGTTCGCCTTCGCCCATCTGGCCGTGTGCGGTGATGACGCGTGCTGAGGGTACGAGCTCGCGGATCTTCGACGCGAGTTCGTAGATCGTCTCTACACGGTTGTGCACGAAGTAAGCCTGGCCGCCGCGTTCGAGTTCCAGCTCGATCGCGGTGCGCAACAGCTTCTCATCGAACTTGGCCACGATGGTCTGGATGGCCATGCGATCCTTGGGCGGCGTCTCGATGACGGACATGTCGCGCAGGCCGAGCAGACTCATGTGCAGCGTGCGTGGAATGGGTGTGGCCGACATCGAGAGCACGTCGATGTGCGCGCGCAGCTTCTTGAGCTGTTCCTTGTGGCGCACGCCGAAGCGCTGCTCCTCGTCGATGATGAGCAAGCCTAGGTCCTGGAAAGCGATGTCTTTCGAGATGAGGCGGTGCGTGCCGATGAGGATGTCGACCTTCCCAGCGGCGGCATCCTCAAGAATCCTCTTCTGCTCTTTCGGCGTGCGGAAGCGCGAGATGAGTTCGACGTTGACGGGGAAACGAGCGAAGCGCTTTTTAAAGCTTTGAAAATGCTGGAAGGCAAGGACGGTAGTGGGTGTGAGGACGGCAACCTGCTTGGAATCCTGCACGGCCTTGAATGCGGCGCGCATGGCGACTTCGGTTTTTCCGTAGCCTACGTCGCCGCACAAGAGGCGATCCATGGGCTGCGTGGATTCCATGTCGCGCTTGATGTCGGCGATGGCGGCGATCTGGTCGTCGGTTTCCTGGTAGTCGAAGGCGTCTTCAAACTCGCGCATCATCTGCGAATCGGGCGAGTAGCTGTAGCCCTGCGCGGCCTGGCGCTGCGCGTACAGCTTCAGCAGCTCGGCCGTCATGTCCTGCATGGCCTTCTTGACGCGTGCCTTGGCCTTGGCCCAGGCCTGGCCGCCCATCTTGTTCAGTTCGGGCGCCGGGCCGCCTTCGCTCGAGCGGTATTTCTGGATCAGGTCGAGCCGTGTGAGCGGGACGTACAGCTTGGCCTGCTCAGCGAACTCGAGGATCATGAGCTCGATGGGTGCGCCTTCCTGCTCAATGGTGCGCAGGCCCATGTACTTCGCGATGCCGTGTTCCACGTGCACGACGTAGTCGCCCACCTGCAGGTCGCGGAAGTCGGAGATGAAGGCCGAAGTTTTCGATTTGCGCTGCACGGGGCGCGCGTGCACGTCGGCCTCATCGTTAAGATCCTGTGCGCCGAAGAGCACGAACATCTTGCCGACGGAGTGCGCCGCGCCCTTGTCCATGTCCAGCACCTGCACGCCGCTGGCGATGGCGATTCGAAGGATGACGGGCGTGCGCACGTTGCTTTGCAGGTGCGCCGACTCGTCGTAGACGGTGGCGGAGCCGCTGGAGGTCTGCACGCGCGAGCCGATGCGGTAGGGCAAGCCGTACTCCTGAAGGAGGCCAGCGAGGCGCTCAACTTCGCCCTGGTTCGCGGCGGCGATCAGGATGCGCGCGTCGGTGTTCATGAGCGACTTGATCTGCTCGACCATGGCCGGAATGGAGCCATGGAACTTCATGGTGGGACGCGTGGCGAACTCGATGCCGGTGTAAGAGGAGTTGTCCACTTCGAGAACATCGACGGCGCCGAGTTGGTCGAGCTCGATGCCGGGCGCGCCCTTGACGAGGTCGTCCAGGTGCCAGGGCGAGATGTAGATGTCCTCGGGCGTGACGAGCGAGCCGATGGCCGCGCGGTCGTGCCGCTGCTCGATCTTGTTCCACCAGCGCTCGCCCTGGTTCTTGATCATGGCGGGCTCTTCGGTGAAGACGCGCGTGGAGCGGCCCATGAGGTCGAGGATGGTGGAGTGCGCGCCGGCGACGGGCGCGAAGAACTCCCAGCCGGGAAAGACCGAGACTTCGTTCACTTCGACGTCGAGTTCCCGCGGCTGTTCGCCACCTTCGATCTGAGCACCTGCTGCGCCTCCGCGTGAAAGGCGCTGGTGCACGGCTCCAAGCAGCTTCTTAGTGACCGGCGTTTCGGTGAGCGGCAGAAGAACGATCTCGTCCACGGGTGAGGAGGAACGCTGCGTTTCCGGATCGAACTTGCGCATGGACTCGATCTCGTCGCCGAAGAAGTCGAGGCGCACAGGGCGGTCCATTTCGGGCGAGTAGACGTCCATGATGCCGCCGCGCAACGTGACCTGGCCGGGCATCTCGACGACGTCGACGCGCGTGTAACCAACCTCGAGCAGGTGGGCCAGTAGCATGTCGGTGTCGTACTCTTCGCCGCGGCGGATTTCGAGCGCAAGCCCGGCGTAGTACTCGCGGCTGAACAGGCGCATGCAGGCCGATTCAAGCGGCGCGATCACCACGCGAGCCTTGCCGCTGCAAATCTTCCAGAGCGTGGAGGCGCGCTGTTCCTGAATCTCGGCATGTGGCGAGAGGTTCTCGAAAGGCAGAACGTCGTGTGCGGGCAGGCGCAGGACTTCTTCGCACTTGAGCGCGCCGGTCAGGTCGCAGGTTGCGACCAAGGCCTGATGCAGCGCCTCCGCGGCCTTGTTGTCGCTGACCAGGAGCAGCACGGGCGCATCAGTCCCGCGGATGAGCAGCGGCAGGTAGAGCGCGCGGGCGGTGGCCGTGAGGCCGCTAATGCGGCGGCGGCCCATGCCGCCGGCCAGGTGGCGGCGGGTGCGCTCAAAGGCGTCCGTGTGCTCCAGTTCCGCGACCATTTCGCGGACGAAAGGAAGAATCATCGCACTTGTCAGTGTAAGGGAGCGCTTCGGGAGCAGGGCGTTGCTGCTGGTTCTTTGCGCTTCTGGCGATAGTAGACTCTGCCCATGCCCAACGAGTCATCGAAGGCCCAGATCCGAGCTCTGACGGGCCTGCGCGGTATCGCCGCGGCGTTTGTGGTTGTGTATCACTTCCTGTCTACGCATCATTTCTCGCACAATCCCGCGAACAACATCCTGCAGCACGGGTACCTGACCGTGGATCTGTTCTTTGTGTTGAGCGGGTTTGTCATGGCGCTGAACTACGGGAAGCTGTTTGCACAGGGCTTCTCACGGCATGCCTATGCAGGCTTTCTGTGGCGCAGAATCGCGCGAGTGTACCCGCTGTACCTGGTCATGACGGTAACGGCCTTCATCATCTTCTCGACCGGCTTGGTGGTGTTCCGACCGGAGCATCCGTTGTGGCGCCTCCTGATCAGCAATCTTTTGATGGTGCAGGCGTGGGGCGTGGATTGGAGCCTGGACTTTCCGGGCTGGTCGATCAGTACCGAGTGGGCAGCGTACTTGCTGTTTCCAGTGCTGTTCGCTGTCACCATGAAGCGGCGTTGGGGAGCGGCTATTGCTGCCGGATGCGCTTCGCTGGCCGCTTTGGGAGCGCTCTGCCTCTACGTTGGTCCGCTTGCGCCCCGCGAACCCGCGAATGCCTTACTGAATCTGTGGTTCTATTTCGATGGATTGCCGGTTGTTCGGTGCCTTGCGGGCTTCACGCTGGGCATTCTCACGTTTCGCGTTTTCGGAACCGGGTGGGGACAGCGATTCGCTCGCCACCAGGTCACGGCTGTCACCCTCATTCTGGTTCTTCTGGCCATGCTGGTCGTGCCGAAAACTGACTTCGCTATCGTCGCTTTGTTTCCGCTTCTGATCCTGAGCCTTGCCGCGGATGCTACGGCGCCAGCGCGTGCACTCACGTCGCGGCCGCTGTATTTCCTTGGCGAGATCTCTTACAGCGTGTACCTGGTGCACGGTCTGATTGCCCCTTGGGTGATCGACCTCGCTGCGTACCTTCCGAGTCACCACGTCGGGCATCCTCGGCTTGTCGCCGCGGCATTTGGAATCGCTGCAACAAGCCTGGTGTCCGTGGCCGCCTACCGCTGGATCGAGGTTCCTGGACGGAGATGGGGACGAAAGTTCTTCGAACCAGCTCGTGCGAACCGGGCGAGTGACCAGAGGAGAGAACTTCGCGCGGAGCCAAGCGGTCTTTAGATTGGCCGCCGGAGTTGACGCGGCGGGCTCGCTTCTTTTCGCGGCCGCCCGCCTCCGATTTGCAAGCTACTGAAGCGAAGCCTTCTCAGTCGATGCGCGTTTCAGGATCACTGCATTTTGGTCCTTCTGCTCCATGCTGCTGTAGAAGGCGCGCAGATCGTTGTACTCGTTCAGAGGGTAGTAGAACTCGCCGATGCTGAGGTTGCGCCAGATGGTTACGCTGGTCGCGTCCTGCTTACTGCTTTGTGAGTAAATGGCGTATGTCTTGAACTCGACACGGTCGTTCTTCGGAACGGATTCCAAGGTATAGCCGGCGGGTAAGGTGATGCGCATGGCGTCCTGGATGCTTTCCGGGTACTGGAAGTAGACGGGCTGGTCGCGGTGTTCGTGCGGAAAGGTGGTGTGCTTATTCGCGACAAAGATGTCGCTGGGCAGGATGACACGCGAGCCCGCGGGCGTGCCCAGATGTCCCTCTACGCCGAATAGGACTTTCAGCGGCTGATCGGGGTCGGTCAGATTTTCAACCGCGCGGACTGTGACCTCGGTTCCCCCTGGCATCATGTGCTCCAGGTGGGTCTTGAGTTGTTCGCGCAACTCGTCGTTGTCAGTTCGCAGGGCGCGCTGGCGCCATACCGTGGCTGGGCTGCCCTGCCAGGTCATCGTCACAGTCCCGCTCATGGCACCTGTCTCTTGCAGTTTCAGGTCCGCCACCCGAGTCGTGCGCGAGAACTTGTAGGTGTCCATCATTGTCTGGACAAGAGCGGTTTCCTTGTCTTTCTGGCGGACGCCGCCGGAAAAGGTGTGCTCCCACGCAAGGTGACCGAAGGTGGTATAGGGAGTGCCGGGGTCGAAGAAGTGGTCCGCGCCGTTGTAGTTCACAATGGCGATCTCGTCGCGCAACTGTCCCATCTCAAGCCAGTTCGCGTCGACCAGGCTGCGGCTACGGTCGCCGGAGATCATGAGTGACGCATTCATGCCGGCGGCACGCGCCAGCGCGACGAACACGCGGGTGATCTCATCACTGGAGCCGCGCTTGTGCAGGAGCACGTCTTCCGCGGACTTTACCTGCTTCAGACCTTCCTGCTTGTCTTCTGCGGAGTCGTGTCGGCGAGTGTAATCGGTGTTCTGAAGCTTCTGAGTCAGCGCATACAGTTTGCGCAGCTTGTCCTCGTCCGTGGTCGCGCCGGCAATGGTTTCCTGCGCCGTCTTTCGGACAAAGTCGCTGTTGCCGATGAACTTATTCGCATCGCTGGACCAGTACTTGCCCTCGGTGTTCCAGAATTCCTGCGGTGTGTGGTACGGAGAGTAGTAGAAGTCCACGTGGTACATGGCACTGCCCGAGGGGGGCATGTATTCCTCGGAGCTGAAGGCCGGGATGTCGTGCAGATCCAGCTCCAGCACGCGCTTGCCGCTTGCCAGCACCGTGTTCTTGATTTGCTGGCCGGCTGGAAGAACCGGATGCCAAACAAGCGTGTTCACCAGCGATTCACGTCCTCCGCGGCCGACGCTGAACATGTCGTGCTGTGTGGGGCGCCACAGGAAGTGCGCCTTGCGGATGTAGAGGTCCTCGTCCTGCACATCCCAGAAGGGCTGCTGATAGTAGCGATCGTCCCACCGCAGCTTGTAGCGGTACTCGATAATGCTGCCCACCTGGACGGCTGGCATGCTGAACACCTTGCCGCGAAAGGAATCCGTCTTTGTCTTTTCCAGCACCTTCTCGTAGGGCTTGCCGGTGAACGGGACGATCGTGCCGTCCGGTTGGATCGTGCGGCCCGCGACCTCGTCCACGGTCCAGCCGCCACCGTCGCGGCGCCGGTCGAAGATGATGCGCACGTCGCCCAGGTCCTTGCCCGCTTCCGTCAGAATCTTGATGCGTTTGTAAAAGGAGCGCATGTGGTTGTCGTCGTCGCAAAGCTCGTCCACATTGAGCACGACAGCCTTGGCTCCCGGCTGTTCCGGAAGGCTGGTCATCTTCAGCTCTTCGGGCGTTGGGGCGATCCATGCCTGCGCCCGCACCAGGGTTGCGGAGCAAGCGAGCGCGGTGGCGAGCAGGGCGGCGGGAACAAGGCGGCGGGACAACATGGGGCAGGCTCCTGGAAGGTGTTGCAGTGGTGCGCTAGTTCTTCTTGAGGACGGCGGTGCGTTGCTCGTCGGTGTTGATGATGCGGCTCAGCTCTTCCACATCGCCGTAGCGGTCGGGTGGAAGCGTGATCTGGCGAACGGTGAGGGTGCGGTCGTACTTGAGCTTGTTGCCTTCGGCCGTGACCTTGCTGGTGTAACTGGCAAAGCCGGAGTTGTAATGGAGCGGTTCGGGGAGCTCGTCGACGGCGTAGCCGGCAGGCAGTTCGATCTCGATGTTGTCGTGGACCTCGCGCGTGCTGCCCAGGTCGATGGGCACGCTGCGCTTGCGACCGAGCTCGGCACGGTCAAGCCCAAAGCTCTCGTTGCCCAGCACACGCGGGCGCACCATCAGCAGCGGGCCGGCGGCTTGCGCATAGTTGGGCGCGGTAAGGTCGTAGCTGAGCAGGAAGGGACGGGAGAGATCGGAGTCGTTCGTCACCTTCAAGTTCGCTAATTGGAACGAGGACAGATCCTCCGCGGCGAGGCGCTCAACGTACTTGGTTGAACGCGCCGCGTCGGCGCTGGCGAAGTGCATGCGGTAGTCGGCCGCAATGTCGCCCTGGCGGCTCTCGCGGATGTTGCCGGTCAGCCCACCATCATCGCGCAGCTTGTACATCTCGGTGCGATTCACGCGGTTGCGCTCCGGCGGCAGCACCGGGATGCGGATGGCCTGGCTGTCGGCACCATCGATCAGCAGAGCGTCGCTGCCCTGCAGGTTGCTCTCCACATCGCCAAAGGGCGTCTTTTCCCAGGTTGGATCGAAGATCAGGAAGCGCTTGCCAGACTTGGCGGTGACTACGCTGTACATCTCGCGCGGCTTGTAGCCTGCGGGCAGTTCGATGGCGGCGATCATGTGATTGCCGATAATGGAGGGTGCGTCCTGCGCGACCACATCGCGATCGGTATGCACCATTACCCAGGTGGACCGGATACCGACTGCCTGCAGCATCGCGCTGAGCAGTGTGGCTTTGTCCTTGCAGTCACCGTAGCGGGCGCGGAAGATGTCGGCCGCGGGATGCGGCTGGTTGCCGCCGATGCCGATTTCGATCGCTACGTAGCGGATGTTTCCCTGCACGTAGTCGGCAATCGCTTCCACGCGGTCGCGGAAGTCCGTCTTGCCGGCGACGAGTTCCTGTGCCTTGGCGGTGATGGCGGCATCCGGCTTGTTGCGGTCGTGCGCTAGCGCCTCAAACCAGATGCCGATGTCCTTCCAGTCGCTGCGCAGTGGCGGGTACTGCGTTGCGTTGGGCCCGAGATAGAAGACGTCAAGCCGCGAAGCCTGGCTGAACTCTGAGGGCGCCATGCGAATGTGTTCGTGGCGCAAGGCCGGCAGCTCAGAAGCCTGCCAGAGCGTGCGGCCCTTCTCCAGATCGACCGGCTGGCTTGTCGGTTTGCCCTTCCACGCGGAGGTAAGGGTGTAGCCGGCGGGCAGGTTGACGGTGAGTGTTTCTTTTAGAACTGGTATGTCCTCTTCCGGGATCCAGACGATCTCGTTTTCATAGGGCCGTTCTTCGCGTTCATATTCCACGGCGGCGATGGAACCGGCATCGATGGCCGGCGGTGTACCGATGCGGGCACGCTGGTCGCTATACAGCTCGAACCCGCTCCAGTCGCTTACATCGCTCAGCTCGTTATCTTTGGGAGCGTACTCATGACCGCTCGCGTCCATGCTCCAGATGTGCATGGACCGCAGCTTCTGCGCGTTGCTGAAGCTGGCCGCCATGGTGGCGTACTTGCGGCCTTGCGGGCGCAGCACTTTCACCACGCGCCGAACGTGATCGACGCGGGTGCCGTCGGGCGTAACGGTGTAGGTGTGATCGTCCAGCAGAACAACAGCGTCGGTGCGGGGCGGGTAGGCGCGCAGCGGTTGCGTGGCGGCCTGGCGCACCCAGTCGGGCACCTGGTCTTTGGCCATGGCCGGAGCAGTTACGGCCGCGCACAGGGCGAGCGGAGCCAGGGCGCGAACGCCCCGGCTTCCTCGAAGATTGCGGCAGACCTGGAAGGCAGAAAAGCAGGACAGCAAGGCGTATCTCCATGGCAAAACGGCCGCTGGATATCTGCGGCTTGCCAAAGGCATGGGTATTTGAGTGCGATAAGAAATACACCAACACGAACGGCGGTGCAAGAAAGAAAGTCGGGGTTGGCGCTTACAGAGAGGTCGCTCCGGCTAGACCGTTCCCGTGCCGGGACTCAGTAAAATGGAAATATGGCCGTCGCAACCCTGCTTTCGCCCGACATTTTGGAAAAGTACCAGCCCGTAATCGGGTTGGAGGTCCACGTACAACTGCTGACCCGGACCAAGGCATTTTGCGGCTGCATCAACCAGTACGGTGGTGACCCCAACACGCACTGCTGCCCCGTGTGCCTGGGGCTGCCGGGCGCGCTGCCTGTGCTGAACCGGCAAGCGGTAGAGTTTGCGGTGCTGGCCAGCTCCGCGCTGCACTGCACGGTGAACGAAGACAGCGTATTTGCGCGCAAGAACTACTTTTATCCCGACTCGCCGAAGGGCTATCAGATTTCGCAGTTCGACAAGCCGCTGGCGGAGAACGGATACATCGATGTGCCGGCGGATGGCGGTGGCATTCGCCGCATCGGCATTACGCGCCTGCACATGGAAGAGGACGCGGGGAAAAGCATTCACGACGGCTTTGCCGATTCGGCGACGCGCACATACATCGATTTGAACCGCTGCGGAACGCCGCTGGTCGAAATTGTGAGCGAGCCCGATCTGCGCAGCGCCGACGAAGCGTACGAGTACCTGACGCGGCTGAAGGAAATCCTGCTGTACACCGGCGTGAGCGACTGCAACATGGAAGAGGGATCGCTGCGCTGCGACGCCAACGTGAGCGTGATGCTGAAGGGTGCGAAGGAGTACGGCACCAAGGCGGAAGTGAAGAACGTGAATTCGTTCCGCTTCATTCGTGACGCGATCAAGTACGAGATCGAGCGGCAGGTTGAGGTGGTAGAGTCCGGCCAGCGCGTAAAGCAGGAGTCGCGGCTGTACAACTCCGGCGAGGGCCGCACCTACTCCATGCGCAGCAAGGAAGAGGCGCACGACTACCGTTACTTTCCGGAACCAGATCTGCCCGCGCTGCACGTGGATGCGGCCTGGAAGGCGGAGATACTGAAGGCGTTGCCGGAGCTGCCGGAGCCGCGCCGCAAGCGGCTGCAAGAGGAGTACGGCATCTCCGAACAGGACGCAGCAACCTTCGCCAGCGAGCGCAGCTTTGCTGACACGTTTGAAGCGGCGGCGAAGCAGGCGAAGTCGCCCAAGCGTGTGGCCAACGTGCTGCTGGGTGAGTTGATGGGCCGCCTGAACGCCGCAAAGCTGACGCTGGCGGAGTCGCCGGTGAGCATGGCCGGCGCGGTACAGGCGGCGGACCTGCTGGAAGAGGGCAAGCTGTCATCGAAGCAGTTGAAGGGCTTGTTCGATATCGCGTTCGAAAAGAGCGAGGACTTTGCCGCGGTCTATGAGCGTGAGAAGCCGCAGCAAATCAGCGATACGGGCGCCATCGAAACGATGATCGACGAGGTGATCGCGGCGAACCCGAAACAAGTGGAGCAGTTCAAGGGTGGCAAGACGACCGTGAGCGCGTTCTTTGTGGGCCAAGTAATGCGCCTGTCAAAGGGTCAGGCGAATCCTGGGCTTCTGAATGAGCTGGTAGTGAAGAAGCTGAATGCGGCGTAGCCGGGTGCGATGGCACAGTCTCAGAGACAGGTCTTTCTGGCGGTGCTGGCGGGTGCGTTGATGGCATCGTGCCTGTTCAACCCGGCAGGGTTTTCTGCACTTCTGTTCGTCGCTGGTGGAGTGCGCAATGTGTACGTGTTCGCGCTGTCGAGTGCCTATGTATTGAGCTTTGCACTTGGCCTTTGGCAGCTACGAAGGGCGTTCAAACAAGGCGCAGAGGTTACGCGGAAGAGCGTCGTGGCAGCGACGGTGCTCACGCTCGCCTTGCTGCTGCCGCAGTGGCTCTACACTGCTGCGCCGCTCATCGTTGGCTATCTGGGAATGCCACGTAGAGTGACGCCGTATTGAAGCTGCACCCTGAAAGTGCTTGAGCCAGCCGCATAACCTAGCTGGCCAACCAAACAGCCAACAATGATCTGCATCACACATCCGTGATGCGCCGCGCCCTGCAGTTGCTTCGACTCTCACCGCTCCTGCTGGTTGCAGGGTGCTTTCATCACGCGGGTACCAGCGAGCGCATCGCGCGCGACATGGGTGTGGTGCCGCAGAACACCGTGCTGCTGTCGCAGATGATGCGCGAGCTGTCGGCGGAGCCGGGCTTCACCGAACAGTTGTTGCAGCAGTTCGATTCAGGATCGAAGAATGGCCTGCCGTTTACGCCGGAGCTGTTCGACACCTTCCGCAAGATTATTCTTGGTAAGGACTGGCAGGGGCTGGACCGCTTTCCGGGGTGGACGATTCATCGCGTAACGCAGACGGTGAATGCGGGACAAGGTGTCTTGAGCAAGATCTCACCGCCAGGTGGGGACGTGCTGAAGGTGGACCTGGGGGAGTACAAGCTCGATGTGCCGGGGACGGTGTCGCTCGACAAACCGTCGACGCTGCCGGGATTCAGCGACAAAGGCCTGGTGACTCCGCTGGGGCACGACGTGGTGCATGGCGATGGTGCCGATCCGGATCTGGCGCCGATGCACTCGGAAAGTGCGCGCCTCGCTGAGGTGCTGAACCGACTCTCGCTGAACAGCTTCAATCCGCCGCAGGGCAAGGCAACCGCGCCGTTCACGGTGGAGTTGGGTGGCACGAAGGCGACTGCGCCAGAGCAGTTGATTGTTGCGCTGCAACAGACCGGGCACACCGTCACGGTGGGCGATGCGCGATACTTCGCGAACTTCGGACATTTCCACTACAAGGGCCAGGACGTCGAGATGCCGTTCTGGCTTGATACGGGCTTGCGTGTGCCACCGGGACATCCTTGGCAGCGCTCGCGCAAGTACCTCATCCCGGTGTCGCACGCGGAATACGAGTGGGTTGTGCGCGGGCCGAAGATCAACGCCGATGTGACGTTCTACTTCGGTATCGACGGGCACGCCGAATTCCGCACCAACGACCAGTTGAACCAGGCGTGGGTGCTGAAGCGGGTAGCGCATGAGTACACCAATGCGCAAGCCGTGGAAGTGACGCGGCTGACCGGGTCGGTGCTGCGCGCGTATGCGTACCTGCACACGGCGCATCCCGCGCTGCCCTTTGGCGGCTACTACACGCTGGGCGTGTGCCAGGATGTGGTCGCGGCGATCGAGCAGAAGATGACGGGCAAGACAACGATCTTCCCGAACACCGCCGACACGAAGTACTTTCACGATCAGCCGGACGCGGAAGTATTTCAGTTGATGAATGCGATTCCAAAGGACACGGAAGGCAAGCCGCCAGCGCCGGAACGCATCTTCGGATCGCTGCCGACGAGCGACTTCGGCAAGCTGACTGTTCCTGGGTTGCGGGAGGATACGGAGCGCACCTACGATGCGTGGCAGCGTGGGCACTTGTACCGCCGTCGCAACCTGGGGCGCTGGATCAGCTACGGAGGTATCGTGCTGGCCACGATCGTGGTTGCGGCACTTGCAATTTCGCGCCGACGCCGCGCGGCGTAGGCAGACCAGGGCAGCGGCCGCAAGGCCGCATTACAGGGAGAACGGCAATGGCAACCAAAAAGGCAAGCAAGACCGCGGCAAAGAAATCATCGGCGAAGAAGACGACACGTGCGTCGACTGCGGCGAAGAAGTCTGCAGCGAAGAAGAGTTCGGCGAAGAAATCCACTGCAAGCAAGAAGACGCCTGCGAAGAAGACTGCACGGAAGACCACAAGCAAGAGCACTGCGAAGAAGACGATTTCGGCGAAGTCGAGTTCCGCGAAGAAGTCGACCTCGACCAAGGGAGCAGGGAAGAAGTCAGCCGGACGGAAATACTCCCCGGCGGCTTCGAAGCAGGTGGGCCAGGAGATGCACGAGATGCATCGTGGTCAGCTGAAGATTGGTCGGAGCAACAAGAAGGTGACGAATCCAAAGCAGGCGATCGCCATTGGATTGTCGGAGGCACGTCGCGCGGGCAAGAAGGTTCCGCCGAACCCGAACAATCCGAAGAAGAAGTAAGAGTTGCGGAAAGTGAAACGGCGTCCCGGGACCGGGACGCCGTTTCTGTTTTTTACCTCTCGCCTCACGAAATACCGGAGCGAGGTCGACTGGCTTACTTGGTGGAGGGTGTCGTTGCAGCCGGGGTGCTGGAGGTGGATGCAGGCGTGCTCGCCGGTTTCGAGCTTTCGTCCGGCTTGGCACCGCCGTCGCTTTTTGTGGCTTCACTCGAACCGGTGCCTGCCTCGCCTGAGGCACCCGCGGGCGCAGGCTTCTTGCCGCTGGAGTAGAGGTCGGCGTACCATCCGCCGCCCTTGAACTGCACGGCAGGCGCGGTGATGGTCCGTTCGAGCCGCCCTCCGCAGAACGGACATTCGGTCAGTTCGGGATCGCTGAACTTCTGGCGCTTTTCGGTGAGCCTGTGACAGGCAGTGCATTGGTATTCGTACAGGGGCATAGCTTTGTCCTACGTGCTCGTTGCTGCGGTTACGCTTCCGGTGACGCTTCAGCCTTGCTCAGTTCCACCAGGCGCACCGTGGCGATGGCTTCCACCTTGCGGAGCGCATTCACAGCGTCTTGCGCTTTGGATGCGCTGGGAGCGTCGATCTGCACCACGGCCATCGCCTGGCCCTGCGGAACGCTCTGCGATCGCACACTGCGGCCCAGCGCGAAGTTGGCCACGTTGATGCCGCACTCGCCAAGCACGGTGCCGATGCGGCCGATCACGCCCGGAACGTCATGGTTGCGAATGACGAGCAGCGTGCCGGTGAGCGGGGCTTCGATGTCGATGCCGTCCAGCGAGAGCAGGCGCGGCGAGTTGCCGTGCAGCACGGTCGCGCTGGCGCGGGCGTCACCCTCTGCGGAGTGCAGCACCAGCTTCAGCACGGAACCAGCGCCGCCCGAAGCGAACTCCTTGCGGTCTTCCTGAATGCGGATGCCGCGCTCCTGCGCGACGGCGGCGGAGTTGATGTGATTCACCTGTTCGGAATCACGGAGGACGCCGGCAAGAAGAGCGTTGCGGATGAGGTCGGTCTTGGAGGCGGCGAGGCGACCGGCGTAGGCGATCTCGATGTTCTCGAGGTGGCCCGGCGTGGCATGCGCCAGGAAAGTGCCAAGGCGCTCCGCGAGATCGATGAAGGGCGCGACCTCGACGTACTCTTCGCGGGTGAGCGACGGCACGTTGACGGCGTTCTGAACCACGCCGCTCTTCAGGTAGGCGCTCACCTGTTGGGCAAGCTGGATGCCGATGGCTTCCTGCGCCTCGTCGGTCGATCCCCCCAGGTGCGGCGTGAGAATGACCTTGTCTTCGTTGTAGAAGGGCGAGTCCTTCAGCGGCTCCACAGTGAAGACGTCGAGCGCGGCCCCGCCGACCTTTCCGCTTTGCAGACCTTCCAGGAGGTCGGCATCGTTGATCAGTTCGCCGCGGGCGCAGTTCACGATACGGATGCCGGGCTTCATGATGCCGATGGAGTGGCGGTTGATCATGCCCTCGGTCTGCGGCGTCAGGCCCACGTGCAGCGTGAGGTAGTCGGAGTTGGAGAAGATCTGGTCGATGCTGACCAGGGAGACGCCGTTCTCGCGCGCAATCACCGGCGCTACGAACGGGTCGAACGCGATCAGGTCCATCCCGAAGGAGCGGGCCCGGCGCGCGACTTCGATGCCGATGCGCCCCAGGCCGACGATGCCGAGCGTTTTGCCGCGGAGTTCCGTGCCCTGCAGGTTCTTCTTGTCCCACTTGCCTGCGTGCATGCCGGTGTTGGCGCGCGGAATCTGGCGGGCCATGGTGATCATGAGGCCCAGCGTGAGTTCCGCGACGGCCACGGCGTTGGCGCCGGGCGTGTTCATGACCACAACGCCGCGGTGGGTGGCTGCGTCTGCGTCGATGTTGTCGACGCCTACGCCAGCCCGGCCGATTACGCGGAGTTTCGGGGCGGACTCCAGCAGCTTGGCGGTGACCTGCACGGCGGAACGGACGACGAGCGCGTCGGCGTCGGCCAGTTCGGCTTCCAGTCCATTCTGAATCTGGTCGGCGGTGACAACCTGCCATGAGGGTTCCTGGCGGAAGACGGCGAGCGTGGCAGGCGATACTTTCTCAGCAAGAACGATTTTCATCGGTGAGGACAGTATATCGGCGGCTTCCACTTCAAGCAGGGCGACCACGCTGGACCGCCATCCGCACCGTTCAAACGTTTCCAGGACTTCGCGCGTCCTAGGCTGTACCTCTCGAGACTTCGTCCCCGTACGTGAGGGTCCTGTGTCACCTGCGCGCCTGTTGAAAGCCGCAGCCGGGGAGAAAGAAGGGTCCGATGCGGCACTCCAATCTGCTGTTCTGTTGGCTCGCTCTGGCGTTCCCCTGCATGCAGGCGCAGGACAAACCGATACCGAACCAGGACGCCCTGCGCCAACGCGCCATTGTCACGGCCGAGCACACGATGGAGCAGCGCGACCGCTACGAATGCCGCGAGCGGCAGGTGCAGAACGACCTGGACGGGAAGGGCAAGGTCAAGAAGTCGACCGTCACGGAGCAGGACTTCTTCTTTCTGCATGGCCGGCCGATCATGCGCGAAATCAGCCGCGACGGAAAGCCGCTGAGTGATGTGGACAAGAAGAAGCAGGACGACCGCGTTCGCAAGCAGATAGAAGATGCCGAGAAAGCCTTCAAGAAAGATAAGCGCGGCGACGGCGGACCGATGTCCTCCCGCAACTTCCTGCGGCTCGCCAAGCTGGCCAACGAACGTCGCGTGATGGTGAGTGGCCGGCCGACCATCGTCTTCGACGTGATCGACAACCCGGACAACAAGGGTGGCGACATCCCGCAGCGTATCGTGGCAGCGATGCGCGGAACCATTAGCGTGGACGAGGAGACCGGTCACGTGCAGGACCTGAACGTGACCGGCGTGCGCGACGTGAAGATCGCGGGCGGCCTGGTGGCGAACATACACAAAGGTTTTCAACTGCACACAATTTCTGGTCCGCAGAAGGACGGCGTGTGGCTGCTGAAGGCGATCTACGGCTCGGGCGACGCGCGGATGGGGTTGTTCTTTCATCCGGCGGCCAGCTTCAAGGCCGAGGTGGAAAGCTGCAGGCTGTACAACGTGGAGGCGGATGCCACAGTGAAGGAAGTGGAAGGCAAGCAGTAGGCGAGAGCAGTCCAAGAACGCAGGAAGGAAAGGGCCTCCCTTGCAGGAGGCCTTTCACTGTGTGGTGCTGCGGCGCCGACGCTCTAGTTCGCCCCGTCCGTTGCCGCAAAGCGCACGGCATAGTTGCCAACCTGCTGGCCTTCCTGAATGCCTGCTGTGATGTCAGACCGATAGTGGATGCCGGCGTACAGGCGCGACATACCAGCCTCTTGCGCTTGTTGCGTGAAGTAGCTCGCGCCATCCGGGAACAGACTTCCAAGCACCGTTGCGGCCGCAGACGAGAAGACCGAGTGCCCTGAGACGTAAGAAGGGAAGTTCGGCAGCGCGATCTGCGTCTTGATGCTCGGGTCCAGTTGCGACGGCCGGGGATTGTCGTAGAAGTACTTGGTATCCCAGCAGGCGATGGCACCGTCGTGCAGAGCCATGTTGAGCAGGGCAAAGGTGCGTGCAGCGCGGACCTCGCTCTGGCCGGCCTTCACGATGTAGGGCACGGCAATCGTGTCCCAGTGGCCCGGCGGCGTCGGCGTGCTGGCACCGTCGCCCCACTTCAGCACGGTTGCAAGCTGGTCGCCCGTGATGTTGTTTACCGAGGCTTTCACTTCGGCGGTTTCGGTCTTCATCTGTGCAGACGAGGTGGACGGCGGAGGTCCGGGACGCACCGCGACGATGTCCGTGGGCGCCATTAGCCAGCCTTTGACCTGGCCAAACAGCGGAAGCATAGGCGGGCGGGCGGGACTGTCCTGGCTGATCCAGGCGATCTGCCCCGTGGCGATGGTGCGGTCCGTGATGGCCTGCCAGACGGCCGCGGTGCCGCCGGCGGCTTTCATGCCGTCGGTGCCGGCGCGTGCCGTGAAGATCGCGGCAACGCTCTTGCCCAAGGCAAAGCCAGCATCGACATCACTCTGGGTCGCGCGGCCGGAAATGCGCGCGACCATCAGCTGTTCCTGCGTCTTTGCGTTGATCTCGTCGACCGAGGTGGGAAACATCAGCGTCAGCAAGACTGAGTTCACGCCAGCTTCCACCGCGTCCTCCGACGGGTAAGACGGAATACCGCTTGACGGCAGCAGGCTCTGCACTGACTTGTCCACTGCGGAGGGCGAAGGGCGCTTGTACAGGTATTTGAAGTACCAGGCGGCTTTCAGCGCCTCAAACTGTGCGACTGAAACGTAGCTGTAGGCGCGCGCGGCGTACGGCGGGTTGCTGAAGGGGTACTGCGGATCGGCGAACGGATTGGCCGCGCTAGGCACGGGGTAGGTGCCGTCGGAGTTGGGAGCGGGCGGCAGGTCGGACTTGGCCGCGAGCTCGCGCATCACCTCGTTCCAGCGCAATACGCCGCCGCTGCTCCAGTAGGTGATGGAGGATTTCTGAGCGTCGGTCAGAGCGGCCTGATCGGACTTGATCTGCGCGATCTCCGAGGCGTACGTAGCGGAGTTGACCGCTGCAGGCGCGGCTACCGGAATCTGCGAGGGCCCGGACAGAACGATCATCTTCCACGAGCCTGCGTTTGCGTCGACGTTAGAGAAGGTTTGCGTGGGCAGAGGTTCGGTGGTGCTGATGTCTTTACCACATCCGGTCGGGATGCTGGAGACGCCAAGCGCCGCAAACGCCATGAGGAGCGTTCCGATGCTGAGACGAACAGGGAGTGTTTTGAGGATCTTCACGGAGCGACGCGCCTTTCGCGGTGGTAGGTGAACATGATGCCGGAGGTGAACATCGTCGCCTGCCCGGTGTTGCGGCCCTGGAACGTGTTGCTGTAGCTGGCCCAGTACTGGACGTCATGGAAGTGCGGCAGAGGGTATTGCACTTCAATGCCGGCGCGCGATTCGTTCACGCGGTTCGAGACGAAAGGCATGTCCTGCCGGCGAATGTCGCCGCCGCCACGCGTGTTCATCTGGCTGAAGGTGCCGGCGATCTTTAGGTCGCGGCGGTAGTAGCCCACGTTGAAGCCGTACTGCGACTGGTTGGGCATGGCGACCTGGTTGCTCAGGTAGAGCTGGCCGTTGGTGTAGTAGTAGGGCCGGTCGAGCGTGACCTTGTCGCGCAGCGTGTAGGCAAGCGAGCCGTCCAGGTACAGGCCGCGACGGCCGAGAAAATTCAGCGACGCGCGGCCGAAGGCAGACTTGCTGTGTGTGCCGATGGAGAGCGGCATCTGGTCGGGGCTGTAGTCCGTGGTGGGCACGCTGCCGCCGAGCAGTGCAATGGCGTGGAACGAGCCGTGATTGTCCATGGGGCGCTGGAAGAGGTTCAGCTTCACGGCACCGGTAAAGTCCTGGAAGCCCGATTGCGGATGCAGCACGCCGGCACTTGCCTGGGTCCAGATGTACGGCGTCTGTGCGAGCACATTGATGCGGTTCGTGATGCCGTAATTGGCCATACCGGAAACGGAGTTGGTCGTGACTGTGCCGATGTTGCCGTTGGTGCGCTCGAGCGTGCCTTCCCAGTACTGCGACCACTGGCTGCGCGTGTAAATGGAGCCGGCACAAAGGGTGCCGCGGGCTAGCATAATGCCGTCCTCCAGCGTTTGCGCGTGCGCGGCCACGCCCATGGCCGTTATGACCACGCCAGCTAAGGATGAGAGCGCCCGTGAAGCCTTGCGGCAAGATGCAGGCGGCGTATGTGAGTGCATTCCAAGTTCCTCGGGTATGCCGACGCGCTGCTCACAGGAACGCGCGTCGGCGCTCCATGAGTGCTTGCACCAAAGGTTGTCGGATACAGGGAGGATGCTAGGGCAGGGAGAGTACCTTCGTCCCGATGCTTGCGACCGATTTTGGCGTCGTCCTTTTGGAGGGCAGCGGCGAACGGGGAGGCACGCAGTTCAGCGGAACAAGTGGGGTACGAAGCTGCTGAGATTGCCGGTGACCGGTGTTCGTGATTCGCGCACGCCCATGCCACCGCACTCCTGATCGATCATCCACAGCCCGAGGACGGGATAACGGAGATCCGCAGTGCCGGGCTGGCCGTACAAGCGAATGCCCTCGCCACCTGCCTGGAAGCAGGCCGGCGGAGCCAACGCCTGGCAGACGAAGCGGCCGCCGCCGTAATCGCCCGGCGTTTGTGTCGTTCCCTGCGCGGTGACCGTCGTGATGTTGGCGCCCTCGCGGCTAAGCAGCGGTTTCCTGACGTACTCGCGCATGCCGCGCGGCTCGTCGAAGTACGCCTCCAGCAACAGCGGGTGGTCGGGGTAGAGCTCCCACAGGATTGGCAGGATGCCCTTGTTGGAGAGCAGCATTTTCCAGATGGGTTCGATCCAGATGATGCTGCGATAGAAGGCGAGCGCGGCCGGGCCGTACGTCTCGGTGAGCAGTGACTCCCAGGGGTAGAGCTTGAAGAGCGAGTAGATGGTGTTGTTCTGGAGGTCGACGAAGCGGTTCGCGTCGTCGTCCCAGCCAATCTCGTGCATCAACAACTGCTCGGTGCGCAGGCCGGCCTGCTGCGCGGTATCGCGCAGGTAGGTGGTGGTGAGCATGTCCTCGTCGGTATCGACGCTGGCGAAGTGCACGGGCTGGCGCAGGTACGGGGCGACGTCCTGCCACTTGGCAATCAGACGTTCATGCAGGCTATTGAACTGGTCGGCATCGGCGTGGGTGTCCTTCAGCCAGTCCCACTGGATGACCGCAGCTTCCAGTAGGGAAGTGGGCGTGTCGGCGTTGTACTCCAGCAGCTTGGGCGAGCCCTGGCCGTTGTACATCAGGTCGAAGCGGCCGTAGAGTGCGGGCGGCTCGTTCTCCCACGCCCACTCGATCAGCGGAACCGCCTGGGGCGGAATCGACAGGTCGGTGTAGCGTCTCTGATCGATCACGTGCTGCGCGGCAGCGAGGCACATGGTTTGCAGCTCGTTGGCGGCCGCTTCCAGCATGTCGATCTCGGTGCTGGTGAACTCGTAATGCGCGGACTCGTCCCAGTAGACGGCACCCGGCACAGCGCTGGTCAGGTCATCGGGCGAATGAAAAGTGAGTCCGGCAGTCTCGACTTTGTTGCGCCAGTCTGCACGCGGTGCGTGTTCGAAGCGATGCATGGGTTAGCTCCCCGAATGAAAGCTGCTGCCGAAGCCGCCGCGTGAGATGCCGTGGCCGCCGAGGAAGCCGTGACCACCCGAGAGCGGCGAAGCATAATTCGTGCCGCGAACGGCGTTGAAGCTGCCGCCCGATACGCGATCGCCGATGTTGTAGCCGCCGAAGCCGCCGTAGTAGGGCCGGTATACGTGCGGTATGAAGAGGAAGCCGCCGTGGCCGTCGGGCCGGCGCTCCTGCACGGTGCCGGGCTTGTCGCACAGGTTGTCGGCGACGACGGTGCCGTTTTCGTCGACACATCGTTGCATCTCTTTGGGGCGGCAGCCTGTGAGCAGGGAGACGGCAGCCGCGGCAACGAGCGGAGCGGCAACAGAAACAGAACGGCGCATGGTGCAGAGAGTTTATCGCTCTGCACCATGCGCCGCTCGTTTGTTTGCTGAGTTCGTTTGAACACTTTAAGCGGTTCCGCGCCTGCCAGCCTGCGGAACCGCTACGTTCCTAGTGGACGGGCTTTACCGTGCCCGCGCCGTAGTCGGGGTGCTGCAGGCTGCAGCATGCGTCGGTGCGTCCGCATATGCAGGTCTGCTCGGCGGCTTGGTTCGGCTTGCGTCCGGCCAGCACCTTTTGCGCGGCGATCAGGCCCTTGCCCCATTCGAAGCCGGGCATGTTCAGCTTGGTCGCGACCACGTGCTCCAGCGCGCCGACGAGCGCGATGGTGTCCAGCGAATCGAAGAAGCCCAGGTGCGCAAAACGGAAGATCTTGCCCTGCATCTCGCCCTGGCCGTTGGTGATGGTCGCGCCGAAGCGGCCTTTCAGCTCCTTGCAGATGATGCCGGAGTCGACCCCTTCCGGAGCGTAGACGGCGGTGGCTGCGGCCGATGGGCACTCCGGTGCGAAGAGGCGGAAGCCGAGCGCGGTGACGGCGGCGCGGGTCATCGCGGCGATCGTCTCGGCGTTCTCGACGAGCTTCTTGCGGCCTTCCACAAGGCTGCCGGCCGGGTTCTCTGGCGTGGCGGCCTGCGCGGCGATGTAATCCAGCGCGGCACCCAGTGCGGCAATTAGCGCGACCGGCGGCGTGTAGGCGCTTTCGCCCTTCACGGCATTCTTGCGTTCCTTACGCAGATCGAAGTAGTAGCGCGGGTTGTAGGTAGCTTCCATGCGGTCCCACGCGCGGTCGCTCACGGCCAGGTAGCTCAGTCCCGGCGGGATCATCACAGCCTTCTGCGATCCACCGATCATTACGTCCACGCCCCAGCCGTCCATGTCGAAGTGGCTGGTGCCCAAACCGGTGATAGCGTCGACGACAAGCAAGGCTTCGGAGTTCGAGTCTTTCAGCAGCTTGGCAACGGCGGGAACGCAGTGGCGTGCGCCGGTGCTGGTTTCAGTCGCCTGCATGAACACGGCGCGGGTCTCCAGCTTCAGCGCTTCCTTAACCTTGTCGATCGAGAAGGTCTCACCGTACGGAGCTTCGACCACGTCGACCGCGCAGCCGAAGGCCTTGGCGAGGGCGGTCCAGCGCTCACCGAACTTACCGGCGCTGAGGACCAGGACGCGGTCGCCGGGCGAAGTCAGGTTGGAGACCGAGGCTTCCATCGCTCCGGTGCCGGACGACGACAGCACGATCACGTCGCTCTTGGTGCCGACGAAGTCCTTGAGTTGCGCGAGCACCTTGGTGAACAGCGCGCGGAACTCTGGCGTGCGGTGATGAATGTCGGCAGCAGCCATGGCAAACTGCGCGGCGGGCAGCAGGGGCGTGGGCCCTGGCGTGAACAGGCGAATCTTCCGGATCATGCCCCGATTGTACTGAGCGACGGGTGTGGTTTCGCTTGGCTACACTGAAAGACGGCACACGGAGCGAGGAACAGTCATGGCGACCATTAGCGAGCAGATCGGCAAAGACATCGTGGAAGCGATGAAGGCGAAGGAGACGCTGCGGCTGGAGACGCTGCGCATGGTCAAGTCGGCGATCAAGAACAAGGAGATCGACAAGCGCGAGCCGCTGACCGACGCGGAAACCGTCGCCGTGCTGAACACGCTGGTCAAGCAGCGGCAGGACTCCGCCGAGCAGTTCGCCAAGGGGAACCGTCCGGAGCTGGCGCAAAAGGAGCAGGACGAGATCAAGCTGCTGCAGGTGTACCTGCCGCAGTCGGCCGGGGAAGACGAGATCCGCGCCGTGGTGCAGGGAGCCGTTGCGCACCTGGCCGCGGGTGGCACCACGCCCGGGCCGAAGGACATGGGGCCTGCCATGCGCATAGTGCAGCAGCGAATCCTGGCCAGCGGCCTGCATGCCGACAACAAAACGGTGAGCGCCATTCTGAAGGAAGAGCTAGCAAAGAGCGCCGCTTAAGAGGCTGGCCTCGCGGTCATCCGACTTACTTCAGCTTCAGCATCATCTCGTTCGTGCCTTCGAAGCCGAACTTCTCGTAGATGGGCTTGCCGAACTTGGATGCGTGCAGCGTTATGGCTTTGGCGCCACGGCTGCGGCACTCGTCGATGAGCATCTGCAGCATCTGTTTGGCAATGCCGCGACCGCGAGCCGCCGGAGCTGTGTAGAAGTTCAGCAGGTAGGGGCGCATGGGCTCAGCGTCCATCCAGTGCGGTGGGAAGTCGGCGAAGAAGACGCCGGCGCTGGCAATGGCCTCACCGTTCTCCTCTGCGATCACGCCCGCGTAGCGGCCATCGCGCAGGCGCTTGCGCACCCAGGGCTCGTGCGCCAGGGACATGGCGTCCATCTGCTCTGGCGTGGCGAACTTGTTGTCGCCGAACATCTTGGCGCGGTGCTGCGTGATCAGAACGGCGTCGTCCGGAGTGGCGTGGCGAATGGCTTCCAAGCGGGTCCTCTGTCTTTATGGTAGCGCCGGGCGCTTACGATAAGGTCTGCTGCCATGCCCAAGCCGATCAGCCTCCAACTGAATCCTGCACTGCTGCCCATGGGGTCACGCGTCTGTGTGGCAGCGTCAGGTGGGGCGGATTCGACGGCGCTGCTGCTGGCCTTGCACGAGGCGGCGACTGCCCTCGGCATTGGGTTGAGTGCGGCGCACCTGCACCACGGCATACGCGGGTCGGAGGCCGATGCGGACCGGGATTTCGTGCGGGCGTTGTGCCTGCGTCTAAACCTGCCCCTGCATGAGGCGGAGGCGGACGTGCCCGCGACCGCGGCGGTCGCCGGGGAAGGGCTGGAGGAAGCGGCCCGCAATGCACGGCTCGGGTTCTTCGCGAGGCTCTTGGGGAACGGCGCTGCGGATCGTGTCGCAACGGCCCACACCGCGGACGACCAGGCCGAAACCGTGTTGATGAAGCTGCTGCGTGGCGCCTGGATCGAGGGCCTGGGCGGCATTGCACCGGCGCTGCCAGTCGATACTGACGGGCGGCCCTGCCGCGAGGGCGGCGTCGGCCAGATCGTCCGGCCGCTGCTGGGCGCCACGCGGGAGCAGGTGATCGCGTTTCTGAAGAGCCGCGGGCAGGTCTGGAGAGAGGACGCCACCAACGCCGATCCGGCGTTTACGCGCAACCGCATCCGCGCGGAGCTGATGCCGCTGCTGCGGACGTTCAACCCGGGCGTGGTGGCCACGCTGGGCGCAACAGCCGAGCTGGCCCGTGAGGAAGATCGGCGCTGGCAACCGGAGATCGTCCGGGTGTACCAGGAACTGGCAGTGGCGGGCCGGCCGGTGCGGGGCGGCGGCCGGGCGGTGAGCACGGCACCGGACGAGCAGACGGTTGCGTTTGACCTGGCGCGGCTGAAGGTGCTGGACCTGCCGGCCCGGCGCAGACTGCTGCGGTTTGCGGCAGAACGGATGGGGGTACCGCTGAACTCCGCGGAAACGGCCCGCGTGCTGCAACTGGCCGGCCTGGCACCGCCCGACAGCTTGCCCGACCCTACGGTCCCCTCGCGGCCCAATAGCCGCCTCCAGCTCCGGGACGGTCTGCGGGCAGAGCGCAGCGTGCGGGAACTTAGGCTGTCGCGCGGCTGACATCCCCGACTTGTGTCCTACTACCGAACGAAAAGGTTACAGATCGCGACATCGTCGCGGGCCATTCCGGGAGTAGAATCTTCGGAAACAGCGCACGAAACCCCGGCCGCGTCCGAGCGGAGATTTGCGCGTCTAATGATCAAGGTTGGTTGTGCACGGCCGGTGCGCAGCCTGGGGCGCCTCTAAAGCGCGCCGAAAGAGGGGTAGCAATTTTGAATAGCACGGTGAAGACGATCCTGATCTGGGTGCTGATGATCGGCTGCCTGGTGTCCGTGTGGCAGATTGTCGCGCGCACCAGCGGTGGAGCGCATGACACCGGTATCAGCCTGACACAGTTGCAGGACTATGCCGACAAGGGCCGCATCAGCGAAATTACGGTCAACGGCACTGAGGTAACGGGCAAATACAAGGACAACAAGGACTCGTTCCACACGACGATTCCTGCGAATTATCCGAATCTGTACGACAATCTGCGCACCAAGGGCGTGAACGTCACGATCAAGGACCCCAGCAGCAACTTCTGGGTGGCGGCTCTGATCCAGTTGACGCCGGTCCTGTTGATGGTGGCGCTGTTCCTGTTCCTGATGCGGCAGATGCAGTCGGGCGGCAACAAGGCGCTGAGCTTCGGCAAGAGCCGCGCTCGCCTGTTGAGCCTGCAGCAGAAGAAGGTCACCTTTAAGGACGTCGCCGGCGTGAACGAGGCGAAGGAAGAACTGAAGGAGATCATCGAGTTCCTGCGCGAGTCGCAGAAGTTCCAGAAGCTGGGCGGCCGCATCCCCAAGGGTGTGCTGCTGGTCGGACCTCCGGGAACTGGTAAGACCCTGCTGGCCCGCGCTGTGGCCGGCGAGGCGAACGTTCCGTTCTTCTCGATCTCCGGTTCCGACTTCGTCGAGATGTTCGTCGGCGTGGGTGCGAGCCGCGTTCGCGACCTGTTTGAGCAGGGCAAGAAGAACGCGCCTTGCATCATTTTTATCGATGAAATCGATGCGGTCGGTCGTCACCGTGGCGCCGGCCTGGGCGGCGGACACGACGAGCGTGAGCAGACGCTGAACCAGTTACTCGTCGAGATGGACGGCTTCGAGTCGAACGAGGGCGTGATCCTGATCGCCGCGACAAACCGGCCTGACGTTCTCGATCCGGCTCTGCTGCGTCCGGGCCGCTTCGACCGCCGCGTGATCGTCGACCGTCCGGACATACGTGGCCGCGAGGAAGTTCTGCGCGTTCATGCCAAGAAGGTTCCGATGGCGGACGACGTGAACCTGAACGTTCTGGCCCGTGGCACACCGGGTTTCAGCGGCGCCGACCTGGCCAACATGGTCAATGAAGCTGCCCTGACCGCGGCGCGCTACAACCGCAAGGCCGTACACATGTACGACTTTGAGGTCGCGAAGGACAAGGTGCTGATGGGTGCCGAGCGCAAGAGCATGCTGCTTTCGGACGAGGAAAAGAAGGTGACGGCGTACCACGAGGCCGGCCACGTTCTGGTCGCGGCAATGCGCGACCACTCCGACCCGCTGCACAAGGTGACGATCATCCCGCGCGGCATGGCGCTAGGTGTGACCATGCACCTGCCGCAGGAAGACAAGCACACCGTGACGCGGGACTACCTGGAGTCGCAGCTTGCCATCTTCATGGGCGGTCGCTGCGCGGAGGAGATCTTCCTGAAGCAGATGACGACTGGTGCTGGCAACGACATTGAGCGCGCGACCGACCTGGCCCGCCGCATGGTGTGCGAGTACGGCATGTCCAAGATGGGTCCGATGACCTACGGCAAGAAGGAAGGTGGCGAAATCTTCCTTGGCCGTGAAATCCAGCAGCACCGGGACTTCTCGGACGACACCGCGGAGCAGATTGACGCCGAAGTGAAGAAGTTCGTTCACGACGGCTACAGCTCGGCGTACCAGATTCTTGATTCCAACCACGACATCATGCACCGCATGAGCCAGTTGTTGCTGGAACGCGAGACGCTGGATGCTGATGAAATTCGCCTGATCATCGAGGGCAAGGACTTGCCGCCGATGAAGTCGCCGCTGGCTCATGCCGAGCCGGGCGATGGCGATACGCAGAAGGTCCTGAAGCCGGAGAGCGGACGCGCTCCGGGTTTCGGGGAAGGTCGTCCTTCGCACGCATAAGGGCAACCAATCAGAAACGCGACGAGGCAGCTCTTGGAGCTGCCTCGTTGCTTTTGGACAATGAATGCGCTGCGGACCCGTCGCCGAGAGCCTTCGGAGTGGCTGACCCCTCCTCCTTGGCACGTCTGCCGCCCGCGTTTCGTGCCCGGCCGCTTACGCCAGTACCGGACGCACCCATTCGCCGCCGACGGCCAGATCGGCCGGCAGGGAGACCTCCAGCGAAAGTGACACGATGCTCCTGCGGGCGGCGCGGTGGAGGTGGGCGCACGAGCAACGCTCGGCCAGCAGAAGGTGGCTTTCACGGCTCAGTTCCAGGCCCTGTCCCAGGAAGGAGGCGTACAGGTCCACCAGCGCCCTGCCTTGTGTTTCCACCTGCAACTGCACCGATGTGGCGCTGATCATCTGTCGAGAGAGCACCCACCCGCAGGCGCGATCAATCGCGTCCAGCAGTCCGGGCAGCAGATCATCACCGCTGCGGGGACTGACGGCACGTAGACGAAGCTGCGGAGCATGCGCAGCATCGCCTGAGGCGCCCGGCAGCGCATTGAGCAAAGTTAGAAAGTTCTTCACGTAAAGAGTTATCGGCGGGAAGATCGGCAATCTCTGGCTTTGGCTGCATCCGGGCCGTCCGAAGATGGTACGGTCAACAGGATGCAGAGCTTTCGCTTTCGGCGGCCAAGCGGCCGATGATCTTAGGGACAGGATCGGACCTGATGGAAATCCGTCGCATCGAGGAGTCCATCGAGCGTTATGGCGAACGGTTTCTGCAGCGGGTCTTCACGCCGGCCGAGGTGGAGTACTGCCGGCGCAAGGTCCACAACGCGGCGGAAAGCTTTGCGGCGAGGTTCGCGGCAAAGGAGGCCGCGGCCAAGGCGCTGGGCACCGGCATCGCCCAGGGTGTGGCGTGGACGGAGATCGAGGTGCGACGGTTGCCCGGGCAGCGGCCCACGCTGCATTTCACTGGACGGGCCGCGGAACGTGCGGCTCGCATGGGTGTCGCACACGCTCACCTGACGCTGTCGCACAGCCGCGAAGTCGCGCTGGCGGTGGTCATGCTGGAAAACTGACTCGGGAAAGAGCGCGGGCGATGGCGTGTTTCGAAACCGGAGCGCACCTCGCAGCATCACACAAAGAGCACTAACCAGCTCACATTTTCCGTCGGCGCTCTGCGCCGTCCAGGGATAGCATGCCCAGTCAAACCGAAGTCCGTTGGTCCCAGCTCAAGGTCGGCGTAATTGTTCTGATCGCTGTCATTCTTCTTGTTCTGCTGCTGTTCTTGATGACGAGCTCGCAGGGAACCAGCGTGTTTACGCACAAGATCACGGTACGCAGCTACTTCGAGAATGCCTCCGGCCTCAAAGAGGGCGCGGCCGTCAACCTGCAGGGCGTGACCATCGGCAACGTGAAGCAGGTAAAGGTCGTCAACGATCCCACCCGCAAGCTGACGCCGGTGGAAGTGACAATGAAGCTGGACAAGAAGTACATTGACGCTTTGCACAAGGACACCAAGTCGGCGTTGTCCACGGTGGGTGTTCTCGGTGACACCGTTGTTGACCTGAATTCGCAGACCTCGACCGGGCCCCAACTGCAGGACGGCGACGAACTGAAGACCCTGGAGACGCCTAACCTGCAGGACGTGGTGAAGGCCAGCCAAGGCACGATCGAGAGCCTGAACGTAACGCTTGCCAAGCTTGACCGGATTGTGGACAACATTTCTCAGGGCAAGGGCGCCATCGGCGAACTGGTGTACGACGACACCCTGTACAAGCGCGCGAACGAAACCGTCGGGCAGTTGCAGATTCTGTCGCACAAGTTGAACGATGGTCATGGCACGATTGGCAAGCTGCTGAACGACGAGACCATGTACAACAAGCTGAACCAGTCCGTGGGCCAGTTGAACGGAATGATCGCGGACATCAACGCAGGCAAGGGTTCCGCGGGCAAGCTGCTGAAGGATGATGCGCTCTATAACAACCTGAATCAGACCTTGCAGCACGCCAACAACATCATGGCCGATGCGGACGCTGGCAAGGGAGGATTGGGACTGCTGACCAAAAATCAGGAGTTCGCGAACAAGCTGAACGACACCGTCACGCGGCTGAACAGCATCCTGACCGGAATCGACAACGGGCAGGGAACAGCCGGTCTGCTGGTGAAGGATCCGGCGCTGTACCACAACCTCGATAAGCTGGCGACGGACTCCCAGCAGCTGGTGAACACGATCCGCTCCGACCCAAAGAAGTATCTGACGATTCACTTCAAGGTGTTCTAGCCATCGTGTGTGGATGACGAAGGGGGCGGCTCTTCGGAGCCGCCCCCTTTTCTGTTCCAGACCGATTTTCCTTTCTTCGATGGGTCGCGTGAAGCACCCATCATCAGTGCTGGCCGTCGAGCGGCCCCGATGCCAGCAACGTGACATTGCGGCTGACATAGCCCGTGCCGGACGGCATGACGATGCGAAGTGCTGCCGGTTCCAGAACGCCACGTCTGCGAACGCGGAGGCTCACAGTGCTGCCGCCCTGTGCCGCGAGCGTGAAGGTCGTGCGATCGGCGGCGTAGACCTCATCGGTGATGTGCGGCAACTGAGTAGCATCCCCGGGCATAGGAGCCAGGTTGTCCGCCAGCTCAAACTCCACTGCCGGCGCGGGACTCACAGCAGGTGGAAGCGATGGCCTTCCATCCGCGGACGTAATAGCGACCGCGTAGCTGGCGCCACGTCGGGTAATCGCGACGTTGTACAGGGCTGCGCCCATGCGGATGTTGTGCAGTTCCGCACCGTTCCAGGTTGCGGGCAAATGTGGGTGCACCTGCAGCGTGTGCGTTGTGGCGTCCACATGAATGCCAAACAGACCCCGTACGGTGGGCGCTAGTGTCATGGCGCTGGACCACAGTTGGTGTGCGCTGGATCGGCCGAGCGGCTGGTAGAAGGCGCCAGACAGCACTTCAGTTACGGTGCCGGGGTCCTGCGCCCAGGTGAGCCGCAGGTTCTGCTGCAGTGTCAGCCATGCTGCTGCGGGCCGGTCGGCGTTGTACTGCGCCATGGCGTTCCAGCCGGTGAACAGCGGCCAGACGGAACCCATGTGGTAGCTGATTGGATCGTAGAAGCTGGTCGCGGTGCTGATGGCGCGGGTGCCCCAGTCGGTTGCGAGATCGGGCGAGGTCCAACCGCTCAGCATGGCCGCAGGTTGCGTGAGTGCCGCGGCGGCTGGCGCGTGCGGCTCCCACAGCGCAACGGATGGATAGATCGTCAGGGTGCGGTCAAAGCTGCCGTTGCTGTTCTTGCTGAAGGCGTAGAGACCCGTTGCAGGATCGCGGTATGTTTCAATGACGCTCTGAATGTGAGCTGCGCTCTGCCGGCCCGCCTGCTCCAGCGCGGTGTCATGCTGCAGGGCGGCCAGGTCGGCCACGGCTCGCGCAGCCTCAGCATCGAGCGCGGCCAGGTACAGCTCCTGGTGCGGCATGGGGCTTTGCCAGTTCTCCACCCAGCCGGTGCCCTGCGAGTTGTCGTAGACGCCGTCACCGTCGCTGTCATGCGTGCGTTCGAAGTTCCAGGCGCGCTTCACGGCGTCCCAGTGCTCGGCGAGAAAGGCGGTGTCGCCACTGGTGCGGACATAGTCCCGCATCGCCATCAGGAACAGCGGGGTGGCATCTGCGGCGGCGTATTCGTACGGGAAGCTCGCCCACGGGATGTTCGAGGGCAGGTCGTCGGCCATCTGGCTGAACTCGTGCATCATCTTGCCGTCGGCGCGCTGGCGATGCAGCAGGAACTCAAGCGCGCGCTTGGACAGTGCCGTGTCGCCATAGCTGTCGATCGCGTAGAGCGACCAAAGCGTGTCGCGGCCGAAGTACCAGCCAAAGCCGGGCCGCGCGGAGTCGTACGATCCAAACCAGCCGGCGACCAGGCCGGTTTCTGACAGTGCGGGCTTGCCGGTACCGGGGCCGCCGGTGCGGTGTTCCACCTGTGAGTCTTCGACGGAGAGCTCGGCCCACTTCAGGGCTTCGTCAAAGCGTGGGTCCGGAGTGTGGGCGGTCAGGCGCGTGTCGAAGAAGTGCGCGTAATAGCGGTCGATTGCGTTCGCGATGGCGGGCAGGTCCTTCGCCTGCTGCACCAGGCGCTGCTGCATCGCGGTGAAGGCTTCGGCTGAGTTGCGTTCGCCGGGTTTGGCAACGGCTGACAACAGCGGAAACAGACGCCCGCGATCGACGGCGGGGTCGTAGCGGACGACGAACTGCAGCGGCAGCGTCTGCGGATGCTCCTGGTAGACCGGGATGTCGCCCGGGCGGCTCTTCGGCATGCCGATCATGCCGAAGAGCGCCGGGTTGTCGGTCGCGACGGTGTAGGCTCCGCCGGGAAAGTCCTTGGGCGCCGCGGAGTCTGGCATCGGTATCCAGCCCGCGCCGGGCACACCGTACTGTGGCGCGGGCCACATTTGTTGCAGGTTGGGCGTGAGCGTAACGGTGAGCGTAGCCGGGCGCACGCTGTCGATCTCGAAGTAGACGATGGCACCGGGATCATCGAACGGCAGTGGCGGCGCGCCGGCCGGCACCGCGGGCGAGACCAGCATGTGCTGTCGCACGGTAATGCCGGCAAAGCTGTAGGTAAGCACCGTGTGACCGGGGCGCACGGTCACGGTGGCCGCGCCCGGGTTCAGGTCGATGGGAACGGTGTATCCGTCCAGTTGCGCCTTCAGGTGGAGGTCTGAGAAAACCTTGACCGGAAGCTGCCAGAGCTCGATCACGCCGGATTGTTCGCCCAGGATGGCGCCGCGCGCGCCCGTGATGGTCAACGGCTTTGCCGCGATGGCAGCCTGCGTGATGCTGACGACTCTCGCTTCGTCGGGCCTCTGAAAGGGAGCTACGGGAGTGAGCTGGGCGTGGCCCAGCGCTGCGCTTGAGAGTCCTACGATTGCGGCGTACCTGAGGAGCATGGCGGATTCCACGCTACGGTGTGCGGGGGCGGCTGTCCAGCGGGGCAGACTCTTCTTACCGTGCCGGTCCGGTGCGGCGTTGCATAGCTGGATGCTCCACAGCGCATCCGCACGAGCCGCGCAGCACTTGGGCCGTAGCATACCCGTGATGCGAAAGTATCTTTCTTCCACCACCGCGCTGGCGCTAGGCCTGACGCTCAGCGGACCATGCGTCGCGCAGTCGCTGCAGGCGGAGCTTGACCTCATCGCAAAGGAGTCCGGCGGCAAGCTTTACACGGCCTGCGCGCTGGCTTCCGGGTCACGGCATACTCCGCTCGCGTGTGACCGCGAGGCCGATGCCCACCCGCCCATGCAGTCTGTCTTCAAACTGCCGTTGGGCATCTATGCTCTGCATCTGGTCGAAGAAGGCAAGCTCCAGTTGGACCAGCCGGTCCACTTTGGGCCGCAGGACCGATTCGTCCCGAAAAGCTGGAGCCCGCTGCAGGACAAGTACCCGGATGCGAACGTGGACGTTCCACTGCGCGAGGTGCTGCAATTGGCTGTTTCGCAGAGCGACAATGTCGCTGCAGACCTTGCTCTTCGCGTGGTCGGCGGAACCGAGCCGGTGCAGCAATACATCCATTCGCTGGGCGTACAGGGTTTCGTCCTGCGGCACACCGAGCACGAGCTGCACCGCGACGAGCGGTTGCAATACCAGGACTGGTTTTCGCCGCATGCCGCGGTGCAGTTGCTTAGGCGCCTGGCTGACCAGCCTCCGCTCAACGCGGAGCACATGGGGCTGCTGCTGCAGTGGATGCAAGCTACTCGGCTGCCGCGGCTGGCAACGATGCTGCCGGCCGGCACCGTGGTGGCGCACAAAACCGGCACCTCAGGTATGGAAAACGGGATTGCGGCCGCCACGAACGACATCGGCCTGGTGACCCTGCCCGACGGTGAACGACTCGCGATCGCGATCTTTCTGTCGGATAGCACCGCCGATGACGCTACCCGGGATCGGGCGATCGGTCGCGCGGCTCTGGCGATCTTTCAGGCGGCCACGTCCGCAAAGGCAGGCCGCTAGGTGCACGTCACCATCCTCTCTCCGCATCGGGATGATGCGGCGTTCTCCTGCGGCTTGACGATGCTTGCGCTGTTGCGAGCGGGCGCGCGCCTAACGGTGCTGAACGTGTTCACGCGCAGCGACTATGCCGTTGACCTGCGCACGGTAGATACGGCACTGCCGCTGGTGGATGCCGTGAGCCGTGCGCGGCGGCTGGAAGACGAGCGGTTCCTCGCGGACGTAGCAGCGATGGCGGGCCGGGAACCCGGCTCTGTGATCTTGCAGGATTTGGGTGACCTGGATGCTCCGCTGCGCCTTTCCGTGCGGACGGAAGCGGTGCTGGAGGCGCCTCTGACTGCGGACGAGGTTCAGGAGCAGGCGACCCACTTGGCGGGCCGGCTGACCTCCGGCCCTGAGCCCGATCTCCTCTTCGCCCCACTGGCGCTGGGGGATCACATTGACCATCGCATCAGCCGCGAAGCTTCAAGGCTCGCTTGTGTCGCCGAGCGGCTGTGTTTCTACGAAGACCTGCCGTACGCGGCGCGGCTTTCCTCGACAGAGCGAAAGGAACAGACGATCTATGCGATATCGTCGAACTCTGCTTCGCTCTTCTCTGGCTGGAGACTACAGATTCCGGAGGGGCGGCATCTGAAATCGCGGTTCGCCAAGCACTACCCGTCGCAGATTGCGCCAGAAGTTGCCGAAGAGATGGGGCTGTACGCGGGGGAAGGGTGCGAGGACGGTGCCGGTGCGGAACGCTGGTGGGCAATGCCCCCTGCCGGTACCCGCGTGGCCAGGTTGCTGCAGCAATGCGCAGCGCCGGGCACCCTTTTTGAGGAGCAACGGTGAGCGATAGCGACGCGCGATGTACCCAACGGCCCGTCACTGCAACAGTGCCGGCCGTTTCGATCCTGATGCCGGTGTGGAACAACGAACAGAACCTGCGAGAGGCGATCGAGAGCGTTCGGGCGCAGACGATGTCCTCCTGGGAGCTGCTGCTGATCGATGACGGTTCGGAAGACTCCAGCCTGCGGATCGCGCTGGATTGTGCAGAAGCCGATCCGGACCGCATTCGCATCCTGCGGCATCCCGGCGGAGAGAACCGCGGCAGCAGCGCGTCCCGGAACCTTGGCCTGCGCCATGCGCGCGGTGAATTACTGGCCTTTCTGGATGCCGACGATGTGTGGCTGCCGGACTGCCTCGCGCTGCAGATGTGGGAGATGACGCAGCGCCCGGAGGCCGCGATGGTCTTCGGCGCGGCTGAGCGCTGGTGCAACCCGGACGAGCCGTTCAACGAGGCAAAGGCGCGAAGGGCAGACTGGGGCGACAACTACATCCCGCCTGTGGTTCCAGCGGGTGAGTTCCTGGGTGTACTGCCGCTGGGCTCGCTGCTGGAGTGGTACCTCGAAGATGAGTCCAAGGTCCCATGCATCTGCAGCGTCTTGCTGCGAACCGCAGTGGCGCGCGCCGTGGGCGGCTTTGACGAGGCGTTCCGGGGCTTATACGACGATCAGGCGTTTCACGCCAAGGTGTCGCTGGCTTACCCGGTCGTTGCGCATGACGCGTGTGTGGCGCGCTATCGCCAGCACGCCGGATCGTGCTGCGCTGAGGCGCGGGCCGATGACGCCCTGCAAGAGCAAGGCCGCGCGGCGTTTCTGACGTGGCTTGCACGGTACCGCCGCATGCTGGTGCGTTCGCTGCCGCCGCTCACGGTCGAGCAGCCGCAGGCGTAAGAACGGCCGCCTGCGATCGAGCGCTTAGAACTGCTTCGAATCTGCCGCGGCCGGCTTGAAGGTGACCGGTGCGCTGGTGAACGTGCGATTGAGAACCGCAGCCAGGCGCAGCCCTGCCACTTCGAGCTGGCGATCCACCACGGGGATCTCCCGGTCGAAGTAGGCCTGGTCGACGACGCCGCCCTGCGGCAGCATCAGTCCAGGCAGCAGAGCATTGCCCTCGTTTGCCCAGGTGGCGGGATCGTCGGGTGTGGCAGCCGGCGGAGTGGATGCGAACTCGTGATCCAGCAGGGCCAAGTACTGCTTGTCGTTTAGTTGACGGTGCAGGATCAGGCCGCTGTCCCACACCGAGTGCAGGTTGCAGGGGTATTTTCCGCAGGTGTCGCTGCCGAAGACATTGACGGTGATTCCATTGCCGCCCTTTTGCACGCCCGTGGTGTGCAGCGGCTGGTGGATGTCACCGACGAAGTGGACCAGGTACTTGAGGGCGATGGCGCGGTCGGCGGGGTCAAGCGTAGCGTCGCCGATTCGCCCTTCGAAAAACAGGATGCGATCAACGACACAATCGCGCCACTTGTCCCCGGGGCTCCCGGCCTTGACGTTGGGCTGCGTCGGGCAGTCGCGTTCGCGGTCGTACGTACCTGCGCCTTCGGGGATGTCCACGTAGTGCCACGGCCCGGTCTGGGTCTCCAAAGGGCGGTACACGTCAGGCCATGAGGCCACGTCGGCTAGCGTTTCCTTGCCCAGGAGAAACTTGATGTTCTTCTTCGCCGTCGGCGTCAGGTGTTCCATGGCGACCATCGCGACCAGCTTATGACCCTGCGGTCCCCAAGCGTGGGCCGGAGTCGTGAGGCAGGGCAGCAGAAGGGCAGCACAGAGAACGGCGCGGCGCGGCAGGGTGTGCAGACGGGAGACCATGCCCAACAGCATACCGTTGCTCTACACTCCTTCCTGTAAGCGCGAGGTGAAGAGCATGGAGCGAAGGGAGTTCCTGGGCGCTGCCGCAGGTGCGGCGACGCTGGGGCTGTGGAGCAACACGACGGAGGCAGAAGGCAGTATGCAGGCGAATCCGCAAAGCAGTGAACGCGAGTTCTACCTCCTGCGCAAGTACTCCATTACGCGTGCGCAGGCAGCCGGGTGCGACCGCTTCCTGGAAACCGTGATGCTGCCGGCGCTGACCCGGCTGGGCCATCGCGACGTGGGAGTCTTTGGCCTGGAGTACGGCCCGGAAACGCCGGCCGACTACCTCCTGCTGCGGCATACGAATGCCGCGAAGCTTCTGAAGCTGCAGGAGGAACTAACCGCAGACGCGGAGTTTGCCCGCGCCGCCGGACCGTTCCAGTCTGCCGCTGCCGCAACTCCTTCCTTTCAGCGCGTCGAGGACACCCTGCTATACGCCTTTGCGGGTCACCCGGTACTCACCGTACCTGCGAAAGGCAAGCGCATCTTGCAACTGCGCACGTACGAGAGCCCGTCGGTCGCGGACCACGTGCGCAAGGTGCAGATGTTCCACTCGGGCGAGTTTGAGATCTTCGCGGCGTGTGGCATGCCAGCGGTGTTCTATTCGCAGGTAGTGGTCGGCCCGCGCATGCCGGCGCTTACCTACATGCTGCGCTTTGACAGCCTCTCCGACCTGGAGGCTCGCTGGAACCAGTTTCGGGTCAACCCGGACTGGAAGAAGCTGCAGGCAGACCCGCGGTTCAGTGGGGAAGACCTGGTCAGCAATATCAGCAATCTGGTACTTAGTCCGAAGTCGTTTTCCGCCATCTAGGGGATCAGAACCCGGTAGAAAACGGAAACTTTCAGCATCGGCATGTCGTCCTACCTGCTAGACCGGCGGGAGCGCTCACGTGAGCGCCGAGGGTTAGTCCGGTCGAAAGGTCTTTCGATGCGCATACAAACAGCATTGACGCGGTGTGTTGTGGCGGCGGCAGTAGTTCCCGCCGCTTCCAGCGTGCTGCTTGCCCAGGCAGCGGCGACGGGCGCGCAGCCAGGGGCGTCCGCGGTGCAGACCTCGGTTGGGACCGTGCAGTCGGTGAGCGCGGGCACGCTTTCGCTGAACAGCGATAAGGGTGGAAGCGTTTCCTACACGCTACCGGCTAACGTCCGGGTGCTACAGCTTGCACCGGGTAGCACCGATCTGAAGACGGCGCAGCCGGCTTCGGTCACCGACATTGCAGAAGGTGATCGTGCCCTGGTCTCAGGGCGCGCTGGCGACAACGGCACGGCGACCGCGTTGCGCGTCGTCCTGATGAAGAGCGGAGCGATTGCGCAGAACAATGCGTCTCGCCAACAGGACTGGCAGCGGCGCGGTTCGGGTGGCATCGTCGAGGCGGTCGATCCTGCAGCGCACACGCTGACCGTCACCTCCGGTACGCACAAGGAGACGATCACTACCACCCCATCCACCGTCTTCCGGCGGTACGCGCCGGGTTCGGTGAAGTTTGAAGAGGCGAGCCTCAGCAAGATCGACGACATCCATCCCGGCGACCAGGTCCGGGTGCGCGGCGACAAGTCATCGGATGGCAGCACCATCGCCGCGGACGAGATTGTGTCAGGAGCGTTTCGCAATGTGGCCGGCCTGATCACGCGGGTCGACTCCGGGGCGAACACCGTTACGCTGAACGACTTGGCGACCAAGAAGCCGGTCACAATCGCGATTACGGGTGAGTCGGATCTGCGCTCCCTCCCGGCGGAGATGGCGGCACGCTTTGCGGCGCGCGCCCGGGGTGGGGCTGCAGGGCAGGGCGGAACTGACGCTGCGGCCGGGTCTGCCGGCGCGCGGCAGGGTGCAGGCGGAGTGAGCGCGGCAGCTAACAGCGGCGAAGGTGCTCCCGGCGGTGCAGCGCGTGGCGCTGGTGGTTCTGGTGGTCCGGCAGGAGTTGCGGGACGGCCGGCTGGCGGCCGTAGCGGCGACCTGTCCCAGGTGATCACGCGTTTGCCCAAGGCCACGTTGGCCGACCTGAAGACAGGCGAGGCCGTCATGGTGGTGGCGTCCGGTGCAAGCGGACCTGCGGGAAATCTCACCGCCATCACGTTGCTTTCCGGTGTTGAGCCTCTGCTGGCGGCATCGCCGCAGGGTGGAGCGAATTCTTTCAGCATCTCGCCCTGGAGCCTGGGCGGTGGTGAGGGCGGCGGCGAAGGTGCCGGTCCGCAGTAACACTGCATTGCAGCAGCGGAGTTCGAACGCTGCTTTCGTTCGGTCTGCATGGTTTCCCCCGAAGCGGCCCGCGCCGCGATATGCCGCGCTGTGCCCCGGGTTTGCACGGTTAGGAGAAGAATGACGTTTCGCATGTGGAGTTCAAAAGTTGCGGCCCTGATGGTGGGCAGTTCGCTCGCCGTGAGTGCCACCCTAATATCGGGTAACGCGCTGCATGGCCAGGTTGCGCCGGCGGGAGCACAGACTGGTGTGCAAACCGGCGCGTCCGTAAAGGGTTCGGTCCTGGATCCGGACGGCGCTGCGATCCCCGGCGCCACCGTTACGCTGCAGCCGTCGGGCAAAGTCGCGGCAGTGACCACGAAGTCCGGCGTGGATGGCTCGTTCAGCCTGGAGGCAGTGCCGGCGGGCGTGTACACCGTGACCGTGACCATGCCGGGGTTTGGGTCGTTTGTGCGGCCAAATGTCCGGGTGGGCGGTCAGCCGGTCAGCATCAACGTCAAGCTCAGCATCGAGCAGCAGTCGACGACCATTACGGTAACCACCAGTGACAACACGGTCTCGGTCGATCCCGATAACAACGGCAGCGCCGTTACGTTGAAGGGGTCCGACCTAGAGTCGCTGTCAGACGATCCGGACGAGCTGTCGAATGAATTATCTGCGCTGGCAGGACCGGCAGCCGGTCCCAACGGGGGTCAGATCTACGTGGACGGCTTCACCGGCGGCCAGTTGCCGCCCAAGTCCGCGATCCGCGAAGTTCGTATCAATCAGAACCCGTTTTCGGCGCAGTACGACCGGGCGGGTTTCGGACGCATCGAGATCCTGACCAAGCCGGGAACGGACAAGCTGCACGGCAATTTCAGCCTGCAAGGCATGGACAAGTCGTTCAACACGGTCACGCCGTTCCTTCAGGGTGGAAGCCAGCCGGACTACCACCAGATCTTCTTCCTGGGAACGCTCTCGGGTTCGCTCTCGAAGAAGGCTTCGTTCAATCTGTCGGGCAGCCAGCGCACCATTCAGAACAACAGCGTGTTCGCGGGCAAGATCGCCAGCACCGGTGCGAACGACACGAATCTATGCGCTCCAGGGTCGGGAGCCGGCTGCAGCGCATTCGCGCTGCCGCCCAACTCCCGTGCAATCTTTACCCCGCAAGAGCGTTATGACTTCTCGCCGCGTCTGGACTTTGCAATTTCTGACAAGAACACACTGACCGCGCGGTACGAACTGGAGCACAACGATCAGACCAACAGCGGCGTGGGCGGGCTGAACCTGCAGAGCGTGGGCTCCAGTACAAACTCGCGCGAAAACACGATCCAGTTGAGCGACACCCAGATCTTCAGCCCTAAGGTCATCAACGAAACGCGCTTTGAGTTCGACCGTGCGCAGTACAAGCAGTTGCCGAACTCCACCTCGCCCACCCTTAGCGTGATTGGCTACTTCACCGGCGGCGGCAGCTCCGCCGGCGTGCAGACCTACACCTCCGACCACATCGAGGTGCAGAACTACACGTCGATTCAGTTGCAGAAGAACTTCATCCGCGCCGGCCTGCGCACCCGCACTAACCGTCGCGCGCAGTTCACGGATTCGAATGCGAACGGAACGTTCTCGTACAAGAGCATCAGCGACTACTTGAACAATCAGCCGTTCCAGTTTGCGGTAACCACCTACGCGAACCCCAAGGTCAGCGGGCAGACAACCGACGTGGGCCTGTATGCCGAGGACGACTGGAAGGCCAGGCCGAATCTGACCCTGACCTACGGCCTGCGCTACGAGGCACAGGGCGGCATCAACAGCTCACACGATCTGGCGCCGCGCCTGAGTGCGAACTACGGCATTCCCCACAAGGGCGGCAATCCGATCACGGTGTTGCGGCTTGGATACGGCATCTTCTACGACCGGTTCAACATCGGCGACATCATCAACACGATTCAGCAGAACGGCACCAACTCCACGCAGCAGTTGTTTCGTGCGGCTGCGAACGCAACGCTGCCGGGGTGTGCGCCGGGAAGCACCGCCGCGTGCGGCCAGGGCCTGACCTCCGCCAACACGATCTACTCGCGGGCTTCGAACCTGCGCAGCGCGTACAACCAGCAGATTGCGGCTGGTGTCGACCAGCAGTTGCCGGGTCACGCAACCATCTCCGCTACCTACATCAACACGATCGGCATGCATCAGTACTTTTCGCGCAGCCTGCCCACGGTTGGTACCAACCTGCAGTACCAGTACCAGTCTGAGGGTTACTCGCGCCAGAATCAATTGCTGATCAACGGACGTGCGCCGATCTCGCCCAAGTTCTCAGTCTTCGGCTTCTACGCCCTGAACTATGCGAACAGCAACAGCAACGGCCCGGACACGTTTGAGACCAGCCTGGACCCGCACGTGGACTACGGGCGTCCGAGCTGGGGCAATCGCAGCCGCCTGTTTGTTTCGGGAAACTGGAGTGCTCCGTTCAAGTTCACGGTCAGCCCGTTCATGATCGCGAATTCGGGAACGCCGTACAACATCACCACGGGTACTGACACCAACGGCGATTCGATCATCAACGACCGCGGCGAATTTGCATCGGGGATTACGGGTGGCAGCTGCCGCAATCCGAACAACTTCACGTCACCCAACACGATCACCGATACCTACACTCGCGTTCCGCAGGGTTACTGCGTTGGTCCGGCCAACGTTACGGTCAATATGCGCGTGGTGCGTGCCTTCGGCTTCGGTCCAAAGACGGGTCAGGCCGCCGGTGCGGATCAGGGCGGCGGTCGCGGTGGCCGCGGCGGCCGCGGCGGCCCGGGTGGTGGCGGACCCGGAGGCATGTTTGGTGGCGGCAACGTTCGCTCCGACCGCAAGTACACCGTGTCGCTCGGCGCGCAGTTGATCAACCTGTTCAACAACGTGAACTACGCTCCGCCAAACGGCAACCTGAGCACGGTGGTGCGCGATGCCAACGGCAACTTCCTCCAGTCGCAGAGCCTCTTCGGCCTGTCGCAGTCGCTGGCCGGTGGACCGTTCTCCTCGGGTTCGGCGGTTCGCCGCATCTTCCTACAGGCGAACTTCAGCTTCTAGGAAATCGGAGAACGCAGACGAACGGCCCGCTCACTGAGCGGGCCGTTTCGCTTGCGCTTCCGTTGCGTACAGAGAAATTACGCGATGACGACCGTCTTTGCGTTCAGGAACTCGCGGATGCCGGCCGGGCCGAGCTCGCGGCCATAGCCGGAGTTCTTGATTCCGCCGAATGGATAGCGCGGGTCGCTGGCAACGGGCTGATTCAGGTAGACCATGCCGGCCTCGATGCCATTCAGCAGCGCCTCCTGCTCGACCGGGTCGGCAGTCCACACCGACGCACCCAGGCCAAAGGGCGTGTCGTTCGCGATGGTGAGCGCTTCCTGCACGTCGTTGGCACGGAACAGCATGGCGACGGGGCCGAAGATCTCCTGCCGGTAGACGGGCGAGCTGCGTGGAACGTTGACGATCACCGTCGGCTCGAAGAAGTAGCCGTTGCCGACCATGCGCGTGCCGCCGGTAAGGATGCGCCCGCCCGCGGCCACAGCATCGCGGATCTGTTCTTCCAGCACCTGCACCGCTCTAGCGCTGCTGAGAGGTCCCACTTCAATCTCCGGCTTCATGGGATCGCCAATGCGCAGACGCTCCATGCCAGCAACAAAGCGCTGCTGGAACTCTCCAAAGACTTCGTTCTGCACAATGAAGCGCTTGGCAGCAACGCAGGACTGGCCACCGTTGACCATGCGAGCCTTCACGGCCGCTTCGGCGGCGGCTTCCACGTTGGCGGATGGCATGACGATGAAGGGGTCGCTGCCGCCAAGTTCCAGCACCGTCTTCTTCAGCAGCCATCCACTCTGCGCGGCGATGGCGCGACCCGCGCCTTCGCTGCCAGTCAGCGTAGCGCCGCGCACACGGCTGTCGTTCAGGATCGCTTCCACCGCAGGAACTTCCACCAGCAGCGTACTGAGTACGCCCCGCAGGAATCCGGCACGGCGAAACAGCCCCTCAATCTGCAGGGCGCACTGTGGGACGCTGGGAGCGTTCTTCAGCAGCACCGTATTGCCGGCGAGCAGGGCAGGGACGGCGAAGCGAAAGACTTGCCAGAATGGGAAGTTCCAGGGCATGACGGCCAGCAGCATGCCCAGCGGCTCGTATTGCACATAGGCCTGGCCGGTAGGCGCGGTCTCGTTACGCAGGACCTCCGGCGCCAGGAAGCGAGCGGCGTTTTGCGCGAAGTAGCGGCAGGCATCGATGCACTTGTCGATCTCTGCACCTGCGGCGGCGATCGGCTTGCCCATCTCCAGCGTGATGATGCGCGCCAGGTCGGCCCGCTCTTCTTCCAGCAGCGTGGCGAGTTTGCGCATGCACAGCGCACGGTGCTCCAGCGGCAGCCGGCGGTGCTCGTCGAAGGCACGCGCACACACGTCGATCTTGTCGCGCATGGCCTGTTCGCTCAGCGCTGGAAAGGTGCGGAGGACAGAGCCGGTAGCGGGATTGATCGACTGAATGGCCATGGGCGAGCGGAGCGCGTTCGGAACTGAGACCTCGGATCGTGAGCCGACAGACCCGGGCGCGGGTGCCTTCTACCGTAGCAAACTCGGCTGCCGGGTGGCTCCAACAAGCTGCGGCATGTCGGTCCACCGCCCTGATTTGCGATACTGAGGGCGAATGTCCTCTTTGCCTGATCCACGCTTCATGCGCATGGCCATCCAGATCGCCACGGAAAATGTAACCGGCCATCGCGGCGGGCCGTTTGGAGCGGTGGTGGTGCGCAACGGCGAGGTGATCGCGGCCGAAGCGAACTCCGTGACACGCACCAACGATCCCACCGCACATGCCGAGGTGAACGCCATCCGTGCGGCGTGTGCGAAGCTGCAGACGTTTCAGTTGAGCGACTGCGACGTGTACACCAGTTGTGAGCCATGCCCTATGTGCCTGGCCGCCATCAACTGGGCACGTTGCCGGACCATCTACTTCGGCAACAGCGCGCGCGACGCGGCAGACGCCGGCTTCGACGACAACTTCCTCTATGAAGAGATGAGGCGGCCGGCGGAAGAGCGCCGTCTGCCTGCGCACCAGATGCTGCGGGATGAGGCCCAGGAGTCGTTTGCGGCCTGGCGCGAAAGCGAGAAAAGGATCGACTACTGACCATGAACGAATCCGCTGTGAAACCCGTCAAGACAGATGAGAAACGCGTGGCCCTGCTGGGCTTCGGCACGGTCGGCTCCGCCGTTGCGCATTTGCTGCACGACCAGAAGTTTGAGGGCGTGCGTCTGACGCACATCTACAATCGCGGCATTGCGCGCAAGCAGGGCAGCGATCGTGCGTCCGGACTTTCCGGCGACATCGTCTGGACCGAGAATATCGAGGACGTGCTGAACAGCGACGCGAACGTGGTGATCGAGGTCGTGGGCGGCCTGCATCCGACGGGCGAGTGGCTGACGCGTGCTCTCGCATCCGGCAAGCACGTGGTCACGGCGAACAAGCAGCTCATCGCGTACCACGGTGCGGAGCTGTCGCAGCTTGCACGGCAGAACGGCGTATCGCTGGTGTACAACGCCGCTGTTGCCGGCGGTGTGCCTGTGATTCCCGCCGTGCTGCACGGCCTGCAAGGCGACCGCGTGCGCCAGATTGCGGGCATTCTGAACGGCACCTGCAACTTCATCCTGTCGCAGATGGAAGCGGGCGCGGACTACCACGACGTGCTCGCGAAGGCGCAGGCCGCCGGCTATGCCGAGGCGGATCCCACCGCGGACGTGGACGGCTTCGACGCGCGGGCCAAGCTCTGCATCCTGGCGCGTACGGCCATGCAGGTGGGTTTGAACCCCGATGCGGTGCCCGTACAGACCATCCGCAACGTGCGCCTGGTCGACTTCCACTATGCGCGAGACCTGAACTGCACCATCCGCCAGGTGGCTCGCGTTGAAAGTGACGGGGACACGATCCGCGCCAACGTTGGTCCGACGCTGGTGCCCCACACCTCGCCATTCGCTTGGTCGCACGGAACCCAGAACCTGGTCATGACCACGGGCGAGTTCGGCGGCGATGTTGTCTTCAGCGGCCACGGAGCGGGCGGCAATCCTACGGCTGTCGCCGTGGTCAGCGACCTGCTTGCCGTGGCGCACGGCAGCGCATCGCCGTTGCTGCCGGTGCAGGATCGAGCGGTCAGCCGCGAGTTCGTTGCGCCGCACTACTTGCGGTTTGTGGTGCAGGACAAGCCGGGCATCATTTCCGCCATCTCCGGAGCGCTGGCGCAGGTGGGAGCCAACATCGACAGCATCGTGCAGCGGCCTGGCTATCCGAAGGACGCGTTGCCGTTCGTGGTCACCACGGAGCCGTGCTCCACAACCACCGTGCAGCAGGCTGTGCACACCATTGGCCAGATGCCAACCATGCTGGAAGAGCCCTTGCTGCTGCAGATGATGCGAGAGCCCGAGGGCGACTGAGGCCAGTTGTGGAGCACGCCCGTTTCCTCGCGCGATCATCGGCGGGTTTGCGGTCCTGCTTACACGAGGCGTGCGTCCGAATCGGTCGCCGCCTCCGTCCATCCAGTGTGCGACGTCTGCTGCAGTGCCTCGTCCCCGCTCTCCTCTGCTTTGCCGCAAGCGCACCCGCGCAGACGATCGCTCCGGTTGTCAGCACGCCCGTGCCGCCCAACTCCGCACGTGCAGAGCGCGCGTCCTATGTGGTGCTGATGTCGCTGGACGCGTTTCGTTACGACTACCTGCAGAAGTACGACGCGCCGAACCTGCAGCGACTTGCCAAGCAGGGAGCGACCGCTCCCGAAGGCATGATCCCGTCCTACCCTTCGCTGACCTTCCCGAACCACTACACGCTGGTGACGGGCCTGTTGCCGGAGCATTCCGGCATGGTGGCCAACGGCTACTACGACGCCGTGCGCGACCAGCAGTACTCCATGAGCAAGACCTCCGGCGATGGCACCTGGTACCACGGCGTTCCGCTGTGGTCGCTGGCGGAGCAGCAGGGCATGCGCGCGGCGTCGTTCTTCTGGCCCACGTCCGACGCCGAGATCGCGGGCGAGCGCCCGGCCTACTACGTCCCTTTCGACGACAAGTTCGACGACGAGAAGCGCGTTCAGCAGGTGCTGGCGTGGCTAGCGCTGCCGCCCGAGCAGCGGCCGCACCTGATCACGCTGTACTACAGCAACGTGGATCATGCCGGGCACAACTTCGGACCGGACTCGCCTGAGACGCGCGAGGCCGTCCACCACGTAGACGAGCTGATCGGCGAGTTAAAGCATGGCCTGGACGCTACCGGCCTGCCCATCGATCTGGTCGTCGTCGCCGACCATGGCATGGTGCGCGTCAACCCGGAGCCCGTGATCCTCGACCAGTACGCAGATCTGAGCAAGTTCCGAACGGTGGGATCGCTGCTCTACGCTCCGGACGAAGCCACGGCCGAAGCGGCCTACCGGCAGTTCCGCGCACATCCCGATCCGCGCTTCACGGCATACCGCCGCAAGGACGTGCCGGCACAACTTCAATACAACGACAATCCGCGTGAGGGCGATCCCGTGATGGTTGCCAACGGGCCGTACACGATCCATGCCCATCCCCGGACCGAGGGCAAGGACAACCTTGGCGAACACGGCTTCGATCCTGCGGTGGTTCCGGAGATGAAGGCGCTCTTCGTTGCGGAGGGCCCGGGGGTGCGGCACACCACTCTGGCGTCATTTCCCAACGTCGATGTGTATGACTTCGTCTGCGCCCTGCTGCACCTGAAGCCTGCACCGAACGACGGCGCGCTGGGTCCGCTCAAGCCCGCGTTGCGGCACAAATAAGATCGGCAGCGCATGCGCGCTGCCGATCTCTGCTGCAGTGACTGCCTAGTACTTCGGCACGCTGGGGTCGATGCGCTCGGCCCATGCAGTAATGCCGCCGGCAACGTTCTTCACGTTCTTGAAGCCGTTCGCTTTCAGCAGTACCGAGGCCTTCTGCGAGCGGCCGCCGGTCTTGCAGTGCACGAGGATCTCATCGTTCTCGTGGCCACGCAATTCGCTCAGGCGCTGCTCCAACTGGCCTACCGGGATCTGCGGCGCACCGATGGAGGCGATCTGTGCCTCGTGCGGCTCGCGAACATCCAGGATGAACGCCTTGCCCTCATCGCGCTTCGCCTTCAACTCTTCCACGGTGATCTGCGGAATCCCATCCACCTCGTTCGCGCCCTGCGCCACTGCGCCGTGTGACGAGACCTCGAGCGGGCCGGCCTCAACCGGCGGAGCCACGCCGCAGAACTGGTTGTAGTCGATCAGTTCCTGGATCTCGTGCGTGCCGCAGGCGGGGCAGTTGGGGTTCTTGCGCAGCTTCAGCGTGCGGAAGGTCATCCCGAGTGAGTCCACCAGCAACAAGCGCCCGATGAGTGGCTCGCCGATGCCGAGGATCAGCTTAATGACCTCGGTCGCCTGGATCACACCTACGAGTCCGGGCAGGATGCCGAGCACGCCACCTTCGGCGCAGCTCGGAACAAGTCCCGGCGGTGGCGGCTCAGGATAAAGGCAGCGGTAGCACGGGCCTTCCTCGGTGGCGAAGACGGATGCCTGGCCCTCGAAGCGGAAGATCGATCCGTACGCGTTCGGCTTGCCCGTCAGAACGCAGGCATCGTTGACCAGGTAGCGCGTCTGAAAGTTGTCGGTGCCGTCGGCAATCACGTCGTAGTCGCGAAAGATCTCAAGAGCGTTGGCGCTGGTCAGCATCGTGTTGTGCTTCACCACGTTCGTGTTCTTGTTCAGACCTTTGATCATCAGCTCGGCGGAATCCACCTTCAGCTTGCCGACGGTGGCCTGCGAGTGGATGATCTGGCGCTGCAGGTTGCTCTCGTCGACCACGTCGAAATCGACCAGGCCGATGGTGCCCACACCCGCGGCAGCCAGGTACAGTGCCAGCGGAGCGCCTAAGCCGCCGGTGCCCACGCACAGCACCTTGGCGGCTTTCAGTTTGCGCTGCCCGTCCATGCCCACCTCGGGCAGGATCAGGTGGCGCGAATAGCGCGCGATCTCGTCGTTGCTCAGCGTCGGCAGCTCGGTGGTTGGCTCGGCAATTGCCTCCTCCGCGATGGCCGGCGTTCCGCCCGCGATCGACGGGATGATGGACAGATCGTCGCCCGCCTTGACCGGTGAGTTTTCTTTCTCCGGCAGATCGCGGATGTCGTCATCGTTCAGGTAGACATTCACAAACGAACGCAGCTTGCCCTCGCTGCCGAACAGGTGCTGCTTCAACTGCGGATGCGCCTCGGTCAGCTTCTGCAGCGCCTCGCTCACCGTGGCCGCCTCGACTTCCACGGTGGACTTGCCATCGGCAAAGCCACGCAACGGCGTTGGAATCAAAATCGTCATTTCGTCCTCATCTCAAAATGCTAAGTCAGACCGAAAACAAACCGCGTAACGGAATTGCCCGCTAGGAAAGCACCAGGACTTCCTGGTCTACAAACTGTTTGTCTTCTTCACTCGTGCCGCGCAGCAGAAAGCTGTTCGTCACCGCGGCCTTGCCCTGCGCGACGGCCGTGATGACGTAGCTACACCCGAACCAGTGAGCTTCCGCAAAGTCGGTGGTCGACCACTGCGCGGGATGGTCCGGATGCGAGTGGTAGAAGCCCACGATCTCGAGGCCCTGCTTCCGGCCCTCGCGCTGCGCTTTGATCAGTTCCTGCGGCGCGATGTGGTAGCGGTTGTGCGCGGAATCGGTGCGCGTGTTGCCGGCACGCATCACGTCTACCACCTCGTTCACCTCGGCACCCACATGGCCCAGCAGAATGCCGCAGCACTCGTGCGGATACGTCTCCTCGCCGTGGGCGCGGAGAGCGTCATAGTGCGCTTGGGAAAGCTTCAACATTACTCGCTCCAGAACCGCTCGCTCAGGTACTTATCCGCACCGTCGCACAGAACGGTCACGATCACTGCCTCGCGTCCCGCCGCGTACTCTTCCTCCGCAATCTGCAGGGCGGTCGCCACATTTGCGCCGGCGGACACGCCGACCAGCACGCCCTCTTCGCGGGCCAGCCGCTTGCACATGGCGTAAGCCGGCTCCGTCTCCGCCCAGATATTGCGCTCGGCAAGCTCTGGGTCATAGATCGGCGGAACGATGGCGGTGGGCATGTGTTTCAGGCCTTCCAGGCCGTTGAACGGAGAATCCGGCTGCATGCTGATGCAGTGAATATGCGGGTTCAGTTCCCGCAGGCGGCGGGTGGTCCCCATGAACGTGCCGCTGGTTCCCATCGCCGCGATGAAGTGCGTGATGCGGCCGTCGGTCTGCTGCCAGATCTCGTTGGCCGTGGTGCGGTAATGCGCCTTCCAGTTGTTCTCGTTGCCGTACTGATCGGCGTAGAAGTACTTTTCCGGCGAGGCTCCGTACAGTTCGCGCACCTTGCGGATCGCGCCGTCCGAACCATCGCCCGCGGGCGTGAAGATGACCTCGGCGCCGTAGGCCTGCAGAATCTTCTTGCGTTCCGGGCTGGCGCTGGCGGGCACGCAGAGGGTCACCGGAAATTGCAGCGCGGCGCCAAGCATGGCGTAAGCGATGCCGGTATTGCCGCTGGTCGCGTCCAGTAGGGCGCGTTCCGGCTGCGCATCGCCCAGTTCGCCGGCCTCCAGGGCCGCCAGCACGATGCCCGAAGCAGGGCGATCCTTCACGCTGCCACCCGGGTTGGCGAACTCGCCTTTGCCCAGCAGCGTAATGCCCGGCAAGTGCTGCACGATGCGGTCCAGACGCACCATGGGCGTGTTGCCGATGCGGTCCAACACGCTGGAACCCAGCGCCGCGCCGATCCTGGGTTGGGTGCTTGTCGTCTCGTTCTGTGTGGCGGCGGTTCCCATCGTCTTGACTCGCTTGTTCTGTACTCGGATGTCGCTCGGGTTCGGTCTGTGCGAAAGTTAGTCTAGCGGAGTGCCGGAGCGCCCAGCGTCCCCAGAGCACCCGATTGAGGATCACGCATGTTCTTTCGCAAGAAGCCGGCGACCCGCACCTTTGACGACGTCCTGTCCACGCTTGGCTCCCAGGGATTTGATGTCTCGTCCGCCTCACAGGCTTCGGTCAGCGGCGCCAAACGCGTTTCCAAGTACGGTTGCGCGGCAGAAATCGCGCCATCGCGCGTCGATCCCAAGGCCGAGAAGGGCACCACACCGCAGCCGGCAGAGATCGTCACCCGTGGCGGGTACGTGATCAACGGGCAGATCGCGCGCATCGAAGACCGCGGCTACCAGAAGTTCCTGAAGGCCGGCAAGCTGGAGATCGCAGCGACCGCAGACGCCCTGCGGGCCATCCACAAGTTCTCAGAGGAGCTGAAGGAAGCCGCCGGCAGCATGTCACTCTACAACGAGAGTCTGGGTACCACCAGCGACACCTACGTCTATGACCGGGTGAAAGGCCGCGAGCACCACGACGAAGCGCATGGCAAACGCCTGGCCGACCCGCTGCAGCGGTCGACCGCTGTCGCGACCGCGCCCGAGGACGACGCGAACGATTTGTAACGGCGATCGCGCGGACCGGCTAGCGGCCCTTGGTCCGTTGCCACTCGCGGTAGGCTTCGCTCTTGCCCAGGCCGCGTTCCCGCGCTACACGTTTCAGGGCAGCCATCTCGTCCAGGCCTTCCTCCCGCATCACGCGGCGCACGGCTGCAGCCAGGCTTTCGCTTCCGGCGTTCTCTTCCGCAGAGAGGGTTCCCGCCAGCAGCAGGACCATTTCGCCGCGAACGCGATCTTTCGCTTCCAGCGCGCGGAGAACGTCGGCCGCGGTGCCTCGCAGAAACTCCTCGTGCAGCTTGGTCAGTTCGCGTGCCAGTGCGACCGGGTGCGCCGCGCCAAACACGGCGACCACATCGGTCAGAGCCTCCACGATGCGGTGCGGCGTCTCGTAGAAGATCTGCGTTCCCGCGACACCTTCCAGGCTCTGCAGCTCGCGATGCAGTGCTTCCAGCGCCGACCGGCGCTCGCCGGACTTCGACGGCAGAAACCCGCGAAAGCTGAAGCGTTCCGCGGGTAATCCGCTGGCCACCAGCGCGGTCACAGCCGCGTTTGCGCCGGGCAGGGCATACACTGGCACGCCTGCCGCAACGGCCAAAGACACCGCCGTCTCGCCCGGGTCCGCAATGGCCGGCATTCCGGCGTCGCTGACCAGGGCGATGCGTTCGCCTGCCAGCACCCGCCGCACCAGCTCGTCCGCGCGGTCGCGCTCGTTGTGCAGATGATGACTGACTGTCGGCGTCTCGATGCCGAAGTGGTTCAGCAGCTTCTGCGTTTCGCGGGTGTCCTCGCAGGCGATCACGTCGCAGCGCTCCAGCACATCCAGCGCACGTAGCGTAATGTCGCGCAGGTTGCCGATGGGCGTCGGCACCAGGTAAAGGCCCGGCGCAAGTGGTTCGGTGGGAGCGATGCCCGGTCGCGAAAGGCTGTCCTCAGCCATTGCGCTCGTTGTCGTCTTCGCGCTCGGTCTGCGTGCGGTACCGCCGAACGCGACCCAGCGACATCATGGCCGGCGACAGGCTCTGCGGCGTGACCATGCCGACCACCTGCCCGTCGCGCATCACTGGGACCACATTTCCGCGCGCCGACCCGCCCGCCAGCCGCTGCACGGTCGCAATCAGTCCGTCGCCGGGTGCTGCAATCACCAGGTCGCGCGACATGGAGCCCTGCACATACCCGTTGCCCTCCGCGCGAAGCTGTCCCAGCAACGCCTCACGGGTGATGGAGCCCACCACCACCGGCCCACGCACCACCGGGAAAGATTCCTGCAGCGAATGCGCCGAGCGTTCCAGCGCGTCCTGCACCGTGTCCGACGCGGACAGCGATGTCCACTCCGACAGCATCACGTCGCCCACCGTGATCGTGGAAATCGCCGTGTTTGTAACGGACCGCTGGGCTTCCAGTTGCGATAGCAGCAGCACGGTTCCGCCCAGCAGCATCAGCACGATCTCCTGGGTAACGCCCCCAAAGACCATCAGGCCGAGGCCGATCGCTTGCGATAGCCCGGCGGCGCCACGAACACCGCGCGCCTTGCCACGCATGCGGATGAACTGCGTCCGCAACAGGGCGCCGGCGTCCAGCGGGGTGGCCGGCAGCAGGTGCAGCGCCCCAAGCATGATCTGGAGCCAGATGGCGGCGCGGAGCAGGTGCTGCGGCTCGGCCAGGTGCCGCTGAAAGAAGTTGACGCCCGAAGTAATGGAGAACGCCAGCATTGCCATGACGATGGCCGCTGCAAAGTTTGCCAGCGGGCCCACCAGGGCCAGCCATCGCGGCGCGTTTTCGTCGGCGTCGGACGCACCGTCGCTGCTCAGCGCGCCCACCGGCGTGATCACCAGCCGATCGACCGGGATGCCCGCCGCGAGCCGGCCCAGCGAACGCGCGCTTTCGCGGACCAGAACGGCCAGCATCAGCAGCAGAAACAGCAAGACACCGCGACCGGCGGAAACGTCCTGCACCGTGGCCAGCATGGCCAGCAGAGGCAGGAGCACAACGGTGTAGAGATGCAGGCGCAGGTCTACACCAAACCAATGACCGAACGGAATCGACCCTGGGCGCACCGTCTGATTGTAAGCAACCGCGGCCAGTTGCGGCGCGCGGTATGCTCCGCGTATGCACGCTGCGCAATGCCAACCTCAGACATCCCGTCCGGGGGCGGCGTGCGCGTAATCGCCGGAACCTTCCGTTCCCGCCTGCTCACGGCGCCGCGCGGCGACAACACGCGCCCCACCAGCGACCGACTCCGTGAGACGCTGTTCAATGTTCTCGCGCCGAGGCTTCAGGACTCGGTGTTTGTCGATCTGTACGCCGGCTCGGGCGCGGTGGGCATTGAGGCGGCATCGCGCGGCGCCGCGGCCGTGTACTTTGCCGAAACCGAACGCGCGGCGCTCTCTGCCCTCCGGTCCAACCTCGCCACCCTCGGCATTCGGGCGGAGGTAGAGAGCGCGGGAACGGCAACGCTGCTGAAACGCCTGCTGGCGGCGGGCAGACAGGCCGGCATCGTGTTTCTGGACCCGCCGTATGAGGCCGCGGACGAGTATCAGCGCACGCTCGGCTTCCTCGGCGGGCCGGGCTCGTCGTTGCTGCAGCCCGGCGGCATCGTCGTCGCGGAGCATCGCCGGCAGTCGCCGTTGCCGCCCACCATCGGCACGCTGGAGAGCTATCGCACGCTGAAGCAGGGCGATGCCGCGCTCACGTTCTTCCGTCAGACTGAGGCGGAACAGTCGCCAGAGAGCCGGTAGCCGCCACCGGTCGCCGTCCGGCGGCGCAGGTCCACTTCGAACGCGATTTCCACGTCGTCCATCATGTTCCATCCGAGACCTCGAACGGCCGCCTCATCTGCGCCGGTGACGGTCACGCCTTCCCAGCTCAGCCGGGGCGTTGCCCACACCTCGCCGTCCGCTTCTCGTACTGCAAGGGCGTGGTGCGTCACCAAGACGGTGCGCTCCGCGAGTGCGATCACCGCCACGGCAGGCCGGGGCGGCAGCAGGACCGTGCGCTCGGGTGCGTCGGGGTCGATTGCGTACGCATATCCGCCGGCGCACGCCAGCAGGCCGCCTCCAGCCAGCGGCCACAGGCCATGCGCCACGCCCGTGCCGGCAAAGCCCAGCGCGCACTGTGCGAGCCATGTACCCCCCGTGGACCGCACCTGCAGCCACAGGGCTCCGCGCGCCAGAGCGTCCTCCTCGCCCGCAACGGCGAAAGGAAAGGTGAACTGACGCGCAGGCGCGATCAGGGGCGGTCGGTCCAGCACCGTCGCGATCCAGCCGTCGCCCGTCAACTCACGGGCCCCGTTTTGTTGGGCGAGGTTCACAACGTGTGCTCCCATCCGCCCGAATCCAGGGGCTCGGTCCTGCCGTCGCGTTCCAGCAGTACCCGCTTCGACCGCGTCAACCGCCCGATGCGCCGCACCGGAACACCGGCCACCGTCCGCGGCATTCTCACCGTGGGCCGGGCCGCAAACAGCAGTTCGTAATCCTCTCCGCCGTGCAGGACCAGAGCGAGGCCGCCATCCTCCTCCGTCGCCGCCAAAGCATGAATCGGCAGCGCAGCCGCCTCTACCATTGCCCCCACGCCAGACGCGGCGCACAGGTGATGGAGGTCGGTGGACAGGCCGTCGCTTACGTCGATGGCGGCGCTGGCCAGACCTCGCCTGCGAAGCGCCTGCCCAACCAGAAGCCGGGGCCGGGGGAAGAGGTGCGGATGATCGTTCTCCGGCAGGGCAGAGCGGAAACGCCGCGGGGTTCGCAGCAGCTGGGCAAGTTCCGCGGCCGAACCGCCCAGGGAGCCAGTCACGTAAAGCGCGTCCCCCGCGCGTGCGCCGCTGCGCCGCAGAGATCTGCCGCGTGGTGCGGCGCCGGTCAGGACGATGTCGGCGAGGATGTGCTGGCCCGGTGCAGCCGAGGTATCGCCACCCGCCAGCGAGGTCCCGCTGTTGCGTGCCAGCGACAGCAAACCATCAAGGAAGCCGTCGACCCACGCGCGGCCGCGAGCGGTCCGTTGCAGTCCTGCAGGCAGAGCGAGAGATAGGAAGGCCGCCAGCGGCGTCGCCCCCATGGCCGCCAGATCGCTGAGGCCGCGAGCCAGGCAACGGTGACCCACGGACCTGGCCGGGTGCGCCGCCCGGTCGAAGTGCCGGCCTTCGAGGCTGAAATCCGTGGTGACCAGCAGTTCGTGGCCGGCGGGTGACTGCAGGATTGCGCAATCGTCGCCTATGCCAAGCGTCACCGCGCTGGCGCGCCGGGAGTCACGGCTGGCTGAATCTGAAACCCGCCCGGATCGAAGCTGGATTTTCCGGATCAGGTCGAGCTCGCCGCCTGGTTCTCGCGCCATGCAACGAGCATAGAGCCTCCGGATTTTCCATCCTGCTGAACTGTTTTGCGCTTCATCAACTCACGCTGGCCAGAAGTGGCAGAGGTCGCGGGCAACCCAGAGTTGAACCGCCCCGAATCAGGACAGTAAACTAGATTTGTTTGCGGTTGCGGCACTGCCGCCAGATCCACGCTTCCATCCCACGGGGTCCGATCCTTTTGAAAAAGCGCTTCTACGTTGTCTTTGTTGCACGGGAATCGAATGGAGACCTGAACCGGGTTTCGGTTCCCATGGAGTTTGTGTACCTGTTCGTGGGCGCAGCGGTGGTGGGCTTCTTCACCATTGCGGGGCTCGCCGGGTCCTACTCCCGCATGCTGCTCAAGACCGAACGATTCAACCAGGTCCGCACAGAGCGGGACACCTTGCGCAGTGACTACGCCAAGCTGGAGCGTCGCGAACATGAGAAGGAAGTGCAGGCCGCGTCACTGGGTGCGCTGGCCGGCGAAGTTTCGCAGTTGTATGGCTTTACCGCGAGCAAGCTGGCCATTCCCGCAGGCCGGCTCTTCCATGGCAAGCACGCGGCTCCCAGCAGTGGCACCGCCAGTGGCGCGCTGATAGCGCCCACGCCGGACAGCACGTTGTCTACCACCGGGTTCCAGACCAGCCTGGACCAGTTGAGCCAGCTCAAGACCTCGGCGATGAACGGCAACGCCTCGCGTGCGATCGCCTCGGCCTGGACAACTTCGCCGGTTGACAGCTTCCGCTCGTCTGCTCCGGCCGGCTTCGGCCCGGACATCGCGATCGGCGGCAGCACGCCTACCCTGTGGCCGGTCGTCGGTCCTATCTCGTCGCCGTTCGGCGAGCGGGAAGACCCGATTCTGGGCGCGGGTGAGGGTGAGTTCCACAAGGGTCTCGACATCTCCGCCCCCTACGGCACACCGATTCGCGCCACCGCACCCGGCATCGTGCAGATGGCCGGCATCGGCAACGGCTACGGGACCGAGGTCGTGATCGACCATGGCAATGGTGTTCGCACCATCTATGGCCACATGTCCGGCCTGCACTGCACGGCCGGCGAGCAGGTGGTTCGCGGACAGGTGATCGGCTTTGTGGGCCACAGTGGCCGCACCACCGGCAACCACGTGCATTACGAGGTCCGCGTGCATGACGTTGCCGTCAATCCGCACAAGTACCTGCGCGCCACCAGCACCGACGCGACCGTGTTGAACGCGGGTTTGTAACCTTCGGATCGAGACGACAGAAAAACGCCCTTCGCTTGCCGAAGGGCGTTTCTGCCTGCTTCGCACGCAAACCATTGGCCGAAAGCGCTTTCGATTCCTTACACTCAATGGCGCATGCGCAATCGACTGAACCGCCGCTCCTTTTTGAAGCGCTCCGGCGCTACTGCTGCCACACTTGCCGCTTCGCCCGCTGCTTTTGCTGCGCCGCGAGCTTCGGGTCAGACCGGGCGTAGTCAGACGGAGATCTTTCCGCTCAACCGTGGATGGCGCTACCGCAACACCGCCACTGCTGATGCGCGGAACCGCGACTTTGACGACTCAAGCTTCGCCCATGTTTGCGTGCCCCACACCAACGTTCGCCTGCCGTGGCACAGCTTCAGCGAAAAGGCTTTTCAGTTCACCTCGGTTTATCGCCGCGACCTGAAGCTGCCCGCCAACCTGGACGGCAAAAGTGTCTTCCTCGACTTCGAAGGCGTGATGACCGCGACGACGGTCTACCTGAACGGGACACGCGTGGGCAGCTACAAAGGCGGCTATACGCCGTTCAGCTTCGACCTGACGCCATACCTCGATAAGTCCGGGCGCAATGTTCTGGCGGTCGAGGTCGACTCGAGCGAACGCGCCGACATGCCACCGTTCGGCGACCAAATCGATTACCTCACGTTTGGCGGCATGTATCGCGAAGTTCAGTTGCGCATCGTGCCCCAGATCGCGCATCTCGAGAACCTTTTCGCGATGCCGAAGGATGTGCTCTCCGCGCATCCGACGGTGGAGGTCCGCGGCTACGTTCGCCGGGTCCTGTACGCGGCAGAGAGCAAGAGTCCGCTGACGTTGCGCTGCGAACTTCGCGATGGCGATCGTGTAGTCGCCACTGGCACCGCACCAATCAGCGGCAACATTCCCCCGGTGCTTCCAAATGCCGACGCGGGTCAGGCGCTCGGTGCACAGCCCTTCGGCGATGCCGACAAGCCGCAGGTTGTGCTCACGCTGAGCAAGCTGGGCAAGATCGAGCTCTGGGACCTGGACACGCCCAAGCTGTACACCGTACACACGCAGCTGTTGAGCGGTAGCACCGTGCTGGACGAGACCACCCGCCGCATCGGCTTCCGAGAGGCCACCTTCACCGACCAGGGCTTCTCGTTGAACGGCAAGGTGATTAAGCTGCACGGCCTGGACCGTCACCAGACGTTTCCGTGGGTGGGCCAGGCGATGGCCGCGCGCGCGCAGCGCAAGGACGCCGTGCTCCTGCGCAAGGAATACCACTGCAACATCGTGCGCACCTCGCACTACCCGCAGTCGCGCCATTTCCTCGACGCCTGCGACGAGATCGGCCTACTGGTGCTGGAAGAGATCCCGGGATGGCAGCACATCGGCCCGTTACCCTGGCAGGACATCAGCGTCGACAATGTGCGCCGCATGGTCCGCCGGGACTGGAATCACCCCTCCATCGTGCTGTGGGGCGTGCGCATCAACGAGTCGCGCGACAACCACGACTTCTACACGCGCACGAACGCCATGGCGCACGCGTTCGACCCGTCGCGCCAGACGGGCGGCATCCGGTACTTCCAAGAATCGGAGTTCCTGGAAGACGTGTTCACCATGAACGACTTCGGCTTCCCGCTGAAGCCACCCGTTCACGGCAAGTACCTGAACACCGAGTTCGTGGGTCACACTTTCCCGACCAAGACTATCGACTCGCTGGAACGCCTGCGCGAGCACACACATCGCCACGCGCGTGTGCACGATCAGCTTGCCAGCAATCCGCAGTACGCCGGCGGCATCGGCTGGTGCGCGTTCGACTACAACACGCACTTCAACTTCGGCTCGGGCGACCACATCTGCTACCACGGCGTGTTCGACATCTTCCGCACGCCCAAGCCGGCCGCCTACCTGTACAAGTCCATGTGCGAGCCGAGCGAAGAGGTCGTGCTCGAACTTGGCCACCACTGGGCGCGCAACGATGAGTCGACCGGCATTACCGCGGCCGAGTTCCTGACCAACTGCGACACCGTCAAGGCTTACCTGATCGACAGCAAGGGCGAGCACGAGTTGAAGGGAAGTCCGAATCGCACGCTCTACCCGCACCTGCCGCATCCGCCATATGTTTTCCGGCTCACCGACACAGGGCTGGACTCCTGGGGCGATCTGCGCGCCGAAGGCTATGTGAACGGCAAGAGGGTTGTGGATCGCAAGTGGTCCGCAAGCGCAGTGGACGCAAAGTTCCGCCTGGTAGCCGACGACGCTGCGCTGGTCGCCGATGGCGGTGACAGCACGCGCGTGGTGCTGCGCGTAGAGGACGAGTATGGCAATATCCGTCCGTTCGCTGCCGATGCCATCACCTTCGCGCTCGACGGCCCGGCGGAGATTATTGGCGACAATCCGTTCGGTCTGATCGGAGGCACGGGCGCCATCTGGATTCGCGCAAAGGAAACCGCCGGTACAGTGACTCTGCGCGCGACACATCCCGTGCTCGGCACAGAGGAACTGCATTTCACCCTGACCGCCGCTGCGGACGAGGTCGCATAGTGCTTTGCAATGCAAAGGAAGCCCTCAAGAGTCTTCGCCGGACGTCTCATGTCTGCTTTGCTGTCGCCGGGCTCGGTTTGCTGCCGGCGTTAGTGCGGGCCGAAGTCCGCTTGCCCCACGTACTCAGCGACCACATGGTGCTGCAGCGCGACGCTCCCATCCACATCTGGGGGTGGGCGCAGCCTGGTGAAGCCGTCAGCGTGTCTCTGCAGCACGCCGGCTCTGCGGGCAAGGGCGCGTTGCGGGCGAATGCCACGGCGGACAGGCTGGGGCAGTGGAGCGTCTATCTTCCAGCGCAGCCTGCAGGCGGCCCGTTCGATCTGGCGGTGCAGGGAAGCAGCACGGTCACGCTGCACGACGTGATGCTTGGCGACCTCTGGATCGCGTCAGGCCAATCCAACATGGAGATGCCGCTGGCCGGCTTCGGTCCGACGACGCCTCTAAAGGACGGCGAGAAAGAGATCGCCGCGGCCACGCATCCAGAACTGCGACTGATGGTTGTGCCCAAAACCGGCAGCGCCTTTCCGCAGGACGACGTGAACGCGGCCTGGACGGAGTGCACGCCTGAGACGGCGAAGAACTTCTCTGCTGTCGCGTACTTCTTTGGCCGCGAGATCGCTGCAAGGGAGCACGTGACCATCGGCCTGGTCGACACCACTTGGGGTGGCACGCCGGCTGAGGCATGGACCAGCTTCGACGCGTTCGGCAAGAACCCGGCACTCGCACCGGTGTGGACGCAGTGGGGCCATTTCGTCACCGACCAGACCACGGAGGCGCTGGTGCTTGCGGCGAACAAGCGCGAGGACGAGCAGCGCGTTGCCGCCGGCCAGCAGCCCGTGTCGCACGGCTTTCATCCCAACCCCGATTCGTACCGGCCGGCCAGCCTGTACAACGGCATGATTGCGCCGTTCACGCCGCTCAGCATTCGTGGCGTGATCTGGTACCAAGGCGAAACCAACAGCCGGCTCGATCGCTCCATCGTGTACCACCAGCTCTTCCGCAGCATGATCCTGGACTGGCGCGATCACTTCGCACAGGGGGCGTTCCCGTTCCTCTATGCGCAAATCTCCAGCTTCCGCTCAACCCCGCAGGAGGCCTGGGGCGTTCTGCGCGATGCGCAGCGCCGCACGCTCGACGTAGCCAACACGGCGATGGCCGTGACCCTGGACGTGGGCACGCCGGACAACGTTCACCCGCCGGATAAGCAGACGGTCGGCCATCGGCTTGCTCTCGCGGCCCGGTCGCTGGCCTACGGCGAGCGCGTTGCGTACAGCGGTCCCTTGTTCGCCCGTGCGGACGTGGAAGGCAATGCCATGCGTGTTGGGTTTGAAGACAGGCTAGCGAAGGTGCAGTGCACCGGTGGGGCGTGCACCGGGTTTGAGATCGCCGGTGCTGACCACAAGTTTGTTCCGGCGGAAGCAGTCGCAGAAGGCGCAACCGTGATCGTGCGCAGCAGCGCAGTGGCCGATCCGCGATACGTCCGCTATGCCTGGCCCAACGCGCCTACGGCCAACCTGCAGGACAGCAACGGTCTACCCGCGTCCACCTTTACCAGCGAGCAGGAGATCACGGATCCGGGGCCGCGTTCCACCGCGCTCACGCACGACTAACCGGCGCTAGAAATCCACGTGACCGCGCACGCTCGGCACCCACACCGGGCCGCGGTCGCGGTTGTAGCCGGGGTTGTCAATGTGCGATAGCCCCAGCGCAAAGTACAGCCCGCGCCATGTGTGCAGGTTGTAATAGCTTTCCACGATGTTCTCGCGGCCGTAGTTCAGCTTGCCGTCACCCAGGATGAAGCCGAGGCCGCCATCGGCCAGGTAGCGCTGGTGGTCGCGCTTGATCGCGTTTGAGACAAAGGTGACCCCCACCTTGTCGTGGGTCCGTCCCCAGCCGTCCCCGGCGTAGTCCGCGCCCACCGAGACGGTCTGCTCGACCTCGGTATAGGCGAACGACTCCGTCTTGCCGTCGTTCCAGCCGAAGCGTCCGGCCACCCGCAGGCGGGGCGTCACGCTCTGCTCGAAGTTGTAGCCCAAGCCGTATTTCTGCGCGTCGAAGTGCTCGTGCGCCGTGATGTTGGGCCTGGCATCCTGGCCGGACTCGTAGGACTCTACCGCCTCGCGATAGCTACCCATGTGCGCGTTGTTCACGTACGCCAGCACACGCTGTACGCCCGCTTTGCCGGGTAGAAAACCGTGCCTCCACTCGCCTTCCATGTTCTGGCCGCGGGCACGGCGGACCGCCCAGTCCAGATCGATGCCGTTCGCCACCGTCGGCATCAACGCCAGACCATAGCGCACGGCCCACTTGCGGTCCTGGTACTCCGCGATTGCACCGTAGGTGTAGCCTCGCGTATCGGCCGCATAGTCCCACGCGCCGTTATTGTCGACCGTCCAGTTGGTGAACTGCAGGTGGCTGTCGCTCAGCACGCCGTTCAGGTCAAAGGTGTCCGCCATCGACATCTTCCCAACGCGCAAGTCCAGCCGACGGACGGGCACCTTCTGCCCTAGCGAAAGCGGTCCGCGCGCGTTGTCGGTCAGCTCGTTCGTGAAGCCGATGGTCTGGCTCACCTGAACCCGAGCGATGTAGGGAGCCGACCCTAGGTTGGGGTTGCGAACGACGTCAATGTTGGTGAAGCCGGCCAGACCCAGCGCCTGGCTCAGGCCGCGTCCGCCGGCCGACTCCACGTCGAGCACCACGTCCGTGTTGTAGCGCAAGGCCCGCGTGTGCTCCTGCGTGTGGGACAGAGCCAGCCACGGCTGGAATCCAAGGTAGAGCGTGCCCAGCAGGGAAGTCTTGTACTCGCCTGCGCCGTGCAGGCTATTCACACCTTCATAGGGCGAGTGAAACGACGGGTGTGCCTGGAAGATGACGTTGGCCTGTCCCGCGATGTACCAGGGCGCCGCATCCCGGTGCGGAAACATGGTCAGGAGCTCGCCCTGCGCCTGCGCCTCAGACGCCTGCTTCAGACTCTGCGTCGCGTTTCCTCCACCCGCAGCCTGACCCACCCCATGCGGCACAATGCCGAGGAAGCCAAGTGCCACGAAACATGTACAAACCAACTTCATACGTACTTGAACCAGCCTTTTCTCCGCCCACCCATGCGTCGCCTGCTGCTATTTAGGCTAGCCTAAATCATCGCACTCGGCATGAGCGGTGTTGCCTCGTCAGCATCTCTCAGGCAGGTGCCTGAATAACCTCTTGGTGGAAGAATTCACCAAGCAGCAACGTTCGCTCCCGGATGCGCCTCCAATTGTGGAGATCGATTCGACTACGAATCGCGTGAGGATTCCGTTATGAAGCGTCTTTTCTTTTGGGTGACACTTGCGTCGGGTGTAACCGCCGCCGTTCTGATGGCCCGCCGCGGCGAGTCGTTCGGCAACATCGCCAAGAAGGCAATCAGCAATCCCTTCGGTGCGCTCGGCAACGAGGTCAAGTCTGCGTTGACTGGCAGCAACACCAAGGCTCTGGAGGCCTGATCGGGCTCCGAAATCAAATGCATCTGGGAACGTGATTGCATTTGGAAAAGCGAAAGGCCCGGCATTTGCCGGGCCTTGCTTTTTCCTCTTGCACGCTTGCTTAGGCGACAACTTCAATGCCCATGGAACGCGCGGTACCCTTGATCGACTTGATCGCGGACTCGACCGACGCGGCGTTCAGGTCGGGCATCTTTTGCGTGGCGATCTCGCGGATCTGAGCCTCGGTCACCTTGCCCACTTTGTTCTTGTTCGGCGTGCCGGAACCCTTTTCCAGCTTGGCAGCCTTCTTCAGCAGCACGGGAGCCGGCGGAGTCTTCGTGACGAACGTGAAGGTACGGTCGGCGTAGACGGTGATGACGACCGGAATTGTCAGGCCGGCCATGCCCGGGTCCTTGGTGCGGTCGTTGAACTGCTTGCAGAACTCCATGATGTTGACCTGCGCCTGACCCAGTGCGGGGCCGATCGGCGGTGCAGGGGTGGCCTTGCCGGCCATCACCTGGAGCTTGACGTATCCGTTGATCTTCTTCGGTGCCATGATTCGGTTCCTCTAGCGGGATCGATGTCCCTGATCTGGTGCCGCGTCCTGGGTAGAAGCCACCGGAATACGGCTTGTTACGTTTCGTTGCAGAGAAGCCGCGAGCAGTTTCCGCTACTCGACGTGCTTCTCCACCTGCGAAAATTCCACTTCGGTCGGCGTCGGGCGTCCGAAGATCGAGACCATAACCTTCAGGGTCTGCTTGTCTTCGTTTACGTCGTCTACCGCACCGTTGAAGTTGGCAAACGGCCCCTCGGTAATGCGGACCTGCTCGCCCTTCTCGAACTTCACCTTGAGCTTCGGCTTCTCCTTCACCACGTCGGCGCGGTTCAGCATCAGCATCACTTCCTGCTCGCTCAGCGGCGTGGGCGTATCGCCCGTCTGCAGAAAGCCGGTGACCTTAGGCGTGTTCTTCACCAGGTGCCACAGGTCGTTGTCCATGTCGAGCTCGACGAACACATAGCCAGGCAGGAACACGCGATCGATCGTGTACTTCTTGCCGTTGCGCAGCTCGGTTACGGGCTCCGTCGGGATCTCAATGCGGCCCACGCGCGCGTTCAGGCCAAACGCGCGAACACGGCTCTCCAGCGATTCCTTCACCTTGCGCTCAAAGCCCGAGTAGGCGTGAATGATGTACCACTTCAGCTTGCTTTCCGGCTCCGCTTGTTCGGGCGCGGTGCCGTCCAGCGGTTCGGTCACGCCCTCGGCGCCGTGATCGGCTGCTATTTCTTCTTGGTCCACCTGGTAGGGCTCGGTCGGAATCGAGATTTCGTCTGCCATAGGTTCTTTTCCTGTCGTCCTGGGGTGGTTAGTGCGTGGTCAGCCTGGTGATCAGGGCGTTCAACGTGTGATTGATCAGGAGGTCTACAAGCCAGAAGAACGCCGCAAAGGCAAACACGGTCAGGATGACCACTGTTGTGGTGCTGCGGACCTCGGCCTGTGTCGGCGTGTTGACCTTGCGCAGTTCGCTGCGCACGTCCTCCAGGAACGACTTCAGCCGCTCCGGGCCCGACTTCATCCGTTCAATGCCCGTCGTGGGCTGATCGGCTACCACCATTGCTTTGGCCATGCTTGCCTCTAACTCTTCCGCTCTGCGGCTCTCACCGCTTCGCTTCCTTCTGCTACGTCCGGGCACGCCGCGACGTACCCTTGGGTCTTGCAAACCTGCTGTGCTTCTGGAGATGGCAGGGGAGCTCGGATTCGAACCGAGAAGTTCGGTTTTGGAGACCGACAGTTTAACCGTTGAGCTTACTCCCCTACGGAGCAGCCGGCTGACCCTGCGGGCACCAGCAGCCAACGCCTAAGTGTACCGAAGTTCCGGGTCGTGCCGCAACCGAATGCCTGGCCACTCGCGCGCGAGCCACAGCTTTCGAGCATGTTCAGCGCACAAAAGTTCTAGCCGCAAAGCCGGTACTCCGCTAGAGCAGCGCATCCGCCGTTGTATGACGCAGCGCATCCGCCGTTGTATGACATAGAGCGACACTGCTGGCCAACTCCGCCCTGGGCACTAAATCACGACCATCTCCAAACGCCCCGCACTCGCTCTGACCAAACACGTTAGAAGAACGCGAAGTGAGCGGGACAGAAATTGTGACACGGCAGGCGTAATCGAGCTTCAAGGTTCGCCATGCCGGCGCGGCTTCGTGCCTTCGCTCACCAGCATGTCGATCAACCGCAGAGCTTATGCCACGTCACGGCATGGAGGTCCCATTGTCCACCGCATCGCACCCATCGTTGCTCGCCCCCACGGAGAAGGTTTCCGCGGAGCAGCTAGAGACCGATCGCCGCATCCTGGCGTTTGAGCGTTCCATACAACACATCAATCGCCGTGGTTTCCTCGGCTCCATGATGGCGGCGGCAGCCCTGGCCACCGTTGGCGTAGGCGAGGCTCGCGCCCAGGCGAGTGTGCCGATCACCGATGTCCTGAACTTTGCGCTGAACCTGGAATACCTGGAGGCGAACTTCTACCTGTACGCTTCCACCGGCACCGGGCTCAGCTCTTCGCTGAACGGCGGCGGTGCTGCTGTGCAGGGCGCGCCTGGCAAGCTGCCGCTGGACGCGAACACGCTGGCCGTGTGCCAGGCGCTTGCGCAGGACGAGGTCGACCACATCGCCGATCTGCGCTCCGCAATCACTTCGCTAGGCGGCACACCCATCCCGCAGCCGGTGATCAACCTGGCAGCGAACGGAACGATCACCACTCAAGCGCAATTCATCGCTGCTGCTCGCCAGTTCACCGCGCTGGGTGGCTCTGCGTACATTGGCAGCGCGCAGCTGTTGGTATCGAATCCCGCCATCCTGACCACGGCCAGCCAGATTCTGGGTGCTGAAGGCCAGCACGCCGGTGTGGTGAACTACCTTGCCATCGCGCAGGGCATCGTCAGCCCGGCCATTGATGGACAGGACATTCCTCCCTCGGCAACGAACCTGTTTACTGCCGATGCGGTTCACGCGCTTTCGCCGCTGCGCACGCCGTCGCAGGTGCTGGGTGTTGCATACCGCGTTTCCAGCGCAGGTACGATCAACCCGCCTTCCGGTGTCACGCTGGGTGGCTTCTTCCCGAACGGATTCAACGGCAACGTGAAGTCCACCTAGGACCGGCGTCTGCATCCCGATCCAACGCTGACCGACTCACTCACCGATTGCCTGGAGGCAAGTTTCAACATGTCTGATCGCATGGTCCATCTCGACTCAGGTGCCGATACCGACACGGCACACCTGTCGCAGCAGAGCCCGGCTTCGCGCCTTGGCCGCCGCGGCTTTCTCACCACCCTTGGCTTTGCTGGTGCAGCTCTCGGCGCCGGCTCTCTTGCCGGCTGCAGCAACGACGGCCCCATCACCACGCCCGGCGTCGCTCCTTCGGTGAACGATGTTCTCAACTTCGCACTGAACCTGGAGTACTTGGAAGCGACCTTCTACTCCTACGTGGCGACCGGCTCCGGCCTCCCCGCGGCAGACATTGGCGGCAACCCGGGCACCGTTACCGGCGGAGCCAAGGTGACGTTCACCAATCCGCTGATCGGGCGCCTGGCCGCGCAGCTTGCGGTGGAAGAACGTCAGCACGTGGAGCTGCTGCGCGCCGCCATCTCCGGCAACGGCGGCACGCCCGTGGACCTGCCCGCACTCAACCTGGCTGCCCTTGGGGCGGTAACGAATGACACCACGTTTCTTGCGCTTGCCCGGCAGTTGGAAGGTGTGGGCGTGAGCGCCTACGCGGGTGGTGCGCAGTACCTGGTTGCGAACCCGGCGGCCCTGAACTACGCGGCACAGATCCTCCACGTGGAAGCACAGCACGCTGGCTTTCTGCGGGAACTCTGCATCGTGAACGGCGTCACATCTGCCGCGGTCGATGCGCAGGATGCTCCGCCCTCTCTGAGCCGCATCTTCAACACCGACCCAACCACAGGGCTGAGTCCGGTGCGCACCACCTCACAGGTGTTGCAGATTGCGTACGGTGCAGCGGGCGTCCTCGGCGTTGCAAAGGGCGGCTTCTTCCCGAACGGGTTGAACGGCCCCATCGCAATCAGCTAACGCCGCTTCGCCGCAGTAGCCGGGCTACGTTGCACCGCCCCGGCACCAGAGATCACGCACCGCTCGCTTTCTAGGAGACGCTCAATGAAGTTCCCAATCACGTACGCCGTCGCACTCAGCCTTATGGTGGCGGCCGTCAGCGCACAGGCACAGTTCAGCCGCCTCAAGGGCGGAACTATCGCCGTCAGCGCAACCGAAGAGTTCACGACGCCCCTCACCAACAACGCCACCCCGCTGACTGCTCCGGTTGGCACGCCGCCCAACGCGCTGAGCGAAACCATCACCGGCCAGCAGCAGGGAACCACCAGCAAACCCGGTGTTCTGGCACAGCTCGGCTTCCACCCAGTGGCGTGGGCTGGCATCGAGCTCAATTACCAGTTCGTTCAGTTCGACGAGCAGTACAACTCGCAATACTCCAGCCAGCCCGGCACACAGCAGTACCTGCGCGTGCCGGTCGCCTTCCACGAAGCCACCGCGGCCTACCAGTTCCACCCCAAGCACATTAAGTTCCAGCCGTACGTGAACGTGGGTGGCGGCGCAGTGGACTTCCTGCCGTACCTCGCCAACAACCAGTGGCGCGGTGCAGGCCTGGTCGAAACCGGCTTCGATATTCCACTCATGAAGTCGAATCATCTCGCCATGCGCATTCAGGGCCGCGCACTCATCTATCGCGCTCCCAACTTCAACAACGCTGCGATTAGCACGCGCGGCTGGGTCGTCACCGAGGAACCGACCGTCGGCTTCGCCTATCACTTCTAGCCCGTAGGGTCCGAGAAGGGCAGGGAAGCACCTGCACTTCTGATCTCTTCTAACCACAAGCAGAAGGGCCGCATCGTTCGATGCGGCCCTTCGGTGTTGCATGTGAGCTTGCATGGGGCAGACGCGAAGCGCATCTGCTCCATGCAGTGGCTTACTTGATGATTTCGGTGATGG